>JBDKFO010000001.1:0-290826 GCA_039798665.1 Bacteroidota bacterium
TGTTTAAAACCATCTAAAATGAAAGAAAATCTTTTTAAAAATGCATCAATTACATTTCTAATAATAAATGTTTGGACTTTTTTTTTATTCTTTTATTATCTGCTTGAAGAACCAGGAATGTTTCGTGGATTAGGGACTTTAGGATTATATATCTATACTATGGTTTTTGGAATTTTAATTGGTATAATATCTTTGCTTTTAAGAATTTCAATGTATAGAAAAGCTAAAAGTTATAAACTTAAAGCAAGTTTTTTCTATTTTTTTGCTGGAGTGTTTAATTTGACACTATTTATAACTTGGTTAACTTTAGTTTTATTAAAAATTCTTGAAGTGCGTCAAGGAGAAATTAAATACGTTATAATTTGTAATGGTATTTTGTCTTTATTAATATTAATTGACTTGTTTATACTGACTGGAAAAACTAAATCCGAAAGGAATATGGAAATCGAAACTGTTGAATAAAAAACCTGCTGGCATCAAGAGTTTGATAAGATTACGAATTTTGTGGTATGTTCACGTTTCGAAAGATTTTTTTAATTGAAAATATAAAGTTCCGAAGTTAGCAACTGTCGCGAAGCGAGTAAACGATTACCCAGAATTAATCAAAAGAAAAATCATTCGTGCATTCGTGGCAATCCAAAAACATTTCCTTCCCAAAACTTCTGGCCCAAATTCCAATTCGGGCTCAAATCTTTCAATTCTTCAATCATTAAATCTTTAAATTATACCCAAATTTTCCAATCTTTTTTTTCGGTACTCCAATCCGCAATCCGTATATTTACGTCCTTAAAAAAAGTACGCCGCCCGCTATGAAAATATCTTACAATTGGATTAAACAATTTCTTAAAATAGACTGGAAATCCGACGAAATTGCCGCCCTTTTAACCGACTTGGGTCTTGAAGTTGAAGCCGTAGAAAAATACCAATCGGTAAAAGGTGGACTCGAAGGAATTGTGGTTGGACATGTACTCAGTTGTGAACCACACCCCAATGCCGATCGCTTGAAAGTAACTACTGTAGACGTGGGCAGTGGAACTCCTTTGCAAATTGTGTGTGGCGCCAGCAATGTGGCCGCCGGACAAAAAGTACCTGTAGCCTTAATTGGCACCACTTTGTATGACAAAAACGGTGAGGCCTTTGTGATTAAAAAAGGAAAAATCCGCGACGTAGAAAGTCACGGAATGATTTGTGCCGAAGACGAATTGGGCTTGGGCGACAGCCACGACGGCATCTTGGTGTTGGACGAAAAGTTAACACCCGGTGCATCGGTAGCCAAAGAATTTAAAATAGAAAACGACGAAGTATTTGAAATTGGCCTCACACCCAACCGTGCCGATGCCATGAGCCACTGGGGAACTGCCCGTGATTTACGTGCTGGCTTGATTCAAAGTGGCGTGCAAGTTGAACTCATTACTCCTTCGGTGAGCAATTTTCGGGTAGACAAACGCACCTTGAAAATTGATGTAAAAGTTGAAAATCCCAAATTGGCACCACGTTATTGCGGGGTTACTATTTCTGGGGTGAGCATAAAACCATCGCCCGAATGGCTACAAAACCGATTGAAAGCCATTGGCCTACAACCCAAAAACAACCTTGTAGACGTAACCAATTACGTGATGCATGAATTGGGTCAGCCGTTACACGCTTTTGATGCGAATAAAATAAACGGAAAAATTCAAGTAAAAACGGTGGCTGCGGGTACCAAATTTACCACCTTGGACGATGTTGAACGCAGTTTGCACGAAGACGATTTGATGATCTGCGATGACCACGGACCCTTATGTATTGCGGGCGTTTTTGGCGGAAAAGAATCGGGCGTGAGCGAATCAACCCAAAATATATTTTTAGAAAGCGCCTATTTTAATGCGGTAAGCGTGCGTAAATCGGCCAAAAGACATGGACTCAATACCGATGCCTCTTTCCGATTTGAACGCGGCATCGATCCGACCATTACCGAATATGCCTTGAAGCGCGCCGCCATTTTAATTCAAGAAGTGGCCGGTGGCGAAATCACCTCAGATGTAGTGGATGTCTACCCCAAAAAGATAGAAGACTTCCCGGTGTTTTTGAATTTTGAGAAAACTACCAAACTGATTGGGCAAGAATTGTCTAAAGAAATTATCAAAAAAATATTGGCTTCGCTTGACATCAAAGTAAACAGCTCTACCGATGCTGGATTGGGCTTGATTGTTCCGGCCTACCGCGTCGATGTGCAACGCGAAATTGATGTGATCGAAGAAATATTGCGTGTTTATGGATACAACAACATCAATTTTAGCAAAAAATTGAACGCCACCATTGCCAATTCTTCCCGAACTGAAGATTACAAAATTCAAAATACCATTGCCAATCAATTGAACTCCCAAGGATTTCATGAGATGATGGCCAATTCGCTCACCACGCCTGATTATGTGAATTTGAGTGAGCAACTGCAAGCCGAACACAATGTGAGCATGCTCAATCCGTTGAGTGCTGATCTATCGGCCTTGCGTCAATCGCTATTGTTTTCTGGGTTAGAAGCCGTGGCCTACAACTGCAACCGAAGAAATTCGGACTTGAAGTTGTTTGAATTTGGCAAAACCTACCACAACATAGCGGGAAGCTACAGCGAACCCAAGCACTTGAGTTTATTTGTAAGCGGAAACCGTACTAGCGAAAACTGGACACAGGCGAGCAAAGCCAGCGACTTTTTCTTATTCAAAGGTTACATTGATGGGTTGTTGTCGCGCATGGGTATTGACAAAGCCAAAACCAAGCCGCTGCAATCGGATGTGTTTGCTGAGGGCGTTCAGTATGCCATTGGCAACGACACCTTGGTTGAATTTGGCACCGTAAAAAAAGCGATTCTCAAGTATTTTGACATCAAGCAAGAGGTATTCTATGCCGACATCAATTGGAATTTGGTCTTGAAATTGGTTTCGACCAAAATGAAATTCCAAGACATTCCTAAGTTTCCAGAAGTGCGTCGCGATTTCTCGATGCTGATAGACGAAGCCGTGAGTTTTGATGCCATTTACCAATTGGCCAAACAAACCGAAAAAACCTTGCTCAAAAACATCCAATTGTTTGACGTGTACCAAGGCGACAAACTACCCGAGGGCAAGAAATCGTATGCGGTGAGTTTCATTTTGCAAGACAGCAGCAAAACCTTGACCGACGAGCAAATTGATGCCGTGATGAGTAAATTACAAGAAAAATTAACTACCGAATTGGGCGTGAGTTTACGCTAATAAAATAAGAGAATATGGTTTATAAATTTAGAGTGATCCTCGATACCGAAGAAGATATATTTCGAGACATCGCGATTTTAGAAGAAGACACCTTAGAAGATTTGCACAATGCCATTGTGAATGCCTTTGATTTTGACGGGCAAGAAATGGCCTCGTTTTACACCTGTGACGACAAATGGAACCAGGAAGACGAAATTGCCTTGTTTGACACCGGCGATACACCGGGCGAACAGCGCATCATGAGTGAGTATGTGTTGGCCGATGTATTGGACAAGGAAAACACCAAAATTATTTATGTGTATGACTTTTTAAACATGTGGACCTTCTTGGTTGAATTGGCCGCTATTGAAGAAGTGAGCGCGTCCGAAACCTATCCGGCTACCTTGTTTAGCCACGGGTTTATGCCTGCCGAAGCCGGCGACAAAAACTTCGAAGCCGACATGACCGAGGGCATCTACGACGAATTTGAAGATGATCTAGACGAAGACGATCTCGATTTATTTGACGAAAACGAAGGCGGATACGAAGACCACGGCTACGACGACTACTAGCATTCGCACAAAACCTGATTCATACAATCGAATTATACCCTAAACCAAGAAGCTGAGATTCCTTACTTCTTGGTTCTTTTATCTAATAAAATAAACGAAAACTCCTTTATGATTAATTTGTACAACACCCACATTGAGAACTTATCCATTCACCGCGTGGGCAATAAAAGCCGAAACGAAGCCCTATTTTTATCTGATCAACCCTATAATTTAAACGACGAAATCGTTCCGTTGTTGAAAGAATATTTCTTTAAACCTTTTCGGGACAAAGAAGAAAACTACTACCAATTTGCCCACGATGTCGATTTAGAATACAACGACATGTATAAATTGGTTACCCAAATATTTGCTGATCCTTCGTCGGTACACGAGGTATCCAAAAAAATTACCAAGCACTTGTTTGAGCAATCCAATCACCCGCACATTAAAAACGGCGAGGTTTACGTAGCTTATTTGAGCCATTTGTCGATTGACAATACCGTGGTGGATGCGGTAGGCATTTTTAAAAGCGAGTTGCAAGCTGATTTCTTGCAGTTTGAAGAAAAGGGAACCAACCTCGAAATGATCTTGCAACAAGGCATCAACTTAAACAAACTGGATAAAGGCTGTTTGATTTTTAACCACAAACAAGAGGAAGGCTACAAAATCTTAACCGTAGACAGCAACCGCTATGACGCGCGCTATTGGTTGGAGCATTTCTTGTCGGTGGATGCCTTTGAAGACGAAAATTTCATCACCAAAAAATACTTGAAATTTTGCCAAGGCTTTGCCAAAGACGTGGTGCTTCCGGCCGAAGACAAAAAAGAAGAGGTAATGTTCATGAACCGTTCAGTGAATTATTTTGCCAAAAACGACCAGTTTGAAGAAACCAACTTCTTGAACGAAGTGCTCGACAACCCTGACTTGATTCCGGAGTTTAAAAGCTACAAAGTAGACAAGGGCGAAAAATACAGCATCGAAGATGTGACTTCTTTCCCAATTGCCAATGCGGCGGTAACAGATGCGCGCAAATCAATCAAAAACGTAATCAATTTGGATACGCACATTCAAATTAAATTGGATTTCATCAACCCCGAAAGTGCCGAAAAATTTGTAGAAAAAGGCTGGGACGAAGAAAAACAAATGTATTACTACCTGGTGTATTTTAACAAAGAACAAAAAAGCTAAACGGCTCATCACCGGCAAACGCCCATGAAATCAATTGGCTACATTCGACTTTTTAGTCTACTATTCGCGCTAATAGTCGAGTATTCCTATAGCCAAAATGTTTCTATTGATGATACGTTTACGGCACAGCAATTGGTCGAAAATGTGTTGATCAATAACCCCTGTGCGGCCGTAACCAATGTAACCGTGAGTGGAAACACCTTTAACGGAGCTCAACAAAGCTATGGCTATTTTGCCAACAATGGCGGCGCATTTCCATTTGCCAATGGGGTTATTTTGGGTACGGCGCGCGCCCAACGTGCAGCTGGACCCAATACCTCGCTTATCGATGAAGGCCAAACCGCTTGGCTAGGTGATTTGGATTTGCAACAGGCGCTCAACATCACCAACACTTACAATGCCACAGCCTTAGAATTTGATTTTACGCCTCAAAACAGCAACTTTCGATTCAATTATATTTTTGCTTCGGAAGAATACCAAGGAACCGCGCCCTGTCGTTATTCAGACGGATTTGCATTTTTACTGAAAGAGGTGGGCAGTACGGCGCCCTATCAAAACTTGGCCTTGATTCCAGGTACTTCGACTCCAGTGCTCGTCACCTCAGTACATCCCGCTATTTCGGGTTCTTGTGCCGCAGCCAATCCTACATTTTTTGGGGGATACAACGGCTCTACAGCGCCCATCAATTTTAACGGACAAACGGTGGTCATGACCGCCCAAGCTACTGTAGTTCCGGGCAATACTTACCACATTAAATTGGTCATTGCCGATCACGAAAACATCCGCTATGATTCGGCCATTTTTTTGGGAGGAGGCAGTTTTAACATTGGTGTTGATTTGGGTCCCGATCGATTAATTGCTTCCAACAATCCGGTATGCGAAGGCAGCCCGATAACCTTGAACGCTACCCAAGCCGGCACTAATTTGTACCAATGGTTTTTGAACGGCAATCCGCTGGCCAGCGAAACCAATCCCACACTTACTATTTCTAATTCAGTTTCAGGCACCTACAGTGTTTCAATTACCTCAACCGGAAGCAGTTGTGCCAGTACCGGAAGTTGTATTGTTGAATTTGTACCCAAACCGGTGTTGGTACCTACTACGCTTGTGGCCTGCGATGACAACCAAGACGGTTCGGCGGTGTTTAATCTCACCAAGCTTAATGCGCTAGTTACCAATAATAACAGCAGCTATGGACAAGTACTCTATTTTGAATCAGCAACTGCAGCCCAACAATTTGATGTAAATCTGGCCATATCAACGCCAACATCATATTCATCAGTGCCCAAAACCATTTATGCCGCTGTGCAAACCAACTTTGGTTGTGTGGCAGTGGCTGCTATACTCTTGCAAATTTCTTCAGCTGCTGTTCCGCAAAACCTTAGCTATGCCAGTTGTGATTTAGACGGCACGCTCGACGGATTCTTTGGGTTTACCTTGGCCAATATTAATCCGCTTTTGCTTAATGGATTGCCTGCAGGTTTGGTAGTACAGTACTATGCCAATTTAGCCGATGCCCAGGCCGAACAAAATGCGCTACCTGCCGTTTTTACGAATACCACGATAAATCAGCAGACCATTTATGCCAAAATTTCCAATGGTCCCGATTGTTTTGGCATTAGCCCCATTGGCTTAGAAGTACATCGCAACCTACCGGCAAATTTTGACGACAGTAGTTTATTCATATGCCCGCTACAAACACTAGATTTGGCCATTGATCCTAACTTTAGTACGTATGCCTGGTCCAGCGGACAATCGAGTCCAAGTATTCAAATTACCACGGCCAATACATATACCGTAACCGTAACCGATGCGAACGGCTGCGAAGCGCGTAAAAATTTTATTGTAACCAACTCGAGTGCGCCCACCATTTCCAAGGTGCAGATTGATCAATTTGCTCCTACCGGAGGATCAATTCTAGTTTCTGTAACGGGAACAGGCACGTACGAATACAGCCTAAACGGTACCGATTTTCAAAGCAGTGGGTTATTTACCCAAGTACCTCCAGGTGCATATACCCTAACCGTTCAAGATATTAACCGTTGCGGAAAAGACAGTGAACCTATATATGTATTGGATTACCCGCGATTTTTCACCCCCAATGGTGATGGATTTAACGATTTGTGGCAGATAAAAAACCTAGAATTTGTCTCGAAAGCCCAAATGCGTATTTTTGACCGCATGGGTAAATTACTCCAAGAGCAAACAGAAGCCAGTGCTGGTTGGGATGGTACTTTTTTAGGAAATCCTTTGCCCGCCGATGACTATTGGTTTAGTATACAGTTTGATCAATTTAAAACACTATCGGGCCACTTTAGCCTTAAACGATAATACCTGCTATGAAAGTACACTCCCTCCTACTCTATTTATGTCTGTGCACGCTGGCCGGTTATGGGCAATTTAGCAAAACGCATTACCTTCCGCCGCTTTCTGGATCAGATAGTCCCGGATCAAGTGCTCAGGAACAATACCTATATATTTCTACCCCCAATCTTAGTCCGGTGAATTTTACCATCAAGCAATTGGGAGGACAAAACATTTACGGCACTGTTTCTAAAACCAATCCCTATGTCTTTGATTGTGGCTACGGCAGCAATACCCAATTGGTGGTGCAAAACGGTTTGGTGGGATCAGTTTTGAACAACAAAGGATACATTATTGAAGCCGAAGATTTAATTTACGTAACTGCACGGCTCATTGCCGGAAACGGGAATCAATCGGGAGCGGTTGTATCCAAAGGAATAGCGGCCCTGGGAAAAGAATTTCGCGTGGGTTCGCTTTTAAATCCCAACAATGGCAGTTTGGGAAATAACGTACATACTTTCATTGCAATTTTGGCCACCGAAAACAATACGACTGTACAGTTTGGTGACATCCAACCGGGAGTAACTTTGATAAATAATCCAGGTGGAAGCAACCCCGCTCCGGTGACACTAAATAGTGGCGAAAGCTATGTGTTGGCTGTTGAAGGTCCTTCGCAAGCCAATCTTTCGGGGCTCATTGGGTCCAAAATTATTGCAGATAAACCCATTGCGGTAAATTGCGGATCGTTTACCGGATCAAATGCCTCTCAAAATCTAGACTTGGGATTTGATCAAATTGTTTCTGCCGAACGCACGGGCAAAGAGTATATTTTTATCAAAAGCACGGGCCAAGATATCGTTGAACGAATTTTGCTCATTGCACACGAAGACAACACTGAAATTTACCTCAACGGCAACACAACAGCTGCGGCTTACACGTTAAATGCCGGAAATTACATCGCGCTAGATGGGAGCAATTACTCGGCAAATGAAAATTTATATGTGTCATCGTCCAAAAATGTATTTGCCTACCAAACCATAGGCGACAACAGCCGTACTGATTTTGCCAACCAAGAGCTGTTTTTTGTGCCGCCCTTGAGTTGTGAAACACCACATGTAATTGACAACATTCCCTTAATCAATCAGATTGGATCGCGCATCTATCCCATTGCCCGTGTTACTCTTTTAACGGAAACGGCAGCCGCCGTAAGTTTTGAAATAAATTCAATTCCATATACTTTAGGCCAATTGGCCTTTCTTCCCGGGGTAACGGTAAATGGGCCAATTGCGGTAGTGGGCAATCCGGCCTATGAAACCTATTCGATTACCGGATTGTCTGGAAATGTGGCCGTGTTCTCGTCGGCGCAATTGTATTTGGCAGCCTATGGTACCGACGGCGCAGCCACATTTGGTGGTTTTTTCTCGGGCTTCACCTTTAAACCCGAAGTAAGTTTTGACGCGCTCAATGTGGCCCAATCCAATTGCATTCCCAACACTACCATTTCGGTCAATTCGATAAGTCCGTTTGATGTGTTTCAATGGTATTTCAACAATACGGCAATTCCAGGAGCTACAGCCAACAGCTATTTGCCTTTGGCACCAGGATATTATTATGTAAAAGCGACCATTGCGACCTGTAGTTCAACCTTGGTGTCTGACAATATTCCGGTGAGTGCTTGTGCCAAAAATACCGATAATGATGCCGCCAACGACAACGTTGACTTGGATTGGGACAACGACGGCATACCCAATTGCACCGAGTCCTTGGGCAATCAACCCATCGATTTGTCTGATTCAACACTATTAAATATTCAAACTAGCGGCCCAGCTTTGCCCGTTCCTACACCACTAAGCGGAACAACATTGGGTAATTTTATTGCCGAAACCCCAATAGGAAAAGGCAATTCGGTTCAATTTACCAAGAGTTTTCCCCAGGCGACTGCATTTTCTTTACAGTATCCAATTACGGGCGACCCTACTGCCTTGCTCGACGGCAATGTAGAATTTATCATCAATTCAGATGTGACCGAAACGGTTACCGTACTCAATCCGGCCAATCAATTGCTCATCGACACCAATTACGACGGATATTACGAAAGCAATGTGACGCAATTTTCATCGTTTGAGGTGCGCTTCCGACTCAATAATGCTGCGCCATTGGCTTTTGGTACCGCCAACTTTAGTTTTCAGTCGGCGTCTAGCAGCAGTTTTCGATTCACCCAAATTAACCTATCTGATACCAATTTAGCCAAAGTACAATGGGAATTGCAAGCCACTTGTGTGCCGCGTGATGCGGATGGCGATGGCGTTCCCGATGCATTAGACCTTGACAGCGACAACGACGGCCTGTTGGATTCAACTGAAGCGCAGGCTTTAAACCTAATTTCGCCAGCTGTAGACGCCAATTCGGATGGTTTGTATGACGAATATGTGGGCTTAGTTTTGGCCGATACCGATAGCGATGGCATTCCCGATTATTTGGATCTAGACAGCGACAACGACGGTATTTTTGATTTGGTCGAATCGGGTTGTGGCGCTTCAGACACCAACTACAATGGGATGATTGATGCCACTAGCGTTTTTGGTTCAAATGGATTAGCCAATTCACTCGAAACCACTCCCGAATCGGGACAACTCAATTATACCCTAGCCAATGCTGATCCCGATGCTGCGGCCAATTACATTGATTTGGATAGTGACGACGACGGCTGCTTGGACGCACTCGAAGCCGGCTACTTGGATGGCAACGCCGACGGCATGGTGGGCAATTCTTCACCTGTTACCGTGAATTCGTGGGGAGTGGTGACCAATGCCGCCTCAGGCTATACCCCCTTGCCCAATTTAAATTATACTATTTCGGCACCCATAAGTATCACCACACAACCCGTTTCAATAGCGGTATGTGCCTTGCAAAACACGTCTTTTACGGTCGATTCTAGTCCGGTAGACAGCTACCAATGGCAACAAAACATCGCGGGTGTTTGGACCAATTTGAGCAACAGTTCAATCTTGTCTGGCACACAAACCAACCAGTTGCAATTTACTGGCGTGCCAACCCCATTTGACGGCGCCACGTTTAGGTTGCTGCTGCAAAAAAATGGCAACAGCTGCAATTTGATTTCAGATGCCGTGACACTCACTGTTTATCCCTTGCCTGTAGTGAATAGTTCTGTCGTCATCAAACAATGTGACGACGACGCGCTTACGGATGGCTTTACTTTCGTGAATTTAAAATCGATTGAATCGCAACTCTCTGCCCAAGCTGCGGTAGAAACTTTCTCGTATTATACTTCCCAAACAGCCGCACAAGCTGGCAATACGGCAAGCCCTGATTATATTGCCGCGCCCGAACAATTTTTTACCAACTCGGCTACCGTTTGGGTACGGGTAGAAAATGCGAATACTTGTTTTAGTATAGGCTCAATTGCTATTTTGGTTTCGGCCACGCAAATTCCGGCTTCGTTTTCCAGAAGTTTTGCCAAATGCGATGATTTCTTAGATCTAAACGGGAACAATACGGCCAACAATGACGACCACGACGGAATTGCTGGATTTAATTTTAGTTCTGTTACAGCCGCTGTGGCCGCCTTACTTCCGGCAACTTCGAGTTACACCATAAAATATTACAAAAACGGTATTGATGCGGCGGTAGAAACGGATGCCTTGGGTAATTCACTCGAAATTTCCCAAAACGCAGCTGATCCCAATTCGATTTTTAATTACCGTAACATTGGTTATCCCAATCAACAAGACATTTGGATTCGGGTAAAGAGTACAATTGACAACGCCTGTTATGCCCTAGGCCCGTATATTCACCTCACGGTCGAAGCCTTGCCCACACTTACGGCTGTGGCTCCTGGAAATATCATTCGGACCTGTGATGACAATCACGATGGTAAATTCCTTTTTGACACCAGCGCATTGGATACGACTTTATTGAATGGACAAACACAGGTGACACTTGCTTATTTTGATGCAAGCGGCAACCCACTTTCTAGCCCTTTGCCCAACCCGTTTTTGATGGATACCACAACTACCGTAACGGTACGCGCTACCAATACTGTGACTGCCGATCCGAATGGAGCTTGTATAGAAGAAGCTACGCTCACCTTTATTGTGGATGATTTACCGGAAGTGTTTCCGATAAGCAGCGCCTTGACCCAGTTGTGTGATGACGAATATTATCCTGCCCTACAAAACGGAACCGTTGGGTTTGATTCGGCGGCCATTGAAACGGCTTTGTTGAATGGACAAACTGGGCTAAACTTGCTGTATACCGATGGCGCTGGCCAACCTATGGGTTATCCTATTCAAAACCCATTGAACAGTGCTTCGCAAACCTTAACCGTTACAATGCAAAATGCAATAAACAACAATTGTGCTGTAAGCACTGCGATTCCCTTGGTTGTATTGCCTTTGCCGATGATAGATTTGAATGAGTTGGGAACAGCCAATGTACTCATTTGTTCAGACGACCCGACCTTTACACGCATCCTTGACGCTGGTGTTTTACCCGGAACAAATCCGGCCGATTACAGCTACCAATGGTTTTTGGACGGCACTGCAATTGCCGGCGCTACGCAAAATACCTTAACTGTAAACACCGAAGGAACCTACACGGTTGAGGTGAGCACGGCCTCTGGTTGTCCAAAAACACGAACGATTGAGGTAACCGCTTCAGAAAAAGCAACCATCACCAGTATTGACGTGGCTGATATTACCGAAACGAATTCGATTACGGTGAATACTTCGGGTTTGGGCACCTATATTTATTCTTTGGATTACCCTGATTTTTTCCAACCCAGCAATTATTTTTACAACACAGCACCTGGAAATCATGTGGTATATGTAAAAGACATAAACGGCTGCGGAACCATTGGACCCGTTGAAGTAAATGTGTTGGGCATTCCCAATTTCTTTACGCCCAACGGCGACGGCAGCAATGACACCTGGAATGTGAAAGGCGTTACGGCCACATACAATGCCAATACGGTAATTCGCATTTTTGATCGAATGGGGAAATTGATGAAAGAAATTTCTCCGTTGGGAACCGGCTGGGATGGCACCTTTAACGGGGCTGATGTACCTTCCGATGACTATTGGTATGTGATCCTATTTGAAGACCAACGCCTAGTAAAAGGCCATTTTTCATTAAAACGATAAACTATGAAAGCAGTATGGAATTACGTGTTTATGATGGCAGTTACAACACATTTGTTTGCCCAAAAACCTGCGGTGAGCAGTGGTAAAATAGAATACATCAAGCATTTTAAATCAAAACATGTAGCCAAACGCGCGATAGAAATTTGGTTGCCCGACGGGTATACTCCGAATAAAAAATATGCCGTGTTGTACATGCACGATGGGCAAATGCTCTTTGACGCCGAGACAACTTGGAACAAACAAACCTGGGAAGTAGACGAAACAGCCAGTACATTGCAAGCCGAAATGAAGACCCGAGATTTTATAGTGGTGGGCATTAACAACACGGCCAAAAGACATCCGGAGTATTTTCCGCAAAAACCGTTTGAATCGCTAACGGATGTACAAAAGCAATTGGTGACGCAAGCCCTAAAAGACAAAGGACGAATTACAGACACCTTTACTCCACTTGCCGACGAGTATTTACGCTTTATTGTCACGGAACTCAAACCCTACATTGACAGTCATTATGCAGTTGATTCGAGTCCAGCAGCTACTTGTATAGCCGGTTCGAGCATGGGTGGATTGATTTCGCTGTATGCGATTTGCGAATACCCCGACGTATTTGGCGGAGCGGCCTGCTTGTCTACCCATTGGCCAGGTATTTTTGCGGTGGAGGGCAATCCCGTACCTGAAGCATTTTTGAGCTACATGCGCACCCATTTGCCCAACCCAGCCACCCATAAAATCTATTTTGATTACGGAGACCAAACCTTGGATGCCTTGTATCCGCCCTTGCAACAAAAAGTGGATGACGTAATGCGCGAAAAAGGCTTTGAGGCAACCAACTGGCGTACGCAATTTTTCCCGGGTAAAGATCATTCAGAAAAATCGTGGAAAGAACGGTTGGCTATTCCGCTGCAATTTTTATTACAGGCCCACTAGCCCAGATGGCAGCAGCATCCTTTTGAGAGGAACGAACAAAAGATACCGCGGACAGCTGGAAAAAGCTTCCCATAAAAAAACCCATTCTGCAGTAGAATGGGTTTCTTTTTATAGTTAAAATGACTTACACTTTGAATCGTTTACGATCGGTTTCGGTTAAGTAAATTTTACGCAAACGAATGGATTTTGGGGTTACCTCTACGTACTCGTCTTTTTGAATGTACTCCAAGGCTTCTTCCAAAGAGAAAATAATTGGTGGAATAATACGGGCTTTCTCGTCGTTTCCAGAAGAACGTACGTTGGACTGTTTTTTCTCTTTGGTCACGTTCACACACATATCATCGCCACGTGAGTTTTCACCAATTACTTGGCCTTCGTAAATTTCGGCGTTTGGTTCAACAAAAAACTTACCGCGGTCTTGCAATTTATCGATAGAATACGGAATCGCTTTTCCTTTTTCCATTGAAATTAAGGAACCTTTGTTACGTCCAGAAATCTCGCCTTTAAACGGCTCGTATCCGATGAAACGGTGTGCCATAATGGCTTCACCTGCGGTAGCAGTAAGCAATTGATTACGCAAACCAATAATTCCACGAGAAGGAATATTGAATTTTACGACCATACGCTCACCTTTGGTTTCCATACTTAGCATCTCGCCTTTACGTAAAGTCACAAACTCAACAGCTCTACCTGATAAGGATTCGGGTAAATCGATGGTAAGCTCTTCGATTGGCTCACATTTTTTACCATCAATTTCTTTGATGATTACTTGGGGTTGACCAATTTGCAACTCGTAGCCTTCACGACGCATGGTTTCGATGAGTACCGACAAGTGCAATACACCACGTCCAAAAACCATAAACTTATCGGCAGAATCAGTTTCACCCAACTTCATCGCTAAGTTTTTTTCTAATTCTTTGGTCAAACGATCACGAATGTGTCGAGAGGTAACATATTTTCCTTCTTTACCAAAAAACGGCGAATCGTTGATGGTAAACAACATGCTCATGGTAGGTTCATCGATAGCGATGGTTTGCAAGGCTTCTGGGTTTTCAAAATCGGCAATGGTATCGCCAATTTCAAATCCTTCGACACCCACAATGGCACAAATATCACCAGCGACAACTTCTTGCACTTTTTTACGACCAAGGCCCTCAAACGTGTGCAATTCTTTGATGCGGGATTTCATGATTTGTCCATCGCGTTTCACTAACGAAATAGGCATGCCTTCTTTTAGTTCTCCACGCTCCAAACGACCAATGGCAATTCGGCCCGTAAAGGATGAAAAGTCAAGTGAGGTAATGAGCATTTGAGGAGTTCCTTTAGACACTTTTGGCGCAGGCACATTGTTAATTACCATGTCTAAAAGTGGCTCAATATTTTCGGTTTGATTTTTCCAGTCGTCAGACATCCAATTGTTTTTGGCCGAACCGTAAACGGTGGGGAAATCCAATTGCCACTCTTCGGCACCCAATTCAAACATCAAATCGAATACTTTTTCGTGTACTTCTTCTGGGGTACAGTTTTCTTTGTCTACTTTATTAATTACCACACAAGGCTTTAATCCCAAATCGATGGCTTTTTGCAATACAAAACGGGTTTGCGGCATGGGCCCTTCAAAGGCATCTACCAACAAACAAACGCCATCGGCCATGTTTAAAACACGTTCTACTTCGCCACCAAAATCGGCGTGACCCGGAGTATCAATGATGTTGATTTTGGTTCCTTTGTATACCACCGACACGTTTTTGGACGTAATGGTAATTCCACGCTCACGTTCCAAGTCGTTGTTGTCAAGAATTAAATCGCCGGTGTTTTCGTTTTCGCGAAAAAGTTGGCAATGGTACATGATTTTGTCTACCAAAGTGGTTTTACCGTGGTCAACGTGGGCAATAATAGCAATGTTTCTGATCGATTCCATCTGTGATTTTTAATGGGTGCAAAGCTACACTTTATTTTTACATAAAAAACCTTTAATTCATTAAGTTAAAGGTATGTTCACACGCGAAAATTTAACGGTAATTAGTTGGGCAATTCCCGAGTCGATTTGGTATAATTTTTTATATTTGAAACAATGAAAAAGAAGTCAAATAAAATAGCCCTGTTTTTCCTGTTTTTATTTTTGCCATTGGCTATTGGCAGCTTCTTTTTATTTACTTCGTTGGGTTTGTCTTCCCAAATGTTATCAGTTATTTACTTTATTAAAGACCTCTTTTTTGTAGGAATAGCAGCGGCTTTCTTGTATTATGTTTTGGGCAAAAGCGAAGCCAGTAGTTTGGCATTTATTGACACGCTCAAGCAAACTGACGATGAAATTAAAGCCTCTAACGAGCGTTACGACATCGTGGCCAAAGCGACTAGCGACACCATTTGGGACTGGAAAATTCAGGAAGATTACTTCATTTGGAACAAGGGAATTGAGGAAGTTTTTGGCTACAAAAAAGAAGAAGTGGGCCACACTTCTAGTTGGTGGTTTGACCGTATACACCCGGAAGACAGCATTAAAATGTCGGTGCGCTTGTACTCGTTTATTGAGCAAAAAACAGAGAAATGGCAAGACGAATACCGGTTTCGCTGTGCCGATGGCAGTTATAAGTTTGTGTTTGACCGAGGCTTTTTGGTGAAAGACGAAAACGACACAGCCATTCGAATGATTGGAGCCATACAAGACATTACCAAACAAAAAACAGAAGAACAACGATTGAAACTCTTAGAAACCGTAGTTACCCAAACCAAAGATGCAGTTGTAATTACCGAAAGTGAAAAGGCCAACCGCACGGTTCCTAAAATTGTGTTTGTGAATCCGGCCTTTACTAAAATCACAGGATTTAAACCGGCTGAAGTGATTGGCAAGACCCCTTCTGTTTTTCTGTCGAGAGAATCGGTGTCTAAAGTTTTGCCGCAGATTGCAAAGGCCCTAAAAACAAAGAAATCGTATCAGTTTGAATCCTATAATAAGAACAAAGCAGGTGAAGGCTATTGGGTAAATTTTTTGATGTTGCCCATCACCAATCAAGAAGGCGAACATTCGCATTGGGTTTCGATTCAGCGTGACATTACCGCCGAGAAGAGACAAGAAAAAGAAAAAGAACAACTGATTCGAGAACTTACCCAAAACAACACCGACCTTAAACAGTTCTCTTACATCACCTCCCACAACCTTCGGGCTCCCTTGTCTAATTTATCGGGCTTATTAACTTTACTGGACGACATGTCCATAGACAATCCGGAACTCAATGAAATACTGGGCGGTTTTAAAAAATCAACTCATTTATTAAACGAGACAATTGCCGATTTGGTAAAAGTGCTCATCATCAAAGACAGCCCGTCGATACTTCGCGAAGAGGTAGACATTAAAGATGTTTTTGAAAATGTTTTTGGCCAATTGAGTTTCTTGATCAGCACAACTCAGCCCCTACTTAAAATAGATGTAGCCTCAGCGCCAAGCCTGCAAGTAAACAAGGCCTACTTAGAAAGCATCTTGTTGAATTTGTTTACCAACGCCATCAAATACCGCGCAACCGATCGACCATTAAAAATTAGCATTGCAACCAAAGAAGTGGAAGATCGAGTAGTAATGACGATTAAAGACAACGGAATTGGCATTGATTTGGCGCGCAACAAAGACAAAATTTTTGGATTATACCAACGCTTTCATAACTATCCCGACAGCAAAGGATTGGGCTTGTATTTAGTCAAATCACAAATAGAATCTATGGGAGGCCGCATTAGCGTTGAGAGCAAAGTAGACAAAGGCACCACATTTACCCTAACATTCACCAAATAAACCTACCCCCATTATGGATTTACTTTTATGCGTAGACGATGATTCCATCACCATCATGTTGAGCAAAATGGTCTTGACCAGAGCAGCATATGCCAAAGAAGTTGTAACCGCTCAAAACGGAGAAGAAGCATTGCACTATTTGGACAGTCTAATTGCCAATCAGGCAACCGTTGTTCCCAATTTAATTTTTTTGGATTTGAACATGCCAATTATGGGAGGCTGGGAGTTTTTGGATGCGTTTTCTGAGGCCAAATACCGCGAGGTGTTTCCCAATTGCAAAGTGATTGTGCTTTCCTCTACGATAGACCCCAAAGACATTGAGAAATCTAAATCATATTCCATGGTATTGGATTTTATGCCCAAACCCATTACGAAAGATTTGTTAGAAGCCGTAAGCCTGAAGTTACAGGCATAAAAAAAGCTCCTTTATAAGGAGCTTTTTATTTTTCATCTAATTTGTAAGATTACAATTTAGCTACGTGTTTGGTTAATTTAGATTTTAAATTAGACGCTTTGTTATCGTGAATGATATTTTTCTTCGCCAATTTATCAATCATTGAAATTACACTTGACAATTTTGCAGCAGCGTCTGATTTATCAGTAGCCATACGCAACGCTTTGATCGCATTACGAGTTGTTTTGTGTTGGTAACGATTTAAAACTCTTCTTTTTTCGTTACTTCTGATTCTTTTTAAAGCTGACTTATGATTTGCCATTTTGTATTTTTTCTTAAATTATTTTAATCTTGTAGCCCGTAGGGGAATCGAACCCCTCTTACCAGGATGAAAACCTGGCGTCCTAACCGATAGACGAACGGGCCATACTTCTGTAATGCGGATGCAAAAATACAACTATTTTTTATTCGTACAAGTTGTGGTCTATTTTTTTTTCTTTTTTTTTAATAGGCTTTTGCAAACAACACTCTACCAGTTGATTCCGCTCCGGTAAGCACACATTTTCCTGGGCTTAGCACACGATCTAACGCCACACAACGAATGGTTGCTTTGGTTAATTCTTTTATTTTTTCTTCGGTTTCGGCTGTTCCATCCCAATGCGCAGATACAAAGCCGCCTTTGGTATCCAAAACCTCTTTAAATTCCTCAAACGAATTCACTTCTGTGATGTGCGTATCGCGGTAATGCAACGCTTTGGCAAACAAATCGTGTTGCATTTGCGTCAATAAATCTTGTACATAACTTACAATGGACGTTTTAGATACAACTTCTTTACTCAAAGTATCTCTTCGGGCCACTTCAAAAGTACCGTTTTCTATATCTTTTGGACCAACAGCAATTCGAACAGGAACTCCTTTTAGCTCGTATTCGTTAAATTTAAATCCTGGTTTTTGCGTGGTTCTATCGTCGTATTTAACCGCTATCCCTAAACTTTTAAATGAGGCTAATAATTCATGAGCGACTGCCGATATTTCAGACAGCTGTTCGTCTGATTTATAAATCGGCACAATCACCACTTGGATAGGCGCTAAATTAGGTGGCAATACCAAGCCTTGGTCATCTGAATGTGTCATTACTAAGGCACCCATCAAACGGGTTGAAACGCCCCATGAAGTTCCCCATACGTATTCTTGTTTACCCTCGGCATTGGCAAATTTAACCTCAAATGCTTGGGCAAAATTCTGACCTAAAAAGTGAGAAGTTCCAGCCTGCAAAGCCTTTCCGTCTTGCATCAAAGCTTCAATACAATAGGTTTCTTCAGCACCGGCAAAGCGTTCGGTTTCGGTTTTTACCCCTTTGATGACGGGAATAGCCATGAAATTTTGAGCAAAATCAGCATAGACATTCATCATTTTCACTGATTCTTCAATGGCTTCAGCTTTTGTAGCGTGGGCAGTGTGGCCTTCTTGCCATAAAAATTCGGCCGTACGCAAAAACAAACGCGTACGCATTTCCCAACGTACCACATTGGCCCATTGGTTTATTAATAAAGGTAAATCCCGATACGATTGTACCCAATTTTTATACGTGCTCCAAATAATGGCTTCACTCGTAGGACGAACAATGAGTTCTTCTTCGAGTTTAGCATTGGGATCTACCATTAATTTTCCGGGTTTATCCGGATCATTCTTGAGTCGATAATGCGTAACAATAGCACACTCTTTGGCAAAACCTTCGGCATTTTTTTCTTCGGCCTCAAACATACTTTTGGGAACAAACAACGGAAAATAGGCATTGCTGTGACCCGTTTCTTTAAACATGCGGTCCAATTCGGCTTGCATTTTTTCCCAAATTGCATAGCCGTAAGGTTTAATTACCATACAGCCTCTAACGCCTGAATTCTCAGCCAAATCAGCCTTTACGACCAATTCGTTGTACCATTTGGAATAATCTTCAGCGCGTGTAGTTAGGTTCTTACTCATTATATGTTGGCTCAAAAATTGTTTAACTTATTTTAACTAAAATGTTCGGCAAAACTAACTAATTTTGTTGGGTTCAACAATAAAAATAGCAGATATGAAAACGAATTCTTTTTCCTCGCACGCTCTGTTTACCTATGCTTTCTTTGGATTTTTTAGTGTTTTTTTTCTGTCATGTGGAGGCTACCAAAATGTAGCTTATGCCGATCGGGATGGCATTTATGGTTCGGGCGACGAACCCAGCCAACAAGCAGCTCCGGTTGCCCCAGAATCCAACAATTACAAAAATTATTTTGGCAGTCTTCAAGAAAACACATCTGCTCCTGAAACATTTACTAATGTAGAGCAATACAGCTCCGTTTCTGACAGCCTCCCTACTCAACAATACACCACTCCAACTACCGAATATGCCCAAAGCAATCCTTCTTGGGAAAACTCGTCCACTTCTGTCAATTACAACTTTTACAACACCAATTGGGGCATGTCCAATTACTGGTACAATTCCTATTGGAATACCCCCTACTTTTATTGGGGATGTGACTACTGGTATAGCCCCATGTATATAGGCTGGGGATATAGCCCGTATTACAACTATTTTGGCGGATATTACCCGTACAATTATTACTATTATAACCCTTACGCACCCAACTGGTATTACAGCAACAACTACTACCACGATGGCCGTCGACATAATACTAGCCGCTATACAAGCCCTTATTATTACGGTCAAAATTACCCCAATAGAAACTACAACAATCCACGTGGAATTTCCCCAACCAACCCGAGAAGTCCCGTGCGCAACAACCCCAATTACAACCCCAACCCACGAAATAACGTAACCAATCCACGTAGTGGGGTTCGCACGGAAGCTTCGGGCACAAGAGTATATGAATCTCCTCGATTTAACAATTCAAACCCACGATCAACCACCAACGGGACACGTGATTACGTGGTGCCTCGCAACAATGCAACCAACTCCAATTCGGGAACGCGCACCGAAAATAACACGCCGAGGTACTACAACTCAGGCTCAACTTCGCCAAGAAGCCAAAGTACACCTGTGCGGGTAAACGAATCAAACGACACGCCAACCCGCAGCTACACGCCTGCTCCGTCCAATCCTGGAAATTACAATTCCGGTTCCTATAATTCTACAAATTCTGGAGGTGGCAGATCATCCGGGGGAGGCAGACGTTAATCCTATTATAATCCAACAACCCATGAAAAAAATTGCAATTCTTTTTATCCTATGTTCCGCTACTACTGTTTGGGGACAAGGTGTTTCCCAAGCTTTGCGCTACAGCATGACTCAAACCAACGGAAGTGCCCGATTTAGAGCCATGAGTGGTGCATTTGGCGCATTGGGTGGTGACTTATCGGCGCTAAATAGTAACCCCGCGGGTTCGGCGGTTTTTACTACCAACCAATTTTCGGCGAGTTTAAACAACCAACACACCAAAAATAACTCGACTTATTTTGGCAATTCGACAACCGAAAACAACATTGCGTTTGATTTGAATCAAGTTGGCGCTGCCTTTGTTTTTTTGGCTACAGATCCAAAGACCAATTGGAAAAAACTGAGTTTTTGCATCGCCTATGAAAACGACAATAATTTTGACAATTCAATTTATGCCGTTGGCAATAACAACCAGAATTCGATTGCCAATTATTTTTTGTATTATGCCAATCCCAACGCCAATCAGGGTGGCATTTACTTGAGCACACTATTGAACAATTATTACGAAGATTTAAATTACCAAGACGAACAAGCTTATTTGGGGTATTATGCCAATGTGATTACCAATGACCCTAGTAATCCCAACAACGACACTTACCTCGCCAATTTTACACCAGCCAGCAGCTATTACCAAGAAAATTATGTAATCAGCAGCGGTTATAACGGGAAACTAGCGTTCAACGGTGGATTCCAATACAAAGACAACTGGTATTTTGGCATCAATCTCAATACCCACTTTACCGATTATACCAAAACGGCCATTTTTTATGAAGAAAACGCTGCAGATCCTGCGCTTGTAAAGAAAATTCAATTTGAAAATAACATCCACACCTACGGCAATGGGTTTTCGTTTCAAGTAGGTGCGATTCACAAATTTAATCCCTCTTGGCGTGTAGGCTTGAGCTATAAATCGCCTACTTGGCTCACGCTTAATGACGAAGTAAACCAACGCCTATTCTCTAAAAACTTTACACCCAATTACAACCCCAACAATGCCTCGGCAACTTCAAATGTAATCATGGTCTACAGCCCCTACCAATTGCGTACACCCCATGAATTTACAGGTAGTTTGGCCTATATTTTTGGTAAAAAAGGGCTAGTGAGTTTAGATTACATCCTAAAAGATTACAGCAATTGCCAGTACCAACCTAAAAATGAATTTTCGCAGGCCAATGCTTCAATAAAAAATAGTTTAACCAATACCGCCGAAGTTCGGGTTGGTGCCGAATACCGCATTAAACAGTGGAGTTTACGGGCTGGTTACCGCAACGAGCAAAGTCCCTACAAAAACAAGTATACAGTAGGTGGTTTGCAAGGCTATTCGGCTGGATTTGGCTTTAATTTTGGCGCCACTCGACTAGATTTGGCCTACGATTTAGCACAACGCAATTCGCAACGTTCCTTTTTTACCTATGGATTTACCGACGGCGCTGCCGTAAAAACCAGTACGAGTTCGTTTACCACCACACTTACCTTTGAATTGTAATTAACTCAATAAAGAATACATAAATACAAAGGCCTTAATTGGCCTTTTTTTATTGAAAAAAACAGGGAAAATTCAATTGAAGTTTCTTTTGAGAATTAATGTACTTTTGCAGACCAAACAGCAAAAATGAGAACAAAATCAACCAAGCAAAATAAAATCAACGTCATCACTTTAGGGTGTTCCAAAAATATTTACGACAGTGAAGTACTCATGGGCCAATTGCGTGCCAGCGGAAAAGACGTAGAACACGAAGCACCAGCCGAGCGCGAAGGCAACATCATTGTGATTAATACCTGTGGATTTATTGACAATGCCAAAGCCGAATCGGTAAATATGATTTTGGAATATGCCGACAAAAAAGAACGCGGTTTGGTTGATAAAGTATTTGTGACTGGCTGTCTTTCGGAGCGATATCGTCCCGATTTGGAAAAAGAAATCCCCAACATCGATCAGTTTTTTGGCACCACCGAATTGCCCTTATTGCTCAAAGCCTTGGGTGCCGATTACAAACACGAATTGTTGGGCGAACGCCTCACGACGACCCCCAAAAATTATGCGTATTTAAAAATTGCCGAAGGCTGTGATCGACCGTGTAGTTTTTGTGCCATTCCGTTGATGCGCGGTAAACACGTGTCACAACCCATCGAAAAATTGGTTAAGGAAGCGCAAGGATTGGCTAGAGACGGCGTGAAAGAACTCATCTTAATCGCCCAAGACCTTACCTATTATGGTTTGGATATTTACAAAAAAAGAAACTTGGCTGAACTGCTCGAAGCCTTGGTGCAAGTAGAAGGCATTGAATGGATTCGTTTGCATTATGCCTTCCCTACTGGCTTTCCGATGGATGTATTGGACGTAATGAAACGCGAACCCAAAATTTGCAATTACTTGGATATTCCGTTGCAGCACATTTCCGATTCAATTTTAAAATCGATGCGCCGCGGAACTACGCAAGCCAAAACTACCCAATTATTAAAAGACTTTAGAGCTGCCGTTCCAGGAATGGCCATACGTACTACACTCATCGTGGGTTATCCGGGCGAAACCGAAGCCGATTTTGAAATCTTGAAAGAGTTTGTACAAGAAATGAAATTTGACCGCATGGGCTGTTTTGCCTATTCGCACGAAGAAAACACACATGCTTATTTGCTTGAAGACGATGTACCCGACGAAGTAAAACAAGCGCGCGTTACCGAATTAATGGATTTGCAGTCGCAGATCTCTTGGGATTTGAATCAAGAAAAAGTGGGGCAAACGTTTCGTTGTATTATTGACCGAAAAGAAGGCGGTTATTTTATTGGTCGTACCGAATTTGACAGCCCCGATGTTGACAATGAAGTGTTGATTGACGCCACCAAATTCTACTTAAAAACGGGAGAATTCGCTCAAATTACCATCATTGATGCCACCGAATTTGATTTGTACGGCGAACCCTTACAAGCAAACTAAACCGAATGATCGCAAGGTTTTAAGTGGTTTGGATTGCCAAAACAACTCAAAATTTTCAAACTCTTGCTCAAAAGAATCTTGCATATCAGCCAACTTGATTTTTTGCGGTTGATTGATTTGACATTGGCTTAGCATTTTCTGCAACCAAACTCCTTCGGCCTCGGGCAATTGAATTGAAAAACTATCTTTTAAGTCATGGAACTGCAGTTGCGCCATTGCCCATTGTTGTCCGCGTTTTGATTTGGTCTGCAAAGAAAGTTCGGGCAAATTTCCTAACCACACGATTCGGGATGAAGGTTTTGGAATAAAATCAAGCTGTGCATCAATAGCTTGTTCAATAAAATAGGGCGATACCGATGTTTTGGGAATCTTAAAATCAAACCAATCTTGCAAGGGTAATTCAAAGCAAATGCCATGCATGTAATTGTATAACGACTTTTTCAATCCAAAACTAAACTGATCGTGATCGATGCCGGTTGCATCGGTAAACAACAAATCATTGTTGGCAAAGGTTCCGGGTGCTGGATTTAAGATTGTAATACCATATTTCTCCGGATTTAATCCAATTGGGCTGTGTGCCGTGAGCGCAAATTGATGCCAAAATCCAGATTGCACCACACCCATTTCAAACAATTGCCGCACCATTTCCAAGCTATCGACCGTTTCTTGAATGGTTTGCGTAGGATAGCCATACATCAAATAGGCATGCACCAATATACCTGTTTCGGTAAAGTTCCGTGTAACTTGCGCCACTTGGGCCACCGATACGCCTTTTTCTATGAGCGCCAACAAACGATCGGAGGCCACTTCAAGCCCACCCGAAACGGCGATGCAACCCGATTTTTTGAGCAGCAAACACAAATCGGCGGTGAAACTTTTTTCGAACCGAATGTTGGTCCACCAACTCACCACTAAATTTCGGCGGATTATTTCTAAAGCCACTTCACGCATGAGCGCTGGAGGAGCAGCTTCGTCTACAAAATGAAAACCAGTTTCGCCGGTAGCAGCAATTAATTCTTCCATGCGGTCCACCAACAAAGCGGCAGCTACTGGCTCGTATAAACTGATGTAATCTAGTGAAATGTCGCAAAACGTGCATTTACCCCAATAGCATCCATGCGCCATGGTGAGTTTATTCCATCGGCCATCGCTCCACAAACTGTGCATCGAATTGAGCACTTCAATCACCGAAATGTATTTGGTTAAAGGCAAATTTGTATAATCGGGCGTGCCTACTTGGGCTTGTTTATAGTCAGATTGGGTTGTATTATTGACATAAATTACCTGTCCATCCTCTAGTAAAAAAGTACGTTTCAATATTCTTGGTAACTCGGGCTGCTCTAGGTGTTGCCAAAGTAATTCAAGCGGCAGTTCGCCATCATCAAGCGTGATAAAATCAAGGAATTCAAACACCCGCGGGTCTGAAATAGCACGTAATTCGGTATTGGGAAATCCGCCACCCATAGCAACTTTACAGCTTGGATAGTGTTGTTTCACCCATTGGGCACATCGAAAAGCACTGTATAAATTACCCGGAAAAGGCACCGACAAACACAGTAATTTGGGTTGAATTTCACTGATTTTAAAAGCAAATAATCTAAGACTTAGTTGATCAATAAACGTATGTTCGTGTTGTAACTTGGCATACAATTCGTCAAAGCTAGACGCACTGCGGCCCAAGCGTTCGGCATAGCGACTAAAACCAAAATTTTCATCCACCACCGATACGATAAAATCGGATAAATCTTCCAAATATAAGGTGGCCAAATGTTTGGCTTTGTCTTGCATACCCAAGGTACCAAATGCCCATTCGGTTTCTTCAACTTGGGCAAATCGACTGGCTTCGGGCAAAAAATAACCCGAACATATTTGCTTGGCCAAACTGGGACTTTTGCCTTGTAAAAACGCAATGACTGAGTCAATGGTTTGAATGTAATTGGTTTGTAATCCAAAAATCCGGCAGTCATTTTCGGTCCAATTGGATGGATTGGATTGTTGCGCTGCATGTTCAAATAATTGAGTTAGTCCCGCTTTTGAAAACAACACCAACAAGGTTTCAATTCCCAAATCATATTGATGGGATTCGATTTGTTTGGTATTCAAAAACCCTTTTAAATAGGCCGTGGCCGGATACGGCGTATTCAGTTGAGTAAAGGGTGGCGTGACTAATACTATGGAATTCAAGGCAACTAATTTGTACAAAAGTAATAGAATAAATGACAATGAAAAGCGAATACCGGTATGCCAAGGTAGAATAGGTTTTTTTGCTATTTTTACCAAAAATTCGACGCTATGCCCGATGATTGTTCAGCCTACGCCTACTCTTCCTTTTTTAGTCCCTTAATACAAGATTACTTGCAAGAAAAGGAGCAGATAAAGCCGTTGTACCATCGGTTTCCAAAGCTAGAAAATTATAAAGCCCAACTGGAGGAAAAAGCAGCCAATTATCCGGCTCATTTTCGGGAAGTTCTAGTGAACACATTAGAAGCCCAATACCAAAATATTTCCACAAGTACAAAAACCCAGCACAACCTGGAGCGATTGCGTAAAGAAAACACCTTTACGATCACGACTGGGCATCAGCTCAACATTGGCACAGGACCTTTGTATTTTATTTACAAGATTTTCTCTACCATTAATTTGTGTAAGCAATTGCAAGTGACCTACCCTGCGCAGCATTTTGTCCCGGTATATTGGATGGCTACCGAAGACCATGATTTGGCCGAAATCAATCACCTCTATGTGAAAAACAAAAAAGTAGTTTGGCATAAAGCTGGCTCAGGTGCCGTGGGCCGATTGGACACCCAAGGCATGGATGTTGTCATCAATGAAATACATACCTTATTGGGCAATTCGAGCGCCACACATGAATTGATTACGTTGTTTACCGATGCCTATTTAACGAGTGCCACATTGGCCGAAGCCACTCGAAAGTTGGTAAATGCATTATTTGGCCAACACGGACTCGTGATAGTAGACGGCGATGCCCGGGAACTAAAATCCTTGTTTACGCCACTCATTCAGGACGAACTGGCTACTCAATTTTCGTTTGCAACAGTAAATGAAACAACCGCCTTGCTGCAGGGTTATAAAATTCAGGTGAACCCGAGGGAGATCAACTTATTTTACCTAGATAACAACTTGCGTGAACGGATTGTATTTGAAGACAATCGCTACAAAGTATTGAACACGGATTTAGAATTTTCGGCAGAAGAAATTCAACAGTTGGCAGCAAACGAACCTGAAAAATTTAGCCCAAATGTCTTGCTGCGCCCATTGTATCAAGAAGTGATTTTACCCAATCTATGTTACATAGGCGGTGGCGGCGAAATTGCCTATTGGCTCGAGTTGAAATCGATGTTTGCCAAAGCTCAAATTACATTTCCTATTTTGTTGTTGCGCAATTCGGTAGTCACAGCCAGCAACAAAACAAAAGCAAAATGGGACAAAACACCACTTTCGTGGGAAGATCTATTTTTAACTCCCCGAGAACTAACAGCTGAATTTTTATCAAAAACCACTACAAATACAGTAGATTTTACCGATTTAAAACAACAGTTGACAAAGCAATTTGAAGCCTTGCACGAACAAGCAAATTTAACACATCCTACGTTTTTATCGATGTTGAAAGCCCAAGAAGTGAAGCAACTGAAAGGCTTGCAGGCTATGGAAAAACGCCTACAAAAAGCCCAAATAAAAGCCCATCAAGAAAGTATTGACCGGCTATTGGCTATACAAAACGAAGTATTTCCCAATCAAAAATTACTAGAGCGCAGCACCAATTTTTCAGATTTTTATAGTGTGTACGGCTCGAAATTTATGGACGAATTAGGACATAAATTAAATCCTCTTTCGGCAAAGTTTACCTCGCTTATTCTAGACTAATTGTCACCTTGAGAAACACTTTGTAATTCCTAAATAGTACGAATTAAATAATTTGAAGTCAATTTAACGTACTCGCATTCAAAACGAAGGGTTAATTTAACTTAAAAATAATGTTATCAACACGAAAACGTTTTCGTGTACTTATTTAACTAATGTATAAAGACCAATCTATTAAAATTACTTACTTTTACGCAACTTTTTTAACAATTAAAAACTAAAACTATGAAAAGAAATTTACTTTATTCTTTGCTTCTTATGCTTTTTGTGAGCTTTAGCAGCAACGCTCAAGTATCAATGATCGGACCTGGAGCTTCTGGCGACTGGGGAGTCGATGTTGATTTATCTTCTACTGACGGTGTGAATTGGACTTTGGACAATTTCATCATGCCTGGTGGAGAATTTAAATTCCGTTTAGATCACGCTTGGTCTGTAAACTGGGGAGCAACAACTTTCCCTACTGGAACAGGAACACAAGACGGTCCAAACATTCCAGCAATTGCAGGAACTTACAACATTACATTTAATCAATCTACTGGAGAATACTCTTTCACAGGTGGAGCTCCAATTCCAGTTGTAAAATTAATTGGTACAGCTGTATCTTCTGTAGACGGATTAACCATGTCAACTGCAGATGCTGAAAACTACTATTTCAACAATGCAACTTTATTAGATGGTACTGCTCAGTTTGATGTAGACGGAACCATTTACGGAGGAGATGCATTTCCAGGTGGTGTAGTTTCTGATGCTACTTTGTTTATCCCAGTTACTGCTGGTGATTATACTTCAGTAAACCTTAACATTGCAACTGGAGAGTACAGCTTTACAGCTGCTCCTGTTTTCCAATTGATTTCTATCACTGGATCAGGTGCAACAGGTTGGGGTAACGATACTGACTTAGTTACAACTGATGGTATCAACTATACATTGAGCGGATTGACACTTTCAACAGGGGAGATCAAATTCCGTCAAGCACACGACTGGGGTGTAAACTGGGGTGCTGCTTCATGGCCAACAGGTGTTGCTACTCAAGGTGGCGCTAACATTCCAACTGTAGCTGGAACTTATTCAGTTACATTTAACAGAGAAACTGGCGAATACAACTTCTTTTTCCCATTAGTAAGCTTAACTGGAAGCGCTACTGGCGGATGGGGTGATGGATTTGATTTTGACTTCACTTCTACAGATGGTGTAGTTTATACTAAATCAAATTTTGAATTGATCGCTGGTGAATGTAAATTCCGTGAAGGTCACTCTTGGTCTGTAAACTGGGGTGGTGCTGATTGGCCAACAGGTGTGGCTACTTTAAGCGGACCAAACATTCCTTCAGTTCCTGGATTCTATGACATTACATTCAACAAAGTAACTGGTGATTATAACTTCGCTCCTGCTTTGGCTAATGTAACTTTTGACAACGGAAACTTTAAAGTATATCCTAACCCATCACAAAATGTATGGAATGTAGCTTCAGCTAACGAAGTAATTACTTCTATCCAAGTAGTTGATGTATTAGGAAAAACAGTTATGACTGTTGCTCCTCAAGCTACTTCAGCTGTACTAGATGCTGCTGCTTTAAACAGCGGAATCTACTTTGCAAGAATTGCAACTGCTACTGGAACTTCTACTATTAAAGTGGTAAGAAACTAAGCAATCGCTTTTTAACATAATAATCCCTTGTTACACTGTAGCAAGGGATTTTTTTTATATCTGCTAGCTAGCCCTGATGGGAGCGGCATCCTTTTTTTTTCGATATGTACTGTATTGAATTGAGGTACTAAAAAAAAGATACAGCGGACAGCAGGAATTGCTTCAAAAAAACTATTTTTGCAGCCAAATTTAACAACAAGAATACATGACAACGAATAGAACATTTACCATGATTAAGCCTGATGCGGTAGAAAACGGGCATATTGGCGGAATCTTAAACATGATTTCAGAAGCGGGATTTAAAATCGTTTCTTTGAAACTTACACAACTTACCGTAGCCGATGCACAAGCATTTTATGCCGTACACGCGGCTCGTCCATTTTTTGGCGAATTGGTTGAGTTTATGACTAGAGGACCAATTGTTGCTGCAATATTGGAGAAAGAAAATGCGGTTGATGCATTTAGAACCTTAATTGGCGCAACCAATCCTGCTGATGCAGCTGAAGGAACTATTCGTAAAAAATATGCGGCTTCTATTGGTGAAAATGCAGTGCACGGATCAGACAGCGATGAAAATGCGGCTATCGAATCGGCTTTTCACTTTTCGGGTAGAGAGCAATTCTAAATCTATACAGCTTAATAAAAAAAGTCCCGCTCATTTGAACGGGACTTTTTTTTATCGTAAAATGACTTTGGTAATCACCTCTCGTTTGCACTCCTCATTAATTAGGGCAATAATTTTGTCTCGCCCGTGGTGCAATTCTTCCCGCAATACAGCCGAACTCAGCACCACATAGAGCGTTTTGTTTTTTACCTGCACCTCTCGGGTATAGGTGGCAACTCCATTTCCCATGAGTGAAAACCAAGCAGTTTTTACATCAACTTCATCCAAACCCGATTGCAGGTTGTTTCGGTCGATTATCTCGTTTAAAATTGACCCAATAGGACTGTCGTTTCCTAGTCGTTTTGCCATTATTTTACAGAAAAAACTTGAGGGCGTTTATAATAATATTGATAGTGTTCTTCGCTCTCCAAGACCAATTGATCTTTATCAATCGATTTAATTTGCTCAGACCAGGTTGACAAAAAGGTTTTATAATTCATGTAATAGTCACCCTCTTTTTCAACTAGTACAAATTCGTCTTTTAGATCGTTTACCAAGTAATTTCCAGTAACCAAAGGCGTAACCTTTTTACGAGAACCTTTTGGGTTGTTAAACTCATAATAATCATGGGTTTCGCTAGGCGGTAAGATTTTTTCACTTCCATCGGGAAACACTACTTTTTGAACTTCCCAATAGCCATTCAAGTTTTTTAGTGACGATTCGGTTACTGAGGAGCCGCAAGCAGCAAACAGTAAAGTCGATACAAATAGATAAATGCTGTATTTCATAGGAAAAAAATTACTGGTTAAAATTACAGTTTAATTCAAGGCTAAAAAAATAGAATTAAACTAAATTGTACTTTTAGGGTCGGTAAAAAAACTTTTTTTATGAAACAGACTGTCTTAGGTTTGACGCTGCTTTTGCTTTTTGGCTGTAGCAGTAATTCTGATGTAGTAAATCCTATTCCCAATGAATCTTTGTACTTCCCTCCCACAACAGGTACTTGGGCAACTACTGACCCCAGTAGCCTCAATTGGAATTCTTCGGCCTTGGAAGAACTGTATAACTATTTGGAATTAGCCAACACCAAAGGATTTATTATTTTGGTGAACGGGAAAATTGTAGTAGAAAAGTATTTTAATGGACATACTGAATCAACAGCCTGGTATTGGGCTAGCGCTGGAAAAACGCTTACTTCAACCGTTTTTGGAATTGCCGAACAAGAAGGCTTGTTAAATCGTACCGATCGGGTTTCGGATCACTTGGGCTCGGGTTGGACCTCGGCGCCTTTGGTCAAAGAAAATTTAATTTTATGTAGCCATTTATTAAGTATGACTTCTGGTTTGAGTGACGAGTACAACGACAACAACACGCCTCCCAACACCAATACAACCGACGATGACTGCGTGCTACCCTCCTGTTTACAATATGAAAGTAACGCGGGTACAAATTGGGCCTACGACAATGTATATGTCAAATTACAAGATGTGGTAGCTAGTGCAACCAATACTTCCTGGGACAATTATTTTACAAGCAAACTAAAAAATAAAATTGGGATGACGGGTTCCTGGTACCAATCTGACAATAATAGCGTGTATTTAAGTACAACAAGAAGTATGGCACGTTTTGGCTTACTATGCCTGAATAAAGGAATGTGGGAAACCACCGAAGTGATCAATCAAAACTATTTGAGCAACGCTACTCAAACTTCGCAAAACCTCAATTTGTCCTATGGTTATTTATGGTGGCTCAACGGAAAAGGATCTTACCGCTTGCCGGATGTAAATTATACCTTTACCACAAACCTCATCCCAAATGCACCCGCAGATATGTACTGTGCATTGGGTAAAAACGATCAAAAATTATATGTGATTCCGAGTAAGAAAATGGTAGTAGTGCGCATGGGAGAAGCCGCAGACACGCAAAACAATGCGCTTTCTGGGTTTGACAATACGCTGTGGGAGAAAATTAGTGCGGTATTGCCGTAATTATTTTTTACTTCTTGATTCGATAGCGGTAATGATGCTATATAAAAATAAAAAAAAGGCAATCAATTGCAGGCTCAAGGCGGCATTTGGAAAATGAAAATGATCGAGTAGTTTACCCGTGAATATCAATACGACTGCTACAAGGATAAGCCGAAGCACTTTAATTGATTTGAATTTTTGAATAATGCTCATACGATTACTTAAAGAAAGAATCTACAAATTCGGTTTTGTGAAATACCTGTAAATCATCAATTCCTTCACCCACGCCAATATAACGTACCGGAATTTGAAATTGATCGGAAATCCCAATCACTACGCCTCCTTTGGCTGTGCCGTCCAATTTGGTTACTGCTAAAGATCTCACTTCGGTCGCCGCAGTAAATTGTTTGGCTTGCTCAAACGCATTTTGACCGGTTGATCCATCTAGCACTAACATCACGTCGTGTGGTGCAGTTGCGATTACTTTTTGCATCACCCGTTTCACTTTGGTGAGTTCGGTCATGAGGTGGGTTTTATTGTGTAAACGACCTGCGGTATCAATGATTACGATATCTGCTTGTTGCGCTACTGCCGATTGCAGCGTATCAAAGGCAACCGAGGCTGGATCGCTTCCCATTTGTTGTTTTACTAGGGGAACGCCCACGCGATCGGCCCATACTTGCAACTGATCAATGGCTGCCGCACGAAAAGTATCGGCTGCGCCTAATACCACTTTGTAGCCCGCTTTTTTGTATTGGCTGGCCATTTTTCCTATGGTGGTTGTTTTTCCTACGCCATTTACCCCAACTACCATAATTACATAGGGTTGAGTGGAAGTTGGCAATTCAAAATCTTTTGCCTCTTCTGCATTCGTTTCTGCCAATAAAGCTGAAATTTCTTCGCGTAGGATCTGGTTTAATTCTTCGGTGCCTAAGTATTTATCGGCAGCCACGCGTTTTTCAATGCGTTGAATAATTTTTAAGGTAGTGGCCACGCCCACGTCTGAAGAAACCAAAATTTCTTCTAAGTTATCTAAGACCTCATCGTCTACTTTTGATTTACCTGCAACGGCCTTGGTCAATTTGGAGAAAAAACTCACTTTAGACTTTTCGAGTCCTTTGTCTAAGGTTTGTTTGGCCTCTTCGCTCGCGCTGGGGTCAATTTTGGATGAAGAAAATAATTTTTTAAAAAAACTCATTCGAACAACTATTAACGGGATGGATTGAAATGGGGATAAATATAAAAATAAAAAAGCTACTTCCGAATGAAAGTAGCCTTCTATATAGTGTGATAAAAATTATTTCTTTTTCAAGAACTCATCTACTTCTTCGGGAGTCATGATTGCTTCAACAAATGTGTAAGCACCCGATTTAGGCGATTTTACCATTTTGATAGCTTTGGATAATCTTTTTGAAGATGTTTGTAACGATGCTACGGTTTTCTTTGCCATGATTCAATTAGTTGATAGGAAACTTTACAGTATAAAATCCCTGAATTATTATTTAATTTCTTTGTGAACAGTTACACGTTTCAAGATTGGGTTGAATTTTTTAATCTCCAAACGATCTGGTGTATTTTTTTTGTTCTTTGTTGTGATATAACGAGAAGTTCCTGGAACACCTGATGTTTTGTGTTCTGTACATTCTAATATAACTTGAATTCTATTGCCTTTCTTTGCCATCTTGCTATCTATTTACTTTTGGAAGGATTATTTAATGAATCCGTTAGCTTGTGCTTTTTTCAAAACAGCAGCGATTCCATTTTTATTGATTGTTTTAACTGTAGATGCAGCTACTCTTAGGGTAATCCATCTGTCTTCTTCTGGAAGATAAAAACGTTTTTTTACTAAGTTCACTGAAAACTTTCTCTTCGTTTTGTTCATCGCGTGAGAAACGTTATTTCCCACCATCGCTCTTTTACCTGTAAGGTCACAAACTCTTGACATTATGCTTATCTTTTATCGTTATTCAATTCGAGGGTGCAAATAAAAGAAAAATAAACCTATATCCAAAATAATTAAACTAGATTTTTTAAAATTTCTTTTTGCAACAGTTCCAAACTTTTATTCACTGCTCTATCGATTACTTTCTCTCGGGGTTGCCCAAAACTAAACTCCTCAACCACTGTTCCTTGCGCCGATGCAATCGCAATAAAAACAGTTCCCAAAGGTGCCGATTCATCGCCCAAACTTGGTCCTGCATTTCCGGTGGTCGCAATAGCGTAATCAGATTGTAACATCTGCCGTACACTTTCGGCCATTTGCACCGCGACGTATTCACTCACTACACCTTGTGAAGCAATTAGTATAGGATCTAGCCCAAGCACTTGTTCTTTTACAGCTGTTGCATAACAAACTACACTACCTTTAAAATAGGCCGACGCACCCGCTTTTGCAGTGAGCACCTGGCTAATTTTTCCGCCGGTGCAACTCTCGGCAGTAGCCAAGGTGAGTTGTTGTTTTTGCAGCAAACGGCCCACAACTACCTCTATTGTATCTTCTTCTTCAAAACCCACAATAATATCCCCGATCAATACATTCAATTGCGCTATGTTTTCTTGCAAGGCCGATTCCAAAACTCCTTTATCGGTTCCGCGAGCCGATAAACGCAATCGCACGCGTCCTGGACTTGGCAAGTAGGCCAATTTGATAAACGAAGGCAAGTTATTTTCCCAGTCTTCGATGCGTTCGGCTACTCGACTTTCGCCTTGACCATAGGTTAAAATGGTTTGGTGAATGATATACGGACGTTGATATTCGCGCACCAATTTGGGTACCAATTCGTTGGTTACAATGGCTTTCATTTCATAAGGAACGCCAGGTAAAGAGACAAATACAGTTTGTGCTTTTCGCATCCACATGCCGGGCGCTGTCCCGAATTCGTTGTGCAAAATTTCACAGCTTGAAGGCACCAAGGCTTGGTCTTTGTTTACTTGCGAGGCCTCCAATTTGAGTTTTTGCTGAAACAAGTCAACCACATGTTGTTCTACTGCGAGATTGCGCTGCAACTGATCGCCAAAATATTCGCAAAACGTATGCTTGGTTATGTCGTCTTTGGTTGGGCCTAATCCACCGGTAATTAGCACCAAATCAACACGGTCTTGAAACCGCGCAAAGGCCTCCAAAATCGCTTGTTTGTCATCGGCTATCGATTGCATTTCACAGACTTCTATGCCAATTTTATCTAATGATTTGGCAATGAAACTCGAATTGGTATCTACAATTTGTCCAATTAATATTTCATCGCCAATGGTGAGAATTGCTGCTTTCATTGCTTGGATTGTTTACACAAAAAAAGAGCTCGAATGCAAGCTCTTTCTTCTAAATTATTTGATGATTTTACAAATTGAAATCTTTGGTGATTTCTTTCACCGCTTTTTCAATTTGCGCTTCTACGCTATCAAAAACGGGTTTAATTTCTTTCTTCTTTCCTTCGGCTTTGGTCCAGGCTTCTATCTGAAGGATTTCCTGAAACGCTACATCCATACCCAATAAATCCAAGGTTGGTTTTATTTTGTGTGCATAGCTGTAGGCCAATTTGTGGTCGCCTTCTTTGATCCCAATTTTTACTTGCTCCAAATCTACCGGTACTTCTGAGATAAATAAGGAAATGATTTGCTGCACAAACTCCGGATCATTGTCTGAAAGTGCGTATACTTTTGCTAAGTTGTAATATAGAGCCATATTATTTTACGTTTATTCTAAATACTTTTTGGTCTTCTAGAAACCCTTCTAACACATCATTTGGACTTACTTTTGCCACGCCCTCGGGAGTTCCGGTAAAAATAATATCTCCTATTTTTAAGGTAAAAAACTGCGAAACATGTGCAATGAGTTCATCAATAGGCCACAGCATTAAGCTGGAATTTCCTTTTTGAACAGTTTCTCCGTTTTTTTTCAATTCAAAATTAATGTTTTCAAGGGAACTAAAAAGTTTTTTTGATCTAAACTCACCAATTACTGCCGAACCGTCAAAGGCTTTGGCTTTTTCCCACGGCAAACCCTTGTCTTTGAGCTGTTGTTGCAGATCTCGGGCCGTAAAATCGATGCCCAAGCCAATTTCGTCGTAATACTGATGCGCAAATTTGGCATCAATGTACTTGCCTACTTTTGAAATCTTAACCAACAACTCCACTTCGTGGTGAATGTCGTCTGAGAAGGCCGGAATCACAAACGGGTGCTGTTTGAGCAACACCGCCGAATCGGGTTTCATAAACACGACTGGCTCTGCAGGTCGTTCGTTTTGCAACTCCTCGATGTGCTTCACATAGTTTCTGCCAATGCAAATAATTTTCATGCTAACTAGAACTTGTTGTTTAACTTTCTCAATTTTATCCCAGTGAGGACTTTTTTGGTGTATAAAGGGAAATCGGCGTTTTGAATCCAGCCAAAATAACCCGGCTCGTCTTCCAACACTTTTTCTACGCGAGCTCCTTTGTGTTTGCCAAACGTAAACACCTCTTGCCCTTCGGCATCCATGGTGATGAAGCCTGCAAAATCAACACTTTTTTTACGAGTCGTAAATTCAGACAAACTCTTCATGTCGTTTTCTAAATCGGGATACCGATCCAATTGAGCTTTCAATATTTCGTAAGTTGCCATCGTATCGGCCTCGGCTGAGTGGGCATTTTCTAATGATTTTCCGCAGTAAAATTTCAAGGCAGCACTCAGGGTGCGTTCTTCTTTTTTGTGAAAAATGGTTTGCACGTCAACCGACACGCGATTTTTCATATCAAAATCAACACCAGCGCGCAACAGTTCTTCAACCAACAACGGAATATCAAAGCGATCGGAGTTAAATCCAGCCAAATCAGAATCTTTGATCATGTTGTGAATTTGCGGTGCCAACTGCGAAAACGTTGGTTCGTTGGCCACTTTTTCGTTGGTAATGCCATGTACGGCAATCACCACATCGGGTATGCGCATCTCGGGATTCACCAACCAGGTTTTGCTTTCTTGGGTGCCGTTGGGAAATACTTTAAAAATAGAAATTTCTACAATACGGTCTTTGGCCACCTCTATTCCGGTAGTTTCGAGATCAAAAAAGCAGATGGGTTTATTGAGTTTGAGTTCCATGGTGAATTTTTAGAGGTTCAAAGATAGGACTTTGGAGTAATTAATACCGAAGAATTAAAAATGAAAAATTGACAGCCGTGATTGCTGGTTTTTATCATTATTTTAGCAGTAAAATTCACCTTTGTTTTAATCTACTATCTGCAGAACTTTTTGTATAAAAAAGCATCCAAAATGACAATTGACAACTTAAAATACCCCATTGGTTCCTATGTCAAACCGAAAGAAATCACCCAAGATTTATTAAACGAATACATTTTGACGATTTCAACCTTTCCTGAAAAACTCAAAAAGGAAGTGCAGGATTTAACCGATGCCCAACTGGACACGCCATACAGACCAGGCGGCTGGACCATCAGACAAGTGGTGCATCATTGCGCCGACAGCCACCTAAATAGTTTAACGCGGTTCAAACTGGCTTTAACAGAAGATAACCCAACCATAAAACCCTATTTTGAAGACCGTTGGGCCGAACTGGCCGACAGTAAAACAATGCCTATTGAAGCTTCCCTAAAAATGATTGAGGGAATCCACGAACGCTGGACCGTGTTACTCACATCGCTTTCAGCACTTGAATTAGCTAGAACATTTTTTCATCCGGAAAGCAATAAGCAATACCGATTGGATGAAAATATTGGGATTTATGCCTGGCATTGCAATCATCATTTGGCGCACATCATTAATTTAAAGAATACAAAAAAGTGGTAACTAAGTTCAGCACTACATAATCATAGTAATCATAAAAAAAACCCCTTCTGTCAAGGGGCTTCATTATTTATTATTCATTTTTACTTCTTAATTAAAAACTTCTGTTTTCATCAAAGGCTTCCATGTATTCGGCCACGCGTTTCACGAAGCTTCCTCCTAGTGCACCGTCAATTACTCGGTGATCGTAACTGTGTGACAAGAACATTTTTTTGCGGATGCCAATAAAATCGCCTTCGGGGGTTTCAATTACAGCAGGTACTTTTCGAATGGCACCTAAAGCCAAAATTCCCACTTGCGGTTGGTTGATGATGGGTGTACCAAACACGCTACCAAAGGTACCCACATTGGTTACGGTATAGGTTCCACCTTGGGTGTCGTCTGGTTTTAGTTTGCCCGCTTTGGCACGATTGCCCAAATCATTTACGGCTTTGGCCATGCCCAACAAATTGAGTTGATCGGCATTTTTTATAACCGGAACAATTAAGTTTCCGTTGGGTAAAGCCGCAGCCATACCCAAATTGATGTTTTTCTTTTTGATGATGTAATCGCCTTCAACCGAGATGTTCATCATCGGGAAATCTTTTAATGCACGAGCGATAAGCTCCATGAATATCGGTGTAAAGGTGAGTTTTTCGCCTTCGCGTTTTTCAAAAGCATTTTTGTTTTTCTCGCGCCAATCCCAAATGGCCGTTACATCCACTTCTATAAATGACTGCACGTGTGCCGAAGTTTGCAAGGATTGAACCATATAGCCCGAAATCAACTTACGCATGCGGTCCATTTCGATAATCTCATCTTGACCATTTACCGAAACTGGCATTGCTTTGGCCACTGGCGCCTCATTCGAAGCAGGTTTTACAGCAACCGGCTGCGCAGATGGACTAATTTGTGGCCCTTTTGCAATAAAATCCAAGATGTCGTTTTTGGTTACGCGGCCTTCTTTTCCGGTACCCGAAATTTGATCTAATTGTGCCAAAGAAATTCCTTCTTGTTTGGCGATATTTTTTACTAAGGGAGAATAAAATTTGTCTGATTGGCTAAAATCGGTCGCCAATACGGGTGCAGCGACTGATTCTTTGGAGCTTACCACCGTTTGCATTACTGCTTCAGCAGCTTGAGCTACGGCAGGCGTTTCAATAGGAGTAGCTGCTGATGCCTCGGTTTCAATAATGGCAATGGTTTGTCCCACTTGCACCAAATCATCTTTACCAAACAATTTCTCGATCAAAATCCCCGAAACTTCTGAGGGAACTTCACTGTCTACTTTATCGGTCGCAATTTCCAAAACGGCCTCATCGGCAGCAATGGAATCGCCTACTTCTTTTAACCAGTTTGTGATCGTTGCTTCGGCCACACTCTCCCCCATTTTTGGGAGTTTTAATTCAAATTTTGCCATAGTTGTAACCCAATGGTCTCTTTTTTGTTATTGGTTGCGAAAATACTAAAATATATCTTGTTTGTGTATGAATTATTCAAATTTCAGGCGAATATTTTTCAACTCAAATCAACCCAAGAGATCACCGATCCTCGGTCATTGCTGTGATTACTTCCCAGTATAAATGAAGCATTTTTGGGTTTAATTTTAAATGTCAAACCCGACTTGGCCAGCTGTTTCATCTGCGCAATACAATTTTTGTTAGCGATAAAATCAGCATCAAATAGCACTTCCCTATTTGCCAATCCGGGTTGAATCTGAAAATCCTCGGTGCGCATAACCGGCGCTTGCAACTGCGTTTCCAAGGTAGCTCTCAAAGACTCCTGATTGGATACCAAAACATAGGAGCTAATGGGCTTTACAAGCGTAATGACCTGTTTCTTTTTTTGAAGCGAAAACAAAAAAGCACCCATACGAAGTCCGAGCATGAAAAACCTAGAAAAAACCGATTGCCCAAAATGCTTGCGGTAAAAAAATTGCATCGCTTCTTGAAAACGACGCATGTACTTGTGGTCGCGCAAGGTACTTTCGCCTTTGTAATGAATTACGGTAGTATCTGCAAAATACCAATTTTGATAGCCTTTTTGAAGTACACTGTAACTCAAATCAATGTCGTCGGCATACATAAAACACCCTTCATCAAATCCACCTACTTCTAAATACACTTCCTTTCGCATAAACATAAACGCACCCACCAAAATCTCGACTTTGCCGGTTTGATTGGGTAACAAATGCTGGGCATAATACTGGGTGCAAATTGACCAAGAAGGAAAAAATTTGTATAAGCCGGTTATTTTGGTAAAGGCCACCCAGGGCGTGGGAATTCCGCGTTTGGATTCGGGTAAAAACTGGCCGCTGCCGTCAATAAGTTGGCAACCCACCATGCCCAAATTGGATTTCTCTTGTACAAAGTCAAACAACTTGGTAAAGGTATCTTCGGCCACGACAGTATCGGGATTTAGGATGCAAATAAATTCACCTTTGGCCTGCGCCACTCCGATATTATTCCCTTTGGGAAAGCCCACATTTGTTGTGTTTTCAATGAGTAAAATCTCTGGAAATATTGATTTCATCATCGCGCAACTGTCATCAGACGAATCGTTATCCACCACAATAATCTCGGCATCCAGGTCTTGAATCGCAGCTTGTACTGAACGGACACACTGCTCCAAAAAATAGCGCACGTTGTAGTTGAGGATGATCACAGAGAGTTGCATGGCGCAAATATAGGCTATCCGTTCTATAATTTGAAGATTTGAAAATGATGACACCATTTAAAATGCTACTTTTGCCCCACCAATTTCACTATTCCATCATCAAATTGGCTCATCTTCAAATTTTCAAATTGCAGCAATGAATTACGTATCGGTTGAAAATATTTCGAAATCATTTGGCGAACGCACGCTGTTTGAAAACCTGTCATTTGGCATCAACAAAGACCAAAAAATTGCCTTCATCGCCAAGAACGGCTCGGGCAAAACCTGCATCATGAAAATCTTGAATGGCGAAGACGAACCCGATACTGGACAAGTGGTGGTGCGTAAAGACATCAACATGGCTTTTTTGTCGCAAGATGCCGCCTTGCAAGATGAATTAACCATCGAAGAAAGCATTTTCGCCTCAGACAATCCTACGTTAAAGGTAATTGAGCAATACGAAAAAGCGCTCGAAAACCCCGACGACGCAGAGGCCTATCAAAAAGCCTTTGACCAGATGGACCAACTAAACGCCTGGGATTTTGAAACCCAATACAAGCAAATTCTATTCAAATTAAAACTCGAAGATTTTAAACTCAAAGTAAAAAACCTGTCGGGCGGACAAAAAAAGCGCTTGGCCTTGGCCATTATTTTAATCAACCGACCCGATTTATTGATTTTGGATGAGCCCACCAACCACTTGGATTTGGAGATGATTGAATGGTTGGAAAGTTATTTTGCCAAAGAAAACATCACGCTCTTTATGGTGACACACGACCGCTTTTTCTTGGAGCGCGTGTGCAACGAAATCATCGAATTGGACAACGGAAAAATTTACCAATACAAAGGCAATTACTCCTATTATTTGGCCAAAAAAGAAGAGCGCATTACCTCTGAAAACGCCAGCATCGACAAGGCCAAAAACCTCTTTGTAAAAGAGTTGGAATGGATGCGCAGACAGCCCAAAGCCCGTACTACCAAATCAAAATCCCGTCAGGATGATTTTTACGTAATTAAACAAAAAGCCGAAAGCCGCCGAAAAGAAAACGTGGTCGAATTAGAGATCAATATGGAGCGTATGGGCAGCAAAATTATTGAGCTGCATAAGGTGTCCAAGAAATTCAAGGATCGGGTAATTCTAGACAACTTTAGTTTTGATTTTCAGCGCGGCGAACGCATTGGCATCATTGGCAAAAACGGCACTGGAAAATCGACCTTTTTGAATGTGTTAACCGGCACCATTCCCTTGGATCAGGGCAAAGTAGTGGTGGGCGACACCATCAAAATTGGCTATTACACCCAAAGTGGCATCAACCCTAAACCGGGGCAAAAAGTAATTGACATCATCAAAGAATACGGCGAATACATTCCGCTCACCAAGGGCAAAATTATTTCGGCCGGACAATTATTAGAACGCTTTTTGTTTGACCGAAAAAAACAACACGATTATGTAGAAAAATTGAGCGGCGGCGAGCTGAAACGCTTGTATTTGTGTACGGTACTAATCCAGAATCCAAATTTTTTAATTTTGGATGAACCCACCAACGACTTGGACATTGTAACGCTCAATGTCTTGGAGAGTTTTTTATTGGATTATCCGGGCTGCTTGTTGGTAGTTTCGCACGACCGGTATTTTATGGATAAAATTGTCGATCATTTATTTGTGTTTCGTGGACAAGGCGAAATTGAAGATTTTCCGGGCAATTATTCCGATTTCAGGGCCTATGAAGACAGCGCCGACGTGCAGCAAAAAGAAGACAACAAGGCTGAAAAGAAAGAGTGGAAACAACAAAACAACACCTCGAACCTGAGTTTCAACGAGCAAAAAGAATTGCAAAAAATAGAGCGCGAAATCAAGGACTTGGAATACGAGAAGAAACAAATTGAGGCCTTGTTTGCCGAAAATAAAGTAGCCGATAGCGATATAACTAGCAAAGCGTTGGCTCTTCAAGAATTGATCAACAAACTAGAAACCAAAGAAGAACGCTGGTTTGAGCTTTCGTCAAAAATGGGCTAATGCTACATTCGATAACGTCATATTTCAAATTCCTTTGGCAATCCAAAAATAAACATGGGGTGCACTCCCCTTTTGTGTTTAATTTGGTCACGAAATGTTTTTATGATAAGAAGCAGTATGCAGAATATGCGCGTTTGAATACACACCGTAATTTGCTCTTGAAAAACAAATCAACCATTGAGGTAACCGATTTTGGAGCGGGCTCAAAGGTGTTTACCAGCAATACCCGAGCAATCAATCAGATTGCCAAAACTGCCGGGATTTCAGCCAAAAGAGCGGAATTACTTTTTAGGATCGTACACTATTTTCAACCCTCAACTATACTTGAAATTGGCACATCCTTGGGATTGGCAACTGCTGCTTTGGCATTAGGGAACCCAAAAGCAAAGATCATTTCGCTCGAAGGTTGTCCCAACACTCTGGCTACTGCGAATGAAAATTTTCAAAATTCCAAATTCCAACCCGAATCTTTGGGACCAAATTCCAAGGTTGAATTTGTAAACACCGAATTTTCAAGTTACTTGAAAAACTTCCATTCCGAAACTTCGGGACCAACTTCCAACTTCCAGCTTATCTACTTTGACGGCAACCATTCCAAAAAAGCTACGCTGGATTATTTCGACCTCTTATTACCAACTGTCACCAACGATACACTTTGGATTTTTGACGACATTCATTGGTCAGCCGAAATGGAGGAAGCCTGGGAAACAATAAAAAACCATCCGAAAGTAACTGTAACGATTGACAACTTTCAATGGGGCTTGGTCTTTTTTCGGATTGAACAAGAAAAAGAACATTTCACAATACGCTGTTAATTCGCCAAAAAACAGAAACACTTTTGTACTTTAGGCGTCCAAAATAATTCAACGAATCTAGATTATATTATGGCCAATCCGCTTATTCAAATTAGCAACATCAAACGTGATTTTGTGCTGGGCAACGAAATTGTCTATGTACTAAAAGGCATTGATTTACAAATAAATAAAGGCGAATACGTGGCCTTGATGGGACCTTCGGGATCCGGAAAATCTACCTTGATGAATTTATTGGGATGTTTGGACACACCTACTTCTGGAACCTATATTTTGAACGGAAAAGACGTGAGCCAAATGCACGACGACGAGTTGGCCGAAATTCGCAACAAAGAAATTGGCTTTGTGTTTCAAACGTTTAATTTATTACCCCGAACCACCGCACTCGACAACGTAGCGCTTCCGATGATATATGCAGGATTTGCCAAAGCCGATCGCAACAAACGCGCCACCGAAGTCTTAACACAAGTAAATTTAGCCGACCGTATGGACCACCAACCCAACCAATTATCGGGAGGACAGCGCCAACGAGTAGCCATAGCAAGAGCGTTGGTAAATTCACCCTCGATTATTTTGGCCGATGAACCAACCGGAAATTTGGACAGTAAAACCTCGGTAGAAATCATGAAATTGTTTGGCGACATTCACGCCCAAGGCAATACGGTAATATTGGTTACACACGAAGAAGAAATTGCGGCCTACGCCCACCGGGTAATTCGCTTGCGGGATGGATTGATAGAAAGCGACACGAAAACGGGTTGATTAACGATTGTTGATTTTTGATTGTTGATTTTTGATTGCTTCGCCTGTTCGAGCAAAGCTCTCGGGTGTTGATTTTTGATTGTTGTCCCGAAGTTTCGGGATGGAATTTGGAATTTATAAAATTGGAATTTTATGAAAATATATACAAAAACTGGCGATGCTGGAACCACTGCTTTATTTGGCGGAACACGTGTAAACAAGGATCACATTCGCATTGAAAGCTACGGCACGGTTGATGAATTGAATTCCTATTTGGGTTTGCTGCGTGATCAATCGATAGACGAAAAGCACATTACTACCCTTCTTGAAATTCAAGATCGCTTGTTTACCATTGGCGCTATAATGGCTACTCCTCCCGATAAAGAAACCTTGAAAAACGGGACAGCCCGACTTCAAAATTTGGGAATAATTGCCGAGGACATTACGTTTCTTGAAAACGAAATGGACGAAATGGAAAAAAGCTTGGCGCCCATGACTCATTTTATTTTGCCTGGCGGCCATCCTACCGTTTCGCATTGTCACATTGCCCGCTGCATTTGCCGAAGAGCCGAGCGTTTGGCTGTGCACCTCAATCAGTTTGAACCCATTCATCCGTTGGCCCTAACCTACCTGAATCGTTTGTCGGATTTTCTGTTTGTTTTGTCCCGAAAATTATCGGCCGAATTGGGTGCCAATGAAATAAAATGGATTCCTAGAAAGTAAAGAGAAAATAGCTGATTTTAGCCCTATTTTTATTTGCTAACTTACACATTATAAACGATTTGAAAAATAAATCAACAATTACTTGACTTTTTGAGTAAAAAATTTATTTTTGCATAAAATTAAACAAGAACGAAGATGTATTGGACACTAGAATTAGCCTCTTATTTGAGCGACGCCCCTTGGCCTGCGACCAAAGATGAATTGATTGATTATGCGATCCGAGCAGGTGCTCCCCTTGAAGTTGTAGAAAACTTACAATCGATTGAAGACGAGGGAGAAATCTACGAATCAATGGAAGAAATTTGGCCTGATTATCCAACCGACGAAGATTATCTTTGGAACGAGGATGAATATTAAAAAAATTAGTTAAAAACAATTGAAAAGTCTCCTGTGAGGCTTTTTTTTTGCCTAAATTTGCCCACTTAAAAACGACGAAATTACCACCCATATTATGAGTTTCATTAACAGCCTATTAAAGATTTTTGTAGGAGATAAATCTCAACAAGATGTAAAAGCCCTTCAGGGGAGTTTAACCAAAACAAAAGCTTTTGAAAGTGTACTTCATTCCCTTTCACACGATGAATTACGCGCCAAAACAGCCGAATTTAAAGCCAAAATACAAGCCGCTCGTGCCGATAAAGACAGTAAAATCGCTGCTTTAAAAGAAGAAGCCGAAAGCGTAACTGATATCGATCAACGCGAAGACATTTATGCCGGAATTGATGCACTCGAAAAAGAGGCCTACGAAATATCCGAAAAAGTATTGAATGACATCTTGCCAGAGGCCTTTGCTGTAGTCAAAGAAACTGCCCGTCGTTTTAAAGAAAACACTTCCCTTACCGTAACAGCTACTGCCAAAGACCGTGAATTATCGGCAACCAAAACCTACATTACGTTAAACGGAGACCAAGCCATTTGGGCCAATTCATGGAATGCAGCCGGAAAAGAAATCACCTGGGATATGGTGCATTATGATGTACAGCTGATTGGTGGAATGGTGTTGCACTCGGGGAAAATCTCAGAAATGCAAACGGGTGAAGGAAAAACATTAGTGGCTACCTTGCCTTTGTACTTGAATGCACTAACCGGAAACGGCGTGCATTTGGTAACCGTAAATGATTACTTGGCCAAACGAGATAGCACCTGGAAAGCTCCCCTTTTTGAGTTCCATGGTTTAACAGTAGATTGTATAGACAACCACCAACCCAACTCCGAAGGCCGTAAAAAAGCCTATGATGCCGACATTACCTACGGAACCAACAACGAATTTGGATTTGATTATTTGCGCGACAATATGGCGCATTCGCCTGAAGATTTGGTGCAACGTAAACACAATTTTGCCATTGTCGATGAGGTGGATTCGGTTTTGATTGATGATGCCCGTACGCCTTTGATTATCTCTGGACCGGTTCCGCAAGGCGATCGTCATGAGTTTAATGAATTGAAACCCAAAATTGAAAACCTGGTAAACTTACAACGCCAGTTGAGCAACGGATTTTTGACCGAAGCCAAACGCCTGATCAAAGAAGGAAACACCAAAGACGGGGGATTCAACTTGTTGCGCGCCTTTAGAAGTTTACCCAAAAACAAAGCACTCATCAAATTTTTGAGTGAAGAAGGCATGAAGCAGCTGTTGCAAAAAACAGAAAATCAATATATGCAAGACAACAACCGGGAAATGCATATCATTGATGAGGCCTTGTACTTTGTAATCGAAGAAAAAAACAACCAAGTGGAATTGACCGACAACGGAATCAAATTCTTGTCATCGGATACCGACGGCAACTTCTTTGTATTGCCTGATATTGGGACCGAAATTGCCCGCATCGAAAAAATGAACTTGGACAAAGATGCCGAAGCCGAAGAAAAAGAGAAGTTGTTTCAAGATTTCTCCATCAAAAGCGAGCGCATCCATACCCTCACCCAATTATTGAAAGCATATACCTTGTTTGAAAAAGACGTGGAATACGTGATCATGGACAACAAAATTCTCATTGTTGACGAGCAAACCGGTCGTATCATGGACGGACGTCGATACTCAGACGGTTTACACCAAGCGATTGAAGCCAAAGAAAACGTAAAAATTGAAGCGGCTACCCAAACTTTTGCTACGGTAACTTTGCAAAACTACTTCCGTATGTACAGCAAATTGGCGGGTATGACGGGAACTGCTGTAACAGAAGCCGGCGAACTTTGGGAAATATACAAATTGGATGTGGTTGAAATTCCAACCAATCGTCCGATGGCCAGAAAAGACAAAGAAGATTTAATTTATAAAACCACCCGTGAGAAATTCAACGCGGTTATCGAGGATGTTACTGAACTTTCGCACGCAGGTCGTCCGGTTTTGATTGGAACTACCTCGGTAGAGATTTCCGAATTATTGAGCCGTATGCTGAAGATGCGCAACATTCCGCACAACGTATTGAATGCCAAAATGCACAAACAAGAAGCGCAAATTGTTGAGGAAGCCGGAAAATCAGGCGTGGTTACGATTGCTACCAACATGGCCGGTCGTGGAACGGATATTAAATTATCCGCCGAAGTAAAAGCAGCCGGCGGTTTGGCTATCATTGGAACCGAACGCCACGATTCTCGACGTGTAGACAGACAGTTGCGTGGTCGTGCTGGTCGTCAAGGAGATGTGGGTAGCTCACAATTTTATGTGTCGCTCGAAGACAACTTGATGCGTTTATTTGGATCGGAGCGTGTAGCTAAAATCATGGATAGAATGGGACTCAAAGAAGGCGAAGTGATTCAGCATTCGATGATGACCAAATCAATCGAGCGTGCTCAGAAAAAAGTAGAAGAAAACAACTTTGGTGTGCGTAAACGTTTGTTAGAATACGACGACGTGATGAATGCACAACGTGAAGTAGTTTACAAAAGACGTCGCCATGCCTTGCACGGAGAACGATTGAAAGTAGATATCGCCAATATGTTGTATGATACCTGCGAAAATATTGTGCGCACCAACAAAAACAGCAATGACTACAAAAACTTCGAGTTTGAGTTGATTCGTTATTTTGCGATTACATCACCAATTTCGGAAAGTGAATTCGAGCGCATGTCGGATACCGAAATCACCGGTAAAATATACAAAGCTGCCTTTTCATTCTATACCGAAAAAACCGAACGTACAGCGCGCGAGGCCATGCCGATCATCAAAAATGTGTACGAAGACGTATCCAATCAGTTTGAGCGTATTGTAGTGCCATTTACTGACGGCATTAAATCCTTGAATGTGGTAACCGATTTGAAAAAAGCCTATGAAACGGGAGGTGTGCAATTGGTGGCCGATTTTGAGAAAAACATCACCTTGGCCATTGTAGACGAAGCCTGGAAAAAGCACTTGCGCAAAATGGACGAATTGAAACAATCGGTTCAATTGGCGGTGCACGAGCAAAAAGATCCATTGCTTATCTACAAATTTGAAGCCTATAACTTGTTTAGCAGCATGTTGGACGGAGTAAACAAAGAAGTAATTTCGTTCTTATTCAAAGGCGATTTGCCGCAACAAACGGCCACTCCAGTACAAGAAGCCAAAAAAGTAAAAGTAAAAGAGAACTACAAAACCTCGAAAGACGAAGTACCTAACAGCGATACCTTGGCTGAACAAAATAGAGAAGCTGGTCAAACGCAAGCCCGTCAAGTTACAGAAACCATTGTGCGCGATCAACCCAAAATAAATCGCAATGACAATGTGACCGTGAAACACGTGATGAGCGGAAAAACAGAAACCATGAAATTCAAAAAAGCCGAAAGCTTATTGAATTCAGGCGAATGGGTAATTGTAAACGAATAAATTACCAACTTTAAATAGAATTAATCCCCAGCAGATGTTGGGGATTTTTTTATGGTTTACCGTAGCCTCGAATACCCTATCTTTACTTGGAACTTTAAAAAGTAATCCAGATGGCAAAAGGAAAAGATGTACAGAAATCGGCCAAAAAAGAACCGCTCAAAACGGCCAAAGAAAAAAAAGAAGACAAGCGTAACAAAAAGCAAAATCCCAAACGGGATTAACGATAAAATCCCGATTGCTCGGGATTTTTTTTTATTCGTCTGGGAAAATTTTTCCGGGATTTAATATGCGATTTGGATCAAACACCCGCTTAATTTGGTTCATCAATTCCAAATGCGCTTTAGAGAAGGCAATGTCCATATAGTTTTTTTGCACAAAGCCAATGCCGTGCTCGCCAGATAAAGTCCCTTTTAACGAGACAGTCAATTCAAAAATTTCACGTATGCCTCGGGTAACTTGGGTGTTCCAATTGTCATCGGTCATGTCGCCTTTGATGATATTCACATGTAAATTCCCGTCGCCTGCATGGCCATAACACACCGATTGAAAGCCATATTTGGCACCAATAGTTTTAATGCCTTCCAATAACTTGGGCAACTCATAGCGCGGCACCACCGTATCTTCTTCTTTGTAAATTGAATTGGCTTTTACGGCCTCGGCCACCGAACGACGCATTTTCCATAAGGCATTTTTTTGGTCTTCGGTGTCGGCAAAAAGGACTTCGTCAATGCTAAATTGTTCTACTACTCCCATAATTTTTTCGGCTTCTTGAAATAAAATATCGGGATAGTTTCCATCTACTTCTATGAGCAAATGGGCTTGCACCTCGGGTTTTACAGTTACTTGAAGGCCGTCTACAAAACGCAGTGTCCAATCAATGGCGTCGCGTTCCATAAATTCTAAGGCACTTGGAACAATGCCTGCTCTAAAAATGGCCGAAACGGCTTGGCAGGCTTGTTTGGCTTCATAAAAAGGAACCAGCATTAACACTGTATGACTATTTTTTGGGATCAATTTCAATACAATTTTGGTAATGATACCTAATGTTCCTTCACTGCCTACAAGCAATTGCGTTAAGTTATATCCAGTAGAATTCTTCAGTGTATTGGCTCCCGTCCAAATGATCTCGCCCGAGGGCAATACCACTTCTAGGTTAAGCACATAATCTTTGGTCACCCCATATTTTACCGCGCGCGCACCACCGGCATTCTCGGCTACGTTCCCTCCTATCCAACAACTGCCTTGGCTACTGGGATCGGGCGGATAAAACAAGCCTTTTTCGGCTACCGCTTCGCGCAATACTTGGGTAATCACTGCCGGCTCGACCGTAACTTGCAAATTGTTTTCATCTATTTCAAGAATTTTGGAAAAGCGTTCCATGCTCAAACCAATTCCCTGTTGTACACATAAGGCACCACCGCTTAATCCGGTTTGGGCACCAATTGGTGTGACTGGAGTATAATATTGATTGGCCAACTGCATAATTTGAGAAATTTCTTGCGGTGTCCCTGGCTTTACCAATACTGAAGGGAGAAAAACAAAATCTTCGGTTTCATCGTGGCCGTATTTGGCTAGCGTCGCTTCGTCATAAAATACATAGGCTTTTCCAAGTAGTTCTTCTAACTGGGCAATAAGCTGCGGTGTAATAGAAATCATGTGGTGGATTTAGTGTTCCAAATTTATGTATTTTTACCCGATCAATTGCGTAATTCGTGGCTTCACCAAAAAAAAATGCATCGGCTTTAACTGAGAGAGACGGAATTCCCATGCCGGTAAGCATTAATCCTAAAGCGGCTACACGGGTGCAAAATTTGCGCAGTATTCGGCTGGATATAGATGCACTCAGCCAACAGCTTTTAGCCGGAAACATCACCGCCTTAAGCCAAGGCATTACCCTCATAGAAAGCACACAAACCAAACACCAAGAAGCCGCAGCTAAACTGATTGCTCGCTGTTTGCCCCATGCCAATACATCCATTCGCATCGGAATAACAGGAGTACCCGGTGTGGGCAAAAGCACTTTTATTGAAGCGTTTGGCAATTACCTTACTAGTCTTGGAAAAAAAGTAGCCGTTTTGGCCGTTGACCCCAGTAGTTCCTTATCGCATGGTAGTATTTTGGGCGATAAAACCCGCATGGATGAATTGGTTAAAAATCCGATGGCCTACATCAGACCTTCGGCATCCGGAAAAACACTGGGTGGCGTAGCCCGAAAAACCCGAGAAAGTATTTTGTTGTGCGAAGCGAGTGGATTTGATACTATTTTAATTGAAACCGTAGGCGTAGGACAAAGTGAAACCGCTGTACACAGTTTGGTTGATTTTTTCTTGTTATTAAAAATTGCAGGCGCAGGCGACGAGTTGCAAGGCATCAAACGCGGCATTATGGAAATGGCTGATGCAATTGTGATCAACAAAGCCGATGGCGACAACCTCAAAAAAGCACAACTGGCCCGTGCTGAATTTGCCCGTGCGTTGCATTTGTTTCCGGCAAAATCATCGGGCTGGGAACCTAAAGTAGTGTGTTGTAGCTCGCTTACGAAGGACGGAATTCCAGAAATATTTCACTTGATTTCGACCTATTTGGAGGAAGCAAAACAAAGCGGTTTTTTTGAATCAAACCGCGCAGAACAAAACCAATATTGGATGATGGAAACCATTCAAGAACAACTCAATCTGCATTTCTTTGATAATCCAGAGCGAAAATCTTTAGTAGAAGAATTTAAAAAAGCCGTAAGGAAAAACGAATTATCTCCATTTGAAGCGGCACAAAAAGTACTCGCGCACTATTTTTCTACCTAAATTTATTTCTTGGCTGTTTTATATTCCGCTTCCATATTGCGGATGATGTCTTTGATTTGTTCAGCACCAATTTTCTTGGCTTTGATTACTTTATTCCTATCCAACACATAAATAACCGGTGTAGAATACACATCATATTTCTCGCGAATATTATTGAAATGTACCGGATCATATAGATTGATCCAATCCAATTTGTGTTCAGTAATGTATTTAGCGTATTTCTCGTAATCGTATTGGGTATACACCGAATATACTTTTACGTCTTTTTTGTCTTTTAAAAACTGATGGTATTCGTCCAAAATTTTAGGCACTTCGGTTTGGCAATGACCACAATCTACATCCCAAAACAACAGGATTAAGTAATCGGCTTTTACTTCACTCAATTTTACGTATAACTTTTCAATTTGCGCCTGATGGGTATAATACAACTTAGTCAAGGCTTCGCTTGTGGTTGCTTTTTCAAATCCCATCGGTCCAATTATAGCGTGGTCTTCCGGCTTGAGCATATTTAATTCCGGTGCTACTGCACCCAATAAAAGCGGTTTCATTTTGTTGCTACGCTCCACAATTTTATCGACTACCGTTTCGTCTTCATAGATACCTTTGGCTTTGCCCGTTTTGAAATAGGTATCGGCCAGGTGAACAAAAACCTGATCAAATCCCATGATTTTGGAGGTTTCATAGGTGTAAATAAAATGGCCTAATAGCAATTTATACATGGTTGTTTCGGGCTTCATTTTTTGTAACATTCGATCCAATTCAACCGAAACCGAATCGGGGTGACGCACCACAACATTTTCAAAATATTTAATAAGTTTAGTCGCAAAAAAAGGATTGCGCACCATACCGTCGTCTTGAAAATCGACACCATCCCAATAGTGTTTTTTGAAATAAGTATACACGGCCAAACTGTCTGGTCGGCCATTGGAAGCTTTGGGAATATCTTTGAGGAGTTTATCCATTTTCAAATTCAAAACAGCGGCAATGTATGATCCTTTATTTTGAACTAAGAAATTGTCTTCGTAGGAAGAAATCACCGCCGCAATTTCTTTTTGTTTGGCAGTAATGATGTCGGTCGAATCCTTTTTGGTTTTACCCCGAGCCGCTTGCAAGGCCGTTTCTATTTCTCGGTTTTGATTGCCAATAAAACGAATGTAATTGAAAAAGTCATTCTCCCGTTTGGAATTAAGGGCTACCAATTCTTTGGCATATAAAAACTCGGCATCGCTCTTAAGTTCTAAAAACTGGGTTTCGTCGTCTATAAAAAAATCAAACAATATTGATTTTTGCTGGCCTACTATCGAGTAGATTCCACGGTCTAATTTTCCAGGTCCTTTGAATTCAATTTTCCCGTTTTTAATGTGCGTGCACGTGTCTTTGATTAGCGTCTTGTCAAACTGATAAAAGGTAAGATACACCAAGGTATCTTTGCAGTTTTTTAAATTGATTTTCAGGTGATAGCCTGATTGTGCTTGCGCTACAGCAGCAAAAAATAGAAAAAGTAAAGCGTATTTTTTCATGCCAAAATTCTAGTTTATCCGATTAAAATTTGGAGTACAAAAATAAAAAAAGTTGCGTTTAAAATGCAAATCGCTAGTCTTCGTAGCGGGCAATTTCGCGGTCATAAAAGGCATTGGCCTGTGTAATCAGATTTTCCATTTCGGCCTTGAGTTCGGCTTCGTCTAGGTCTTCGTCTTCTTCCATAAACTCAACCTCATCGTCTTTAAGGTTGATGATGAAACGCGGATAATCCAAATGGATAATGAAAATATCGTCGGGGAAATCAGTATTATCGCCCAATAAAAATTTAGGTAATTCCATGCTGCTAGTTGTTTAAATTATTTGTCCGATAAAATTACAGGAGCGCTGCCTTTACCCATGAAAATGATTTTGGTGTTGGGCGATGCAGCCAATTCTTTTTGCGCCTTAATTTGTTCGTATTGCAATTGCTTGTCTGACAAACCCGATGAAATAATACGTTGGTAATCGGCGATTCCTTGGGCTTCTACGCGTTTGCGTTCGGCTTCTTGTTTTTCTTTTTGCAACACAAATTGCATTTTTTGAGCTTCTTGTTCGGCATTGATTTTGCTCTCAATCGTAGTTTTTACCGAGGCGGGTAAATTGATGTTGCGGATGAGCAGTTGTTCTAAAATTAAGCCTCTCGATTTAAAATCAGTTTCGATGCTTTTGTAAATGCGTTGTTGAAACTCGTTGCGTTTGGTAGAATACAAAGCTACTGCATCATAATAAACGGCGTTGTCACGGATGCGGGTGCGGGTAACCGGACGTACAATTTTGTCGGTATAATTTACCCCAATTTGTTTGAAAATTTTGGGTGCCGATTCGGGCGAAATCCGGTACAAAACGGTTAAATCAATCACTACTTCTAGCCCATCATTGGATAATACGCGAATGGCATCATCGCCTTCTTGCGCACCTTCATTGTGAATGGCCGACATGGTATAGTTTTGGGTTTGGATATCAAATTCGGTTATATCCAACAGTGGATTAATCAGGTGCAAGCCGCTAGGTAAAATGTCATTTTCTACATTTCCATAAAGTGATTGCACTCCTACTCGACCAGCATCAATTTGCTTAAACATCGACGAAAATAAACCCAACACAATCACCAAAACACCGGCGATTTTGAGAACATGGGAATACTTTGAGGCGGGAGAGGCATTTTGTTTCAGGGTATAGCTTAGCACAAGTAAGATAAAACCCAAAATGAGTATTGTAATCATAAGAAATTAGTTAGGTTAGCGATTCGAGCTGTTGGTCCACTAGTTTTTTGGTGACCACCACAAAGCGAAGATACAAAAATAAAGCAGCCGCGGTTAATCCGGCGCACAATCCAATCCATACACCCACTGCCTTTAAAGGGGTGTAAAAGCCAAGAAAATAAGAGGTCGGAAATCCGATGAGCCAATAGGCCACAAAGGTGAGGTACATGGGCACTTTTACATCTTGCAACCCCCGCAAAGCGCCCAATACGACTACTTGTATGCCGTCGGCAATCTGGAACAATGCAGCAACCAACAACAATTTTGAAGCGATGGTAATTACTTCAATATTGTCCAAAAACTGACCGGTATGCCCCATGTCCAAAAATAAATACGGCAATTGGTTGTGCAGTAAAATAAAAAATAGAGCAAATATAATTTCTAAAATAATGGCCAATATAAAAATAGAGCGAGCCACCACAATGAGACCTTTGTAATCGTGCATGCCTTTGTAATTACTCACTCGGATCATGGAAACAACGCTCAGCCCCATGGCAAACATAAACGTCATGGAGGCCATGCTCAAGGCAATTTGATTGGCCGCTTGGCTGGTTTTACCCAACATCCCGCACAACCAAATTCCAGCCGTAAACAACACCACTTCAAACAACATTTGCATGGCCGAAGGAAAACCCAATCGAACCAATTTCACAACCATATTTTGCTGAATCGCGCTCCATCCAAAGCCTTTAAAATAGGGTCGTAAACTTGTTTTGCTCCGCAGTAAATAATGCATAAAAACCACCATCATAATACGGGAAATGACGGTGCCAATGGCGGCCCCAACGATTCCTAATTTGGGAAAAATCCAAACCCCATAAATCAAGACGTAATTAAAAAAAACGTGTACCACATTGGCCATCACAATTGCATACAGCGAGTATTTGGTGAGCGACAAACCGTCGGCAAATTGTTTGTAGCCTTGGTATATAATAAGAGGAACCAACGAAAAAGCCACCCAGTCCAAGTAGGGTTTCGCCAAATCAATGACTTCTTTGGGTTGATGTAATAATTCCATCACTGGCTTGGCCACTACGATTAGCAAAAACAAAAACAAACCCAAAATGGTACACAACAAAAGACCATGCTGAAAAGCCGATTTAATTTTGGCCTCGTCTTTTTCTCCCTGTGCTTCGGCAACGATGGGTGTAATCGCGGTAGAGAAGCCAATTCCAAGAGACATCGCCACAAAAATCATGCTATTGCCCAAGGAAACCGCCGCCAATTGCGAGGTTCCCAATTTGCCCACCATAATATTATCTACAATGCCAATAAGTGTATGACCCAACATTCCCAACATAACCGGATAGGCCAACTGGATGTTGTAACGAAATTCTTTGGTGTATTGTGATAGATTCAAGCAGATGGTTTTAAAGCCGCAAATATAAGGCAATTCACTGCCGTTTGAAGTATAAAAAAAAGAGATTGATGAGTGTACGCGTTTCATTTTGCCGATTCATCCAAAAAAGAAATTATACTATTCAAATACATGATTAGAAAGTCTTTGTGTGAAATTTATAAAGTAAGCAACGGGAAAATGTGTATGTTTGCGAAAACTAAATTCTTTTTTGTATGATTAAAAAATTACTCTTTTCTGCACTAATTCTTGCCTCCTTCAGCGGATTTGCGCAAGACAATTATTTGGATTTTGACGGAATCGACGATTTTGTAGATGTAGCCGGTTCTGAAAATATTTTGGCAAACAAAAACACCATTACCTTGAGTTGTAAAGTCTATCCAAAAGATACCAACCCCGGATTTCCTGCTTTTAATGGTATTGCAGGCTACCGCAACGAATCGAATTTTGATTTCTACCTGATTCAACTATCTGCTAGCACTATAGAAGCGCGTTTTCGAAATTCAGCCGGCGTGCAATACACCATTTTATATGACGGTTTAATTTTGAATCAATGGAACCATTTGTTTTTTGTGTATGATGGCGCCAAAATTAATTTGTATTCGGGCACAACTTTAACCAATACGATCGCCGCATCGGGATCGGCACCAGCATTAAATTCAAACACATTTAAAATTGGCTTGGTACAATTTCAATCCTATGATTGGTTTCATACGGGCTACATAGACGAAGTGAGTTTGTGGAATAAAGCGCTTAATGCTTCAGATATTGCCGCTATTGTGGGCAATGGAGCCGGCGAAATTGCCAACCCGAATTTTGAAAACAACTTGTTGTTGTATTACAAATTTAACCAAGGAACGGCCTACGGAACCAACACGGGATTAAGCACGCTAAACGACGAAAATTTTGCCTATGATGGCCAATTGAACAATTTTGCCTTAACGGGAAATGCATCCAACTGGGGCGGAATTCCATTAAGCAACGCCACGTTTACCAACCAACAATTTAGTGTGTATCCAAATCCGGCTATTAAAACTCTAGCCATTCAAGGCAAAACAGCCATTTCTGCGGTACGTGTTTTTGATTTAGCTGGCCGATTAATTTTAACTCAACAGGCTGACTTTAGCAACCGAACCACTATTGATATCGCCAACTTAACTTCGGGCGTTTATATTGCCGAAATCAATGGGCAAAACCGCATCCGTTTTGTGAAAGAATAATTCATCTTCTCATAAAAAGAAAACCCGTCAAGCACTTGTTTGACGGGTTTTTTATTTAAAAAATAGGCAATTTTATTTCTTTTCGATTTCGCGTAAGCTTTCCATTTTTTTGTGCGCCAAAAATCCTTTGATGTCTTCAAAGTGTTCTTTCACGCGCTTTTGTCCAAATTCAAATACTTTTTCGGCCAAACCGTCCAAGAAATCCCGGTCGTGCGACACCAAAATTAAGGTGCCATCAAAATCTTTGAGTGCGTCTTTAATAATGTCTTTGGTTTTCATGTCCAAGTGATTGGTGGGCTCATCGAGGATCAACACGTTTACGGGTTCCAACAATAATTTAATCATGGCTAAACGTGTTTTTTCGCCACCCGAAAGCACTTTTACCTTTTTGGTCACGTCGTCGCCACCAAACATAAAAGCGCCCAATAAATCCTTGATTTTAGATCGGATATCCCCTACTGCAATTTGGTCAATGGTTTCAAAAACCGACATGTTTTCGTCCAGTAATGACGCTTGGTTTTGGGCAAAATACCCTATTTGTACATTATGCCCTACTTCCAGTTTGCCTTGAAAATCAATTTCGCCCATAATAGCTTTGATCATGGTTGATTTTCCTTCGCCGTTTTTCCCCACAAAAGCCACTTTTTGGCCGCGTTCGATTACCATATTGGCATCTTTAAACACCACGTGATCGCCATAGGATTTAGACAATTCGTTCACCACAACCGGGTATTGTCCACTGCGGGGTGAGGGCGGGAATTTGAGTCGCAAGGCCGAGGTATCAACTTCATCCACCTCAACCAACTCTAATTTTTCGAGCATTTTTACCCGCGATTGTACTTGCAAGGTTTTAGAATAAGTTCCCTTGAACCGCTCAATGAATTCCATGTTTTCGGCAATCATTTTTTGCTGCTCTTCGTAGGCTTTTTGCTGGTGCGCACGTCTATCTTTGCGCAGTTCCAAATAGTGCGAATACTTGGCTTTGTAGTCGTAAATACGGCCCATGGTTACTTCGATGGTGCGGTTGGTGATATTATCTACAAACGCCCGGTCGTGCGAAATGACTACCACAGCCTTGGCCGAATTGATTAAGAAATCTTCCAACCATTGGATGCTTTCAATATCCATGTGGTTGGTGGGCTCATCGAGCAAAATGAGATCGGGTTTTTTCAACAAAATTTTAGCCAATTCGATCCGCATGCGCCAACCCCCAGAAAATTCTGAGGTAGGTCGGGTAAAATCTTCGCGTTCAAAACCCAAGCCTTTGAGTACCTTTTCTACTTCAGCTTCGTAATTGATTTCTTCGATGGCATAAAACTTCTCGCTTAATTCTGATACACGCTCAATGAGTTTCATGTAGGCATCGCTTTCGTAATCGGTGCGAATGGTAAGCTGCTCGTTGATTTCGTCTATCTCTTTTTTCATTTCGAAAATCTCGGCAAAGGCTTTGGCCGTTTCGTCAAAAACCGAAAGATTGTCTTTGGTGAGCAAATGCTGAGGCAAATAGGCAATTACCGCATCTTTGGGTGCCGAAATTGCACCTGTAGACGGTTTGCTTTCGCCGGCAATAATCTTTAATAAGGTAGATTTTCCGGCGCCATTTTTGCCCATGAGCGCGATTTTGTCGTTTTCATTGATCGCGAAGGAAACGTCGCTAAATAAGGTGGTTCCGCCAAATTGAACGGATATGTCGTTTACAGTAATCATCTATTGATTTCAGGTGTTATATACTGAGGCGAAATTCTTCAAGCACCGGATGGGCTTTGCCATAGTCTTTTTCTTGAATAAACAATTCTACCGCCAAATCAGAGGTGCCAAAGCCAGCCAAACGGCCCGATTGGATGTTGTCTTTCATGACTACTTCAATTTCTTTTTCTTCTAGTTTTTCTTTTAATCCGTAAGCCAATATTTCGCTTCCCGAGAAAATTTTAATTAGTCCCATTTTAAGTATTTAGTTAATCTTCTGTTTCAAAATATACGGGTTCGATCATGATCTTTTCAGCCAAAACTTCAACCCGTTCGGTAATGGCCCTGGTAAAAAATAATTTCTGTGTTTTTTCGATACTCATCGCCAAACGCTGAATCACGGCATCCATGCGGTTGCGGAACTGCACATCGGCATCATCGACCACAAAAAGTTTAACGGTATTCATGTTGAACCCCGCCGACGAAAATAAGTGGTTGATTTTATTGGGTGTGCCCACCAACACATCAATTCCAAGTGAAATGTGGTTTTTATCAAAATCGGTATCGCCTTTTTCGTGTACGCCAAACACGCGCAAATCCATATAGTTGCCTAGCGTTTTAAACAGATTGACTGTTTCGATTACTTGGTCACGGTCGTGCACCAAAACCAACGCGCGCGTACTTTCGCCTTGGGCTTTGTCTAAGCGTTGCAACACATGAAGCACCAAAGTGGTTGTTTTGCCCGAAGCTGGTCCCGACTGCACCACGGCATCTACCCCACTTTTGATGGTCGAATAGGTTTCGAGCTGCATGTCATTGGCTTCGGTCAAGCCATTTTCAATGAGGGCTTGTAGCAGTTGAGGATGTATTTTTTTTAAATTCATTTTAATTTGTAGCGCAGGTATTCCCGCTCATTATTTTATTTGGCGGCAAACAGCGTGACGTCGTCGGCCGAAATTTCGTTTCCTCCCAAGATGATTAATCGCTCCACCACATTGCGCAATTCTCGGATGTTTCCCGTCCAATCATAAGCCTGAAGCAATTCGATGGCAGCTGGGGAAAATCCCTTGGGCGCATTGCCTTGTTCTTGGGCAATCTTGGCCGCAAAATGCGAAAGCAGTAACGGTATATCATCTCGGCGGTCATTGAGCGTGGGAACTGGAATGAGAATCACGGCCAAGCGGTGGTATAAATCTTCGCGGAAACGGCCGGCTTCAATTTCTTTTTTCAGGTCTTTGTTGGTTGCTGCAATCACGCGCACATTGACACGAATGTCTTTGTCGGCGCCCACACGTGTAATCATGCTTTCTTGCAAGGCACGCAGCACTTTGGCTTGTGCCGATAAACTCATGTCGCCAATTTCGTCCAAAAATAAAGTTCCGCCATCGGCCGCTTCAAATTTTCCGGCTCGGTCTTTTACAGCCGAGGTAAACGCACCTTTTACGTGACCAAACAATTCACTTTCAATCAACTCGGAGGGAATCGCTGCACAATTGACTTCAATGAGCGGAGCTGCAGCTCGTTCACTTTGTGCATGCAGTTGGCGCGCGACTAGTTCTTTACCGGTTCCATTGGCACCCGTAATGAGCACACGGGCCTCGGTGGGAGCCACTTTGGCAATGATGTTTTTGATATTTTCTATGGGTGCCGAATGGCCAATCATCTCAAATTGTTGGCTCACCATTTTTTTCAAAATCGTGTTTTCAACCACCAACTGTTTTTTATCTAAGGCATTGCGCACCGTATTCAACAACCGATTTAAATCGGGTGGTTTGGAGATGTAATCAAAGGCGCCCATGCGCATGGTTTGAATGGCGGTTTCCATGTCACCGTGACCAGAAATCATCACCATGGGAATCTCGGGTTTTATTTTTTTGACGGCATCCAACACCTCTACACCATCCATTTTAGGCATTTTGATGTCGCACAAAATCAAATCATAATCGGACGCTTTTACTTTTTCGAGGCCTTCCAATCCATTGGCAGCTTCCTCGACCAAATAAGCGCTGCTTTCTTCCGAGAGTATTTTGGTTAATACCCTGCGAATGGCGGCTTCGTCTTCTATGATTAGTATTTTACTCATGCTCGTGTATTAGTATTTTAACCAACGGTACAGCTCTTTCCAACTTGGTTTTTTGCCGTACATTAAAATTCCAATGCGGTAAATTTTGGCCGCAAACCACACCACCAAAAAGAAAGTGGCAAACAAAATAGCCATCGACAAGGCAATTTGCCAAGCCGGTACGCCAAACGGAATACGCATAAGCATCACGATGGGCGAGGTTAAAGGAATCATAGAAAATACGGTTGCTATTGTCCCATTCGGGTCGTTCATCACTGTAAAAAACCCGATGTACACACCCAAAATTAAAGGCATGATGATGGGCAAAAGAAATTGTTGCGAGTCGGTTTCGTTATCAACGGCAGCGCCAATGGCCGCATAAAACGAACTATACAGAAAATAACCGCCAATAAAATAGATCACAAATGAAATCAATATAGTGGCAATGGGTAGGTTCCACAATTCTTGGATGTATTGGTAAATGGACGAACTCATTTCGTGTTGGGCCGTTTGCATCAACTCCGGAGATAATCCGGGTGTAGCCGAAGCTTGGGTGCCAAAAAACACCGAAGAGAGCGTGAGAAAGGTAAAGCCCAAAATGGCCCAGATGATGAATTGTAACACGCCCGCCAAAGAGGTTCCAATGATTTTACCCATCATCAGCTGGAATGGTTTTACTGAAGAAATGATGATTTCGATGATGCGGTTGGTTTTTTCTTCGATCACCGAACGCATTACCATGTTGCCATAAATCACAATAAACATCATGATCAAGTATCCAAATGCGCCGCCAATGGCAATTTTAATCTCGTTTAATCCCTTAACCGTTGATTCTCCAGTCGCTTTGGCCACGCCTATTGTAACGTCAGCGGTAGCCTTTTTGATGGCAAGGGTATCTAAGTTTGCTTTTTGAAAATTGAGTTGGGTGAGTCGGTGCGAAAGTACCGATTCCATATCCGACAAAAAGGAAATGCTGGGACTGTCATTAGACAAAAACTGAATTTGATTTTCGTGCATCCCGTTTTTAACGGCTGCCGGTATTACCAACACGCCTTCGTATTGTTCGCTTACCACACTGTCTTTGACTACAGCCAAATTGGTGTTGGACAAATTCACATAACGGTACTCTTCGTTGTCTTTAAAATCGGCGGCAAATAAACCCGAGGCGTCGTGAATAGCGATGGTTTTTACTTCTGATTTAATAGAACTCAAATACCCTACAAAAGCGGCAATTCCCACAAACAACAACGGACTTAAAAAAGTCATCACAATAAAGGATTTGTTGCGCACTTTGGCCAAAAATTCCCGTTGAATGATTAGTAATATAATGTTCATAGCAGGTTTAGTTCGTTTGTACGGTTTGGATGAAAATATCGTTCACACTCGGGATTTTTTCTACAAAATGAGTAACCTGACCGCGCTGGGTGAGTGCGTGTAACAGTTCGTTGGACGAGGCATTTTGGAGTTGAATTTGCAATTGCAATTCGTTATTTAACGATTTAAATTGAGTGGGTTGTACACTAAAGTTTTGATTTAATTCTGCCAACAATGCCTCTGACTGATCGGTCAATATTCCTACCTCATAGTTGTGCGTGCGAAATTGACGCTTAATATCTTGCAAAGGGCCTTCGAGTAATTTATTGGATTTGTGGATCAAGGCGATATCGTCACACAATTCTTCAACCGATTCCATGCGGTGTGTGGAAAAAATAATTGTGGATCCTTTTTTCTTGAGCTCCAAGATTTCATCTTTGATCAAATTGGCATTCACCGGATCAAAGCCTGAAAAGGGTTCGTCAAAAATTAATAATTTGGGTTGGTGCAACACGCAGACTACAAACTGAATTTTTTGGGCCATTCCTTTGGAAAGCTCTTGAATTTTTTTGTCCCACCAGCCTCTAATTTCCAAGCGATCAAACCAATATTCCAGTTGCATTTTGGCTTCGGCTTTAGAAAGGCCTTTCATTTGCGCCAAATACAAACACTGCTCCCCCACTTTCATGGTTTTGTACAAGCCGCGTTCTTCGGGCAAATACCCAATCTGTTGCACGTGTTTGGGTTGCAACGGTTCGCCATCTAAAATCACTTCACCTCTATCGGGCATAGTGATTTGATTGATGATGCGAATAAGTGACGTTTTACCGGCACCATTTGGTCCCAATAAACCATAAATACTTCCTTTAGGCACCTGCAACGAAACGCTGTTTAAGGCCACATAATCGCCATATTGCTTGTGGACCTTTTTAACTTCAACTATGTTTTTCATGGGACTATTTTGAAAGGCGTAAAAATACACAAATCGCCGCGAAACGAAGCATTTTAACACAAAAAAAGCCCTCTTTGAAAAAAGAAGGCCTTGAGTATTTTGGGACTTGATTTACTTATGAAAACATGTCTTTTACTTTCTCAAAAAACGACTTGTCCGACTTTTCTGGGTTGGGCGTAAAATGCTCGTCGGTGAGGTTTTTTTCGAAAAACTCTTTTTGTTCTTTTGATAAAGTTTTTGGGGTCCACACATTCACGTGCACCAACAAATCACCGGTTCCATAACTGTTTACACTAGGAATTCCTTTGCCTTTTAGACGCAAGATTTTACCTGACTGAATGCCTTCTTCGAGTTTGATGCGCACTTTTCCGTTTACGGCTTCGATTTCTTTGGACACACCCAAAACGGCTTCAGGCAAACTGATGTATAAATCGTAGTGTAAATTTTCGCCTTCGCGTTTCAAGAACTCGTGCTCAATTTCTTCAATGGCCACAATCAAATCGCCAGGGATTCCATTGCCTGGGGCATCGTTTCCTTTGTTGGACACTTTGAGTTGCATGCCATCAACTACGCCTGCAGGAATTTTGATGGATACGGTTTCGTCTTCCAAAATCATTCCTTGGGCATCGGCATTGGCTGGTTTTTTATCGATGGATTGACCCGCACCGCCACAAGTTGGACAGGTTGATGCCGATTGCATTCTACCCAAAATGGTATTGGTTACACGCATTACTTGGCCTTGACCGTTACAGGTGCCGCAGGTTTTATAACTTACCCCAGCTGCTTGAATTTTGCGTTTTACTTTTACTTTTTTCTCTACGCCGTTGGCAATTTCTTCTAGCGTCAATTTAACTTTGATGCGCAAATTGCTGCCCTTCACCCGACGTTGACCTCCGCCACCGCCAAATCCGCCGAAACCACCAAATCCGCCCCCGCCAAAAATGTCGCCAAATTGGCTGAAAATGTCATCCATATTCATGCCACCGCCACTGTATCCGCCACCACCGCCTTCAAAGGCTTGGTGTCCGTATTGGTCATATTTGGCTTTTTTATTGGGGTCGCTCAATACCTCATAGGCCTCAGCCGCTTTTTTGAAGTTTTCCTCGGCCTCTTTGTTGCCTGGGTTTTTATCGGGATGGAATTCAATCGCTTTTTTTCGGTAGGCCTTTTTAATTTCGGCTTCCGAAGCTGATTTGGTAATTCCTAAAATTTCGTAGAAATCCTTTTTCATGGTTGTATTTTTTACTGGCCAATAACCACTTTAGGGAAACGAATAATCTTGTCGCCCAATTTGTATCCTTTTTCAATTACATCCACCACTTTACCTTTTAAATTTGGTGATGGTGCGGGTATTTGGGTAATGGCTTCGGCATAATCGGCATCAAAAATATCGCCTGCTTTCATGGCAACTTCTTCTAACCCTTTGGAAACCAAGGTTGATTTTAATTTTTCGTGAATCAACTCAACTCCTTTTAACAACACATCGTCATCTGATTTTTTGATCTCCACCAATGCGCGATCAAAATCATCCAATACAGGCAATAAGGATTGCAATACATCTTGATTGGCCGTTTTAAAGAGCTCGATTCGTTCTTTGGCATTGCGTCGTTTAAAGTTTTCAAACTCGGCAAACAAGCGCAAATGCTTGTCTTTTTCGCTGGCTAAATCTTCTTGTAATTGTTGTTCTGGCGAAAGCGCATCAGCCGATGCAATTCCCTCTTCATGCGGGTGTTCGGTGTGTATTGGATCTACCATTTCGTCCTGTTCTTTTTTCTCCGTAGTCATGTTGAACGTATCTTTAATTCGGTTGATAAACATTATATTTTTGCTTGTGGATTGCAAAAGTATTGCCAATTCTTAAATAATGTCAAATTGTCACCTTTTTATTTTAAAAGCGCCTGAAATAAATTCATAAAAAAATCAAAAAAATGAAGATGTTTTTTACGATAACGATTTCGTTTATGTATGTTTGTGGAGGAAATTTGTATCGCTCTTATTGAAGATGATGAAAACGAGGGACACAAATTTGCTAATTATTAATTCACCATATCTATCCAAGCGCCTGCAAGTTGTAGGCGCTTTTTTAGTTGAGGCAATTGCGCAAGGCTAAATTGGCTGTCGGGAATTGAAACACATAGCCCGCATCAATTGCTTTTTGAGCACTAATTTGCGTGTCGGTAAATAACAATTGGTGCATTTCTCCCAAGACCAATTGCATTACCCATTTTGGAGTGGGTGGCAACCACAAGGGTCGTTTCAAAATTTTAGCCATCAATAGGGTTTGGTCGCGGTTGCTTATCACTTCGGGAGCCACAGCGTTGTACACACCTAGCCACTCATTTTCCATCGCAAAAAGATAAAGTCCCACTACATCATTTACATGAATCCAAGACTGTATTTGTTTGCCCGATCCCATAACAGAGCCAACACCTAATTTGATGGGTGCAGCCATTTGTGGAAGTGCACCACCTTGAGCGGCAAAAACCACAGCCGTGCGTAATTGACATACCTTAATTCCTAATGAAGAAAATAATGCGGTTTGCTTTTCCCACTGCACTACTACTTCACTTAAAAAACCGGCAGTATGGGTATCCGAATTTTCGGTATACAATACTTGCGTATTGTTGGGATATATGGCCGTTCCAGAAGCGGCAATCAACTGACGCACCAGGTGCGATTTGCCTTGAAGCGCTTTGTATAAAGTTTGTGCCGTATCAATTCGGCTGCTTAGAATTTCGTTTTTGTATTTGGCGGTCCAGCGTTTGGCAATGGTAGCGCCTGCTAAGTGAAATATCACTTCCACCCCGTCTAATGCAGCTGCATCTAGTTGATGTTTGGCAGGATTCCACAAAAATCCTTTGTAGTTTGATTTGTTTTGAATTTTTTGAGGCGAAGTGGTAAGGTAATGTACTTTGTGATTTTTTTTAAGCAGTTGATCAACCAATGCTTTTCCGATTAATCCTGTAGCGCCTGTAACTAAAACAACCATGATTTTTTTTGACAAATATACTTTTTGTTTAATAATACAACCAAAATTGTTAAACAAAAAAAATAGGAGTATTTTTTTAATCGTTCAACACCCTAGTGAAACAGACCCAAATGTTAAATTTTCAAAAAAAATTAGTACTATGTTTTGCATATTACTTTAGAATGTACATATATTTGCATAAGAAATTACTAAGTATACCACTATGAATATTGAAAACACCAAAGCACAAATGCGAAAAGGCGTGCTGGAGTTTTGCATCCTCTCGGTCTTAAAAGAGAAAGACGCCTACACTTCAGAGATTTTGGACACACTCAAAAACGCCAAATTACTGGTTGTAGAAGGAACGGTCTATCCGTTGCTTACCCGCCTTAAAAACGACGGATTATTAAATTACCGTTGGGAAGAATCTACTTCTGGGCCGCCACGTAAATACTATGGCTTAACAGAAGATGGCCAAACCTTTTTGCACGAACTCAACGACACCTGGAAAGAATTATCCGATGCCGTGGCACTAATCACAAACCAAAACTAACTGTCATGAATAAAACTGTAAACATCAATTTAGGAGGAATCGTATTCCACATTGACGAAGAAGCCTACTTAAAATTATCCAATTATTTGGATGCCATAAAACGATCGCTCAACAATACAACTGGGCAAGACGAAATTATCAAAGACATTGAGTTGCGTATTGCCGAGCTCATAACAGCCAAACACAGCAGCGAGAAACAAGTGATTATCATGTCCGAAATTGACGAGGTAATTGCCGTCATGGGACAACCCGAAGATTATCGCATTGAAGGTGAATCGGACGAAAAAGATCAACCAAAAACCGACTTTACATCGTCATCGAATACCCCTAAATCCAAAAAATTATACCGCGATAAAGACGACGCCATGATTGGTGGAGTACTTTCTGGTTTGGGCTATTATTTTGGTATCGAACGCGTGTATTTGCGATTGATCTTATTGGCCGCCTTGTTCTTTTATGGTTTTGGATTTTTAACGTACATCATCCTTTGGATCGTGATTCCAGAAGCCAAAACCACGTCTGAAAAATTGGAAATGAAAGGCGAGCCGGTTAACATTTCCTCAATCGAGAAAAAGGTGCGCGAAGAATTTAATAACGTGTCCGATAAAATCAAAAACAAAGACTACGATTCGTTGGGCAACCAATTAAAATCGAATGCCAGCAAGGTAGGCTTAACCTTGAGTGAAGTAATTCACAATGTAATTAGATTGTTTGGCAAAATTACCGGGATTATTTTGGTGGTCATCAGTATATTGTTTTTAGTAGGTATTACCTTTTTAAGTTTTACGTTTAGCAGTACTACCCTTACCGTATTCCCTTGGACCAATTACATCTTGGCCGGAAACTTAGCCGAATACCCCAGCTGGGTCTTTGGAATTCTTACCTGGTTTACCTTGGGAATTCCAGCCTTTTTTGTAACGCTATTGGGCTTTAAATTGATCTCTCCGCGCAGCAATTCAATTGGAAAGCCAGCCAAGATCACCCTCATTACACTTTGTATACTTTCGTTTATTGTATTGAGCTATGTGGCTGTTAGTCAGGTTTCCGAATACAAATTGGCCGGAAAATCAATCCAAAAAGATGCCTTGCCGATTACTGCCAAAGACACGTTGAACATCAGTTTTCAACACGACGAAAGCTTTGGCTCAGAAGAAGGGGAAAATGCCTTTTTGGTAACGGAAGATGCCCAAAATCATTCGGTGATTTACAGCAACAACATTCGTTTTAATGTTTACAAATCGGCTGATGCTTCGACCTATTTGGAAATTGTACGCAAAGCCCGCGGTAAAAAAGCAACGGAAGCGCGAAATGCGGCCGAAAAAATTAATTACAGCTACAGTTTTTCAAACAACAACCTGGTGTTGAATGATTTTTTATTGACCGATGTGAAAAACAAATTCCGCAACCAAGAGGTAATTATTAATTTGTACGTACCCGAAGGATTGCACTTTAAAACCGACAGTTCGGTGCAAGATCACGATGATTCTGATAATACGTTTTTTAATTTACATTACAGTTCAGACGACTATTTGTACCGCGTAGCAAGTCAAAAAGTGATGTGCACCAACTGCCCGCCCGAAGAAAACGAGAACCAAGATGTGAACGGTGGGGTTTCAATGCACATTGACGAAGACAGTGTCTCAACCGAGGTATCCATAAACAAAGATGGGGTGCATGTAAATCATCAAAAAAACAAGTAAAAATACCCGGCAGATTTACCCATTTATTTTAAATTGAATTGGTTATCAAATAATCACTTTTGTTAACAAAATAACCTTGAACGAACCATAAAAAATAGTATTTTTACGGCTCAAATTTCAAAAAAATAAATGGGTAAAATCATTGCCATAGCCAATCAAAAAGGCGGCGTAGGAAAAACAACTACCTCAGTAAACCTAGCGGCCTCCTTGGGTGTTTTAGAAAAAAAAGTACTGCTTATCGATGCTGATCCGCAGGCTAATGCCAGTTCGGGCTTGGGTATCGATGTCGAAAATGTAACGATTGGCACCTACCAAGTACTCGAACACAGCAACAGCCCAGCCGAAGCCATCTTAGCTTGTTCTGCCCCCAATGTATCGGTAATTGCCGCACACATTGATTTGGTGGCCATTGAAATTGAATTGGTTGACAAAGAAAACCGCGAGTACATGCTGAAGCAAGCCTTGGCCAGCATCAAAGACGACTACGATTATATCCTCATTGACTGTGCGCCTTCGCTGGGATTGCTTACCCTTAATGCTTTAACTGCCGCTGATTCGGTGGTAATTCCCATTCAATGCGAATACTATGCCTTGGAAGGATTAGGCAAATTACTCAACACCATCAAAAGTGTTCAAAAAATACACAACCCCCAATTGGATATCGAAGGTTTATTGCTCACCATGTTTGACTCGCGATTGCGCCTATCCAACCAAGTGGTCGAAGAAGTTCAAAAACACTTCAACGACATGGTGTTTAAAACCATCATTCAACGCACTGTAAAATTGAGCGAAGCCCCGAGTTATGGCGAAAGCATCATCAACTACGACGCAACCAGCAAAGGCGCAACCAATTACTTGCACTTAGCCCAAGAAATCATCAAGAAAAACAGCATTTAATATGGCTCAAGCAGGAAAAAAACAAGCCATGGGAAGAGGTTTATCAGCCTTACTAAAAGACCCAGACAACAACATTCAATCGGTATCCGATAAAAATGCCGACAAGGTGGTGGGCAATATTATTGAACTGGATATTGATGTCATTGAGATCAATCCGTTTCAACCGCGTAGTAATTTTAACGAAGAAACGCTACTAGAATTAGCCGGTTCTATTCGAGAATTGGGCGTGATTCAGCCCATTACGGTGCGTAAAACCGATTTCAACAAATACCAACTAATTTCAGGAGAGCGAAGATTACGCGCCTCCAAATCAGCTGGATTGACCACCATTCCGGCCTACATTCGCATCGCCAACGACCAAGAATCATTAACCATGGCCTTGGTTGAAAACATCCAACGCCACGACTTAGACCCCATAGAAATTGCGCTTTCCTACCAACGTTTGATTGATGAAATTCAACTTACGCAAGAACAAATGAGTGAGCGTGTGGGTAAAAAACGATCAACCATTGCCAACTACTTGCGTTTGTTAAAATTGGATCCGATAATCCAAACCGGCATCCGCGATGGGTTCATCAGCATGGGACACGGCCGAGCCATCATCAATATTGAGGATTTGGATGTACAGACCAGCATCTACCAAAAAATTGTGAGCCAAAATTTATCGGTACGCGAAACCGAAGCCCTGGTAAAAAACTACCAAGAAAGTTTAAAACCAGCGGCCAAAAAACCAGCCAAAGCGAGCTCCTTCCCTATTGAAGAATCCCACATCAAATCATTTGGCGCCTATTTTGGGACCAAAGTCGAAGTGAAACTAAGCGGGAACGGCAAAGGAAAAATCAACATTCCGTTTCATTCGGAAGAAGAGTTTAACCGCATCCTAAAATTGATACAAGGATAGTGCGGGTTTGCATGTACATCCTATTGGTTGGCTTCCTATTTTTAGGAAACAACAGCTATGCCCAAGGTGAAACCATGCAAATTGTTTCTTCAAAAGATACGCTCCCCGATCGTGAAATTAATCCGTTGGCCCCAGCTAAAGCCGCTTTTTATTCGGCCGTAGTGCCCGGATTAGGCCAAGTGTACAATAAAAAATACTGGAAAGTTCCCTTAGTTTATGGGGCGATTGGTGCGAGTATTTATTATTATACGATTAACAATACCCGTTACCAAACTTACCGAAATGCCTATAAAGATCGGTTGGCAGGAATTCCCAACCCAGCCTATGATTACTTGGACAATGCACGACTCATACAAGCCCAACAATTTTACCAACGCAATCGCGATTTATCGTTGCTATGCGCAATAGGATTTTATGTACTCAATATCATTGACGCCAATGTTGATGCCCATTTGGGACAATTTAACGTGAACGACAACCTGAGCTTTAAACCCGAACTCTACTCCAACGGAATCAATTACAAACCCACCATGGGCGTAGCCCTAAATTTCAAATTCAAATGAAACTAGCATTGTTAGGTTACGGCAAAATGGGCAAAGTCATCGAGAACGTGGCGCTTGAACGCGGACACGAGATTGTGTTGCGCAAAAGCAGCGCTGATACCTTTGACGGATTAGACCAGGCTGATGTAGCTATCGATTTTAGTGTGCCATCCTCGGCAGTTGAAAACATAACAGCCTGTTTGCAACATCACATTCCTGTGGTTTGTGGCACAACGGGTTGGTTACACGATTATGACAAGATGGCCGAATTGTGCCAACAAAAACAAGGTGCATTTTTATACGGATCAAACTTTAGTTTGGGGGTAAATTTATTTTTTGAATTAAACCGAAAATTAGCCCAACTCATGGCACCGCATGCGCAATACCGTGTGAGTATGGAAGAAATTCACCACACCCAAAAATTGGATGCCCCAAGTGGAACCGCGATTTCCTTGGCCAACGACATTATCGCAAATACCACATTGAATGGCTGGGCGTTGAATGAAGCAAAATCGGATGAATTGCCCATTACTGCCAAAAGAATAGAAAATGTACCCGGAACGCATTCGGTTTTTTATGATTCAGCGGTAGATCAAATTGAAATTAAACATACGGCACACAGCCGCGAAGGATTTGCTTTGGGCTCGGTAATTGCCGCCGAATGGATCATCGGAAAAACAGGCGTATTTAGCATGAAAAATGTGCTGGAACTGGAATAATAAACTTAAAATATACAGACGATTATGACACTTATTCAATGGATTATTTTGTTTGCTGCGGTGCAAGTTATTCACGGACTTGGCACTTGGAAAATGTATGAAGCCACCGGCAGAAAACGTTGGGAAGCTTTTGTACCGGTGTATAACGCCATACAATTCATGAAAATCATCAACCGACCAAGCTGGTGGACTATCTTGTTGTTTGTGCCCATAGTAAACTTGATCATGTTTCCTGTTGTATGGGTAGAAAGCTGCCGAAGTTTTGGGTATAACTCAACTAAAGATACGTTTTTGGCCATCTTCACCTTTGGTTTGTACGGCGCCTATTTGGCTTACACCAAACCCTTGAATCACCTGCCAGAACGCAGTTTAGTTCCCACAAACAAAACCGCAGATACCGTCAGTTCACTATTATTTGCCATTGTGGTGGCCACTATGGTACACACCTACGTGATGCAACCCTTTACCATTCCAACCGCTTCCTTAGAAAAATCATTACTCATTGGCGACTTCTTGTTTGTGAGTAAATTTCATTATGGCGCACGAACTCCGCTCACTGCAGTCTCTATGCCGATGGTACATGACAGTATTCCGTTGTTGCACAAAAAATCGTATTTAAATTACCCGCAGTTGCCCTACTTTAGATTTCCGGGTTTACAGCAAATCGATCGGAATGATATTGTCGTCTTCAATTGGCCGGTAGATACCGTGTACAAGTTTTTTGATACTTCAAAACGCAAAGCCATCAAACCCATCGATAAAAAATCAAATTATGTAAAACGTTGCCAAGGGATTCCTGGAGACAGCTTAGAAATCAAAGAAGGCGTGGTTTACATTAACCACAAACCTTTGGTGTTACCCGATCGGGCGCGTCCACAATATTCCTATTTGGTAACGACCAATGGCGGTGGATTTGACGAATCGTATTTGCAAAAAGAATTGCAAATCACCGATCCGATATACATTGATAACCGCACACCCAACACCTACATATTTTCAGCCTTAACTGAAGATTCAGCCAATCGATTGAAGAATAATCCAGTAGTGGTTTCGATTGTAAAAAACATTATGAAAGAGGCAGACGCCTCAGTTTTCCCGCAAAACACAAGCTGGAATCGCGATAATTTTGGCCCTATCTATATCCCAGAAGCCGGCAAAACAGTTGCTTTAAACACAAAGACCTTGCCTTTTTACGAGCGCATCATCAAAGAATACGAAGGAAACAAATTGGACGTGCAAGGCAATACTATCAAAATCAATGATAAAGTTGCCACATCCTATACCTTCAAACAAAACTACTATTGGATGATGGGAGACAACCGTCACAATTCGGAAGACAGTCGTTTTTGGGGTTATGTACCTGAGAATCATATTGTCGGAAAACCGGTATTTATTTGGCTGAGTGTTGATCCAAACGGACGCGGATTGAATAAAATTCGATGGGAACGCGTGTTTACCACTGTGAATGGTGAAGGCGAACCCTATTCGTATTTGAAGTTTTTTTTGTTGGCCTTGGCTGCCTATTTTGGTATTAGCTACTACTTGAATAAAAAGAAACAAAACGCTTAAATCAGACCCATGCGCTCGTTATTTCTGCCTACCTACTTTCCGTCCATCAGCAATTTTGCCGCCATGGCACAAGCCGACGGAATTACGTTTGAAGTGCACGATCATTTCCAGAAACAAACCAACCGTAGCCGAACTTACATTTACAGTCCCAATGGAATTCAATTGCTCAATATTCCTATAAAACACAGCAAAGAACGACATCAAGCGGCCCAAGATGTCAAAATAGAATGGGCCTTTGATTGGCAAAAACAGCATTTCAAATCGCTGGAAGCCGCCTACCGCACTTCACCTTTTTTTGAATACTTTGAAGACAAGTTAATGCCGGTATTTACAGACAAACCAGTTTTTCTACTCGACTTAAACATGCGTGCATTGGAGTTGGTATTTGATTGTTTGGGCTTGCCATTTGCTTACGAAAAAACCACTGAGTATTTTCACGAACGCAGCGATATCGACGATTATAGACCACTGGCCAATGGCAAAAAAGACCTGACGGTTATTGAGGAATATCCACAAGTCTTTGCCGACAAACACGGATTCATTTCCAACCTAAGTGTACTGGACTTACTTTTTAATGAAGGGCGATTTGCCTTAGACTTTCTGAAACAACAAAAGGTATAGTTACTCAAAAGCTACGCGGGACATTACCGGAAAGTGATCGGAGTACATCACATTAGGAAAACTTTCAAAATGCTTTACTTTTAGCGAAGGATCGGCAAAAATATAGTCAATACGCGCCGGGTAATACTTGAACTTATAGGTTTGTCCAAAGCCTTTTCCAGCCTCTTCAAAACAGTCTTGTAAATTGCCCTTAATCGTGCGGTAAACAAACGAAAACGGACTGTTGTTCATGTCTCCACACACCAAAACTGGGTATTCGGATTTTAATTTGTGCTGGTGAATAATTTCGGCTTGTTGCTGTTGTTGGCGAAATGCATTGCTGATGCGATTGAAAAGCAGTTGTGATTTTTGCTGGTTGATTCCATCGATGTTTTCGGAAATTTCATTCACATCGGGCGAAATTTTTATGGATTGCAAATGCATATTGTATACCCGTAAAATCTCTTTTCCGCGTTTAATGTCGGCAAAAATTACATTGTTATTGGAGTTGGCGGGCAGTTCCAAATTCCCTTGATCAATAATTGGAAACTTGGAAAAAATGGCCTGACCCGTTTTAATGTGTTTGCCCTGCATGAAAATAAAATGATAGGGATACACTTTTAGATCAATCTGTGCCGCCGCAGAATACTCTTGAACACACAAAATATCTGGGTTTTTATCAATGATAAACTGCCGTATGTTTTCGGGAATGTCCTTGTTGGGTAGCCAATCAAATAAATTAAACAAACGAACATTGTAACTCATGACCACAAAATCATTTTCGGTGGCAGGCAAATTTCTTTCAGAGAATTTATAAAACTTGGTTATAAAGGTAATTCCGATGAGCAAAACCAAGCCCGACAACAACATTTGCCTTTTAATCTGAACGGCCCAATACAAAAAAAACAAGGCGTTCAGTATTAAAAACAAGGGCATGAATAGCGTGAGCACTGCAAATAGCGGATACAACTTGGGCGCAAGAAAGGGCAATACATAGGCAATCCCTGTCAGTATTGTCAATACAATATTGGCCAAAAACGCGAATTTATTAAACCACGATAAACGCTTCATGATTAGATTTGAATGATTACTTCCCTGCTTTAAACAAAAATTCTTTTTCGTCGGCACTTAAACTGTCATAACCAGATTGGCTAATCTTGTCTAAGATATCGTCAATTTGCTGCTGAGTTTTGTCTTTTATTACCACCTTCATCGCCGGTTTTGAAACGGGTTTCTGGTAGGTACGATGCACTTTTTTGAACGAATTTTTCTTTTTCGGAGCAAAAGGCTGGGCTAATGTATCAAAAAATCCGGAAATGATTTTAGTCAGATCAATTCCTTGTTGTAACAATTTGATGTAGGCAAATCCAAATAATGCCCCCGATAAATGGGCAATGTGGCCACCAGTGTTTTCGGTAAACAATTGCAGTAAATCAATACCCAAAATAACCAAGGTGAATTGCCACAGTTTTACGTTGCCAATAAGCAACAGGCGAATATTCATTTGCGGCGCATAGGTTGCTGTTGCGACCAACACGGCCATGATTGCACCAGAGGCACCCACCAAACCGCTTGATAAACCCAGATCAAAAAAGCTAAAGGCCAATACGAATCCCAAGCCCGCGATAATCAATCCAAGCAAATAAACCCCTAGCAATTGTTTTTGCGTAAAAAAGGTTTGAAACAATTTACCTGCAAAATTCAATACCATCATATTAAACAGCAAATGAAAAAAACTGGCATGAAAGAATCCATAGCACAGCAATGTCCAGGGGTGAATTGCCAATTGAGTAATGTTGGCTGAAAGTTTAATCCAGAGCGGAAATTCAAATATCCCTACACTAAATTGGTAATAAAATGGAATGGATAGTATAAAAGCACCCACGTTCCAAAAGATGAGTTTTTGCTCCATCCCACCAAATTGGTATTCTGCTTTGAGGTCGTTTTTCCAGCTCATGGTGTGTTATTTAGTTCCAACGACGGCTGTTAAACTGATTCTTTTTCCAATACCACACCATTAAAAATCCAACTAAAGCGCCGCCAATGTGGGCAAAGTGGGCTATGCCTGAAGCGCCGCCAAAAATGGATGCGCCGCTAACGCCCATATATAAATCGACAGCCAAAAGCCCCGGTACAAAATACTTGGCTTTGATGGGAATTGGTATAAACATCAAGCCCAATTCGGCATTGGGCGCCATAAAGGCAAAGGCTACCAACAAACCATATATTGCCCCCGATGCGCCTACGGCTGGGGTTTGACACAGTTGAACAGCCTTGATCAAAGTATTGAAATCGGCTTGTTGAAACTGGGATTTTTCAATAATTGAACGTACTTGACCTGCTACCATTTGGCCATTTTCATCAAAAACAGCGGTGTAATCGGCATTTAACAACAGATGAATATCAGAAGCCGATAAAGATAACTGCGAAAGGTGGTCGAGTAACAGTTGTATTTGTACATAGTTGACTACACTGTGCAACAAGGCTGCTCCTAATCCACAAGAAATGTAAAAAAATAAAAATTTAACGCCGCCCCAATAGTGTTCCAAGATGCTCCCAAACGAGTACAAGGCAAACATATTGAACCCGATGTGCATGATGTTAGAAAAGTTTCCGTTGTATACCTCGGCATGCATAAACATGTGGGTAAGCGGTTGCCAAAACTGAAAATTATCACTCTCAATATCGTACAACGACAACAATTGATAGGCTACATCACCCAATACTTGTGAGCCTATAAAAAAAAGAAAATTAACAATCAACAATTGCTTTACTGTGGGAGTAATGGGCATCATAGGGTAAATTTTTTATCAATATCACTCAAGCTAATGGTGGTAAAGGTGGGTTTTTGAAAAGGCGATACCGCCGAATCTTTACAGGCAAACAAACTATTTACCAAATGTTCTTGTTCTTGTTCGGTGAGGTAGGCGCCTGTTTTTACAGCCAATGAACGCGCCATCGATTTGGCAATCGTGTCGTTGGTGCTAAAACTGCTGGCTGGAATACCATCGGCCAAATCGTGCAGCAAGGATTCCAAAACCGACGATACGGCAGCTTGTTCCAATTGAGGTGGAAGTGCCGCGATTACCAATTGATCGGCTTTACTTTCGTCAAAAGCAAACCCTAAAGCTTGCAAAGCGGGCATTAATTCGTGCAGCAAGTGAATTTCTTGTATAGAAAAAGACAAGGCTAACGGAAACAACAATGGCTGACTTTGGACCTGTTGCACGGTCATGTTGGTGAGCAATTGCTCGTACAAAATGCGTTGGTGTGCGCGTTGTTGATCAATTATAACAATGCCCGATTTAATGGGACTTACGATGTATTTGCGTTGCAATTGATACGGCTTAGAAGCCGAAGTTTCTTGGTTGGGCTCTTCGAACAGATTAGCAGTAATCTCCTCGTTTTCAAATCGGTGACCAGCTGATGAAAAGACAGCTGCAGTATCTTGTTGCAAACCCACATAGAGGTTTTCCCATTGGGGAGCAGCTGATTTTATCGAAGAATAGGCTGCTGATCGGGAATAGGAAGCCGGTTGTGCGGCAAAGGGATTAAAGGTATCATCCACTTGAATCGTCGGAACAGCCGATGATTTATCTTTAAAATGGTATGGCGTATCCAAATTGGGATCGCGATCAAAATCCAAAACCGGAGCTACGTTAAATTGACCTAAACTGTGTTTAATGGTAGAGCGAAGTATCGCATAGAGCGCCTGTTCGTCGTCAAATTTAATTTCGGTTTTGGTGGGATGAATATTGATGTCAATGGTATTGGGCGGAACCTGCAAGTACAAAAAGTAGCTGGGTTGTGTTCCGTCAGTCAACAAGCCTTCATAGGCAGCCAATACGGCATGATGCAAATAGCCACTTTTTATGAAACGGTCGTTCACAAAAAAGAACTGTTCGCCACGGGTTTTCTTGGCAAATTCGGGTTTGGACACAAAGCCGTGTATTTGAACCAAATCAGTTTCTTCTTGCACCGGGACCAATTTTTCGTTGGTTTTTCCCATAAACAAACCCACGATGCGTTGGCGTAAATTGGTGGCCGGTAAATTAAATAATTCACTGCCGTTATGAATCAGGGTAAAATGAATGTTGGCATGCGCCATCGCTACCCGTTGAAATTCTTCGATGATGTGTTTGAACTCCACCACATCCGACTTCAAGAAATTGCGTCGTGCCGGAATATTGTAAAATAAATTTTTTACCGAAAACGAAGTGCCTTTGGGCAACACTGCCGCCGATTGAGCTGTAAATTTACTCCCTTCAATAATGAGGTGGACACCCAATTCGTGTTGATCTTGTTTGGTTTTAAGCTCTACATGGGCAATGGCTGCAATAGAAGCCAAAGCTTCTCCACGAAAGCCTTTGGTGTGCAAGGCGAATAAATCTTCGGCTTGGCGAATTTTGGAGGTGGCGTGTCGCTCAAAACACAGTACCGCATCGTCTTCGTTCATGCCCAAACCATTGTCAATTACCTGGACCAAGGTTTTTCCGGCGTCTTTTACAATTAATTTGATATCAGTCGCTTGGGCATCAACTGCATTTTCTAGCAACTCTTTTACCACTGATGCTGGGCGTTGCACCACTTCGCCGGCCGCAATTTGATTGGCTACGTGATCGGGAAGCAATTGAATAATACCTGACATAAAAGGGGTTTAAGTGTGGATTTGCGATGCACACAAATTTATAAAAATAAAGTTGGGTTTGGGCGTGAAATGAGCCTAAAAAACCCACTAAAATAAAGTGGGTTTGATTTTTTTTGAAAAAATTTCGAGCAACTTATTTGCCTAAAAAAGCCATTTTTATGGCCGCAATAGCCGCCTCAGTTCCTTTGTTTCCGTGTATTCCTCCACTGCGATCTACCGATTGTTGCATGGAGTTGTCGGTGAGCACACAAAACACTACCGGAACATCGTATTGTACGTTGAGATCTTTTATGCCTTGGGTAACACCGTCGCACACAAACTCAAAATGCATGGTTTCGCCTTTTATCACGCAGCCAATCACAATAACTACATCAACCGCTTGGGTGGCAATCATTTTCTTGGCGCCATATACGAGCTCAAAACTGCCAGGCACGTTCCAACGAATGATGTTTTGAGGTAAAGCGCCACAATCTAATAACGCTGCTTCGGCACCTTGATACAAACCCTCGGTGACGGTTTCGTTCCATTCTGAAACAACAATCCCAAACCGAATTTGCTTCGCGTTTGGGATTGAGTTTTTATCGTAATTGGATAAATTTTTATTTGCTGTAGCCATAAAATATTGGGATTCAAATAGAAAACAATATTGCTTTCTACACCTTGGCTAAATTATTGTGCTAATCCGATCAACCCATCTACGGTTGAACCTTCGGCCGTGTTTTCGTATTTCTCTTTCAATTCAGTAAAATAGGTCAAGGCTTCTGCTTTGTTTCCTAAAGCCAAGGCTGTTTGACCTGCTTTCAATAAATAACGTGGAGTTGTAAAATCATTAGGATTCATTTTGGCTGCTTTCACATAAAATTCCAAAGCCTCTTTTGGTTGATTTTTTTGAGAAAATGCATCACCAATTGCTCCTTGTGCCAATACGCTCAACACGGCATCATCTGATTTGAATTGTTCTAATGAAGCAATCGCTTCCGTGTATTTTCCAGTATTTAAGTAGGCAATTCCAGCGTAGTAGTGGGCTAAGTTCCCAGCGGCTGTTCCGGCATATTTGTCAGCAATGTCTACAAAACCAAATTTTCCTTCTGAACCTTTAAGACACAAAGCAAAAAGCGAATCACTTTTAACGCCATCTACTGCTTTTTGGAAATTTTGTTGGGCTTCAAACATTTCGTTAGCCGCTTCTGCCTCTTTGGGTTGCGCTATAAATTTCTCATACAACACATAACTTACAGTAACCAAGGCGATGGCAGCTACCACGCCAAAAATATATTTTTGGTTGCGGGCAACCCATTCTTCTGTTTTTGAAGCTGTGGCATCCAAGGTATTGAATACGCCTGCGGTTGTACTGTCTTTTTCATCAACATTCACATCTTCCAAAAAGGCGTCATCTACTTTCTCTGCTTTTTCTTTTGGTGATTTGTATCCTCGTTTATTGTATGTTGCCATTTCATTTAAATTAGTGAGCCGCAAAAATAAAATTTTTATTGAAACTCGCACAAAAAAATTGCGATTAAATTCAAATATTTCAACAAAACTGCGCCCTACTCCATTCGCTTTGCAAACACCCTATAAATCGTGTAGCACAGCACCGAAAAAAATTAGGTAGATCACCATATTTTCAATAATTTGCGGGCTCATTTGGAAGCGATAATTTTACGTTTCTGAGCCTATAAAAGCCCATGTTTTTACAATCCATTTCTTTATTTAATTACAAGAATTTTGCCGACGCCCGCTTTGAGCTCGACGCCAAAATAAATTGTTTTGTAGGCAAAAACGGTGTGGGCAAAACCAATGTACTCGATGCCATTTATCATTTGGCCTACGGAAAAAGCTATTTCAATCCATTGGCCTTACAAAACATCAAACACGGCGAAGATTTTTTTGTGATTGAAGGTGTTTTTGAAAAAAACAAACGCAGCGAAATCATCAATTGCAGTTTAAAAAAAGGACAAAAGAAAATCCTGAAACGCAACGGCAAACTCTACGAAAAATTCTCGGAGCACGTGGGACAAATTCCTTTGGTGATTATTTCTCCTGCCGATGCCGATTTAATAATAGAAGGTAGTGAAACCCGAAGAAAATTCATGGATTCGGTGATTTCACAGCTAGACAATAGCTACTTACACCAACTCATTCAATACCAAAAAACGGTGAGTCAACGCAATGCGCTGCTCAAGTATTTTGCGCTCAACCGCACCTTTGACGCATCGACCCTGGAAATCTATGATGCGCAATTGGCCGAATTGGGCCCGCAGCTATTTGAAAAAAGAGCCCAATTTATCGCCAAGTTTATCCCGATTTTCAATCAGCACCACCAAGCCATTACCAACAGTGCCGAAGCGGTTCAGTTGGTCTACGAAAGCCATTTGCACGACGGAAATTTCTTGGACTTACTACACGAAAAATTAGCTACTGACCGGGTATTGCAATACACTTCAGTAGGCATACACAAAGACGATTTATCGTTTCAAATAGACCACTATCCAATTAAGAAATTTGGTTCGCAAGGCCAACAAAAATCATTTTTAATAGCGTTAAAATTGGCGCAATTTGAATTCATCAAAAAGCAAAGTGGCGTGAAACCCATTTTATTGTTTGACGATGTATTTGATAAATTGGATGAAATTCGCGTAGGCAAAATCATAGACATGGTAAACAACGACAGTTTTGGCCAATTATTTATCTCGGATACACATCCCGAGCGCACCGAACAGGTAGTAAAACAAACCAATCAATCGTATAAAATTGTTCATTTATAACCCGCTCATTTGCGAAATGTCTAAATTAGCGCTGCTAAAAAAATAAAAATATGAAACTCAAACACCTTTGCTTGCTCTCCTATTTGTTTATCATCATGTCTTGCCACAGCCAACAAAGCGAAGGTTATGAGCTGGTGCCGGCCAATCAATTTGCATATTTACTCAAACAAAACACAAATGCCCAACTCATTGACGTGCGAACTCCCGAAGAATATAGTGCTCAACACCTCGATGGCGCGCAAAACATAGATTGGAACGGATCCGATTTTGACAAAAAGGTAAGCCAATTAGATCCCAAAAAACCAGTATTTGTCTATTGCCTTTCGGGCGGACGCAGCAAAAAAGCCGCTCTAAAATTGGGAGAATTGGGTTTTACCTCTGTCATTGAATTAAACGGAGGAATCTTAAAATGGAATGCGGCGGGTTTTGCTGAACCCTCAACCAAAATTGTAGGCATGTGCAGCCAAGAATATGAAGAACTCCTGAAAAGCAATCCAAAAATCTTGGTGAACTTTTATGCCGAATGGTGTGCTCCTTGCAAAAAAATGGCCCCTTATGTGTTGCAAATTCAAAAAGAAATGGCCGGAAAAATTGCCATTGTTCGCCTCAATGCCGACGAGCACAAAACACTCCTCAACCAACTCAAAATTGATGAACTTCCTGCCCTATTTTATTACGACAACCAAAAAGAAGTTTGGAAACATAGTGGATTCATGAGTGAAACAGAATTGCGTGCCAAATTGAATTAGTATGATTACAACAGCATCTTGGCAATTTTTGACCGATTTAGCCCAAAACAATTCACGGGATTGGTTTTTGGCCAATGCCGCGCGATACGCACAATTTAAAGAAAACTATCAAGCACTAATTGGGGAATTGCTGCGCGAAATGCAAGCGATTGATCCGCATTTGGAGCCTTTGACCATAAAAAATTGCAGTTTTCGAATACACAAAGATTTGCGTTTTTCGAAAGATAAAATACCCTACAAAACACATTTGGGCATTTGGCTCAACACCAATCGAAATTGGGAAAATGCTCCCGGTTATTACTTGCATTTGGAACCCGGCAAGAGTTTTGTGGCGGGTGGCATCTATTTTCCACCGGCTGCGCAGTTGCGAAAAATTCGCCGAGAAATCGCTTTTTTTCACGATGAATTAACCGACTTATTGCATGAAAATCCTTTTGCTGCTCACTTTAAAGGATTTGATCGCGACGAGACCAACCAACTTAAAAACGGGCCTAAAGACTTTGAAAAAGATCATCCTGCCGCCGATTATTTGAAACTAAAAAGTTTTACTTTTAGCCATAGGTTGAAAGACGAAAACGTGTTTTCACCACATTTTACAACCGAGGTACTCACACAATTTAGCAGCATGAAACCGCTACTTGATTTTTTATACCGCGGAATAGAAACGGACGAGTAATTACCCAAATGAAAAAAAAGAAGATTCTTTTTCTTGGCGAAACCTATCGCGCCGATGCCCAAACCTGGATGAATGGGTTGCGGGAATTTGGCAATTTTGAACTCGTGAGTTGGGAATTAAAAACACCCAGTTACGGGGGAATCAATCGGTTGTTTAGGTTGATTGAATATGCGGTGGCTTGGTTTAGTTTGCGGAAATTCATTCGGCAAGAACAACCCGACATGGTCATTGCCGAACGCACCACTAGCTATGGATTTTTAGCGGCACACACCGGTATTCAGCCCGTAGTTATTGCCCAACAAGGGATAACTGATTTATGGCCTTCGTCGTCGCTGTTGTTGCCCATCAAAAAACGAATACAACACTTCGCTTTTCAAAAAGCCGATTTGGTGCACGCTTGGGGCCCCATTATGGCAGAGTCTATGGCCAAGGTGGGCGTGGATCCAACCAAAATTTTGGTATTACCCAAAGGAATAAATACCGCCACATTTAAGCCGGCAATAAATTTTGATCAATCTAAGGTCAAAGCCATTGTAACCCGAGCGCTCGAACCCGAATACGGCCATCCTATTATTTTAAAAGCATTTCATCAACTCAAACAACAAGGAATTGATTTTGAATTGACCATTGTGGGCGATGGACAGGAAAAAAAGCGCTTACAAAAAATGTGTACTCAATTCGAGCTCAATCAACAGGTGCATTTTATAGGACGTATTCCCAATACCGAATTGCCTGCCTTGCTGGTGCAACACAATTATTACATCAGCATGCCCGAAACCGAAGGAGTATCGGCGTCTTTATTTGAGGCCATGGCCAGTGGCTGCTACCCTATTGTTTCTGATTTACCCGGAAATCGCTCCTGGATCAGTCAACAAGAGAATGGCCAATTGGTTTCGCTACAAGAACCGCAAGCCTTGGCCAATGCCCTGGAATGGGCAATCGCACATCCTGAAATTCGCGAAAAAGCGATAGCCGCCAACCGAGAATTTATTGTGCAACAGGCCGATTACCAAACAAACATGACTTTAATTGCAGCGCGTTACCATGCCTTGCTTGATACTAAATACAACAAAGATAATGTGCGGAATTAACGGAATTTTTCATTTACAGCCCACGCAACCCATAGATGAAAAAGTCTTGGTAAACATGCGAGATAGTTTGGCTCACCGCGGACCCGATGACGAAGGAATTTACGTGGACCAAAATTTGGGACTGGGTCACCGCCGACTTTCGGTACTTGATATAAGCAGCGCTGGACACCAACCATTTGTTTCGGCTGATAGTCGATACGCCCTGGTGTACAATGGAGAAATTTACAATTTTAAGGATTTTTATCCGGAACTTATTGCCAAGGGGTATACCCTTAAAACCCACTCCGACACCGAAGTTTTATTGTATCTGTTTGAATTGTATGGAACAAAAATGCTCCATCGTTTACAAGGCATGTTTGCCTTTGCCATTTGGGATAAAGAACTCCGAAAATTGACCTTGGTGCGCGACCGCATGGGGGTAAAACCTTTGTATTATACTTTTCACAAGGATACTTTTTACTTTGCTTCCGAACAAAAAGCACTTTTTACTGCCGGAATTCCCCTACAGATTTCCCAAGCAGGTTTGGAAGAATACATTTTTAATCGATTTGTTGCCGGCGAAAACACCTTGTTTAAACACATCAAAAAAATAGTGCCCGGCCATGTCATGACGCTTGACCAAGAAGGGAACTGCACCGTTGAAAAATGGTGGGATTTAAAAGCCGAAATAGAAAAACACCCCACAATTACCAATCCAATTGCTTGGTATACCGAAATATTTGACGAATCGATGCGATTGCGCATGGTGAGCGATGTACCGGTAGGTGTATTTTTGAGTGCCGGATTAGATTCGTCGTCTATTTTGGCTACCCTGCATGAACAAAACCAGCAAGACATTCAGGCGTTTACCATTGGATTTAAAGAAAACGAACACAACGAAGCCGACATAGCCAAGCGATTGGCGGCCCAATTTGACTATCCCTTTCAGAGCAAAACTTTGGAAGATGGGCAGCTTTTTGAAAAATTAGTAGCCGCAACTTATTTTCAAGACGAACCCTTGATGCACTTGAGCGAACCACATTTATTGGCCTTGGCCGAAATGGCGCAATCCAAAGTAAAAGTGGTTTTGTCGGGCGAAGGCGCCGACGAATTGATGGGTGGCTATGTGCGATACAAAGCCTTGAAGCACCCTTCTTTACTAAAAGCCATTGGGGTTATTGGTCGTACTGGCGTGTTTTCGCACAATCCGCGATTAGACAAACTAGTGCGCTACGCCGAACTTTCCTCTATGGACGAATTGATTATGTACAATGGAAGCAATATGTTTCCAAAGGATATTTTAAAAAACTACGGAATCTCGGAAGCTCCAGAAAACAACTACCGCCAGGCAATTCTAAAAGAAGCCCAAGAATTATATCCTAACAATCCCAAACGTCAAGCCTTGTATTTTGACCAGCATACGTATTTATGTTCGCTACTTGACAGAAATGATCGCTGCACCATGGGCGCCTCGGTTGAATGCAGAGAGCCTTTTTTGGATGAGCGTTTGATCATTGGCTTAGGTACTTTACCCAATGCGATGCTTTTTAAAGAAAAAAAAGGAAAGTATATTCAGAAAAAAGCCATGGAACCGCGATTGCCCAAAGAAGTTTTGGATTACAAAAAAAATGGACTAAGCGTACCTTGGGGCGATTACCTTACCCATAGCCCCGCTTTTAAAGAAGAACTTCAGGCGTTTACCAAAAGTCGTATTTTTGATTTGCCTTATTTTCAACACATCAACGCGACAAAATTGGTCGAAGGGATTCAAAAAGGTGATCACCGCATGGTGCCGTATGTGATGCCTTTATTTATGTTGCACATTTGGCTCAAAAACTACGTAGAACCCTTTAGTTCACTACTCGAAATTATATAATTTACTATGCAAATACACGCTAATTTCCCCCTACTCGCCTACAATACTTTTGGTATAGCTGCACAGGCCAAACAATTTGTTTCGGTTGAATCGGTTGACGAATTGCGACAGGTGTTTATCGAATATCCAACGGAGTCGAAATTTATTTTGGGCGGTGGTAGCAATATGTTGCTCACCAAGAATATTGAGGCCTTAGTGATTCACCTCAATATTAAAGGAAAAGAAATCGTATCGAAAACAGAAAATGAAGTAGTTGTGCGGGGAATGGCTGGTGAAAATTGGCACGAATTTGTGCAATGGACCCTGGAGCAAAATTATGGCGGATTGGAAAACATGTCCTTAATTCCAGGCAATGTGGGGACTACGCCCGTGCAAAACATTGGGGCTTATGGCAAAGAAATCAAGGACAATTTTGTTTCCTGTATCGCCTTAGACCGCAAAACGTTGGAACTAAAAACGTTTAGCAATGCCGAATGTGAATTTGGCTACCGCGAAAGCATTTTTAAAAATACCGTAAAAGACCAGTATATCATTGTTTCGGTTGATTTTTGCCTTAGTAAAACTAACCATCAAATAAATACCGGCTACGGAGACATTCAAGCTGAATTGGCTGAAAAACAAATTACAAATCCCAGCATCCAAGACGTGAGCAAGGCTGTAATTGCAATACGTCAACGCAAATTGCCCGACCCGAAAGAACTGGGCAATAGCGGCAGTTTCTTTAAAAACCCAGTGATTTCGAGAACTGAATTTGCGCCAATCCACAAAAAATTCCCCGACATGAAATACTTTGAGGTATCACCTACCGAAGTAAAAGTACCGGCCGGTTGGCTCATTGAGCAATGCGGATTTAAAGGCCAACGATTTGGCGACGCAGGTATACACAAAAACCAGGCCTTGGTCTTAGTGAATTATGGACAGGCCACCGGTCAAGAAATTCTTGAAGTGTCCCGAAAAATACAAGCTACCGTTCTAGAAACCTTTGGCATTGCCATTGAAGCCGAAGTGAATATTATATAAATATAGCTGAGTGCTATTTTGCTGATTTTGCTGTTCTCGTTTCCCCTTGGAATTTGTACATTTGCGCGCTGCGAAAGCCAATCCAATTAATGTATCAATTTGTTTATGTTGACTATTCTATTTTATTTATTTATTGCGGTTTTACTGGGACAATTTATTTATTATGTGGTTATTTTTGGCAACTTTTCATTTGGCAAATGGACTTCGGCGCCTCAAAAACGCATACCCATTTCGGTGATTGTTTGCGCCAAAAATGAAGAAGAAAATGTCAAAGCATTTGTGCCTTTATTGATGCAACAAGATTATCCGGACTTTGAAGTGGTGCTCATCGATGATGCTTCGAGCGACGAAACCTTGGAAGTTTTTGAAGCCTTTGAAAAACAATATGCCAACATCAAATTGGTAAAGGTGCAAAACAACGAAGCCTTTTGGGGCAACAAAAAATTTGCCTTGACTTTGGGCATTAAAGCGGCCAAATACGAATACCTTTTATTTACCGATGCCGATTGTTATCCTGCCTCTAACCAATGGATCAAAGAAATGAGCAGTCAATTTACAACCCAAAAAACCATCGTTTTGGGATATGGTGCCTACGAAAAAATTAAAAATTCCTTTTTAAATAAGTTAATCCGATTTGAAACCTTGCTCAGTGCGGTTTCGTACTTTTCATGGGCAAAGTTGGGTAAACCTTATATGGGTGTGGGCCGAAATTTAGCCTACAAAAAAGAAGAGTTTTTCAATGTCCGCGGGTTTATGGATCACATGAAAGTGCGCTCAGGTGACGACGATTTGTTCATCAACCAAGCGGCAACTGCCAGCAATATAACCTGGTGTTTATCGGCAGACGCTTTTACCTATTCTAAACCCAAAACCAACCTAAAAGATTGGTTTAATCAAAAACGAAGACACGTATCAACCGCTTCGCATTATAAAGGATTTGACCAGTTTCAGCTGGGCTTATTTTACGGCTTACAATTTGCATTTCTAGTTTTGGCAATTGTATTATTGGCCTTTCAATTTCAATGGATTGTTGTGCTCAGTTTAGTAGGATTTCGCTATCTATTTGCATGGATATCCTTGGGATTTGCCGCCGGTAAATTAAAAGAAAAGGACGTAATGTATTGGTTTCCAATTATAGAATTTCTGCTCATCATCAGTCAGCTTAGTATTTATATGAGTACTTTGTTTTCAAAACCGGTGCATTGGAAATAAACGCCAACATAGCAAAAGCCCAACTTGGGGACCAAGTGGCCTTTACATTCCTACTGGATCACTATTGGAATGAAGTTTATGGGTTTATGTTGAAACGTACCGAAAACGAAATTGATGCCGAAGACATTTGCATTGAAACTTTTGCCAAAGCCTTTGACAAAATTGCAACCTATAAAGCTGAATTTCAATTTAATACCTGGCTCATTGCGATTGCCAAAAACGTACACATTGATTTGTTGCGTAAACGTAAAACTTCGGTGTTTGTTAACTTGTCGGTAGATGAAACCTACAAAACCTACAACCTAGCCGATACAACACCAACCGTAGAAGACCAGCTCATCACCGAGCAAAATTTATCCAACTTACTGCATTACATTAAGCAGCTCAAACCGCATTACCAAGAGGTCATTCAGCTGCGGTATTTTCAGGAACTCTCTTACCAAGAAATTGCCGACCACACCCAAGAACCACTCAACAACGTGAAAATTAAATTGTTGCGGGCCAAAAAATTATTGGCCGAGATGATTAGTGATAAACGAAGAGTTTAAAACTGGAAGTTGGAAGCTAGAAGTAGCGCGTTAACCGAGAACAGACAACCGAGAACAATCTAAGCTTTCTTCACAAACTCCGTGCGCAATACCATTGCGGTTTTGTTCACGCGGCAATCAATTTCGGCTGGATCGTCGGTGAGGCGAATGTTTTTAACCATCGTTCCGCGTTTGATCACATCGGAAGATCCGCGCACTTTTAAATCTTTTATTACGGTTACTGAATCGCCGTCTTGTAGAATATTTCCGTTGCTGTCTTTTACGTCCATTTTGGTATTTATTTAGAGCTCAAAAATACAACTTTGCCGCAAACACCGGTGCGAACTTTATAATTTTGAATGAGTAAAAATAATATATTTGAAAACCTATTTTTTTACAATGAAAACATTTACAATAAAAGAAAAACTTTCCCATTTACTTAGTTTACCCGTTATAGTAGCCGCATTGGGTTATTTTGTTGACATATACGACCTGCTCTTATTTGGCATTGTGCGCGTACCCAGTTTAAAATCACTACACTTAGACCCTGATGTTGTGGGTACCACCATTATGAATTTCCAGATGACGGGCTTGCTGTTGGGTGGTATTTTTTGGGGAATTATGGGCGACAAACGTGGCCGGTTGTCGGTGCTTTTTGGTTCTATTTTGGTTTACTCCTTGGCCAACATCGCCTGCGGATTCATTCAAGAAATTCCGATCGCCGACAAAGCCCAACTCTACGCTTGGTTGCGTTTTATCGCTGGATTAGGTTTAGCCGGTGAACTGGGTGCAGGAATTACTTTGGTGGCCGAAACATTGCCAAAAGAATTGCGAGCCATTGGTACCTCGATTGTAGCGGGATTTGGTTTAATGGGTGCTGTAGTTGCTCATTTTACCGTAGAACTGGCTGGTCCAGCGGCTACAGGTTGGTCATTGGCCTACCTCATTGGTGGCGGCATGGGATTGGGTTTATTGTTGTTGCGCATAGGCGTATTAGAAAGCGGATTATACACCCACATTAAACACGAATCAGGCATTCAAAAAGGAAACTTTTTGTCCTTGTTTAAAACAAAAACATCTGCCATTAAATACCTGAAATGTATTGCCATTGGACTACCTACTTGGTATTGTATTGGCATCTTGGCCGTAATGGGCAACCAATTTGCGCCTGTTTTTGGAATTACAAATTTCAAGCCTGGCGAAGCCATCATGTGGGCCTACTTGGGTATTTCGATAGGAGATTTTGCGAGTGGTTTTATTTCGCACGCGGTGCATTCACGCAAAAAAGCCATTTTATACATGCTAGCTTTTACCTTAGTAGGTGTTGTTTTATTATTATCGGGTGTAGCTACGACAGTCAATGGGTATTACTTTTTTTGCGCATGGTTGGGACTTGGTACCGGCTACTGGGCGATGTTTGTAACCGTGGCAGCCGAGCAATTTGGCACCAACATACGCAGTACCGTAACAGCAACTGTTCCCAACATGGTGCGTGGATTATTGGCGGTAATGCTCATTGGATTTGATTTTTTTAAAGCCGATTATGGCGTAATTACAGCCGTAATAATCATAGGAATTATTGCTTTTGGTTTAAGTATTTACTCCACCTTTACCATTAGCGAAACTCACCAAAAAGACCTGGATTTTGTAGAATAAATGCTGATCAAAATCCTGCAAAATTAGTTGACCAAAACGCCCACTCAAACCAAATCCATTCGTTATTTTTGTGACGCTAAAACGCAATCTATGGAATCGATAGTCGAAAACACACTACCCGTAGGGAAACCCAAATGGCTCAAGGTAAAACTGCCCATTGGTCAAAAATATACAGAACTCCGTGGCTTAGTTGATAAATACCAACTGAATACTATTTGCACCTCAGGCAGCTGCCCGAATATGGGCGAATGTTGGGGAGAAGGCACAGCCACCTTTATGATTTTGGGAAATATTTGCACCCGATCATGTGGATTTTGCGGTGTAAAAACTGGCCGACCAGAAACGGTAGATTGGGACGAACCCGAAAAAGTAGCGCGTTCTATTAAAATCATGTCCATTAAACACGCGGTTATCACGAGTGTTGACCGAGACGATTTGAAAGACGGCGGTTCAATTATATGGGAAGAAACCATTGAGGCTATTCGCCGCATGAACCCTAGCACAACTTTAGAGACTTTAATTCCCGATTTTCAAGGCAACGAACGCTTGCTAGATCGCATTGTAGCCGCCAATCCCGAGGTGGTTTCCCACAACATTGAAACCGTGCGCCGACTCACCCGCGAAGTGCGTATCCAAGCCAAATACGACCGCAGTATGGCGGTTTTAAAATATTTAAAAGAACAAGGCATCAACCGAACCAAATCGGGCATTATGTTGGGCTTGGGAGAAACTGAAGCCGAAGTAATTGAAACCTTACACGACCTAAGAAACGCACTAGTTGACGTAGTGACCATTGGTCAATATTTGCAACCCAGCAAAAAACACTTGCCTGTAAAAGAATACATTACACCCGAGCAATTTGAGAAATACGAAAAAATCGGGAAAGAATTGGGCTTCAAACACGTAGAAAGTGGTGCCTTAGTGCGTTCGTCATATAAGGCGCAAAAGCACATTCATTAATCTAGATCCGTAGCAAATGGAACCCAAAATACGTGTTGCCCTCAATGGCTTTGGACGCATTGGCCGCCAGGTATTTCGGTTGTTATGGGAGCATCCTGCTATCGAAGTGGTGGCCATCAATGACTTGGCCGAAGCCGCAACCATGGCACATTTGCTCAAGTATGACAGCATACACGGCATTTTTCCTCACGCGTGCAAAGCAGCCATAAACCAATTGTGGGTAGACCAAACGGCAGTTGCCTATTTTAGCGAAAGAGAAATTGCATCGCTTCCTTGGAAATCTTTAGCCATTGATGTAGTAATCGAAGCCACAGGCAAACGACAGCTGCGCGCAGAATTGGCCGAGCACCTTAAAGCCGGCGCTAAAAAAGTAATCCTATCGGCACCCTCTGAGGATGATTCCATCAAAACCATCGTAATTGGTGTGAACGATCAACTGCTAGACGGCACTGAAACCATTATCTCCAACGCCAGTTGCACCACCAACAATGCGGCGCCCATGTTGGCCGTGATTCGTGATTTATGTGGCATTGAACAAGCTTACATTACCACCGTACATTCGTATACCACCGACCAAAGTTTACACGACCAACCGCATAAAGATTTACGTCGAGCAAGAAGCGCTAGTCAATCGATAGTGCCTACTTCAACCGGCGCAGCCAAAGCCTTGACTAAAATTTTCCCGGAATTTGACGGAAAAATTGGCGGCAGTGGCATACGTGTTCCGGTTCCCGACGGTTCATTAACCGACATCACTTGCTATGTATTGCATGCCGTGAGCCGTGACGAAATTAATGCCGCATTTGCAAGGGCTGCGCAATCTACTCTACAAGGGATTTTGTCCTATACCGAAGACCCGATTGTTTCAGTGGATGTGATTGGCAACACCCACTCCTGCGTATTTGATGCCCAACTCACTTCAGTATTGGGAAAAATGGTAAAAATTGTAGGCTGGTACGACAACGAAATTGGGTATTCCTCGCGATTAATTGACTTAATTGATTTGTTGTATTCGAAAAAAAAGTAATTTAAGACCCTGTTATACAACGCCTAAGCGCATGAGAAATATTTATTTGCTTCTACTCTGTTTATGGATTGGGCCACTCATGGCACAACAGCCTGAGTCTACGCAAATAGATATGGACAGCGTGGGGAGTTATTTGGAACTCTCCTCTTTTTACTACAAAACCAACGATTACAAAGCCGCTTTAGATTTTGCACAAAAGGCCTTTGATTATTCAAAAGAGATTCGGAATCCAAAAAAAATGGCGCAATCGTATGCGGCCATGGGAGCTATCTACTTTGATTTAAACAAATACGAAGAGGCGGCAAAACAATATACAAAGTGCTTAGAAATTGTCGATGCCTACCCCGCTACCAATGACCAAGCCTATTCGTATTTTCAATTGGCACTTTGTCAAATTGAGCTCAAACAATACATGAATGCCGAGTTAAACTTGGAAAACGCCAAAAACATTTACCGTTTTTTACGCATTCCCGATGCCATTACTTTGATTCAACTGCAAAAAGGAATTGTCCACGAAGCCAAAGGTGATTTTGAAGAAGCCCGACTTATTTTTCGGCAACTCATTGAAAACAGCGATTCACAAGACGTACTCAAAATCAAGGCCGAAGCATACTATCATTTGGGCACAATCGAGTCGCATAATTTTAGATACAACCTGGCCCTGAATTACCTTAAAAAAGCCCAAGAATTAAACGGCAAAAACAACCTTGGACTGAAAGCCAAGATTTTATTGGAACTGAGCAAAGCCTATGAAAAAACCATAGACATGCAAAAAGCCTATACCTATTTGCGTCTGCACATGCAATTGGATGATTCGTTGTCAAAATTGAGTTTTCAAAAGTTGGGCGCCGCTGATTTTACAGAATTCAAAGAAAACGAGCGGCTTAAAATCATTGAAAAATTAGACAAGGAAAACAAAGAACAACAAAAGGCCAGCCGGGTAGCCAACATCATTATTATTTTGTCGATTGGATTTATTTTAATCTTGTCGTTGCTGAGTTTATCCTTGTACAAAAACAACAACATTCGCAAAAAATCTAACCAACTGCTCGAAGACAAAAACCAAGAATTGGAATTGTCCAAAACCAAAGCCGAACAAGCCTTGAAAGCCCGTGCCGATTTTTTATCGACAGTGAGCCACGAATTGCGCACCCCGCTCAATGCCATCAATGGAATCACGCATTTACTCTTGGAAGAAGAGCCCAAAAAATCCCAGTTGGATTACTTAAATTCCTTGAAATTTTCAGGAAATTATTTGCTCACTTTCATCAACGAGATCTTAGAAATTAACCGCATCGAATCAGAGGGCATTGAGGTTGAACAGTTGAGTTTTAATTTGAAGGAACTCACCGAAAACATTCAAAATTCACTCAAGGAGTTGGCCATTACCAACAACAATCGCTTCAGCATTTTACTCGATCCGACGATGCCCAGCCAAGTAGTGAGCGACCCCACCAAATTGTCACAAATTCTACTCAACCTCATCAATAACGCGCTAAAATTTACCAAAAACGGCGAAGTGCAAGTAACCACAAAAGTACTCGACTCTCACGATGATAGAATAAATATTGAATTTAAAGTAGCCGATACCGGCATCGGAATTCCCGAAGACAAACTGGAATCGGTCTTTGATAGTTTTTCGCAAGGTTCTATCGAAATCAATCGCAAATACGGCGGAACCGGCTTGGGCCTTTCGATCGTGAAACGACTCATCGAAATTTTGGGCGGCCGTATTTCGTTGGCCAGTCAGGTGGGCAATGGTTCTACATTTACCGTGGTTTTACCTTTTAGAATTAGTAAAGCAGACGATTTGGAACGCCCACAATTTGTGTACAACGACCAGATATTGAAAGGCAAAAAAGTACTACTCATTGAAGACAACAAGATCAACCAAATGATCACCAAAAAAATGGTCGAAAACAAAGAAATGGTCTGTGAGGTAATTGACAACGGCGAAGATGCCATACAAGCGGTAAAAAACAACCGCTACGATTTGGTATTGATGGATGTACACTTGCCTGGCATTAACGGAACGATTGCCACACAAACTATCCGAACCTTTGACCCAAAAACAAAAATTATTGCCCTAACGGCCATTTCACTCAATGAAAACCGAGAGATGCTCCTCTCATTTGGCATGAATGACGTAATTACCAAACCCTTCAATCCCGAAGAATTCTACCACATTATTTGCAAGAATCTAGAGGTCTAAAGTTTAGTCTTTTTCTATTAATCCTTTTATCAATCTTCTTACATTCGGCTCTGCCTTTTGGGCAGCGGCCAAGACTTCGGCATGACTTACCGTTTCAATAGATGCCTCAGTAGCCATATCAGTTATAACCGATAAACCAAATACGTCCAGATCCATATGTCGGGCCACAATCACTTCGGGTACAGTTGACATCCCCACACAGTCGGCGCCAAGGTTTCTCACCATCACATATTCGGCAGGCGTTTCAAAGGTGGGACCTTGCAACGCCAAGTAAACACCGTGTTGGACTTCTATACGTAACTCCTGCGCAACGGCTTCGGCTTGGGCTAGTAGTTTTTTGCTGTAGGCTTCACTCATATTTAAAAAACGTGGACCAAAGCGTTCGTCGTTGGGCCCGTGTAGCGGGTGTTCGGGCATGAGGTTGATGTGATCGGTAATTAGGACGATGGATCCAACCTGGTAATTTACATTCACCCCACCCGAAGCATTGGATACAATCAATTTGGAAACGCCCAAGTACTTCATGACCCGCACCGGAAAGGTTACTTGTTGCATGCCATAGCCTTCATAAAAATGAAAACGGCCTTGCATGGCCACCACTTTTTTGTTGCCAACAGTGCCAAACACCAAAGCCCCGGCATGGCCTTGCACGGTTGAAACCGGAAAATGCGGGATTTCACTGTAGGGAATGCGGTGCTCGATGTGAATATCCTCGGTAAAACTGCCCAAGCCAGAACCCAAAATCACGCCGTATTCGGGTGAAAATCCAGTTCTTTTTTGCAGGTAACTAACGGTTTCTTGTACTTGATTCCACATGGGATGTTTGTTAAAATTAGTACTCAAAAGTACACTAATTCGTCTTTGTTTTCCGGAAAGCCAATAGGTTATTTTAGACACCTCGTTTTTAAACCGAAATCCATCAAAAGAGCAAAAACATTGATTTAGTTGGTTAAATTAAGTACGCATATCTAAAATCAGCACAACACGAGGCGCTATTCCCGGTGCCGCTTTCTAATTTGAGTACTTTTGTATCAGATTTTTTTTGATTCCAAATTTTATGTTACTAGCCATTTCAATTTTATCAATTGTACTGAGTTTGATTATTATTATTTCAAACTGGCAGATTAACAAAAACTCCATTTACATTGGCAGTTTTTTGTTTCTATTATCCCTTTATAGTGTCACGCATTATTATTCAATCGTTTCGTTTTCTTTGGTGTGGACTATAATTTTGTACAATAATTTCTCGCCTCTTTATTTGCTTATGGGGCCGTTATTATACTTCTATGTGCGAGGTGTTTTTGCCGATCGATTTGTTTTTACAAAACGAGATTTGTTGCATTTTATTCCTGCGTGTGTGCACTTACTATCCATTACCGAATACTTATTGATTCCATTTGATAAAAAAGTAGAAATTGTTCGGTATTGTAGCACCCATTTTGACGAATTGAATAATTTTCCATTCAATAGCTTTTTTACGTGGCAATTCAATTACCTCGTTCGGCTCACTTCCCTTTTTGGCTATATTTTTGTTTGCTTTTTTATCACAATAAAAGCGATGCGTAAATCAAAGCAAGAGCAGAAATCATCGCGCAGCAAATACATCTTTCGTTGGCTCTTTACCCTATTGGGTTTGATGTTTATTATTGTGTTTTCATACAGTTTCTTTTTGTCCAATTATGTCCAAGAAAAAAAGTACTTGTACAGTGAACATGCACAGGAAGTTTTGTTTTTATCGGCTTTAGGTATTGCTTTAATAAATGGCAGTTTACTTTTATTCCCGGAAATATTATACGGTAAACTTACCTTGAGTCCTGTGCCTAGTGTGTACAAAAAATCGGTAGAAGTAGCCGTAATAAAAGACGAAGTATATGAAAACGAATACTTTATTGATTTAGCCAAACAAATTAAAAAGCACTTCAAAGAACAGCAACCCTACCTCAAAATAGATTTTGCGATTAGCGACTTAACCATCGCACTCAAGGTTCCGCAGCACCACATCACGATTTGTTTTCGGGATTACATTGGTATGAAATTCACCGACATGAAAACCCAATACCGAGTGGAATACGCCAAAACAGCACTGCTTAGCGAAGCCCACACCCAGTTTACACTTGATGCTATTGGCCACCAAGCGGGGTTTTTATCTAAATCAAACTTCTTCAGTTGCTTCAAAAAAAGCACCGGACTCACCCCGCTCGAATTCCAGAACAGACATAAAAAATTGTAGCGCTCTTTATTAAAGTTGTGCTCAATTTAAAATTCAGCACTAAACTAAGCGGATATCAACACCCAAAATGAATGTGAAGAATGACTTTTGCAGCCTTAAAAAACTGTAAAAATTGTACTCATGAAAAATTCAACGCTCTTTTTGTTGTTGCTTTTGCCTTATGCTTTATTAGCACAAGTAGGCATTGGCACCAATACACCCGAAGCTTCTGCTAAATTAGAAGTAAACGCTACCAACAAAGGTTTTTTACCGCCACGTGTAGCCCTAACCGGAACAACTGACACCTCCACCATTAGCAGTCCAGCCAGCGGCTTATTAATATACAATACAGCCACAGCAGGTAGCTCGCCAACGAATGTAATTCCGGGCTATTATTTTTACAACGGAACCAGTTGGTCAAAATTAAATTCGGCAACCGACAACGCCGCCAATGTAACCGGAACTGTGGCAGTGGCCAATGGCGGAACGGGTACCACAACAGGCGCAATAACGGGTACAACTGCGCTTACGTTTGCAGCAGGCGGAACCAACCAAAATGTAACGCTCACCCCAAGTGGTACTGGAAAAACTATACTCAATGGAAACGTAGGAATAGGCACAAGCACACCCTCTACTAGCTTAGAAGTTGGAAATGCCGCGGGCACAAATTCGGGTGAAATTGTCATTAACCCCCAAACAAGCTCGTCTGAAGGCGGGCAAATTAGCCTTAAAAAATCGGTTTCAGGTTCGGGCACCGATTGGGTTATAGATCAATATTCCAACAACAGCACTCCACGGTTTAGAATATTTACAGGTGCCGATGAAACCAAAGGTTTTGCCATCAATGAATTAGGGAATGTGGGTATTGGGGTAACTACCCAAAACCAAGGCGAGAAACTCTATGTAAATGGCGCAGTAAAAGTAAATGGCAATTTGAATGCCAATGGAGGATATTATATGGTGGCAGGACTTGCAACTAATCAAACCATTACCAATACAGGGATAACCATTCCGATGACCGACAAAGATGACCCCAACAACTGGTGGGACGCTAGCAACTATCGTTTTCAACCCACCGTAGCCGGATATTATTTTGTTTCGGCAAGTGTTCATTTTGCATTTACTACCACTTCAGCAAATGGGATACAGTGTAATATGCAAATTTTGAAAAATGGTGCGGTACAAGCCATCAATCAAATATTGGCAGAACAACCCGTAGTTTATTTAAATCTGACTCGAACGCAAACGGCTACTACGCTCGTTTATATGAATGGAACCACTGACTACATATCACTTACTGGCTATACAAACAATGCATTAAGTGCTGTTACGATTACCGGTGATGGGGATAGGGTTTGGACCAAAATGGAAGCGTTCAAACTCAATTAATACGAACACTATACCTATGAAAAAACTACTACAGGTAATGCTTGTTTGTTGTGGCTGCCAAGTAGCTATGGCCCAGTCGCAAACGCCCTTTTATGTAGCGACCAATGAGGTGATTTCGGTAACCAATTCTGAAGAGCTATACATTGGCGACAATATAGAAAACGCAGGCATTCTAAACCTAGGAACAGGAACCTTGATCGCGGCAGGAAATTACAGCAATACGGGAACCGTTAATTTAAGCAGCGCAACACTTCAATTTGCGGGCAATGCAAACCAAACTATCAATTTTGGCAGTAACGATACAGCCAAAAAATTAGTCCTCAATAAATCAGCCAATACCGCTACCATAAACGCTGGGAATTTGAGCATTACTGATTTTGTACAAGCTGCACAAGGCACACTCAATGCGGCCGGGAAAATTACCTTAAAAAGTAACACCAGCAAATCGGCCATCGTAGAGCCATCGACAGGTGGTGCAATAGATAACTTGGTGGTTGAACGCTACATTCCTGCTCGCCGAGCCTATCGATTGGTGAGTTCTCCGGTTACTACCTATACGTCCATTCGAGCCAATTGGCAAGAAAATGGCAACGATACGGCTGGATGGGGAACCGATATCACCGGAACTGGAGGGGCATCCAACGGTTTTGATGCCACAGCGACCAACAACGCTTCGCTATTTAGCTTCAACAACAGCAGTCCGGCTTGGGTTGCAGCTACTTCTACCAATGTAAATCTAGCCGCAGGAGACGCCTACCGCCTCATGGTGCGTGGCGACCGAACCGTTGATTTAACACTCAATGCACCTGCAGCTACCAACACCACGTTGCGCACCACAGGCTCTTTATACATTGGGAGTAAAACCATCAGCAATTTAAATGCTGCAGCAAACGGCTATAGTTTAGTGGGCAATCCTTACCAATGCCCGGTAAACATGAAATCAGTATTGGATAATGCTTCCAACGTAAACAGCAGCTATTATTATGTGTGGGATCCCAAAGTGGCCACACGAGGAGCTTACGTTTCGGTACTTTTATCGAATGGAACCAATAATGTCTCAGGCTCCATGGCAAACCAATACCTACAACCCAGCCAAGCTTGTTTTGTAAAAACAACGGCAGCTGGTTCTGCGAGCATTCAATTTCAAGAATCAAATAAATACACGACTGCAACCAACGAAAATGTATTTCGACCCGCTACAGACGCGCAGGAAAGCATTCGCCTTACCTTGTATGACAGCGCTACTCAGGCCCTACAAGCTCCGGCACTCGATGGCCTTTTGGTTTTATTTGATGCCAACGAAACCAATGAGGTGGATGGCAATGATGCAGGAAAATTTACCAACCTAGACGAAACCTTAGCCGCGGTAAATTCGACTAAATCTTTGAGTATTGAAAGTAGAAATTTGCCGCAAAGTACAGATGTTATCCCATTGAAAATAACACAATACCGTGTGAGCAATTACAATCTTGTGCTTGAAGGAACCAACAATACGAGCTTAGCATGCTATTTGTATGATGCCCTGTTGCAAAGCTATACGCAAATCCCTACAAACGGCAACAGCACCTATTCTTTTGGTGTAGATGCAACCAATGCAGCCTCTACAGCAACTGACCGATTTCAATTGGTATTTGACAACCCCAACTTGAGCACGGCTGAACCTACGAAAACCCTTTTTAGCCTGTATCCAAATCCGGCCAACAATCAATTTACAGTGGCATTACCAGTGTACTTGCAAGAGGCAAGCCTTAGTGTGTATACCAATTTAGGGCAGCTTATATACAACGAGGCATTAACAGAAGCAGGTATTCACACCATTTCTAAACCAGCCAATTGGAGTCCAGGTATTTACTGGGTAAAAGTGAGTCAAAATGGAATATCAACCACCCAAAAATTATTAATTAACTAACACATGAAAAAACAGACTCCCTTTTTTGCAGTCCTATTGGCTGTGCTAGTTACTGCTTCAACTTATGCACAAGACCTTCCTGAATTTGAAGATGATGTGGTGGATAATCCAGTGGCACCTATTGATGATTACCTGCCTTTGGCACTTTTAACAGCCGTTGGATTGGGTTGGGTTTTATTACGGAAAAAAGCAGCACAGCATACCTAAAAAAAGAGTTGACTACGGTCAACTTTTTTTGTTTTAGGCTGGTTGAATAAAACGTAAAATTTGAGAAGTAAACGCAGCTTCCTCAGCTATAAATTGCGTTTGTATGGGTAAATAATACAGGCTATTTTCGGGCAGTTGGTTTTGCAAACGCACATAATCTTTCTCGGTGGTAACGACCAATTTTTGCGCTGCTATCTGCTCTATTTCAGCCAATTCAGTTGCAGAAAAATTGTGGTGATCGGAATAAATCAATTCTTGGTCTTGGCCCGATTGCAGTGCCTGGAAAAAAGGTTTGGGTTTGGCAATGCCTGCCAGTAGTACTTTTTGCTTGGGTTTTATTTCTGCAACCGACAATTGTTTGTTGCTGCTGTACACCTGTTCATCGTAGCCAATGCTGGTAAAAAAAACGGGTTGACTTACGCCCAACTTGGCTTTGATATTGGCTTGCTCGGCCGCAGAAAGTGCCGGAGGACATTTGGTAACGACAACCAAATGCGCTCTTTTTTTGCCCGAACGCGCCTCCCGCAAATTGCCCATGGGCAGCACATGGTCGTCGCAAAAAAGGTCGTTGTAGGCGGTGAGCAAAATGTATAAGCCCGCTTTTACTTTGCGGTGCTGAAATGCGTCGTCGAGTAAGATTATTTGGGTGTTGGGTTTCTGAGCTAAAATGTGTTGAATTCCGTGGGTTCGATTGGCATCAACAGCCACCGTAATTCCGGGAAATTTTTGATGATACTGAAAGGGCTCGTCGCCCAATTCGTTTACCGAAATGTTTTCATTGGCCAGCACAAATCCGGTAGATTTTCGTTTGTAGCCTCTACTCAAGACCGCTATGCTATACTGGGATTGCAGCAACCGAATAAGGTATTCGATCATCGGGGTTTTTCCGGTTCCACCTACACTCAAATTGCCTACCGCTATGACAGGTATGGGAGCCGAATAAACCGAAAAAAAAGATTGATTATACAAGAAATTCCGAATATGCAAGATTGCACCATAAATAAGCGCAAAGGGAAAGAGCAATTTTCTCAGGAATTTCATAGCACGAAAGTATAATATTTTATCTTTGAAACGAAAATTTACCCACACTAATTCGGCCAAATCCCCTTGTAGTTTTGAAGCATTTTTTAGCATCCTATTTACTTGTTTTTGCCCTGACAGGAATACCCATAGCAAGTGCCTATGGTCAAAATAGCGAGACGGCTGCTGTATTTAAAACCGTGCTAAATTATTACTACAAAAACGAAAAACCGGTATACAAAGGCCGTGCCCAATTGCTCTACTTGTATTGCACCCAAGCCAAGCCCAACGAAGAACTCTTGGAAGCGCTAAAAACCGCCAATCTACCCCACGATTTTAGACAAGAAATCAAACAAAAAATTGCATTTCCAGGCCCTACCAAAGATTGGAATTACGAGTTTAAACAGCTGCCCGACAAAGAGCCTTCGTTACTCAAGAAAAAAATAAATAGTTGTGTGTCGTTGGCCAAGTTTCAGGAAATTCGAAATCGCTTGCAGCTCAACAACCAACGCCTGCTCATTATTACTGAACCAATATTTTATTCAAAGCAAAACACCGTGTTGGTCAAGGTGGTGTTTTACCGCAGCATTGAACACAACAGCGGCGCCATACTTTTACTCGAAAAAACCGAAGGGAATTGGTATATTTCGCAACTCCTAAACGAATGGTCCACCTAATTTACAGCCTATGAAAATCAAAGAAATACTGCCTATACTCGAAGAAATGGCTCCCCTAGCCTATGCCGAAGATTTTGACAATGTGGGTTTGTTGGTCGGCGATAAAGAACAACTTGTAACCGGAATCTTGGTATGTCATGATGCGCTTGAAGTAGTGATGGATGAAGCCATTGCGAAACAATGCAACTTGGTGGTATGTTTTCACCCCATCGTGTTTACCGGGCTCAAAAAAATTACGGGCAGTACCTATGTAGAACGGGTGGTCATGAAAGCCATTCAGCACCAAATTGCCATTTATGCGGTACACACTGCACTCGACAACCACCACGAAGGCGTCAACCGGATTTTTTGTTCTGCTTTGGGACTAGAAAAATGCAACATCTTGATTCCAAAATCGCAATTTATCACCAAAATGGTGGTGTATACGCCTACTGATCAAGCCGAAAAATTGCGGGAAGCCCTTTTTGCTGCAGGTGCCGGAAACATAGGCAATTACGAACGTTGCAGTTTTAACACCGTGGGCTTAGGCACCTTTAAAGGAAACGCTCAAAGCAAACCGGTGGTGGGCAGTCCCGAGTATTTTATTGAAGTGGAAGAAACCAAAATTGAAGTGGTTTTTGAGAAAAATAAAAAGCAGGCCATTTTGCAAACCCTGTTTGCCACACACGTCTACGAAGAGGTGGCCTACGAATTGTATGAATTGGAAAATACGCACCAAAACATTGGGCTGGGTATGATTGGCAGTTTGCCGCAACCGATGGACGAACATGAATTTTTACTTCACGTAAAACAAGCCATGCAAACCCCGATGATTCGCCACACCGAATTTCGTAATAAACCCATACAAAAAGTAGCGGTTTTGGGCGGTGCCGGAAGTTTTGCGATAAAAAACGCCATATTGGCGGGTGCCGATGCTTTTTTGACCGCTGATTTGAAGTACCACAATTTCTATGAAGCTGAAAATCAATTACTTTTGGCCGATATTGGGCATTATGAAAGTGAGCGGTATACAAAAAATTACATTGTTGATTTTCTTCGGAAAAAAATTCTTAGTTTTGCCATCATTTTATCAGAAGCAAATACCAATCCTGTTAAGTACTTATAAATATTATGGCGAATACAAAAGAACTCAGTGTAGAAGAAAAATTAAGAGCATTATACGACTTGCAATTGATTCACACCCGTATTGATGAGATCAGAAATGTACGAGGAGAACTTCCGTTAGAGGTTGAAGATTTAGAAGATGAAGTAGCTGGTTTATTGGCACGTTCTGAGAAATTAAAAGCCGATTTAGAGGTAATTGAAGAACAAATTAAAGACAAAAAAATTGCCATTGAAGATCACCAAGCGGCAATGAAAAAATACAGCAAACAACAAGAAAATGTGCGCAACAATAGAGAGTTCAACTCTTTAGCCAAAGAAGTTGAGTTTCAAGAATTGGAAATTCAATTGGCCGAGAAGCACATTCGCGAATTGCGCGCTTCTATGGAGCACAAAAAACAAGTGATTGCCGATTCAAAAGAAAAATTGGACGCCAAAACCAATCACTTGAAACACAAAAAATCAGAATTAAACGACATTATGGCTGAAACCGAGAAAGAAGAAAGTTTCTTGACCAAAAAAGCCACTGAGTTTGAAGCATTGATTGAAGAGCGTTTGTTGGTTGCCTACAAAAGAATCCGCAGCAGCGTTCGCAACGGTTTAGCGGTAGTATCTATTGAGCGTGGCGCATCAGCCGGATCGTTCTTTACTATTCCACCACAAACCCAAGTTGAAATTGCCGGAAGAAAGAAAATCTTAACCGACGAACACTCGGGTAGAATTTTAATCGATGCCGAACTGGCCAAAGAAGAAAAAGACAAGATGGACCAATTATTTGCCACCATCTAAACATACCGAGCCCCAATCAACTGGGGCTTTTTTTATGAAAAAAACGCAGCGTTTTCTCCTGATTAAATCGATTGGCTTGTACTTGAACGTACTGAGCTATATCATGCCCAAACAGGCAGTTAATCTCTCTTACCGTTTATTTAGCAAACCCCGCAGAGGTCGTTTGTTCCCTGAACGTCTGCCCTACTTTTTACAAAAAGCGCAAACCCAAAAAATTACCCTCGATCAACACGAAATCCAAACCTATGTATGGCCGGGAAACGATACGCGTATCTTACTGGCACACGGCTGGGAAAGCAATTCGGCACGTTGGTCCAAATTATTTCGCAAAATCAGCAAAACTGGCGCCACCATTATGGCCATTGACGCACCGGGTCACGGTCAATCCAACGGAAACGAATTTACCATGCTGCTCTATGCCGACATTTTGCAGCAAATAGCGCAATCGTTTCAACCCACCATCATCATGGGCCATTCCATTGGCGGATCGGCTTGCGTGTATTCGTACCACAATTACCCAAATTCATACACCCAATTGCAAAAGATGGTGGTTTTGGGCGCACCCTCCGAAATAAAATTATTGATTGATGAATACGTGCGCATGCTTTCAATGAACAAGCGAATGGCGCGCTTATTGGCTGAGTTTTTTACGACCAATTTTGGCATTCATATTCCTGAATTTACCACGGCGCATTTTAGCAATTGCTTTACTTTACAAGGGTTGATTGCGCATGACAGCACCGATCCGGTAGTGCCATTTGCAGAGGGTAAAAAATTGGCCAAGGCCTGGATCTCAGCGCAGTTTATTACCACTGAAAATTTGGGTCACAGCATGCACGACGAGTACCTCTACGATCAGATTACAGCCTTTACTACTGCTTAACCCCTCCCATTTCTGCTCGAAAATACTATCTTAGCCCCATGGAAGAATCGGTAAAACGTTTAAACAAATACATTAGCGATACTGGGTTTTGCTCGCGCAGAGAAGCCGACAAACTCATCGAAGACGGACGTGTCACCTTGAATGGCGTAGTGCCCGAAATGGGAACCAAAGTGAGTGAGCGCGACGAGGTGCGCATTGACGGCCGATTGATCGTGGACAAAACCGAAAAAATGATTTATTTGGCGTTCAACAAACCTGTAGGCATCGAGTGCACCACTAACCTTGAGGTACGCAACAACATCATTGACTACCTGAATTACCCCAAACGTATTTTTCCTATTGGCCGACTGGACAAAGCCAGTGAAGGCTTGATATTCTTGACAAATGACGGCGACATCGTAAACAAAATTTTACGGGCCCGAAACAACCACGAAAAAGAATATACGGTTACCGTAAACAAACCCATCACCGATCGTTTCATTGATCGCATGGGCCATGGTGTACCCATTTTAGATACCGTAACACGCAACTGCAAGGTGGAGCAAATTAGCAAATACACCTTCAAGATAATCTTAACGCAGGGATTGAATCGGCAAATACGCCGCATGTGCGAGTACTTTGGCTACGAAGTAACAGCGCTCAAACGTATTCGCATCATCAACATTTCATTGGATGTACCTGTTGGGCGTTACCGCGAATTGACGGCGGCCGAAATAAAAAAATTGAACCAATTGATTGCCCCTTCGAGCAAAACCGAAGAAGCCAGTTATTTACCTAAAAAATAATCTTAGCGTGCGCGGCGTTGTTCGCGGGCCAGCAAGGTATTTTTGAGCAACATGGCAATGGTCATTGGGCCTACTCCACCGGGTACGGGAGTAATGTGTGACGCTTTTTTACTTACCATATCAAAATCAACATCACCGGTAATGCGGTAGCCTTTCTCGGTAGTTTTATCTTCTACTCGGGTAATGCCTACGTCAATAATTACGGCTCCATCTTTAACCATCTCGGCTTTCAAGTAATTGGGCACGCCCAAAGCGGTAATGATAATATCAGCTTGCGTCGTAATTTGTGCGATATTTTTGGTGTAGGAATGCGTTAAAGTAACCGTAGAATTTCCCGGAAATCCTTTGCGGCCCATTAAGATACTCATCGGGCGACCCACAATGTGTGAACGACCAATAACTACCGTATGTTTTCCTTTGGTTTCTACGTTATAACGTTCTAATAATTCCAAGATACCAAAAGGAGTAGCAGGAATAAAGGTAGACATATCTAAGGCCATTTTTCCGAAATTCTCTGGATGAAACCCATCTACGTCTTTGCTGGGATCTATGGCCATAATGACGCGTTGGGTATCAATTTGATCGGGCAAAGGCAACTGCACGATAAACCCATCGATGTCGTCATTGGCATTGAGTTCTTTGATTTTTTTGAGCAACTCGGTTTCTGATGTTGTGCTGGGCATTTTCACCAAGGTCGATTCAAACCCAACGCGTTCACAGGCTTTTACTTTACTGCCCACATAGGTTAAACTCGCGCCGTCATTCCCTACAATAATGGCTGCCAAGTGTGGCACTTTTTCGTTGTTTTGTTTCATTTTGGCCACCTCGGCCGCGATTTCATTTTTGATGTCTTCGCTTACTTGTTTTCCGTCGAGTAGTTGCATGATCGTTGTTGTAGTTAGATTGTATTAAAAAGGCCCAAACCGATTTTTCGCGTTGGACCTTGAGTTTGTATTAGCGCATACCGGGCATGCCAGGCATTCCGCCTTTCATCCCTCCCATCATTTTCATGAGGTTTTTGCCGCCTGGGCCTTGCATCATTTTCATCATCTTGCTCATTTGCTCAAACTGCTTCATCAGTTGGTTTACTTCTTCTATTTTGCGGCCGGCTCCTTTGGCAATTCGGGTTTTGCGTTTCATGTCGATAATCGATGGTCGTGAACGCTCAGTTGGCGTCATGGAATGGATAATGGCTTCGATGTGTTTGAAGGCGTCGTCCTCAATTTCTACATCTTTCATGGCTTTGGAAGTGCCTGGAATCATGCCCACCAAATCCTTCATATTCCCCATTTTTTTCACCTGCTGAATCTGGGCCAAGAAATCGTCAAAACCAAATTCGTTTTTGGCAATTTTCTTTTGGAGCTTGCGGGCTTCTTCTTCATTATATTGTTCTTGGGCGCGTTCTACCAAAGAAATCACGTCACCCATGCCCAAGATACGCTCGGCCATACGCTCGGGGTAGAACACGTCAATGGCTTCCATTTTCTCGCCGGTCCCCACAAACTTAATGGGTTTATTTACCACCGATTTAATCGAGATAGCAGCACCCCCTCTGGTATCTCCATCTAATTTGGTGAGGATTACCCCATCAAAATTTAAACGATCGTTGAAGGCTTTGGCTGTATTTACGGCATCTTGCCCCGTCATGGCATCAACTACAAACAAGGTTTCTTGCGGTTGCAAGGCTTGGTGCACATTGGCAATTTCGGTCATCATTTGCTCGTCCACGGCCAAACGACCTGCGGTATCGACAATAACTACGTTGTATCCTTTTTCTTTGGCGTATTTTACGGCGTTTTGTGCAATCTCTACCGGGTTGTTGTTGCCCAATTCGGAATACACTTCTACGCCAATTTGATCTCCAACCACATGCAACTGATTGATAGCTGCTGGACGATAGACGTCGCAAGCTACCAACAACGGATTTTTACCTTTTTTGGTTTTGAGAAAATTGGCCAATTTACCCGAGAATGTCGTTTTACCCGATCCTTGTAAACCCGACATCAAGATAACCGCTGGATTTCCCGATAGGTTTACCCCAGCTACTTCGCCCCCCATCAATTCAGTCAATTCATCTTTAACCAACTTGACCAATAATTGTCCCGGTTGTAAGGTGGTCAAAACGTTTTGACCGATGGCTTTGTCTTTTACTTTGGTGGTAAAATCTTTGGCTATTTTGAAATTGACGTCGGCATCCAATAGGGCACGACGGACTTCTTTAAGGGTTTCGGCCACGTTAATTTCGGTAATTTTTCCGTGTCCTTTTAAGATATGAAAGGCCTTATCTAATTTATCGCTTAAATTATCAAACATCGCTATGCTGGGAATTAATTAATGATCATCGTTGTCGTAAAAACGAAGGGCAAAAATAAACATTTGATTGTTAATTTTGCACTAAATTCCATTGAAAAAATGGGAAATATAAGGCTTTGAAATTAAAATAAATTATATTTGACAGGCCTAATGCAAACGGGACATTTCAATCTGATTTTACCATGAAAACCATTCTCTATTCACTTCGTCAATTCAGTTTTTTGTGCCTGATCTTTTGCGCATCATGGACCATAGTTTCGGCACAAGAACGATCTGTTTTTGATATCGCCCGCAACGGCACCCTACAAGAAATAGAAGCACTTTACCAAAAAAATCCATCTGCAATCGAGAACATAGACGAGCGAGGCTCAACCCCTTTGTTGCTCGCTTGTTACCGCAACAACGAAGCTGTCGCATTGTATTTATTAAATCACACCAAAAACATCAATCAAAATTCGGGCATGGGTACTGCTTTGATGGCCGCTGTCATGGCCAACAACAGTACTATAGTAGCCCAATTTATTGCCAAAAAAGCCGACTTGGATCAGGTAGATAAAGGCGGGAAATCAGCCCTCATTTATGCCGCATTTTTTAACCGAAATCCAATCGTAAAATTATTGGTTGATGCCGGAGCAAATAAAAACTTGAAAGACGTAGACAGCCGGACAGCCTTGGATTATGCCACATTTTCTAAAAACACAGAAACAATTATATACTTATCAAACTAAACAAACTTTATGAAAAAAAATTACTCTTTTTTACTAATCGCCTTGGCTTCCTGCTTTGTAGCCTCTGCACAAATTAAAGAAACGGCCGTAACTACTATCGGAACGATGACCGTAAAAATCAGCTTAAACCAAGCGACTTCTACAGCAACCCTAACCCTAACAGGTCCGTCTACCCGTTGGATGTCTCTTGGATTAGATTGTTCATCTATGCAAGGAAATAAAGACGTCATTAGTTATGGCACCACATTGCTTGATCGATATTTTTCAACTGCCACGCACGTGCAGCCCCTTACCGATGCACAAAACAATTTAACCTTAGAAAGCAACACGGTAGCGGGAACTACAAGAACCTTAGTAATTAGCCGACCATTTAATACTGGCGATGCCAACGACCATGTTTTTGATTTTAATGCCAATTCGTTAAACATTGTGTGGGGTGTTGGACCAGGTACTGATTTGGGCGTTAAACACAGCACCAAAGGAACAACCACACTCACCTTTACAACCTTGGGTACGGCAACTTATACTTTAGACAATACGCTTACAGTGAGCCCAAACCCGAGCACGGGAATGATCTCTCTAAAAAACCCATCAAATTTTGCCATTCAAACCATTCGTCTTTTTGACAACCAAGCCAAACTCATAAAAACTTGGAACTACAGCGACGAAAATTTCTCTAACAACACTCTCGATCTAAGCGACCTGACCCAAGGAGTATATTACCTTGAAGTTAGTGCCGATTCAGACAAAACAGTGAAAAAAATTATACTGAACTAACCATGTTAACAAAAAAAAGGCTTCTTATCGGACTTGTATTGCTACTTGCCGCTACCGCTGCAGGCTACTATTATGTATTTTATGGTGGCGAACGAAATATAGCCAACGAGGAAGCTGTTTATACACTGAGCACTGCTGATTTAGCTAATGAATTTGCTGCCGATACCCCGAAAGCCAATGCCAAATACAACAACAAAACCATCAGCATTTCGGGAACAGCCGTTGTTGTTTCGCCTACCGAAATAAAATTGGATGATCGAGTAATTTGCTCGTTTCAAACTGCCTTACCGCCGAATGTTGCCAACCAAAATATAACCATCAAAGGTCGATTTGTGGGTTATGACGAATTGTTTGGTGAATTTAAATTTGATCAATGTACCTTAACAAACCCTAATTAATACACAATGAAACAGTTCTTATTTTCAGTGTTTGCCCTTTGTATTGCAGGACAAACATTTGCTCAAGACGATTTACTCAATGAATTAGAGAAATCAGATGGGCCAAAATCCAAACAAATTGAAATGGCCGCCTTCAAGGGGCTTCAAATTTGTAACATGCAATCGACCAAATTGGCTGTAAAAGGCGAATGGTACTTTGTCGTTTCGCACCGTTTTGGGAACCTAAAAGAGGGAACCAATAACTTTTACGGCTTGGACAATGCCTATACAAAAATTGGAGGTCTCTACGGCGCAACCAATTGGTGGACACTTTCTGCTTCGCGTCATACCTACAAAAAAACCTACGAATTGGGATCTAAATTAAAATTTGCCAACCAAGAAGTAGATGGGTTTCCACTTACAATTGTAGCTTATAACACCGTAGATATCAACTCGGAATTAAAAAAAGAACTCAACCCAAATTTAAAATTTAACGATCGATTGGCATTCACGTCACAATTGCTTTTGTCAAGAAAAGTAAACGAATCGGTGTCGCTAGAACTCAATAGTATTTATGTGCATAAAAACGTGTACGAACCAACCGAAGAGAAAAAAGACGAAGTACTCGTTGCTGCCGGTGCACGTTGTAAAGTGAGCAAGCGACTGAGTGTAAATGTAGAATATGCCACACGAACAAACCCCTTGAAAGCAAGTCCGTATGACAATCCGCTTGCTTTGGGCTTGGATATTGAAACCGGTGGACACGTATTTCAGTTGTTGTTTGGCACCAGCCAAGCGATGAATGATGTGGCGTATTACACCAATGGATCAGGAAGTTGGACCGACAACAAGAAAGGATTGTATTTTGGATTTAACATGTATAGAGTATTTTAATTATGAAAAAAGTATATTTATTAACCGTGATAATTACAGGTTTATTGCTCGCTTCATGTGAGTCAAGAACCTATGACGAAGTTGAAGGTTTTGTAGCCAATCCAACCTATGCCAAAAACATCAAACCTCTAATTGACAGTAAATGCAACACTTGTCATGCTGCACAAGTCACTGATGAGTTGGGTGGAGGTACAATTCTAGATACCTACGATGAATTTAGATCAAGTGTAGAATACGGGAATACCTTGCGCGATATTGACAGTATTCGTAGCATGCCTAAAAATAGCGCTCCCCTCACCAAAGGGCAAATCAAATTGATCTACGCCTGGAAAAACACAGGATTCCCACAATAAAAAAACCTACTAAAATGAAACGATTATTTCTATTGCTCGCTCTATTGACCTTAAGTCAATTTATGCAAGCCCAAAAATACCTGTCCCGAACAGCTGAATTAAAATTTGACGCGTCAGTTCCCAATATGGTTGAAATTGCAGCCAAAAACAATAAGGTTTCAGCGATATTAGATGCCAGTACCGGCAAATTTGCTGTAAATGCCATGATCAACGAGTTTAAGTTTAAAGCGCCCTTAATGGAAGAGCACTACAACGAAAACTACATGGAAACCTCCAAATACCCAAACGCCAAATTTAGCGGTCAATTGGCCAATTTCGATGCTAGTAAATTGGCTAATAAAGGTACTTATGACGTAGAGGGCGATTTAACCCTACACGGGGTGACCAAGAAAGTAAAAGCCAAAATGACGTTGGTAGCAACAGCTGGAAAAGTAAATGCACACTGTTCATTTACAGTACACGCACAAGATTATAAAATTGAAATTCCTTCGTTGGTAAAAGAAAAATTTGCCGAGAACATTAAAGTTGTCTTTGATGGCGAATTGGCATCTAAATAAAAAAAACAATTCAATAAAAAAGCCAGTGTAAAATTTAACACTGGCTTTTTTTATGATTGTATGTAAACTACGGAAGTTTTCTAAAAATAATGTAGTCATTTAAACTTGGTGTTAACGCCACCTCATCTTTAAGCATGATGGTGTTGTTAGAAACAAATACTACATCCCAGTCGTCTTCAATATCAGCAAAAATTAATGGGCTCGTAGCAGCCGGAAAAAACAGATTGAAATCAACTGCATCTGTAGGCGAATCATCTGAGGTAGCCGGCGCGGTATACAAGGGGCTATTGTTGTTGGTTGTAATGCTCCAAGAACCAGCAACAGGTGCTGTACCGTTAGTCACTACAATTGATCCGTTGGCTGAAAAAGCAAATGAATAACCGGTAAAATTTAACGATTGGTTACTGCCGTGATCAGAATAATACGAAACTTGCCAAGAACCTTGACGGAGTGTTGTAGCCAAGTCTACACTGGGTGTAGGTACTTTTTCAAATGTGATAAAATCTATTTTGGTAGGATCGTCTAGGTTGCCATCTTTCAGAACAATCTCAGTAGCTGATTTGGTAACTACATCCCAATCGTCTTCGATGTCATTAAAATCCAAATTGGCAATAGGAAACGAAATGTTAAAATCCTTTAGATCTTCTGGAGTATCGTCTGTCGAAGTAGACAAATCGGTATAAAATGGACTCGAATTGTTGTCGGTTACATTCCAATTTCCAATTACTTGTGTACTGCCGTTTGTAGCAATGAGGGTATTATTTGCTTGAAAAGTAAACGTATAGTCTACAAAATGCATGGTTTCAATATCGCCATGATCCGAATAGTAAGTCACCTTCCAAGTGCCTTGGGTAACAATACTGGCTAAATCTGTGTTTTGTTGGGGCTGCGCTTGATCAGCACTACAAGAGATAACTAAGCTGCAGAGTAGGATAGCTACAGCAAATAATAGGTATTTTTTCATAGGAGTGGGGATGTAAATTTAAGGTAAAGATATTGTAAATTTTGAAAAATCAAAATGAACACTATTTACATGCGGTTGGGCACAGCGATTCCCAGCAATGCAAAAGCTGATTGAATTACAGCCGCTACTTTACTCGAAAGCAACACCCGAAATACCTTAGTTTCTTGATTGGATTCGCCCAAAATAGAAACAGTTTGGTAAAATGAATTGTATTCTTTGACTAAATCGTAGGTATAATTGGCAACCAATGCAGGACTGTGTTGCGCTGCCGCTTGCTGTATAACTTCAGGAAACAAGCCCAATTGCTTGATAAGCTCTTTTTCTTTGGCATGCAAATTAGGGAGCGGAACAAAGGTGAGATCAAAATCGGCTTTGCGCAAAATAGATTGGATACGGGCGTAGGTATACTGGATAAACGGACCGGTATTTCCCGCAAAATCAACTGATTCCTCGGGATTAAATAGGATACGTTTTTTGGGATCCACTTTCAGAATGTAATATTTTAAGGCGCCCAACCCTATTTTTTCGTATAAGTCTTGCTTTTCTTGATCGGAAAATCCGTCTAATTTACCCAACTCCTCTGAAAGAGATTGTGCGGTGAGCGTCATGTCGTCCATTAAATCATCAGCATCAACCACGGTTCCTTCGCGCGATTTCATTTTACCCGAAGGCAAATCAACCATTCCGTACGACAAATGCACCAACTGCTTAGACCAATCAAAGCCCAACTTTTGAAGAATTAAAAACAGTACTTTAAAGTGATAATCTTGTTCGTTACCCACTGTATACACCATACCGTTTACATCGGGAAAATCTTTTACTCGCTGAATAGCGGTTCCAATATCTTGGGTCATGTAGACTGCGGTTCCGTCGGAGCGCAATACAATTTTTCGGTCAAGTCCTTCGGCGGTCAAGTCAATCCAAACTGAGCCGTCGGGATCTTTTTCGAATATGCCTTTGGCCAAGCCCATTTGCACCACATCTTTCCCCAATAAGTAGGTATTGCTTTCGTAATAATAGGAATCAAAGTTGACGCCCAAACGAGTATACGTTGCATTAAATCCGTCATACACCCATTGGTTCATGGTTTTCCAAAGCAAAACGACTGCTTCGTTTCCGGCTTCCCAATCCAAGAGCATTTGCTGTGCTTCTAGAATAATTGGCGCTTCTTTTTTGGCTTCGTCTTCTGTTTTTCCGGCAGCGACCAAAGCGGCAATTTCCTCTTTATACGCCTTATCAAAGGCCACATAATATTTACCTACCAATTTATCTCCTTTCAAACCAGAGGTAGATGGCGTTTCTCCATTGCCAAATTTTTGCCAAGCCAACATGGATTTGCAAATGTGAATGCCGCGATCGTTGATAATTTGTGTTTTGTATACTTTTTTACCGGCAGCTTTCAAAATTTCGGCCACCGAAAAACCCAATAGATTGTTGCGCACATGGCCTAAATGCAAAGGCTTGTTGGTATTGGGCGATGAATATTCGACCATGATCACCTCGCTATCGGCGGTAGGTTTAACGATTCCAAATTGCTCATTGCCCTGCATGGATTGAAATGCCTGTACATAATAGGAATCGGCAATCACCACATTCAAAAATCCGGAAACCACATTGTACCGATCCACAAAATCAAATTCTTGGACTAAATAGTCACCAATTCTTGCACCCAACTCAGCCGGATTGCTTTTGATGTGTTTGAGCAATGGGAATAACACTACCGTAATATCGCCTTCAAATTCTTTGCGCGTGGCCTGAAATTCGACTTTTTCTAAGGTAATAGAAAACAGGTTTTGCACAGCAGTTATTATCGGATTTGAAAGGCTTTCGGCTAGTGTCATAGAAAAAATATTTTGGGCAAATATAACCATTCAATCCCCAAATCTAAAATGGAATTTGAACAAGCCAAGGACCACGAAACTTTGGGTTTCGATTGATGGTTAATTGGGGTGTCAATTGTAGGGTTAATTTAATTTTATTGTAAGATTTTTATATTATTTATTTTGTATTTTATGCATTTCATCGATTTATTTTGCATTTTACCGATAATTAAACAAATATTTGACTGTCAAAAAAATAATACCCATTAATAATTCACTCAAATTATTATGAAAAAACTACTACTCATTTTCGCCTTAACACTTGCCACTCTTTCATTTGGTCAAGCCATTTCTGTAAACACTTCAACCTACACAGTTCCCCAACTGGTGAATACAGTATTAATTAACTCGCCTTGTGTGTCCGCCAGTAACATTACTTGGAAAACGGGATCACAATTTAATTCCGTAAATGGAATTGGATTTTTTCAAAACACCAACCCTGCATTCCCCATGCGGTCAGGTGTACTTTTAAGTACTGGTGATGTTGCACATGCTGCTGGACCTAACACAGCAATGCTAAGCGACGGAGCTTCTTCATGGTCTGGAGATGCCACATTAGAAAACACCTTGGCACAAGCAGGAATTCCAATGAATTCAACCAATGCTACTGCCTTAGAATTCGATTTCACCCCTATTGCCCCAAACTTTAGTTTTGATTTCCTTTTTGCCTCAGAAGAATACGGAAATTTTCAGTGTCAATTTTCAGATGCCTTTGCCTTTTTATTGACAAACACCTTAACCGGAGAAACTGTAAACCTAGCAGTTGTTCCGGGAACTAACCTACCTATTTCTGTTGTTACGATTCGTGACTTCTTGTACAACTCTTCTTGCCCCTCACAAAATGCAGCCTACTTTGGAACCTACAACGGAGGATCGGCTGCTGCCCAATCGGCTACCAACTTTAATGGCCAAACCAAATTATTGAATGCTTCAGCCATTTTGATTCCTAACACGCCTTACCACATTAAATTGGTTATCGCAGATCGTGGTGATGCTGGATCAGATTCGGCTATTTTTATTGCATCAGATAGTTTCAGCATTGGACAAGATGTATTGGGAGCCAACCAAACTACTTCCAGCCAAACAGCTTTGTGTTATGGTACTACAACCGTTTTGGATTCGCACTTAGATCCTGCCTTGTATACCTTTTCTTGGAAAAAAGATGGCGTAACTATTGCTGGTGCTACTGGCCCAACATTGACCGTAACACAAGCTGGTGAATACAGTATTACCTACATCAAACCGATGGCGGGATGTTTACCAGAAACCGATAGCGTTACTGTTGAGTACTATCCAGAATTTAGCTTCCCAGCGCCAAAAAACATTTACTTGTGCGAAACGGATGCGACTACATTTACGTACAACTTAGCCTCAAACACAGCGGTTGTTGCCGCTCAATTAGACCCGGCCATTGATGCAACCTCTGTAGTAGCATACTATGCCTCTCAAGCGGATGCCGTTGCTCAAATCAATGCCTTACCAATGAATTACACAACCGTTCCTGGGGTAACCATTTATGTACGTGTAAATAACATTGAAACCAACTGTTACGCTGTAAAAACATTTCAATTGCTTACCGCTCCAGCTCCTTTTGTAGACGCAGCGCCTGCTATGGTTAAGTGTGCACGATCTATTACTCAAAACAACAACATCTTTTCATTCTCTGCTCAAAATGCTGCTGTCTTGGGTGGGCAATCTGCCAACTTAAACGTAATTAGCTACTATGCTTCACAAGCCGATGCCGAAGCGGGAATCAATACTTTGCCAACCAATGGGTATACTGCAACTGACAACACCGTTATTTACATTCGTATCCAAAACATTTCTGACATGGGTTGTTACAGCACCGGTAGTTTTACCATCACGGTAAACCCACTACCTGCAGTTGATGTATTGCCAAACGTGTTGGTTTGCTCAAGCTATACCTTGCCTGCCTTGACTAACGGAAGTTATTTCTCAAATACCTCTGGAACTTTAGTGCCTTTGGCCGTTGGAACTGTAATTACAGAAACTCAAACAATTTATATTTACAACCAACCTGACGGACCAACTGGTTGTAGAGCAGGAAGCAGCTTCAAAGTAACGGTAATTGACCCCAACACCATTACCCCAGCTAGCGGAACATTTTGTGGAAACTACACTTTGCCAACATTGAGCTACGGTAACTACTACACCGAAACTTTGGGTGGAGGAACTCGCTTAAATGCAGGTGCAGTTATCACTACATCACAAACTATTCACTTGTTTTACCAATCGTTGGTGGCACCATTTTGTCAAATCAGCACCAACTTTACGGTAACTATTGTTCCAAAACCAGAAGTTCCCACTTTGCCTAATGTATTTGATTGTACTTCTTATACTTTACCAGCTTTGGCAGTAGGAAACTACTACACTGAAGTAAATGGTGGAGGAACTCAATTGGCTGCTGGAACAGTAATTACTCAAACACAAACCATCTACATTTATGCTACAACAGGCGAGCCAAACAACTGTGTGTCTCAAACCTTGTTCAAAGTATTTATCGGATTTACTGCACCTGCTAATGTATTGCAATGCAACCCGTATACTTTACCTGCTTTGCCAATTGGATCATACTATACTGGACCAAACGGAACAGGAACTGAATTGCCTGCAGGAACTGTGATTTCTACTCCACGTCGTGTGTACATTCACATCCCAACTGCTGGAAATGCTGCCTGTATTCAAAACTTAAACTTCAGTGTAATTGTTTCTCAACCGGTAATTGATCAATTGGATGATGTGACTGTATGTGAAAGCTATACTTTGCCTACGCTAACCAGTGGTGCTTATTATGGTGGAGTTGCCGGAACAGGAACTCGTTACTATGCCGGCGATGTAATTACCAGTAACATTACGCTATATATTTTCAAACGTTCGTCACCAACCTGTTACAATCAAGATAGCTTCACGGTAACTATTGCCCCTAAACCGCTAATTGATTCACGTTCTGACATCGACATTTGCAATAGCTATACCTTGACTCCTTTGACTAATGGAAATTACTACACTGGTCCTAACGGAACAGGAACGCAATTGGCTGCTGGAACTGTAATTACACAATCGCAAACTATTTACATCTTTGCTACCACCGCTACAGCTCCATTTTGTTCGGTTGAGAACAGCTTTACCATCACCATTTTCTCGATCACGGCTGATGCCCCTGCTGATGTAACCAAATGTGATTCGTATACTTTACCTGCTTTAACAAACGGAAATTACTATACTGGACCAAACGGACCACATAATTCAAGCAATGTTCAATTGCATGCCGGTGATGTGTTGACTGCCACAGCTACTTTGTATGTGTATATCGAATCAGGTGCACGCATCAACTGTACCGACGAGCATAGCTTTACCGTAACTGTAAACCCTACACCAGTAGTTGCGCCAAAAGCTGACGAAAAAGTATGTAACGCCTACATCTTGCCTGCTTTGGCTGTAGGAAACTACTTCTCACAACCAAACGGTGCGGGGACTGCTTACCAAGCTGGAGATGCCATCACAACTTCACAAACCGTTTATATCTACGCACAAACCAACTCAGTACCCAATTGTACAGACGAGAAAGAATTTCACGTAGATGTATTCAATGTAGATGAGTTGCCTAATGTAACTACTTGTGAAACATTTGTATTGCCTACCTTGAACGTAGGAAACTACTACACTGGACCAAACGGATCAGGCATTAGAATGTACCCTGGGCACACCATTTCACACACACAAACTGTGTATATCTATGCCCAATCGCCTTACTTGACTTCGGCTTGTTACGATCAAAGTTTATTTGTGGTAACCATTATCGATACACCAGTAGCTTACCCAGTAAGTACCGCACAAACCACTACATGTGATGCCGATGCCATCAACGACGGATACACTCAATTTGACTTGACTACCTTGAATGCTAGCATCTTGGGTTCACAAATTGGCGAGGAATTCATGGTTACGTATTATGCTTCAGCCAACGATGCAGCTGCCGGAATCAATGCGATTACCTCAACTGATTTGCATACCGTTTATGTAAAAGTGAGCAACAACTTGACCACAACTTGTTACGACATTAAAGCGATCAACATTACCGTAAACAAAGCGCCTGAATCATTCGCAACCAACGGTACCGTTTGTTTCGACAGCAACACCAACACACTATTAAGTGCATACACCATCACTTCTGGATTGAATCCTGCCACACATACTTTTGAGTGGTACAATGAAGCGGGTGACTTGTTGGGAACACAAGGAAATTATGTAGCCGTAACTCCTGGTGACTATACCTTGGTGGTAAAAAGTACGCTTACAGGATGTTTTTCACAACCTAAAGTAATCAGCGTATTGCCTTCTATGCCAGCGGTGATTAGCTACGAAGTGAGTGATGCCTTTGATGCCAACCAAGTAATTACGGTAACTGCAGAAGGTGTGGGTGGTGATTACGAATACCAATTAGACAATGGTGCTTTTCAAGATAGCAATGTATTTGAGCACGTATCTTCAGGCTCACACGTAATCACTGTGCGCGACAAAAACGGCTGTGGACAAACCTATTCAGAAGCCTTGTTGGTAAACTATCCTAAATTCTTTACGCCAAATGGAGACGGATTTAACGATACTTGGAACATTGTTGACTTACAAGCCCAATCAACTGCTTTGATTCACATCTTTGATCGCTACGGAAGATTGTTGAAAGACATTACCCCAAGCGGAACCGGATGGGACGGAAGTTTTGGAGGAGAACTATTGCCTGCCGATGATTATTGGTTCACCATCACCTATACTGAAGATGGTATTAACAAAGTATTTAAAGCGCACTTTAGCTTAAAACGATAAATAGTAGTTACTTTTTTTGACAATTGAGTAGTTTTTTTTGACAAGCAATTTTAATTAATTGGCATAGAACCGGGTGGAGACCCGGTTTTTATGCTTTGTATACTTACCAACGAATCACTACACTGCCCCAAGTAAAGCCGCTACCAAAAGCAGCCAACACCACCAAATCTCCCGATTTGATTTTACCTTGTTCCCAGGCCTCAGTGAGCGCAATGGGAATAGAAGCCGCCGTAGTATTACCGTATTTTTGAATGTTATTGAAAACCTGCTCGTCGGCGAGTTTAAATTTTTGTTGAATAAACTGCGAAATACGCAAATTGGCTTGGTGCGGAATAAGCATATCAATGGCTGAAACTTCTAGATTATTGGCTTGAAGTCCTTCTTGGATCACCTCGGCAAATCGAACCACGGCATTTTTAAACACGTATTGGCCATTCATGTACGGCAAATAACTTTCGTCGTTTGGATCGTTGTCGGCGACAATATCTGACACCCAGCGACCGCCCATACCAGGAGCCTTGAGACACAATTCTTCGGCGTGAATTCCCTCGGCGTGCAAATGGGTTGATAAGATGCCGGTTGTTGAACCATCTTCGGCTCTACTGATTACAGCCGCTCCTGCCCCATCGCCAAAAATTACCGAAACATTGCGTCCGCGATCGGTCATGTCAAGTCCACCGGAGTGCACTTCTGATCCAATCACTAGAATGTGTTTGTACATGCCGGTTTTGATGTATTGATCGGCAATTGAAACCGCATACACAAATCCCGAGCATTGGTTGCGAATATCGAGCGCGCCTACTGTGCGCATTCCCAAATCGCGTTGCACCAACACGCCGGGTCCTGGAAAATAATAATCGGGACTGAGCGTAGCAAAAATTACAAAATCAATGTCTTCAGGCGTGAGTTGGGCGCGTTCAATGGCTTGCTTAGCTGCTTTGACACCCATACTGGTCGTAGTGTCTTCGCCTTTAATGATGTGGCGACGCTCTTGAATTCCGGTGCGCTCTTGGATCCATTCATCCGAGGTGGTAAGCACCTTAGCCAAATCATCATTAGTAACCACTTGGGATGGAACATAGAAGCCCAAGCCCGAAAATTTTGAACGATACATCTGCGGTAGTTTTAAAATTGCCTTTCAAATTTAGGCAATAATTATATGGAAAAAGGCAAAATTATTTGACCACTTTAAGACTTTGTCTCCCGGTATTGGTATGCAAATTCACATAATATATTCCGGCAGCGTACGGAAAGTCGAACTGGTATTTTTGCGTTGATTTGGATGTAATGTCAGCTTTAACCAACAATTTAATGCGTCTGCCATTGGCGTCATACAATTCCAAACGCAAGTGATCAGCAGCTGGAAACTCGATTTGAATGGCCAATTTGTCTTGAATGGGATTCGGATACACCTCGGCTTTCAAATTTTGGCGTGGCGATTCTTGAAAATCTGTATTTCCCAAGCCTTGGTCGCTGTATTTGTAGATGGTTTTCCCCGAGGCATAAGCCAACTGATCATTCAAAATCACAATGCGGTTTAGGTTGCTCCCCACAGTATTTTCGATCCAGGTATCGCCACCATCAAAGGTTTCTAGTATCGGCGAACTGTGGCCGCCCATCCACCCGTGGTTTTCTGTCATAAATCCTACCGCTTGAATATCGGGATCGGGCACTGGTTTACTGGTCCAAGTAAGCCCATTATCGGTAGATTTGATCAATTGTCCTGTATTTGGAAATATCGATTCAACTGAGCCAAAAATCACCGCCGGATTGCTGGCCAAGCGCTGCAATTTCCATACGTATTCGCCTTCAATTGGCGTGTTATAAAGTGTTGTCCATGTTTGACCACCGTCAGTAGTTTGCAAAACGACTCCCCCACTTTCATTCATGCCCGAAGCCAAGCCGTTGTTTTCGTCGGTAAATAATACTTCTACTAAAGCCGTGGCATAGGCAGTCATATTGATGTACTGCCACGTCAGTCCGCTGTCAGTCGATTTAATGATATAAGCAGGCGAAAAATAGGCGCCGCATCCATAAATTGTAGAAGTTCCCACAGCATCCAAACCGCAAATCGCAGGTGGATTGGGTGTAATGGTTACGGGATTCCACGTGGTTCCGCCGTCAGTTGTTTTTAAGAAGATTCCACTCAAAGTACCTATAAAACCAATGTTTTCATTCAGAAATTCTACATTTCTAAAATACGTATTGATGGGAAGTGCAGGTGTAAATTCGGCCAATTGGGTTACCCAGGTTTGTCCTCCGTCGGTCGTTTTATAGATCGTGGCGTAATAACCATTGGCTGCCCAACCCAGGTTTTCGTTCAAAAAAAACACATCGTCAAAACGCTGGTTGTTGATGTTGTCCCCAATACTGGTGAGCGGCGCCCATTGCAACTGCGCCATAGCAGTTAATCCGGAAAGAAGTAATAAATAATTTACTAGCTTTTTCATATGGTTGTATTTATTCGATTGTAACTCATTTTGAAGTACTTAGTGTGGACAAATCAACTCTAGGGCAAATGTCCAATTCGACCAAAATTCCTTTGACAAGTGCCGTTGGATGCTCAAAAAATACCGCTTGATTTTGACAGTGGCTTTCTACCAAGTATTGGGTGCCTTGAAAATAACTGGCCACGACTTCTGCCTTTATTTTTCCTTTTTTGACGACGGCCAATTGATGCGCATACAGCAATCGAGTACTTGCTGAATCGGTATCATTAAACAAATTTGCAGGCAAGGCATTCACTTCGCCAAACAAAGAAGCCGTATAAAAATCGGGCGGATTATTTACCAACGCAATTGGACTGCCGTGTGCTACTTTTTGGCCATCTTTGAGTACCAAAACTTCATCGGCAAAGCCCAATATGTCCTGCACATCGTGGGTAGCAAACACACAACTGATGCCTTGTTCTTTCAGGTAAGCAAACAACTTTCGTCGCAGGCTATTTTTTCTGAAATTATCAATGTGACTAAACGGTTCATCAAGCAATAACAACTCGGGCTCCAAGGCCAATACTTTGGCGATGGCTACCCGTTGCATTTGCCCACCGCTCAAATTTTTTACTTTTTCGTGGGCAAATTCGAGCATTTCTACGGTTTCAAGCAATTCGGAAATGCGGTTGTTTTTTTGGGTTTTGTACACATTTGACAAAAAGGCTCCCACATTTTCAGCTACCGTAGTATAGGGCATTAAATCAAAATCTTGGGCCAAAAACTTCATGTAGGGCATGCCAGGGATTAAATGAAATTTAGGTCCCAATACCGCCTGATTTTGCCAACTAATCTGCCCAGCATCTAGATCGTGTAAGCCATAAATAAGTTTCAACAAGGTGCTTTTCCCACAGCCACTTTCGCCAATCACAGCCAAATTTTTTCCCTTTTCTAAGGAAAAAGTAAGCTGTTGCAAGGTGGGTTTTTGCTGATAGGAAAAAAACAGTTGGTCTACGTGTAGCATTGCGAGAATTAGAAAAACAAACTTACAAACTTTGGGCTTACCAAACAGCCTAGTAAATCAGGCCGATTTATTGTACAAAAACGAGATTAGTCCAGCTTGTATTTTTCAAAAGTCTTGGTATCGACTCGGGCTTTCAAGTCATGCAATAAATTATACAACCCAAAAAAGGTGCGGTTGATGTATAAAAAATGCTTAGATCCGCGGTTTCCATTCATTTTACGCAGCTGTGGATCCTTGGCAAATTCTTCGCCCATTTTGGCAATTTTCCCAAAAAATTCGTGGTCTGAGAAATCAAAAAAGTCCCCGTGAAACGGTTTGGTAAATAAACACAACATCTCATGAAATAAAGCCGTAAAATAAGCAACTTCATGTGAGCTATCGTCGGTGCGTAATATTTCTAATTCGTATAATTTTTCGTTAAACAAAGCCGTGTCGTTTATTACTTCGGGCTTGGCCAATTCAAAATAAGGCACGTAAAATTCTTCGGGCACTTGCTTGATACAACCAAAATCAATGGCTACCAAATTTTCATCCGCGTCAATTAAAAAGTTCCCGGGATGCGGATCGGCATGTACTTGTTTTAAAAAATGAATCTGAAACATGTAAAAATCCCACAAGGCCTGCCCTATTTTGTCACCCGTAGCCCGATTGGAATTTTGAGCTGCAAATTCAGAGAGATGCTTGCCTTCTATCCATTCCATGGTTAATATTTTGGCCGATGAATAGGCCGGGTAATAGTGCGGAAATCGCAAGTTTTCAATCGACTTGCACAAACTTGAAATTTCAATACTTTGTTTCAATTCGAGCGTATAATCGGTCTCTTCCAAAAGTTTGTGCTCTACTTCTTGAAAATACTTGTCGGAGTCTTTTCCTTTGATATTAAACATGCGCAAGGCAATGGGTTTTACCATGGCCAAATCAGAGCTGATGCTTTGGGCTACACCAGGGTATTGAATTTTCACGGCAAATACTTGTGTGGCTTTGGTGGCTTTGTGCACTTGACCGATACTGGCCGCATGCACCGCATCGGGTGTAAACGTATCGTAGATCTCTTCGGGAAATTGACCCAAATATTTTTTGAAGGTTTTGCGCACCAAAGGCGCCGATAAAGGCGGAACCGAAAACTGAGACAACGAAAATTTATCTACATAGGCTTGTGGCATGATGCTCTTGTCCATGCTCAACATTTGGGCTACTTTTAGGGCGCTGCCTTTCAAGTTTTTTAGGCCGTCATAAATGTCCTCGGCGTTGTTTTCGTTTAATTTTTCTCGGGTCAAATCGGGATTCACCAATTTTTCACCATAATAGGCCACGTAGTTCCCTCCTACCTTAAAACCGGTTTTTACCAATTGTCCGGCGCGTTGAATTTTGGTAGTAGGAATTTTATCAAGTGTTTTCATGGCTTATTGCATTTTTTCTTTCCAAAGAAATTTGCCCAAGTCAAACAAGCTTTCCAGCGGCTTGGTATCAGCCAAGTCAACTACCGTGTTCACCGATTTTTCGATTAATATGTCGGTTTTTTCAAAACCTTTAGAAGTATCATCCAACCAAAATTTAAGTAAAAATAAAAACTGAATCCAGGCGCCTTCGGCATACACCTTTTGGGTTACATGAGACAATTTTTCGAAGGGTTGAGAAGTTGGTGAAATGACCGCTTCTGACAGGTATTTTTTAAAGTGATTTCTAAAATCAGACAGGCTTTTCAGGTTTTGCAATCCTTCTTTGTTCTCGACCAAGGCAAAGCACACATAGCTGCGGTTGAGCGTGAGTATTTCAAACAAGGTAAAGAACAAGGTGAGTAATTTATTTTTATCTGAATAGCCGGCAAAATCAGGTTCTTTTTCGATGGTGAGCAATGCATTTTCAAAAAATTTCACCCAAATATTTTTGCGCAAGGCGTCTAAGGAATTGAAGTGCGCATAAAATTCGGTTTCGTCTAGTTCCTGCTGTTTGCAAAACGAAAACACATTCTTGGGGATTTCATTATTTTCCAATACCGCTTGCATGTAGCGGGAAATCAACTGATTTTCGTCGAGGGGTTTTGAAGCCGTAGTTGCTTTTTTCGTAGTAGCCATTTTGGGAGATTTAAATGAGGCGTAAAAGTAATTATTGTTTAACTATTTTTAAAATTATTTAAACAAAAATATTTGTTAATTCTTTATCAACTTTTGGGCTGTGATGATTAAAGCACATGCGACAATTTGTCACTTTTTGCAAATTGGTACTTTATTTGTCAAGCAAAAGTCAAACACTAAAATTTATAACACTATGAGTACCGGAAAAATTAATGTATCAGTAGAGAACATATTTCCCTTAATCAAGAAATTCTTATATAGCGACCACGAAATTTTCTTGCGGGAATTGGTTTCCAACGGAACAGATGCGACATTAAAACTGAAACACCTTTGCAGTATTGGCGAAACCAATGTAGAATATGGCCAACCGCAAATTGAAATCAAAATTGACAAAGAAGGCAAAAAACTGCACATCATTGACCAAGGCTTGGGAATGACCGCTGATGAAGTAGAAAAATACATCAACCAAGTGGCCTTCTCGGGTGCCGAAGAATTTTTGGACAAATACAAAGATTCCGCCAAAGACTCGGGTATCATTGGACACTTTGGATTGGGTTTTTACTCGGCCTTTATGGTAGCCGAAAAGGTTGAAATCATCACCAAATCATATAAAGATGAGCCGGCAGCCCATTGGACTTGTGACGGTAGCCCTGAGTTTACCTTAGAAGCCCATGACAAAACCAGCCGTGGAACCGAAATTATTTTGCACATCGCCGAAGATTCAGTAGAATTTTTAGAAGAAAGCCGCATCAAAAGCTTGTTGAACAAATACAACAAGTTCATGCCGATTCCGATCAAATTTGGCACCAAAACCGAGACACTTCCTAAACCCGAAGATGCACCCGAAGACTACAAAGCCGAAACAATCGAAGTTGATAACATCATCAACAACCCGAATCCGGCTTGGACCAAACAACCGACCGAATTAACTGACGAAGACTACAAAGGATTCTACCACGAATTGTACCCGATGCAATTTGAGGAACCCTTATTTCACATTCACCTAAATGTGGATTATCCGTTTAATTTGACCGGGATTTTGTACTTCCCCAAATTGGGATCGGACATGCAAATCCAAAAAGACAAAATTCAATTGTACCAAAACCAAGTATACGTTACCGATAATGTAGAGGGAATAGTACCTGAATTTTTAACCATGCTCAAAGGGGTGATTGATTCGCCAGACATTCCATTAAACGTGTCGCGCTCGTACTTGCAAGCCGATGGTGCAGTGAAAAAAATCTCGAATTACATTACCCGTAAAGTAGCCGACAAATTGAAATCGTTGTTTACCGAAAATCGCGAAGATTTTGAGAAAAAATGGAACGACATCAAAATTGTGTTGGAATACGGGATGTTGTCTGAACCTAAATTCTACGAAAAAGCGGGCAGCTTTGTGTTGTATCCTACTGTAGACGATCGATTCTTTACCTTGGATGAATTGAAAGAAACCATTAAAGACAGCCAAACCGACAAAGACGGCAAATTGGTGGTCTTGTATGCCGCCAACAAAGACGCACAACACAGCTACATCGCCGAGGCCAAAGCCAAAGGATATGAAGTATTGTTGCTCGATAGCCCAATTGTGTCGCACTTGATTCAAAAACTGGAGGCCGACAACGAAAACATGACGTTTACACGTGTAGACAGCGACCACATTGACAACTTGATCAAGAAAGACGACACCCAAATTTCTAAGTTGTCTGACAGCGAAAAAGAAAGCTTGAAAACTGTTTTAGAAGGATTTGTTCCCAAACAAACCTATACCGTGCAATTGGAAGCACGTGACAGCAGTGCTGCGCCGTTTATTATTACGCAACCCGAATTCTTGCGTCGTATGAAAGAGATGAGTCAATCGGGCGGTGGCGGCGGAATGTTTGGCATGGGCAATATGCCCGAAATGTACAACTTGGTGGTGAACACCAATTCCGAATTAGCCGGTCAAATCTTGTCTACCGCTGATGCAGCTGCGCAAGAAAGCATGGTGAAACAAGCCTTGGATTTGGCGAAATTATCTCAAAACTTACTTAAAGGAGAAGAATTAACCGCCTTTGTGAAACGCAGCTTTGAGTTAATTAAATAATTAAGTCCGGACATAAAAAGTAAAAAGACCTGAGTAATTCAGGTCTTTTTTTTATCGTTTGAGCGAGAAATTAGCTTTAAATTCTTTGGCTTGACCGGTGTTGGAAATGTATTTTAGTAAAAACCAATAATCGGTGCTCGGTAAAGGATGTCCGTTATAAGTACCATTCCACCCTGCACTATTGGGCGCCAATTGTTTGAGCAGTTTGCCCATGCGATCAAAAATGTACAATTCGCTGTCGTCTTTCAAACTGTCGCCACTGATGTTCCAAGTATCGTTAAATCCATCTCCGTTGGGCGTGAAAAATTTGGGATAAAACAGCGCGGTTACATCCAAATCAAAAGTGTTACATCCATTTGGTTCTGTAATATGAATCTGATAATCGCCACCTTGGTAAATGGTAAAATCGGGGGAAAGCTGTGAGTTTCCTCCATTCAATTGGTAACTAAACGGACCTTGACCGCCCGTCACAGCAAGGTGTATGAGTTGTTCGCTGGCAAAATCATATTGAACGCTAGCTACTGCAGTGGCTTTGGGTACCGTCTGAACCGTAGCCGTAAGGGTAACAATACAGCTCGAACTTAAATTTGTAGCAATCGCTTCATAACTCCCGGCTGCAGTAACCGAAATTGACGAAGTTGTATCGGGCAATGCAATACCGTCTTTGGTCCAAGTAAAAGTATAAGCCGAGGCCAATAGTCCCGTATCAATCAAAGCAGGTAAAGTTGCCTGACCTGTGGCATCCAAACAAATAGCATAGGTGGCGGTTTGCATTGAATTGGGGGAAACTGAAACCACCATATTGACAGAATTGGCGCATTGGCCGGCAGTGGGCGTAAATAGATAGGTGTTTCCAGTCGTATTGCTGATCGTCGCCGGACTCCAAGTACCTGAGATGCCGTTGGGTGACGTCGCGTTTAATGTTGGAGCTGTAGCGCCTGAACATAACGCTAAAGTGGTTGCGAAATTCGGCGTAGTTTGGGCGGTAATCGTAACTACCGTATTGGCTGTAGTGGCACATTGTCCCGCATTCGGTGTGAACACATACGTATTTCCGGTTGTATTACTAATGGTCGCCGGACTCCAAGATCCCGAGATGCCGTTGGGCGAAGTGGCGTTCAAGGCTGGAGCTGTCGCGCCTGAACATAACGCTAAAGTGGTTGGGAAATTCGGCGTAGTTTGGGCGGTAATCGTAACTACCGTATTGGCTGTAGTGGCACATTGGCCCGCAGTGGGTGTGAACACATAGATGTTTCCGGTTGTATTACTAATGGTAGATGGATTCCAAGTGCCTGAGATGCCGTTGGGCGAAGTCGCATTCAACGTAGGAGCAGTAGCGCCAGAGCATACCGCTAAAGTGGGTGCGAAATCTGGTGTGATGGAACTTGATACCGTTACTACTGTGTTGGCCGTGGTGGCACATTGACCCGCATTCGGTGTGAACACATAGGTGTTACCGGTCGTGTTACTGATGATAGATGGATTCCAAGATCCTGAGATGCCGTTGGGCGAAGTAGCGTTCAACGTGGGTGCTGTAACACCTGAGCATACCGCTAAAGTGGGTGCGAAATCTGGTGTGATGGAACTTGATACCGTTACCACTGTATTTGCCGTGGTGGCACATTGGCCCGCAGTGGGCGTGAACACATACGTATTTCCAGCACTGTTGCTGATGGTGGCAGGATTCCAAGTGCCTGAGATGCCGTTGGGCGAAGTAGCGTTCAATGTGGGTGCTGTCGCGCCTGAACACAAACTTAATGTGGGTGTAAAATTGGGTGTAATGGAAGAAGTAACTGTTACCACCATATTAGAAGTAGTGGCACATTGACCCGCATTCGGTGTGAATACATAGGTATTTCCAGTCGTGTTGCTGATGGTCGCCGGACTCCAAGTACCTGAGATGCCGTTGGGCGAAGTAGCGTTCAACGTGGGTGCTGTAGCACCTGAGCATACCGCTAAAGTGGTTGCGAAATTCGGCGTAGTTTGGGCGGTAATCGCAACTACCGTATTGGCTGTAGTGGCACATTGACCCGCATTCGGTGTGAATACATAGGTATTTCCAGTCGTGTTGCTGATGGTCGCCGGACTCCAAGTACCTGAGATGCCGTTGGGCGAAGTCGCATTCAAAGCAGGAGCTGTCGCGCCTGAACACAAACTTAATGTGGGTGTAAAATTGGGTGTAATGGAACTTGATACGGTTACCACTGTATTTGCCGTGGTGGCACATTGGCCCGCAGTGGGCGTGAACACATACGTATTTCCAGCACTGTTGCTGATTGTGGCAGGATTCCAAGTGCCTGAGATGCCGTTGGGGGAAGTCGCATTCAAAGCGGGAGCTGTCGCGCCAGTACACAAGGCTAAAGTGGTTGCGAAATTTGGTACAGTTTGCGCATTAATCGAAACAACCGTATTGGCTGTTGTAGCGCATTGGCCGCTATTCGGTGTGAATACATAGGTGTTTCCAGCCGTGTTGCTGATGGTGGCCGGATTCCAGGTTCCCGAGATTCCATTGGGGGAAGTCGCATTCAAAGCGGGAGCTGTCGCGCCTGAACACAAACTTAATGTGGGTGTAAAATTGGGTGTAATAGAAGAAGCAACAGTTACCACCATATTAGCAGTAGTGGCGCATTGCCCAGCTGTGGGCGTAAACACATAGGTATTACCCGTTGTGTTGCTGATGGTAGCCGGATTCCAGGTTCCCGAGATTCCATTTGGTGAAGACGCGTTCAAGGCAGGAGCTGCTGCACCTGAGCATACCGCTAAAGTGGGTGCAAAATTCGGCGTAGTTTGGGCGGTAATCGAAACAACCGTATTGGCCGTTGTAGCGCATTGACCCGAATTCGGCGTGAATACATACGTATTTCCAGTGGTGTTGCTGATCGTCGCCGGACTCCAAGTACCTGAGATGCCGTTGGGTGAAGTGGCGTTCAATGTGGGTGCCGTTGTACCTGTGCACAAGGAAAGTGTGGAAGAAAAATTAGGTACAGTAGCCGTGGCAACTGAGAAAGTGACATTATCAGAGACCGTTGCCCCACAGGCATTTGTGGCTGTTAAATTGAGCTGAACATTTCCCGTGGCCGATGACGGAATTGTATAGGACGACGATAGACTATTAACCGAACCAAAAGTACCTGAGGTTGCTGTCCATTGTACGGCTGTATATCCTTGAGCAGATCCAACTAGATTTATAGTAGTACCTGCACATGGTGTAGTTGAAACGGTTCCGGCATCAACCGTAAACGGATCAATGGGCGCAAAACAGCCCAAATTAAAATAGGAAGCTACACCGGCTGGTGTGAAATTAACTGAGGAACCGTCACCGCCACCGGGTACTCCTGCTGTGGTAACCAATAGTGATCGATCGTACGTAACTGTATCGGTACAAGCACCAAAAGAAATGGTTAATGTTCTGGGAGAAGTAGCTCCAAAATTTCCAAAATGGCCTCCTGTTTGGGTAGTATTGTTTTGAAAGATGATGTACATATTTTGGCTAATCGGTCCGAACACATTGGCCGATATGCTCATATTTTGACTGGTGACCAAAATAACTTTGGCATTGGCCGGCAACACACCACCTGTAGGCTGCAGCAGTTGCGCACAACCACCTAACGCTGCAATTTGATTATTTAATTGAATTACTTTGGCCGCTGTTGTACCATTTTGAATTAGACCCTGCCAAGTATTACTGGGAAAATTCACAGACATGTTTGACGTATTAATAGCAGTAGGTCCCACTTTAAACCGAACCATTTCGTTAAAGCCTTCATCGGGTGTAGCACCTCCCGAATCACAGGCGGCAACTAAGATGGTTTCGATGTCAAAACATTGAGCAAAACTGGTCGAGGAAACGCCAAAAAGCGCCAATAAAAGTAATACGCGAAAATTGTTCAACAACATTTGTTTTTGGGTTTAAAAACGCGTGCAATTTAATGTAAATTTGACAGTCCTTTGGCGTTAAATATTATCAATTCGTTACTAATTTTTTCTTGTCCATGAATCTCACTATCGAAACCCCTGCCTTATTGTTCTCGGCCACTTCCTTGATTTTATTGGCCTATACCAACCGTTTTCTGACCATTGCTACGATTGTACGCAGTTTGAAACAAACCTATGATCAAAAAGAAAGTTCCAATACGTTGTTGGAAATAAAAAACCTCAACCTTCGACTCACCCTGATTCGCTATATGCAGTTGTTTGGTGTACTCTCCTTGTTTCTATCGGTATTTGCCATGTTGTTATTGTTTATTGACCAAAAATTGGCCGGCATTTACTTGTTCGGATTGAGTTTATTGAGTTTGTTAATTTCGCTAGGCATATCTTTTTGGGAAATTAGCATTTCGGTTAATGCACTACGCTTGCACCTCAGCGACCTAATAACACCTAAAAAGGAAAACTAATGGACCAACTTATCGCCTATTTTAGCACAATTCCTTCGTCACATCGTTCGGCTATTTTATTTGGAGGAATAGCCTTTTTCTGGTTGCTCGAAAATGCTTTTCCGTTAATACAAATGCGCTACAACCAATGGAAACATGCCGGCGTCAATTTGTTTTATACCGGTACAACCATAGTAATCAATTTTTTATTGGCTTTTTTATTGGTCGCAACAGCGGTTTGGTGTGAAACCAATCAAGTTGGACTACTGTATTTTTTTCCGGCGCTTCCTACTTGGGGATTTGCCTTGCTTGGATTGTTGTTGTTGGATTTAATTGGCGCCTACTTGGTGCATTGGGTAGAACATCAAATTTCGTTATTTTGGCGAATGCACCTCATTCATCACTCCGACAAATGGGTAGATACCACTACCGCCAACAGACACCATCCGGGCGAAAGTGTGTTGCGATTTGTGTTTACTTGTTTGGGAATTCTAGCAGTGGGTGCACCCATGTGGTTGGTACTGTTGTACCAAACTTGCTCAGTCGTGGCTACACAGTTTAATCATGCCAACATAAAACTTCCTGAAAAATTCGATTATTTCCTGAGTTATGTTATTGTATCACCCAACATGCACAAGGTACACCACCACTATATGCTTCCGCATACGGACAGTAATTTTGGCAATATTTTTTCCGTTTGGGATCGATTGTTTGGCACCTTTTCATACCTACCCGCCAATCAAATTGTGTATGGCATAGACACCTATTTTGATGACCAACAAACCAGTTCGATTGTAGAATTATGGAAAATTCCGTTTTCACGTGAATTTCGATTCAAGAAACCAAACCAGTCTAACAACTAAAGCGTATTACCAAGGCAAGTAAAAAAATGCCGTTTTTTGAAAGTTTTTATTTTTTTTAGTAATATTGAAATCAAATTTGTCTAATTAAAAAAGAAATAGAATTCCTTTTCAGATGAAAAAGAGTAAACGCACAGAATTAACGTGGGAACAAAACGAACGCTTGATTAGCTTGGCTTTAGAAGAAAGAAATCCGTTTGAAATTATTAAAAAAGAGTTGGGCATCGACGAAAAAGAGGTGCTCGAGATCATGAAAAAAAAGCTCACCGCCGATAAATTTGAGGTTTGGAAAAAGAAGGCCAATGCCGCCAAACCCAAGCCAAAACCCATTAAAATCGATGATTTTGACGAAGAATTAGACGGTAAATACTACATCAAAAATAAATTTGATTAATCCCTACTCCTGCTTTGGCGGGAGTTTTTTTTATGGCATTTTTTACGAGAACATATTCAATTCTATTTTATTCTAAAATAAGTTGTTAATCAATTGATAAATTAAACACAAACTAAAGGCGTGTTTTTCTACTTTTGGAAACTAAACTTATTCAAATGAAAAAACACTTCTTCCTGCTAGTCCTTACACTTGGTCTTGGGCTAAACCAAGCTCAGGCACAAACCAAAAAACCGGCACCAATTGCTGTACAAATTGATTTGGTCAATATTGTAGATGACAAAGTGACTGTTACACTGTTGACACCCAAATTCACCAAAGACGAAGTGGTGTTTAACATTCCCAAAATTATTCCCGGCACCTATTCGGTAGATGATTACGGAAAATTCATTGAAAACGTAAGTGCTTTTGATGCCGCTGGGAAAACATTGGCAGTAGAAAAAAAAGACGACAATTCGTGGGGCATTAAAAACGGAACCAAACTGGCCAAAATTACATACCAAGTTAACGATACCTATGATGTAGAAAATACGCACAAAATATTTTCACCTGCTGGAACCAATATTGAAGCCGGCAAAAACATCTTGGTAAACACACATGGTTTTGTAGGCTATTTTACAGGCTATAACGAAAACCCGTATCAAGTAAAAGTACTACACCCTCAAATTTTATGGGGCGCAACTTCAATGACCGATCTAGACGCTTCTGAATCATCAGATGTATTTGAACTATCCCGCTATGCCGAATTGGTTGAAAACCCCATCATGTATAGCAAAAAAGACGTGAGTACCTTTACCATTCAAGGCATGGATATCCTTATCTCGGTGTATTCTCCCAATGGCACACACACTGCCGAAAGCCTTAGCGCCGATATGAAACGCATGATGAATGCACAAAAAACGTTTTTGGGCTCGTTTAATGCCAATAAAAAATACAGTGTGTTGATCTATTTGTCAGACATGCAAAACGAAAACGACGCACACGGTTTTGGCGCCCTAGAACACCCTACATGCACCACCGTAGTTATGCCTGAAGCCATGGGTAAAGACGAGTTGGCCGAACAACTCAAAGACGTAGTTTCGCATGAGTTTTTTCACATAGTAACACCGCTTACTATTCACTCCAACGAGATTCATTATTTTGATTTCAATAGCCCTAAAATGTCACAGCACTTGTGGATGTACGAAGGCGTAACCGAATACTTTGCCAATTTGTTTCAAGTGAATCAAGGACTTATTGACGAAACCGAATTCTACAGCCGCATGGCCGGAAAAATAAACAATGCCTCGAACATGAATGACACCATGCCTTTCACGACAATGAGCGCCAACGTTTTGGTTGAACCCTACAAAGAACAGTACTTGAATGTGTACGAAAAAGGAGCTTTAATTGGTATGTGTTTGGACATCATTATACGCGAAGAAAGCCAAGGCAAGCGAGGTATTTTGGATTTAATGCAAAAACTATCGGCCAAATATGGCGCACAAAAACCGTTTAACGACCAAGAATTATTTGCGACGATTACTGCATTAACCTACCCTTCAGTTGGCGAATTTTTAGCCACTTATGTAGCCGGAGAAACACCTATTCCCTATGATACCTTTTTTGCCAAAATGGGTGTAACCAAAAAAGTAATGCAAGTAGCAGGCAATCCGTTTATCAAAGACCAACGTCCCTTAATTACGGTAAATCCAGAAACCAAAGAAATTATTGTATTGCCCGCTAGTCCGTTGAATTCATTTTTTACCGAATTGGGACTTGAATCTGGCGATGTGATTTTAGCCATCAACGACACCAACTACAACTTAGATAATATTTACGATATGATTATGGCTAGTGAAGGCTGGAACCAAGACGATGCGATTTCTGTGCGTATTCGCAGAGCCGACAAAAACCAAGTAATCCAAGGAAAAGTTAAACTTCCCATGGAAGATCGCGATGGATTTGAAGCCACCAACAACAACCTAAACAAACTCAAAGAAGCTTGGCTGAAAGGCTAAACCAAATAAATCAAATTTTCATCCCCAATTGCCTTTCGATTGGGGATTTTTTTTAGTTAATTTGCCGAAATTCAATTCTAATTATCCATGAAATTACTACTCAGCCTCAGTGCTTCTTTGCTTTTATTTAGTTGTACACAAAAAGAAGTGCCCGGAAATTTACACATTAGCGGAAATGTAAAAGGGTTAAAAAAAGGAACGCTGTATATTCAGAAAGTGGTTGACACGACTTTGGTTGCCTTGGATACCATTCAAATTAATGGCGATTCCCATTTTACAAGCAATTTAACGATTGATTCGCCGGAGATGTATTACCTGTTTTTGGACCGTGGCGTGAGCAATTCCTTGGATAATAATTTGCCGTTTTTTGCCGAACCCGGAAATATTACTGTAGAGACGAGTTTGGATTATTTCTTGGCCGATGCCAAAGTGAGCGGATCTAAAAATCACGAAAAATACGACGAATACAAACAAGTGATGGCGCGATACAACGACATTAAATTGACCTTACTCGAAGAAAAATTCAAGGCCTACAAAAATAAAAACACCAAAGCCTTAGACAGCATTCAGGTGCTAGAAAATGACAACACCAAGCGCGAATATTTGTACACCACCAATTTTGCGTTGAACCATAAAGATTTTGAAGTTGCTCCGTTTGTAACCTTATCAAATATTGCCAATGTCAATTTGAAATACATGGACACCATTCAAAAATCAATGACACCCAAAGTGGCCAAATCGTTGTATGGCAAAAAATTGATTCAGCTGTACAAAGAACGAAGACAAAACGAGAAATAGTTGTTTTTATAATAACTGCAAACCACTTCCAACCGAAGTGGTTTTTTTATGCGTTGAAATTAGAGCAAAAAAAACACCTCAATTTCTTGAAGTGTTCTTGGAGCCGATTAGCCGGACTTCCCGAATCCACTGCGTTACTCGGGATAAACTACTCGTCCCTCTTAAAAATAAAAAACACCTCAATTTCTTGAAGTGTTCTTGGAGCCGATAGAGGGACTCGAACCCACGACCTGCTGATTACAAATCAGCTGCTCTAGCCAACTGAGCTACACCGGCGGCAATTATTTGAGTGCAAATATAAAAGTCAAAACCCTATTTGCAAATAAATGACTGATTTTTTTAGCTAAAAAAACGACTATAATTCGTTGATTTTACCAACCAATTGATTTGCAGCTATTTCTAAATCGGCATGGATTTGTTTGAAATGTGCTTTTTTGTTCTCTACGTTTTTAGCGTTCACTTTAGAGATTAACGAATCAAATGTTTTGATTGCTTCATCAATGATTCCATTGGTTGCTTCTGTTGGTTTTCCAGTTGTAGAAATTTCATACAAGTAAACCGCTTCGATAATATCGCCTAAAACGAAATTGATGTCTTTTTTTAAATTTTTTACGTTTGCCATGATTGTGGTGTTAAGTAAGTGGGTAATTCGCGTGCAAAAGTACACATATTATTAGGAAATAAAACTATTTGCAGTGTATTTCTAAAAGCGTAGCCGATCCATGTAAACTAAAATTTTGCATAGCCGCTGGTACCAGCACGGTTGAGCCCAATTCAAAATCAAATTTTTCACCCTTATATGCAATAGAAAAAGCGCCTTCGGTACACATGTATACGGTAAAGGATTCCCCTGATTTACTTCTGCTCAGATTTCCTTCCAACTGAATTTGATTGGTTGTAAAATATGGGCAATCAACCAGATTTACAGCCGCATTGGGTTTGGGGTTATAGCTTTTTTTAGCCTCTACTTTTTGATAGTTGATGGCATCCAAAGCCAAATCGATGTGCAATTCGCGTGTGTTTCCCTGTGCATCCAAACGATCAAAATCATATAAACGATAAGTAATATCAGAGGTTTGCTGAATTTCAGCTATTAAACAACCGGCGCCAATGGCATGCACCGTTCCGGTTTCCAAGAAAAATACTTCGCCTTTTTGTACCGGAAAAGCAGCCAACAACGACAAGATATTTTTTTGTTCTAAGGCCTGCACATATTCTTTGGCTGAACTATTTTCCTTAAAACCCACCAACAAACGGGCGCCTGGATCGGCTTGCATCACGTACCACATTTCGGTCTTGCCAAACGAATTGTGTCGGGCAGCAGCCAATTCATCATTGGGATGCACTTGTATGGATAGATCTTCGCGGGCATCCAAAAACTTAAACAATAACGGAAACTGATTGCCAAATTGTGCGTGCACTTTATGGCCTAATAACTCGGCTGGAAACTGATCTAACAAAACTTGCAATGAAGTTCCACATAATGGGCCATTAGCCACGACACTCACATCGCCTGGCACGGTTGACAATTCCCAACTTTCTCCGGTATGGGCATAAGGAATGTCTTTATGTAAGGAATCGGCCAATTTGGTTCCGCCCCAAATACGTTCTTTTAAAATTGGCGTAAAAAGTAAAGGATATACCGAAGTCATTAGGCTATTTTTTTAATTAATTCAATTGCTTTTTCGTGGTGTTTTCCGGGCATTTGACTGTTGTATAAACCAATTATAGTGCCGGAAATATCGATCACATAGGTTACTCGACCTGGCAATAAACCAAATAAATTGGTAGGCACCCCAAATAATTTTCGAATCACGTGATTTGAGTCAGCCAAAAGCTCAAAAGGCAAATTGTATTTGGCTTGAAACCGCTGGTGACTGGCTGTATCATCTGAACTCACTCCCACCACAGTGGCACCCAAATCTTGGTAATCAGAAAAATGATCCCGAAACGTACAGGCCTGAATCGTACAGCCGGGCGTATCATCTTTGGGGTAAAAATACAGTACTACAACTTGCTTGCCTATAAACGAGGTGCTTTGAACCAGTTGGCCTTTGGCATTATAGGCTTCAAAATACGGGACTTTATCGCCAAGGGTTAATGCCATTATTTGCCAGTATAGGTTACAAAATTTCGGGGTGTTTCATAGAGTACAACTTCTAAATCTAATTCAAGTGGAAGTCGCTTTTTGATTACCTGCCAAATAAAAATCGCAATGTTTTCAGCGGTTGGATTTACCGTAGCAAAATACGGCACATCGAGGTTCAGGTTTCGATGGTCTAAAGGTTCCTCAACCTCGGCTTTAATAATGGCGGCCAATTCAGACACATTCATTACAAAACCAGTAATTGGATCAACTTCTCCCGTTACACTGGCTATGAGTTCGTAATTGTGCCCATGGTAATTGGGGTTGGCACATTTACCAAAAACTTCGGCGTTTTGTTCGGCTGACCAAGCGGCATGATGCAAGCGGTGTGCTGAATTAAAATGGGCCTTGCGGGAAACTTTTACTTTCATACTACAGTGTTATAATTTGTGGTCTTCCAAATAATGGTAAAACTCTTCAAATATGATTTTAAACCAAACGGTATATTCCTCGGGGGAGCTGGCAATCGAATCGTGAATGGCATCTATGGACAACCATTTCCAGGATTCAACCTCATCGGGATTGATATCGGGTTCTCCCTGGTAATAGCCAATCATCACGTGGTCCAATTCGTGTTCGGTAAGTCCGTTGTCAAAAGGGGCTTTATAGATAAAATGAAACAGCTCTTTTAAGGGAGCGGTAAAGCCCATTTCTTCTTGCAATCTGCGCGTTCCAGCTTGAATATTGGTTTCGCCCATACGTTGATGACTGCAACAGGTATTGGTCCAAAGTAAGGGAGAATGGTACTTATGCGCCGCTCGTTGTTGGAGCATTACTTCGTTTTTATCATTCAAAATAAAAACCGAGAAAGCCCGGTGCAAGACCGCTTTTTCGTGCGCTTCCATCTTGGGCATGCTGCCAATGGCCTCGTCTTGTTGGTTTACTAATATTACGTGTTCTTCCTCCATAGTGTATATTGCGAGTCAAAAATACAAAAAGAAATGGGGCAACTGGACTCCCAGTTGAATTTGAGGTAAATAAACAACCAATAGCCTGGTTCGGTTATGCAACAAACGTTAAAAATAAGGTAAAAAACCAGTTTTTGTAAAGTAGCCGACATTGGCTTCTGGCACACTCGCTTATCTTTGAATCAAAGTTTAACGCCTAAATGAATTGTTATGAAAACCACCAAATTTTTGCTACTTGCTTTATGCCTTGGGGTGCTTTTTTTACCTACCGCTTGTGCACAAAAAAATCCAGAATCAATTGTAGAACCCTCAAAAAATACCGCTATGAAAAATCCGTATTATTCTAGAACCAGTAAAGAAAAACTAAATATTTCTGACGCCGAATGGAAAAAAGTGCTCCCCACCGATTTGTATTTGGTATCCCGAGAAGCCGATACCGAACGTGCATTCACAGGAAAATTTTGGAATACCGATGTCAAAGGAACCTACTATTGTGCTGCTTGTGGTAACCTGTTGTTTCGATCAGGAGCCAAATTTCAAAGCGAATGCGGCTGGCCTAGTTTTTTTGAACAAGAAAACCCAAACAGTGTGGTGTTTAAAAAAGACATTTCCTATGGCATGATCCGATTGGAAGCCCTATGCGGTCGCTGCGACGGACACCTCGGACACTTGTTTGACGACGGCCCAGCTCCTACCGGCAAACGCTATTGCATGAATTCTATCGCCCTTGATTTTGAACCCGATACCAACTAAAAAAGTGAAATCATGAAAAATATAGCCCTAATTTGTCTACTACTTTGCGGATGCTTCTTAGTGGCACAACCTAAAAAAAATAAAAAAATGGAAACTAAAACAAAATACGAAACTCTTACCCTAGGTGGCGGCTGCTACTGGTGTGTAGAAGCAGTCTACGAAAAATTGGATGGTGTGGTAAAAGTAACTTCGGGCTACACCGGAGGAAAAAATGCCAACCCTAGTTATGAAGCGGTTTGTTCGGGAACTACAGGCCATGCCGAAGTAGTACAAATTACCTTTGATCCCAGCAATACCAATTTGGATGAATTATTCCGAGTTTTTTTTACGGTGCACGATCCCACCACGCTTAACCGACAAGGCAATGACCGCGGAACCCAATACCGTTCGGTGATCTTTTACAATTCGGAGGCGCAAAAGCAAGCAGCTAAATCAATTATTTCTGCCTTAACCAAAGCAAAGGCATTTGATGATCCTATTGTAACCACATTGGAACCTTTTACCGTTTTTTATTCGGCCGAGAAGTACCACCAAAATTATTACCAAAACAACAAATCACAACCCTATTGCCAGTATGTGATTCAGCCCAAACTCGAGAAGTTTGAGAAAGTATTCAAGGACCGCTTGAAAAAATAAAAAAACGGCACGGATTTATATTCGTGCCGTTTTTGTTTTTGGGCTAATCCGACCTTTATAAAATATAATCGGTATTAATGAAATTGGATGCCTTACTGTCTAGCAATTCTTGCAAAATGGCATTGTTATAGGCATTGTCTTTGGAGGCCACAAAGGTACGTATCGAAAACGAACGCAAGGCATCGTGTATACTCAAGGTTCCTACCGCCGAATCTTTTCGTCCGGTAAACGGATACAAATCGGGTCCGCGTTGGCAGGCACTGTTCAAATTTACACGACATACTAAATTGACCAAGGTATCAATAAGTGGCGCAATGGTTTTAATGTCTTTGCCAAACAAACTCACTTGCTGGCCATAATTGGACTCGGCCATGTCTTGTAAAGGCTCCTGAATGTCTTTGAATGGAATAATCGGAATAACCGGACCAAATTGTTCCTCGTGATAAACCCGCATGGCCTTATTTACCGGATACAAAATGGCGGGGTAAATATAATTGGGCAAATGGGTTCCTCCTTTTTCATTCAATACTTTGGCACCGTGTTGGGTAGCATCGTCTATTAGTTCCTGAATATAGGCCGGCTTTTCTTTTTCGGGCAAAGGTGTGAGAAAGACACCAGATTCCCAGGGATTTCCATAAGGCAAGGCATCTACTTTTTCTTTAAATCGGCTAATGAAATCATCCACGATTGATTCGTGCACATACAACACTTTGAGTGCTGTACAGCGTTGCCCGTTGAACGATAAAGTACCTAGCACGCATTCTTGTATGGCTAAATCCATGTCGGCATCGGGCAACACGATCCCTGGATTTTTGGCTTCTAAGCCCAGCACCAAACGCAAACGGTTTTTATTAGGATGTTGATCTTGCAGTGCAATGGCTGATTTGCTGTTTCCAATTAAAGCCAAGATGGCAATTTTTCCCGATTTCATAATGGGCGAAGCCACATCTCGTCCGCGGCCATACACTATGTTGATTACGCCTTTGGGGAAGCTAGAACGGAAGGCTTCCAACAAAGGAGATATGAGCAATACACCGTGTTTAGCGGGTTTGAAGATAACTGGATTTCCCATGATAATCGCGGGAATCAGTAACGAAAAGGTTTCATTTAATGGATAATTATAGGGGCCCAAGCACAATACCACACCAAGAGGGCCTCGGCGTACCATGGCATTAACGCCTTGGCTTTTGTTGAATCGGGCGCTGTTGCGATCCAATTGCTTGTAATCTTCTATGGTGTCGTAGATGTATTCTACCGTACGGTCAAATTCTTTTTGGGAATCGCCCAAGGATTTGCCAATTTCCCACATCAAGAACTTCACCACCTCGTCCCGGGTTTCCTTCATTTGTGTCACAAAATTCTGCATACACTTAATGCGATCGGCAACTTTCATGGTGGGCCATAAACCTTGCCCATTGTCAAAGGCTGCTACGGCTGACTCAACTACTTCGTTGGCTTCGGCCTCACCCATAGCAGGAATCGTTCCCAATAAAGTTGGAGCATAAGCTTCGGTTGAAGAAATGGTTGAATGCACCTCGGTAGTGGGACCCTCCCATTTTTTGAGCACGCCATCCACCAAATACGTATCTTGGTGTTTAACGGAATTTATTTGAAACGCTTGTGGTATTGACGACATAAAGTATATATTTTTGATAAAAATAGGGATTCAAACAATACAATTCGATGTTTTTTTACCAAATATTTACTAAAACGTTATCGTTCTTGCTAAATTTTTACATTTTTAAAAATCAGCTTTTCATAAGTAGTTGCGCAATTTGTAGGGCACATTTTTCGCCGTCTATGGCAGCAGAAATAATTCCTCCGGCATAGCCCGCTCCTTCTCCACAGGGGTACAAACCTTTAATTTGTATATGTTCTAGGGTTTCCGGATTACGTGGAATACGCACCGGTGATGAGGTGCGGCTTTCAGGCGCATGCAAGATGGCTTCGTTGGTGTAATACCCTTTCATTGATTGGCCAAACTGTACAAATCCTGCGCGTAAGATTTGCGTGAGAAAACCCGGAAATACGTGACCCAATTCAACCGAAGTTGTTCCGGGCACATAGGATGTTTTGGGAATAGATGCTGATAGTTTGCTTTGCGTAAAATCAACCATACGCTGGGCTGGAACTTTTTGGGTGCTCCCGGCCAAGTGCCACGCTTTTTGTTCGATGGATTTTTGGAACTCCATGCCGGCCAAGGCACCAAATTTGGCGAAGGGCTTAAAATCTTCGAGTTTTAATTCAATTACAATACCCGAATTGGCCGTAGCCTGATCGCGTTTTGAGGGCGACCAACCGTTGGTGACTACCTCGCCAGGACTAGTGGCACAGGGGGCAATAACACCGCCTGGGCACATGCAAAACGAATACATGCCGCGCCCTTGCACTTGCTTGACAATAGAATACGGCGCAGGCGGCAAATAGTCTCCCCGAAAATCGCAACTGTATTGTATTTGATCGATAAGCGACTGCGGATGTTCGGCGCGCACGCCCAAAGCAAAGGGTTTGGCCTCGATGTGAATTTGTTTATGAGCTAACAATTCAAAAATATCGCGTGCAGAATGGCCCGTAGCTAAAATGACTTTTTGTGCAAGGATTGTCTCCCCTTTTTGAGTAACTACACCTTGAATGCTATTGTTTTTTAGGATAAAATCGGTCACGCGGGTTTCAAACAACACCTGTCCGCCGAATTCAATAATTTTCTCTCGGATGTCTTGAATAATCTGCGGTAATTTATTGGTCCCAATGTGTGGATGGGCATCAACCAAAATATCAGCCGAAGCACCAAATCCCACCAATAACTTTAAAATACGATCAACGTCACCGCGTTTTTTGGATCGGGTGTATAGTTTCCCATCAGAATAGGTTCCGGCACCGCCTTCGCCAAAACAATAATTGGAATCTTCATGGACTACATGATCAACGTTGATAGCCTTTAAATCACGACGTCTTCCGCGTACATCTTTTCCGCGCTCAATAACGATAGGTTTGATGCCTAACTCTAACAGCTGCAAGGCGGCAAATAATCCTGCTGGGCCTGCACCTATGATGATCACCTCAGGGGCTGAAGCACAATTTTGGTATTCGGGTAATTGTACAGGAGTGGGTGTGAAATCTTCGCCAACTACATAAACATCCAATTTTAAATTGATCTTGATGCTTTTTTGACGCGCATCTATCGATCGCTTCTGGATTGAAATGTGTTGAATTGATGCTGGAGTAACCTGTATTTTCTTACTTACAACATCACGAAGTGCTGCCTCATTTGAAGCGACTTCGGGACTAACTTGTAGGAGTAATGAGGTAGGCATGTATTTTTTGGTAAACTTAAAATTTTAAATCGAGGTACAAAAAAAAAGGTTTTGCATGACACAAAACCTTTTTTGATATAAAAAACATATAGTTAGTTTTTGGTAAACTTATAGGTACAACTGCCTGCTTCGAGATTTACTTTTACAAAGTACAAGCCCGAGGCCAATTCGGCAATAGACATAGATTGTGATTCGGCACCGGAAATCGTTTTAACCAATTGCCCAGCAGCCGTATAAAAGGCAACCGATTGAATTTTAGATCCTGAATTATTGGCTAGCTGCACAAACGATGTACTCGGGTTGGGAAACAAGGAAATTGAGTTTTGCAACTGTGGTTGATTGACACCCAAAGCTACTGTTTGTTGCAAATAATCTGGGATTGAATCTCCGTTGCTGTCGTCGTCGGCAGGATTGTTATTGTGGTTGTAATCTTCGTTGATGGTCAACACACCATCGCCATCGTCGTCGCTATCCAAATAATTGGCAATGCCGTCTCCATCGGTGTCACTGATTACATTTATACCACGATTAAACACATATTCAGTTGATGTCAAGATCATGTCACCATCGTCGTCGTTGTCTAAGAAATTGTACAATCCGTCGCCGTCAGTATCGTCATTGGCTAAGTTAGTATCAAAGTTTAAATCCTCATTTGCGGTATCTACACTGTCTCCGTCGTAGTCATTGGCACAATCCAACACGCGCAATTGCACTTTTACAATAGCTCCATTGCTGTTGGCATACAATACCTCATTAAATGCAAGCGTATTGGTGTAATTTGAATCCTGAATTTCGTTGGTTAAGGCAATGGCATCGGCTTCTGTTGGAAACAATTTTACCAATCCTGGCTCTACTGGCAACAAATCATTTTTTACTACATTCAAATTAAATGAAATCAAACCGTCGGTATCGTCATCGCATTTGGCAAATAAATAAGCATAACTGTTGTTGTATTTGGTGAATCGCCAGCCTTCATGAAAAGCTGTCCAGTTTCCGGTATTGCGTCCGGCTGGAGCCAAACCTGCATCACCTGTACTGTTAATGAGTCCCGTAACCGAGTTTCCACCGCCCCAACTGCCACAGGATTGTTTATCGATTAATTGGATATCGATGGTGTTTAGGGTTTCGTACATAATCATCTGGAAAGAACTTTTGGATGTGGTACATGCAAATAAAGAATTGTTGTCAAACATAACCACAAATTTGCGGTATGGCGCTACTCCAGTAATACCGTAGGTGATAGTCCCTTCGCCGTTGGAGTTATTTAAATCTTGGTAACAACCCAAAATGGAGTTTTTAACTGGGAAATTCACATTGGGAATGGTTTGTGAAAACGAAAATGGCGAAAATCCGTTGGCCATTTCTGAACGAAAATCAATGTAGCCGTTGGTACTCACCACCACTTGGTTGTAGGTGTTTCCGTAAAAATCAAAACTGAATGGCAGTTGAATTAAATTGGAATATCGATCGTCTTGTGTGCCTTGTACGGAAAGCTCTGCAGAAAAAATGTGGTAAGGAATGGCGCTAACCGCATAGCTCTGTGCGGTAGCTTGAAAGGTGTTCAACACAAGGACAAAAGCCATGCTGAACACAATTTTGATTGATAAGTAGTTATTTTTCATGGGTTTAGTTTTTTTTTCAAAAATACAAAAATTAGTATCCCAACCTAATTATATTTGTCGGCATGGAAAGACAACTCAAATTGATCTGGGATTTTCGTGGTCCAGCCGCTTTGGCTACTGCTCAACACCACGACATCCATTTGCGCGAATACCTTGTACAGGAAAAACTTCCGTATACCATTTTGGGTGTAGAATCATTGCACGAGATGCATGCCATTGCCTATATGGTAGTTCCAGAAAGCCAAATGATTGCCATTCGTGATGCGTTGAAACCGCATAGAGGCGAAGTCTATGAATATTGATTAACGATTGTTGATTGTTGATTTTTGATTGTTGATTTTTGAAATCAAAAACACCAAATCAATTCAACGGTTTAGCTGTAAACCGTTAACTTAAAACTAACTATCAATTCGCGACTTCGCTGATGAATTTAATGCGCATAAACCGCAGTTCATCCAAATCGTATTCGCCATCAAATTCCTTCAAGGCGTCTTCGATGCTGTCGGTTTCGCACTCCATAAAATAGGCGTGAATTTCCTCTTGTTGGTCTTCGTCAAGCAAGTCGTCTATCCAATAATTGATGTTGAGTTTGGTACCCGAATATACGATTTGCTCCATTTCTTTGATGAGTGTATCCATATTCATTCCCTTGGCCGAGGCAATATCATCAAGCGATAATTTGCGGTCGATGTTCTGAATGATATACAATTTGTTGGTGGAGTTGGCGCCAGTCGATTTTACGACCAAATCATCGGGACGTATAATGTCGTTGTCTTGCACATAGCGTGCAATGAGCGTTACAAACTCGGCACCGTATTTTTTGGCTTTTCCTTCGCCCACACCATGCGTATTGGTAAGTTCCTCGATGCTAATGGGATACTTGAGCGCCATGTCTTCGAGCGACGGATCTTGAAAAACCACAAAAGGAGGAACACCTAAATTTTTGGCTACTTTTTTGCGCAAATCGCGCAGCATGCTCATCAAGACCTCATCGGCTGTACCCGTAGATTTGGCAGCAGTTACGATGGCTTCATCTTCAGTTTCATTGTATTCGTGGTCCTCAGACATCATAAATGATGTTGGATTTTCAAGATACTCTAACCCTTTCTCAGACACTTTTAAAATACCATAGGTTTCGATGTCTTTGCTTAGCAATCCATCAACCAATACCTGACGGATAAGTGCCATCCAATAGCGTTCCTCAAAATCGGCACCAGAGCCAAAAAAGGGTTGGGTATCGGTTTTGTAGGCTTTGATCATCGCATTGACACGGCCAATCAACGTGAATATAATTTCTTTTGACTTATATAAACTTTTTGTGTCGCGCACCACTTCAAGTAGTTTGATAACTTGTCGTTGGGCTTCTACCTTTGTTTTTGGGTTGCGCACATTGTCATCCATATCGGCACCTTGACCCGTTTCGCTGTCAAATTCTTCGCCGAAATAATGGAGTAAAAATTTACGTCTAGACATTGACGTTTCGGCATAGGCCACTACTTCTTGCAACAAAGCATAGCCAATTTCTTGCTCAGCTACCGGTTTGCCCGACATGAATTTTTCTAGTTTCTCAACATCTTTGTACGAATAATACGCCAAGCAATAGCCTTCACCTCCATCGCGCCCGGCACGTCCGGTTTCTTGGTAATAACTTTCTAAGGATTTGGGGATGTCGTGGTGAATCACAAAGCGCACATCGGGTTTGTCGATGCCCATTCCAAAGGCGATCGTGGCTACAACCACTTCTACATCTTCCATGAGGAACATGTCTTGGTGTTTGGCGCGTGTTTTGGCATCTAAGCCAGCATGATAAGGAATGGCGCTGATGCCATTGACTTGCAACACCTCGGCAATGGCCTCCACTTTTTTGCGGCTCAGGCAATAAATAATGCCCGATTTTCCTTTGTGTTGTTTGATGAATCGAATGATATCGGATTCTATATTTTTGGTTTTGGTGCGTACTTCGTAAAATAAATTGGGACGATTAAAGGACGCTTTAAAAGTTGTGGCATTGGACATGTCTAAGTTTTTGAGAATGTCTTCTTGCACTTTTGGGGTGGCCGTGGCGGTTAATCCGATGATAGGCACATCACCCAATTGTTTGATGATTTGTCTAAGATTGCGGTATTCGGGGCGGAAATCGTGCCCCCATTCGGAGATGCAATGCGCTTCGTCTATGGCGACAAAGGAAATGGTTACTTTTTGCAAAAAGGCCACGTATTCATCTTTGGTAAGGGACTCCGGCGCCACATACAACAATTTGGTTAAACCTGAAGTGATATCTTTTTTTACTTGGGTGATTTCAGATTTGGTCAAGGAGGAATTCAACACATGCGCAATCCCGTTTTCAGAAGATAAACTTCGAATGGCATCCACCTGATTTTTCATTAAAGCAATTAAGGGAGAAACTACGATTGCGGTTCCTTCTTGCAGCAAAGCGGGCAATTGATAACAAAGCGATTTTCCTCCGCCGGTCGGCATAATGACAAAGGTGTTTTGTTTGGCTAATATGCTTCGAATAACCTGCTCTTGCAACCCTTTAAATTGGCTAAAACCAAAATACTTTTTCAGTTCCTTGTGGATGTCAATTTCGTTTGAATTCATTAGATGATAATGGGAATTTGTATAAATTTGCAACACCTAAGATACAACTTTCTTTTACACTTACAACTATTATACAATTCTGTTTTGATCACACACCAAAATATCCAAGAAATTGCCAAAAAGGCCATTTTATCTGAAAGCGAATCCATAAAAAAATTAGTCGACTACATTGATGATCAATTTGTTGCTGCTACACAAGCCATATACAATTGCACTGGCCGCTTGGTAGTAACTGGTATTGGGAAAAGCGCCATTATCGCTCAAAAAATGGTAGCCACCTTTAATTCTACCGGAACGCCTTCGCTTTTTTTGCACGCTGCCGAAGCCATTCACGGCGATTTAGGCATGGTACAAGCCGGCGATGTGATTATTTGCATTTCAAAAAGTGGCAATAGCCCCGAAATAAAAGTATTGGTCCCTTTGCTTAAACGCGACGGAAATACCTTGATAGGCATGACCGGAAACCGCACTTCATTTCTGGCCAAAGGCTCCGATTATATTTTAGACACTACTGTAGAGCAAGAAGCCTGTCCTAATAATTTGGCACCTACCAACAGCACCACAGCCCAATTGGTTATGGGAGACGCCTTGGCAGTTTGCCTGATGGAAATGCGATCATTTAGCGATCAAGATTTTGCCAAATACCATCCTGGCGGCGCATTGGGCAAGCAGTTGTTACTTCGTGTAAGCGACATGGTTGAACATTCGCTCAAACCTACAGTTACTCCCGATGCGGCGATCAAAAAAGTAATTTTTGAGATTTCCGAAAAAAGACTGGGCGTAACGGCTGTAGTTGAGCACGGAAAAGTAATTGGTATTATTACCGATGGCGACATTCGACGCATGCTCAACGAACGCGATAGCTTTATAGATCTTACCGCACGAGACATCATGACCCAAAACCCAAAAGTGATTAGCACTTCGGCACGCGTAATTGAAGCGTTTAATGTGATGGAAGATTTCAAAATCACGCAATTGGTGGTGGTTGACCAAGACGAATACAAAGGCATTTTGCATTTACACGACATTTTAAAAGAGGGAATCATTTAATATGGGAAAGAAAAGCTTGAGTGAAATGTCATTTTTAGACCACCTGGAAGAATTACGGTGGTTGCTTATTCGCGTTACACTCGCCGTTGTCATTGTGTCTTGCTTGTCCTATTTTATCATCGATTTTATTTTTGAAGATATTATTTTTGGTCCCATCCATCCCGATTTCATCACCTACCGTTTATTTTGTGACTTAACCCATTATTTTGGCACCGACGATGGCGGCATGTGCGTAACCGAAATGCCCTTCATTATTCAAAGTACCAGCTTAGGCGGACAATTTTCGGTGTTTTTATGGACCTGCATTACTGCCGGTTTTATTTTGGGCTTCCCTTATATCTTGTGGGAAATCTGGAAATTCATCAGTCCGGCCTTGTACAAAAACGAAAAAAAATATGCCGTTTGGTTTATCCTTGTTTCTTCCCTCCTTTTTTTCTTGGGCGTTTTGTTTGGCTATTATTTGATTCTACCGCTTTCAGTCAACTTTTTTGGCGGATTTAACGTAAGCAGTGTCATCAAAAACGAATTCAACTTGGACAATTACATCAGCATGGTAAAAACTTCGGTGATTTCTTGTGGATTAATTTTTGAATTGCCCATCATCATTTATTTCCTGACCAAAATTGGCTTGGTCACTGCAGCCACCTTGCGCGAATACCGCCGTTACTCCATCGTGATTATCCTAATTGTAGCCGCCATCATTACGCCACCCGATATTTTGAGCCAAATTATTGTATCGATTCCGCTTTTGATATTATATGAAGTAAGTATATTAATTGCCGTACTGGTAAATAAAAAAGAAAAAAATGGCTGATTTAGTTGCTGATTTTAATGATTACCGCACCAAGATGAACGCCAAACTATTGGCTGACAACAACCTAATTATAAAACGAATTTTTAATCTCGACACCAATGCTTACGCTGCGGGTGCCTTGGATGTAAAAACCAAAGAACTATTGGGACTCGTAGCTTCGGCCGTATTGCGTTGCGACGACTGCGTGAAATACCATTTAGAAACCGCCCACAAAGCAGGCGTGAGCAAAGACGAAGTAATGGAAGCCCTGGGCATTGCTACTTTGGTTGGCGGCACGATTGTGGTTCCTCATTTGCGTCGGGCTTACGAATTTTGGGAAGCCTTAGAGAATTGATGGCAAATTCTCGTCAATTTTAAATTAAATTTGAGCCTTTCTCAAAATTCAATCCAACAAAAAACTACACCGAAATGAAACTCAGAGCAGAAAATCTAATCAAAACCTACAAAGGACGAAGCGTAGTCAAAGGCATTTCGGTCGAGGTTAACCAAGGCGAAATCGTAGGTTTATTGGGCCCTAATGGTGCCGGAAAAACTACCTCGTTTTATATGATTGTAGGCTTGGTAAAACCCAATTCGGGCAACATTTACCTCGATGAGTTAGACATTACCAATTACCCGATGTACAAACGAGCACAAGCCGGGATTGGGTATTTGGCCCAAGAAGCTTCGGTGTTTCGCAAGTTAAGTATCGAAGACAATATTCTAAGCGTGTTGCAACTCACCAATTTATCCAAAGAAGCACAAATTGCCAAAATGGAATCTCTAATTGATGAATTTAGTTTACAACACATCCGCACCAACCGTGGTGATTTACTTTCGGGTGGCGAACGCCGACGAACCGAAATTGCCCGTGCCTTGGCTACTGATCCAAAATTTATTTTGTTGGACGAACCCTTTGCAGGAGTAGATCCGGTTGCGGTAGAAGATATTCAACGTATTGTGGCGCAACTAAAAAACAAAAATATCGGCATCTTAATTACCGACCACAACGTACAAGAAACCTTGGCCATTACCGACAAAACCTATTTGATGTTTGAAGGAGGAATTTTGAAAGCCGGTGTACCGGAAGAACTGGTTGAAGATGAAATGGTGCGCCGCGTGTATTTGGGCCAAAATTTCGAATTGCGTAAAAAGAAACTCGAATTTTAATGCTGTAATCGTATGAGCGAATCAAATAAAGATTGGAATAACAACGACGAATACTGGATTTGGGGAATTTTTTACTACAACAAAGAAGACAAACGCTTGTTTCCACCCAAACGCAATCCCTGGATGGGATTTACAACTAATTTTGCCAATCCAAAATCGGTGTTAGCCTTACTCGCTTTTATGGCGTTTGTCGTATTTGTGATTGCTATGATCGACAGAAAATCGATTTAAATCAGCGGCTTAGAAAACCAACGGTTGTATACTACTGAGGTAAGTACATAACTGATGATGATAAGCGGCACAGCAGTAATTTGCAAGAAGCCTAAAAGTACGACCGCATAGAGTACAAATCCCAACTGCAATTTATAGGCCTTCCAATTTGATCCTTTTATTTTTAGGGCAAACAACGGAATTTCGGCATTGAGTAGATAGGCACTCAACAAGCAAATCAACAGCAATACTGCGTGGTTGATCAGCAACTCAAACAACATAAACGAATCTGAATGAATCGCCACCAAAGGCAAACTTAAAATAAACAAGGCGTTGGCGGGTGTTGGCAAGCCAATAAAGGAATCGGTTTGGCGGGTGTCGATATTAAAATTAGCCAAGCGATAGCACGAAGCCAAGGTAATTACAAAACCAAAATACGGCATAATTTGCGCAAATAGCGTTGTTGAATTCCCTGCTGATTCGACTAACATCTGGTACATTACCACTCCAGGAACCACTCCACTGGTTACCATATCGGCCAAAGAATCCAATTGCAAACCCAACGGACTACTCACCTTCAATAGACGGGCAAAGAATCCATCAAAAAAGTCAAAAAATATGCCCAAACAAACCCATAAAAATGCCCCTATATAATTGTTTTGGAATGCACAGAGTAAGGCCAAACAACCACTAAATAAGTTCAATAAGGTGATAATATTGGGAAGCTGTTTTTTGAGGTACATGGGCTAATTTTTGGTTCACAAATTTAACACAATAAGTTAAAGAGCCACGCGTTTTTTATTCAAGATTTTTATTTGATATTTGTAAAAATAATTCACTTTGAGCGCAGCCCGTTTTTTTCCTATTTTATTTTTTTGTCTTTCCTTACACAGCCAAACCGTTCGCAAGTATTCGAATGAGTTTATGAGCATTGGGGTAGATGCTGCGGCTTTAGGTATGGCCAATGCGGTGACCGCCCAAACTGCCGATGTGAATGCAGTATATTGGAACCCAGCAGGATTACTTCAACTCAAAGACAAACAAGTGGGCTTAATGCACGCCAGTTATTTTGCCAACATTGCCCAATATGATTATGCCGCCTATGCTAGCCCAATTGATAGTGAAAGTGCCTGGGGATTTTCGGCCATTCGATTTGGGGTTGATGACATTTTAAATACTACTCAACTCATTGACAACCAAGGAAATATTGATTACAACCGCGTAAGCAAATTCTCTACTGCCGACTACGGATTTAGTTTTTCGTATGCTCGAAAATCCAAGTTCAACAACATTCGCTATGGTGCCAATGCCAAAATTATTCGCCGTGTTATTGGTGAATTTGCCAATTCGTGGGGTTTTGGATTTGATGTAGGTGTACAATACACCAAGAAAAAATGGGAATTTGGCTTGTTGTTGCGCGACATTACCACCACCTATAACGTTTGGAGCATTGACGAGCAAGCCTATGCCGCGGTACAAAACACCATTCCCGGGCAAAACCAAGAATTACCCGAAAGCACCGAAATCACCTTACCCAAAGCACAATTGGGTGTAGCCCGTAAATTTAATTTTAATTACGATTATACCTTAGTAGCCGCGGCCAACCTCAACATGGAATTCACTAAAACCAATGACCTCATTGCCACCGACGCTTTGAGTATTGCTCCTGCCTTGGGTTGTGAATTTGGGTATACTGATGTGGTGTTTTTACGCACTGGCTTTGGTAATTTTCAAAAATCTACGCAGGTAGACAATGGCAGCAAAATGAGTTTTCAGCCCAATATTGGGTTGGGATTTAAATACAAAGGCATTCAAATTGATTATGCCCTCACCGATTTGGGCAACCAAAGTACCGCCTTGTACTCCAATATTTTTTCAGTCAAAGTTGATTTGAGTAGTTTCCGTTAATAATGAAACAAGTTCTACAACACCCGTTTTCATTGGCTGCCATTTCCGGACTTTTACTAGCAGCCGCCTGGCCCACCTACGGATTTCCATTGCTCCTATTTTTCGCCTTTGCGCCCCTTTTGTGGGCTGAACATAATCTGCGAACAGCAAAGGCTTCAACCCTAAAAATATTTATAGCAGCCTACCTAAGTTTTGTAGTGTGGAATGCACTCACTACATGGTGGTTGTATTATGCCTCTGGTTTTGGGATGTTTTTTGCAGTCTTGATCAATGCCTTATTGATGAGTGGTTTATTTATGGTTTACCACCAAGCGGCCAAACGAATCCAAGCGAAATTCAGTTTACTTTTATGGGTGTGCCTTTGGCTAGCCTTTGAGAAATTCCACCTAGAATGGGAATTTTCTTGGCCTTGGCTCAATCTAGGAAATGCCTTTGCCACCTATCCCAAATGGATCCAATGGTACGAATATACCGGTGCTTTTGGCGGAAGTTTGTGGGTATTGGCGTGCAATGCCTGGTTATTTTACCAACTTTCAAAAACTAATTTTTCGCTCAAAAAAACAACCGCAGTGTATTGGGTTATGGGCATATTAATTCCAATTGGTATCTCGTTGGCTATTTATTATCTATATGAAAGTACGGGTTCGAAAAAAGAGGTAGTTCTATTGCAACCCAACGTTGATCCATACACCGAAAAATACAACTCCACCAATTACCAAACCACACTAGAGTTACTAGAATTGGCTGCGCCCTTGTGCGACAAGAATACCCAGTATGTCATTGCCCCCGAAACGGTATTGGCCGAGATGATTCCCTACGATCAATTTTATCAATCGACCAGTCCGATGCTCATGCGGCAATTTATCCAACAGTATCCGGGAATTCAATTGCTTTGGGGAATTGACACCTTTACGTTAATTACCGATCCGGCCGCTGTAAAATCGGCGTCAAATGCCTATCGACCGGGCTTATGGGTCGATTTTTACAACGCAGCACTTTTCGTTGATCAGCGACCTGAAATTCAAAAATACTACAAATCAAAATTGGTGGTAGGCATAGAAAACCTACCCTATAAACCCATCCTGGAACCGCTATTGGGCAACATTATGCTCGATTTGGGCGGGACCATTTCAACCAAAACCACCCAAGAAAATCGCGATGTCTTTTGCAGCAAAGATGGCACAAAAGTAGCCCCTATTATTTGCTACGAATCGGTATATGGAAACTATGTAAATGGTTACGTGCGCAATGGCGCTCAGTTTTTGGCTATCATTACCAACGATGCATGGTGGCAGGAAACTCAGGGTCATAAACAGCATTTAAGCTTTGCCCAACTGCGCGCCATCGAAACTAGACGCGATGTAGCCCGTTGTGCCAATACCGGAATCTCGGCCTTTATTAACCAAAAAGGAGAAGTGACGCAACAAAGTAAATACGGGGAGAAAATTGCACTCAAAGGAAAAGTACAGCTCAACAATCAACTCACATTTTATGTGCGATTTGGTGATTACATACCTAAAGCAGCCATAGCGGTTGGTAGTGTTTTATTGTGTATGTTATTGTATAAACCACTCCGAAAACTACTTGAGTAGTTATTGCCCGCGGTAAAATAAAATAGTGCTCAGGGTTTTGACGCAAATATTGATATCCAAGAAAATACTGCGGTGCTTAATGTAGTACAAATCATATTGCAGTTTTATTAGACTGTCATTGACCGATTCTCCGTAGGCATAATTGACTTGGGCCCAACCGGTAAGTCCGGGTTTGATAATGTGTCGGGTTTCATAAAACGGCATGGTTTCGGCAATTTCATTTACAAAAATAGGGCGTTCGGGTCGTGGGCCTATCACCGACATGTCGCCTTTAATAATGTTGTAAAACTGAGGAAATTCATCGATTCGGGTTTTGCGCATAATTTTTCCAAAAGGGGTAACACGACTGTCATTCAGGGTAGTAAAAACTGCTCCATTGGCTTCGGCATTTTTAATCATCGTGCGAAATTTCACAATAGTAAAAACTACTCCATTTTTCCCCACACGGTCCTGAGTATAGAACAATCCCCCCCGATTGGCAAGTAGATTTCCTAAGCATATAAAAGGAAGCAAACCCATTCCTATAGCCAAACCTACAATTCCTACTAAAATATCCACCAAACGAATGAAGAACAAATACAAGTGGTTTTGGTTGCTCCGGCTAAAGGGGAAATAACGGTAAAAATCGCGGGCCACATATTGTACTGGTATGCGTTGGGTGAGCGTTTCGTAAACCTGCGTGTATTCTTTGATCATAAAGCCGTTTTCCAGCAAATGAATTAATTGGTTATACAATTGCGCGGTAATACCTTCAGTGTTTTGGGAAGCTACCACAACTTCGGATACCGCATTTTTTAGCACAAATTTTTCCAATTCATGGCTGTCAATGTGGGTTAAATTTCCAAGAAAGCTGTCGTCAGATACGCCCATATAATCTGAATTTATATACCCCACCACTTTGTAATGCGGGTCAGCATTTTCTAATCCCAAAACCAATTCTTTCAATTGATCCTTATCGCAAATAAGGATTACATTTTTGGTAAATCGATTGGAGGCAAAAAAAGCTACATAAATCAAGCGCCAAACGAATAGCGCCAAGAAAATAGCCAAATAGAAAAAGAGGATTTGCAAACGATTCGTGGGCAAAACCGGCGTGAAAATCGGGGTCAATAAATAGACCAAAACCGTGGTAGATGCCGTGAGCACAATACTTTTGATAATCTGCACCTGATTACTCGCGACTTGCAAGTTGTACATTTCAAAAACAGTTCCAAAAATTGTCAAGTATATTCCTAAGACGATAGTCCAATAAAAATTGGTCGTGGAAAACTGAAAATAATTAAAATTAAACACGATACCCACAGTGTACAAGGCCAACAAAACGGTAGAAATATCAAAAATTCGAAGCAATACTTTTCGCTCTGAAATTTCAAAATGTATTTTGTTTTTATTGGGCATTGTTTTTTAATTTTTTCAAAAATAGGGATTATATTAATTGATTTACAACAAATTACACTGTATCATGGACGGTTTTGACAGGCGGCACATAGACGTCCAATAACGATAACGCATAAATAAAAGCTGGTGCTGCCAACCGCATAGCCGCATGGTTTATAGTCAACAACCAAAAAACCACAAAGGAAATGATATAAATGTTGTAGGTGTTTCTAAAAAATATAAACAAGGGCATGGAAAACAGGATCAGTAAGGCAAAAATACCAAATGCTCCGTGCTCGCCTATTGTTCGTGTAAGTTCATTGTGAGACACGACCAAATCACCGGTCTTTTTCTGTCTGTCCTCGGCAATTTTCCCCACGCCCAACCCAAAAACAGGCGCTGCTAAAAAAGCCGCAAATTCATCTTTGGCTAATTCTTCCCTACCGGTAAATCGATCTTGTTTTACACGTCCATTGATGTCTTGATTGGCATATCTTTTATTGATAAGCCCGTTGGTTTGAGAGGATGAAAACACCCAAGTTCCAGCCATTCCCAGCAGCAAAACCACCAAAATATAGTTCATTTTAATCCGTGCTTTGGAGCTAATTTTTACATAGGTAACCAAAATTAACACGATGAGCATGAGTAAACTGGTTACTATCCCACCCCGCGAAAAGGTGATTAATCCACGGTAACTGAGTTCTACTGCCACAACAGTGTTGATTACAAATAGCAGCGTATTGGGTGAAAAAAAGATGAGGCGCGAAAAAAAAATAAACATGCCCAAACCCAAAATAGTGGCCACTTGGTTGGGACCAAATCCGCCAGAAGTAGCAAAATTTGAACCTGTACCAATGAGCACATCTTTTAATTCAGGCGTATATAAATACAAATAAATAGAACAGGAAATAATAGGCAAGCCTACCAATAAAAGTAATTCGTTGAGTTGTTTAAAAGTAATTCGTCGGGTGTAACAATACAAGGCGCATAAACCCAAACACAGCGGCCCCGAGATATTGAATGAGATGGCGTTTTTGATGCTTTCAATTCCTTCTAAACTATAATATCCGATGACCAATCCTGGTAGTAAAAGCAAGAGGTAAATCCAAAAAGGGACGGCGTTTTTAGACACACCACTGTAGTAAATACCCAGCAACATAAAAATCATCACGCCATATTTAGAAAACTCGTAAATGGGATTACCGTTGGTCATGCGCAGTACTACCTCTGACCCCACTATATAGGCGGCAGCATAAAGCACTTCGTTGTTTCTATTTCGCGAATTGATCACAAAATAGGCCCCTCCAATGAGCACACCATAGCCGTAAACTTTAGGAAAAAAAGGGAGATAATACAAACCCAACCCTATTAAGAGATGCAATACAATTAAAAATAAATAACGTTTGTCGGCAGTTTGCATTTACAACAGTTTACTCCAATTGAGAAAGGTATTTAACACGCTTTCCTCGGTATAATCTTGGTGAATCTTGGCCTGTAAGGCTTGCCCAAATTTAAGTCTTAGATTTGGATTCTCGATGAGTTCAACCAAAGATTTATAAAACAACTCCACCGATTCGGTAGGCACTACATATCCTTCAACCAAATGCCCAACCACCGCAGGAATTTCACCCACTTGGGTAACAACAACTGGTAAACCAACTAATCCATATTCTAATACAGCCAAGGGTAAACCTTCAGAGTTGGACGTTAATATTCCAATGTCTACTTGTTGTAAAATCGCAGCTGTATCGGCTCGACTTCCGTACACGAAAACATGCTCCTCTAGAGCGTTATCTAAAATAGATTGTTTAATTTGAGCTGAATAGGCATCGTTAAAATCTTGTCCCACCAAATGAAAGGTCCAATCGGGATGAGAACCTTGTAGCATCGAAGCTACGTTAAGTAAAAGCGTATGGTTTTTTTGGGGCCGCAAATTGGCCAAACAGAGTATCCGTTTTGCAGCTGTTCCTGCCAATGGGGAAATTAACTCGGTTTGGGTATCGGCGGTAACAAAATTGGGCAAATAGATCACCTTACTACAGGCTAATTTATCCTGCGACCATTTTTTAAGTACATCATTTACAGAAACTATACCTGAAAAAAAATGCGAACACAACCAAAGCAATTGCGGACACCGCTGCGGTAAAAATTCACTCAAGCCGTAATGATCGTGCCAAATAACTTTAAGTTTTGGCAAGAGGAATTGGAGTAAAAAAGCAGTAAAAAATGAAGTGGCATGCGCCTGCACATGGGAAATTTGATGTTGCTTGCAATAGCGTCTCAAGCGGAACAAAGCCAGCAAATCAACAGCAGATTTCTTGTCCAAAAACAGGTAATCAACTTGATCATACAATTGCTTGCGTAACAAGCCTTCCTTTCGGGTACATACCAATCCAGAAAAAGCAACTCGAGCGGCCAAACCGTTGGCATAATGTACCGCCATGCGTTCGGCACCACCGGCTTCTAATGAATCAATAAGTTGTACAATTCTCATGGGCGTAGCAATTTTGAAATTTCGACTTCAAATTGATCCAAGGTATAGTGTCGTGACCAATCCATTGCGGCGGCGGCTTTGGATTCATACTCAGCTGGCTGCTGTAATAAATGAAAAAGCTGTTGAGCATCTTGCATTAAATCTATAGACAACAAAAGTCCGCGTGTTTGCTCGTTCAGCATATACGGCACGCAAGAAACAGGCGTTACCAGGGGAACACAGCCCCAAAACATGGCCTCGGCAACAGCTTTGGGCCAGCCTTCACTTTGCGAAGGTAATAGCAAAAAATGACTCGATTTATAAGCTTGTTGCACTATATCGGCATCTTGATTCCCGAAAAATTGCACGCGTTCGCTAAGGGAATGCTCAAAACAATAGGCCTCTAATTTGGCCCGTTGATCGCCATCACCATATAATTTAAGCTGTATAGAAACGCCCATTTTTGATACTGCTTCCACCAATTGAATGGCGTAAAACGGATTTTTCCCAGCTGTTAAACTGCCCACAAACAAACATTGAATGGGTGAGTCTAGCATCCGTGGAGGTGTAATTATTTTATCAGATTCACAGTAGCTCGCGGTGAAAAAAGATTTACAATTGCGGCTCATGTTGGGCCATTCGCCATATACCAACACGCTCATGTTGCGCGTTAAAAAGGTATTTTGCAAAATCCAGCGTTGCAATTTATAGCTCCACGGTTGCTTGGAATGGGGATCCCAATTGCCCGCATACTTCGCGGTTTTTATTTTTTTGGGGAAGAAAATCTGCACTACACAACCCAACAAACCCATATTCCCGGGGCAACGCAAATGGATGTGATCGGCATTTCGCATGGCTTGAATAATACGAAGTAGACAAACCGGAATGACTAATAGGGATTTTAAAAGTGCTTGTATTCCCTGCAATGAAAAAGCGGGGACTTGCAAAAAGTGAAGGTTCGTTGAGCTATAGGCTTGGTCTATTGCGCTGGTTTCTGAACTGGTACATGGCGCAACCAAAATGACCTCGTGGGCTTGTTTGGTCCACAAATTGATTTCTTTCACATAGGGCGAATAGGCCCATAGCTGATGTTGAAACCGTTTGTGAACTACCTGAGTTATGATTGCTAACTTCATGAACGAACTACTTGGAATTTGATGGTTTGGGAGAATTGAAAAGTAAACTCCACCACCCGATGGTTCTTCCCCAAGCTTCTAGCCAAGCTTCCTTTTTATGTGCCGTGGTAAAGGTATTGCTAAATCGGATGAGTGTCAATAAAAAACAAATTGAATTCCATTTCAAACGGTCATTCCAGCTGGGATTGGGCCATTTTATTCGCCAGACATACCAGCCATTTCGCACCACCATTTTACCGTAGGCATAGGCATTTGGTCGGCCTGAATAGTCATGATAATGGGCCAATTGGGCGCGGGTGTTGATAAATAATGGCCCTGTTTTGGACACGCGCAACGAAAAATCGGCGTCTTCATACAGGCCATATCCTTCAAAATAGGTTGAAAATTGAAAGCGATCAAAAACTGATTTTCTATAGGAAGCTACGCCACCCATGAGTTGCTCCACCGCATAGGTTTTTCCCGAAGGCGGAAGAAATGCAATGCTGCGCCCGTGCGAAAATCGGGGTAAAAAACCCGGAGACACATTGGCATCCAAGCCCAACCGTTTGCGCAGCACAAAGCGGCTGCCGTCTTGTTTTTTGTATCCGTCAAAATAAAACTCGTGTATAGTGGGCTGATATTGTGCAGAAACAGCTTCCCACTGGCTTTCGTTCGAAATGATTCCGCCAACGCCCAGAGCCTCAGGATATTCAGTATAGGTTTGAATTAGTTGGGAAAAATAATCAGTCGCCAAATAAGTGTCATCATCCAAAAAACAGACTACATCGATGTCATCGGTCACTTTTGAAAGTCCAAAATTACGTTGCTTGGTGAGTCCACGTTGGCTAGAATCAACCAAAAAGTACTGCAAATTGAGAATGGTTTTGGACGACAATAGATCAGCAGTTTCTGCATTAGTTGAGCCATCCACAACAATAATCTCATGCGGATAACTGTTTTGCAACCCAATAGATTCGAGCAAATAGGCTAATGGCTGTGCACGCATATAGGTGCAAATAATGACCGAAAATTTCATGGGAGCTGATCCAAATTAGAGGCCCAATATACGCTTTGTTTCCATTGCTGTTCAAATCGGCGGTAATACCGAATTGGATTTTTAAGCGATTGTTTGGGGTAATATTTGAGCAACAACATCAATTTATAGGTTTTGCGTTGTGGTGCCGTATAGTATTTTAGAATATAAGCCATAACCGTAGGTGCTGGTTTGGGTTGGATTGAAACGCCTTGCCACGCTAGATTTTTGGGCAATCGAAATCCGCCCGCTGGGGCTTTGAGGTGTGTAATGGCTGGGGTTGAAAAAAACAACACATCGGTTCCCGAACGACGCAACTGCATTCCAAAATCCAGGTCTTCGCCAAAACCGTGTTCAAAAACCATAGAAAATTGACACTCCTTGAGCGCTGTTCTAGAAACCAAGCTACTTCCTCCGCCAAAGGCATTCCACTGAATTACCGGGTTCTCCACCGATTTTTGAGTTGGACTTAAACAGGCAAACGAAACCGCTTGGGCTTTGGTTTGATTTATTTTAGTGGCACTCTCTGCTAAAAATGTTGGTGCAATACGAATGTCGTCATCGGCAAAAAATACCCAATCGCCGGTAACTTGAGCCAAACCCAGATTTCGGGCATGGCAAACGCCCAGTTGATAAATAAACAAATGTTTGAGCTGAAATTTCCAATCGTGGGCCAACAGTGCTGTTAGTTGTGATTCGCTGTTTTGATCGGGCTGTTGTTCGATGATAATTACCTCTCTGGGCAAAAGCGTTTGTGCTTGTAAATCGGTAAGAAAATCTGCCAAATACTGCGGCCGATTGAGCGTAGGAATGAGCACCGATATGGCCAATTGAGCTGTGTTATTGAGAGGATATGCTGGTATTGAAAGCGCAAAGGGTTTCAATCTGGCTACAAACCAGGTACGCAACAAAGGCAATGCATTAAATTGGCTTTGGTACCGGAGCTGCTGCCAAAACAATATCCATACCCAAAGGCTTTTGTAGTGTTGCTTCACAAAACGATACAATTCGATTTGTGTTGCACTAGTAAAATTCTTGTTCAAAGAAGCGCGCAACAAAGCCGGTTCACTGTAACAAAATAAGCCCGCTGATTGCGCACTCTTACCCAAGGAATGCAAGGTATAAGCAAAAGTTTCATTTGGGTTTATGTGTGGAGCCAATTGCATCCACAAACTAGCATGCATCGCACCCACATAGCTGCTCAACATCCAGGTGGCATAGCGCGTATTTTTAGGAACGGAAACAAAAATTGATTCTTCAACCCATTCTATATTTGGCCCAAAATAGCCGCCGTAGCTGGGTTGAAACGAAATGATTTCCTGAGTCAACTGCAGTAAATTCGAGACGGACGAAAGTTCTAATTCATCAGATACTTCTTCATTGCACCAAACCAAAACCGCATCGGGAAACTGCAATGATAATGCAGTAATTACAGCGCAAATGGGTGCAGATGAATCAAAACCCTCCAACGGAGTTTCGTTGTGTAAAGCACGCAGCACGCGTTGGTTATTGTGGTATAGAACGATCACGATTTGGCCAGTAAGGTTGAATAAAAATCGGCGGTTTGTTGGGCTAATTTTGTGCTGTCAAACTGATGTTCTACTTGAACTTTGGCTTGATGTCCCAACTCCAAACAACGACTTGGATTGGTTAACAACTCGCCAATACAAGCGGCAAAGGCACTGTGATTTTTTGGATTCAACAACAACCCACTTTGCTCATGCGTAATTAACTCTGCCGACCAACCCAAATTGCTGGTGAGTACGGCTTTTTGCATGGCCATGGCTTCTAAGGTAACCATGCCTTGGGTTTCAGCTAAACTCGGCAACACGCACAGCTGGGCGTTGCATATGAGCGACTGCACTTGGTTATACGGCACTTTTCCTTTGTAGATTATGTGCGGTTGAAGCGCTTCTGGAATACGTTTACTTAATTCGGCCCAAGTTGAATCGGAACCGGATTGTGTGTCATTAGAATCGGCACCCACTAAAACCAAGCGGGCAGTTGGATGATTCTCACAAACTAATTTCATGATTTCGATAAGCTCAAACACGCCTTTTTTGCGGATAAGCGTCCCAAAATAAAGAATCAAGCCGGGTTCAAATTTGGCGGGATTGGGATTGGTAAACTGATTCAGGTTAATCCCGTTGGGGATTTTTACGATGGGCTTTTTCTGTATTCTGAAAATGTATTTGGTAATGGTAGCGGCAAAATCAGTTGGTGTCGAAAAGGCAATTGCTTTGCGCATCGCCCATTTTTCGAGCAGAAAATTTTTCAATTTTTGAGTCCTTCCTTCCAAATGACAAAAATAGGCATCGGTGCCGTGAAAGCGAATAACCAAAGGTGCTTTGAGCTTCATGAATGCCGTAATTCCTGTCCAATCGGGGGCTTCGATGAGTTGAATTGCTTCTTTTTCTATGGCGGTATTGAGGTAGTTTTGAATAGCTTTTCGGTAAAAATACCAGCCGGCAAAGGCATATTTTTGAAAGGAAATAAAATGCAACTGCACGCCTTGAACTTCTAGCTGCTGTGTTTGGTTTTGTCCGTAAATAAACACATGTACCCGATGACCCAATTGAGTTAAGGCACGTGCACTATTTTGCACACTGCTGCCAATGCCTCCGCTTGAATTGCAGAGCGCATGCGGATATTCGGGGGTGAGTAAACCAATTGTCATTTCCATTTGTGTATAAAATCAGCAATGGGTAAATAAAAATCGGCAGCGTTGGTTTCTACTTGTTCAGCTGGCCAGTTCCACCAAGCGATGGCCAATAAATCCTGTATTTGTTCGGGGCTGTGTTTCATTTTCACCACTCGTGCCGGAACACCGCCTACTACAGCATAGGGCGGAACATCTGTTGTAACTACTGCACCGGCCATGATAGTCGCACCCGAACCGATAGTTACTTGTGGCAGAATAGTTGCGTTCATCCCTATCCAAACATCGTGGCCAATTTCGGTGTGGTGCGCTTTCGAAGGGATTTTACTGGTTTTAAACTCTTCTATTGATTGATTTTGAAATCGAATAGAATTGTTTTTCAACTGATCCAAATGCGGAAATGAGGTGATTTCACTTTGTTGATGAAATCCATCATCGAGTACAAAATGCACGTCGTTGGCAATGGAACAATAAGATCCAATGTGCAACGAAGAATTTGGATACCACTGCCATACATAGGCACCATTGTGATACGTTTTATACCCAATTGTCTTGTTTTTGGCTCGATCCAAATAGACTTTATGCTGGCGTTTCAGGAATCGATAATATTCAATTCCCAACAGTTTCCACACTAAATTTCGGAGCGTATTTTTCACGGAACTGGATTAGGAATTAGGAAGTACTACATAACTCGTAGCGCCTTGGTGAGAAATAACCGAAGCCAAGGGAGCGGCTACGACAGCTTTATCGGCTACATCAAAAGTTACCACAGCATTGGCACCTATGAGTGCGTCGTTCCCAATGCTGATGCCTCCCAAAATGACACAGTTGGGCCCCATAAATACCCGATCACCAATGGTGGGTATACCGGTGTTTTTGCCGCGATTCAATACACCTATGGTCATGCCTTGCGACAGATTACAATGTTCACCAATTACGGCATCGCCATGAATAACAATGCCGCCAAAGTGTCCGATATACAAACCCTTACCAATTGTAGCACGATAGGAAATATCAAAGCCGTATTTGTATTTCATTTTTCGCCAACCCAAGAAAAATAGATAAAAAAGCAAACGGTTTTTACGCCGAAAGTATTGGGTGAGTCGAAAATAGGTCAAGAACTTCAAGCCCGGATTGGGTTGTAACCAAAATACCTTTAGCAACACAAGCAAAGATATTTTTGGGTGTCCACAACGTTGGTAATCCGCTAAGAGTGTTTCGTGTAACATCTATTTAGTGTAAGAGTTCATCAAATGCAGTCCAAATACGGGCCGAAGCCAAATTTGCCGGTTGCTGATTAATTTTTTCAAACCAATCGCTTGCAGCTATTTTTCGATCAGGTTTATTTTCATGTAGCATGCCTAGAAGCACTTCTTCTATTGCCGCAGCCGAATCAATCCAATATACTGCATTTGAATTGGGCATTGATCGAAAGTGGATAAAGTTATAAATTTTTTGTACAGACCAATCGGCCACGGGGCAGTTGGGCACATCATACCGAATATAGGCACAGGGTTTATAGTGCGTGTCATAATCAAACACCATGGACGAGCCCAAATTAACCACAAACTCGGTATGGTAAATGGTATTTACCAGCAAGGTTGTATCGGCTTGGGTTGGTAAAATGGCATTCCATTCGGCGCCTTGTTTTTCCCATTGGGGCGCCACAGAAACAATACAATCTTTAAATTCTTGAAGCACGGCATCATAGCGTGAAGAAAAATCAACTGGGCAACGGCGAAACAAAATTCCCAATGCTTTTCCTTTTTCATTCAATTGGCGTACAGCTGCGGCCAAATCGGCCAAATAAACCGGATCATTGGGCGACGTGGTGATGTCATCACCCGAAAAACAAATGTACTGTTTGGTTAAATCTAGATTGTGTTCGGCAAAAAAGTCTTCGCGGGTTTGCAGCAACGCAGCGTCATAATGCGCTTCAAATTGCGGAGTTCCTGTGATTTTTATTTGAGAATTGGTAACCTCTGGATAATAATACTGCAATTCAGATTTCATGTGTTGGCTCCAAACTAAGTAATAATCGGGTTGAACCAATTTGGTTCCTTTGGGCAAATTATCCCATGAAAAAATAAAAGTTGAAGTAGGAATTTGCAGAGATTGAGCTGCCATTATCGGAGCCAAAGCAAGCGATAACCGCTGATTGGTGCAAAACAACAAATCGGGTTTTTCTTGTTGTAAAATAGCACAACAATAGGAATAGTAAGGTGTTTGTTTTTCTAAATAGGCCAACAAGCGTTGGATGCGCAATAAGCCTTTTGGGGATTGATGGGTGAAAACGAGTAGTGACAACAAAATTTTCTTTACCCAGGCGCCCGCAGTTTTGGGCGTACTTGGAAATCGGTAGCTGTCGTAAACGGCATCTTGACTTCGTTTCTTATTGAGCGATAGTTCAATTTGAATTTGTGCGTTTTTGACCAACTCTGTCCAGCGGTGATTTTTTGGTCTTGGAATTTTAATTTCGGTATAGCCCATATCTGAAAGGGCAAATGGACTGGCATTCCAAAACACCACTTCATAGCCCCTCGCTTTTCCTAATGCATAGAACTGCGTAAACGCAAAATTGCGCAAACCTACTCCGTCGGCTAGAAAAATAAAGAGTTTTTTGGGTCGCATAGCATGTGTTTAGAAAATTTGAAGCCCCACAAATAAACAAATAATTGACGGGTTAACCTTGATTTTTCGGTAGAAACTAGCTGACTCTTTTGGGGAAATAGCGATCACGTATTCCCAAAAAATAGGCTTCAACTGTTGTCGTCAATACCATTCCTACAGCTACAGACAAACTAAAAACAAGTGCAAATTGACCAAAGACTGATGCAATAGGCAAATAACTCACGGCATAAATCACTATAGAATGAATAAGGTAAATGGCATAGGAATTGAACCCAATGCGGGCAATGAGTTTGACCAAGACAGGACTAAATAGTCTATTTAATTTATGCTCCATATCGGCATCAAAAACCACCAAAAGTAATAGAATACCAAAAGCCAAATAGACCAACGTAAATCCGATTGTACGCACAAAAAAGGAAGACACGTAGTCGATAAAAGGCGTAAAACTCAACAAAAGCAAGATGAATACCCACAAGATATTTTGGTATTTGGCGATAAAAACCTGCCAACTGCTGCGTTGAAAATAATAGCCATAGGCTATAAAAACCCCACACAACAAAGCGTCCATACGCAAATGCGAAGCGGTCGTATGGTAGACATTATACCCTGGAAAATAGAAATTGGCAAAATAGCGCAGAAGCAATATAAGGAACATCAATACCAAAAGTAGGTACGGTAATTTATTTCGATAGACCAAACGATGAAATAACTCGGGCGCAAGCCTTATGAATAAAGCCAAGGACAAAGCCAAGAACACATAAAAATGTTCCTCTACCGCCAACGACCAACTCGCCGGATAGGCAAAACCCCAACCCAAGAAATAATTTTGTACAAATAAACAGTCGTAGGTTATTTTTAAAAAATCAAGTTTATGGAAATACCATTTGGGCACCAAATAGGCCAAATAAGTAAGGAAATACAGCGGGTAAATTTTAAAACCGCGGCGAATTAGAAACGAACCGGGCCTAATTTTACCCAGTTGTTGGTATTCCTGAAACAACAAGCCCGAAACTAAAAATCCACTGAGTACAAAAAACAAATCAACGCCTATCCAACCCATAGTTTGCAAGGCCGGCGTGAGCAATTGATGCCGAAACAAGACCAAAATAATGGCTATACCCCGAAGAAAATCGAGTTTGCGGATGCGCGAAGTCATAGATAAAAGGTGCATTTAGGGCGTGTCGCGAAATTGTTTTTGGGCGCTGCGGTGCCAAAAAGTTGTCGTTTCTAAGGCTTCCATAAACAATTGTGCACTGCGTCCTTCGCCAAATTGAGAGGGAATTTCGGGGATTTCTATTCGTGAAACCGATTCTATTGCTGATAAAATTGACTGCTTATCATAGGATGCATGATGAATACACGGATGTTCGGCACGATTTTGTTGCCGCGTTCCTACATTAATTGCTGGCACACCGTAACTCGGTGCTTCGCGAATGCCGGCGCTGCTGTTACCAATGATAAAATCGGACTGCTTGAGCAATTGTAAAAAATATTCAAAGCGCAACGAAGGAAACAACTTAAATCGCGAATGGTTTCGCAAGGCTTCGTAGGCAGTAAAAATATGGGTATTACCCATGTCATTGTTGGGATAAACCACCACATAATTTCGGGTATCGGCCAACAATGCTGCGACAAATTGTTGGGCAAGTTGTTCCATTTGGGCTACTTCGGTCGTAACCGGATGAAACAACACGATGGAATAGGATTCGAAAGGAATTTCGTAGTATGTTTTCACCAAGTCCAAGCTAGGCAAATGTGCCGAAAAAAGCACGTCCATATCGGGTGAACCAATTTCAAAAATACTGTTGGTGGCTTCGCCCATTTGTAGCAAACGTTTGGCGGCTTCGGCATTAGACACAAAATGCAAGTGACTCAACTTACTCACGCTGTGACGAATGAGTTCGTCAATGGTACCCGAAAGCTCCCCGCCCTCAATGTGGGCTACCAAAAAATTATTCAAAGAACCTACTATAGCGCCGGCCAAGGTTTCTACCCGATCGCCGTGCACCACAATCAAATCGGGTTGAATCTCTTTGCAATAGGCCGAAAATCCCTCAATGGTTTTGGCCAAGGTGAGATCCATGGTTGTTTCGTGGGTGTGGTTCTCAAAGGTGTGGATATTGGTAAATTGGCAACGCTGAATTTCAATGAGCGTATAGCCATACAATTCTTGCATGTGCATGCCGGTAACAAACACAAAAACTTCATAGTCTGGGTGTTGTTCGAGCTGCTGCAATAATGGTTTAATTTTGCCAAAATCGGCTCGAGTTCCGGTGAGAAATACTATTTTTTTCATAGGCTAATTGGCCACATCGTCCCAACTGAGTTGGGTGTCTACTGGAATATTTTTACTGGCAAATTGACCCAAAATTGAATTGAAATGTTCGGCCAAAATGGGACCTGTACCCGGACGTTTCACCCAAATATTATGTGTAGTAAAGGGTTCTCCTTCAGCAATTGGCGCAATGGTACAAACCGTAGCAAAGGCAAAATCGATGGTCACTTGTTCTTCAATAGCGGGTTCCTTTATACCGCCGCGCATCTGCCAAATTTCGTGGCTTCCTTGTATCAATTGAGCCGTAGTGGGTTCGTCCATACTGCAGACAATATCTGGTCCTTGGCGGTTCATGTGGTCGGTAAAATGGCGTTCTAAAATGGATCCGCCCAAAGCTACCGCTGCCAAACAAGCGTTGTTATTGAGTGTATGATCACTCAATCCAAAGACCTTACTAGGAAAGGCCTCGTGCATTTGCACCATGGCGCCCAAACGAACCAAATGGGTGGGAGTTGGATATAAATTAGTGGTGTGTAAAAGGGCTACGGGCACTTGGTGTTTATCAAAAATGGCTACCGCTTTTTGAATGCTTTCTAGCGTGTTCATGCCCGTACTTAAAATGACTGGTTTTCCAAAAGAGGCAATATGCTCCAAGAGCGGATAATTGTTGCATTCGCCCGAGCCAATTTTATAGGCCGGTACGTTAAATTTTTCTAAGCGATTGGCCGCAGCTCTAGAAAAGGGCGTCGAGATAAAAATCATGCCTTTGGCTTGCACATATTGCATCAGGGCATACTCGTCGGCTTCATTGAGCGAACAGCGTTCCATGATTTCATAGATCGAAACGTCGGCGTTGCCTGGTATTACTTGTTTGGCTGCCCCACTCATTTCGTCTTCTACGATATGGGTTTGGTGTTTCACAATTTCTACGCCCGCACGGGCAGCAGCATCGACAAACAGTTTGGCCAATTCGAGGGATCCTTCGTGGTTGATACCAATCTCGGCAATGACAACTGGCGGATAATCAGGGCCAATTTTTCGGCCCGCTATAGTGATAAATGGATTCATTTTTAGCTACTGTGTTTTTGTATTACGTATTCGGCATATTCGAAATCAGCGAGAGTATCAATATCTACTTGTGCATAAGGATGATTTACCTCAAAAGGAATTGCGTCAGCATTAAATACAAGATCTTGATGCAATACGGCCGGTGTAGTGATATACAACAAGCCATTTTCAAAATACAAGGGCTCCAGGTCTTGACTGCGTTGGCCGATGGAATAATTAAACGGATGAAAACGATGATTGTCGATTTTGCCTAATTTATGGTGCGATCGGCTCACGGAAAATAAACTACTGGCCGCTTGATGGGCAAATAATGCATAAGCTTCTGGCAATAAATTTAGGGGACGTAACGGATTGGTGGGCTGCAACAAACAAATAGTTTCTACTGTATTTTCCAGTTGCGTAAGCGCATGTTGCAAGCAGGTATAGGTTGGTGATTCATCGGTGGCTAATTCGTTGGGGCGATCTATCACCTGAGCGCCAAATTCAAGGGCTACGGCTTTGCATTCGGGATCATTGGTCGATACAAAAACAGCCTCAATCACGTCAGGGAATTGTTGAGCATAGCGAATGCTGTGTGCCAACAAGGGAATTCCGCCCAGCAATTTGGTGTTTTTTCCTGCCAATCGTTTGGAACCTCCGCGTGCCGGAATGAGTGCAATGTTCTTCATACTACTGCTCGTAAAGCCGAGTAAAAATAACTATTTTTCTGGATTCCAATAGATTTTGGCTTCGTTTAATTGTTGGAAATGCAGGTATTTTGCGGGGGTTAATGGATTTCTATTTTTCAGTAAATGTGGCAACTGTCTCAACAAATCAAAGAGGGCTAATAAAAGTGGCTTAACTACTCTAAATTGACCCTTACCGCCTATTTTTTGCAACTGTTTTGCTAGTGAATACGCCCAAAAATAACAGGCTTTCGGGAATGGATACAGCATGAAATACGTATACCAATCGGCACGCAAGGAACAGCGGTAGCGAAAAGTAAAACCGGATTTATTTTGGGCACGTTGGGCCAAATCTACCCGATGGTGCACCAAAATTTCAGGCACATAGTACACGGCAAATCCCTGTTGCAACAACTGCAAACCGGCCCAATTTTCTTCGCCATAAAATTGATACCATTCGGGATAATCGGGAAGTACATCCCAGGCCTTTTTTCGCCATACATGACCACAGCCCACAAAACTTTTTACTACTTGTGGTACATCCACAGTAGCTGTTGTAGCAGGCTTTTGCGTGGACCAGAAAATACGGAAGGCCAATACGCCTGCCTTGGGTTGGGAGTCAAAGGTATGATGAATCAATTCTAGCGCATTTTCAGTTAAAAAGTGGGCATCATCATCCAACGAAATTAAATAGTCGGCCTCTATTTTATTGAGTAATTGATTGCGGCAATACAAATAGCCTTTTGAAATTTCATTGCGCCATAATTCAACCGTGGGAAATTTATTCTTTACAACTTCAAAGGTTTCGTCGGTGGATCCATCATCATAAACCACTATTCGAACAGCAGAATTAGACAAATACGGTTGTAGTGATTCCAACGTAATGCAAAGTTGAGCGCATCGATTTTTGGTCGCGATGAGGATGGCAAAAGTGACGGCTGAGGATTCCATTTGCAGCGCCATTAATAGGTTGAAGCCTGGGCTTTTGACAAGCCTTTATATCGATAAAACCAAGTTTTAACCGCTTGAATCTTCAATATGGACTTGAATAATTTGTGTTTCACCCACAAAGAAAAAGGCGAAGCCGTAGGTAAAGTATTAGCAGAAATAGCGGGAAGTTCAGCTTGTTTTTCGCCAAATTTTATATCGTCCATCCAAGGCTCATACACGTTGCCCATGTGGTATGCATAATTGGCATAGGTGGTAAGACGCCAGGTGTTTTTGCGCCAAGCCAATTCGTCGAGATAGGTTTCACTGCTTCCTCCCATGCGATATTCGGTAAAGGATTGAATCGAATCAAACAACGCGCGTTTATAGGTGGCCACAAAATGCCCCGAGCCTACATAAGCGGTAATTCCCGAAACCGATTTTACACCCAAGGAGTGTTGCCCATGTGCCGGATTGGATGGCCCCCACCCGATGCTTTGGTGAAATTTCTCCATAGAAACAGGATCCTGAACCGGAATAAATCGAAATTTTTGGGAAGTAAATAAATCAAACAACACATTCGAACAATGCTGTAAAAACAGTCGATATTGCGGCACAATGCCCACCACTCCCACTTTTGGAAAGGCCAGAAAAACCTCGTGGGTAGCTTGTTGCCAACCGGGTAAAAACAACACATCGCTGTCGGCCAAAGTAACCAAAGCTTGGCGGTGACCCACAAGTCCTTTGAGTAAAGCATTGACTTTGCCTATAGCTTCCGTATGAATGAGTTCATGAATTTTTCCTTGCTCCCATAATTGGGTTAAATACTGCGCAGTAATTGTATCGCTGCCGTTATTCACCACCGTAATAAAAGTAGCCGAATGGCTTGTAGAGAATAATGAGTCCAAACACTTTTGTAGCACGCGTAAACTGTCTGCAAAATAGCCGTCTTGCTGCGGAATATGCACCGGAATAATCACCTGATGCGTAAAATCGCCTTGTGCAAGTGGTTGATCTTTATGTGGATTATAGCCAACGCGCATTCTTAAAGGGTGTTGTCGATGTAAAATAAATTACCCAAATCTTGGTGTATTACCGATTTGGCGAGCAAGCGATACTGAACACCTTCAAGGTATTTCGTAATCGGTGAATGCAAATCGTCAGCCAAAGGCGTATCGGTTTCGATGACTACAAGTTTGGGACGAAAGCGATTCCAGTCGTTGGTTTTTAACACCTCAAGATCATAACCTTCAACATCGATATCAAAAAAATCCAAGCGATCAGTAGCTGTCAAGTGCTTAGACAAAATCGAGTCCAAACGATAAACTGGAATTGATTTTACGGCTTTAATTTGAGAAGTTAACTGGTGTTTTTCAATAAAGGATCGATCCAAGGTGTTCATGGAACTGTGCGGATCCTGCAACATATAATATTCGAGCGGATCTTGTTGGTCTCCAATGGCACAGTTTTCAAAAATATCGGTTGAACGATAACGGGAATAAAGTGATTGCAGCTCGGGATTGGGATCGATGCAAATGCCTTTCCATCCGCGCAAATGAAAATAATAGGTATTGGATGCTTTTACTGGATGCCAGCAACCCACATCGACATAGGCACCCGGCGATGAAGATTGGATCAACTTCATGAGCTGAATGTCGTCGCCCGTTTTGGAGAAACTCACCTGGTATTTTTTATACAGGATACTTCTAATTTTATCTGCGATCATTGAGCAGTCCAATTTTGGGTTAGTAAAAAGGCGCCGTGTTTGCGCGCAATGGGCATTTGCCCAGTTTTAAAGAAATCTGATGAAATTACTTCGAGTTCAAAAGCATCCGTAATTTCGTCACAAAATCCATTTTTATAGGCCATCCAGGTGGTGGCGCGGTACTTTCCTTCGGTGAGGGTAAACTGCGGCAACTCACACGAAATGTGTTTTATATCTGTGGTAGCTTCACAATCAAATTGAGCATCGTAACGGTTGGATAAGGTAAACACGGGGAAATTTAATTCGTTGCGAAACACCACATAAAAAGCTAAGGCCCCGATGTCTTTCTTGGGAATTGTTCGGTTGAGGCTAAAACGCATGCGAACAGGGCTTCCTACAACTAATTGCTGTTGAAGACTATCATTTTCATCAAAAGAGATGGATTCTACATACAAATCGCCTTCGGTTTTTCGGTTTGAAAATGCAATGGCGGGAAACAAATCGGTTTTTAAGTACTGCTGAATCGCTTGCTCGGTAGGGAATTTTTCAGAGATATGACCTTGGTTCATAATTAAAACCGAATTGGTCAAGGCCGTGATGGCCGTCATGTCGTGACTTACAAACAAGATGGTGCGTCCTTCGCCTCTGGAAATGGCTTGCATTTTACCAATGGCTTTTTTCTGAAATTCGGCATCGCCTACTGCCAACACTTCATCTACGATGAGAATTTCGGGTTCTAAGTGCGCGGCCACGGCAAAAGCCAAACGGACCGTCATTCCGCTACTGAATCGTTTTACTGGGGTATCAATGTAGCGTTCACAGCCTGAAAAATCAATGATTTCGTCCAATTTAGAACGAATTTCTCGACGCGTCATGCCCAAAATGGCGCCATTCAAATAGATGTTTTCTCGACCGGTCAGTTCGGCATGAAAGCCGGTACCTACTTCGAGCAAACTGGCCACACGGCCTTTTATTTTAATTTCGCCGCTGGTGGGACTAGTAATACGGGAAAGCACTTTGAGCAAGGTACTTTTTCCTGCTCCATTTTTTCCGATTATGCCCACTGCCTCTCCTTGATTAACTTGAAAATTGATGTCTTTGAGTGACCAAACCACATTGCTTTCACTTTTGCTGCTGCGGTCATTGGTCTCGCCTACTTTGAGAAAAGGATCTGCTTTTCCTAGAATTTTAGTAGCCCAAAATCGTTCTACATCACGCGACAAAGTACCTGTACCGATTTGGCCAATTTGGTAGGCTTTGGAAAGCTGTTCGACTTGTATAACGGGTTTACTCATTTAGATGGTATCTACAAAATTCTTTTCGGTGCGGTTAAATAAAAACAAGCCAACAAGCAACAACAATAAGGTGGCTATAGTTGCATAGGCTAAACTTCCCGAACTAAAACTCCCTTTGCCCAAGAATCCATATCGAAATGCTTCTATTATTGGTGTCATGGGATTGAGTGCGATGAGTGATTTGTAATTTTGTGGCGCGGCGCTCAACGGATAAATTACGGTAGTACCATACATGAGGAGTTGTACGCCAAAACTGATTAAAAAAGTTAAGTCGCGGTATTTGGCGGTTAAGGCGGTAATAATTAATCCGAGTCCAAGACCCAACAAGGCCATAAGTAGCACTAAAAAAGGGAATAAAAGCAAGGAACTATTGAACTGCAAACGAAACCCTTGTGCAATCGAAAAATAGGCAATGGCCAACAACAACAAAAGGAGTTGAACGCCAAAGCGCACCAAGTTACTCACCACGATACTCAAAGGAAGTATGAGACGTGGAAAATAAACTTTAGAAAAAATGGAGGCATTGTCTTTAAAAACCGAACTGGTTTTAGTTAAGCAATCAGCGAAGTAATTCCAGGCTGTAATTCCCGATAAATAAAAAAGAAACTGAGGTAGCCCGTCGGTGCTAATTTTGGCCAAGTTGCCAAACACAAAAGCAAATACCAGGGTAGTAAACAAGGGTTGAATAAAAAACCACAACGGCCCCAGAACGGTTTGTTTGTAAAAACTGACAAAATCCCGTTTCACAAAAACGACCAATAAATCGCGGTAGCGCCATAAATCTTGGATTTTCATATCCAACACAGGCGATTTGGCCTTAATGATTAAATCCCAATCAGACTGGGTGTTTTGTGCGTTCATGGGAGATATTCCTTGCATAGCTGGACAAATATAAGAAAACCAATTGGTTAAAAGCGCGTGAAAAGAAGCAAGCGATTTAGGATTTTCACTGAAGCTTATTTGCAGTTTACGCTAATTTAATATGGCTAACAAAAACTAAATACCTAAATTAGCGGCAATTAAAATAAAAAAGCATGTTTCCATTCCTCAGTAGAAAACCTTTTTTGAATGATTTAATACCCAGTAATCATGTGGACATTCATGCCCATTTATTGCCCGGTATTGACGACGGTGCGAAAACAATTGAGGATTCGATTGAATTAATCACAGGCATGCAAGCACTTGGCATCGATCAATTTATCGCTACACCCCACGTAATGAGTGCCGTTTGGGAAAATACCCGAGCCGGAATTGAAGCCAATTATGAATCTACCACCAACCAATTAGTGGCTGCTAATCATTCTATTTCGTTACGACCTGCTGCCGAATACCTTATGGATGGGACATTTTTGGAACTCATGCACAAAGAGCCGTTACTTACACTCAAAGACAATTATGTTTTGGTGGAGATGTCCTACTTGAGTGCTCCGATTCAGCTGTATGATATTATTTTTGAAATTCAATTAGAAGGATACAAACCTGTTTTGGCCCATCCTGAACGCTATTTATTTTACCACCAAAACACAAGAGAATACCATAAACTCAAGCAACAGGGCTGTTTGTTTCAGTTAAATTTATTGGCCACGGTTGGATATTATGGAGCCCATGTAAGCCAAGCGGCTGAAACTATTTTACAAAAAGGCATGTATGATTTTGTAGGAACTGATGTACATCATCAAAATCACCTGAAAGGTTTATCGCAACGCATTAAAACCAAGGGGTTAGCCAACCTGAAAGAAGCAATGGCTAATAACCAACTTTTCAGAACTAAATAAAAAACAGCCTAGTGAAATTCTTCAAACTAGGCTGTTTTTTTTATGCTTATTTATTTTTTTTCTTGGCAAATGGATTGATAAACCACGGTTTTTTCTCCTCTTCTACGCCATAACCATAGCCGTAACCGTATCCATAACCATAGCCGTAACCATAGCCGTAGCCGTAACCATAACCATAGGCTTTTCGCCATACGGTGCGGTTTAAAAGAATTGACATGTTGGGTAATTTTTTCTCAATAAAAAATCCTTCTATTACTTTCAAGAAGCGTTTATCCAAGTAATTGGAACGGATCACATAAATAAAGGCATCGGCATATTTGGCCACCAAAGTGGTATCAGTAACCAAGGTAATTGGCGCGGTATCCACAATTATATAATCGTATTCTTGTTTTAGTTGAGCAAATAACTCACCCAATTTTGAGTTCATCAACAAATCAACTGGATTTGGAGGGATTACTCCCGAGGGCAAGATAAACAAGTTGTTGAGTTCTTCGATTTTTACAATATAATCGTTAATATTCTCTCCGTTTTTGGCCAAGTAGTTCGTTAATCCTTTGCTTGGCAATTTAACGTATCGGTCAATTTTGGGGTTTCGAATATCCAAACCGATGAGCAAGACCTTTTTATTGGTCATCGCAATGGTGCTGGCCAAATTCATGGTTACAAAGGTTTTCCCTTCCTTAGGCAACGTTGACGTAACAAACACCGTTTTGGCCTGACCTTCGGGGACTGCGCCTAACATAAAGTCTAGGTTGGTGCGCACAATTCGAATTGCCTCAGCCGAACTGGAGCGACTGGAGGCCTTGAAAATTTCGTCTTCATTTTCTGATTCGGGCACATCACCCAAAAATGGAACCACTACTTTTCCCTCAATATCTTGGCGGTACTTAATTTTGGTATCAAACAAATCTAGAATGTATATCAACGAAATCGGGAATAAAATTCCTCCTGCCAAAAACAAAATGTAGACAATGTATTTAATGGGCGAAACCGGTGCCGATGTAGCCATAGCCGCATCAATAATTTTGGCATTTGGCGCCGTTACCGATAAGGAAATCGCCAATTCTTCACGTTTTTGCAACAAGTACAAATACAAAGTTTCTTTAATTTTTTGCTGACGATCTATAATGCGGTATTCGCGTTCTTGGGTAGGCACTCGGGTAATTTTGGCCTGATTCAAGTTGTTTTGCTTTTCGATATCCGCCAACTTAATTTTCAAGCCGGTTTGCAAGCGATTTAAACTTTCTTTGATGCCTTGGCTTAATTCGGCTATTTTTTGGTCCAAGTTGATGATGATGGCGTTTTTGGACGTACCATCTTTACTCACGCGGTTACGTTGCAACACCAAATCGTTGTGCTGAATAATTTGTGGCGTGGCGGTGTTTCCTTCTTCAGGTAAAATATTTACTGGAATCAATTCGCCTTTGGTTTTGGTTTTCATGAAATCAATCATGGAAGCCACCACTTTAATTTGCGTTTCAGTTTCGATGGACGCTTTCTCAAAATAGGAGGAGTTTTGCAAAAAGATACCTGATTCTGAGGCGATATCTGTCAACTTATTGGCTTTTTTAAACCCTTCGGCATCTTTTTCTACGTCACCCAATTCTTCTGAAATAATGCGCAAACGGTTTTCAACAAATGCTTGCGTAGATTCGGATACGTATTTTTTATCGGCGATGGCGTCTTCGTTGTAGATTTCAATAATTGTATTTAATAAATCTTCGGCTTTTTTACGTACCGGATCATTTACACTCAATTCGACTACACTGGTATTTTTGTTTAATGGAGCGATCGTTAAACGTGATCGGTACCCTTCAACCACATCTTTGAGGCGTTTTTTGTAAACCGTGATCACAAAATTCTTGTCGGCCTTTACGGCAAAGTGGACGGTTTTATTGATGATAAGTTGATTTCCATTTACTGGAACAACTGCACCGTAAGAAAAGGTGCCAATTTTGTTTTTGTCTTTGATGCTCAACTCAAAACTGTTGTTGTCTTTGGCTTTGATCACATACGAAATTGCCGAATTATCAAATTTATCCGAAGTGTTCAAAAAGACCAATTTGATTGGCGATTCGTTATACAATTCGATATCTTTCACACGAGCCTCTTCAAAATATATCAAATCAAAATTTAATTTTTTGAGCGATTTTTCAATAACGGTTCTCGATTTTAAAATTTGAATTTCGTTATCAACGTTGCTTTTTACACCTGTGAGTAAACCCAAATCAGAAAAGGCTTGTAGTTCCGATTGTACTCCTCCTTTGGATTCATCTTTCACCAAAATACTGGCCGACGCTTTGTACATGGGAACCGTATAGCGGATATATAAAAAAGCCAACAACAAACTCAATATGGCTCCAGCAACTATCCATTTCCAGTGAATGAAATATTTTTCAATTTGCTCGCTAATATTGAGACTTTTGTCTCTGTTTTCGGTAACTAAATTCTGAAGTTTTTGCATGAATAAAGACGATTTATTAGCGAAGTAACACCACGATTAAGGTAACCAACACAGAAATTGCAGATATAGTTGCGGTAACATTTGGCCCCACAACCGAAGCATTTACCCTTGTTTTGTTGGGCTCAACGACCACGATGTCATTTTGGGCCAAGTAGTAAAAAGGGGAATTCAAAAATTCTGATTTGGTAATATCTATGCGATTGTAGGTTTTTTTACCCTCGGCTTCGCGAATAATTAAAATGTTATTTCGCTTTCCGTGTATTGTTAAATCTCCGGCCATACTGATCGCTTCTAAAAGCGTGATACGTTCACTATTCAACGTAAATGAACTGGGTTTTAGCACTTCACCCAAAATTGAAACTTTGAAATTTAAAATCCGGAGATTAACTATTGGGTTTTTAATGTATTCAGATACAGCAGCAACCAATTTGGCAGTTGCCTCGGTGCGGGTGAGTCCGCCCAATTTCATTTTTCCAATAACCGGAAATTCAATAAAGCCATAATTATCAACCAAATAGGTTTTTATGCCATTTTGGTTGTTATTGATTTCGTAATTGCCTTGTATTTGCGGCAAATTAAACGGTACTGTAAGCTCTGGGTTTTCAGCTGAGACAATGATGCTGAGCAAATCATCGGGTTGTAATTTAGGCTCATACAAAGTAGAACTGTCGTAACTTTTGGTTTGATCAATGTCTTGCAGATAAACAACCTTTTTCTTGGAAGCGCAGGAGAGCAAAACCAATAAGGACAACGCGAGTACGACTGTTTTCTTCATAGTAAAATACTAAAGGCTAATTATCTAAGGTTTCAAATACCGAATTCATGCTGATATATTCTGGTACAATTTTTTTCATTTGTCCCACAATTTCGTGCGTGGAAGCGTCATGCATTTGCTGAATGAGTGTGGTGATCTCGATACGGATTTCGTGATGATTTTCAACTATTTCTTCGGCAATCACAATTTTTTCATTGGGCGTCGGCAATGTTTTGGAGGTATCATTGAGCAACTCTTCGTATAACTTTTCACCTGGACGCAACCCAATTACTTTGATTTTAATATCCTGCTCGGGAACAAATCCTGCCAAGCGAATCATTTTATGGGCTAAATCAATAATTTTTACCGGTTCACCCATGTCAAATATAAAAATTTCACCTCCCTTTCCAATCGCCGAAGCTTCTAATACCAATTGGCAGGCTTCTGGAATGGTCATAAAATAGCGAATAATATCAGGATGCGTAATGGTTAAGGGACCACCTTCTTTTATTTGTTTGGTAAACAAGGGCACAATTGAGCCGTTAGATCCCAACACATTTCCAAAACGCGTAGTCATAAATTTAGTGCTCTCTTGCTTGCTTTTACTATCTATGTGGTGAAGCGATTGGATGTATTTTTCAGCAATTCGCTTGCTTGCACCCATTACATTACTTGGGTTTACCGCTTTATCTGTAGAAATCATAACAAAGCGTTGCGCTTCATATTTCAGTGCCAAATCGGCTAGGTTCATGGTGCCCACTACATTGGTGTAGATGGCTTGCATCGGATTGCACTCCATGAGTGGCACATGTTTGTAGGCTGCCGCATGATACACCACGTCGGGTTGGTAACTTTGAAAAACTTTCTCGAGAGAAATTTTGTCGCGTATATCTACCAAATAGGGACTAATGAGGATATCATTTACTTGTACTAACTCCAACTGCAGATGATGCAAAGGGGTTTCGGCTTGATCAACGAGTATTACTTTGGCGGGATTAAAACGCAATACCTGGCGCACAATTTCACTGCCTATGGATCCGGCTGCTCCCGTAACCAATACCGTTTTACCTTGAAGAGTGGAAGAAATATTCTCGGTTTGAAGCTCGATGGGTTTTCGGCCCAATAAATCCAAGATATCAAAATTCTTAATTTGGGTAGAAATTTGCTCCTGGTCTTCCCAATCGGTGATTAAAGGAACCGTAAATACTTTAAAATTAAATTCTAAACATTCCTCAACCAAGGCAATTGTATCGGCTTTGCTAAGGCTTTTCTCGGCGATAATTAACGCATCTGCCTTTAAAGCACGAAGAATGGTGTAGGTTTTTCTATTGTGATTGACAATGGGCAAATTCAGTAATCGTCTGCCTGATTTGGTATCGCTTTGATTATCAATAAAGCCAAGTAAATTAAAGCGCGGTGGCATTTCAGTTTTGAGTGCATTGGCCACCGAGATCGCATTGGCATCTACTCCAAAAATCACGGCGTTAATTCGTTTCTTTTGATCTTCAATCGAGGTATACAATTCAAACAGGTACTTGACCATGATTCGAAACAAAAACAGCAACGAAAAAGCAATGACATAATTGATAAAAAGAGCAGAGTTCAAGTAAATTTTGGCGCCAAAATTGAATTCCCAAAAATAATTAAACACAAACAAGAACATAAAAGAGGCCGACGTGGAAAGCAATAATTTCACCCCATCAATAAAGGTGGAATGCCGTATAATTCCCGAAAAGGTCCTGAAGAATATAAAAAACAAGGCATTGACCGCTAATATTGTCAAATTCCCTAGGAATAATGCGGTGCCGTTGTGGAACTTAATTAATAAATTAAGCAATAAAATATGCGTAATAACACCCGAAAGCATTACGATGAAGACATCTATTATAAAAACTATCCAAATTGGCAGATAGCCAACTGACCGCAGTTTTTTAAGTAAACCGCTGGTTTTAAGTGCAGTTAAGAGATAATCAAACATAATAAATCTAAAATTGGGGTTGAGCAAATTTAAACTTTTTCTCTTTATAACCGCAGATTTTCATTACTTAAAGAAATCAATAAGAACATTTTCAATGCGTTGGCGATCATCGTCGCTAAGATTTGAACCCGATGGCAAGCACAATCCTTGATCAAATAATGTTTCGGCTACTCGCTCACCATAATAGGGCAAATGTGCGAAAACCGGTTGCAGGTGCATGGGTTTCCACAATGGACGTGATTCAATATTTTGTTGCTCCAAAAGCAACCGTAGCATTTCACTGGTTTTACCCCCATTTAGCTTGGGATCAATAGTAATTGCTGTTAACCAATGATTGGAAAAATAGTTTGAATTTGGTTCTTTTAAAAGGTGTACTCCTGGAATAGCACTTAAAATAGCATCGTAAAATTCATGCATATTTCTTCTCAAGTTAACATGTTTATCCAACACTTCCATTTGTCCTCTACCTATACCAGCAGATATGTTACTCATTCTGTAATTGTATCCAATTTCCGAATGCTGGTAATGTGGGGCTTGATCGCGCGCTTGAGTAGCCAAAAAAACAGCTTTGTCTTTAATCTCATTACTTTTGGTAACCAAAGCACCTCCACCTGATGTTGTAATTATTTTATTCCCATTAAACGACAATACGCCTATCTCACCAAATGTGCCACATTTTTGACCCTTATACGAACTACCTAGGGCTTCCGCGCTGTCTTCAAGTATAGGAATATTATATTTATTCGCTACAGCAGACACTTGCTCAATCTGACAAGGCATTCCATATAGATGTACCGCAATAATAGCTTTCGGTTTTTTTCCTTTCTGAATACGATCAATAATGGCATTTTCTAAAGCTTTTGGACAAATATTCCAAGTTTCTGGTTCACTGTCAATAAAAACAGGTGTTGCTCCAAGATATACGATAGGATTTGCAGAAGCCGAAAAAGTGAAACTTTGACAGATTACTTCATCGCCCGGTTGAACTCCCAATAGAATAAGCCCCAAATGCAATGCAGCGGTTCCAGCGCTCAATGCCGCTATTTTTGAATTTTGTCCCACATATTGCTGTAAATCACTCTCAAACCCATTCACATTAGGCCCTAACGGCGCAACCCAATTGCTTTCAAAAGCTTCATGGATATAAGATAATTCAGTTCCACCCATGTGCGGAGAGGAAAGCCATATTTTTGATAAACTCATGTAAAACTAATTAGTAGTTAACTAAAAATTTAAGGGAAAATTTGCACAATTAACTCGTCTAGCTTGTTAATTTTTTTAAGCGGTAAATATAGGGATTCTTTAGTAAAATCTTGTTTATGAATGTTATTTCCGGCATCTACCAAACAAATGGTCTGCCATCCCAATGCATTGGGTGAAATAAAATCTTTGGACGGGTTATCGGCAATATAATAGTACTGTGCACTGTTAAATTGATGGAAAATCTCAAAATTTGCCGCGCTGGGTTTAGCCGAACCAAATTCTTCCGAAATCACAACTAAATCAAATACATCTTCAATACCCAACGCTTTTAATTTGTTGCGCTGTGTAATTGAATAACCATCGGTAACCAACCCCAATACGCAGCCGGCAGCTTTGAGTTGTGTCAATAAAGATTTACATGAATTTTCGGGATAGATTGGGTAATGGTTTCGGTAAAGCTGCAGTAAAGCCTCAATTGTATAGTGGGGATACAATTCGCAAATGCGTTCAAACGGATTGTCCTTGCGATCATAGGCCTCGAGCAATATTGAAAACAGCTTCGGGTTGTGGGAATCTACTTTTTGTGCTATTTCACGAAAAGCCGATTGTAGATAATGAATCTCTAAGGCAAGGGTGTCATCTAAATCAAAAACTACGGTTTTTGAATACATTTTAGGTTGTAAAATTGGGTACCAAGACTTCGTGGTCGTACCGAAGCAACAATAAATTTTCTTGCCAATCATGATACTCAGGGATCTGTTCCCCTTGTAAATACTCTTGAATAATCCATTTGGGGTAATTGGCTCCCGCGAGATAACTCAACGGGAATCCTCCACCAAAACGGGGATTAATTTCAATTGCATAAATGTTTTGGCTGTCGTTTTGCATAAAGACCTGCAAGGTTATACAACCTCTAAAACCATCAACGAAAGCCATTTTCTGCCATATCGTCTTTAGAAATGAAGGATTCTTGGTTACGCCTTTACTCACTTCCCCATCGCGCACTTCAATACGTTCGCGCGGCACGGCACACTTTAAATGGCCGTCCATGCTATAATACATATCAATCGTATATTCGGTATGCTTGCTGTGATCTAAGTATTCAAGGAACATCAATCGATCGTTCGAAAAATGTTTCTCGGTAAAATCATCGTGGTGATGTACGATAAAATTTTCTAAGCTTCTGCTTCCGTCAATCGGTTTTATATACACGGGGAGTGTGTAGTTTTTTTTATCAAATTCTTTGGCCGTTTCAATGCCTTGTTTCTCAAAGAAATCGTGCGATAAACGCTTGTAATGAAAGGTATTCACTAAATGATGATCAGAAACTACAATAACAATTCCATGTTCGGCAAAAAGTGACTTATGCTCAGCTAAGGCTAGTAATTCAGTATCTATGGTTGGGATTACCAAGGCAATGTTATGTTCTATTGCAATGGCAAGTAAATCAGCAATGTAATGAGACGAAGAAACTTTGGGTACTTGAAAACATCCATCTGATACCACTCCTGCAGCGGCATAGTCAGGATTTGCATCGGTCGTAAAAACTTTAGATCCGGGATAAATTAGGCTAAGTTCTTTTTGGAAGAATTTCACTAATGAAACTCGCCTACCTGCCGACGTAATTAAAATATTTTTATTCATCAGTTATTCCCGTTAAAAGGTTCAATCGTGGCTGCATTAGCCGCATTAATTCCCTCGCTTTTAAGCACCTTTCCTATGGTTTTAAAAAATATTCTGAGATCCAAAGAAAAAGAAATATTAGTTACATACCAAACGTCGTATTCAAATTTCTGGTCCCAAGAAATCGCGTTGCGGCCATTCACTTGTGCCCAACCGGTAATACCAGGCTTCACATCATGCCTTTTATTCTGAAAATCAGAGTATAAGTGCAAATAATCAGGCAATAACGGGCGAGGTCCTATTAAACTCATGTCCCCTTTCAACACGTTAAGAAATTGTGGTATTTCATCCAAGGAAAACTTTCGTACAAATTTTCCCACAAGAGTTAAACGTTTAGCATCCGGCAATAACTTGCCCGAATCATCACGTGCATCGTTCATGGTTTTGAATTTGATAATTTTAAAAATACGTTGATTTTTTCCCGGACGTTGCTGAATAAAAAAAGGACTGCCTTGGTTGGCTATTGTTAGAAAAACCGCAATAAAAACCAAGATAGGTAAAAGCAACAGCAATACCACTGTGGCAAAACAAAAATCTCCTAGTGGTTTTACTAGTTGCGTATACATTAGTTATTTTCTATTTTAAGCAAGCGATTATATTCATCATTTATGGCATTCCAAACCAACTGCTGGCTGTATTTGGAACAAATATGTACCCGTATATCTTGTTTTTTATTCTCCGAAATTTTTCCTGCTGACATGAAATCGAGGAACGCAGCAACAATCGCTTCAGTGTTTTTTACAGGAATAATTGTTCCATTAAAACCCGTTGTGATGATCTCGTTACAGCCGTTCACATCAGTTACGATGCTGGGTAATCCCATGGCCCCTCCTTGCAACAATACATTGGGAAAACCTTCGCGGTAACTGGGCAACACCAAACAATCGGCAGCGGCATAAAACGGTCGTACATCTGCTTGAAAGCCCACAAATATAGTATTTTCATTGGTTTCAATAGCCTGTATGGTCTCTAATTTTAACGGATCTAATTTTGACTCCAAATACCCAACTACCAATAACTTAGCTTTTTTTGACTGCAATTCAGGTGCAGTAAAAGCCGCCATTAACTCATTAATTCCCTTATCTCCAACCAAGCGGCCAACGTACAAAAAAACAGTATCGTTGGCCCCAATTCCATGGGAAGTTCGCAGGGTATTTTTTTCTTCCTCCGTAGGTATCGTAAAATAATTGGTATCAACACCAGTGATATTTCCGTTGGCTAAAATGCGTAACGGTTTTCGAGTTACGCCATAGCGAATCAAATCTGCACGTACGCCTTGACCTTCGGGGTATATATGCGTGGCAAAAGCGCACATAATGCGATCCATTTGCAACAACAAAAAATGGGACAATCCTTTTTTGGTTGGAAAAATAAGCCCCGTAAATAGATGCATACGAATCGGAACACCCGCAAAATAAGCCGCCATCATACTCAACAAACCGGCTTTGGGAGATACCGAATGAACTACTGCTGGTTTTTCTTTTTTAAAAACTCGATACAACTGAACAAGGGATACAAGATCCTTTAAAGGACTTATCGCCCGCTGCATGGGTACTGAAATCGTGCGCACACCTTCTCGATCACGCACCGCTTGCAAATGATGGTCTTCTCCAGCAACCGCAACTAGTTCATGTGATTGATTTAAAAAAGCCAATTGGCCTTTCAACAAATCATTGAGCGTAATGGCTACGGTTGCGGTGCGAATAATTTTGGCCATCTTAACCAATTAGGGTTTTTAATTCGACTAACAAGGCTGTACGTTTGAGTTGCAACAGTTCATTTTGTTTAACCAATTGCGATTGAATCTGAGCATGCGAACCTTCCAAATGGGCAAAAAGCTGCTGCAATTTTTCAGCGGTTACAGCTTCTATCGGAATGGTGAAATCGGGCATATTAAAATCGGCCATGATGCCTTTGGCTTTGTTTCCGCCGTAGCCAATGGCAAGGGAAGGTACACTAGAAGTCAAAGAAAAAATTACCGAATGAAAGCGCGTGCCCACAAAGGCATAAAAGTGCGAATACACGGCTTTGAGTAGATCGCAGGGTAAGTTTTCATCGATCCAATGCACCGCTGGATGCTGCCAATCGTGTAGCACTTCTCTTATGGCATTGCGGTCGTCTTCGTGGGCATTGGGCCCAATGGATTGATTGCAAAATACTACCTGATAGCCGGATTCAACTAAATGAACTGCCAATGATTTAACCGATTGAATGTACTTGGCATACAAACTTTCGGGTTTGGGCAAACCAGGAAATCGCCAAGGGCGTATCGTGATGCCAACTATTTTTTGTTGCGCGGGATCAAGTCCATATCGTTTCAAAAGTTCTAAAGCATCAGTTGACGTATCCATTTGCAAATAAAACCCCAAATCGGGACTCACCGGTATGGGTTTCCCCATCAATTCACCCAGCTTTTGCGCCGAAAGGGCTTCTCGTGCATATATTTTATCGAGTTGAGCAAACACTGATTTTACTTGCTTGGCCACTGTAAACCCAAGAAATGGCCCATAGGAATTGGGTAAAAACACTATTTTTTTTCCTAAGGCTTTTCCCAAACGCACATAGAACAAGAAGAACCACATGAGGTAGGGCGCTGTTTTCTCGCCATAGGCATGAATAAATCCGCCGCCTTTTACAAACAAAACCTCGGCCGCACGAAATTGACGAACCGATTGCGCTGTTTTTTCCGAATAAAAAAAGGAAACCAAAGATTCTGAGCGACAAATGAGCAATAAAAACCATTGGCTGCAAAAATCGAGTGCAGCCCGAAATGCCAAACGCAAAAAGGAAATAGCTGATTCTTGAATGACCTCAGCTTCGTTATGTTGGCCGCGTCTGGGATGTTTGAGCAAGGTTTCGACCAATTGATACCCTTTTGCTTCTGATTGGCCACACAACAATTCACGTTCTTGGAGTGTATCACCGGTACTCACAATGTAGATTTGGTCAAAACAATTCGTGTCCTGAACCAAACGATGTGTTTCCCAAACCAAAGCTTGATCGCCTTTGTTTAAATCGGTAACTCCCGGAACAATGATGGCCTTACGCATATTACTTTCTGATTGCTTTTTTGGTGCTGGTTAGTATGTAAAACCAAAGTGCTATTCCAAAAGGAAAAGCCAATAAAACCGTGGCTTTGTTCTCTGTTTTTGCAAATAAATTACGGTCTTTGGCAAACAGCGACGAAGATACATAATGTATGGCGTTGCGAAAGCGCTCTTGGTAATTTAACGCAAATTTCATCTTCGCTAAACGATAGTGCGCATAAGACTTTGGACTTTGTTTGTATTGATTAAACAAGTTCATCGTTAAGCCATCAGGCAAATATTCCACAACACAAAACACCTCATTGCAAATAAGCAATTGGTGTTTTTGTTCAATAAATAAATACAGGTAACTAGTCACCGAGTATTTTTCGCCTTCAAAAAAAGTGTACGGCAAATATTGATTAAAAACAGCCCGGTTGTGCACAAATTTTACATCCCCGGCCAACTTGTGTTTTACGTATAATTCAGAAAATTTACAGGCTTTAATATTGGGCAAAGGAGCTACAATGGAACCGTCGGTAAATGCATCCAAGCCCACAATACCCGCATATTCGGGAGCGCCGTGTTGGTCCCAAAATGTCAAAATTTTATCAATCGCATCATGGGGCATGTAATCATCCGAATCAATACACACACACAAGGGCGTTGTCATGAGGTGGTGCGCGGTGTTGTGTGCCCCCACCATGCCTTTATTTTCTTGGTAATGGTAGGTAATTTTTATTTTGTTTTCGGCAATAAAGGTGTTTACCAAATCTGCTGTGGTATCCGATGAGCCATCGTCTATTACTAGCCATTCAAAGTCCGAATTGGTTTGGGCGCACAAACTGTCGTACAAGCGTGTCAAAATGTACGCTCTGTTGTAGGTGGGAGTAAATACCGTGATTGCTTTCATTTACTTGGCTTTTACCAACAAAACATTTAACACATACGTAAAGGCAAAATAAATGAAAATAATTCGGCCAATTATAAGGTGTTGTTTCTCAAACAGTTGTTTTTTTAGCAGGGGATAAATAATTACTACACCCAGCATAAACCAGGACAAATAGGCAAATCGATTGGAAAATGAGGCCCGAATTACCAATACCCAAAAGGCATTTACCAACAGATAAATGTTGTAAATCTGGGTATACAATTTGTCTTCCATTTTTTTGACAAAAATAAAGTACCATCCGGCAAATACTCCGGTAGCACTGTACAACAAGAAATCCCAACGAAATCCCAAGGAACTAAATTGTTCATTAAACTCTTCCCCACCACCCGACAAATAATCGGCTACTTTATCGTTGGCAAACACCCCTAAATTCAAAAAGAGTGTTTCGAAAAATCCACCCAACAAAAGCGATAACGGAATTGCCAACAACCATACCCGCAAGTAATTGGCATAATCCCGGTGAACAAAAGTTATCCCATAGGCGATGAGCAAGATAAACATGGATTTATGTAAAAAATAGGTGCTACCAATGAGCAACAACGAAAACACAATATTTTTCCTAGACATACCCAACAAAAACACTGAGGTAGCCAAGCCATTTCGAATGCCGTTTACACCATAACCCCAAAAGGACAAAGAAATTACCAACATCAAAAAGCCATAAAACCAATAGTCCTCAAAAACCTTTTTGGCAAACAAATAAAGGGGAACTATATACAAGGCGGCGCAAACAATAAAATAAATCTCAACCGACATGATACCCGAACAATACTTGGAAATATACTCAAACAACAAGTCTTTATTGGTAGTTAAATCTACCGGGTCACCTGCTTTGTATTTGTCAAAATTAAAGGCGTAGGTAGACATATCGGCAAAGTACTTGCCACTAATGGGCCGAGAACCCATATAGGCAATAATCAACACCAAGAGACCAAGTCCAATGTTGTTTTTAATTCGCACATTGGCATAGTCTGTGAGCTCTACTGTAGCCGACTGCAAAATCACAATCAATACAAATACCAACAAGAAATTGTAGTATAGCGTAGTATAGATCTCAACAGGAATTAATTCATTCACAGGGCGAATATTAAGGGGTTTGATTCAACAAGGCTGCCCAACGGTTCATCACTTTATCTAGTGAATATCGGAGCACATTTTGTTTGGCTTTTGCGCCCATTTGTGTTCGGATTTCAGCATTGCGAATCAAAAATAGTACTTTTTCAACGAACGCCTCTTGGTTTTGATTAGAAACCAAATACCCATCTTGATCTTGGCTGATGATATGCGCAGGACCGGTGGGACAATCATAGGAAATACAGGGTAGTCCTACCGAGAGCGCTTCGAGTAACACCATCGGAAAGCATTCGGTATGCGAAGTCATCAAATACATCGAATAGGCCTGCATGGTTTCTTGCAAATTCGGCACCGCTTGGCGAATAAACACCTGATTTTCTACTTTTAATTCATGGATTTTGGCTTGTAAATACGCCACATACTCCGGTTCACCTTGACCGTAGATCGATAAGGTCCAAGTGGGTTCATGCTGTACCACATTTGCCCAGATTTCGATGAGGGCATCAAAATTTTTCACGGGTGCCAAACGTCCGGCTGCAATGGCTTGGGAGGAAATCAAGGGAGCAGTATGGTTTGAAGTCCCAATTGGATTGGGAATTACTTGCTTGGAATTGGACGAATAAAAATCGATTTCTGAGGAATTGAGTAGCACTAAACCGGTATAGCTTTTTTCGCAATAATCTTGAAACGCATAACCCCATTTGGCTATTCCCTTGGCAGCAGATCGGGCTTTAGAAATATAATATCTTGACGAATGATATTCTTTGTATTTGGCAATCTTGGAAAATAAAAAAGGGGTCCAATAAAAATCAAAAGCGTAATTGCAGACTATCAAACTATTGGGTTTGAGCTTGCGAATGGCAGTAATCCACCGATACAAATGCAGCGGAACTTTAACCAAATTGGCGGGATGCACAAACGATTTATCCCGCTTATAGTTGATGTGCAGATCAACCAACTGAATCTTGGATGACAATTCGTAACAACGGAAATGCTGTTTTTGCTCGGTGGTGAGAATACATACTTCGTAGCCCAAGACATCGGCAAAATAATTGGCTTTTTGGGCCATTACTTTCTCTATGCCGCCGTGCAGGTAGATCTGATCGGTTGAAAAAACTATTTTCATGTGGCGAGAGATCTAAAGAGTTCATCCCATTGTTTCACCACTACTTCGGGCAAATACCGTTGCACATTAATTTTGGCTTGGGCACCCATTTTATTTCGCAAGTCTTGGTTTTCGATGAGTTGCAATAGCTTTTGGGTGAAGTCATCGGTGTTATTATTGGCTACCAAAAGCCCGTCTTCACCTGATCGGATAATATCTTTGGGACCACAGGGGCAATCAAACGAAACACAAGGAACCCCACAAGCCATGGCTTCAATGAGCACCATGCCAAATCCTTCAAAGCGCGAAGAAAATGCAAACACCGAAGAGGCTAAAAAACGTGTCGCAATATCGGGTACAGGCTCAAAAAAACGGACGTTGTTTTCAATTTGCAATTGCTTGGCCAATTGGAACATACGTTGATTTTCATCGGCTTTGCCATAAATTTCCAGCGACCAATCAGGATTTGTTTTTACTATTGTTGCCCAACACTGAAGCAAGCGATCAAAGCCTTTTTGGTGGGTATGTTTGCCTACAGCAATCACGGTCTTGCTTGTAAGCGATGATTGATTCTCGGGATAAAACGACAACGGATTGGCTATAACTTGTATATTCGGCAACTTCCATTCTTGTACATTATCTTGGGTGAGGACCACAAATTTGTCAAATGTTCGGCCCAGCCAATTCATCAACTGCAATTGCAATCCCACACGCAGTTTTTTTAGCATGGATGGATGTACACCAAAGGCCATTTGTTGGGAGATGTGCCGTTCGTAGATAATTGGAATTTTGGGCAACAACAGCGGCAAGAAAAACCCTTTGAGTCCGTCATCACACACCGAAATCACATCGGGTTTGAGGGTCGCAACAATGTCACGCATGCCATTTATATATTGCCAAACATAGCGAATGGGATTTCCAGTCACCACCACATGATGCAGTTGAATCTTTGCACTGAATTCGTAAAACAACGAAACACCTTTGTTATTCAACACCACAACATGTACCTCATACCCCAAGACATCGGCCAAGTAACTAGCCTTTACCGACAAAACCCGTTCGAGTCCTCCGGCGCCGTGTATTCCGTTGGTGATGTAAAGTATTTTCATCGGGCAAACCATTTGGTGAATATGTATCGCTGAAAAGGAAGATAGACTAAATTAATCCCATGCGAGATTAGCAAACACCAACCCAATACCCAAAAGTAAATCAAAACCGGTTGTTGTGGCGCATAACTCCAGGTTTTGGCAAAACTGGAAATTAAAAACAAATGCACCAACCAAATGTTGGTGGAGTGTGTGCTTAAATAGTGAAGAATGCGTTCAACTACCGAAGTCAATTGCATGGCATTAAATAAAAAAATAAATGCAATTCCGGTAAATAACGCTACAAACAAACTGGGCACCACAGCATGAGCAGCAATCAGTAAACCAATTAATAGAAGTAAAATACCATTGCGAAAAGGCCATTTACTCAAACTATTCATGAGTTTTGAATACCATTTATGTCGAAATGCAATCGCCCCTAACACAAAAGGAAATATGGCATTGGCCAACATATAGGCTTGGTGCCAAAGCAATTGAATAATCTCGGTTTCAGAAAGAACTGGAATTTTTATACGAGCATAATACCCGAAAGTATACAGTACAAATGCTCCTGCTATCACAAAATAGTTGTTTAAATTTTCGATGAGACGAAAAACAAGTGGCGCTAATACCACCAGCAAGGCATAACTGGAAATAAACCACCAAGCCCCGTTGTAGGAAGAATCTAAAGAACTGAAATTGTATAAAAATTTGAGCCAACTGCCCGGATAATCAGCTGATTTTCCCAACAAAATTCCCAACACCACAGGAAACAAAAACAAGACCACCCAGTAATTGAGGTAAAGTTTTAATAATCGCATCCGATTGGTTTGTACAAAAGTTTCGGGTTTATTTTGGCGGGTAATGTACAAACCATAGCCGCTGCAAAAACAATAAATCCACACACAGCAATCGCAAAACAGGGAAATGTAATACGAGAGTGGCTGATCTCCGACAAACAAACTTGGCGCAAAAAGGCCGCGGTACTCGCGATTAAACAGGTGCAAACACAACATCATCGCTATGGCAATTCCCTTGGTGTAATCGGTTTGTTGTTTGCTGAGTTCCATCTTAGTTTGGGATTAACGTAGATAAAGCGGTCGTTAAAAATTCCTGAGAACGCTGTTTGGCTTCGGATAATTTTACCGCAACACCTCTATATTCTATAGGCGCTAATGCCAATTCGCACTCTTCTAGACTGCTCACTAATAAGCGAGACAAATGGAGTGTGGCCAGCAAATCTCGCATGCGGGTATTGATTTTTTCGGCGCGATTAAACACCATGAATTGTTTTTGAAATATAAGCGAAAAAGCTACCGCATGAAACGAATTGGTGAGCACCAACTCGGCACCGTGTACCAATGATAGAAAAACATCGGGTCCGTGCAAATAGAAATTTTTATCGGCGTAGCGAATGTTGTTGTTCACCGTATAAATTTGAAGTCCTCGCGCCTTGACTTGCTGCAGTGCAAACTCGCGCAACACCGGGTTGGAATCAAAATCATAGATAAAAATATACTTCCCCGAAATAGGCTTTACGAAAATTTTCCAGTAGGTTGGTTCAAGCAAAAAAACAGGATCTAGAACATGGGTAACATGTTCTATTCCAAGATCTTGAACCAGTTGTACTCCCGATGCTTCGCGCACCGACACCCAATCCAATCGACTGATTTTTTCTTTTACAAAAGGCTTGAGTTCTTCGGCCAAGGCATCAATGGCAAAACTGGCGGCGTAGGAAATTTTGAGTTTATCGGCGGGCACAAAATCCAAATAAAAAGCAGGATCCTTGCCGTTCTGAAAATAGGAATTCCAAATTTGATCGCTGCCGCAGATATAGGCATCGGCTTCAGGCAACTTGGTTTTGAGTGCTTCGTTGCTGGTATATTTTACCGGATGAATACGCAAGGTTTTGGATTCAAAGGCATCAAAACGCCATTTGCGTTGGCGGTTCAATACATTTTGAGGGAATTTCAGCATCCAATACAACAATTTCAATAACCCATTTTGAGCAAAAAATGCATTTGACACCTTGGTCCATTTGAAATGCTGATTCAAATAATTGGGCGAATAATCAAGCGTTGCGGCATGAAACCCCATCGCCTCCAATTGCTTGAGCAACGCCAATTGCTGCAAAGTCGCGCCGTGATTGTAGACGTTGTGGCAGGTGATGGTAAGGATTTTACGCGCCATACTAGGGATTGAATTTTGGTGGTAAAAGTAATTGTTGTTCCCGAATAAACCCGGCTAATTCGGCGGTAAATAGTTGTGCCCCGCTTTGGCGCAAATGGTGTTTGTCGTTGAAATAGGTTGGGTTTTGATAACGCAAATCGTCCGAGTTGTAACGCATCAAATATGCGCGATGTGCTGCCAATTGTTGCATTCGGGCATAAAAAGCGGGTGAAGGGGCATAAAAATTGGGGGGAAACACCAACACGACTTGGGTGTTTGCTTTTTCGCAAGCGTTTAAAAATTGATTGAAATAATAGCGCTTAGAGGCAAATTCTTTTTGTGGGGCATAGACCGGAATTGCGGTGTCAAATTTTCTTGTAAAATCGGGCATCTGGGTAGTTATGGGCATCGAACCGCAAGCCAATGGCGTATCTAAAGGTGATGGTTTTCGGTGCCGCAAATCAAAATTACTTTTGTTAAGTTGATGTAAAATAAAGAGTTCCGATAGGTATTTGTTTTTTTCGCCCTTGCGAATGAGTTCCTTACGAACGGCTGGATATTTTACCAACGGATACAAACGATCCAAGCGGTACCGGACGTTTTCAGACGCTCCAACTTCGGTATTTTCATCCATCACCAACAAAATTGCTTTGGGCTTGTGGGTTTTCAAAAGCTGTTGTAACACAAAATATTGAAATTCAATATCGCCACCCGGATAGGATAAATTGTATACTTTTTGCTGTAGCGAATCGCCCAATTGGGAAGCAATCACATCTCTAGCGCCGCGAGAAGAACCAAATACAAACACATCGGCTTTCAATTTTTGTTGGAGCAGCTGTTCCAAGCGCTGATCAACTTCGAGTTGCGGCACATAATTTCTAAGCACAATCAAGCAACGATCGATTGCTAGAAATAGCAAACCAAAACAAAGCAATTGCGTGAGAAATTTTTTCATTAAAACTGGAAATAAATAAAGGTTTGCTCCTCACCCGAAAACTGGAACAAACACCCAATTAACACTAAATACAATGCCCAACGCACCCATCTGGGTTTTGATAAGGCCAGTTTCTCTAGGGCGTAATTGGCTGTTCTTCCCTTCCACTCTATCAATACAAATACAAGCAATACGGCAAACACAAGCGGTGGCTTTACTTCAGGTACACTTAACAACGACTTAGAACAAATGGTACCGATATAATCAACAGCATGAGAAACCGATTTGGCCCTAAAGAAAATCCAAGCCAATACGGTCAATCCAAAGGTGAGTACAACTTGCGCGGTCTCTTTCATAGTGGGGAAAATGCGCCCTTGCGCTACAATTGCCAAATGCGTTCGATTGGTTTTGAAAATGATGGACGGTAAAATGTACACCGCATTCAAGGCGCCCCAAATAATGAAAGTCCAATTGGCTCCGTGCCAAAATCCGCTGACGATAAAAATGATCAGCGTGTTTCGAATACGCAGCCATGTACTGCCCTGGCTTCCGCCCAAAGGAATGTACAAATAGTCTTTGAACCAAGACGAAAGTGAAATGTGCCAGCGGCGCCAAAACTCGGCAATATCGCGAGAGAAATAGGGAAATTTAAAATTCTGCAACAATTCGATGCCAAACAAACGGGCCGTGCCCAACGCAATATCGGAGTAGCCCGAAAAATCACCATAAATCTGGAAGGCGAATAAAACGGCTCCAACTACTAAGGTACTTCCACTATAGGTATCGCTGTGATCAAAAATGAGATTGGCATAATGCGCGCAACTGTCAGCAATGATGATTTTTTTGCACAAGCCCCACAATATTTGACGTAAGCCATCGACCGCTTTCGAATAATTAAATGAACGTTCTTTCTTGAGTTGTGGCAGCAAATGTGTAGCGCGTTCAATAGGTCCGGCCACCAACAAAGGAAAGAAACTTACAAATACGGCATAATCAACAGGGTTTTTCTCGGGAGTGATGCGCTCTTTGTACACGTCAATCACATAAGAAAGTCCGTGAAAGGTATAAAATGAAATTCCCACCGGCAAGATTACTTGTAATGTCCACGTATCGATGTGAAACCCGAATGAAGTGAGTCCCGAAGCAAACGACTCCACAAAGAAATTGTAGTATTTAAAAAAACCTAAAAAGCCAAGATTGAGCCCAATGCTGGTCCAAAACCAGAATTTTTTCAAATTGGCATTTTTGGCCTGGTATATTTGCAAGCCCGAATAATAATCCAAAAAGGTAGAAAAGGCCAAAAGTCCTAAAAAACGAACATCCCAACAGCCGTAAAAAAAGTAACTCGCCGCCAATAAAAGTAGGTTTTGCAGCCGGAACGTTTTGTTGCATACAAACCAATATAGCAAAAAAACTAAGGGAAGAAAAAGCGCAAAAGACAGCGAATTGAATAGCATATAGACTGCGTAAATATCAATTGATCAAAATACAGAAACGAATATAGTATTTATTTTAGTCGACCGGCGGGCTCGATTTTTTTTTCTTGTAAAATGGGAGAAACTCCAATACGGTTTGTCTTTCAAAGGCATTGAGTCCCAACTTGAACATCACAGCTGAAAAAAGAACAACAAACAAAGAAATTTTAAGCACTAAATTCAACCAATTTTCTCCGGGTAAATAATTGAGCCAGTACCCCAAAATCAACAAGAACAAAAAGGTGGGTACGATTCCTGTGCTTACTTCTTTAAAAAATCGACCCAATTCGAGTTTGAGTACGCGCTCAAAATAGACATTCATCACCACTTGGCTGATGATCCATCCCAAGGTAGAGCCAAACAACAAACCCAAACTGCCATAAGCGGGAACCAAATAAGCACCAAATGCAGTGCCCAACACCACAAAGAAAATATAAGTAAGCGACTTAAAGTAAAAACGATTGGTGGCTTCGAGTATCGAATTGGCAAAGGTTTGCACCAAGGGAACCGTATACGAAACCATAATGGTAAAAGCAATAATCCAGGAATCGCTATAGGTTTTGCCTACCCACAACAATACAAATTGCTGTCCAAACAAGAAAAATCCACCCAAGATTAGCAGTAAAATAAGCAGCGAAAATCGGCCAATTTTAATCATCATGGAAGTGAGTTCGGCAGGCGAGGCATCGTGCACGGTCATTTTGGTGGCTCGTGGCAAAAAAACACTCGAAATGGCCGCCGAAAAGGCACCGTAATACGTACCCAACATAATGCCTACCCCATAGATGGCTACTGCGGTAGTACCCGAAAGCATGCCCAAAACCACTTGACCAAATCGCCACTGAAACTGTCCTACTATGGCATAGACAAATATCCAAACCGAATAAGAAAATATGGTTTTAACAAGTGGCATTTCAAACACATGCAAGTGGATGCGGACCCGCAATTTTTGAAACACGTAATAGGCACTGATGACAATTACCAGCAAATTAAGAATGGTATCCAAAACCACTATCGATAAAGCATCTCCGCCTTTCCACAACAGCGCAACTACCATCACCGAGCGCAACACATACTCTGAGATTTTAAGTGCACGAGGAAACACAAACTGTTCATAAGCCGAGCAAATGGCAGCAAATGCGCCACCGGGCAATTCAAAGGCCAAATTAAAAATCAAGATGGCAAACATGAGCTTGGCTTTGCTCATTTCGGCCGAGGTCAATTTGGGAAATAAGGTGTCCAAATTAAAATAAAGTGCAATCCCTGCCACTACAATTAGTGCAGAAATTGCGGCATATATAAGCAAGGAAGTGGCCAAGAAATTCTCTTCGCCGGTTTTGTCATTTTGAGCGCGGTATTTGGCTACAAACCGAATAATGGTGTTGTTGAGTCCAAAATCCAAAACGCCTATGTAGGCAATCAAGGAACCAATTAAGGTATACAATCCATACTCGGAGTCACCCAGTTTATGAATGATGTAGGGCGTGAGCAACAAGCCAATTCCATTGGTCAAGAAAATGGAAAGATAAGAAAGTAAGGCTCCTTTTTTGAGTTGGCTCATACCCTTTTTTGGTTTACACTACGCGTATTGACTAGCGTAGTAGTTTTGGTAGGCGCCTGAGGTTACGTTTTTCAACCAAGCCTCGTTGGCCAGATACCAATCGATGGTGCGGGCCAAACCTTGTTCAAAAGTCACTGACGGTTTCCATCCCAATTCGGTATTGATTTTGGATGCATCAATGGCGTAACGCAAATCGTGTCCGGGACGGTCTTTCACGTAAGTAATCAACTCGGCTGATTCGCCAGCGGTGCGTCCTAATTTTTGGTCCATCAACGCGCACAACAATTTGACCAAATCGATGTTTTGCCATTCGTTGAATCCGCCAATATTGTAGGTGTCGTGATTTTTGCCTTCGTGAAACACCAAATCAATGGCAACGGCATGGTCTTCGACAAACAACCAATCGCGGGTGTATTTTCCATCGCCATAAACCGGCAGTGGTTTTTTCTCGATGATGTTATTGATAAATAACGGAATTAATTTTTCAGGAAAATGATTGGGTCCGTAATTGTTGGAACAATTGGTAATCACATAAGGCAAACCATAGGTCTCGCCATAAGCCCGTACAAAATGATCCGAACTCGCTTTGGAAGCCGAATACGGTGAATTGGGATCGTAGGCGGTAGTTTCCGTAAACAAGCCTTCAGTCCCCAACGAACCATACACTTCATCGGTACTGATGTGGTAAAATCGTTTACCAGACATGTCATTGGCCCAGATTTTTTTGGCTGCATTGAGCAAATTCATAGTGCCAATTACATTGGTTTTCACAAAAGCCAAGGGATCGGTAATTGAACGATCCACATGCGATTCGGCGGCCAAATGCAACACGCCTTCAAATTGATGTTTGGTAAATAATTCGTCAATAAAATCGGCATTAACAATATCGCCTTTTACAAAACTGTAATTGGGTGCATCTTGAATATCGGCAATGTTTTCAAGGTTACCCGCATAGGTCAAGGCATCCAAATTGTAAATGTGGTAATCTGGGTATTTGGTTACAAAACGACGAACCACATGTGATCCTATAAATCCTGCACCTCCGGTGATTAATATCTTTTTCATCTGCTTATAATTTTCCATCGGCTACATCGCCTAATATTCCTTTTACATCATACACAATACTGTGTGGTTTTTTGAATTTGGCGTAATCCAATCCCAAAAATTCCTGGTGCGCCACGCCCAATACTATAGCATCAAATTGTCCGCTTGGCAAGGTTTGAGTAGTCACTAAGTTATATTCGTGCGCCACTTCAGCAGGATTGGCCCAGGGATCATAAATGGTCACTTGTATGCCATAATCTTGTAACGCCTGAATTACATCTACAATTTTGGTGTTGCGCACGTCGGGGCAATTTTCTTTGAAGGTAATCCCCAACAACAAAACTGAGGAGCCGTTGATGCTCACCCCTTTTTTGATCATGAGTTTCACTACTTGTGAAGCCACGTATTCGCCCATGCTGTCGTTGAGTCGTCGGCCAGCCAAAATAATCTCGGGATGATACCCTACCTCTTGTGCTTTTTGCGCCAAATAATAGGGATCTACGCCAATGCAATGTCCACCTACTAAACCTGGTTTGAACGGTAAAAAGTTCCACTTGGTGGCAGCGGCAGCCAAGACGTCTTGGGTATTGATGCCCAACACATTGAATATTTTGGCCAATTCATTCACAAAAGCAATATTAATGTCGCGTTGTGAATTTTCAATGACTTTGGCGGCTTCGGCAACCTTGATGGTGGGTGCCAAATGGGTGCCCGCTGTAATCACGGTTTTGTATAAATCGTCTACCCGTTTTCCGATTTCAGGCGTAGAACCCGAAGTTACTTTGAGAATTTTATCAACCGTATGTTCTTTGTCTCCCGGATTGATGCGCTCGGGCGAATAGCCGGCAAAGAAATCAACATTAAATTTGAGTCCACTAATTTTTTCCAAAACTGGCACACATTCTTCCTCGGTTACCCCAGGATAGACGGTGGATTCGTAAATTACGATATCCCCTTTGCGCAACACTTTGGCTACCGTTTCACTCGATTTATACAAGGGCGTCAAATCAGGACGGTTGTTTTTGTCAACGGGCGTTGGTACGGTAATGATATACACGTTGCACTCTTCAATATCGGGCAACTGGTTGCTGCAAAATAAGCCATTTACCTCACTGGGACGATCTACCAAAACCGCTTTTAAATCGGCTGAATTAACTTCTAAGGTTTTATCTTCACCTTGATTGAGTTCGGCAATACGCGTGGTATTGATATCAAAACCCACTACAGGGAATTTGGTCGCAAACAAGCGTGCCAGTGGCAATCCTACATAACCTAACCCAATAACGGCAATACGTGTATTCATATTTATATAATTTATGAACCAATGGCTTGGTATACAAAGCCAATTTTTTCAAGTGCAGTTTTGTCCAATAAGTTGCGACCGTCAAATACAAAGGCAGGTTTGAGCATTGAATTATATATCTGGTGCCAATCGTAGCTTTTGAATTCATCCCATTCAGTCAAAACCGCAATGGCATGGGCGCCTTTACAGGCTTCATAGGCATCCTTGTAGACCTTGGTGAATTTTTCGTTTTGAGCTGCAGATCGGGTTTCCAAATAATTCAAATCAGCTAGGACTTGTGCTTCTTCTACTTTAGGATCATAGACAGCAATTTTAGCTTGTTCATGAATCAGATCGTCAGCCACATAAATCGCGGCAGATTCACGGGTATCGTTAGTGTCTTTTTTGAAGGCCCAACCCAAAAAGGTAATTTTTTTATCGGCCACAGTATTGTACAAGGTGCGCACAATAGCGTTTGAAAAACGACGTTTTTGGTGGTCGTTCATGATGATTACCTGCTCCCAATAATCGGCTACTTCGTGCAAACCATAGGATTTTGCGATGTATACCAAATTCAAAATATCTTTTTGGAAACACGATCCACCAAACCCAACGGAGGCTTTCAAAAACTTAGATCCGATACGGCTATCCATCCCAATGGCTTTGGCCACTTCATTTACATTGGCGCCTGTTTTTTCGCACAATTCAGAAATGGCGTTGATCGAGGAAACACGTTGTGCCAAAAAGGCATTGGCAGTTAATTTAGATAATTCAGACGACCACACGTTGGAACGGATAATGCGATCGGGCTGAACCCAATGCATATAAACAGAGGCCAAGGCTTCGATGGCTTGTTGGCCTTCGGGAGTTGGATCTCCTCCAATAAGTACACGATCGGGTTGGAATAAATCTTCAACAGCAGTACCTTCAGCCAAAAATTCAGGGTTAGATAAGATTTGAAATTGTACGCCGTTTCCGGTATTTTCTAGAATACTCTTAATCGCACCCGCGGTTCGCACCGGTAAAGTGGATTTTTCAACCACAATTTTATTGGTGGTAGCCACACGAGCAATTTGTCGGGCACACAATTCAATGTACTTCAAATCGGCGGCCATCCCTTTTCCAGCACCGTAGGTTTTAGTGGGTGTATTCACCGAAATAAAAATTAACTCGGCCTCGTCGATGGCTTGATCTACTTGAGTAGAGAAAAATAAATTTCTTCCACGCGCTTCGGCTACTACTTCACTTAAACCGGGTTCGTAAATTGGGATTTTAGTCACATCGTCATGGTTCCAAAGGGCAATACGTTGTTCGTTTAAATCGACGACGGTTACTTGAATGTCAGGACATTTTTGAGCGATGACCGCCATGGTTGGACCACCAACATACCCTGCGCCTATACAGCAAATTTTAGTAATCTTCATATATCTTTTCAGTTCTATTTTATTTTAAATGTTGCCAATACCAGGCAACGGCTTCTTTTAATCCGGTTTTTATGGAAAACTGGGGATTGTAACCCAGTAAATTCTTGGCTTTGTCTATACTGGCTAAGGAATGCGGAATATCGCCATTTCGATTAGGACCATACACTACAGGTACATCTGCAATTTTAGGATCCCATTCGGCTAAAAACTCTTTTAGATAATTCACCAATTCATTCAAAGTGGTACGGTCTCCAAAAGCGGTATTGTATACTGTGTTGATGGCTTCTGGATTTTGAGTGGTCATGGCCAATTCATTCATATGAACCACATTGTCGATATACGTAAAATCACGGGAATACATACCGTCACCGTTAATTACCGGGCTTTCATAGTTCATGAATTGCATTACAAACTTGGGAATTACCGCTGCATAGGCGCCGTTGGGATCTTGTTTACGGCCAAACACATTAAAGTAGCGCAAACCAATGGTTTCTAATCCGTAGGTTTTACTGAAAATATCGGCATACAATTCATTCACATATTTGGTAATCGCATAGGGTGACAAGGGCTTACCAATAACATCTTCAACTTTGGGCAAACTGGCCGAATCGCCATAGGTAGAGGAACTTGCGGCATACACAAAGCGCTTTACCTTTGCATCGCGCGCAGCGACCAACATATTTAAAAAACCAGATACATTCACTTCATTACTCGTTATGGGATCATTGATAGAGCGAGGTACTGAACCCAGTGCCGCTTGGTGCAACACATAATCGACACCATGAACCGCTTGCTGGCAATCGGCTAGGTTGCGAATATCGCCTTCAATTAAGGTAAAGTTTTCATTTTGCATACAGGCCGTTAGGTTATGGCGATGGCCCGTGGCAAAATTATCCAAGCATACCACTTGATACTTTTTGGCTAAAAAATATTCGCACAAATTAGACCCTATAAATCCGGCACCTCCTGTAATGAGTAATTTCATTTGTTAGCTTTTCAATTTAGTCCAAATCGATTTGATAAACGATTCGGGTTTGTCCACTTCGTGATACCCATTCGCGTAATTTCCATAACCGTAGCCATAGCCGTAGCCGTAGCCCGTGCCGTATTTGGCTTTGTTTTGGTAACCGTTTAATACAATGCTGATATTGGTCAATTCCCCGCGTTTGTGGCGGTTATTCAACATAGTCACCATGTCTTTTTTGGTATAGTTTTGGCGCATGATGTACAAACTCACATCAACATATTCATCCAATTCTAAGGCGTCAGAAACCAAGCCAACCGGCGGGGTATCTAAAATAATGTAATCGTAACGCGTTTTGAGTTCTTCCATAAATTTCTTCATGGTATCGCCTATAATCAACTCCGAAGGATTGGGCGGAATAGGCCCAGAGGTTATTACATCCAAATAGGGCACCTGGGTTTTTTGAATCACCTCATCCATATTTTTTTGCCCGATCAGGTAATTCACCACCCCTATTTCGTTGGTGGTATTAAAATCATCAAAAATTTTAGGCTTACGCAAATCCAAGCCTACAATGACTGTTTTCTTTTCGCTTAGAGCAAAAACTGTAGCGATGTTTAACGAACAAAAGGTTTTTCCTTCGCCACTGATAGACGAGGTAAGCATTATGGTTTTGGTGCCTTCGATCTCGTGTTTTTTGTATAAAAATTGCAAGGAAGAACGAATGGCCCGAAAGGCTTCAGACAAGGCCGATTTAGGTCGTTCAAAAACAGCCAAATTAGATTGTGATTGTTTGACTCCAATTACCCCAATAATGGGAATCGAGGTGAGGTTGGTGATGTCTTCGGTATTTAAAATGGCATTTTCCATGAAAAAGATGCCAAAAACGATCAACAAGGGAATGAGTAAACCCATGAAAAAAGCAATCACATAATTCACACTTGTATTGGGACCAATAAGTCCTCCGCCGGTATCTTTGGCCGAATCGATGAAGTGAATGTCCGATAAATTGGCCGCTTTTACAATCTCGGCTTCACTACGTTTTTGCAAAAATGTATTGTAGATATTATCACTCAGATCGTATTTGCGGGAAATCTTTAAAAACTCTTGTTTGTCTTCTGGCAGCTGCTTGATGTCGTTCTCAATTTTTTGAATCTTATTGTTCACCAACACCAAATCATATTGAAAAGCGCTGCCAATCGAGGCCACATTTTCCAACAATACTTTTTTTACCGCTTCCATTTGACTATCAAATTCCTGGAATATTTTTTCGCTTTTCACCGAATAGGCCAATTGCGAACGTTGTGCGGATAGGCCAATAAGTTTGGCCACGTTGGTTACAATATTTGGATCATCGATACCTGCTACAGTAGGCGCTGGCAACTTAGAATAATCTACACTGTTGCGCAAATAGGATTTTAGACTGTTGCAATAGGCAATCTTGCGGTTAATTTGGTCGCGCATCACATCATATTCGAGCAATTGAGCCGAGATATTCTCGCCGCCCTTTTCAATCTCGATGATGTTGTTTCGCTTGTTAAAATTGGTGAGCTCCTCTCCCGTTTCTTTGAGTTGATTTCCCATAGAAACTAATGTACTGTCAATAAATTCAATGGTATTGGTTGCAAACTGGTTCTTGCGATCCAACTGCGATTTAATAAGGGTTTCAACCGTAGTATTTAAATAATTGACAATGCGATTTTTGTTGGGACCTTGCATTGACAACACCAAAATAGAAGCCGCTTTGGGATCAATTTCTATACTTACATTCTGTCCTTTTTTGACTACATCATCAAAATTATTGAATCGGATGTAGAAGGTTTTTCCTTGTAAATTTTCACCTTGGGAAAGCGCGTCGAGTTTCCAATTTAAAAACGGAAGATTCAGCTGTTCGCCAATTTTGTATCTTTTCTTGAATTCGCCCGGAACAACCGTAGCAGTTCCTTTGCTGTGATTGGCGTAATACATTAACGGGGCTTTGGCCTCCTCAAATTTGAGTTGAACTTCATATTCGGTGCGGGATACAAAATTAATCGCAACCAAATTATTGAGCAATTGCCCTTTGGATTTGTCTATTGTAAGAGCAAATGGGACGTCTCCATACACGTCTTGATAATTGTAATCGCCTTTTTGCAAATAATCAATGTAAAACTGCAATTCGTCCACCACCAACTCGTTGTGTGATCTTGATTTTAGGGTGTTTGAAATACTCTGTACCTCATCTGAAGTTCCGCCCCAATTGAAAACCAAACTGGTATTGGAGGTAAAAAACGGATTGTTTTCTTCTTTGATGGCGATTGACGTTTGCAACGCATAAATTTTTTGCTTTCGAATATTCACCTGGTGTGCAATGGTAAAAGTAATGGCTAAGCTGAGGAGAAACCATTTCCAATAGCTCACAATTTTGATTAAAAATCCTTTAAAATCAAAACTGTTTTGGTTTTCAAAAAAAGAAAAGTCTTTGGTATCTATCATCTGTGCTTATTTCAACAAAATAAATGTAGTGGTGATCAAGGTCAACAACGTCAATACCGTGCTCAAAGATTCTAAACCGGTTTTGCCGGTACCCCACGACTTTTGTTTCAAGGGTTTTACGTAGATATAATCGTTGGGTTGCACATAAAAATAAGGCGATTCAATGGCTTTGAGTTGGGTTAAATCGAGTTCATGCAATTCAGATCCCTGTGGCAATTGACGCAATATTGAAACAGCTTTTCGATTGCCTGTCATGGTAATGTCTCCCGCATTGGCCAAGGCTTCCAAGATGGTCAATTTTTCTTTGTATTCTACTTTTGATCCCGGCATCACTACCTCCCCATTTACGGTATAGTGCAAACCAGCTAATTTTACAGAGACAAAAACATTGGCTTCTTTGGTAAAATAATCGGCCAGTAATTGGTTTTCAATTTTGAGTCGAACTTCGTCCAAGGTATACCCCAAGACGGGCACATCCCCTAAAATGGGTATGCGAATGGCTCCGTGATCGTTTACGGTATAGCCATCAAAATATAAACTTTGTTCAGTTTTATTGAGCTGTGTACTTTGTTCAGATGCCCGAAAGACTTCTACCAATTTAGGATCATTGGCTTTGATTACTACACTGATAATGTCGTTAACTTGAAGGCGATAGGGTTTGGCAACTACCGGATGAAGCACCGCTGCGGTATCGGCAGGATTAGTAGTTTGCAGGTAAATCAAATCTTTGGTAGGCACACAAGCAGTGGTGAATAACACCAACAAAAGCAGCAGGCCAACGATTAATTTTCTCATTTATCTTAAAAAAAAATTGCAAACAAAGATAGGTTTTCCGCGCTAATAACAAAAGGGAAGCCCCTAATTTTGGTTTAGCTGTTTTTAAGGGAATTTTCGAAGGGAATACGATGTAAAATGCTGCGTCCCAAGGTAACTTCGTCGGCGTACTCGAGTTCATCTCCTACTGAAATTCCCCGGGCAATAGTCGAGGTTATTACGGGATAATCTTGGATTTGTTTATAGAGATAAAAATTGGTGGTATCGCCTTCCATGGTGGAGCTGAGCGCAAAAATCAACTCGTGCACACCCCCTTCTTTCACTTTATCTACCAAGGTGCTGATGTTTAACTGCGCCGGACCAACTCCATCTATCGGCGAAATTTTACCGCCCAGTACATGGTAAATTCCTTTGTATTGGCGTGTATTTTCGATGGCCATTACGTCACGAATATCTTCGACCACACAAATTAACTGGTGGTTTCGCGCCGGATTGGCACAAATTTCACAGGTAGAAAAATCGGAAATGTTATGGCACGAACTACAAAACTGTACATCTTCACGAGCCGCTTGTAAGGCCGCCGTTAAAAATTGGGTGTGCTCTTTGGGCTGTTTGAGCAAATGCAACACCAAACGCAAGGCGGTTCGTTTTCCAATTCCGGGCAGTTGCGCCATCTCATGCACCGCTTTTTCCAATATTTTTGAAGAGAATTCCATGCGGCAAAAGTAGGCATTTTGGAATATGGTCTAAGAGTCTCGGGATGGAATTTTGAAAAGCATTGGGGCAAATTTTGCCTTATTCATTGTGAATTCTACCTTGATTGCGTATTTTGGCCAAACTAAACCCACTCCTATGTCGGCAGCAACTATTCTCACGATTATCATTCTCTATTTTGGCGTTTTGTTCTTGATTTCGCATTTCATGAGCAAAAAAGATTCCAGCAATGACGCGTTCTTTAAAGCCAATAAAAATTCAAAATGGTATTTGGTGGCCTTTGGCATGATAGGCACTGCGCTTTCGGGCGTGACGTTTATTTCGGTACCGGGCGAGGTAGGAAATCCCGATTTGCAGTTCAAATATTTTCAGTTTGTATTGGGAAATGCAGTAGGTTTTGTGCTCATTGCCACCATTCTATTGCCACTGTATTACCGCATGAATCTCACTTCAATCTACAGTTACATTGAGCAGCGATTGGGCGTGATTAGCTATAAAACAGCAGCCAGTATTTTTTTGATTAGCCGTACCATTGGCTCGGCCTTTCGCTTGTACTTAGTGGTAATTGTCTTGCAACGCTATGTGTTTGACTACTATTCCATTCCGTTTGCAGTAACCGTATTGCTTTCATTGGCATTCATTTTTGCCTACACCTACCGCGGTGGCCTAAAAACCATTATTATTACCGATACTCTGCAAACCTTTTTCTTGGTTTCTTCGGTTTTCTTGACCATTTTCATCATTTGCCAAAATCTGAATTATAGCCCAATTGAGGCATTTGAAGCGATCAAACACAGCAATTATTCGAAGGCATTTTTCTTTGAAGATTACCTGAAAGGAACCTATTTCTGGAAACAATTTATTGGCGGAATATTTGTTACACTGGCCATGGTGGGCTTAGATCAAGATTTGATGCAAAAAAACCTGAGTTGTGTCAACATCAAAGAGGCGCAAAAAAACATGTTTACGTTTACCGGAATTTTTATTGTGATTAATATATTTTTCCTGAGCGTTGGTGCCTTATTGTATTTGTATGCCGAGCAAAACCAAATAGCAGTGCCTGTAGATTTGGCCACAGGCAATCCGAGAACTGACTTGCTTTTCCCCGAAATTGCCTTTCATCATCTGAGTGTAATTCCATCCATCATTTTCTTATTGGGCCTTACCGCAGCAACTTTTGCTACTACGGATAGCGCACTTACCGCGCTCACTACCTCTTTTTGCGTTGATTTCTTGGACATGGACAAACCTGAAAACAGCCATAAAACCAATGTAGTCAAAACCCGTCATTGGGTGCACATTGGATTTTCGATCTTGTTGTTTATGGTAATTTTAATCTTTAATGCCATCAATGATGCTTCAGTAGTGAGCATCATCTTTAAAATTGCTTCCTATACCTATGGCCCCTTGCTCGGTTTGTATGGGTTTGGATTATTTTGGCAAAGCAAAACGGTAAAAGACAAGTGGGTTCCGTTAGTTTGTTTGGCTGCTCCTCTACTTTGCTTTTTCTTAACTAAGCACAGCAGTTTAATTTTTGGCGCCTATGTGTTTGACACCGAAATCATTTTGATCAATGGATTACTCACCTTTATCGGCTTGTGGGTCATCAGCAAACCTGCTACTGGACAAACTAAATTTTAGTACTGGTTAGTTGCCAATAAAACCAAAGTACAAGCTACTTCAACTGCAATGCCATTGCCTTGTAACAATTGGTAAAATTGCGGATTTTCGGTGCCCGGATTAAAAACCACGCGCTTGGGTTTGGCCTCGATGATGTAGTTGTAATAATCGCGTTGTCGCAATGGATTTAAGTAAAGCGTAACCGTATCGATATTTTTGATGGGGATCAATTTGGTTTGGATTTTTATGCCACTCACCTCTCCGGCATGTTGCCCAATGGCCAATACAGAATGTCCTTTGGCCACCAAACTTTCAATGGCTTTATAGGCATAGCGTTCGGGTTTGGTACTGGCTCCAAGAACTAAGGTTTTTTTATTTTTCATGCCGCAAAACTACAAAAATGGTTCCCTTCCTAATTTATTTTACGCCAATTTGTTTTTAGTTATACCTTTGCGCCAGCAACGATGCCTAATTTTAACCTACCATGGAATTATTTATCTACCTATTTTTCGCCCTATTCTCTGTATTAAATCCCATTGGTACCATTCCTATATTTGTTGGACTCACCCAAGACTATACGCAAAAAGAACGAACACGTGTATCCTTCAAAACATCAATTAATGTCTGTGTCATTTTATTAATCTCTTTTTTTGTAGGTCAATATGTACTTAGTTTTTTTGGCATAACCATCACGGCACTTCGCATTGCGGGTGGCATCATCATTGCCAGTTCAGGTTTTTCATTACTCAATGGACAGTTCAACAAAAACAAGGGGATCAACAAAAAAGTAGAAGAAGAAATTCAGAACCGAAACGACATTGCCTTAACTCCTTTGGCCATGCCCATGCTGGCTGGACCAGGTTCCATTTCATTGTTAATTGCCTATTACCAAGAACACCACGCTCCTGATGAAATGATCATTTCGAGCATTGCTATTATTGTAGTAGCCGCGTCTATTTATTTTGTATTGCGCAGCGCACACTATTTAGCAAATTTCCTAGGTTCTTCAGGTATTGTGGCCATTTCCCGTATCATCGGTTTTTTGACCATTGCCATTGGGATACAATACATTATCAGCTCGGTATTGAGCATCATTCGGGGTATATAAAAAATCCAACCCCTGTAGCAGCGATTGGATTGATGAATTAGGAAAAGTCAATACTACTCTTTGATTAGTTTTACTCGGCTTTTATCACCTGTTGTGCTTGTACATTCTACTACATAAATTCCCGCTTGCCAAGAAGTGGACTCTAAATTAATTTCGAGAGAAGCTGGATTTGTTTCGGCAATTTTTACACCCAATAGATTATAAACAGACAACTGTTGAATAACTTGATCTGACGAAATTTGCAGTTGGTTTTTCACTGGATTTACTACTTTCAAATTCAACACTTGATTAGGCTGTTGCACGCCTAAGCTTGGAATCACAAAATTCTGTGCATACATTTGAGGAGAAGCATCGTTAAGCTTTTGTTCCAAAAACGTGGCTACGCTTTGCCCATTTACCGGTTTTGTAAACCCAATTCTACTTTTGGATGCGCCATAATTGGCTATCGGCAAATGATGCTCGGGCCAAACAAAGTCACCGTTGTCATTCAAGTAAACTGCATGCAAGGTAACCGGAGATGCGCCAGTATCCATACCCATTTTAAGCAAATAAAACGGTGTACCACTCGCCAAATGGAGTTCGCCTACGTGCACATCAGAATCACTGCTAATTGGATACACTTCTTTGGCTGTGTCTGTAAATAATCGGGCACCAGTATTTTTGTTTATTTTTTGAATGTATTCCCCACTCATGCTTTGAGATGTATTCATGTAGGTACAGGTGGCCCAAATAACACTAGCTGCAGGATTTAGATTAATCTCTGTGCTCATTTCATAATTGGTTTGGTTGGTGTCAAAATCGACTCCATTGATACCCCAAGGCAATGTGCCATCTCCGTTGATACGTTGCACATACGAGTCAAATCGATTGGAACCAGACAAAAAGTAACCATAATATACTGATTCGCCGTCGGTTTTACCGGTATAGTTGCGGTTAAATTGAGAAGCCTTATTCGTAATTTGTGTAGGTGTTGCCCATTGGGCTACCCCTGCAGGCGAATAGCGTTGCGCATACAAATTGGAATAGATGGCCGCCAATGTTTTATGAAAAACCAACATATAATCGCCATTATTGAGCTCAAACATGCCCGCAGGAATTGTGTTGCTGGTTCCCAACTGAACAGGTACTGGAGCAGTCCAAATTGCATTTCCTGTGGCATCGAATTTTTGCATCAAAGATGAACCCGAAGGATACCAACTCACGATGGCTTCACCCGAACTTAACGGCAATACTTTTACAATGTTTCCGGTACCCACTTGAACCCCATTGGTTCCCCACAAATGATTGCCTTGTATATCCAATTTAAACACATAGGCATTTCCGTCTTGTGTGCCCGTGGCTCCTATGTAAAGGTTATTATTGGCATCAACCGTTACCGACCAGATTACGGTGTAGGTGCTCATGCCAATTAAGGTACTTACCAACATGCCATCCGGACCAAATTGAGGAATTCCTGCCGCGTTGAGTACTTGCATACGCAATTCGTAGTTTTGGGGCGCAGCTACATTTTTCCAATATACCACATACGTTTGTCCATCTGAAGTACCCACCGATTGAATGTCTTGCGTGGGCGAATTGGCCACAAGGGTGTTTACAGAAAGATTTGCGGTCCATTGGGCGAGAGCCGAAAATCCTATCAACAAAACTAAATAAGTTATTATTTTTTTCATCTTATTCAAAATTAAGGAGTTGTACGTTTAATCAAAATTAGTTTTATTTTGACGCTTTAGGCAAAAAGATTTCAGCCATCATGCAACGGGCACTTCCGCCGCCACAGGCTTCGATGGTATCTAAACTAGAACTTACAATGGTAGCGTGTTTTTCTAATTTCTTAATTTGATCAGCGGTAAGACTTGCATGGGCAGCCGCGCTCATAACCAATAATTTTTGCTGATTAGCACCTACCAATTCAAGCATATTTCCCGCAAAAGTATTGACTTGTGCTTCTGAGATAAGAATAACTTCTTTACCCGATTTTTTGAGTTGGTCCAACACCATTTTGCGCTCTTGTTTGTCATCAATGCAATCGGCACAAATTACAGCATAAGAGCTGCCCAAACACATCATGACGTTGGTGTGGTAAATGAGTTTTCGTTGATTATTGACGGTTTGATAGGCACTAAAAATTACAGGAGCCATGTCAAAATCTTCGCAAAATTCAATGAATAATTCTTCGTCAGCTCGCGGCGACAAGGCGCAATAGGCAATACCGTTGGCGCGATCCAAGAGCAAACTACCTGTTCCTTCAAGGAAAAAACCATCGTCTTCGGCAGAGGTGTAATCAACTATGTTTTCAATGTGAAATCCTTTCTCCTCCAAGATGTCCAAAATATCTTCACGGCGTTCGGCTCGTCGGTTTTCAGCAAACATCGGATACAAGACTACATCGCCATTTTGGTGAAACGAAATCCAATTGTTTGGAAAAATAGAATCAGGCGTGTCGGGATCTAGCGTATCATCAACAACCGTCACATCAACTCCCACCGCTTGCAATTTGGTCACAAAAGCATCAAATTCTTGCTGCGCTTTGGCGTTGACCGTTGCTGGCAACAAGTTGTCCAACACTTTTTGGTAATAATTATTGACTGCGGTTTGCTCGTTCATGCGAAAAGCAACCGGACGTATCATGAGGATTGAGGAGGTGGTTTGGTTCATGCAAAAGGTCTTAGGTTATAGGTGGTGGATTTTAGGTGGATCTGTCAAGGAAACAATACTACTCCCTGATCAACGGCAAAGTAGAACAACGTAACAGTCCCTCTTGTTTGGCGATTTCGGCATAGGGAATTTCTTCAACAGTAAAGCCATTGTCACGCAACCAGGTATTGAGGCGGGTGAATTTTTGTTCAGACACAACCACATTCGTATCAATCGAAAATACATTGGAATTCATGTGGTACATTTCATCTCGGGAGAGGTGAAACAAATTGTCTTTGCCAAATAATTTGACTAAAAACACATAATCGGATTCTTCACGAAAACCGCTTTTGTAAATGATTCCTTTGTTTTTCCCTACAGGCTGAAAACAACAATCCAAATGCAAGGCGTTATCGCGTGCTTCTAATTTGGATTTGACCAAATCAAATTCCTTAACAATTTTATGTGGAAAAAGTGCTTTGATGTAATTGACTCCGGCCATGTTGGTTCGCGCCGTGATGTAGTCTTTGTAATCTGAACCTTTGTAGGTGCCGATAAAAATATAATTACCCCACAACATCACATCGCCGCCCTCAATGTGCACTTCCTCGGGTGGACGAACTACTTTGGATGGATCTATCTGATCAATTACGTATTGAATAGCATCCAATTCACGCTCCCTATCGGGCAGGATATTGGCTTTGATAAACACATCATCAATCACAAAACCAATGTCGCGTGTAAATATCTGGTTGTAATTTTCAATCATCTCTGGGCGGAATACCTGCACATCATATTTTTGAAAAACGGCATTAAATGCTTCCATTTCGCGCACCATATCGGCTTCTACGGGATAGGTTCCGGCTAGTATATGTTCTAATGATTTGGGATCGTAGGCCTCGTCAGCGGTGGGAGTTGGCCCATTATTTACTGCCGATCCAAGTACTACTGCTTTTAATTTGGACGTTTCATTGGTAACCTGAAGTGGTAACATAAATTTCGTTTAGCTTGGAAACAAATATAAAAAAGCTTCCCATTTGTGAGAAGCTTTGTTTATAACTATTGAAAGATATTAGCGTTTGTCCATACCAACAAAATCACGGAGTGGATGTCCAGTATAGATTTGTCTTGGACGGCCAATAGGTTCTTTGTTGATGCGCATTTCTTTCCACTGGGCAATCCATCCAGGTAAACGACCAATAGCAAATAATACGGTAAACATATCGGTTGGAATGCCTAGGGCGCGGTAGATAATTCCCGAGTAGAAATCAACATTGGGGTACAATTTTCTAGAAACAAAATATTCATCAACCAAAGCGGCTTCTTCTAATTTTTTGGCAATTTCCAAAATCGGGTCATTTACACCCAAGGTTTGCAACACCTCGTCGGCTGCTTTTTTGATGATTTTGGCACGCGGATCAAAGTTTTTGTATACGCGGTGTCCAAAGCCCATTAAACGGAATGGATCATCTTTGTCTTTGGCTTTAGCCAAATATTTATCGGCATCACCTCCATCTTTTTGGATCGCTTCCAACATTTCCAATACTGCCTGATTGGCTCCGCCGTGCAAAGGCCCCCACAAGGCAGAAACACCTGCAGAAATCGAGGCAAATAAACCGGCATGAGAAGAACCAACAATTCGTACTGTAGACGTAGAGCAGTTTTGTTCGTGATCGGCATGCAGGATAAATAATTTATCTAAGGCATTGATCACTTTGGGATTGATGACATAGGGTTCGGTAGGCAATTCAAACATCAAACGAAGGAAATTGTCTACGTATCCTTTGGTGTTGTCGTAATAATTTAAAGGGAAGCCCATGCTTTTGCGGTAAGTCCAAGTCGCAATGACTAAGAATTTACCCATGGTTTTACACACTGCTTCGTACATTTCAGCTTCATTTTCTACATTAACCACTTTGGGATTAAAGGCCGTTAAAGCCGAGGTTAACGAAGAAAGTACGCCCATTGGGTGCGCTGATTTTGGGAAACCGTCCAAGATGTTTTTCATCTCTTCGTTCACCAAGGTATATTTGCGAATGTCGGTCTCAAATTGGGCCAATTGCGTTTTAGTAGGCAATTCACCAAAAATAACCAAGTAAGAAACTTCTAAAAAGTTGGCCTTTTCTGCCAAATCTTCAATGGAGTAACCGCGGTAACGAAGAATTCCTTCTTCTCCATCCAAAAAAGTAATTTCACTTTTGCATGATCCTGAATTTTTGTACCCCGGATCTAAGGTAATAGCACCGGTTAAGGCACGTAATTTATCAATATCGATAGCAGGTTCGTTTTCGCTCCCTACTAATACGGGGAACTCATATTTTTGCCCGTCGAATTCTAATATGGCTGTTTTTGACATGATTGTATAAGCGTATTAAGTGCAGTAAATTTTAAACTCAACAAATTTAGTTAAATAGATTCCATATAAAAAAGATAATCTTCATGGAATGTGTTAATTTAAAATACATCATTCAAAATTTAACAAAACGATAAGAAATAAAAAACCCAACAGTAGCTGTTGGGTTTTTAGAACTTAATTTGGTTGAATTTTATTTCTGTTTAAACGCTTTCAATCCGGGGAAATAAGCCGTGCTGCCCAACTCTTCTTCGATGCGCAACAATTGGTTGTACTTGGCCATACGGTCAGAACGCGAAGCCGAACCGGTTTTAATTTGACCACAGTTTAAGGCCACAGCCAAATCGGCGATGGTGTTGTCTTCTGTTTCGCCCGAACGGTGTGACATGACAGAAGTATATCCTGCATTGTGCGCCATGTTTACGGCAGCAATGGTTTCGGTCAAGGTTCCAATTTGGTTTACTTTTACCAAGATGGAATTGGCAATTCCTTTTTGAATTCCAGTTGACAAACGCTCTACATTGGTTACAAATAAATCATCACCTACCAATTGGGTTTTGTCGCCAATTAATTCGGTAAGGTATTTCCAGCCATCCCAGTCGTCTTCATACATTCCGTCTTCGATAGAAATGATTGGGTATTTAGTTGCCAATTCAGCCAAATATTCGGCTTGTTCTTTGGATGATCTGATTTTTCCTGCAGGCCCTTCAAATTTAGAATAGTCGTAATTTCCATTAACATAAAACTCAGAAGCCGCACAGTCTAAGGCAATCATTACTTCATCGCCAAATGAGTATCCGGCACTTTCTACTGCTTTTTTGATGGATTCAATCGCGTCTTCGGTTCCGCCAGCTAGATTTGGTGCAAATCCACCCTCATCACCTACGGCTGTAGATAAATTACGGTCGTGCAATCCTTTTTTCAAGTGGTGAAAAATTTCAGTACCCATTTGCATGGCATGCGAAAAAGACTTGGCCTTAACCGGCATAATCATAAATTCTTGAAATGCAATTGGGGCATCTGAGTGTGAACCTCCGTTGATGATATTCATCATGGGAACTGGCAAGGTATTTCCAGAAACTCCTCCTACATAACGGTATAATGGCATGCCCAATTCATTGGCGGCAGCTTTGGCTACGGCCAAGGAAACGCCCAAAATGGCATTGGCACCTAAGTTTGATTTATTGTGGGTTCCGTCTAATTCAATCATACGTTGATCGATTAGGTTTTGTTCAAAAACTGAAGTACCTACTAATTCGGCGGCAATTACGCTATTTACGTTTTCAACGGCTTTTAATACGCCTTTGCCCATATATAATTTTCCACCGTCACGCAACTCAACTGCTTCGTGCTCACCGGTAGAAGCGCCCGATGGAACGGCTGCTCTTCCTAATATTCCGTTTTCGGTAATTACATCTACTTCTACAGTAGGATTACCTCTGGAATCAAATATTTGTCTTGCGAAAATTTTAATAATTATGCTCATTTTTTAATGTATTTATCAATTTGAGAGCAAAAATATAGGATTTATAGCGACGAATGCCATTCTGAAAAAAAAATTATTCACTATAACGTTGTAATTCGACAAAAAACAATAAAAAATCAAATACATGATTTTTGTCATTTAACTGCCTGATTAACTGTAGGAAATTTGTCCCATAAAATCATATGAACTACACGTTAAAAATACAGTTATGAAAATCAACCTCCTTACCATTATAAGCAGTGCATTATTTTTTCTTCCAATAATAAATGGAGTAAATGCGCAAGAATGCAAATTGAATTTAGCCGAAAGCAAAGTAAAAGTATTTGGCACATCCAATCTACACGATTGGCACATTGACGGCAAAATGATGTCGGGCAAAGGAAATTTTATCCTCGCGGATGGTGTACTCAAATCAATTGAATCGCTCTCGTTTATCGTAGAATCCGAACAACTTAAAAGTGGAAACTCGATCATGGACAACAACACCAACAAAGCGCTATTGACCAACAAATTTAAAACCATCAACTACAAATTGACTGCGGTGACCAAGATTAATTTATTGTCCGAGAACAACTACAGTGTAGTGACCGAAGGCGACTTAATGATAGCCGGCACTACCAAAAAAATTACCCAATTGTTTAACCTGAAAATCAAAGACAAAAAAATTAGTGTTCAAGGAAAGACTAAACTCAACATGACGGCCTTTAATGTAGAGCCACCAACTGCCTTGATGGGCACCATTAAAACAGGAGCAGAAGTAGTTGTCGATTTTAAAGTTACTTACAATTAATAAACCCGAACTAAATCATAATACTAATATCTTAAATTAATTATCATGAAAAATCTGTTTAAAACTTCCGTATTAACTGTGCTGCTTGGATTGAGCGGAACTACATTTGCGCAAGCGACCTCAATTGGACAAATGCAAAACTTGATACCACGTGATCAACGGGCTATCAATCAATTTGATGTAAAAAAAGACAGCAACGAATTCAAAGGATTGAGTGTGGATCTGGGTGGTGCATTTGCGTTACAATTTCAAGCGCTAAATTGCTTCAACGACCAAGCAGGTGGAACGTACACCGCATCAAATGGAACCGCGATTACAAATTACAAACTAAACAACTTAGAAAACCAGTTCAATTTGCCCACAGCCAACATGACCATTGGTGCGCAATTGTATGATGGTGTTCGCGTAAACTTGGACATATATTTGGCGGCCAGACACCACAACGAAACCTGGGTAAAAGGTGGGTATTTGCAAATTGACAAATTGGATTTCATTCAAAAAGACTTCTTGGCCGGTTTCATGAAATATGCAACCATCAAAATTGGTCAAATGGAAAACAACTATGGCGATGCACACTTTAGAAGATCTGATAACGGAAGTGCCTTGGTAAATCCGTTTATTGAAAGCAACATCATGGATTCATTTACCACCGAAATGGGTGCAGAAATATATTACCTACGCAACGGATTTGTATCGATGTTTGGACTCACCAATGGGAAGTTAAACCAAAACGTGACTGAGTTTGTTCCAGCGGCTACAACTGCTACTACTCCCGACCAAAACACCACCATTAGCCCAACCATTTTGGCCAAATTGGGCTACGACAAACAACTCAATAAAGACTTACGTTTGCGCATTACCGGATCAGTTTCTCACAATGCCAACATGAGTGGAAATCCTTGGAGTTCTGATCGTGCCGGAAGCCGATACTATTATGTAATGTCGCATGCCGCGTATACCTATGGCACAACAGCTATTACCAACAACGCCACAACCGATTTGGCTGCTAATCCTACTACTGGTCGATTTAATCCTGGTTTTGGGAACTGGTTCACCACTTTTATGGTCAATCCATTTGTAAAATACAAAGGACTTGAGTTTTTTGGCACGCTAGAAATGGCGCAAGGTGGTGACAAAAAAGGCGTAGATGCTGCTAGAAAAGTAGATCAATATGCTGGAGATGTGGTTTACCGATTTGGCACAAACGATAAATTTTATTGGGGTGCACGCTACAATGTAGTATCTGGAAAATTAGCCAATGCTGATCTTGACAAAGTAACCGTTACCCGTTTAGAATCAAGTTTAGGTTGGTTTATGACGAAAAACATCTTGGCCAAAGTGGCCTACACCACCCAAAATTACAAAGGCTATTCCCAATATGTAGGCAACAGCTTGAATGATTTGTACGGAGGAAAATTTGATGGCTTGCTTTTTGAATCTGTGATTACCTTTTAATAAAAGCATTAATGGGCAGTAGTTAGGCTGCTGCCCTTTTATTTAATAGCGATGAAAACTTTTATATTCCTTCCTATTGCGATTATACTGGGCTTGGGTTTTTACACTACTCCCATGAAAACAAAGGTGAAAATTTTACCGAAAAGCTCGTTGGTTATTAAAGGCTCATCCAATGTCAATTCATTTGCTTGCGAATACGACAACACCTTGTTGAATGATGAACTTGTAGTGCAATACAGTACTAACAACAGCAGTAAAATTGAACTCGAGCGTGCACAATTTAAAATTTGCAGCCAAGGATTTGATTGTTGTCACCAACTGATCACTAAAGATCTTCGAAAAACGTTAAAGGCAGATACATTCTCATATATAACTATTAATGTAAAAGAAATAAATCGAACTAACACGGATTATACGTGTACGGCAGTGGTCGAAATTGCAGGTAAACATAAAGATTATGAGATTCCGATTTGTATTTCAAAAAACAACAATATCAAAGGAACGCTCAAACTTAACATCAACGATTTTAATTTGAGAACTCCTAAAAAAGCTTTTGGTTTGATTGAAGTGAAAAATACAGTCGAAATAGATTTTGATTTGTATTTAGCCTACAATTAAAAAAGCCCCTTACGGGGCTTTTTTAATCTTAATTCTTGGCCAATAAAGCTACAAATTCGTCAAACAAATAACTAGAGTCGTGCGGCCCTGGACTAGCTTCTGGGTGGTATTGTACCGAGAAACAGTCTTGATTCTTCATGCGCATGCCCGCAACCGTATGGTCATTAAGGTGCTCGTGGGTAATTTCAAAATCTGGATGATTTTCGAGCTCTTCTCTATTTACCGCAAATCCATGATTTTGAGAAGTTATCTCTCCTTTACCCGTTTGTAAATTCATGATGGGGTGATTAATCCCGCGATGACCATTAAACATTTTATAGGTTGAAATTCCGTTGGCCAGAGCCAAAATTTGATGTCCCAAGCAAATGCCAAAAACTGGTTTTTTAGTTTGTAAAACTTCTCTAGCCACGGCTTGTACTTGCGTTAACGGATCCGGATCACCAGGTCCGTTTGACAAGAAATATCCGTGTGGATCAAAACTGCTTAACTCCGCAAAGCTTGCATCATAGGGAAATACTTTGATGTAGCAATCACGACTAGCCAAATTGCGAAGGATGTTGGTTTTAATTCCCAAATCAACAGCAGCTACTCGAAAGGAGGCATCTGGATTGCCATAATAATAAGGCGAAGTTGTAGAAACTTTTGAAGCCAATTCTAAACCCTCCATATGGGGAACTGCATCCAATAATTTCTTCAATTCTTCAACAGGCGTGTCATCGGTGCAAATGACAGCATTTTGTGCGCCATGATCTCTGATATAACTCACCAAGGCTCGGGTGTCTACATCTGAAATCCCAATTACATTTTGTTCTACAAAATAGGATTCCAAACTTTTTTCGGCCCCAGCACGGGAATAGGTAAAACTAAAGTTCTTACACACCAAGCCCGCAATTTTTATTGAATTGGATTCAACTTCGTCTGGATGTACCCCATAATTTCCAATGTGTGGATGTGTAGCCACCATGATTTGACCAAAATAGGAAGGATCAGTAAATATTTCTTGGTATCCTGTCATTCCGGTATTGAAACAAACTTCTCCGAAACTCTTCCCAGAAATACCAATTGATTTTCCGTGAAAAATAGTTCCGTCTTGTAAGAGCAATAGGGCTTTTGTTCGGGTGGTGTAATTCATGTAGTATAGTGTAGTTAGTTGTGCAAATGTAAAACATCAATTTGTAAAGTCGAGAAACGCGCTATAGAGTTTTGAGTAAATTTTCAACAGTAGGCATAAAAAAAAGGATAAACTAAACAGCTTATCCTTTTTCTATTTTGATAATGATAATCATTATTCTGCAGCTTCAGAAGTTTCAGTTTCAGCAGCTGGTGCAATTGGCGCTTCTGCCTCAGGGGCTTCAACCGCAGTCTCCACTTCTGATTTCTTCGCTTTTCCACCACGACGGCTTTTTGCTTTTTTAACTTCTTTTTTACCACCGTTGTAAATTTCGTTGAAATCTACCAATTCGATCATGGCCATATCGGCATTATCTCCTAAACGATTTCCAACTTTGATGATACGTGTATATCCACCTGGTCTATCACCTACTTTGGCAGCTACGTCTCTGAACAAATCAGTTACGGCATATTTGCTACGCAAGTAAGCAAAAACAATACGACGGTTGTGTGTAGTATCTTCTTTTGATTTTGTAATAAGCGGCTCAACAAATTGTTTTAACGCTTTTGCTTTAGCAACAGTTGTATTTATACGTTTGTGCTCAATTAATGAACATGCCATATTGGCCAACATAGCTTTTCTATGTCCTGTCTGTCTGCTTAAGTGATTGAATTTTTTTCCGTGTCTCATGACGTTTTTTTTATACCTTCATCTTGCTACAATCCGCTTTGGAGAGCAAAATATGAAGTAATTTATTCTTTATCTAATTTGTATTTGGCTAAGTCCATTCCGAAGGTTAAATTCTTAACAGCAACTAGTTCGTCTAACTCTGTTAATGATTTTTTACCAAAATTACGGAACTTCATCAAGTCGTTTTTGTTGAAGGAAACCAAGTCACCTAAGGTATCAACTTCTGCAGCTTTCAAACAATTCAAAGCACGTACAGATAAATCCATATCGACTAGTTTTGTTTTCAACAACTGTCTCATGTGCAACGATTCTTCGTCATATGATTCAGTTTGTGCAATTTCATCTGCTTCAAGGGTGATGCGCTCGTCTGAGAACAACATGAAGTGGTGAATTAACACTTTAGCCGCTTCAGTTAAAGCATCTTTTGGATTAATTGATCCATCTGTTTTAATTTCAAAAACAAGTTTCTCGTAATCTGTTTTTTGCTCTACACGGAAGTTTTCAATGGCATATTTTACATTTTTTACGGGAGTAAAAATTGAATCTGTAAAAATAGTACCCAACGCAGCATTTTGCTTTTTGTTTTCTTCGGCAGGAACGTATCCACGTCCTTTTTCGATAGTCAACTCAAAGTTTAATTTAACTTTGCTGTCCAAATTACAAATGACTAACTCTGGGTTAAGCACTTGAAATCCAGAAATGAACTTTTGGAAATCACCAGCGGTAAGTTGTTCTTTATTTGCAACAGAAATAGTTACTAATTCGTTGTCCACGTCTTCAATTTGTCTTTTGAAACGCACTTGTTTCAAATTTAAAATGATTTCGGTAACATCCTCAACTACTCCTGAGATAGTAGAAAACTCATGGTCTACACCTTCAATTCTAACAGAAGTAATTGCGTATCCCTCTAAGGCAGATAACATCACTCTTCTAAGGGCATTACCAACAGTCAATCCGTATCCTGGTTCTAAAGGTCTAAATTCAAATTTACCTTCAAAATCGGTTGAATCGATCATGATAACTTTATCGGGTTTCTGAAAATTAAATATTGCCATAATTTCGACTAAGTCAATTATTATTTGTTGTACAATTCGACGATAAGTTGTTCTTTGATATTTTCTGGTATTTGCAATCTTGCAGGTACCGATACAAAAACACCTTCTTTAGTATCGTTGTTCCAAGTAATCCACTCATATACGTGAGATGAACTAGCCAATGAACGCTCGATCGCTTCTACTGATTTTGATTTTTCACGAACAGCAACTTTATCACCTGGTTTTAAATGGTATGATGGAATATTTACCACTTCTCCATTTACAGTAATGTGACGGTGTGAAACGATTTGACGTGCACCTCTTCTAGATGGGGCAATTCCCATTCTGAAAACGACATTGTCTAAACGTGCTTCACACAATTGCAAAAGAACTTCACCAGTAACTCCTTTTGTTGCAGATGCTTTTTCAAATAAATTACGGAATTGTTTTTCCAAAATACCATACGAGTATTTCGCTTTTTGCTTCTCCATTAATTGGATTGCATATTCCGATTTTTTACCTCTTTTTTTAGCCATACCATGTTGGCCTGGTGGGTAATTTCTTTTTTCGAAGGCTTTATCGTCTCCGAAGATTGCTTCGCCAAATTTACGGGCGATTTTGGTTTTAGGACCAGTATATCTTGCCATTTTAAATTGTTTAAGGTAGTGATTATGAATTCAGGTCAAATCCTCCGATAATCGATGTTCTACCTAGTTATACTATAAATTAAACTTAGACTCTTCTTCTTTTTGGAGGTCTACATCCATTGTGCGGCATTGGGGTTACGTCAATGATTTCGGTAACTTCAATTCCACCATTATGCAAAGAACGAATCGCAGACTCACGTCCGTTTCCTGGTCCTTTCACATATACTTTTACTTTTTTAAGTCCAGCTTCTAACGCTACTTTACTGCAATCTTCAGCGGCCATTTGAGCGGCATAAGGAGTATTCTTTTTAGAACCTCTAAATCCCATTTTACCTGCAGAAGACCAAGCGATAACTTCACCTTTTTTATTCGTCAAAGAAATGATGATGTTGTTAAAAGTGGCACTAATATGAGCTTCACCTGTTGACTCAACGATAACTTTACGTTTTTTTGCTGTTGCTTTAGCCATATTACTTATTATTTAGTTGCTTTTTTCTTGTTCGCAACAGTTTTTCTTTTCCCTTTTCTTGTTCTAGAGTTGTTCTTCGTTCTTTGTCCACGCAATGGCAAACCAGATCTGTGACGGATTCCTCTATAACAGCCAATATCCATTAAACGTTTGATGTTTAACGATACTTCTGAGCGCAATTCACCTTCAATTTTGTAAAATGAAACCGCATCACGAATTGCTCCGATCTGGTCGTCATTCCAATCTTGAACTTTAATATCTTGGCTAACTTGAGCTTTTTCTAAAATCTCAATAGCTCTACTTCTACCTACTCCGAAGATATAGGTTAAAGCGATAACTCCTCTTTTGTTTTTAGGTATATCTACCCCTGCTATTCTTGCCATAATTATCCTTGTCGTTGTTTAAATCTAGGATTCTTTTTGTTGATTACGTATAATCTGCCTTTTCTGCGCACGATAATGCACTCGGCACTTCTTTTTTTAACTGATGCTCTTACTTTCATTGTAAATTTGCTTTTAGCTCCAAGTTATAGCGCCGAACTATTTGTTCTTTGCTTTTTACTTATTGCTTTTTAATATCTATAAGTAATTCTTGCTTTTGACAAATCATAAGGACTCATTTCTAGCTTTACTTTATCACCAGGTAATAACTTGATGTAATGCATGCGCATTTTGCCAGAGATATGAGCAATTACAATATGCCCGTTTTCTAATTCTACTCGGAACATCGCATTGGATAATGCTTCAATGATGGATCCGTCTTGTTCTATTGCTGATTGTTTTGCCATAAAAACTAAGCTACTGCTTTTCTATTTTTACCACTTTTCATCAAGCTATCATAATGCTTATTTAATAAGTAGGAATTAATTTGCTGGATTGTATCAATCGCAACACCAACCATAATTATTAAAGAAGTTCCTCCAAAAAACATTGCCCATGATTGTTGCACATCAAAAACATTAACTACAATAGCTGGGAACACAGCAATTAAAGCTAAAAATAACGAGCCCGGGAATGTGATTAAAGACATTATTCTATCTAAGAAATCAGACGTTTCTACTCCTGGACGAATACCTGGAATGAAACCACCGCTTCTTTTTAAATCGTCAGCCATTTTGTTGGTAGGTACAGTAATCGCTGTATAAAAGAAAGTAAAAATTACAATCAATGAAGCAAACACTAAACAATACCAAAACCCAAAAATATCACTGAAAGCACCTGCAATACTTTGTGAAGTCTCAGATTGAGACAACCCAGCTAATGCAGCAGGAATAAACATAATAGCTTGTGCAAAAATAATCGGCATAACTCCAGAAGCATTCAACTTCAATGGAATCCATTGTCTATTTCCACCCATCATGTCTTGTTCAAAATCACCTGTAGTAGTTCTACGAGCATATTGAACAGGGATCTTACGAACAGCCATTACCAATAAAATACAAGAAATAATTACCAATAACCAAATGATAATTTCGATAACCAATAACATTGGTCCACCATTATTATTGGTTACACGAGTAGTAAATTCTTGTATGAATGATTGTGGTAAACGAGCCAAGATACCCACCATAATTAATAACGAAATCCCGTTTCCAATTCCCTTATCAGTTATTTTCTCTCCCAACCACATGGCAAAAATAGTACCGGTGGTTAAAATTAATACGGAAGAAAACAAAAAGGCAAATGAATCAAAACCTAAAAGAAATGCACTTCCAGGAATTGTTCTGTACAAGTTATAGATGTATCCAGGGCCTTGAACTAACGTGATTACGATAGTTAACCATCGAGTGATCTGGTTTATTTTTTTACGTCCACTTTCACCATCTTTCTGTAATTTTTGAAGATAAGGAATCGCAATTCCCATCAATTGAACTACAATAGAAGCTGAAATGTAGGGCATAATCCCTAAAGCAAAAACAGATGCTTTTGAGAATGCACCTCCGGTGAACATATCCAAAATTGAACCAATACCATCTTTAGTTTGATTTCCTAAGCTATTTAATTGCGTAGCATCAATACCAGGAAGGGTAACATGTGCACCAAAACGATACACTAATAGCAATCCCAATGTAATTAGGATTCTATTTTTTAGTTCCTCTATTTTCCAAACGTTTGCTAATGATTCAAAAAAGTTCTTCATCGTTCTATACAATTATAGTGTTACCGCTTCACCTCCAGCAGCTTCGATAGCAGCTTTGGCAGTAGCCGTAAACTTGTGAGCAGATACTTTTAATTTTGCTTTCAATTCGCCTCTACCTAAAATCTTCACGATTTCGTTTTTGGTTGCCAAACGGTTCATTACATATACTGACATATCTACAGTATCAGTAACAATTCCATTATCAACAAGTAATTGAAGCGTATCTAAATTCACGCCCTCATACTCTTTACGATTGATGTTGGTGAAACCAAACTTAGGTACACGACGTTGCAAAGGCATTTGACCTCCTTCAAAACCAATCTTTTTAGAATAACCAGAACGAGACTTAGCTCCTTTGTGACCTCTTGCAGCAGTGCCACCTTTTCCAGAACCTTCTCCTCTACCCAATCGTTTGTTTTGATTGTGTGTAGACCCTTCAGCAGGTTGTAAGTTACTTAAATTCATAACTGTTATTGTTATTTAACTTCCTCTACGGAAACTAAGTGTTTAACTTTATTTATCATACCAAGGATAGCAGGATTTGATTCGTGCTCTACAACTTGACCCATTTTACGTAGTCCCAAAGATTCCAATCCTCTTTTTTGTGTAAGCGGACAGTTGATTTTGCTTCTAACTTGTTTTACTCTTAATTTAGTCATAATTCCTTGTATTAACCTTTAAAAACTTTTTCTAAAGAAATTCCTCTTTGTTTTGCAACAGTATGGGCACTTCTCATTTGCAATAAGGCATCAAAAGTTGCTTTTACCACGTTGTGTGGGTTTGAAGAACCTTGTGACTTAGACAATACATCGTGAATACCAACTGACTCCAATACAGAACGAACTGCACCACCAGCAATAACTCCAGTACCATGAGAGGCAGGAATTAAAAATACACGTGCACCACCAAATTTACCTTTTTGTTCGTGAGGAACCGATTGACCATTTAACGGAATACGTACTAAATTTTTCTTAGCATCTTCTACCGCTTTGGCAATTGCTTCAGAAACGTCTTTAGATTTACCTAAACCGTGTCCTACCACACCGTTCTCGTCTCCTACCACTACAATAGCAGAAAAGCCGAAAGCTCTACCTCCTTTTGTAACTTTAGTTACACGATTTACACTCACCAAACGATCTTTTAATTCAAGACCACTTGGTTTTACTAATTCTACGCTTTTGTATTTAGACATAATATATTAGAATTTAAGACCAGCGGTTCTTGCACCGTCTGCTAATGATTTAATACGACCGTGATACAAATAACCTCCACGATCGAAAGTTACATTTTCTATACCGGCCTTTAACGCTTTTTCAGCAACGAGTTTTCCAACTGCATTGGCTACTTCTACGTTTGTACCTTTACCTACTTCTTTTTCTCTTGAAGATGCAGCTAATAAAGTTACTCCGTTCACATCATCAATTAGTTGTGCGTAGATTTCTTTATTACTTCTGAATACAGAAAGTCTTGGTTTTGCAGCTGTACCGCTAACAATCTTTCTAATTCTGAATTTAATTCTCTGTCTTCTTTCAGATTTTGTTAATGACATAATCTTATTTTTTAAGCTGATTTACCTGCTTTTCTTCTTAATACTTCACCTACGAATTTAACTCCTTTACCTTTGTAAGGTTCTGGTTTACGGAAACCACGAATTTTAGCTGCAACTTGACCAACTAATTGTTTGTCAAATGAAGTTAATTTCACGATTGGGTTTTTCCCTTTTTCAGAGATAGTTTCCAATTTTACTTCTGGAGCTACTTCTAAAACAATATTGTGAGAAAATCCTAAAGCTAAATCTAATTTTTGACCTTGATTTGAGGCTCTATAACCTACTCCAACCAATTCTAATTCTTTAGTAAAACCTTCAGATACACCAATAATCATGTTGTTGATTAATGATCTGTACAATCCGTGTTTTGCTCTATGATCTTTATGATCAGATGATCTTTCTACTAAAACTTGACCATCTTCAACTTTTACAGTTACATCGGAATATTCTTGTGTAAGTTGACCTAATTTTCCTTTAACGGTAATTAAAGCATCAGTAACTTCTACAGTTACTCCGGCTACAATTACAACGGGATTTTTACCTATTCTTGACATCGTTTAGAATTTAAAAATTAGTATACGTAACAAATTACTTCGCCACCAACATTTAATTGTTTTGCTTGTTTTCCAGTCATCAAACCTTTTGAGGTAGAAACAATAGCAATTCCTAATCCGTTAAGGATTCTTGGAATGTTAGAAGCACCAGCATACTTACGCAAACCTGGTTTACTAATTCTTTGGATATCTTTAATAACAGGCTCTTTCGTATCTTTATCATACTTCAAAGCAATTTTGATAGACCCTTGAACAGTCGTGTCTTCAAATTTGTAGCTTAAGATATACCCTTGATCAAATAAGATCTTTGTGATTTCTTTTTTTAGATTAGAAGCTGGAATCTCTACCACTTTATGCTTTGCAGCAACAGCGTTTCGAACTCTAGTCAAATAATCCGCAATAGGATCTGTATACATAGTTATTGTTTTGCGGTCTTGGTTTTCGATTGTCTAACGAATCGAACCTTAAACCAATTAATACATGTTTGTGTTTACCAGCTGGCTTTTTTAACGCCTGGGATTAATCCGTTATTGGCCATCTCACGGAATGTTACACGTGAAATACCAAATTGACGCATATACCCTCTTGGTCTTCCAGTTAATTTACAACGGTTGTGTAAACGTACAGGTGAAGCATTTTTTGGTAATTTTTGTAAGCCTTCGTAATCTCCAGCAGCTAAAAGCGCTTTTCTTTTCTCAGCATATTTCGCTACCGTTTTTTCTCTTTTCACCTCACGGGCTTTCATTGATTCTTTAGCCATAACTTAATTCTTTTTAAAAGGTAAACCTAATTCAGCTAATAAAGATTTAGCTTCCTTGTCTGTTTTTGCAGTGGTAACGAAAGTGATATCCATACCCGAGATTTTATTTACTTTGTCAATATCAATTTCTGGGAAAATGATTTGCTCTAAAACCCCTAAGTTATAGTTTCCTCTACCGTCAAATCCAGTTGCTTTAATTCCACTAAAATCACGTACACGTGGCAATGCAGAAGTGATCAAACGATCTAAAAACTCATACATTCTTTCTCCACGCAAAGTTACTTTAGCTCCGATAGGCATTCCTTTTCTCAATTTGAAAGAAGCAACGTCTTTTTTAGAAATAGTAGCTAAGGCTTTTTGACCTGTAATTTTTGTCATTTCGTCTACAGCATAATCAATTAGTTTCTTGTCAGAAACTGCTGCACCAACTCCACGGCTTACAACGATTTTTTCCAATTTTGGAACTTGCATTACGTTTTTGTAACCGAATTCTTCTTTAAGAGCAGAGATTACTCTGTTCTTGTATTCCTCTTTTAGTCTAGGTATATAAGCCATTACTATAGTACTTGATTAGATTTTTTTGAAAATCTTACTTTCTTATCTCCTTCTACTTTCATTCCAACGCGCGTAGGTTGTTTTGATTTTGGATCAATTAACGCAATGTTCGAAATATGCAATGGAGCTTCTTTCTTAACGATACCTCCTTGAGGGTTTTTGGCACTAGGTTTTGTGTGTTTAGAAACCATATTTACCCCTTCAACTACCGCTTTGTTTTTCTCACGATACACACGTAAAACTTTACCTTCAGATCCTTTGTGATCTCCGGCAATTACTCTTACTGTATCTCCTGATTTTATCTTTAGCTTTATCATCAGTATAAATAATTAAAGCACTTCTGGTGCTAATGATACAATTTTCATGAATTGTTTTTCACGAAGTTCTCTTGCTACTGGACCAAAAACACGAGTTCCTCTCATTTCACCTGCCGCGTTTAACAACACACATGCGTTGTCGTCAAAACGGATATAAGATCCATCAGCTCTTCTCACTTCTTTTTTGGTTCGTACAACCACTGCAGTAGATACTGCTCCTTTTTTTACGTTTCCGTTTGGAGTGGCATCTTTAATAGATACTACAATCTTGTCGCCAACAGAGGCATACCTTCTTTTGGTACCTCCTAAAACACGGATAGTTAAAACTTCTTTAGCTCCTGTGTTATCTGCTACTTTTAGTCTTGATTCTTGTTGTACCATAATTATTTAGCTCTTTCAATGATTTCAACTAATCTCCAACATTTGGTTTTACTCAACGGACGCGTTTCGCTAATCTTTACAGTATCTCCAATGTTACAGTCGTTTTTCTCGTCGTGTGCAACGTATTTCTTTGTTTTTAACACGAACTTACCATACAAGGGGTGTTTTACTTTTCTAACTTCAGCAACCACAATAGATTTCTCCATTTTGTTGGAAGTAACAACCCCAATTCTCTCTTTTCTTAAATTTCTTTTTTCCATCTTTCAGCAGAATACAATTATTGTTGCTCTCTATTGGTTAACTCGGTAGCCAAACGCGCAACTGTTCTTCTAACCGCTCTAATTTGAAGCGGATTAGCAATTGGGGAAATAGCGTGAGCCATTTTTAGGTCGGCATAGGTTTTCTTAGTTTGACTAAGTTTCTCTTGCAACTCCGCTGCAGAAAGATTTTTTATTTCTGATTGTTTCATCTGTTTTTAATATTTTTTTTTAAAGGTCAGATGTAATGTCGCAAATGGGCGGCATTTCATAATAATTTAAATTATGCTTCGAAATCTCTTGCAACGACGAATTTAGTTTTTACTGGAAGCTTTTGAGCTGCAAGACGCAAGGCCTCTTTTGCAATTGACAAAGGAACTCCTCCAACTTCAAACATAATTCTTCCTGGTTTTACAACTGCAGCCCAATATTCTACTGCACCTTTACCTTTACCCATACGTACTTCAAGTGGTTTCTTGGTGATAGGTTTGTCTGGGAAAATTTTAATCCATAATTGTCCCTCTCTCTTCATGTAACGAGTTGCTGCAATACGAGCCGCCTCAATTTGACGAGAAGTTAGGAACATACCATCTTCATGTACAGATTTAATTCCAAACATTCCATTAGAAAGTTCATGCCCTCTTTGTGCATTTCCTTTCATTCTACCTTTTTGTACCTTACGGTATTTTGTTCTTTTAGGCTGTAACATTTTTCTTTAATTTAAAAATTTACTTTCTTTTACGAGCATCTGGTTTACCACCTTTGTTGAAGTTTGATTTACCACGTGGTGCATCTCCACCTTTTCCGCCAGCAGCTTGTTTTTTGTCCATGCCTACTAATGGAGAAAGATCTCTCTTTCCGTAAACTTCACCTTTCATGATCCACACTTTGATACCCATTCTACCATAAGTAGTATGTGCCTCAGCTAATGCGTAATCGATGTCAGCTCTAAAAGTTGATAGAGGAATACGTCCTTCTTTGAAACCTTCCGAACGCGCCATCTCAGCACCATTCAAACGACCAGAGATTAAAACTTTGATACCTTCAGCGTTCATACGCATAGAGGCAGCAATAGCCATTTTAATCGCTCTTCTGTAAGAAATACGGCTCTCGATTTGACGGGCGATGCTAGTTGCAACTAAGTAAGCATCTAATTCCGGTCTTTTGATTTCAAAGATGTTGATTTGAACCTCTTTGTCAGTAACTTTCTTAAGTTCTTCTTTCAACTTGTCTACCTCTTGTCCACCTTTCCCGATAATAATACCAGGGCGAGCAGTAGTGATAGTAACGGTTACAAGTTTCAAAGTTCTCTCGATGATTACTTTTGATACACTAGCTTTTGATAAACGAGCATGAATGTACTTTCTGATTTTATAGTCTTCAGCGATTTTATCACCGTAGTCATTTCCACCATACCAGTTTGAATCCCATCCTCTGATGATCCCAAGTCTATTTCCTATTGGATTTGTCTTTTGTCCCATCTTTATTAATTGCTTTGTGTGTTAGTAGATGATCCTAATACGATTGTTACGTGATTAGAACGTTTTCTGATTCTGTGTGCGCGACCTTGTGGTGCAGGACGAAGTCTTTTCAACATCATTCCTCCATCTACACGGATCTCTTTTACGATTAAGCCTGCTTCTTCTAAACTAGCTTCGCTATTTTTTTGTTCCCAGTTGTTGATTGCTGATAACAATAGTTTCTCTAATTTTCTTGAAGCTTCTTTAGAACTAAATCTTAATATATTTAAAGCTCTATCCACTTTCTGACCTCTTACCAAGTCTGCTACTAAGCGCATTTTTCTAGGTGAAGTAGGGCAGTTATTTAATTTTGCAAAAGCTATAGACTTGTTAGCCTCTTTTCTTGCGTCTGCTGATTCTCTTTTACGAACTCCCATTGCTTCTTATTTTTTACCTTTATTTTTTGCTCCAGCATGACCTCTAAAAGATCTAGTTGGTGAAAACTCTCCTAATTTGTGTCCTACCATGTTTTCTGTTACGTAAACAGGTACAAATTGACGACCGTTATGAACTGCGATAGTCTGTCCAACAAAGTCTGGGGTAATCATAGAAGCTCTAGACCAAGTCTTTACTACTCCTTTGTTTCCTTTTTCAATGTTTTCTTGAACTTTCTTGTCTAACTTATAATGAACGAAAGGTCCTTTTTTTAATGAACGTGCCATATCTTACTTATTTCTTTCTACGTTCTACGATATACTTGTTACTCGGGTTTTGTTTAGAACGCGTTCTATAACCTTTAGCTGGTATTCCTTTTCTTGAACGTGGATGTCCACCAGAAGAACGTCCTTCACCACCACCCATTGGGTGATCGACAGGGTTCATCGCAACAGGTCTTGTTCTAGGTCTTCTTCCTAACCATCTAGTTCTACCGGCTTTACCAGATACCACTAATTGATGATCAGAGTTCGATACAGCTCCAACAGTAGCCGAACAAGTTAACAAGATTAAACGTGTTTCACCTGAAGGCATTTTGATTGTAGCGTATTTTCCATCTCTTGCCATTAACTGAGCAAAAGTTCCAGCCGAACGAGCAATAACCGCTCCTTGACCAGGACGCAACTCAATACAAGAGATTACAGTTCCTAATGGAATTTTACTCAAAGGCATGGTATTACCAATTTCTGGTTGAGCATCTGCACCAGAAACTAATTTCTGACCCACTTGCAAACCATTTTGAGCAATTACATATGTTTTCTCACCATCAGCATAAACTAATAATGCGATAAAAGCAGTACGATTTGGATCGTATTCGATTGATTTCACGGTAGCAGGAATTCCTACTTTAGAACGTTTGAAATCAATAATACGATAACGTTGCTTGTGACCACCACCCGTATAACGCATGGTCATCTTTCCTTGACTATTTCTACCTCCTGAGTTTTTTATCGGCGCTATCAAAGAGCGTTCCGGCTTATCAGTTGTAATAGCGTCAAAACTATTCACAACTCTAAATCGCTGACCCGGGGTAATAGGTTTTAATTTTCTTACTGACATTGTTATATCTTATTTTCTAGATATTGTTGTAAAAATCGATTGTTTCTCCTTCTTGTACTTGAACAATTGCTTTTTTATATGCATTTGTCTTTCCACTGATCAAACCACTTTTCGTGTATTTTGTCGTTCTATCTGGTCTTACGTTCATGGTGTTAACGCTAAGAATAGTTACGCCATAAGCAGCTTCAACAGCTTTCTTAATTTGTACTTTATTCGCTTTACGATCAACCACAAAACCAAATTGATTCAAAACCTCGTTTTGTTTGGTTACTTTTTCAGTTACTATAGGTTTAATTATGATACTCATATCCTACTTATTTGCTTAAATTTTCTTCAATTCCTTCTAAAGATCCCTCTAAAAGAACTAAATTATTAGCGTTTAATATAGCGTAAGTACTTAATTCTGAGTTAGTTACAACGCTAGACGCCTTTAAATTGCGTGAGGACAAATATACATTTTTATTTAAATCACCCAACACGAATAGAGATTTTTTATTCTCAATTCCCAATGCTTTCAATACTGCGATGAAGTTTTTGGTGTTTGGTGTTTCAAAGTTGAAATCTTCTACTACAATAATATTAGACTCTTTTGCTTTGATTGAAAATGCTGATTTACGAGCCAAACGTTTCAAGTTTTTATTCAATTTGAATGAATAGCTTCTTGGACGTGGTCCGAAAACAGTACCTCCACCTTTAAATAATGGGCTCTTTTTGCTACCTGCACGAGCAGTACCAGTTCCTTTTTGCTTTTTAATCTTACGTGTACTTCCAGTAACTTCAGCTCTTTCTTTGGCTTTGTGTGTACCTTGTCTTTGATTGGCTAAATATTGTTTAACATCAAGATATACTGCGTGATTATTAGGCTCAATTGCGAAAACTGCATCAGAAAGTTGAACTTTTCTGCCAGTTTCTTTTCCGTTAATGTCTAAAACTTTTACTTCCATTACTTCTGAATGATTACATAAGAGTTATTGTGTCCAGGAACACATCCTTTCACTAAAAGTAAGTTCTTGTCAGCCATTACTTTTAACACTCTAAGATTTTGTACTTTCACGTTTTCTCCACCCATTCTTCCAGCCATGCGCATTCCTTTGAATACACGTGATGGATAAGAAGATGCTCCAACAGATCCTGGCGCTCTCAAACGGTTGTGTTGACCATGTGTTGCTTGTCCAACCCCACCAAAACCGTGACGTTTTACAACACCTTGAAAACCTTTACCTTTAGAGACACCTTGTACATCTACAAATTCTCCTTCTTCAAAAATTGAAACGTCAATAACGTCTCCTAATTTTTGCTCAGTTGCGAAACCTTGGAATTCAACGACTTTTTTCTTAGCGACAGTTCCAGCTTTTTTAAAGTGACCAGCGGCCGCTTTTGTGGAATGTTTTTCGCCTTTGTCATCGAAACCAAGTTGCAACGCTTCGTACCCGTCAACACCTTTGGTTCTGACTTGGGTAACTACGCACGGTCCAGCTTCAATAACGGTACAAGGAATGTTTTTCCCGTTCTCGTCGAAGATGCTAGTCATGCCGATTTTTCTACCAATTAACCCAGACATAAATAATAATTAATAATTAATAATTAACAGTTGACAAGGATTGCCAACCTATTTAAATTCTTGTTTTTAGATAACAAGATGAGAATTGAAATATAAAACTTCAATTCTCAACCTGAAATTTAAACGTACTTATACTTTGATTTCAACTTCAACTCCACTAGGCAACTCTAATTTCATGAGTGCATCAATGGTTTTTGATGAAGAAGAGTAAATGTCAATCAAACGTTTGTATGACATTACCTCAAATTGCTCTCTTGCTTTTTTATTAACGTGCGGAGAACGCAACACGGTAAAAAGTTTTTTATGCGTTGGCAACGGGATTGGACCTGTTACTACAGCACCTGTACTCTTCACAGTTTTTACAATCTTCTCAGCAGATTTATCCACTAACATGTGATCGTAAGACTTTAATTTTATTCTAATTTTTTGACTCATCTTGATAAGAATTAGGCGTTACCTTTAGCTTTTTTGATTACTTCTTCAGAAATATTAGAAGGAGTTTGTTCGTAATGTGAAAATTCCATTGTAGAAGTTGCTCTACCTGAAGACAATGTTCTTAATGTTGTTACATATCCAAACATTTCAGACAAAGGCACATTTGCTTTGATTGTTTTAGCGCCATTTCTGTCGCCCATATCATTCACTTGTCCTCTACGACGGTTAATATCACCTACGATATCTCCCATGTTTTCTTCTGGAGTAATTACCTCCATTTTCATGATTGGCTCAAGGATTACCGCTCCAGCAGCTTTTGCTACTTCTTTGTATCCCATTCTAGCAGCCAATTCAAACGAAAGTGCATCAGAATCCACTGGGTGGAAAGATCCATCCAATAAAGTCACTTTTAAACTATCAACTTGGTAACCTGCTAAAGGACCTGATTTCATAGCTTCTCTAAAACCTTTTTCAACTGAAGGAATGTATTCTTTTGGTACGTTTCCTCCTTTTACCTCGTTCACAAATTGCAAACCTACAGGCACTTTACCATCTACTTCATCAGCTGGCTCTAATCTAAATACGATATCACCGAATTTACCACGACCACCTGACTGTTTTTTATAGGTTTCTCTGTGTTGAGCAGATTTAGTGAATGCTTCTTTGTACTCTACTTGAGGCTCACCTTGGTTTACCTCTACTTTGAATTCACGTTTCATACGATCCACCAAAATGTCTAAGTGTAACTCACCCATTCCAGAAATAATCGTTTGACCTGAAGCCTCATCTGTACGAACTGTAAATGTTGGATCTTCTTCAGCCAATTTAGCCAAAGCCATACCCATTTTATCTACGTCAGCTTTGGTTTTAGGCTCAATTGCGATACCAATTACCGGCGCAGGGAATTTCATTGACTCCAAAATGATTGGGTGTTTTTCGTCACACATGGTGTCACCCGTTTTGATGTCTTTAAATCCTACTGCTGCACCAATATCACCCGCCTCGATGTATTCGATTGGGTTTTGTTTGTTGGCGTGCATTTGGTAGATACGCGAAATACGTTCTTTATTTCCTGAACGCGTGTTCAAGATGTAAGACCCTGCATCCAAACGACCAGAATAGGCACGGAAGAAAGCCAAACGACCTACAAATGGATCGGTGGCAATTTTAAATGCCAAAGCCGCAAAAGGCTCTTTTACATCTGGACGACGTAAAATTTTAGTTTGATCTTCTTCTAATAAATCAGCATCGTCTGGGTGAATCCCTTGAATACCTTCTTTATCTAAAGGAGAAGGCAAGTATTTACATACTGCATCCAACATAAATTGAACTCCTTTATTCTTGAAAGATGAACCCGCAATCATAGGAATGATCGCCATGTCCATTACAGCAGCTCGTAAAGCAATGTTGATCTCTTCCTCAGTAATTGATTCTGGATCTTCCATGTATTTATCAAGCAAATTCTCATCGTAATCAGCAACTGCCTCAATAAGAATGTCTCTGTATTCTTTTACTTCTGCAAGCATATCAGCAGGAATATCAACCACTTCATAGGTAGCACCCATTCCAGCATCATCCCAAACAATTGCTTGGTTTTTTACTAAATCTACAACACCTTTAAAATCATTTTCTTCACCGATTGGCAAAGTGATTGCAACTGCATTAGATTTTAGCATATCACGAACTTGTTGACAAACCATCAAAAAGTTTGATCCTTGACGGTCCATTTTGTTAACAAAACCGATACGTGGCACTCTGTATTGATCAGCCAATCTCCAGTTGGTTTCTGATTGTGGCTCAACACCATCAACAGCAGAAAACAAGAAAACCAACCCATCCAATACACGCAACGAACGATTTACTTCAACAGTAAAGTCAACGTGTCCCGGGGTATCAATAATATTAAAGTGATAAGGCAATGTTTCTGGCAACATTTTACCTTGTGTAGTTGGAAAATTCCACTCACATGTTGTAGCAGCAGAAGTAATCGTAATCCCTCTTTCTTGCTCTTGTGCCATCCAGTCCATTGTTGCAGCACCATCGTGCACCTCACCAATTTTATGTGATTTTCCTGTATAGAATAATATACGCTCTGTTGTTGTTGTTTTACCAGCATCAATGTGAGCAGCAATTCCTATGTTTCTTGTATATTTAAGTTCTCTAGCCATTTCCTTACGTATTAAAATCTAAAGTGAGAGAATGCTTTGTTTGCTTCAGCCATTTTGTGCGTATCCATTCTCTTTTTCACAGCTGCTCCTTCTTCTTTAGCCGCAGCTAAAACTTCAGAGGCTAATTTTTGAGCCATAGATTTTTCGTTTCTTCTTCTAGCATAAAGGATTAACCATTTCATTGCCATCGAAATTTTACGATCTGGTCTGATTTGCATTGGAATTTGGAAGGTAGCTCCTCCTACTCTACGGCTACGTACTTCTACGTGTGGCATAACGTTAGTTAAGGCATCTTTCCAAATTTCTAGCGCTGGTTTTTCAGCGTCTTGCTTTTTGCTTTCTACAATATCAATTGCATCATAAAAAACTTTAAAAGCTGTTGATTTTTTTCCGTCCCACATTAAGTTGTTCACAAAACGCGTTACCAGTTGGTCGTTAAACCTCGGATCTGGTAAAAGGGGTCTTTTTTTGGCCGCTCTTTTTCTCATGTCTTTTTCTTAAAAGTTTTTAAATTACTTTTTTGCTTCTTTCGGGCGTTTCGCACCATACTTAGATCTTCTTTGTGTTCTTCCTGCTACACCTGATGTATCAAGCGCACCACGCACAATGTGGTATCTAACTCCTGGTAAATCTTTTACCCTTCCACCCCTAACTAATACTATCGAGTGCTCTTGTAGATTGTGTCCTTCACCAGGGATGTAAGCAACGTACACGCGCTACTTTACGCATCGCTGAGTTTGGTTTTTTTGGAGTTGTAGTGTAAACACGCGTACAAACACCTCTTCGTTGAGGACAAGAATCTAAAGCAACCGATTTACTCTTCTTAGTTATCTGAGTTCTTCCAGTTCTTACTAATTGTTGAATTGTTGGCATAATTAATACTAAAAATTACTTATATATTAAATTTCCCGCTTTTTACGGGGTTGCAAATGTAATAATTATTTTTAACCAAACAAATCTTAAAACATTAATTTTCATTCAACTAGTTTTCCTTTTTAAAATACATGCGTTCCTAAAAAGAAAAGCTGTTTTTTTGCGTTGAAATCAAAATTTCAACGATCAATTGAAAAACTCAGCCTACCTACATAGTTTGTTTCTGTTTTTTTGCCTTGCAGCAAATGCACAAACTTTTACCCTGGTAGCAACCGGTAGTAACAAGCAAGAACAAGCCACCCTAGATTCAATTGGTTATATCCAAAAACACCGAAATCTAGATTCTATAAAAAAGGAAGGCGATTTGCTTTTAGAAAACGCACAAAAAAAAGGGTACCTCGAAGCAACTTACCGGCTAACCCAGCCATCAACAGATTCAATATATCGTTATCTGTTTGAGTTGCGCGGACGAACCAAATTTGTACACCTAGACATCAAAGGAGTTAAATCAATTTTTGCAAACAGCATTTATCCAATAATAAACGATTCAATCCGTATTCCTTATAGCGAACTTTCAAAGCTTCTTGATTTTGGCTTAAAAAAATTAGAAGCAAAAGGAGAATCTCTTTCTAAATTACAAGTAACCAAAATTAGCAAACACAAAAATAAGTTAATTGGAGTGTTTGACTATTTACCCGAAAAGAGCAGAACGCTAGATGCGCTCGTTATAAGAGGAAATACAAACTTCCCTAAGGGCTATTTGAAAAGCCTTTCCAAATTATATCGAAAAAACCCATTTAACCAAGCCTTAGTAAACCGATTAAAAAAAGAGTTTGATTCCTACCCGTTTTGTACCCAAATTAAATCGCCCGAAATTCAATTTACAAAAGACAGCACGTCCTTATATATATATGTACAAAAACGCAGCGCGAATACTTTTGATGGATTTATCGGATTTTCGAACAGCGAAACCAAAAACATTACCCTATCTGGCTATGTTGATGTTCTCTTACAGAACATTTTGAATACCGGCGAAGCAGTTTCGATCACTTGGAAAAGCAACGGAAATCAACAAAAATCATTTGCCGGGCAGGTAGAATTGCCCTACATTTTCAATAGCCCCATAGCCCTAAAGGCTCAATTGCAACTTTTTAAACAAGACAGCACTTTTCAAAACACCAAAACCGCATTGCATTTGGGTTATTTATTTCGATTTCACAAACGATTGTATTTAGGCTATCAATCGGCAGAATCGAGTGACATTCAAAATACAAACTCTGCTTCACTTTCCGATTTCAAAAATTATTTTACTTCGGTGACTTACGAATATGCAAACAATACCGGTTCAGATCTTTTTTTTACTGAAAAATCAAAACTAAAAATCGAAGTCGGCACCGGAAGCCGATCTACGTTTGCTAAAAAAAACAAACAATATTTCATTGCGACAGTTCTAAAACAGGATTGGCAATTGAACGACAAAAATCACCTGATTATAAAAAACGACTCGTATTATTTGCAAAGCGAAGCCTATTTGGTAAATGAACTAGCTCGATTTGGCGGAATCAATTCACTGGTTGGATTTAACGAAAATAGCCTTCAGGCCAACTTCTTTTCGATAACACGCACAGAATACCGCTGCAAATTTTCCCCTTCGCTCTATTGGAGCGCTTTGGTCGATTACGGACTCTACCAAGACCAAACCATCAGCTCTAAAAATTCTGCAATTGCCGGACTAGGAACTGGAATTAAATTAGCGACCAAAACGGGCTTACTGAATTTATTTTACGGTGTTGGATCTACTAAAAACCAAACATTTAACACGAAAAATGCCCTTATTCATTTGAGTTTAACAAGTTATTTCTAAAAAAGCTGCAGTTATTATTAACATAGTATTAGGAATATTAATAAATTATTATGATTTTTGGGGTGCTAATTTAAATATTCACAAAAATGAAATTAAAAATCAATGGATTGCTTACACTACTTTTAGTGTTAGTAGCGCAAATTGCATTTGCGCAAGACATTTCTGTTACAGGAACCGTTACCGACCAAGGAGGCATGCCTATCCCTGGAGTTAATGTTGCTGTAAAAGGGGGGTCTAAGGGAACTCAAACTGACATCGACGGTAATTTTAAAATTACCAGCGAAAAAGGGGGAGTATTGGTATTCACTTTTATGGGAATGAGAACGCAAGAAGTTGCTGCCTCTGCCTCAATGAAAGTAAAAATGTCTGACAATTCAGTTGAATTAGAGGGCGTAGTTGTAACTGCATTGGGCATTAAAAGAGAGAAAAAATCTCTTGGATATGCTACCCAAGAAATTAAGGGTGCAGATATAACTTCAGGAGCTGGAAGTGGAAACTTCATGAACGAGCTTTCTGGAAAAATCGCTGGGGTTGCCATCCGCAGAAACAACAACTTTGGTGGTTCTACCAACATTGTTTCTCGTGGTATCAAAAACTTGAGCGGAAACAACCAAATGTTAGTAGTTATTGACGGTATGCCGATCAACAACTCAAACACCAACTCAAACACTGGTTCTCAAACCACTGGTAGAGGAACTACTTACGATTACGGTAACAACGCCATGGATGTGAATCCAGACGATATTGAAAGCGTAAACGTATTGAAAGGTGCTGCTGCATCTGCATTATATGGTTACCAAGCAGGTAACGGTGTAATTTTAATTACAACCAAAAAAGGAAAAGCAAACAAAAAAGGAATGGGTGTAACTGTTTCTAGCGAATTTGTAACTGGATCTATTGACAAATCAACGTTTGTAAATTACCAAAACAAATACGGAGCTGGTTACGGTGTTTACTATGAAGATCCAAGTGGATATTTCTTGTATCGTGACGTAGATGGAGACGGAACAGATGATTTAGTAGTTCCAACTTCAGAAGATGCTTCTTATGGAGCTGCTTTCGATCCAAATTTATCAGTTTACAACTGGAATGCATTTACTCCTTATTCTGACCACTATAACCAAGCTACTCCATGGGTTGCTGCTAAAAATGGTCCAGCATCTTTCTTTGAAACGCCTGTTTCTTTGAACAACTCTATCTCATTAGAAAACAGCAATGACAAATCAAGCATCTTGATGAACTTTAACAACTTCAAACAAAATGGTATCATGCCAAACAGTGAGTTGAAAAAGAATTCATTAAGCGCTCGTTTTACACACCAAATTTCTGATAAATTATCAGTTTCTGGATACGCTAACTACAATGCACAAAAAACTATCGGTAGAAACTCAACGGGTTACAACGACAACATCATGTCTACGTTCCGTCAGTGGTGGCAAACCAACGTTGACGTTCAAGAGTTGAAACAAGTATTCGAAAGATCAAATGGTCAAAACGTTACTTGGAACTGGTCAGATCCAACCAACTTAACACCAATCTACTGGGATAACCCGTATTTTACACGTTACAAAAACTTCCAATCTGACGAAAGAAACCGTTTTGTTGGGTATTCTAAATTAGAGTACAAAATCAACGACTGGTTGTCAGCATCTGGTAAAGTATCTACTGATTCATTCTCTGAATTACGCGAAGAAAGAAGAGCTGCAGGATCTGTAGCAGCTGAATTTGGTGTAAATCGTTTTGATGAAAAATCAGGTTACCAAAAATATACTCGTCAATTCTCTGAGCAGAATTATGAGTTCTTATTGAACTTCAAAAGAAACCTTACTGAAAACTTAAACTTAAACGGTTTAGTGGGTGGTAACATCTTGAGAAACAGAGTTACTTCTACTTTAAACTCAACAGAAGGTGGATTAATTGTTCCTGGAATTTACAGCTTGTCTAACTCGTATGTTTCTCCATTTGGTATTGAGAATGAAACAGACACAGGAGTTAACTCTTACTTTGCTTCAGCATCGTTAGGTTACAAAGACATGTACTTTGTAGAAGGTACAGCGCGTAGAGATGCGTTTTCTGTATTGCCTAAAAACGACAATGTATTAAATACATTCTCATTTTCTGGTAGCTACGTGTTTACTAGTGCTATCAACAAATCTTGGTTGACATTTGGTAAATTGAGAGCAGGTTATGCTGAAAGCCCATTGGACGCACCACCAGCACATTCTTTGGTTGACAACTTTGACAAAATCAATCCTTTTGGTGGAAGTCAATTGTACTCTATTCCATCTACCAAAAACAACCCGAACTTGCAACCGGTTAAATCGGCTACCAAAGAAATTGGTTTGGAAATGCAATTCTTAAACAAACGTGTTGGATTTGACGTAAGTTACTACAACACCTTGAGTGAAGGACAAATCTTCCCTGTAGCGTATTCTGCTGCAACAGGATATACAGCTAAGTATGTAAATGCCGGTTCTGTATTGAACAAAGGTATTGAGCTACAATTCAATTTGACTCCAGTGAAATTGAAAGATTTCCAATGGGACATGAACTTCAACTGGTCTAACAACCAAAACGAAGTAGTGAGCTTGGCTCCTGGTATTGAGAACTTACAATTGGGTTCATACCAAGGTGGTATCACCATCAATGCACAAGTGGGTCAACCTTACGGATCAATCAAAGGTACTGACTTTACTTACCTTAACGGTGAGCGCGTTGTGGGTGCAAATGGTCGTTACGTAATCAACGCAAGCACAAACAATGTAATTGGTAACATCACTCCGGACTGGGTTGGTGGTATCCGTAACAGTTTTGGTTACAAAAACATCTCGATGTCGTTCTTGATTGATATGCAAAAAGGTGGAGATATTTTCTCTCTTGACCAATCGTACGGTTTAGCTACTGGTTTGTATGATGTAACTGCAGGAAACAACGAATTGGGTAACCCAATCCGTAACACAATCGCTGACGGTGGTGGTGTAATTCTTCCTGGTGTACAAGCTGACGGAACGCCTAACACAGTAAGAACTCCTTCTCCTGAATTCTACGGAAACGTATCAGGTTATAGAAGAGCACCTAACAAAGCTTTTGTTTACGATGCTTCATACGTGAAATTGAGAGAATTGAACATTACCTATAATTTACCTTCATCAATCGTTTCTAAATTGAAATTGACTGAACTTAAATTTAGCATCATTGGTTCGAATCTTTGGATCATCAGCAAAAACCTTCCATATGCAGATCCAGAAAGTGGTTTAAGTTCTGGTAACTTATCTTCTGGTTACTCAGCAGGTTCTTTGCCTACAACAAAAAACATTGGTTGTAACTTAACTTTAAAATTCTAATAACATGAAAAAGATATTTTTATTCATCTCATTCATTGCGCTAACGGTATCTTCTTGTTCTGATGATATCACCAGCTTAAATGATGACACCAAAAATCCAACTACTACTAGAGCAGAATTTTTGTTTACTAATGCTCAGAAAAACTTAGTTGATCAGATGGTATCTACTTCTGTAAACGTGAATGTTTTCAGATTGTTTAGCCAATATTGGACAGAAACTACTTATCCAGATGAAAGCCAATATGACATTGCTACACGTGCTATTCCAGACACGCACTTTAGAGTATTGTACCGTGACGTATTGCGTGACTTACAAGAAGCTAAAAAATTGTTGGAAGCAGAAAAAGCAGGAATTCCTGCAACTGCTACGACTGAACTTGCGGTAGTAAACAACAAAATTGCTATTGTTGACATTTTGATGAGCTACAGCTATAGCGTATTGGTTGATACATTTGGTGATGTTCCTTACACTGAGTCATTAGACATTGAAGGACACCCACTACCTAAATACGACGATGCAAAAACCATCTACAAAGACCTTATTTCTCGTTTAACTGCTGACAACAACTTGTTGACTGCTGGTGACGATAGCTTTGGAGATGCTGACTTGATCTACGGTGGTAACGCCGCAAGTTGGAAAAAATTTGCTAACTCTTTGCGTTTGCGTTTGGCGATCAATATGGCTGATGTAGATGCTGCATATGCTGCTACCGAAGTAATTGCTGCGGTTAATGCAGGTGTATTAGCGAGTAACGCTGACAATACAGATTTAACTTACTTAGGTGCTCAACCTAACGCTAACCCATTGTACGCTGATTTAGTAGTGAGCGGACGTAACGACTTTGTTCCTGCAAATACTTTTGTAGACAAAATGAATGCTTTGTCTGATCCTAGACGTGCTAAATATTTCACCGAATTTAATGGTGGATATTCAGGTGGTATCTATGGAACTAACAACAACTTCAATAACTACTCACACATTAGCGAAACTTTAGCTGATCCAACTTTTGCAGGTACCATTATGGACTATGCTGAAGTACGTTTCTTATTGGCTGAAGCTGCAGCTAGAGGTATTGCTATCACAGGAACTGCTGAAGAGCACTACAATGCTGCCATTACTGCTTCAATGGAAAACTGGGGTGTAGATGCAGCTGATGTAGCTACTTACTTAGCTAGCAGTAATGTTAGCTGGGCTACTGCTACAGGAAACTGGAAACAAAAAATTGGAGAACAAGCATGGATCGCTTTATACAACAGAGGATTTGAAGGATGGTCTTCATACAGAAGATTAGACTACCCTGTATTGGCTGCTCCAGCTGAAGCTGATATTACACAAGTTCCAACCCGTTATACTTACCCTTCACGTGAAGAAACCTTAAATGGTACAAACGTTGAAGCAGCAGGTACTGCAATTGGAGGTAACACTTTAACTACAAAAATTTTCTGGGACGTGAACTAATTAGTTCATTTCAGAATAGCTTTAAACCACCCGCCAACGCGGGTGGTTTTTTTATATCTTTGCGGCATGGAAAAAGAAAATCTAATATTTGGTATTCGCGCGATTATAGAAGCCGTACAATCGGGAAAATCAGTAGATCGGGTGTTTTTGCAAGCCGATGCACAAGGCGAATTGATGAAAGATTTACTCAAAGTATTAAAACGCGGCGATGTAAATTTTACCTACGTTCCAGTTGAAAAACTAAATCGATTGACGCATAACAACCACCAAGGTGCGGTGGGTACCATCTCTCCTATTGGATTTATCTCTATTGAGGAATTAGTAACCGCTACTTTAGAATCCCAAGAAAAACCCTTGTTTCTTATCTTGGATCAAATCTCAGATGCCCGAAATTTTGGCGCCATCATCCGTACCGCCGAATGTACTGGCGTACACGGAATCATTATCCAAAAATCGGGAGCAGCGCCCGTAAACGGCGATACCGTAAAAACATCAGCGGGGGCAGTTTTTAACATTCCCATTTGCAAAGTAGAGCACATCAAAGATGCGCTATTCTATTTACAAGGCAGCGGCATTAAAACCATAGCCGCTACCGAAAAAACCGAACACTCACTCTACGATTTAAACCTCAACGAACCCTTAGCCATCATTATGGGTAGTGAAGACCGCGGTATCAATCCATCGGTATTAAAATTGGTTGACGAAAAAGCAAAACTCCCGATGTTTGGCAGTATTGGCTCTTTGAACGTCTCCGTAGCTTGTGGCGCTTTTTTGTATGAAGTAGTACGACAAAGAAGTTAGTTAGTATTATCTTCCTTTTTTACATAAGTATAGACGTAGTTTAACTCAGTGGATGTATTTTCAGGTGATACTTCTTCCTCGGGAGCTGGTGTATTCACAAAATTCCCGTTTTCATCAAAATGCTTCATGAACGGATCTTCCTCGGGGTCAAATTCGGGTTTTTCCCAGGGGTATTGTATATCGGCTGCATAATCGGGTGTTTTATAGCGAATGGCCATCACCAAACCGACCAGTAATCCAGCCAAATGGCCTTCCCATGAAATCTGTAATTCTCCTGTGGTTATGGGACTTGGAAAAACATACCATACCATGCCACCGTACACCAACACTACTGTGAGCGAGAGCGCCATGAGTCGGTAATATTGGGTGTATAGGCCTTTAAAAAAGATAAACGAAACCAACACATAAACCAAGCTACTGGCGCCAATGTGAATAGAATTTCGACCAAATACCCAAGTGAGCAAACCCGAAAACAAAATACCATACCACAACACCTTGAGGGAAAGTTCTCGATAAAAATAAATGAGTGCCGTTCCCAAAATAAATAGCGGTATCGAATTATTGGCCAAATGTTGCACATTGGCATGCAAAAACGGACTGCACAAGACCCCTTGCAAACCCGCTACGCTTCTAGGATAAATGCCATGCTCGGCCAAATCGATATGAAAAACCCGTTCCACTCCCCAAACCAGCCACATACACACAAGCAACAAGCCAGGAACCAACCAAACCGAAGGGGTAAATTTAAAATGTTGCGTGTCGTTCATATCTAATTTTCTGCATCAACCTATTCAAAAACATCGCCAAAGTAGTCGTTGTGCTAAATTGTCATAATAAAAGTTGAACGGAAGATATATAGAAATTTCATTCTAAATATGTTTAAATTTGTTTCCCCTAGAATTTTTCAAATCAAAAATCGAAAATCGTATATCAACAATCCTAAATCAATCATGGAAGCTCCCCTCGCCGAACGCATTCGTCCCCAGCATCTAGCCGATTACATCAGTCAGCTGCATTTAGTAGGGCCAAAGGGTTCGCTCACCCAACAAATAGAAAAAGGAATTATTCCCTCTCTCCTATTTTGGGGACCTCCAGGCACGGGTAAAACCACCTTAGCGCAAATCATAGCCCAAGAATCCAAGCGACCGTTTTATGTGTTGAGTGCAATTAACTCAGGAGTGGCTGCGGTACGCGAAGTCATTGACAAAGCCAAGCAGAGTGGCGGCATCTTTACGGCTAAAAATCCCATATTATTCATCGACGAGATTCATCGCTTCAGCAAATCACAACAAGATTCGCTCTTGGCCGCGGTTGAAAAAGGGTGGATTACCCTAATAGGCGCCACCACTGAAAACCCGAGTTTTGAAGTCATTCCTGCCTTATTGTCGCGCTGTCAGGTGTATGTGCTCAATCCGTTTACCAAAACCGATTTGGAAGCTTTATTGCATCGCGCGATGGCAGTGGATTCTTATTTACAAACCAAAAACATCCAATTAATCGAAACCGAGGCCTTGTTGAGACTTTCAGGTGGAGACGGTAGAAAACTATTAAATATTTTTGAATTGGTTGTCAATGCTTCGGCTGAAGACGCAATTCAAATTACCAATGAACGGGTATTGCAGTTGGTGCAACAAAACACAGTTATGTATGACAAATCCGGCGAACAACATTACGACATTGTTTCGGCCTTTATTAAATCAATTCGGGGCAGTGATCCCAATGCAGCCGTTTATTGGCTGGCGCGGATGATTGAAGGCGGCGAGGATGTAAAATTTATCGCCCGACGAATGCTAATATTATCCAGTGAAGACATCGGTAATGCCAACCCGACGGCCTTGATTATGGCCAACAACACTTTTCAGGCGGTAACCACCATTGGGTACCCCGAAAGCCGAATTTTATTGAGCCAATGCGCCATTTATTTGGCCACCTCCCCCAAAAGCAACGCTTCCTATATGGCCATTGGGAATGCGCAAGCCTTGGTGAAACAAACCGGCGATTTACCGGTTCCCATACATTTACGCAATGCCCCAACCAAATTGATGAAAGAATTGGGTTATGGCGAAGAATACCAGTATTCGCATAACTATGCCAACAATTTTAGCGAGCAAGAATTTTTACCTGAGGCCATCCAAGAAACCAAATTCTACGAGCCTGGAAGCAATTCACGCGAAAATGGCGTGCGGGAATTCTTGAAAAATAGGTGGAAAGATAAATATGGCTATTAATTTAACATGAGAACACCAATGAAAACAGCATTTGATTATTGGTTACCCCGAATTATAGGGAGTGGCTCTATCTTATTTGTAAGCCTCTTCGCGCTCGACGCCTTATCGGGAAATCAACCCATTACAAGCAAGCTAGTCGATTTTGCAATTCACTTGACCCCTAGTTACCTACTCACGGCAATGCTATTTACCGCCTGGCGTTGGGAAAAAATTGGGGGTTTCTTGTATCTTTTGGTAGGATTGGTGTGCAGCCCGTTCTTGTTTGTGTTCAATTTCAAAAACAACCACTCGGTGCTCATTTGTTTGCAAATTTTAGCGGTAATTTGTGGACCACTTTTGGTTACTGGGCTTTTGTTTTTACGCTACCATTTTCGTCAACAAAAAGCCTAGAATTTTACCATAACCCGTTGTGAATTCAACTGCCCGTTGGTATAATTCTCAAAAAACCAAGCATCGTTTTTTTGTACCAATACCCCTTGAAGCTCACCTTTGTAGGCGATAAAACACGAAGGATTTGAAGTTGACAAGATTTTGTAGACCACTTTTGGACTGCTGTCTACCAATTGAAAACCGTTGGGAGTGGGTAGCGCATACAACAATTCATTTGTGTCTACAATTGATGAAGTAGTTTTGGGCACTTCGATACTGGCCTGGGATGATTTGGGCTGGTATTGATACCCTAATTCTCGAAATGTGGTGAAGGCGTCTCGAAACGCCTGGGTGTACGACAATTGAAAGTCTTTTTCCTTGCTTTTTCCTTCTTTTGAAACCGCCACTACTTTATTCTTGCAATCTTTGAGGGAAATCTGCAATTTGGTGGTTATGAAATTTCCGGTGCTCAATACATCAGCAAATAATTTAGTACAATTGCTGTCTACCAATGAATCTGGCAAAGTCTCGGTATCATAAAATACTGTAAAACCCAGTTTTTCGAAGTGTAATTTGGCCAATGAGTTTAAATGAAATTGATCTTTTTGTTTCAAAAAAGTAAATTTTTCGGGCATAATCACATAGCGATACGCATTGATTTCATGTTGAGCCATAGCGGATGCCGCAACAAAAAAAAGCATCAAAAAAGTATATTTTTTCATAGGTTTAAAAAAGTTGTTTCAAGTCTCGTAAATGACTTATTTGGATAATTTCTTCCGATACTTTTTCGTTAAACGGATTAAAAAATACCGCCTGCATCCCAAAATCGAGTGCGCCTTGCACATCAGCATCAAGTGAATCACCTATCATTACACTGTTGGTTTTTTTTGCAGAAGCGACTTGCAGCGCATGAGCAAAAATAAGGGGATTAGGCTTTTTAGCGCCAGCCATTTCCGAATTGGTATTGGTCTTGAAATAGGGCGTTAAATTAGATTGGGTTAGTTTACGGTCTTGCACCTGAGCAAAGCCATTGGTAATTACATGTAAGTCATACTTGGTTTGCAAATAGTCCAAAACCTCGTGTACCCCGTCAAAAAGGTGATTGAACTCGGGTAAATAGGTAATATAATCTATTGCAATTTGGTTGATTTCGTCATCAGAAATTGAGACATGCATGGCGTCAAAAGACTGCTTGAGCCGCTGATACCGCAATTGGTCGTGGCTCATCTGATCAACCTGATACAGCTGCCAACAAGCTTTGTTGATGGGAATATACACCGCGATAAATTCATCAATGGATACCTGAGGAAACTGGGCGTCAAAAATGCGTTCAAAGGCCAATTGGGAATTTTTTTCAAAATCCCAAAGCGTGTGATCCAAATCAAAAAAAAGGTGCTGTATGCTGTTTTTCATAAACTAAAATTCAAGAACAAATGTCGTAAAATAAACTACGCAGCAGCCGGATTTACAAAATACCTGCATCGGCAAAACTAAAATAATTGGCCTCGGTTACAATGAGGTGATCCAACACTTTTACATCGAGCAAACTGCCGGCTTGTTTGAGCTTTTTGGTGAGTTGAATATCGGCATCACTAGGCTTTAGGGTGCCTGACGGATGATTGTGACACAAAACCACTTGTACCGCACCCAATTCTAAGGCCCGCTTATAAACCAATCGCACATCGACTACGGTGCCTGTGATACCTCCTTTGCTGAGTTGCGCTTTGTGAATGACTTTGTTGGAATTATTGAGGTAAATGATCCAAAATTCTTCGTGGGGCAAAACACCCAGTAGCGGCTGCATCAATTCAAATACCTGCTGACTTGATCGAACATGTACTAATTCTGAGGTGTCTGGAATTCGGCAGCGTCTGCCCAACTCAATGGCAGCAATCAAGGTGAGTGCTTTGGCTGATCCGATGCCGCGAAATTTTTGCAATTGTTCGCTATTGGCTTTGGCCAATCCGTGTAAATTGTGGTCAAAATGACGCAACAATCGCCGGGACAAATCAACCGCTGATTCAGATCTGGAACCAGTACCCAAGAGTATGGCAAGTAATTCGGAATCGCTCACGGCCTGGGTTCCGTATAAGGCTAATTTTTCTCTAGGACGATCGGATTCGGCCCAATACCGAATTGGAAAAGAGGTGGATTCTGACATAATATAAGGCGTGTATAAAGTGAATAGGCATATAAAAAATATAGATTTTTAGGATTCGATCAAGGTTTTGAGTGCGTCAAAATTGAGTCCTCCATAATTACCGGAGCTCATGAGCAACAACGCTGAATTTGTAAAATTCAATTCAAACAAATAGTCTTGAAACGCTTGCGGATTGGTATAAATCACTAAATCGTTGCGCTGAAACGATTGGGCAATTTGCTCGTAGCTGACCTCATCCAATTGCTTAATTTTTACGGCATCGGGCGAATAAAACACCACCGCTACATCAGCGTAATCGAGGGCTCCTTGGTATTCTTTGAGAAACTCAGCGTTCAAACTGCTGTAGGTGTGCAATTCCAAACAAGCAATCACCTTACGATTTGGGTATTGCTCTTTAACGGCTTTGGTAGTAGCAGCAACTTTAGATGGCGAATGTGCAAAATCTTTGTAGGCTACTTTTTTAGGGCTTTCGGCAATTTTTTCTAATCGCTTCGACGCGCCTTTAAAGGTTGCAATCGCTTCGTAAAAATCAGCTTCATCTACACCCATATTTTGGCAAATCCATTTGGCGCCGGCTAAATTATTGAGGTTGTGAGCACCGAACACTTCAATAGGCATAGGGCCTTCTGGCGTTTCTAATAAAGTCACACCATCGGCCACTTGATAGGCTGGCGTTTCATACGGCATTTTTCGGATGGGATTGGTCGCGGCTTCGGCTACACGTTTTACTTCGGGATCTTCGGCATTGTAGACCAGGATGCCTCCGGGCGTAATTTTGGCAATAAATTCCTCAAACTGCGCCACGTAATTCTCGTAAGTAGGAAACACGTTGATGTGATCCCAAGCAATTCCAGAGATCAAGGCAATATTGGGTTGATACAAATGAAATTTAGGTCGTCGATCAATAGGTGACGACAAGTATTCATCGCCCTCCAACACAATAAAATCATTGGTTTCGGTGAGGTGCACCATGGTGTCAAACCCCTCCAATTGAGCACCCACCATATAATCAACTTCAATGTTGTGGTAATGCATTACATGCAATATCATAGACGTAATGGTGGTTTTTCCGTGCGAACCGCCGATCACCACGCGGGTTTTGTTTTTGGATTGTTCGTATAAAAATTCGGGATACGAATAAATTTTGAGCCCCAATTCCTTGGCACGAAGTAACTCAGGATTATCGGCCTTGGCGTGCATGCCCAAGATAATTGCCTCGATGTCAGCAGTGATTTTTTCGGGAAACCAGCCCAGTTCATTGGGCAACAAACCTTGTTTTTGTAAACGCGATTTTGACGGTTCAAACACGGCGTCGTCGCTTCCGGTTACCTGATATCCTTTGAAATGCAGGGCTAATGCTAAGTTGTGCATGGCAGCACCACCAATGGCTATAAAATGAGTTCTCATTTAAGTTTTGTTACGTTTTTTATAATTTTCGAGCACTTGAAGTGCCTTCTCGGGTTCATGAAATTTTTCTTTGTACAATTGAGCCAATCGCTCATAGGTGAGTTTTGATCCGCCCACCTCGATGGCTTTGATATAATTTTTCTCAGCATTCTTGAACCGCTTGTAGTGTTCATCAATATGGGCTTTGGCCAAATAGCTGTCAACCGGAGAGATTTTTCCCAATTCGGCGGCGTATCGTTGTGCTTTGGTTTCGCTTCCGCCCACAAAAACAGGCAACTGCAAAAAATATTCGATGAGCGCCCAACGTGCCTCGATATGATTCGGATTGAGTAGTAGTGCTCTGTCGAGTGCGTCTTTGCTGTCGCCCACTACTCGAATGGCCACCCATTTTCCTTCGGTTTGTGCGCGCATGCCTAAAGCTCCACCGTACTTGAAAAAGTAGTTGGCATTTTTAGGATTTAAAAGGGTGAGTTTTTTATAGTAAGATGCCGCAGTTTCCCAACGATTGGAATGGCTCGCAATGTCTCCCAAGTATTCGATGATTTTAGTATTAGTAGGCGCAGCAGCAAGTTCTTTGGTAAAAAACCCTTTGGCCAATTCATACTGCTCCTGCTCAAACAAGCTGATGCCTTTCTCCATATTGGATTGCGCCAAAGCCGAAAACGAAAATAAAAGGAACAGCAGGTATTTCATTTGGATTTCAAAAAACCAAATGTACTAAATATGAGCGGAATAAAAAGAGCCCATTGGGTTAAAATTATCCATGAAATGCAAATAGTATCGACCAACTACATCTATTACATCTAATTGATTTTCAATTATTTACCTGTTAAAAAATCAAAAAAAATGCGATTCATCGAGTTTTAAGGTTAGTTGCCTATTAAATTTTACAGAAACGAATATCGCGCGTAGTTTTGCATACCAAATCAAACCCTAGGAAATCCCAAGTCTCCTAAGAAACACAAAAAAATATGAATACAACTGTACAATTTACCTACAAATTCTACCTTACACTCGTAGCGAGTCTTATTTTTACTTCTGCAACATTTGCTGCAATTGGACTACGCGGAACAAGCACAGCCAACTCAACAAACGCTACCTTAACTATTAACAAGCCAGCGGGTGTAATAGCCGGCGATTTATTGCTTGTCACCATCGCCCAAAACGGTACAGGTGGATTATCCAACCCCACAAGTACTGGATGGACATTGATTGATGGGGCCAATTTAGGTGGCGGAACAAACCGTAGAGGAATTGTATTATACAAAATAGCAGGAGCAGTCGAACCAGCAAATTATACGTTTACCTTAGACGCCCAATCCAACCGAACGGTAGGAACGATAGCCGCATTTAGTGGTGTCGATTTAGCCAATCCATTTGATGTTGCCTCTGGAAATTTATCGGTTCAAAATAATATTGCAACTGTACAGGCTACAAGTAAAACAACCGTAACTCCCAACGCTGCGGTAGTTATGTTAGGTATGGCGGCCAATTCATCGCCAACCTTTTCAGCTTGGGCAGCGGCCACTATGGGCACCTTGACCGAGTTTTTTGACAATCGAACCAACAACAATGCTGCTGTAGGTGGCGCATGGGCAATCAAAGCGACTGCTGGAGCCACCGGTGCTGGAACTGCCACCCTATCGGCAGCCGAACGCAATGCTGGAATTATACTCGTATTACGACCTATTGTACCTACTGTTCCCACAATTACAAGTTTTACACCAACCACTGCTTGTGCAGGTGGATCAGTAGTAATAACCGGAACCAATTTAACTGGTGCAACAGCCGTTCGATTTAACGGCACAGCCGCTACCTTTACCGTAAATAGTGCTACACAAATTACTGCTACCGTACCTGCCGGTGCTACATCGGGAACTATATCAGTAGTAAACGCAATTGGTACAGCCACAAGCGCTACCGTATTTGTAGTAGCTACAACGGCTCCATCTGCAGCTGGAACAATTACCGGATCAGCAACCGTGTGTCAAGGACAAACTGGAGTAACCTACAGCATTCCTGCTATTGCCAATGCAGCAAGTTATACTTGGAGTTATTCTGGAACAGGTGCAACCATCACCGGAACTAGCAATTCAATTACTATTGCGTTTTCAGCCACAGCAACTGCCGGTAATTTAAGTGTAAATGGTGTAAATTCTTGTGGAAACGGAACCGCTTCTACCTTGCCTATTGCAATAAATTCGTTGCCAACCGCTGCTGGACCAATTACAGGACCTGCTTCCTTATGTCGTGGAATTACCGCACAAACCTATAGTATTCCTACTATTGCCAATGCTACTTCGTATGTATGGGCCTACTCAGGAACAGGAGCCACCATTACCGGAACAGGAAATTCAATTTCTATTTCATTTTCAGGAACAGCTACCTCAGGGAACTTAACCGTTTACGGGGTGAATGCTTGTGGAAACGGAGTAGTAGCAACACGTGCCATTACATTAACGGCAACTACAACCCCGGTAATTGAGTTTACCATGGGGCAAAATGACAGCACGTATACCATTTTTAATATGTGTGGAACCATTGCTGGTGGTGGACAAAATGACTTGGATATCTTTTCTGGAAATCCAGGTGGTGCAGCTACATTTCAGTGGCAAGTGAGTTACGACAACGCGGTTACTTGGGTAAATGCGCCTGGTCCTTCAGGAACAACAACGCAATACGTTTTAAGTCCAACTTACACTACGTACTTGTCAACAGCGGGGATATATAAATTTAGAATTATTATCACCAACAACGGCTGTCAATCGGTGAGTAATCCGATTACACTGACCGTAATATTGAGTTCAAATTTAACTTCGGGCAGCATCACCGGAAACCAAAGCTATTGTGCTTTATCGGCTGATCCAACTACACTTACTCAAACAGCGGCCCCAGTGGGCGGAAATGGTACATTTACCTATCAGTGGCAATCTTCTGCCGATGGCGTAAACTTCACAAACATCGCGGGAGCAACTGCAGCTACATATAATCCGCCTGTAATTACACAAACTACTTACTACCGACGTGTAGTGATGACCGGTGGTTGTGGAGCCTATAGTAACATCATTACAATTACCGTTGGCGCACCAACTATTACCACGCAGGCCATTAGCCCGGTATGTATGTCAAGTGCAGCACAAACAGCTTTGTTGCCTTACACGGCTACAACTGGCGGGGCTGCACAATACAGCATCACTTGGAATGCAAGTCCAGCAAATGCCTTTGCCGCGGTAACCAACGCAGCAATTCCGGCTAACGCAATCGCCATCAATGTACCTGCCAATACCGCTGCAGGAACCTACTCAGGAAATTTAACAGTAGTAAACGCTGGAAGTTGCGTAAGCACATCTATTCCGTTTACTCTTACCGTATATGCTGTTCTTGCCACACCAGTTATTTCGGCCAGTGGTCCAACCAGTTTTTGTGCGGGCAACTCGGTAACTTTAACTTCTAGTGCCACAACGGGCAATGTATGGTCCACTGGAGAAACTACACAGAGTATTACTGTAACTTCTACCGCTACTTTGAGTGTTTATGTAGCAGCAGCCAATGCTTGTACCAGTAGCGCCTCAAATCCGATTACTGTACTTGTTGGTGATATGGCTATGACGCCTACGATTGATGGCGTAACGGCTATTTCGTGCACGGCTGGAAACGGATCTATTGCTTTGAGCAATTTACCAGCTGGGAACTGGACTATCGAACAATCAGGACCAGTAAATGCCACGATTACCGGAAATACCACAGCCGAAACTATCTCCATCACACAACCAGGACAATATAGCTTTACGTTAACCAATGCCAGCGGATGTACATCGCCAGCAACTGCAATGATTGACATAACAGGCAATGCAACTACCGAATGGAACGGAACAAATTGGACCAATGGTATTCCAACTGATGAGATGCGCATTGTGTTTAGCGGATCGTATACTTCTACTGGAAACTTAGAAGGTTGTTCTTGTACAGTTACTGCAGGAGATATAGTATTTACTAGTGGCACTACTCTTACTTTAGAAAACGGATTAAGCGTATTGGGAGGAACAATGACTTTTGAAAACAATGCCAGCTTGGTTCAATTGAGCGACAACGCCTTGAACTCGGGAGAAATCAACTACAAACGAAATGCGTTTGTACGCAACTTAGATTATGTGTATTGGTCGTCACCGGTAGCCAATTTTAACATCAATAATTTATCTACAGTAGTTGCCTCTGGACCAATTTACCAATGGAACCCAACCGTAGCCAACACCAACAACGGCCAAGGAAATTGGGAAGGTGCAGCAGGTGCTGTGATGACTCCGGGTAAAGGATACATTGTACGCGGACCTGGTGCTTTTGGATCTACCGCTCAAAACTTTGAAGCAACTTTTGTAGGCACACCCAATACGGGAGAAATCAACATGACAATTGCACGCGGTTTTCACACCGGCGCCAGTTATTTTGGAAATAATGGAACAGAAATTACCAATCTAAGCGACAACAACAATTTAGTAGGAAATCCCTATCCATCGGCGATCCGTGCCAGTCAATTTTTGGTAGACAACCAAGCGACCATTGAGGGAGCTGTACGCCTATGGACACATGGTACATTGCCATCGGTAACAAACAATCCAAATTACGGTTCATTTACCTACAATTACAGCCCTGGCGATTACTTGACTTATAATTTCACTGGCTCAAACTGTTGCCCCGCCGCCGATGCCGATTTGTTTATTGGTGCAGGTCAAGGATTCTTTGTGCAAATGAAAGACGGACCAGAAGGAACAGCTGATTTAATTTTCAACAACGGATTGCGTAACACCAACTACTCCAATGCTAATTTTTTCAGAAACGGAGCTGCTGCCCCAGCTGTAGAAACGCTAGAACGCAACCGCATTTGGTTGGACGTTGTGAATTCCATTGGGCAATCTGAACGCACGCTTGTTGGGTACATTGAAGGTGCTACCAATGGACTGGATTCATTTTATGACGCTCAAATTCCGTTGCCAAATGCCTTGAGTATTTATACGGTAGTGGGTGCATCAAAAACCAACATCCAAGGACGTGCCTTGCCATTTGACCAAAATGATAGTGTAGCGATTGGATATAATGCAATCACAGCTGGTAATTACAGCATCGCCATTGGTGCAACCGACGGTTTATTTGATACACAAAACATTTACTTGGAGGACACCCAATTGGGAATCATCCACGACTTGAAACAAGCGCCTTACCAATTTAGCACAGCCGCTGGAAATAACCCTAGTCGTTTTGTGTTGCGTTATACCAACAGTGCATTGGGCGTTGGCCAAATTAATGCTGAAGAAGTTGTTGTTTCAATAAACAATCACAACTTACATGTGTCTGCACCTACTACCATTAGCCATATTCAATTGATCGATTTAAGTGGAAAAATCATTATGGACGCAGCCGTAAACGAACTTGAATTCAACCACACGGTACAAGCTGCTTCTGGCGTGTACATTGCCAAAATTCAATTAGAAAACGGACAAAGCATCAGCAAGAAAATTGTGAATTAGTTTCTTATTCATACTAAATAGAAAAAGGCCTACTCGTGTGAGTGGGCCAATTTTTTTGTTGTGTATTTTTGGTTAACAGTTTAAAGTTTACGGTTTACAGTTCATCTTAGTATACTTCTACCCTTTTGACTTTATGACTTTTGACTTTCGACTTTATAACTACCAAAACTCCCCTCTCGAGAGGGGCTGAGGGTGTGTTTTTTTAGTTATAAGTTAACGGTTTTAAGTTTACAGTTGTTCTTAGTGTATTTTTCAATTCAAAAATCAACACCCGAGAGCTTTGCTCGAACTGGCGAAGCAATCGTTGATCTTAAATCGTTAATCCTTTCTTTTTCCTTGATGAAAAAGAAACAAAAAATCAAGACCTGGGATTTTCGGCGATCAAAATAGGCTCACTTCCTAAAACTCAAAAACTCGGCTCGCGCCTCAGACAGTTCGAGTTTCTTCACGGTCCCGAAGCTTCGGGATCTCCTTTTTGTCCCGACGCTTCGGGACGCCTGCCAAATCCTATGGTCGTTGCAGAATTTCTTAGCACAACAATTGATCTAAGTATACCTCTACCCTTTGCTTCGCCTGTTCGTCCCGAAGTTTCGGGAGTCGGGTCGACTTTCGACTGAAAATGATTGCTTCGTCGTTCCTCCTCGCAATGACGTTCTTAGTATAACTCTACACTTTATGACTTTTGACTTTATGACTTAAAAAAAACAGCAGCAAGCGCATCGCCTACTGCCGTTCTTATTAATCTTAATTCTTTTGTTTCGCAATCGTCGACTTTCGACTTTCGACTTTTGACTTTACGACTTACTTATTTAATCAACGTCATTTCATCCACAATGTGTTTGGCACCCGAGTAGTTCTCGATTACCCATAACACAAAACGAATGTCCACGTTGATGGTACGTTGCAATTTATTGTCAAAAATTACGTCACCAGCCATGGCTTCGATGTTTCCGTCAAAAGCCAAACCAATTAATTCGCCTTTTCCGTTCAATACTGGCGATCCAGAATTTCCTCCGGTAATGTCATTATCGGTCAAGAAATTCACGTGCAAGCTGCCGTCTTTATCGGCAAAACGACCATAATCTTTGGCGTTGTATAAATCTAAAATACGTTGTGGCAAATCAAATTCTTCGTCACCTTTTTTGTATTTCTTCACCATGCCTTCCATGGTGGTGTAGTTGTTTATTTTGGCATCGTTGCGTTTGTCAGCCGGCAATGCTTTTACTTTTCCGTACGTTAAACGCAAAGTAGAGTTGGCATCTGGGTACTTGATTGAACCAATTTTTGATTCGCGCAACCCTTCCACCAATAAACGATAGGCCGCTCCAAAATCATTTTGGGCTTTGGCAATTGCATCTGATTTAGAAGCCAAGTGAGCCAACAAATCTGCTGATAGTACTTGCAATGGATCGTTATCCAACAAGCCTTGTGCAGGTGCATCCAAGAATGCTTTTACTTTGTCTAGCGATGAATAAAAACTCAAGTCGATGCAAGCGTGTGCATATTTCGTGAAATCTCCGCCGTTTTCTTTCCCTACTTTTTCAACCAATGGCGCAACAGCATATCCGGTTGATTTGGCAGCATATAAATTCAATTGGGCAGCCAATAAATCTTTCTCAGCCGGCAAATACATTTCTTTATACATTTCTCCGGCCATTTCAAGAATACCAGGAGCCAATTGCGCGCGTTTGGCCCCATCGGCTTTTACATAGGCATCCAACTGACGACCCATTGTTCGGCTAATGGTACCAAAAAAGGTGGTGCGCAACAATTGTTGCAAGTAGTTGTCGTGACGCGCTTTTTCATTGGTTAACGCATAAAATGCATTGATGTTTTTTACCACGGTACCGTATTTGGCTTTGTTGGCTGGTTTTTGTGCCCATTTGTCAAATTTGGCTTCTTGTGCTGCTTTTGATTTGGCGGTTTCAAACTTAGTCAAGGCATCAATCATACCTTGGCGGTTTTTCCAGTAGTTGGCTGTACCAGCAAATTTAGACGCATACACCAAACGCAAGGCAGCGCTTTGGTCCATGTATTTTTTCATGTTATCCATTCCAGTTTTGGCGCCTTCAACCCAAGCAGGATAGGCAAATTTTACGTTTTGTTCAATTCCACCGGCGGGTAACCAACGGTTGGTTCTTCCGGGGTAACCCAAAATCATGGCGTAATCATTTTCTTTTACGCCGCCCATGTTTACCGGCAAATAGTGTTTGGGTTGCAAGGGCACGTTATTGGCTGAATAATCGGCTGGGTTTCCGTCTTTGTCAGCATACACGCGAAACATAGAGAAATCAGCCGTGTGACGTGGCCATTCCCAGTTGTCGGTATCGCCACCAAATTTACCAAGACTTTCTGGTGGAGTTCCCACTAAACGCACGTCTTTGTAATCTTGGTACACAAAATAATAGAACTCATTGCCTTGAAAAAACGGACGAACTGATACGGTGTATTTTCCGCCTTCGTTGTTTTCTTTTTCAATTACGGCCATCTCGGCAGCAATCGCTTTTTCGCGCTCGGCCTCCGACATTTGAGCATTAACTTTGGCCAAAATACGCTTGGTACAATCGTCCATGCGCACAAAGAAACGCACGAACAAACTCGACGGTTTCATTTCGGCGGCTCTGTTTTCGGCCCAATAGCCATCTTTAAGGTAATTTTTTTCGGCCGATGACAGCTCAGCGATCGCATCGTATCCGCAGTGGTGATTGGTGAGTACCAAACCGTCTTTGGAAATAATCTCGGCGGTACAGCCTCCGTTAAACTGCACAATGGCATCTTTTAAGGAGTGGTGGTTGATGCTGTAAATTTCTTCAGCGGTGAGTTGCAAGCCCATTTTTTGCATGTCGCGGTGATTGAGACGTTCGATGAACATCAAAAACCACATGCCCTCGTCGGCTTTGACGCTCATGGGCAACAATAAGATCCCTACTACGAAGGAAACAATAATTTTTTTCATGTGATGATATAAAAGTTAATACTGAATAAAGTGCAGCAACTGTGCTTTACTTTTGCTTTGCGAATATACTTTATTTATCAAAATAGACTTCCCTAGCCATTTAAGAAAAATCGATTTAACCAACATTTAACTTTTTAACTTGTAAAACCTATAACCACATAAAAAAACACCTCAAAAAGAGGTGTTGGGTATAAACAAGGCATCATTAATTTAATCGTTGAGCATCGTCCACAATTTGTCTTTCAGTTCGGTGAGGCCTTGTTGAGCCACCGACGAAATAAACAAATAGGGTATCCCTTTGAATTCTTTATCCAATTGGGTTTTCAATTCGGCTTTGAGTTCGTCGTCGAGCATGTCGCATTTGGAAATCACGAGCAGTCGCTCTTTTTGCAGCATTTCGGGGTTGTATTTGGTTAGTTCATTGACCAAAATATCGTATTCGGCTTTGATGTTCTCGGTATCAACCGGCACCAAAAATAGTAAGGTGGAGTTGCGTTCAATGTGACGCAAAAAGTAGTGCCCCAAGCCTTTACCTTCAGCAGCGCCTTCTATAATACCCGGAATATCGGCAATTACAAATGATTGATAATCGCGGTAAGACACTATCCCCAAATTGGGTTTAAGTGTGGTAAACGGATAATCGGCAATTTTGGGTTTAGCCGAGGTGAGTACCGACAATAAGGTTGATTTTCCTGCATTTGGGAAACCCACTAAACCAACATCGGCCAATACTTTTAATTCTAATACAATGTCAGTTTCCAAGCCCGGCAAGCCTGGCTGCGCATAGCGTGGTGTTTGGTTGGTTGAAGATCTAAAGTGCCAGTTGCCCAATCCACCTTTTCCGCCTTGGGCCACGATGCGTTTTTCGCCGTCTTCGGTAATTTCAAATAGAATTTCATTGGATTCTTTGTCGCGCACTACCGTTCCTAACGGCACTTCGATGTATTTGTCTTCACCGTCGTGTCCAGTACTGCGATCGCCCCCACCATCTCCGCCATGTCCGGCTTTGATGTGTCGCGCAAATTTGAGGTGAAACAAGGTCCAAAGTCCTTTGTTGCCCACCAAATATACATGTCCGCCGCGTCCGCCATCACCGCCATCGGGACCGCCTTTTTCAATAAATTTTTCGCGGTGCAAATGGGTAGATCCTTTTCCGCCTTTGCCAGATGAAACAAATATTTTTACGTAGTCTACAAAGTTGCCTTCGGTCATAGTGTTGAGTTTACAGTGTACAACTTACGGTTTACGGTGTACAGTTTAAAGTTTACAGATTACGTCTGCGAGAAGCATCTGTATGATGAAATTAATATCTATTCTTTTAAAGTATTGATGAGCACCTTGTCTATTTTGGCGCCATCCATTTTTTGGGCTTCCAACTCGAGTTTGTTCCAAATAATTTTTTCGCCCTCTTTGGGAATTGAACCCAATTCGGTGATAAAAAATCCGCTCACGGTGGTTACCTCATAATCGTTGGTCAGTTCGTCCATATCAAACGAGGTGAGAAAATCGTGCAGTGAATACTGTCCATCAACTAGCCAAGTTCCATCGCCGTTGTCAATCAATTTGTATTCATCGTCATCAAAATCGGAGGCATCGCCCACTAGTGCTTCTAAGATATCGTTGAGGGTAATTATGCCTTGAAAAACCGCGTGTTCATCAACAATAAAAGCATAATGTACTTTGGTTTTTTTGAAGTGCTCCAAGGCTTTATAGGCCGAGGTGTGTTCAATAAGATACACCGGCTCTTTGGCAATGGTCTCTAGATCAAAGTTGCCTTTTTCAAAATTGGCAAACAAATCTTTGAGCGTCGCTACGCCAATAATATCATCTAAGCTCTCTTTGCAGACCGGAAACACCGAATGCAATTCTTCCAACACCTTGGCTTTGAGCTCGGGAGCGGTATCCTCTAGGGACAAATACTCAATATCGGAGCGGTGTGTCATGAGCGAATTGATTTTTCGATCGCCAATATGAAACACGCGTTCTAAAATGTCTTGTTCTATTTCTTGTACTTCGCCCACTTCGGTGCCTTCTTTGATGATGGCCTTGATTTCTTCTTCGGTTACTTTGCCGTCAGCGGTCGGTTTGATGTTGAGTAGTTTAAGCAAACCCTCGGTAGAAATAGTGAGCAACCAAATGAAGGGCGCCGTGATTTGCGAAATGAGCCGCATGGGGAAGGCCACTGCTTTGGCAATCGATTCGGGGTGATTGAGCCCGATACGTTTGGGTAATAATTCGCCCAGCACCAAGGAAAAAAATGTAAGAATTACTACAACCACCACTACAGCCAAGGTTGGCGCATAGGGTTGAAAAACAATATAGCCTGAAAAGAATAACTCTACATCGTGGGTGATTTTATCTCCAGAATAAATCCCGGTTAAAATACCAATTAAGGTAATCCCAATTTGAACCGTTGACAAAAATTTGTTGGGCGAATTGGCTAAATCCAGGGCAATTTTGGCGTTTTTATTCCCTTTTTTGGCCGAGGTTTCCAAGCGATTTTTTCGCGCAGAAATCAAGGCAATTTCCGACATCGAAAATACCCCATTGAGCAGGATTAAAAGTAGAATAACAAATAGTTCCATTTATTTTTTCTGATTTATTTTGGCTTTTGCCTTGCGACAATTAACGCGCTTGAATTGTGTTACAACCCATCAATCACAGCACTCAATCGCTGGGTGATATCCTCAATTTGGCCAATGCCGTCCACTGCATGAAATTTTCCTTGTTGGGTGTAATAAGCCATTAAAGGAGCCGTTTTTTCATTGTATTCTTGGTAGCGATTGCGAATTTTTTCTTCGTCTTGATCATCTGGTCGTCCGGATGTTTTTCCGCGTTCTAATAAGCGGGCTACTAAGATTTCATCATTGGCTTCGAGGGCAATGGTGGCGGTAATGTGTTGGTTTTTGGTGGCCAAAAATGCGTCCAAGGCTTCGGCTTGTGCATTGGTACGGGGAAAACCATCAAACAAAAATCCAGCCGAGTGTGGGTTTTTGTCTACTTCTGATTCCAACATTTGAATGGTAACTGAATCGGGTACCAAATCGCCAGCATCCATGTAGGTTTTGGCCAACTGCCCTAAGGCCGTTTCGTTTTTGATGTTGAACCGAAAAATGTCACCGGTAGACAAGTGGGTTAAATTGTATTTTTCTTTTAAAAATTCAGCTTGAGTGCCTTTTCCAGCACCTGGTTTTCCGAAAAGAACGATGTTAATCATTGGATTACGAGTAAATTATTGAGTTGTGTTTTGTGTGAATTAGTATTCGGCGAGTTGGTATACATCGGGAAGATTTCTGCCCAAGCCATCGTAGTCTAAGCCATAGCCCACAATAAATTTGTTGGGAATGCGAATGCCGATGTAGTCAATTTTAATGTCTTTGGTGTAGGCTTCCGGTTTAAAAAACAAGGTGGCAAATTTTACATGTTTGGCGTTTTGTTCTTTGAACAGTGCCTTCAATGCTTCGATAGTATTGCCTGTATCTACAATGTCTTCAACCACCACAACCGTGCGCCCTGCTACATCCATATCCAATCCAATCAACTCATTAACTTGACCAGTAGATTGGGTGCCTTGGTAGGAGGCCATTTTTAAAAATGACACCTCACACATGCCGCGGTAGCTTTTCATCAAATCTGACAAAACCATGAATGAACCATTCAATACACCAATAAAAACAGGTGTTTCATCAAAGAAATCATCGGCCATTTTTTTGGCCATATTGGCTAAGGCAAAATCTATTTCCTCTGAAGAAATAAATGGCACAAAGGTTTTATCGTGCAGATGTATCATGTGGCGTTTTTTTAACAGCGACAAATATAGCAATAAGTGCGAAGAAAGCCGGGCCGAAAATTGTTTTATTTGTATTTTTGAACACCATGAATTCTGCTTATTATCAACATATTTGCAACGGAACTGCCCATGCCATAGCTCGCCAAAGTCGTGCAAAAGAGGTGTTTCATTCGCCAGAATTACTAGCTGATTTAACGGAGTTTGCCTCAGATCTATCAAACCCCAATTTACACAAGGCGCTGTGGATCATCGAATTGATCGCGTTAAAAAAGCCCACTTGGGTGGCACCCTATTTACCTCAAATGCTTGAAGTTGCTCCAAATTACACACACGAATCGGCCAAACGGGCTTTTTCAAACACCTTAGCCAAGCTGTGTTTGGCCAACCTCATCCCCGAAAATCTAGCCGAAGCTACCGTAGAATTGGCGCTACAATGGCTCATCCAACCCGAGAAAACTGTACCCAAAGTAATGGCCATTCGCATTTTGTACCACTACCACACCCAATTCCCATGGGTGGTAGAACCGCTGCTCGAATTGATGCAAAAAGATTTTGCAAAGCAGTCACCTGGACTGCAACATTCGGTGCGCAAATTCAGCAAGCTCTTAACGCAAGCGCGCAATTAAATTGTACTTTAGCACTTTCTGTTACTCCGATACAAAATGGCCTCACTTCAACCCTACACGGCACTTTTAGGCACCACAAACGCCCGGCATTTAGCCCGTAGGTGCAGTTTTTGTTATACGGCTGATTTGATTCGCGAACTTGCTTTGTTGTCAGCCACTGAAGCGGTCAATTTATTGTGTAGTGCCCCACAACTGGTCAGTGAATTGCCCTACGATCCGTTGCCGGTAGGTAATCCAGTAGGTCATTTTACCGCGACATCCATTCCTTCCAATAGCTTCTCGGACCAGGCTCGAAAGTCGGCTCTTATTGCCGGCTGGTGGTGGAATAATGCCGTGCATTCGCCTACTGCCCATTTTAAACTCACCCATTTTTTATCTACCTGTTTTACAGTCGAGAAATCGAGCAGCAGTTTTACCGCCAGTGATTTTTATGACCATTTGGAATTGCTTTCGTTTTACGCCTACGGCAATTACCAACAACTGGCTGAAAAAATGACGGTAAACAATGCCATGTTGCGCTATCTCAATAACGATTCCAACAGCAAAATGGCGCCCAATGAAAACTACGCCCGTGAATTTTTGGAACTCTTTACCATTGGGAAATTAGATTTGCAAAACAATCCCAATTACCAGGAATCTGACGTGGTGCAAGCCGCCAAAGTACTCACCGGCTTTAAACAACAAACCAACAGACAATCGCTAGACGCCGATACGGGTATTCCCAAAGGACGTAACGAGTTTAGTGAACACGATTTGAGCGAAAAAACATTTAGCGCCCATTTTAACAACCAAACGATAGCTGCTGCTGGCAATGCCGGAGAAATGGACAACGAATTACAGGCCTTTGTGGCAATGGTATTTAACCAACAGCAAACAGCCATCACCATTTGCGCCAAATTGTATCGCTATTTTGTGAAACCAACTTTGAGCGACGAGGTGATTCAGGATATTATTTTGCCATTGGCCACAGAACTCCGCGAAAACCAATTTGAATTGCTTCCTACGCTAAAAAGATTGTTTTCTAGCCAGCATTTTTTTGACCAAGACGACCAAGACAGCAGCGACGAAACTTTGGGTGGATTGATCAAATCGCCGTTGCAATTAGTGAGTGAATGGGCCAGTCTTTTTCCAGGCACTATTCCCGATATTCAGACAAATCCCGTGGAATTCTACGAAACCTTTTGGATCAATTTTGCGCACAATTCGTTCTTAAAACAAGCGAATATGCTGCCATTTGATCCACCCAATGTGGCGGGGCATGCGGCCTATTATCAGAGTCCCAACTTTGACAAGAGTTGGATATCAACCGCTACACTTGCAGCGCGATTTCGATTGGGAAGTTGCTTGATAGAAGGCGAAAACCGATTGGCAACCAACCAAAATATTGCGGCTCAAATTCCTATCGTGACGCTTTTGCATCAAGGCAATCTTATTTCTACTGTTGAAGACCCCTATGTGTTGTGTACTGAGTTAACCCAATATTTGTTTGGGCAAATCGCCTCAAGAGAACGAATCTTGTATTTCATGAATACTTTTTTGCTACAAGGACAACCGCGAGGTGATTGGACCGCTTTATGGAGTTATTACATAGAAGCGGGATTTACCACAGTAGTTGAACTGCGACTCAAAAGTTTACTGCGTGCACTGTTGCAAGCACCCGAATGCCAACTCTGTTAAGCCAAAGCTATGAAAAGACGAAATTTCATCAAACTATCGGCTACCGCAAGCGCCATTGCCTTACTTCCCAGCGAAGTATCGGCCATGCTCAAACAAGTGGGCTCTTTGGCTTGCCCTAATTTTTCCAATCGAAAATTGGTGCTCATTCAATTGGCGGGCGGTAACGACGGCATTAACACGCTGGTGCCGATGAATCAATACGATACCTATGCGCAATTTCGGCCTACGCTGCGGTTGCCTTTGGGTGGCACACATGGACTCATTCAATTGGATGGCAGTTTGGCGCCAGAAAAACAACTGGGCTTGCATCCGGCCTTGACGGGATTTAAAAACCTATACGAAAATGGCCTCTTGCAAATTATACAAGGTGTAGGCTACCCCAATACCAATAAATCCCATTTCAAATCAACTGATCTTTGGCTGAGTGGTGGCGACGGAACCATTCCTAATTTTGACATTCAAAGCGGCTGGACTGGTCGTTTTCTAGAAAATCAATTCCCCGATCAATTGCAAGCCAATTATCCTTTGGGGATTCAGTTGGGCAGTGGCGACGCTTCTTTGGGATTTGATGGCGAACACGAACACCATTTGGCCATCAACATCAATACACAAGATGCCAACGGATACTATTCGGAATTAAATGGGCAAAGCGGTACCGCACCCAATCCAATTCCCAACTCCGAATACGGTGACAAATTGCGCTACATTCTCGAGGTAGATTCGGCAGCCAATCACTACCAAACTGCTGTAACGACTGCGTTTACCAAAGGTAAAAATGTGGTGCAATACCCTGATACCGACTTGGCCAATCAGCTTAAAACCGTAGCAAAATTTATTTCGGGCGACTTAGAAACCAAAATTTATTTGGTGCGCCTTAAAGGATTTGATAACCACGAAAACCAAGTTCGTCCAGAAGGATCACACTTGGGCATACATGCCAATTTGTTGCAAGAACTGAGTTCGGCAGTCAATGTGTTTATGCTGGATTTGCATAAACAACAACTTTCCGACGATGTAATTGCCCTGACCTTTTCGGAGTTTGGTCGAAAAATTGCCGAAAACAGCAATTACGGAACCGATCACGGCGAAGTGGCACCACTATTCGTGTTTGGCAAAGCCATCCAGCCAGGGGTAAAAGGAACTAACCCGAACTTGAGCGAAGCCACTGAAGAAAACAACTTTCAGGTGCAAACCATTCAACACGATTACCGCGATGTATTTGGTACCTTATTACAAGATTGGATGGGGTCGTCTACTGCGGTACTCGACCGAACCTTATATGATGCGAATCTGCAACGGGGCTTTGCGCAAACCAAAATTGAACAAGTCCTGCAAGCACCTTATGCCGTTCCAGATTTTTGTCGAGGCGACGCAACACCACCAAAAAATGTAGCCGAACCACGTTTTTATCCCAATCCTTGTGATACGGTAGTGCATTTAGATTTGGGTCCAGATTTGCTTTTATACAAACTGGCGCTGTATTCTGACCGCGGGCGTTTGGTGGTAGAACGCTGGAATACCACAAGCGATTTTAATTTTAGTTTTTCGGTGGCCGATTTGGCTGCGGGACTTTACATAGCCAAAACCACCACGAACCATGGCGTATTTACGGCCAAAATTTATGTGGTGCGCAACTAAATTCCGGCGAATTATAAGCAGATTTTGGCGGCTACTTTTAGCCAATTAAAAAAGAGGAATCCCTATATTTGCCCAAATTTTAGCAACACACGGCATGAACTATTTTTCGTCTGATTTTAAACTCGGCATTTTAGGCGGTGGCCAATTAGGCAAAATGATGCTGGCCGATTTGCGCAAATTTGACATCTGCACCTATGTGCTCGATCCGAGTGCCGAAGCGCCTTGCCAATATGGCGCACACTATTTTGAACAAGGCGATTTGTTGGATTATCAAACCGTGTACAATTTTGGTCAAAAAGTTGATGTGCTCACCCTCGAAATTGAAAACGTAAATTTGGATGCCCTTGATCAACTCGAAGCCGAAGGCAAAGCCGTGTATCCGAGTGCCAAAACCCTGCGATTGATTCAAAACAAAGGCATACAAAAAGACCATTACAAATCCCACGGAATCCCTACTTCACCCCATACGCGTTATACCCAACTTTCAGATTTAGTTTCAGCCATAAACAACACTGAATTGACGTTTCCATTTGTATGGAAATTGGCCCAATTTGGCTACGACGGCAAAGGGGTAAAAATTGTGCGTTCAATTACTGACTTGCACGATTTACCCACTGGTGAATGCATCGCCGAAGAATTAATTCCGTTTACCAACGAGTTGGCCGTAATTGTAGCGCGTTCGGTTTCGGGCGAGATAAAAACCTATCCGGTGGTTGAAATGGAGTTTCACCCCGAAGCCAACCAAGTAGAATACGTATTGTGTCCGGCTCGAATTACACCCGAATTGGCACAAAAAGCAACCGAGATTGCCTTGCAGGTTTCGGCAGCCTTTGCCCATGTAGGCATTTTGGCCGTCGAGCTTTTTCAAACTGCAGACAACCAGATTTTGGTGAATGAAGTAGCGCCACGTCCGCACAACTCAGGCCATTACAGCATAGAAGCCAGTTATACCTCCCAATTTGAAAACCACATTCGCGCCATCTTGAATTTGCCTTTGGGTGATACCAGCAGCAAAGTAGCCGGAATTATGGTGAATTTGGTGGGTGCCGAAGGTTTTTCGGGACCTGTGGTGTATGAAAATATAGAACAAATCATGCAGATAAAAGGCGTAACGCCGCACCTGTATGGCAAAAAAGAAACCCGACCGTTTCGCAAAATGGGCCACGTGACCATTGTGCATGAAGACTTGAATGAAGCAAGGAAAATTGCAGAGGAAGTGAAGAAGAAGATCCGGGTGATCGCTTGATTTAAGATTGAAAGATTGAAATCTAAGGCATTGATTTGAATACCCTAGAATTTGATTTTAGAATACGATGCGTGAGGGATAGAAGCGGCATCCTTTTGTGCAAAATGTAAACATTTGAAGAAATAATTTACTAGCACAAAAGATACAGCGCATAGCCCGGCCCAAAGGGACACGCCAAAAATTATTCATTTTTAATTATTAATTACTAATTAGTATGAAAGTAGCCATCGTAATGGGAAGCAAAAGCGACCTGCCAGTTATGCAAGAAGCCATCGATATGTTGCACGGGTTTGACATTGAAACCGAAGTAGATATTGTCTCGGCACACCGTACACCCGAAAAACTGGTGGAGTTTAGCCAAAATGCACATTTGCGTGGCATATCGGTAATTATTGCCGGAGCCGGTGGCGCTGCCCATTTACCCGGAATGGTGGCCGCGATGTCGCCCTTGCCGGTAATTGGCGTACCCGTAAAATCGAGCAACTCCATTGACGGTTGGGATTCGATCTTGTCTATTTTGCAAATGCCCGGCGGTGTTCCTGTAGCTACGGTAGCACTTAATGGCGCCAAAAATGCCGGTATCTTGGCCGCGCAAATTATTGGTTGCCACGACACCTGTGTGCTCGACAAAATTGTATTGTACAAAGAAGGACTCAAAGCAGCTGTACTACAAGCTTCGGCCGAATTAAAACGCTAATTTCAATTTACATCCATCTATTTTAAAGTCCATTTGGGCTCAATTTTGTTATGAACATACTTACTCAGGTTTTTCAAACTCCCTATACTGCAGCACCTTTTTCGCAAATAAAAAACGAAGATTACCAACCGGCCTTTGAAGCCAATATCGAAAAAGCCAGCGCTGAGATTGACGCCATTACGCAAAATGCCGAGGCGCCCACCTTTGAAAATACCATCGAAGCACTCGAATATTCCGGGCAAGCCTTGGAACGCTTGTCGAGTATTTTCTTCAATTTGAATTCGGCTGAAACCAATGACGAGATGCAAAAAATAGCGCAGGAGGTTTCGCCTTTGCTTACCGCGTTTAGTAACGACATCAGCTTGAATGAAGCACTGTTTACCCGCGTAAAAGCGGTTTACGACCAACGCGAACAACTCAACTTGACTGCCGAACAAGCCACTTTGTTGGAAAAGAAATTTAAGGGATTTGCTAGAAATGGCGCCTTGTTATCTGAAACCGACAAAGCCCAACTGCGGGAAATTGACACCGAATTGGCCAAATGCAAATTGACTTTTGGCGAACACGTGCTGGCCGAAACCAACAACTACCAACTGCACTTGACCAATGAAGAAGACCTGAAGGGATTGCCTGCCGATGCCAAAGAGATGGCGCAAACTTTGGCCAAATCTAATGGATTGGAAGGCTATGTTTTTACACTTGATTTTCCGAGTTATTTGCCTTTTGTGACCTATGTAGAAAACCGCGAATTGCGCAAAGAATTGGCCATCGCTGCCGGAAAAAAAGCCTTTCAAGGCAACGAATTCGATAACCGCGAATTGGTAAAACGCATTGTAGCGCATAGACACCAACGCGCACAATTGTTGGGATACGACTCGCATGCACAATTTGTACTCGAAGAACGCATGGCGCAATCGCCCGAGAAAGTGCAAACTTTTTTACAGGATTTATTGGCCAAAGCCAAACCGGCTGCCCAACGCGATTTTGCCCAATTACAGGCTTTTGCCCAAGAATTGGACGGCATCACGACACTTGAAAAATGGGACAGCGCCTATTACAGCGAAAAGCTGAAACAAAAATTATTTTCGGTTGACGACGAACTGCTGAAGCCCTATTTTAAATTGGACAATGTGTTGCATGGCGCCTACAGCATTGCCGAAAAATTATTTGGAATTACGTTTCGCGAAATTCATACGGTTGACAAATACCACCCCGATGTGCAAACTTTTGAAGTAGTGGATGCAGATCAAAATTTGGTGGCCTTGTTTTACACTGATTTTTTCCCAAGAAAAGGCAAACGCAACGGTGCTTGGATGACTTCGTACAAACCGCAATACTTATTTGAAGGCCAGCAAGAACGTCCGCACGTTTCGATTGTGTGCAACTTTACTCCACCTACGGAGACCAAACCTTCCCTACTAACCTTTAACGAAGTGACTACGTTGTTTCATGAATTTGGTCACGCCTTGCATGGCATGTTGGCCAACACTACCTATCCGAGTTTATCTGGAACTTCGGTGTTTTGGGATTTTGTAGAATTGCCCAGCCAAGTGATGGAAAACTGGTGTTACGAACCCGAGGCCCTAGCCCTATTTGCCAAGCATTACGAAACCGGCGAAATTATTCCACAGGACTACGTGACAAAAATTAAGGAAAGTGCCAGTTTTATGGAAGGCATGGCCACGCTGCGTCAACTGAGTTTTGGCTTATTGGATATGGCTTATCACGCCAAAGCCCTGGAAATCACTGACGTAAAAGCATTTGAAAAAGCAGCCATGGATGAAACAGCCTTGTTTCCCGATGTGGCCGAAAATTGCATGAGTGTCTCGTTTTCGCATATTTTTCAAGGCGGATATTCAGCCGGCTACTATAGCTACAAATGGGCCGAAGTACTCGATGCGGATGCCTTTGCCTACTTTCAGGAAAAAGGAATTTTTGATCCCGAAATAGCCAGCAAATTCAAGGAAAATGTGCTTTCTAAGGGTGGCACCGAAGCCCCGATGACGCTATACAAACGTTTCCGCGGGCAAGAACCGCAGCCAGAGGCCTTGTTGAGAAGAGCGGGGTTGGTTTAATTTTTGTTTCAGGTTTAAAATTTTTGTTTCAGGTTTCAAGTTTAAGGTTTATTCAGCTTCGCTAAATTAGTCGGCTAACGCCTCGTTTCAGGTTTCACGAAATGGGTTGTTCCGCTACGCTATAGTGCTTTATATAGTATACCACTTAGTATACTTGGCATAACTTGAAACCTGAAACTTGAAACTAAATCAACAAAACAATAATACCACCCACCACACAATTGGCACACTCTCTACCCAAAAGGAGGTGTAATAGATAGAGCGCTGTAGTGATGTAAAATAAATCGACAGCGCAGCCAAAACAACAACCACTACTGTTGCCAATTGATATTCAGGTTGCCATGCCATTAAGGCAATAACGGGCAACAAAAAGCTGTAGCCCAGTTGTTTTGTTTTACGAATCCCCATGCGTTGGGGCAAGGTATGCAAATGCGCTCCGTCAAATTGGCTATCCCAAATCTCAAAGGGAATGAGCAAACTGCTCAACAAGAAAAAGCGTTGTACAAACACGTAAACCAGTTCGTCGTGAAGTTTCTTTTCTATAACTAGCGGAATAAACACTGTAATATAGGTTACTGCGGCACTCACAAAAAACAGTTTAAACCAACCGTAGCGGCGCAACAATGGATACCCCAACACCAACAATCCCGAACTCAAAAAGACCAATTGTTGTGAGGAAGACAACTGAAATAATGCGAGCACAAAACATACTGCGGCCAAGGCTGTGCAGAACCCAATAGCCCAATGCCAGGTCGATTTCGCTTTACCCAAATAAACTAGCTCTACATATTTTAGAAAATTATAGCCCAAGACTGTGCCGCAAAAAACCGCTAGTGAAACCGGTAACTCAACATTGATTTGGAGTTGCAACACGCTGCAATGCAACAAGGCCAAAACGGCCAAACCCACATGCAGGGACGATTGAAGATAAAAATCAAAAAGATACCGAAAAATACGCATGTGCCAAAAGTAATCAACCTGTTAATAAAATGCCGTTTTGGTTGAAAAATTCCTAAAAATCAGGCCCAAATCGGCGACCGGCTTTGAGAATAAACCCTATTTTTGTGCAACCTTTTAAAACATCCCAATTTTTTCGCAAATATGAAAACAGATGCATTTGCTTTACGCCACATTGGCCCTCGAGAAGCTGATTTACAACCCATGTTACAAACCATTGGTGCGGCTTCTTTAGATCAACTGATTACCGAAACCATTCCCGATGATATTCGTTTAACATCTGCATTAGATCTAGACGAACCGATGACTGAATATGAGTTTGGCCAACACATTCACCAGTTGGGATTAGAAAACAAAATTTTCAAATCCTATATTGGATTGGGCTACAATCAAGCCATTGTTCCTGCCGTAATTCAACGCAACATATTAGAAAATCCAGGTTGGTATACGGCCTATACGCCTTACCAAGCCGAGATTGCCCAAGGGCGTTTGGAAGCGATCTTGAATTTCCAAACCTTAATTATCGAATTGACCGGCATGGAAATTGCCAACGCCTCTTTACTTGACGAAAGTACAGCAGCGGCCGAAGCTATGGCCTTACTTTTTGATGTACGTTCACGCGAGCAGAAAAAAAACAACGCCTGCAAATTTTTTGTGTCCGACGAAATTTTACCCCAAACGCTGTCTGTTTTGCAAACGCGTTCTACCCCAATTGGCGTAGAATTGGTGGTGGGCAAACACGAAGACTTTGACTTTTCAACTGATTTCTACGGAGCCATTTTACAATACCCCGGAAAATACGGCCAAGTAACCGACTACACTGATTTTATTGCCAAAGCTCATGCCAGCGAAATAAAAGTTGCCGTAGGCGCCGATATTTTAAGTTTGGTTTCCCTCACGCCTCCAGGTGAAATGGGTGCCGATGTGGTATACGGAACCACCCAACGTTTTGGAATTCCCTTGGGTTACGGTGGGCCACATGCCGCTTATTTTGCGTCGAAAGACGAATACAAACGCAGCATGCCCGGACGTATTATTGGCGTAACTGTTGATACCGACGGCAACCGTGCGTTGCGTATGGCTTTGCAAACGCGCGAGCAACACATCAAACGCGACAAAGCAACGTCCAACATTTGTACTGCACAAGTATTATTGTCAGTAATGGCAGGAATGTATGCCGTATACCATGGTCCAAAAGGCTTGCAATACATTGCCCAAAAAGTGCACACCTCGGCAGTGAGTTTGGCCAAAGCTTTACAACAAATGGGTATTACCCAACAAAATACGCACTATTTTGATACCATCGTACTAACAGCCAATGCTGCCAAAGTAAAAACGATTGCCGAAGCACACCAACTCAACTTCTACTACATCAACGAGACAACCGTTTCGATTTCTGTTAATGAAACTACGAGTTTAGCCGATTTGAATACCATTTGCGCAGTTTTTGCAGAAGCTACCAACACAGCTGTTGTCGCAATAACGGCTTTGGATAACAACACCGCATATCCCGCTCAACTCCAACGTAAATCAGCCTTTTTACAACACGAGGTATTCAATTCCTATCATTCAGAATCGGCCTTGATGCGTTACATTAAAATGCTCGAGCGCAAAGATTTGGCCTTGAATCACTCCATGATATCCTTGGGATCGTGCACCATGAAATTGAATGCAGCCGCCGAAATGATTCCGTTGAGCAGTCCAAACTGGAACAATATTCACCCATTTGCCCCGCTTGATCAGGCGCAAGGCTATCAAAAAATGTTGCGCAAATTAGAAACGCAACTCAATTCCATCACCGGATTTGCCGGCACCACCCTACAACCCAATTCGGGCGCACAAGGGGAATATGCTGGACTGATGGTGATTCGTGCTTACCACCAATCGCGTGGAGATCACCATAGAAATATTGCATTGATTCCCTCCTCAGCACACGGAACCAATCCGGCTTCGGCGGCAATGGCAGGCATGCAAGTTGTGGTAACCAAAACCTTAGAAAACGGGAACATCGACGTGGATGATTTGCGCGAGAAAGCCCTTTTACACAAAGACAATTTATCGTGTTTGATGGTTACCTACCCTTCTACGCACGGCGTTTTTGAAAGCGCCATTCGCGAAATTACCCAACTCATTCACGACAACGGTGGACAAGTCTATATGGACGGTGCCAACATGAATGCGCAAGTAGGATTGACCAATCCGGCCACTATCGGAGCGGATGTGTGTCACCTGAATTTGCACAAAACCTTTGCGATTCCACATGGCGGTGGCGGACCAGGTGTGGGCCCAATCTGTGTGGCTCCACAATTGGTTCCTTTCTTGCCCTCAAATCCCGTAATTCAAACCGGAGGAACCGAGGCAATTACGGCCATCTCTGCAGCACCTTGGGGATCAGCATTAGTGTGTTTGATTTCGTATGGCTACATCTGCATGTTGGGTGCCGAAGGCGTAACCGACGCCACTCGTTATGCCATCTTAAATGCCAATTACATCAAAGAACGATTAAAAGGCCATTACGACACCTTGTATTCAGGTGAAATGGGTCGCGCCGCACACGAAATGATTTTGGAGTGCCGACCGTTTAAACAAAAAGGCATCGAAGTTACTGACATTGCCAAACGTTTGATGGATTATGGTTTTCATGCCCCAACAGTTTCCTTTCCAGTAGCCGGGACCTTGATGATTGAACCAACAGAAAGTGAAGACTTGGCCGAATTGGATCGTTTTTGTGATGCCATGATTTCTATTCGAAAAGAAATTGAAGCCGCAACTGCTGAAAACCCGAACAATGTGCTCAAAAATGCTCCGCATACCTTAGGCATGTTGACCGTCGAAACCTGGAACTATCCTTATTCTAGAGAAACGGCTGCATTTCCATTGGACTACATTAAATTGAACAAATTTTGGCCAACCGTACGCCGAGCTGACGATGCTTACGGCGACCGAAACTTGGTTTGCTCCTGTGCGCCAATTGAAGCCTATATTTAATACACAAAGCCCTTTAGTAATCTAGAGGGCTTTTATTTTCAACCCATGAAAGACCTAGAAACTCCCGAAGATATCCACCAAATTGTCGCCACGTTTTATGACTACTTACTAGCCGATTCGAGCATCAGTTATATGTTTACGGATGTGGTGAAAATTCAATTGGAGGAACATTTGCCCATTTTGGTTACGTTTTGGTCGCAAGCGCTATTGGGAACTGGCGGTTATTATAAAAATTTGACACAAATTCACCTGGATATACACCACAAATCGGCCTTGACACCCGAATTGTTTCAGATTTGGTTAGGCCATTTTAATGCGGCCATTGATCTGCATTTTCAGGGTTTCAACTGCGAACGGATGAAAACACAAGCCTTGAATTTATCTACGGTGATGCAAATAAAAATTAAGCAGGAAAACAACAAATAATTACATAATACGCAGCAAGTTGGGTTGAATGCAACGCAATTCGCAATAATAAATCAAAAAACTCCTTTTCTACAACCGCTTTACAATTTAATTGCTAAATTCGGTTAACATTCGCCTTACAAATGAACATCAAGATAACCGGCATCGGAAGTTATATTCCCACCCAAGTAGTAAAAAATACCGATTTCAATCAACACACTTTTTTTAATGAAGATGGTTCGGCTTTTGCCTACTCCAATGATATCGTGATTGGGAAATTCAAAAGCATCACCGGAATTGGCGAACGCCGTTATGCTGCTGCTGAGTTGTGTTCGTCTGATTTGGCCTTTTTTGCGGCCCAAAAAGCGATAGAAAATGCCCAACTTGATCCAGAAACCTTAGATTACATCATTGTGGCCCACAACTTTGGGGACGTAAAACCACACGCCATTCAATCGGATATTTTACCCAGCTTAGCCACACGCGTAAAACACAATTTAAAAATTCAGAATCCCAAATGCGTGGCCTATGACATCTTGTTTGGTTGTCCGGGTTGGATTGAAGGGGTATTGCAAGCCAATGCGCTCATTAAATCGGGCATGGCCAAAAAATGCCTCGTAATAGGCGCCGAGACACTTTCGCGCGTGGTTGACATTCATGATCGAGACAGCATGATTTATGCCGATGGATCTGGCGCAGCGGTTATAGAAGGCTGTGCCGATGACGACGGCTTGCTCTCGTTTGAAAGCGCCACCTATGCCAGCGACGAAGCCAGTTTCTTGTATTTTGGTAACTCTTTCAACACCGAATTGGATCCTGATGTGCGTTACATCAAAATGCACGGCCGAAAAATTTATGAGTTTGCCTTAAGCCGAGTGCCGCAAGCCATGAAAGAATGTCTAGATAAATCGGGAATTGACATCAAAGACATCAAGAAAATACTGATTCACCAAGCCAATGAAAAAATGGATGAAGCCATTGTGAATCGCTTTTATAAATTATACAACGAACCTACGCCAGATGGCATAATGCCTATGAGTATTTCGTTTTTGGGCAACAGTAGTGTGGCCACTATCCCTACTCTATTTGATCTTTTATTACAAGGTAAAATCGAAGGCCAATCGATACACAAAGGCGACATTTTACTGTTTGCCTCGGTTGGAGCTGGGATGAATATCAACGCATTTGTATACAAACATTAAGGTTTTGATTGCTTGAAAAGCGAAACTAAAAAAGCAAAGCCAAACTAGTTTTCTTTGTATATTTACCGCTCGATTCAACCGCCTAACCCATGTACGAAAACACCTATCCCAGCAAGCGATTTCAACGCACCTTAACCTTTTTAAAACAGCACATCTCACCAAGCGAAACCATTTTGGATTTGGGTGTAGACAATCCGTTTTCAAAAATTATGCGCAACGAAGGGTATACTGTAAGCAATACCTTGGGAGAGGATTTGGATACCAACCAAACTGCATTGTTACAAAGCCAAGCCGAGGTAGTAACGGCCTTTGAGATCTTTGAACATTTACTCAATCCGTTTACTGTTTTGCAAGCTATACAGGCAAACAAATTGCTCATTTCAATTCCGATGCGTCTCTGGTTTTCACCAGCCTACCGCAGCAAAACAGATCCTTGGGACCGTCACTACCATGAATTCGAAGACTGGCAATTGGATTGGTTACTCGAAAAAACAGGCTGGAAAATTATCGCCCGCGAGCAATTTACCCATCCGGTTAAAAAAATTGGGTTTCGCCCCTTTCTCCGCTATTTTACCAACCGTTATTATATTATCTACGCCGAAAAAACAACGCCATGAATCTAAAATACGTTGTCGTTATACCTGCCCATAACGAAGCCCAATTTATTGGCCTGACCCTGCAATCACTTGTTGCGCAAACCGCAACTCCCTATAAAGTGGTGGTTGTGGACGACAATTCAACCGATACTACTTCGGCAGTTGTGCAAGAATTCTGCCAAAAATACCCGTACATCAGCCTGATAAACAACCCTTCTGAAGCTGCGCATTTGCCTGGCAGCAAGGTGATCCGTGCGTTTCAAGCCGGTTTTGACACCTTGGGCAAAGACTTTGAAATTGTGGTAAAATTAGATGCCGATTTAATCTTACCGCTTGATTATTTTGAAACCATATTGACCTATTTTGACGACGATATGGCGGTAGGAATGGCCGGCGGATTTGCGTACATTGAAAACAACCAAGGCGAATGGGTGCTCGAAAATTTAACAGACAAAGACCACATCCGCGGCGCATTCAAAGCCTACCGCAGAGCTTGTTTGGACGAAATTGGCGGACTAAAGCCAGCCATGGGTTGGGATACCGTTGACGAATTGTTGTGTCATTATTACGGATGGAAAGTCATAACCGATGCCCGATTAAAAGTAAAACACCTTAAACCCACCGGCGCCAATTACAATAACAAAGCGCGCTACAAACAGGGTGAGGCATTTTACAGCTTGGGATACGGATTTCTAATTACCGGAATTTCATCGGCCAAATTGGCTTTCATGAAAAAGAAACCGGGTTTGTTTTTGGATTATATGATGGGCTATTTTAGGGCCTTATGGCAACGCAAACCGCTTTTGGTTACCGCCGATCAAGCCCAATTTATTCGCGAATACCGTTGGCAAAAAATGAAACAAAAACTCAGTAAAAACAACTAACCGCTATGATGCTTCTTCGCTATTTATCGCAAATTGGAAAGTACGCCTTGATGTGGATTGAAATATTTAAAAAGCCCACCAAATGGTCGGTCATGAAAGTTTTGATCTTGAAAGAAATTGACGACTTAATCATTGGATCGTTGGGCATCGTGGCCTTTATTTCTTTTTTTGTGGGTGGTGTAGTTTCTATCCAAACGGCCTTGAACCTTACCAATCCTTTAATCCCGAAATACCTCATCGGATTCGCCACGCGCCAATCGGTGATTTTGGAATTTGCACCTACGTTTATCTCGATCATTATGGCCGGTAAAATGGGTTCATTCATTACCTCGAGCATCGGAACCATGCGCGTGACTGAACAAATTGACGCCCTCGAAGTCATGGGAGTAAACTCCATCAATTACTTGGTATTTCCCAAACTAATGGCTTTGCTTTTGTATCCATTCTTGATTAGCATCAGTATGTTTCTGGGTATTTTTGGCGGCTGGGTTGCAGCGGTATACGGTGGCTTTGCTTCTAGCGCAGATTTTGCCGGTGGATTGCAACAACAATTTATTCCGTTTCACATAGTATATGCGTTCATCAAAACCTTTGTGTTTGGCATATTGCTCGCAACCATCCCCTCGTTTCATGGCTATTATATGAAAGGGGGCGCGCTCGAAGTAGGAAAAGCAAGTACCGTTTCGTTTGTTTGGACTTCGGTAACGATCATTTTAATGAATTACATTCTCACCCAAATGCTCTTGACCACATGATAGAAGTAAAAAACGTAGAGAAATCGTTTGGCGATTCTAAGGTACTGAAAGGAATTTCGACCGTGTTTGAAACCGGAAAAACCAATTTGATAATTGGCCAAAGTGGATCAGGAAAAACCGTTTTACTCAAAAGTTTATTGGGCATTCACACGCCTGAAAAAGGAACCATTTCATTTGACGGCCGCATTTATTCTAATCTAACTGCCAATGAAAAGCGAGAACTGCGCACCGAAATTGGCATGGTGTTTCAAGGCAGCGCCTTGTTTGACTCGATGACGGTAGAAGAAAATGTAGGATTTCCACTCAAAATGTTTACCAACAAAAGCAAAGCCGAAATTCAAGAGCGCGTAAATTTTGTACTCAATCGCGTAAATCTAATTGATGCTCACGCCAAACTGCCTTCTGAAATTTCGGGTGGAATGCAAAAACGAGTGGCCATTGCCCGTGCCATTGTAAACAATCCCAAATATTTGTTTTGCGACGAACCGAACTCGGGCTTGGATCCCAAAACCTCGATTGTGATTGACAACCTCATCAAAGAAATCACCGAAGAATACAACATTACCACCGTGATCAATTCGCACGACATGAATTCGGTGATGGAAATTGGCGAAAATATTGTGTTCTTAAAAGATGGATTAAAAGCGTGGCAAGGCACCAAAGAAGAAATCTTTCACACCGACAACCAAGCGGTTGTTGATTTTGTGTATTCGTCCAATTTGTTCAAAAAAGTACGCGAGGCTTATTTGAAAGGTTAATTGTCTTTCATGTTTTGATCCACTTCGACTGATTTGGATGAATTGTTGCGAAAAATCTCAAAGTAATACCCAATTACAAAAAAATCTTTCCCGGTCTCGTCGTTTATTTTATAATCAAACTGACGCAAAAATCCTATCTGATACGAAGCCTGTTTGGACAAGAAATAACTGCCTGTCAGTTGTAGTCGGTTGCGTTCAAAATACGGTTGGGTATCGGTAAAAAAAAGTTCATTTGACAAATTCAACTGAAAGGGTTTATAGCCTTTCGTTTCTTTTCCAAACGGATAGGCAACGCCCAAACGGTAGCGAAATCTGTTGCGAAATCCTGCACTTGCCCACCGAAATTCAGCCCGATAGCGTTGTTCAACTTTGATGGAACCAATGGATTGCAACAAACTCAATTGAGGCCACAACCTGAATTCGTTGTTGTTTTTTGGAGTGCTAAAATTGCCTCCCGATTTGTAGGTTTGGTAACTTCCTGCGCCCAGCGTAAGCCGAACCGCTTTGTGTAGTTTGTAATTTACCGCTGCTTTGTATTCGTAATAATGAAACTGATCATAAAATGCTAAGGAGCGTAATTGAGCTTCTGCAAAAAAACTAAGCCGCTCCGTTTGATTGTATTTGAGGTTTATACTATTCCAAGTGCCTAGTTCATTGGTTTGGGCAACTGCAATTTGTAAACTCAAAACACCAAACCAAACCACATAACATCTTTTCATGGCTAAAAACCAATTTTATTTGGGCAACTGCGCCACAATTCCTTTGATTTCTTGCTCTTTCCCTTTGGGATAAATGAGCAACACATTGTCTTTGTCTACAATGATAAAATCGTGCAAGCCATCAATGACTACAATTTTATCTTTAGCGGTACTGATGATGTTGCTTGAAGTGTTTTGCAACAAAACTTTGGCATTCACTACGGCATTGTTGTGTGCGTCTTTGTCTAATTTTTCGTGCAAGGAGCCCCAGGTTCCCAAATCATTCCAATCAAAAGTGGCGGGTAACACATATACGTTGGAAGCCGCTTCCATGACCGCATAATCAATCGAAACATTATCGGCAGCCGCATAATGTAGGGCAATAAAAGCGTTTTCAGCTTGGGTATTGTACGAATCCCAACCTTGCAAAAACAACTGATACAATTCCGGCTGAAAAGCCTCAAACGCTGCGGTGATGGATTGTACACTCCAAATGAATATACCGCCGTTCCACAAAAAGTTACCACTCGCCAAAAACGATTTGGCTGTTTCGTAATCGGGTTTTTCCCTAAATTGACTTACTTTTTTAATGGGATTGCTGTCTTGTTTGTCGTATTCGATATAGCCAAAACCGGTATTGGGAAAGGTCGGTTGAATGCCCAAAGTGAGCAACGCATTTTCTTGGGCACAAAAATCAAAACAGCTTCGCAAATTTTGTGCAAAGGCGTGTTCGTCTTCTATCCAGTGATCACTCGGCGCAACCACCATTACTGCATCTGGGTTTTGTTTTTTAATTTTTAAGGCCGCATACAAAATACAGGGTGCGGTATTGCGCATGGCCGGTTCCAACAACACCTGCTCTTGGCTTACTTCTGGAAGCTGTTGCAAAACGATGTCGTTGTATTTTTCGTTGGTTAAGATCAATATGTTTTCGGCAGGGATCAATTGGGCCAAGCGCGAAAATGTTTTTTGCAACAAGGTAGAGCCGCAGCCCAACATGTCGTGAAATTGTTTAGGGAATTCGGCCGTACTCACGGGCCAAAATCGTGATCCTACTCCGCCTGCCATAAGCACGGCATAATAATTTTTGTTCATAGTATAGGGAGGTAAATTGGCTTTAAAAAGCCCTGCAAATATATTTATTATCCGCGTCGTTTGCGCGACTTATGGTTATTTTAATGTTATCCCGGTATGATCTCCACCTCGGCATTGGCATTGAACAAATACAATTTCCCGGTTTTTACTTCCAGGCATTCGTAGCGTTTCACGCGCAAGCCTTTTTTTTGAAAAATGCGGCCGTTGGAGAGGCGAAAAAAACTGCCGCTGGGCACCTCGTGCATAAAATGGATATCGGCTTTGCGTTCGTCAAATTGTTTCAAGGCAAATGCCAATCGGGCGTCGGTATCGCTACTGGCTGTGGGGTTTTTAAAATGATTGGCCACCAAAGGCAAAATGCTATGCGGAAAAATCTCTGGTCGAATGTAAGGAACCATCAGACGCTGGAAAACCATTTTCCATTCATCGCCATGCGGTTTGATGTAGCGACCATATTTTTCAAAGGCCACCAAATGGGCAATTTCGTGAATCAGGGTAATTAAAAAACGGTATTTATTGAGGTTGGCATTCACCGTCACTTCGTGCTTGCCAGAAACACCTTTGCGGTAATCACCGTGTCGGGTCACGCGTTCGTTGACGATTTTTAAATGCACTTCATGGGCTACAATCAATTCAAAAACCGACTGCACGGCGTGTTCGGGCACATATTTTTGGAGTGTGGCACTCATCTTTTTGCCTGTTATGGAGTGGTTGACGAAACCTGCAGTACTTTTCCGTTGTAAAACGTGTGTCCGTTTAGGGCAAATTCTGTGATGTATGCAGCCATTTCTTGGGGTTGCAAAGGCGCTTGATAGCCCGGAAACGCAGTGGCCAACATTTCGGTTTGCACGGCACCGATGGCCAAAACATTAAACGCAATGCCCGCTTCTTTGTATTCTTCGGCCAACAACTCCGACAATCCAATCACCGCCGCTTTGCTGGAAGTATAAGCTGCCAAGCCTGGGAATTTCATACTGCCTTGTATGCCGCCCATGGAACTGATGGTGACCACATGACTCCCTTTTGTCAAATAGGGCAATACACATTGAGTGAGTTGCGCTACGGCAAATACATTTACACGGTATACGGCTTCAAAATCGGAAGGGGAAATCGTTGAAAAGGGCTGAACAGTAATGGCTCCTGCATTGTGGATTAGCGCATCAACTTGGGTCCAGGTTGATTTCAAAAATTGGTTAACCAATTCCAAATCGCTGGCTTGGGTTAAATCAACGGCCAAATTGGTAATGCAATCGTGGCCCAACAAACTGGGCGATATGGTGCGTGACAAGGCCAATACCTGATGACCTGCTTGGGCCATTTGCAATGCAATTTCGTGTCCAATTCCTCGGGAAGTTCCCGTTACAATAATGTGTTTCATAGCCTAATGGTGAGCGCCAAAGGTATTAAAAATCCAAGATCTTTTGGTTGTGTTTTAGGTGCAGTCGGTATTGCTGCATGCCTGCTTTGTGGGAGAGGTACGGATGGCCTAGTTGGTGATTGATTTGGCTGATCGTAAACAAATGCCACATATGTTTATATAGCTCGCGCCACGCATACCAAATGGAGTGCGCCGGATCATACATGTGTGTGGGTTCGCTCATGGCGCCGTTGAGTTCTACGATGGCAAAATTCTTGCCTTGTTCTAGATCCTCTCGGCTGTGGTACATCACATCCAAACGCCCGTAATAAAACCCGTCAATTTGCTGACACAATTCATCGATAACGGCAGTGAGTTGTGGCGTTATCCACGAGCTGGCATCGATAAATTTGGTGCCTCGGCAATGATTGCCAATCGGCACTACGCGTTCTTCGTGCCCGACTGCTATTATGTGTTGTAATTCTGCACCCATTTCTTGTCGTAAGACCGGCAACTGCATCGCAGCCCGAGGATCTTTTTGCAGCAATTGTTCTCGTGTACTGGTTCCATCGCCAGTAATGGTTAAAAATTCCTTGGCCACGATACCGGTGATTTGGCCTTTTTTTTCGTGTGGATACCGTATGTAAAAAATACCCACTTCATTAGCATACGGAATTAAGTCTTGCAACAAATAATCAAATTGGGCCTGCTGATGATAGGCCTGCAAGGCTTCAATACTATCCATTTTTTTTACTGCTGATCCGCGCTGTCCCATATCGGGTTTAGCAATTAACGGAAACGTAAAGCCGTTTTCTTGCATCAAATGGGCTACCTCTTCTATAGAAAGTCCTGGATGAACCAAACAAGTTTTAGGATAATAGTGTGACGGGATGAGCGAATAAATCTCGGCTTTGGAGACCATAAAAAAGCCGCCGTTTTTCATGCCTGGATTTACCGCATTAAAGAAAAATAATGAGCGTTCGCGCAGCGCAAAATACCCCCACAAAAAAAAGACAGGAAAATAAAGTGCGTGAAAAGGCCAGTATTCCCAATGCGTGAGTTTATGGAACGCTAATTTCATAGGCTAGGATTAAGCGAATCAAACAAATAGGTTTCTGTTTGTTGCGAGAGCATATCACAGTGTTTCAACTTGAGTTGATTGGCACCAATAACAACTTGTGTAATGCTGATGGTTTTTAATTCGGCCGATCGCTCCATCATGAAATTGGACTGTTTATCAGCTGTGGGCGATGAACGGTGAAAGTGGATCAGGTCTTCGGAATTCGGTTTACTATGTTGACTTAAAAATTCGGTAAACCAAGCTTGACGTTGGTCTCGGACTGTAGGCGAATACAAAGTAGCCGACGACCAAATGTAGGAATTAGCTGTCTCAAGCGCTACTCTTGATTTATGGGTTCCATCCCACCTCAATTGGAATAACATTTGGTTTTCGAAGACCACCAACGTAAATGGCTCTATTTCTTGAAGGTTATATACCTCCCAATTGGCGCAAACATCCGCCTCGGCACTAATTAAATCGAGCAGCACTAAACCCCTACTTTTTCGGTAACTGCTTACCCGTTCGTGTTTGTGCTCGGCTCCGTTGAGCAATACCACTACCCTGCCCGATTCATGGGCTATGGCAAACCAGGTTCCACCGGCCATAGGATCTTTGGGAAAAGTGATGGGTTGTTTGTTAAGAATATGTGTTTGAGGAAATTCAGCCGAACGAAGCACGTGTTCATCTCGGTTGGAAGTAATTAAAACTCCTGCAGCGGTCTGTACAAAACTTACTGTGCACATTGTTGTCTGTAGGCAATTGTGGAACGGGCCACTCCAAAATTTGGATCGACTTGCACCGAGCTGCTAAGTAAAGCTACTTTTATCAAGGCTTGGTGGTGCACACAATGGTCTAAATTGTAAAGCAATTCGCGTTGGTAGGTGGTACTAATTTGTATGCGATTGCCGTCATAGTCTTGTTCTAAAACTAGCTCCACATTGGGCTTTTCTAACTGGCTAAGCACCGCTTGTAAAGCCAATTTTGCCACTTCGGTTTGCGACTGTATAGCCAAATCGCGTTGGCGTTTATCATAATTAATCACGCCTGTTTCATACTGAGTCAACAAACATTGAAAAAGTTCAATACAATGCCGAGTATGTTCGCCAATAGTGGCGTTAGACAATTCTCGGCAGGGTACTGTATAGGCTTCATCTGTCAATTGATCCAATAGATCTATGAGTTCGTGAAGGGTTTTGTGTATGGATGGCGTGAGCATAAAGGAGCTTTGTGCTACAATTTAAATCGCAACAAATTGGGAATGCCCGCTTTGTTTTGATAAACTAAAATGGCACAACAAGCAAAAGTGATGAGTGCCATACTAAACAACAATCCACCATCGCTAAATCCGTCGTATTGAATAACCACTCCCAATACCAATAAATGGGAAGCAATAGCGCCCAACATGGTACCCAATCCCATTAATGCTCCAAGCAAAGTTGTACGCGGAATCAGGATGAAAATCGAAGCGATAAGTTCGCCTACCCCTGATCCAATTCGACCATAAGGCTCAATGCCTAGGCTTGAAAAAATATACACACTTTCGGGTGCAGCAGTGAATTTGAAAAAGAGGGTTTGTACTAAAATAACTACAGCTGTCAATTTAATTACCCAAGTAAAAATGGTTTTCATAAAAATTAGTTTTAGGTTGTTGTTGGTTTAATTTGAATTTCGAATTGTATTCCAGGATTTATCAGCGGCTTGCTTTAACGCTGCTTCGTCTTTGTTCCAGGATTTTAAGGTATTGTTGAAATAGGCATTGTAAAACAAGTACAATTTGCCGTTTAGAATCTTGAAAGTTTCCGGATCAACGGCTACTTTTTCGCCTTTAGCCCCCATGGCATAGGCACACCAGCCGCCGTATTGCGGCTCGTAGGCGGTGGCATTTTGACTGAATGTATCTTTGTTGGCCGAAGTAGCAAAATAATAGGTTACTCCCATATAGGTAACTGCCAAGGTTTCTTTGCCTTTCTTTGCCTTCCCCTGAAAATAAGCCACCGGATCATATCCTTGCAAAGCCAATTTTCCTTGTAAATTAAACTGTTGCGCACGATTTTTTGGGGTTTGCGCTGCACCTAAAAGACCAAAAACAAGAAAGGAAATTACGAGAATATGTTTCATTAAACAGGCATAAAAATTACTATTTGGGCTCCAAAAATAAGAATTCTTAGGAATTTTTAATAACGAAAACGCAGTTTATATGCCTAGTACAACTTGCTTCGGTCAAAAATGGTGATAAATTTTCTGTGATACTGCAACAAGCCTGCAGTTTCCAATTCATGCAGCAAGAGCGTGGCGGTTTGACGGGACGTGCAAATGAGTTTGGCTATATCAGTTTGGGTGAGGTAATTTGTGAGATACACCTCATTACCCTCTATTTTTCCTTCGCGTTCGGCCCAATCTTTTAAAAAGGTGAGCAAGCGCGATTTGGCATCTTTTGAAACTAAATTGGCGTATTTATTTTGCACCCGCTTGAGTTGCCAACCCACCCACTTGGTGTAGGACAATGCCAAATTTGGGTATTGCAACAACAGTTGTTCAAAATCGGATTGTAAAAAACTGCACAACAGCACCTCTTCGCTTAGGGCAATAGCCACTTCGTGCGATTGATCCAGATTTTTCACGCCCAACTCGCCAAAAATATCTCCTTGTTGAATGATGTCGTTAAGCACTTCATTGCCATCGGAGTCTATTGTGACCAATTTGAGGTGTCCTTTTTTGAGAAAATAGATCCGAGAAGTCGACGAAGAACTAAAGTCAATCTCCTCGCCTTTTCGCGCTTGTTTAAACCCAACGATAACTTGCAGTTGCTCGAGCTGCGCAGAGGAAAGCTGCTTGAATAATTGATGATTTTGTAAATGCCAAAAATTGATTTCGCTGATCATATATATTAGCCTAGTTCAAAAGTAGTGATGCCATATACCTGATCAAGTGGGATTTCTGGTGCTTGGCCGTGGTACATTCGTCCACACTCAAACATTGCTTGGGCTTGGTACTGTGTAGTTAGTGCCACAGCGTGGGGATTACTGAGCGGAATATCAAGGTAAACTTTCTCGCCAGCGGCCGCTGTCAAACAGGCTTCATACAAGGCCGTTGCCGCGGCATATGTTTGGGCAAACAAGGGGCCTATTTTGTATCCCACCTCAACTTTTCGAAGGGTAGCAAACCCAAGAAGCTTGCCATCTTTTTTAAATTGAAATGATTGACCTCCAGTTTGCAAAACCCAAGCTTCCATAAAAGCTGACCGATCAAATCCGAAGCAGTGTTTATCTAATGCCAACACTTCGGGTAAATCTGCTGCCGTAACAACTGAAACTTCGGCTGATCTTGCGTATTCTTTTCCAATATTTTCATGCCGCACATCAATAAACGACAAGGCAAAACCTCCTTTTTGGTAAAAGGGTTGCATGGCCACCACGCCATCCATCCCAATAGACGCAGTTGGTTTTAGTCTATCCAATAAGGTGTTTTTGCGTTGGTTCCATAATAAACGCCCTATTCCTTGGCTGCGGTATTCTGGCTTCATGATGTATAAGCCCATGAATCCAAATTCGCCGTTATACGAAACTAAAGAACCACCTCCAATAAGTTCATCTTCTTTAAAATAGCCATAAAACCCATCAGGATCGGCCAAATAAAATAACTCGGCATCGTACGGCCCCGGATTCCAGCCTTCACTTTTGGCCCAAGAAACCAAAATTTGCAATTGGGCTAGCGTTAGTTTTTTGAATTCATACGTGTTCATACGCACTAAAAAAGATAAGTAAGAAATTAGTTTTTGACTAAAAGCGCTTGCATTGCTGTGCTCATGGCCTGAATAGAAAATGGCAAAGACGATTCAAAATCGGGGGCAAATGCAGCTGAATGCAAAGAAGGAAATTTTTGATTTAACGAATTGTATTTTGCTTGTGAGGCAGAAGTCAAGGTGCCCATCCAAAACAAATAGGACGGAATTGCCGGATTGCCGCGGTACATTCCAAAATCTTCGCCAATCATCACCGGATCAACAGCCACAACTGAAGCTTTGCCCGATTGGTTGACTAATGCTTTTTTCACTGTATCGCCCAAGTTGGTGTCATTAAATACCGGACCAATAGACATGTCCAAGAGGGTGTATTCGGGATATAAATTGGGCGCTAATCCTGCCGCACTCGCCAAGCCATCGCCTATGGTTTTAATTCGATCCAAAATTAGCTGACGGGAACTGGGCGAAAAACTGCGAATGGTGAGTTTCAATTCTACACGATCGGGTATCACGTTGCCAATGGTTCCGCCATGAATGGCCCCAACAGTAATTACCGCCGATTCGGTGGGTGGCAAATTTCTGCTTACAATGGTTTGTATCTCGGTTACAAATTGTGCCGCCAACAAGATGGGATCGATGGCGTTTTGAGGAACGGCACCATGTCCGCCCAACCCGTGAATAGTGATGTTCATCATATCAACTGCCGCCATGGCATATTCGTTGCAAAATCCTACTTGTCCTACTGCCAGCTCAGCATTGTTATGCATGGCAATTTGGTAGGTGGGTAATGGTAATTTATGGAAGTTGGGCTGGGCAATGGCCTTTCGAGCGCCCTGCCCGATCTCTTCAGCCGATTGCGCCAAAAACACAACGGTGCCTTTCCAGTTTTTTGTATGCTGCGCCATATATTCGGCAACGCCCAACCAAGTAGCCATGTGCGCGTCGTGACCGCAGGCGTGCATCACCGGTGTTTCAATTCCGTCTTTGATTGCGGTAACCTTACTTGCAAAGGACAAGCCGGTTTGTTCTTTTACGGGTAAGGCGTCCATATCAGTGCGATAAAGCACAGTAGGACCTTTGCCATTTTTAAGTACGGCGGCAAAACTATAAAACCCCAAGGAATCTTGTATTGTATAGCCGCAGGATTGCAGCTGTTTTTTGAGAAAATCGGCAGTGTTTTTTTCTTGCCCACTCAATTCCGGATGAGCATGTAAATAGGTATACCAATTGATGTATTCGGCCGAAGCGCTCTTCTTGGTTGATTGCCCCACGAGCCAAAACGGCAGTAGGATAAACGCTAAAAAACAGGCCTTTTTCATGCTGAATTTAGTTGAGTAGCGAACGGGAAATGACAATTTTTTGAATCTCCGAAGTACCCTCATAGATCTGGGTAATTTTGGCATCCCGCATCATACGCTCCACGTGGTATTCGGCTACATAGCCATTTCCGCCGTGAATTTGTACCGCTTCTATCGTCACGTCCATCGCGGTTTGCGAAGCAAATAATTTGGCCATCGCACCCGATTGTGAAATGTCTTTGCCTTCGTCTTTCTCAGATGCTGCTTTAAGACACAACATGCGCGCAGCCGAAATAGAAGTGGCCATGTCGGCCAATTTGAAGGCAATGGCTTGGTGTTTGAAAATTTCTTTGCCAAAGGCTTTGCGGTCTTGCGCATATTGTAAGGCCAATTCGTAGGCTCCAGTCGCAATTCCTAGCGCTTGTGAGGCAATTCCGATACGGCCGCCGTTGAGCACTGCCATGGCAAAATTAAAACCAAATCCATCGGCACCAATACGGTTTTCTTTGGGCACTTTTACATCGGTAAACATTAAGGAATGCGTGTCTGAACCGCGGATTCCCATTTTCTTTTCTTTCAAGCCAATTTCAAAACCGGCCCATCCTTTTTCTACGATAAACGCATTGATTCCTTTGTGGCCTTTTTCTACATCGGTTTGGGCAATCACAATATAAGTTGATGCCGAGGAGCCGTTGGTAATCCAGTTTTTGGTTCCGTTTAACAAGTAATGATCGCCTTTGTCAATGGCGGTTGTTTTTTGCGAAGTGGCATCCGATCCGGCTTCGGGCTCAGACAAGCAAAAAGCGCCGATTACTTGACCGGTTGCCAAAGGCACTAAATATTTTTGTTTTTGTTCTTCGTTGCAATATTTTTCAATTCCAGCACAAACCAAGGAATTGTTTACCGACATGATTACCGCTGCCGAAGCATCTACTTTGGCAATTTCGGTCATGGCCAATACATACGAAATGCTGTCCAAGCCAGATCCTCCGTATTGTGGATCAACCATCATACCCATAAATCCCAACTCGGCCATTTTCTGTACCTGTTCGGTAGGAAATTTAGAAAATTCGTCGCGTTCTATTACGCCGGGCAGCAATTCGGTTTGAGCAAAATCGCGGGCCGCTTGTTGAATCATGAGGTGTTCTTCGGTTAGATTAAAATCCATAATAATTCGGGATAATGGTTGTACTTTTTTTAAATTTGGCATCCAAAAGTAGCTATTAAATACCGAAAAATCAATTTCAGAAAAGACAATTTTACCCATGACTACACAAAACTATAACGTTATCGGAGTAATGTCGGGAACTTCCTTGGACGGAATTGATTTGGCGCAGTTGTCATTTACCTTAGCACGTGGAAGTTGGCAATTTGAAATTGGCGCTACGGCCACTATTCCCTATACTTCAGCCTGGATTAATCGCTTGCAAAAAGCCGTCGATTTTTCTGCAGACGCCTTGACTGAACTAAATGTAAAGTACACTAAATTGCTAGGGGAAACCATATTTGATTTTATTTCCCAACACCAACTCACGGATATCGATGCCGTTTGTTCGCACGGCCACACCGTATTGCATCAGCCCCAAAACGGAATTACCTTGCAAATTGGCAACTTGCCCGAACTCGCCGAGTATTGCCAACAAAGAGTAGTGTGTGATTTCAGGGTGCAAGATGTACAATTGGGTGGACAGGGCGCACCGCTCGTGCCCATTGGTGATCGGTTTTTATTTAGTGACTATACCTATTGCTTAAACTTGGGTGGGTTTTCGAATATTTCGTATGAACAAGCTGGCCAACGACTGGCCTTTGACATTTCGGCGGTGAACACTGTACTAAACTTTTATGCACAGCAGCACGGTTGGGATTTTGATGACCGAGGTGCCTTTGCAAAATCTGGAAAAGAACATGTACCGTTGGTTGATGCCTTGAATGCCTTACCCTATTTTCAATTGCTTCCACCCAAATCATTGGGATTTGAGTATGTCAAAACCACTTTATTGCCGTTAATTGAATCATTTACCATAGATACAGCCAGTAAAATGCACAGTTTTACCGAGCATGTTGCCTATCAAATAGCATCGGCACTTCCCGTAAAATCTGGCCGTTTATTAATCACTGGTGGCGGAGCCTACAATGACTATTTAGTGGCGCGCATCCAACATTATTTACCCAACATAGAAATTGTGATTCCCAATAAAAAAACCATCGAATTCAAAGAAGCCTTGATTTTTGGGCTATTGGGCGTGCTACGTCTGCGCAATGAAATCAATGTGTTGCATTCGGTGACAGGAGCCAGTAACGATCATTGTGCGGGATCTGTGTTTGGATGAGATTAGGATATGACTGACGAATAGATGAGTGAAAACAATTTTTTTTGGTTACTTTCGTTTTCAAATAAACAACCCAAATGCCTGTGCTTCCTGAATTATCAAATAAGAAAAAATCTGTAGTGCTTACCGCTTTGTTGTTTGCGCTCTTATTTATGCTTTTTTATTGGTTAAAATTCTCCAACAACACCCCAATTTCTCTCTTGGAAGGCGGTGGCGGAGGTGGTGAAGTAGCCGTGAATTTTGGCGATAGTGAGTTTGGTTCAGGCGACAATTTTACTTCGACTGAGGCCGTTGCACCCGCGCAAGTAACTCCCGAAGAAGTAACCGAAGACGAAATTTTAACCCAAGAAAATACAGCCGAAACGGCAATAATTCCCGAAGCTAAACCGGCCGACAAACCCAAAAAAATAACCGAACCCAAACCGGTAGTCAAAACCGAACCCAAACCTTCTAAATCAACAGCTGACGCCCTATCGAGTATGCTCAATGGTTCTAATTCGGGTGATGGTAATGACAAAACAGCCGGCAATAAAGGCAAAAACAACGGCGATAAAAATGCAACGGGCTACAATGGTGGTGGCGGATCGGGCACCGGAAGTGGTGGCGGAAATGGCAGTGGCCAAGGCATTGGAACCGGAAGTGGCTACGGCAGTGGATCTGGTGGTGGCAGCGGAAACGGAAATGGAAACTACCAATTGGGCAACCGAAAAGCGCTCAACAAACCCAAACCCAATTATACGTGTAACGAACAAGGCACCGTGGTAGTGCAAATATCAGTCGATCAAAACGGGGTAGTCATTGCAGCCAATCCGGGTGTGCGTGGCACGACCAATGCAGCCAAATGCTTGTTAGAGCAAGCCAAAATTGCGGCTATGAGCACCAAATGGCAAGCTGATCCTGCAGCGCCTACTAAACAAGTAGGTAAAATCATTTACAGCTTCAACCTTACCGAATAGCAGACACCCATGAATTACCAAGAAACGGTACACTGGTTGTTTGCGCAATTGCCCATGTACCAGCAACAGGGCGCCATAGCCTACAAAGCCGACTTGCACAACACCTTGCTTTTAGCAGAATACTTAGGGAATCCTGAAAAAAAATTGCGTTGCATTCATGTAGCGGGTACCAATGGAAAGGGATCAACTTCGCATCTGTTGGCCTCGGTATTGCAGGAAGCTGGATATAAAGTGGGTTTGTACACCTCGCCTCACCTGAAGGATTTTCGGGAGCGAATAAAGATCAACGGAAACTGTATAGAAGAAAATTATGTCACCGCATTTGTAGCCCAACACCAAACATTTTTTGAAAACCACGACTTGAGTTTTTTTGAAATGTCAGTAGGTTTGGCGTTTCAGTATTTTGCGGAAAGTAATGTTGATGTGGCTATAATAGAAGTAGGCATGGGCGGACGCTTGGATGCCACAAATATTATTACTCCACTCCTATCGGTAATTACCAATATTGGACTAGACCATACCGCGTTTTTGGGCAATACGTTAACCGCAATTGCAGGTGAAAAAGCGGGGATTATCAAAGCGAATGTCCCGGTAATTATTGGCCAATACACGCCCGAAACCAGAGCCGTTTTTCTAGCAAAAGCCAACCAAGAAAAATCCCCGATTTATTTTGCAGCCGATGAAACAGAAACAACTCCTGCCTGCGCACTGTTGGGCAATTACCAAAAACACAACACGAAAACGGCCTTAACGGCCATAAGAGTACTTCAGGCTGAAACTAATTTTACGATTTCAGAATCATGCATTCATACCGGATTTATCAATGTAGTTGACAATACGGGTCTGCAAGGGCGTTGGCAACAACTGGGAATCAACCCCAAAATTATAGCAGACACCGCACACAATTATGATGGATTGGCCGAGGTAATGAATCAGCTTCGTGAGGAATCGTATACTGCCTTACATCTGGTTATTGGCGTGGTGAATGACAAAGATCTTGACGGGATTTTGCCCTTATTTCCAAAAAATGCCAACTATTATTTTTGCAAACCTGATTTGCCTCGCGGACTTGATGCGGATATTTTAGCGGCAAAGGCAGCAGAATTTCAGTTGTTTGGAAAAGTATATTATTCGGTTTCAGCCGCTTATGCTGCAGCTCATGCACATGCCGTCGATACTGACTTTATCTACATTGGAGGCAGCACTTTTGTAGTGGCCGAAATTTTATAATTTTTTTCGTGCTTTTATTTGCACAAACCGAAAACTCCCTTATATTTGCACTCGCAATCAGAAACAGTATACGCTTGTAAAGATTGTACAAGGGCGATTAGCTCAGTTGGTTCAGAGCATCTGGTTTACACCCAGAGGGTCGGGGGTTCGAATCCCTCATCGCCCACAAAAAGTCGAAACTAGAGTTTCGACTTTTTTTATGCCCCTACGCGTCGAAAATTCATTTTCGTAAGCGGCTGGGG
>JBDKFO010000002.1:0-211881 GCA_039798665.1 Bacteroidota bacterium
CAACTAATCAAAACACACCCCAGCCCCTCTCAAGAGGGGAGTTTGCGAAGTATACTAAGCACTGCTGTTTGCTTAAAGCTTATAGCCGTTAGCTTTCAGCCATGAATGCACGGATTTGATTGCTTCGCCAATTCGAGCAAAGCTCTCGGGTAACGATTTATGATTTGAATACTTAGAAGAACTGTAAGCTTTAAACCGTTAACTTACAACTAATCAAAACACACCCCCAGCCCCTCTCAAGAGGGGAGTTCATAGTATACTTCCAGAACCTACAACCTACAACCCATAACCTACAACCCAAAAGAAAACCCTATCTTTGCCGTCAAATTACCTAAATACGCCCAATACCCATGAATAAAAAGGACGGCCCATCAAAACGCAGTACTTCCCGTAGCGGAAGCGCTAGACCTGGCTCCAGTAAACCCAAGCCTGCGATGGCCAAAAGAGCCCAAGGGCCCAAAAAACCTAAGCCAACTGTAGCCTCAGCTGCTGCTGCCGCCAAACCCGAACGCAAACCCAATCAGGCACCCAAACGCGCCAAAAATCCAGATGAAATGCGTTTAAATAAATACATCTCAAATTCGGGTGTTTGCTCGCGTCGAGATGCTGATATTTATATTCAATCGGGGAATGTAAAAGTAAATGGCGTACCGGTAACCGAAATGGGATTCCTAGTAAAACCCGGTGATGTGGTGAATTTTGATGGCGTAGAACTCACGCCTGAACGCAAAGTATATATTGTATTAAACAAACCCAAGAACTTTACTACCGCCCTGGACGAAGGCCAAGAGTTTCGCAATGTCTTAGAGTTATTGCGCGGAGCCACAACCGCCAAAATTGCTGCCGTAGGCCGTATGGATAAAAACACCACCGGTTTATTGTTGTTTACCAACGACACCGATATGATTCGTAAATTTAGTTTGCCCAACCAAAAATCACCCAAAATTTACCAAGTATCCTTGGATAAAAATTTGAAATACGAAGATTTAGAAAGCATTTCGACCGGTGTTTCATTGGATGGACATCGCTTGTTTGTAGAAGAAATTAGCTACATTGAAAAAGAGCCGAAGACCGAAATTGGCCTCAAATTGCGTACGGCCAACGTAAAAGTAGTGCGCGCTATCTTTGAAAATTTTGGTTACGACGTACTTAAAATAGACCGGGTAGCTTTTGCCGGGCTCACCAAAAAGAATTTGCCACGAGGCAATTGGCGATTTTTGACCGAACAAGAAATCATCAATTTAAAAAATATGTAATCCAAATTCCTGCTGAAAAGTGGGAATTTTTTTCTTTCGCTTATGACTACTCCCGAACAGATTGCCTTTAATTGGCTGGCGGCTTTCAATGCCAAACAACTGGAAAATTTACTGGCCTTGTACGACGATCAGGCCGAACATTTTAGTCCCAAATTGGCCCAGCGCCAACCCGAAACCAAAGGGCTTATAAACGGAAAAGCAGCCTTACGAGCCTGGTGGGCCGATGCCTTTGACCGTTTGCCCAGTTTGCATTACAAAGCCCTAACCATTACTGCCAATCAAGATCGGGTGTTTATGGAATACCTGCGTCAAGTTGATGGAGAGCCCGAGATGAAAGTAGCAGAAGTACTGGAAATAAAGAACGAAAAAATTGTATTTTCGCGGGTATACCACGGATCATAACTTCTACTATGAAATTACTTAAAAACAGCGTGTATGCGCTTTTGTTTGCGTTATCATTAGCGGCTTGCAGTTCGAAAAATGAAACTAATTTTTCGGCATTTACCAAACAATACTTTGATGACAAAAACGCGCTTTTTCCCTTGGAAGCCACTCAATATGGTCAAAACCAATACAACGACCAATTGTTATTTGAAATGACCGACAGCTACCGCAAAAAGCTGGGTGAATTTTATACCAATTACGAAAAAAACTTGGCGCAATTTGACCCTAAATCCCTCACTGAAGAAGAGCAAAACAGCTACGAAATCATCAAATGGGAGGTAGTTGTTGGGAAAGAAGTGTTACAGCAACCCACCAATTTAATTCCGATACAGCAGTTTAACGGCACACACCTTACCATGGGGCAATTTGCCGGAGGAACAAGCGCGCAACCCTTTGCTACCGAAAAAGACTACCGTAATTTTTTGGTGCGTATGGAAAAATATGCGGTGTGGATAGATTCGGCGATGGTGTATATGAGAAAAGGGATGGCGCAAAATGTAGTTTTGCCTAAAGCCTTAACGGTGAAAATCATTCCCGAATTTCAAGATTTGATTACTCCCAATCCGACTGATAATTTATATTATTCGGCTATTAAATTAATGCCCAACACTATTCCTGTCGACAAACAAAACCAATTGGCTGCGGCCTATGCCCAAGTAATCAGTCAAAAATTGGTGCCGCAGTTTCAAAAAATGGTCACGTTTTTACAAACCGACTATTTGCCCGCGTGTAGAACTACCAGTGGAATTGGCGCTTTGCCTTTTGGTAAAAATCTATACGCCGCCTATGCCAAACAATGGACGACCACGACTTTAGATCCCGAAACCATTCACCAATTGGGGCTCAAAGAAGTGGCCCGCTTACAAGCCGAAATGGAGTTGGTAAAAACTAAAGTGGGGTACAAAGGCAGCTTGAAAGAATTTATGAATGAGGTGCGCACCAGCCCAAAACTAAAGCCCTTTACCACCCCCGAACAGGTGTTGGCCAATTTTGACCGCATTTATCAAAAGATCAAACCCAATGTAGATCGCTTGTTTGCGGTGCAACCCAAAACCAAATTTGAGATTCGCCGCACCGAAGCCTTTCGCGAAAACAGCGCCAGTGCCGAATATGTGCAAGGAACAGCTGATGGCACGCGACCAGGAATTTTTTATGTGCCGATACCCGATGCCAAAGCATACAACGTGCTCGAAGACGAAGATTTGTTTTTGCATGAGGCCATTCCGGGACATCATTTTCAGGTGTCTTTGCAACAAGAAAGCACCACTTTACCCGACTTTAGAAAGTTCAATTGGTTTGGTGCTTATGGCGAAGGCTGGGCCTTGTATACCGAAAGTTTAGGAAAAGAATTGGGTTTGTACCAAGATCCATACCAGTATTTGGGGATGCTCAACGACGAGATGCACCGCGCCATTCGCTTAGTAGTGGATACCGGAATACACTGCAAAGGCTGGACGCGCGAAGAAGCAATTGCCTATTCAATGAACAATGAAGCCGGAGGTGAGGCCAGCATTACCGCCGAAATTGAACGCTACATGGCCATTCCGGGCCAGGCACTTTCGTATAAAATTGGCCAGCTCAAAATTCTGGAACTGCGCCACAAAGCCGAAATGCAAATGGGTCCAAAATTTGACATCAAAAAATTTCACGAAAAAGTGTTGGAATCGGGTGTAATGCCTTTGGCCTTGCTAGAAAGTAAAATGAATGCGTGGATAGACTCGGTAAACTAAATAGGACAGCACAGCTTGACTAGCCCATGGCTTTCTCGCTGCTACTTATTCTGGGTTTCCCACTAATATTTTTTGAACAAATTGCTGATTATCCAGCGTTTTCACTTCGACTATATACAGGCCGTTAGCAAAACCACTTGTTGAAAATGAGTAGTTGTGTTCATTTCCTACGGGTGATTGATAAACCAATTGTTTGCCGCTAAGGTCATAGATCGCGATCGATTGAATGCCCTCGGCCGTTGGATTTTTCACTTTTATTGTTTGCAAATTGTCTAGATTGGAGATCACAATCGCAGAATTTACAGCTACAGGGTTGTTGCTCAAAGTTGTGGTGAAAGTAATCTGAAACCGATTATTGTATACTCCTTCTGCCAATACTAAAGTGTATGCATTGTTTTTAATGTCGTGATAGCTGCCATCGGCACTGTCATAGAGGTAAATAGGTTGATTGGCCTCAACGTTTTCTACCAAACTTGCAGCAAAAATAAAACTGCACGAATTACCGGCTTTTACACCAATGGGAATGCGTTTGCTTAGCTCAAAATTGGTGCCTTGAATCACGTATTTTTTTTCGTCCAATACAAAATAAATATCATTGGCTAAGCCCTCTTCTGTAGGAGATAAAGCGTCAATTCCTCGATCAACGCCATCAGTTGCTGTGGGTAAAAAAACCAAAGCGAGCTGTTTGGTGAATTGGTTATTCATGATGGTATTTAAGCGAATAACCGCAAGTTGATCGGCTGTAGCGTTTTCGGTTTTAATTTGCTCATCGGTATCCAAGCCACGCTCAAATTGTGAATAGACATCGGCCTCTTTGTAGTAGCTTCGGTGTGTATTTTTAAGCGAAACAGCAACTGGAGTCCCTGTTGCCTTTCCTTTAATCATGAACCCTTGTCCAATGGGCGCGTACTTGCGTTGTATGGCTAATCCAGAGGTAGCACCTGTTATATTGAGCGTGCCGTCATTGTTGTAAGAATTAAATGTTGCGGGAACATATACCCCATAAGTTGTAGGACCAGTGCCAATGGGCGAATAGGTGCCGTAACCTCCTTGATAGCTGGTTAACACGTGGGAATTTACCGTTTTGTCTTGTTCCCAATAATAGGCAATTCCCGTGCAATCGGTGTTGCTCGGATCTAGTAGAAAAGCATTTACGTGCAAAGCCGATGGATACGGGTTTCCTGTTAAGGTATATTTATCGGCCGCAACGTTTACAGTGATTGTACCGTCATTGGGTTTTCCACGAAAATCATAGCGTTGCGCTCCGCCGGGATTATTGGCAGTAGCTTCGCCAGCTGTGAGTGGATCAGTGCCTGCAGTGCCTTTCATGGTAAAACCTTGGCCCGCAGCAATGGTTGTGGCGGAAGCGGTTTGCACCCATTCCGAATAATTTACACACGACAAAAACTTCCAAATCCAATAACTGGCAATCGACAAACTGGCTGCACCTGCTGCACCGTCATAGCCGGTTACGATTGTTGCCGGATTGCTTGTGGTAGCTGAGGTAGGAACATGCAAAAGCGTGATGCCGAAATTTTCGTTTCCAGCAGCAGCTGACGCATTTCCTACTGGTGAACACCAGTAATTGTAATCAAAATTGTCGGACGTTCCTTCTTGAAAAACCGACAATTTGCCTAACCCTTTGTTGGTAGAAGTAGTGTTTGTGCCTTGCAGTAATTGGGCTTCATTTCGTAAATACAAAACCCCATTGTTTTGAATATCAATATCTTGATTGACAAACACCAATTCGTTTTTTACAAACATATAGCTGTTACTGCCCACATACAACTGGGAGCGCACCAAATTGGTAGTGCAGCATACCGCAATAAGTAAAAAAAGTAATTTTTGGGACATAGGATGGGTAGAGTTATGTGTCGATTTAAATAATGCAGCGCGTGATAAAATGTCTCCCAATGGATTGATTTATAACGCTGAAAATTCAGCCATTCATTTCAAATATCACGATTTATCTGATAGTAGACAAGTATAATTTTGAATGCTATTTTCCCAATGGGATAAAATTGATAGTAGATTACAACCAAACAGGCTTAAAATTTTGCTTTAGAGTATAGGCATTTTCATTTTTACAAATTTTTGCAGATATACACACCTCACGGCATCCGTGACTTGCCGTGTTTTTTTTCTTTTTTTTTAAATCATGGCATATCTATTAAACAAATGAAGTGGCAGGTTCAGGCAATTACTTGCTGCTCATTTTATTTTTGCGTTGTATAGTTATTATATACGTACAGTGTATTTATTTTCATTGCTTCTACTTTAATTTTAAAACTTATTAAAAGAGAAAAACAGCAATCTTGTTTCCTGTTCATTTTAAATCAAGCTATATGAAAGCATTTTATTATACCGTTATTTTTTTAGGCCTTTCTGCTCTTGCAGAAGCCCAAGTAGGCATTGGTACATCAACTCCACAAGGAGCCTTGGACATTGTTTCGCCAGCCGGAGCACCCAATGGGCTTTTGATTCCCCGCGTTCCATTAACCATTGGTACTACGAATGCTTTGCCTCTGGTTGCGCCTACCATTTCTGAAATGATTTACAACACCAGTACCGTAGGAGGCGCTACACCTGGTTTTTACTATTGGAGCGGGACAAGCTGGGTGCGTTTTGTAACAGGAACGGTAGCGGGTTGGTTAACCACAGGAAATGCAGGATTAACTGCAGGCACAAATTTTATAGGCACTACCGATGCGGTTGATGTATCATTTAAAAGAGGAAATGTATTGTCTGGCTATATTGGCGCTAGCAGTACGGCCTTTGGTGTCGGCGCCTTGTCAGGCGGAGCCGCCACAACGAGTACAGCTTTTGGGAACAATGCCTTATCAGTGAGTACGGGAGCAAATAATGTAGCTTTTGGTCAAAATGCCTTGCGCGATTGTGCAGGTTCCGCTACCTATAATACAGCGGTGGGAACCAATGCCTTAAAGGGAATCAACAATGCCGCTTCTCAATACAATACTGTGCTTGGCGGAGAAGCCATGGGGCTCACCACAGGTGACGTGAGCAATTGTACTGCCGTGGGTTACCAAGCGCTCTATTCCATCAGTGGAGCAGGGGCTGCCCGAGGGTTAAACAATACGGCATTGGGATACCAGGCTGGGAGTACTATTACGACGGGTGAAAACAACATTGCAATTGGATACCAAGCCCAAGTTCCAGGAATTACATCCAACAACCAAATACAGCTAGGGAATAGCGCCATCAGTTTGGCCCGATGTCAAGTGGCCTGGACGTTGAGTTCAGATCAGCGATTTAAAAACAACATCAAAGACTCCGAATTGGGGCTGCAATTCTTGCAAACACTTCGTCCAGTTTCTTATTTGCGCACCAATGACGCGCAAGCCAAAACCGAATATGGGTTTATAGCACAAGAGCTTCAAACCGCGTTTGCCAAGGCCGGCCATGAAAATAATGGTGTAATATCGGCAGATGATTCTGGTAAGTTGGGCGTGCGCTACAACGATTTTATCTCGATATCGGTTAAAGCTATTCAGGAACAACAACTTCAAATAGAAGCCCTGCAACAAGCCAATGCCGAGTTGCAAAAAGTGAATGCGGCTATTTTGGAACGCTTAGCCAAATTGGAACGTCAGTAACGTCCTAATTTATCTATTCCAAAAAGCGTTTCGCAATTCAATAAACGTAAAAAGAAGTGCTAATTTTTAGAAGATCTGTTTTTTTTGTTTGTAATAAATATGATTTTCACAACCAATTAACCATACCGTTGGATAAAATTAACCAAGCAAAAACACAACATTAGTACAACAACGCAAAAACCCCGTTTTTTGCCAACTCCCAAAAACCCTTAGATTCTTCCCTATTTTTAACTATATCGTTTGCGTACGCTTCAATTTTAAGGAAAGAATTTGCCATCCATTTTTTGTATAGTTTATATATAGCCGGGATAAAATTTTAAAACTTATCCCATGGTCTATATTTGAGATTCTATACATGTAACCAATTAAAAACCAAACTATGATGAAAAAAATTCTTTTATGTTTATTCCTAATGACTATTTCATTAGGGTATGCCCAACCTGGTGCATCGCCAACAGATCCTCCCGCAAGAAATGATTGGGATGTGAAATCTGTGTATAGCGATTCGTACACCAATCAAACTGGGGTGAGCTTTTTGAATTTTGGTGGAAGTACCATCAATGCCGATTACACACCACCAGGAGGAAATCCTGCTAAGTATTACACAGGGCACAGTTATTCTGGGATACAAGTAAACACGGCAGGAAGTCTAAACGTATTACAGATGACGCACTTACACTTTGATGTGTATTCGCCCAACTTTAGTTCGATGGCCATCAAATTAGAATCGTCTACAGGAGCTTTCAGAGAGCTTGCCGTAGCTGGTTCTGTTGTGCCTTCTGCCTCAACTAGAGACCAATGGATCAGTGTTGATTTGGCGTTGAGCACTTATGACACAGGCAACATTTTAACAAGTTTAAAATATATAGTACCGGTAACATTTGGTCAAAATGCTACTTTATACATTGATAATGTTTATTTCTACAGACCGGCTACTACACAGCCCCCAACTTTAGGTGATTTTACAGTTCCTTCGCAATTAATAGGCGCGGCACCAATTACCCTAACTGCACCTACTTCTAATAGTGGTGGAGCATTTACTTTTACCAGCAGCAATACAGCAGTAGCAACAATTAGCGGAACTACATTAACTATTGTAGGGCTTGGTTCATCAAACATTACAGCCACACAAGCAGCTGATGGCCCTTATGGCACTGGATCGGCAATTGCTGTTTTCAACGTAACACCCAATGCTGCACCTGTTCCACCAGCCCGTAATACCTGGGATGTAATTTCCTTGTATAGCGGTGCTTACACAAATCTTGCCAACACAAATTTTAATCCGAACTGGGGTCAATCTGGATTTGGAGCTTTTTCGGCTACTACTTTTGAAGGCGATGATGTGTTGCAATATCCTAACTTGAATTACCAAGGTACTGAAACAGCTGCCGATGTAAATGCAATTGCAATGACCAAAATGCACATCGATATTTTCTCGCCAACGTTAACGTCAATTCGTTTGTCGTTAATTAAAACGACTGGTGGCGCAACTGAAAAACCAATCACTTTGCCTTTAACTGCAGGCGTTTGGAACAGTTTTGATATCGATTTAACCTCAGCCACATTTACCGGCTTGGATTTTACTAAAATCCGTCAACTTAAATACGACCAACCTTCTGCGGCAGGACAAACCCTAGTAGTAGATAACATTTATTTCTGGAGAGATGCTACTACGCTTCCGCCAACTTTAGGTGCTTTTACCGTTGCTCCACAATTAACAGGTGCAGCGCCATTTGAATTAACTGCTCCAACTTCAAATAGTAATGGTGCATTTACGTTCAGCAGTAGCAATACTGCGGTGGCCACCATAAGCGGTACAACCGTAACGATTGTAGGAGTAGGTTCATCAGTAATTACAGCAACACAAGCTGCCGATAGCGGCTATGGAGTAGGAATTGCTACTGCTACACTTGATGTTACGCCTACAGCAGCACCAACACCACCCGCACGAAACACCTGGGATGTAATCTCGTTATATAGCGGATCGTACACCAATGTGTCGGGAACCAACTTCAATCCAAACTGGGGACAGTCAGGATTTGGTGCTTTTTCAACGGCTTCTTATGAAGGCAATGAAGTATTGCGTTATCCAAACTTAAACTACCAAGGTACCGAAACGGCTGCCGATGTAAATGTTTCAGCCTTGAACAAATTGCACATCGATTTGTTTTCGCCTACCTTAACTTCTGTGCGTTTATCGTTGATTAAAGTTACTGGTGGCGCTGTTGAAAAACCAATCACTTTGCCTTTAACTGCAGGTGTTTGGAATAGTTTTGATATTGATTTAACCTCAGCCACGTTTACAGGCTTAGATTTTACCAAAATCCGTCAACTTAAATACGACCAGCCTTCTGCTGCCGGACAAACTTTGTCGGTGGACAACATTTACTTTTGGAGAGATGCTACCACGCAACCACCTACTTTAGGAGCCTTTACAGTGGCTGCCCAATTATTAGGCGCTGCTCCGTTTGAATTAACTGCACCGACTTCAAATTCTGCTGGAGCATTTACCTTTAGCAGTAGCAATACAGCAGTAGCAACCGTTAGTGGAACTACTGTAACTGTAGTTGGAGCTGGTTCTACAACCATTACTGCTACACAAGCCGCTGATGGTGGGTATGGAACAGGCACGGCAACGGCTACACTTGATGTAACGCCTGCTGCGGCTCCAACCCCTCCGGCAAGAAATGCATGGGATGTGATTTCCTTATACAGTGGAGCGTATTCGCCTTCGTCTGCGCCAAACTGGGGTGCAGCTGGAACTGATGTGTCTTTATCTGGTGATACTGCACGTTTTTTCAACGGATTTACTTTGGCTCGTTTGGCATTTGCTTCGACCAATGTATCCGAGATGACGCACATGCATATCGATGTATACTCGTTGAATCAAAATCCATTGTGGTTTGAATTAAATGGAAACAGACGCGTAACCAACACACCTGTAAATGGATGGGTAAGCGTTGATATTGCTTTATCTGAATTTGTGGGATTAAACCTGACAAACATTAGCTTTTTTGATTTAAACAATCCTACTGGCGCTTCTGCTCCAGTGAAACAAGTGTATTTAGATAACATCTATTTCTACAGAGACGCAACTTTGCAACCACCAACAATCGGTACATTAACAGTTCCAACTGGTGTAACCATGGGTGATGCACCATTTGTGTTGACTAATCCAACAACAAATAGCTCAGGAACGTTCTCGTATACCAGCAGCAATACGGCGGTAGCTACAATTAGCGGAAATACCGTGACTATTGTAGGTGGTGGTTCTACAACCATTACTGCTACTGTTGCTACTGATGGCGTTTATGGACCAAGAAGTACAACTGCTACGTTAAATGTTGCTTTTGCTTTACCAGGAGCCTCACCAATTCCACCTGCAAGAGAGGCAGCGAGAGTAATGTCGGTGTATACCGGGACTCCGGCTCAAGTATACGCAAACAGTCCGGCTTATACCTTAGTACGTTCAAACTGGACCGCTGGAACGACGGCTAATTTTAATTTTGCTAATGGTGACAACACCTGTATTCAAGTAAATAACCTTGGATTTATTGGTTTGGTTGATCAAACCGAGCGTCGTTTAAATGTAACAGGCATGACCCATTTGCATTTAGATGTGTATTGCAATGCACCACTGTCTAATTTATTTGTATTCCTTTTGGCTCCTGGAGACAGAAATTACAATACTGGACCACTTGTGGCGGGATGGAATTCATTAAGCATTCCGTTATCTTCCTACCCAGGTGCCTTGAATGACATTTACGGCTTTAAAATTGAGCAAAACGTAGCGCCAAACACTACGCAGATTTATCTGGACAACATTTATTTCAGTAATGATATTTATACTTTTTACCAAGATACTGACGGCGATGGCTACGGAAACTTAGCGGCTTCAACCACTGCGGTTACTGCACCAACCGGGTATGTGTCCAACAGCACAGACTGTGACGACAACGACAGTGCCGTATGGAGAACAGGCGATTTCTATGTTGATTTTGACAACGATGGCTACCATTTAGATTTGTCTCCATCAGCTTCAGTTACAACCTTGTGCTATGGAGCTACTTTAGCACCGTACTATATTGCTTCAACGCTTGGCGCTGACTGCGACGACACCAACGCATTAGTTTGGAGATCGGGTAGTTTCTATGTGGATGCCGATAGCGATGGATATTCACCAAACGCCTCTTCTGAAACCTTGTGTTATGGAGCATCTACACCTAGTGGATATGCGGCCAGTAACCTTGGATTGGACTGCGATGATGCAGCTGCCGCTGTAAATCCGGGTCATGTTGAGGTATTGTACAATGGAGTTGACGACAACTGTGACGGTCAATTAGACGAAGGTTTCCAATTGACAACTGCCGTACAATCGGGTTCATGTGGTGTAACTTTGCCAACCTTAGGCGCATTGATTTATGCCAACATTAACTACTCAGCAAGCGGTTACCGTTTTAAAGTGGTAAACAACACCACTGGCGCCATTCAAACTATCGACAGAAGTCACCACTGGTTTGCCTTAAACATGCTTGCCGATTATGAGTATGCCACTACCTATACCATTTCAGTTGAATTGCAAAAAGCAGGTATTTGGTTGGGGTATTATGGATCTACTTGTTCTGTTTCATCACCGGCAATTTTATCAGCTGGCGGAGCGTTACAAATTAATCCATCACAATGTGGAACTACATTAGCAAGCTTGGGTTCAGTTATTGCAACTACACCTATGAGCGGCGCAACGGGTTACCGATTTAGAGTAACCGATGTAACTGCAGGAGTAAGCGGATCAAACTTAATTCAAGTGAAAGACCGTTCGTACCACTGGTTTACTTTACCAATGTTAACCCGATATAACTATGGGTCAACCTATATGGTCGAAGTAGCCGTAAAAACAACTAGCGGTTACTCTGCCTACGGAACGCCTTGTTATGTAACTTCTCCAGCAGTACCAGGATTGGCTACTTGTGGAGCTGTAGTTCCAACAGCGGGTTCTTTGGTTTACACTACGTCAACCAATTCGGCTACGCAATACCGTTTCCAAGTTACCAATGTGTCTGATCAAACAACAGTAACGTTTGACACCAATAAGTTCTGGTTTAGCTTCCGAGTAAATGTTCCAGGTTATGTGCCAAATGCAGCCTATTCAGTGCGCATTGCAGTGATGACTTCAGGAACATGGTCAGCCTTTGGTGATGCGTGCGAAATTACTTCGCCTGCTGCCTCAGCAAGAAACGAAGTGGCTGCATCACCTTCATTTGAAGCAGTTGCATTCCCGAATCCATTCTCAAGTGAATTCAAGTTGAATGTAACGACTTCTACTGCAGGTTCGGTAGAACTTCGCGTGTATGACATGATGGGTAAATTAATTGAGAACAAGTCAATTAACACCATCGATTATATAGCAGAAGACTTTGGAGCTGCCTATCCAGCGGGTGTTTACAACGTAATTGTAACCCAAGGAGAAACAGTGAAAACCCTTCGCGTAATCAAACGATAACCATCGTTTAAGTATAATACTAAAAGCCCCTTCGGAAACGGAGGGGCTTTTTGATTTAAGATTGATGACTTTTGATTTAAGATTGCTTCGCCAGTTCGAGCAAAGCTCTCGGGTGTTGATTTGTACGAGTATACTAAGCACGGCTATAATTTTATAGCTTTACCGAAAGCGAACTGGCTATAAAAAAGTTTGATTTGGCCGGACCAAAAAGCAACTCATTGCTCTGAAAATTCTTGGCTTCCAAGCGCCACAACCATTTTTTGGCCACTTGATAATCAAGGTTGGAAGACAATCCGAGTAATTGAATGCCGCGAGGCGAAGTAGTCGAGATGATCAACTGGTTTTTATCGCTGTAGTATTCGGCTCGAAATGCCGTTCGAATTTTTTTGTTCCAAGTGATCCGTGTAATTGCAACCGGCGAATACCAAGCGTCATAGGATGTGCCGGCGGCTCTGTCTGTTCCCGCATCCAACCCAAACGTGAATCCCCATTTTTCTGTGGGTTCATAAACGGCGTAGAGGTTGTGAAAAAGCCGCATCGATGGATAGTCTTCCACCAAATTATACCCGATAAAATTGCTGTAATTCAATTGTAAATTGGCTTTGGGCTTGTAATTAAATTGAAACCCATAAGCCGGATTTTTACTATGCGACGGAAACTGTATGCGCTGCCAGCCATTTAAAACTAAAGCCGCAACATTCCATTTCTCGGAAGGAGCGGTGTAACTCAATTTAAGACCCGTTTCAAAATAGGGTGAATTTTCAGCCAAAATGCTGCGCGTCAAGGTCCAACAATCGGCACTGATGGCGCTTTCAAAACCAATGTGCGAAGGCATTACTCCGGCATCCAGCCAGATGTTTTTGGCGCTAGACAATTTTACACCCAGATTTGCTTCTAGTATGGGTTTTGCCCAGTTTGGTTCGGCCGATAAATTGTATGTACTGTAATCACCCGCCATCAAAGCCACATTGCCTCGAAGTCGTTTGCTTTGGTAATTGGCTTTTACAAAGGCCAAATTTAGATTGGGTTGGTTGAGTTTTTTATGGCTGTATAAAAACCCAGAATGTTCACGCGCCGTTTTATGGCTAAAATTGTAATTGTAATACACTTCGCCATACCCCTGAAAAGTGAATTTTTTGGGCAATTCGGTTTGGGCTACTGCGGAGTAACCAATAACGAGAAAAAAGTAGGCTATCTGTTTCATCTGCTTAATAAAAGCGCAAAACTAAATAAAACCTCTACGAGTTGAATGATATAACAAAAAGCTTTTTGAGTAAAAGTGCTTCACTCACCTTGTTTTTTGGGTTCTATTTCTATAAAAAAGCCCAAATAAATGTTTGAGCTCGTGGTGCGGGTAATAGCCCCGAAGTATCGGGGGAACCTCACGCTTTGCGGTATAAAAAAAGCCCAAACTAAGTTTGAGCTAAAGAGGTGCGGGTAATAGCCCCGAAGTATCGGGGGAACCTCACGTTTTGCGGCATAAAAAAAGCCCAAACTAAGTTTGAGCTCGTGGTGCGGGTAATAGCCCCGAAGTGTCGGGGGAACCTCACGCTTTGCGGTATAAAAAAAGCCCAAACAAATGTTTGAGCTCGTGGTGCGGGTAATAGGACTCGAACCTACACGCCTTGCGGCACCAGATCCTAAGTCTGGCATGTCTACCAATTTCACCATACCCGCGTGAATTGTGGCTGCAAATATAGATTTATTTTTTGAATGGCAAAAGGGTAATTAAAAAGTTGTCGGCTCAGAAGATTTAAAGATTGAATAATTTAAAGATTGAATAATTTAGACTTGAAGGCACAGCTTCGTTCCGGAGTTTTGATCCCCAAGCGTAGGGATTGGAATTTCAAAATTTGGAATTTCTATTCTGTGCATTCGTGGCTAAAAGCTAAAAGCTGACAGCTGATCGCCCACAATTATTCATTATTAATTCATCATCATTAATTTACGAAGAAAAACTATCTTTGCGCCTTTAATTTGAGATTAGCAGATCTCGTAATTCCCATCGAATGAACAAGCTTTTAATTGTAGGAACGGTCGCCTTTGACGCCATCGAAACGCCTTTTGGAAAAACAGATAAAATTTTAGGTGGAGCCGCCACTTTTATTGGCCTTTCGGCATCGCATTTTAACGTGCAATCGGCTATTGTTTCAGTGGTGGGCGATGATTTCCCACAAGACTATATAGATTTATTAAGCAACCGCAATATTGATATATCTGGACTAGAAGTTGTGCCAGGCGGAAAAACATTTTTTTGGAGTGGCAAATACCACAACGATTTAAATTCGCGCGACACCTTAATCACCGAACTCAATGTGTTGGCCGATTTTAATCCAAAAGTACCAGCCAATTTCACCGATTCAGATGTGGTGATGTTGGGCAACTTGCATCCCTTGGTGCAAAGTTCGGTCTTGGATCAACTCACGGCCAAACCTAAATTGGTGGTTTTAGACACCATGAATTTTTGGATGGACTGTGCCTTGCCCGAGTTGTTGGACGTAATTAAACGCGTCGATGTCATTACCATCAACGACGAAGAAGCCCGTCAATTATCAGGAGAATATTCTTTGGTAAAAGCGGCGGCCAAAATTCATCAAATGGGTCCTGCCTATGTGGTGATTAAAAAAGGGGAGCACGGCGCTTTGTTATTCCACAACGAACAGGTGTTTTTTGCCCCAGCCTTGCCGCTTGAAGAGGTATTTGATCCAACTGGTGCAGGCGATACTTTTGCCGGTGGGTTTTCAGGCTATATTGCACAAAGCGATAGCATTACCTTCGAAAACATGAAACGCGCCATCATTCACGGATCAAACTTGGCTTCCTTTTGCGTGGAGCAGTTTGGCACCGAGCGCATGCAAACGCTCACCCAAGCAGAGGTGCAAAACCGCTTGAAACAATTCAAATCCTTAACACAATTTGACATAGAATTATAATACCTTTATGCCTCGAAATTCGGGGCATTTTTTATACCCAAACACAACTAACTACAACACCAAAACACACTTTTTTTCATGAGCGACGCCATAAAACACGAATGTGGGATAGCCCTATTACGATTAAAAAAACCTTTAGCTTATTACAAAGAAAAATACGGAACTGCGTTCTACGGAATTCAGAAAATGTATTTGTTAATGGAAAAACAGCACAACCGCGGCCAAGATGGTGCCGGTTTTGCTTCCATCAAACTCGATGTCGATCCTGGCGAACGCTACATTAGCCGCGTGCGTTCCAATGACGCCCAAGCCATACAAGATGTTTTTGCACAAATTAATGACCGCATCAACGAAGAAATGTTGGCGCATCCAGAATTTGCTGAGAACGTTGATTTGCAAAAAAAACACCTGCCTTACATAGGCGAATTATTTTTAGGACATGTACGTTATGGAACGTTTGGAAAAAATAGCCTCGAAAGTGTACACCCGTTTTTGCGTCAAAACAATTGGATGCACCGCAACTTAATTGTAGCCGGAAACTTCAACATGACCAATGTAAAAGAGTTGTTTAGTAGTTTGGTTGAATTGGGACAACACCCCAAAGAAATGGCCGACACCGTAACCGTGATGGAAAAAATAGGTCATTTTCTAGACGGCGAAGTAACCGAATTGTACCAAGAATGCAAAAACAACGGCTTGACCAAACAAGAAGCTTCGCCTGTTATTGCAGAGAAACTCGATATCACCAAAATACTAAAACGCGCCTCCAAAGGTTGGGATGGCGGCTATGCTATGGCGGGACTTTTTGGCCATGGCGATGCTTTTGTGTTTCGTGATCCAGCGGGTATACGACCAGCCTATTATTATGACGACGATGAAATTTTGGTTGTAGCATCTGAGCGTCCAGTTATACAAACGGTGTTTAATGTCCCTTTCGAAAAAGTGCAAGAATTGCAACCCGGTCATGCGGTGATCATTAAGAAAAATGGTCGCGTTTCTGAGGAAGAAATTATTGTGCCAGTGGTTAAAAAAGCCTGCTCATTTGAGCGCATTTATTTCTCCCGCGGGAGCGATGCCGAAATCTACCAAGAACGAAAAGAACTCGGCAAATTGGTGTTGCCTGCGGTCCTGGAGTCAATCGGGCACGATACCGACAACACCGTGTTTTCCTATATTCCCAATACTGCCGAAACCTCGTTTTACGGCATGGTCGAAGCGGCCCAAGATTTTTTAAACCAGCGCAAAAACCAATACATCTTAGACAACCAAAAAACCTTGACCAAAGAAAAATTGGAAGAGATTTTATCGGTTAAAATTCGCACCGAGAAAATTGCCATCAAAGATGCCAAGCTGCGCACCTTCATTACCGAAGACAGCAGCCGTGACGACTTGGTTGCCCATGTCTATGATGTCACCTATGGGGTAATAAAACCTACCGATAATTTGGTGATCATAGACGACAGTATCGTGCGTGGAACCACTTTAAAGATGAGCATCATCAAAATGATGGATCGTTTAAATCCTAAAAAAATAGTAGTGGTTTCATCGGCGCCACAAATTCGTTATCCCGATTGTTACGGCATTGACATGGCCAAGTTAGAGGGCTTGGTGGCATTCAAAGCAGCCTTGGCTCTGTTGCAAGAGCGCGGTTTATATGCTATAGTCGATTCGGTTTATGAAAAATGTAAAGCCCAAGAAAACTTTAAAGACGCTGAGGTAGTCAATTACGTAACCGAAATATACGCGCCGTTTACCCCTGAAGAAATATCGGCCAAAATTTCGCAAATGTTATGCTCGAGTCACATCAAAGCACAGGTAGATATTATTTTCCAAACGGTGGACAATTTACACCAAGCTTGTCCCAAAAACTTGGGCGATTGGTATTTTACAGGAGATTATCCCACGCCTGGCGGAAACCGCGTAGTAAATCGTGCCTTTATTAATTTTTACGAAGGCCTAAATGAACGCGCTTATTAAGCGAAAAATGCACTTTATCGATTTTAAGTGTAGTTCATCTAATAATTTTGTTTACAACATTTTAGTTCTATTATATTTGGAGAACCATAACATTAGTAGGTTAAGTTTATGGTAGATTTGGGGCAAAAAGGGTGAAAGAAATTTCACCTTTTTTATTTTATCCAACTCCGGTTACTTATCAATTCACATAAAAAAAGGCGATCAAATCTTGATCGCCTTTTTTGTTTAAAATCAACTGATTTTATTTTTCTAACGCATATCTGCGGGCCACTTCGGTCCAGTTGATTACATTAAAAAACGCTTCAATATAATCGGGACGACGGTTTTGGTAGTTTAAGTAGTACGCGTGTTCCCAGACATCCATCCCTAAAATTGGGGTTCCGCCACAGCCTACTTCAGGCATTAACGGGCAATCTTGGTTTGGGGTGCCACAAACTTCTAGTTTTCCGCCTTTGTGCACACACAACCAAGCCCAACCAGAGCCAAATTGTGTAGCGCCTGCTTTCGAAAATCGCGCTTTAAACTCGGCAAAGTCACCAAAAGCGGCTTCAATAGCGTCAAGCAAATCACCAGTTGGCAATCCGCCTCCATTGGGTGACATTACTGTCCAAAACAAGTTGTGGTTGTAATATCCGCCACCGTTGTTGCGTACAGCAGCATTTTTTTTGTCCAAGTTAATCAAGATGTTCTCAATGGTTTTGCCTTCCATGTCGGTGCCGGCAATCGCAGCATTAAGATTGGTGGTATACGCATTATGGTGTTTGCTGTGATGGATCTCCATGGTGCGCGCATCAATGTGCGGCTCAAGTGCATCATACGCATACGGTAATTGAGGTAGTTCAAAAGCCATAACAATAAGATTTAGTGATTAAAAAATTTAGCCCAAAATTAATCATTTAACTTTGGAATAAGTATAGGTATATTGGAATATTTCTAATAAATTAGTTCCCGTTTCGAGAATTTTTTTGAAGCTATTTCCCGCTGTTCGTTGCAATGTTTTGTGAGCCCCTGCTGCTGCTGATCCTGCAAAACGATTTCTCCCGAAATTTCGGGACCATCGGGGCTAATGCAATATTTTTCAACCACCTTACCCTTCGCCAAGGCATGACAGCTACCCAACCCACGCCCGCCAGTTTCTCCATTTACAATGCCTCTGCCGGATCGGGGAAAACCTATACCTTGGTCAAAGAGTACCTCAAAATTATACTCACGGCAAATAAACCCGATGCTTACCGCAATATCTTGGCGATTACCTTTACCAACAAGGCGGTGCACGAAATGAAAAGTCGCGTCATTAAAAACCTTACCGAGTTTGCCAAAGTTCCAGCCGATCAAGACCCCAATTCGGTCGAGCTTATGCAACGCATCGCTCAAGAAACCAACCTTTCGTTGCCCAAGATGCATGAAAAGGCCAATCAGATTATCAAACACCTCATCCACAATTATGCGGCTTTTGATATTTCGACCATCGATAAATTTACCCATAAAGTAATTCGTGCTTTTGCCCACGATTTGGATTTGCCCGTCTCGTTTGAGGTTTCTTTAGACACCGAAAATTTGGTCATGGAAGCAGTGGATGCCCTTATCGCTCAAGCCGGCGATGATCCGGCGCTCACCAAGTTGCTCATTGATTTTACCATGGAGAAAACCGACGATGACAAAAGTTGGGACATTTCTAGAGAAATTTTAGAAACAGGTAAATTGCTAGTCAACGAGAACAACCGCGAAGAAATCGCCCTGCTCAAAGACTACAGCATCGATCAATTTGCAGAACTCAAACGGCAGCTCAACGAACACTGTGCAACTATTGAATCCGAAAACCAAGAACTGGCACAACAGCTGTTGCAAAGCATCACAAACATGGGAATTCAATTGTCGTCCTTCTCTGCGGGACATTTCCCTAAACATGTGCAAGGAATTGCGGCAGGAAATTACAACCCCAAAAACAAACAGTACCACGAAGAATCCGACATTAAAATTTTAAAAGCCGCTCCTGATGCTGCGCTTATATTACAAGCCATCCCCACTATTTTGGATGCCTTAGGCATTATTTATACCCAATTTGAACGCCGTGATTTTTATAAAGCGTTTCTCAAAAATTGCACGCCACTTTCTTTGGTCAATAAAGTGAGTCAGGAATTGCAAGCTTTGCAAACCGAGCAGCACATTTTGTCTATATCAGAATTTAACGCCTTAATTTATCGGGAGATTCAAAACCAACCCGCACCCTTTATTTACGAACGATTGGGCGAACGCTACCGCCATTTTTTCATTGACGAATTTCAAGACACCTCCGAGATGCAATGGCAAAACCTTGTTCCGCTCATAGATAACGCCTTGTGCAGCGAAGACCTGAACGGTACCCGCGGTTCCTTGCTTTTGGTGGGCGATCCCAAACAATCTATCTACCGTTGGCGCGGCGGAAAAGCCGAACAATTTATTGCCTTGAGTAAAAAGCAAAGTCCGTTTAATGCCCAGGCCTCTGTTTTTTCGCTCGACACCAATTACCGCAGTTACTCCCAAATTATCGAATTCAACAACGAGTTGTTTGCGTTTTTGTCGGCCGAGTTTGCTCATCCCGATTATAAAGAACTGTATGAAAAATGGAGTCGTCAGCTCACCAATGCTAAGAAAGGCGGCTACGTGTCTATTCATTTTTTGCCCGAGCCCGAACAAGCCGCTCCCGAGAGCACCGAAGACACATCCGACAAAACCAAGCAACAGGTAGTGGCTACCTACGACACCATCCAGCGCGTTTTGGCGCAAGGATTTGCCTACCAAGACATTGCCATACTCACCCGCAAACGCGACCAGGGCGTTGCCGTGGCCAGCTATCTCACCGAGATGCAATTGCCGCTATTGTCTTCAGAGACCTTATTATTAGACAATGCGCCCCAGGTGCAATGCCTACTCACCAGTTTGCGGTACCTCAATAACCCAAATAACAAAGAAGCCAAGGCTTTATTTTTGTTGTATTTGGCGCAAAACTTGCCGCAACCGCAAGCAATACACGATTTTATTGCTGAAGGCATGAGCTGCAATACTGAAATCGAATTTGAAGCTTGGTTGGGCCAACACAACCTACACTTGTCGTTTGCTTCCCTGCGAAAAAAATCGCTTTATGAAGCCGTTGAACTCTTGGTTGCCCAAGTGCTGCTACAAGAAAAAAGCAATGCCTATGTGCAGTATTTTTTAGACATTGTTCTCGAACGCGACCTCAGAAATCAGGCGGGCATAGTAGAATTTTTGTCATTTTGGGACAAAAACGCTTCCAAATTAAGTATACCCTCGCCCGAGGGCACCAATGCTATTCGCATATTAACCATTCACAAAGCCAAAGGGCTGGAATTTCCAGTGGTAATTATGCCTTTTGCCGACGAAGATTATGCCCGAAAACCCAAAGATAAACTTTGGCTTGACACCGATCAAGCGGTTTTTGGCATCCCTAAAATACTGGTAGATAATAACGCGGCAGTGGCCAATTTTGGTCCCGAAGCCAAAGCCGTCTACGAGCAAAAAAAGGAAGAAGAATTGCTTGATAACATCAACGTGTTGTATGTTGCATTGACCCGTGCCGAGGAACAGTTGCACATTATTTCACAGCAAGTAAAACCTAAAGCCGACGGGACTTTTCCCAATACCATGTCGGCATTTTTTGCCAAATACCTCGCTCATCTTGGATTATATAAAGAAGACACGGCTTTTTATGACTGGGGTACTTCCCAAAAATTATCTCAACCCAGTAAATCCAAAACTATCCCGATTGCTGTGGTGCCGGTTGCTCAGGCCATCGATTCTGCCAAAATTAAAATTGCTCAACGCGAAGCCCTCATGTGGAATTCGCCGCAACAAGAAGCCATTGCCTATGGTAACGTGATCCATGAAATTGCGGCCACCATTTTTACCCAAGACGACTTGCCACAGGCCTTGCAAAACGCGTTAGATTCCGGGCTAATTGCCGCACAGCAGTTGAATGCCGTAACCGAAACGCTCAGCCAATTGGTGTGTCATCCCGACTTGGTTGAGGTTTTTGCAGCGGGCAATAAAGTATGGAACGAACAGGCCATTTTGCAGCCACAAGCCGCCGTAGTGAAACCCGATCGCATTGTGCAACTCCCATCTGGAGAAGTTATTTTACTCGATTACAAAACCGGGATACCCAAGCCTCAACACCAACAGCAATTGGCCGATTACCAACAGGTGCTTGCCGCCATGGGATTTGTCGTAGCAAAAAAACTTATCGTCTATCTTGGCGAAACGCCCAATGTAATACATTTGTAAACGCATTTTAAAACCAAAAAAGCATGTACGGAAAAATACAACAACACTTACAAAACGAATTGAACACCATTGAAGCCAATGGGATATTTAAAAAAGAACGCATCATTACTTCGCCTCAAGGGGCCGAAATTACCATTTCAACCGGGGAAACCGTGTTGAATTTTTGTGCCAATAATTACTTGGGTTTGTCTTCACATCCCGAGGTGGTTCAAGCAGCCAAAGACGCTTTAGACAGTCATGGATTTGGGATGTCATCCGTGCGTTTCATCTGCGGAACCCAAGACATTCACAAAACCTTGGAGCAAAAAATTGCCGACTTCTATGGTACCGAAGACACCATTTTGTATGCCGCTGCTTTTGATGCCAACGGCGGGGTATTTGAACCGTTGTTGGGCGAGCAAGACGCCATCATCTCAGACAGTTTAAATCACGCGTCAATTATTGATGGGGTGCGTTTGTGTAAAGCAGCACGCTACCGTTACGAAAACAGTGATATGGCCGATTTGGAGTTGCAATTACAAAAAGCCAACGAGGCCGGCGTACGTTTTAAATTGATTGTTACTGACGGCGTATTCTCAATGGATGGCGTAGTGGCTCCCTTGGATAAAATTTGTGATTTAGCCGATCAATATGACGCCATGGTCATGGTTGACGAATGCCATGCCGCGGGCTTTATAGGTGCCACAGGAAAGGGTACGATGGAGGCTAAGAAAGTGATGGGCCGCATTGATATTATTACCGGAACCTTAGGTAAAGCCTTGGGAGGCGCCATGGGCGGATACACCACGGGTAAAAAAGAAATTATTGAATTGCTGCGTCAGCGCTCGCGTCCGTATTTGTTTTCAAACTCTTTGGCGCCCGCTATTGTGGGAGCGTCAATTAAGGTATTTGAGTTACTCGAAAAGGATACCAGCTTGCGCGATAAACTGGAATGGAACACCAATTATTTTAAAGCCGGAATGAAAAAAGCAGGCTTTGATATTGTAGAAGGTGACTCGGCTATTGTGCCGGTGATGCTCTATGACGCCAAGCTTTCCCAGACCATGGCCAACGAATTATTAAAAAACGGCATCTACGTAATTGGCTTCTTTTTCCCGGTGGTTCCCAAAGACAAAGCGCGCATTCGGGTGCAGTTGTCGGCGGCACATACACAAGCCCACTTGGACAAAGCCATCGAAGCCTTTATTAAAGTAGGTAAACAATTGAATGTAATCTAATTAGCTAATCAGCCTAAAAAGTTGGTTTTTTTATCCATTCGCTTTGTTGGTAAGGATTAACACCTTACTTTTGACCCGAAATTTATTGTAATTTAACAAAAATTTAAACTATGAAACACCTAAACAAATTAGTTGCTGCTGTAGTTCTTCTCGTAGGACTTAATGTGCAAGCGCAAGACAGCAACAATCCATGGGCTATATCCTTTGGAACCAATGCAGTTGACACTCGTGTAAGTGCAGCTTCAAAAATTCAAGACCAATTTTCACAGTATTTTGACGTGAAAGACTATTGGAATGTATTGCCATCAATATCTTATCTTACCGTATCTAAAAACGTAGGCGGTAATTTTACGTTTGGCGTAACTGGATCGATCAACAAAATCAAGCGTTTTGTTTTGCCTCGTCCTGCAGGTTATGGCGATTATGAAGTAATCAATCCTGGAGATTTGAGCTACTACAGTGCCGATGGAACAATCAAATACAGCTTCATGGAAATGTTGGGTTGGAAAATTGTAGATCCTTCTGCTCACGTAGGTGGAGGGTACACTTCTTTTGGTGATGCCAGCTACGGAACCTTCAATGGAGGTTTAGGACTTACCCTTTGGTTTACCGAAATGGTTGGATTCTCTGTTCAATCTACCTACAAAAATTCATTTGACAAAGCTGATCGCGTAATCAATTCAGACGTGCCTTCACACATGCAACATTTAATTGGGCTTACTTTTAAATTTGGCGGAAAAGACACAGACGGCGATGGCGTATATGATAAAGACGATACCTGTCCAGAAGTAAAAGGATTGAAACAATTTAAAGGTTGTCCTGACACGGATGCTGACGGAATTGTTGATGCAAGCGATGCTTGTCCTGAGGCAGCTGGTTTGGCTGAATTCAATGGTTGTCCTGACATGGATGCCGATGGTGTTGCCGATAAAGACGATGCTTGTCCAGATGTTGCCGGATTAAAAACTTTAGGAGGTTGTCCAGATGCGGATGGCGATGGCGTGACTGATAAAGCAGACAAGTGTCCAACAGTAAAAGGACCAAAAGATAACGCCGGTTGTCCTTGGCCAGATACCGATGGCGATAGCGTATTAGACAAAGACGACAAATGTCCGGATGTAAAAGGAACTGCAGCCAACAATGGTTGTCCTGAAGTAACTGAAACAGCAATCAAATCGTTGAACGAATATGCCAAAACCATTTTGTTTGAATCAGGAAAAGCTTCTTTCCAAAAACAAACATTTGCCGTATTGCAATCAATCACTGCGATCTTGAAAGAATACCCAACCGCTAAATTTAGCATCGAAGGACACACCGACGATTCTGGTTCAGTAGCTTTCAATCAAACTTTATCTGAAAACAGAGCGAGTGCCGTGAAAAACTACTTGGTAGAAAACGGAGTAGCTGCTGATCGTTTAACTTCAGCTGGTTTTGGAAAATCAAGACCAATTGATAAAGCAAAAACCAAAGCAGGTAAAGCAAATAACAGACGAGTAGAAGTGAAATTGGCCAACTAATTTCCTCAAAAATACAAGTTGAAAACGCCTCGATTATCGGGGCGTTTTTTTTATTTTTATACCATGATGACAGCTACCTTCCTCGATCAACTTGCTCAGAAACTTGCCCAGGATTTCCAAAATGACTTTCAACAAACTGTAGTTGTATTGCCCAACAAGCGGGCCAAATTGTTTTTACTGGCGGCCTTACAAAAAAATCTATCGGCTCCGGTATTTGCACCGCAGGTTATTAGTATCGAAGATTTTGTCCAAACCCTGTCGGGCTTGCAAACCGCTGATCCAATTACCCAGTTGTTTGAGTTTTATGAGGTGTATTGCCACATGAGCACGGCACCGCAGTCGTTTGAATTGTTTGCCAACTGGGCCAAAACTTTATTGCAAGATTTTAATGAAATAGACCGTTATTTATTAAATCCCCAACATGTGCTTTCTTATATCAAAGACATCGAAGACATCAAACGCTGGGGAGTTGAGGTAGCCGATAAAACCCAACTATTAGAAAAATACGTCGATTTTTGGAAACTTTTGCCGGGTTATTACGATGCGCTTTATGCCCATTTATTGGCAAAGGGCATGGGGTATCAAGGCATGATCTACCGGGAAGCTGTAACGAATATTGACAATTTTTGCACCGCGAACTCTCATAAAACTTTCGTGTTTGCTGGATTTAATGCTTTGAATGCAGCCGAAGAAAAAATCATACAAATAGTATTAAACCAAGATCTCGCCAAGGTATATTGGGATGCTGATAGAACCTTCTTGGATGATCCACTGCACGATGCCGGCTTGTTTCTGCGTCGTTACAAAGCCACCTGGCCGTACTATAAAACCCATCCGTTTGAATGGATCGGCGATCGTTTTGCCCAACCCAAAACCATTCGTTGCATTGGCACACCCAAAACCATCGGACAAGCAAAAATTGCCGGCACTATTTTGGAAACCCTTTTGGCCGAAAATCCGCAAACGCCACTCGAAAAAATAGCGGTGGTATTGGCTGAGGAACAGCTGCTCGTTCCGCTGCTGTATGCCCTACCCAACGAATTGAGCTCTCTGAATGTCACCATGGGTTATTCAAGCAAAAACAATCCGGCACAATTGTTATTGGGCCTTTTGTTTAAAATGCACCTGCATGCACAGGCCAGAAGCGGAAACTCGTATGTGTTCTACTACAAAGATGTCTTGGCGGTGCTTACCCATCCACTCGTTGCTTCTTATGTGCAAGCCAGCGAGTTGGTTTATACGATTCAGTCCTATAATTACACCTTTATCAGCCACCAAAAACTGCAAGAATTACATCCCCAAGCCACAGCGCTTTTTAGCTTGCTTTTTGATAAATGGGATAATACAGCCTTACCTGTTTTAGAGCGTTTAGCTCATATTTTGGTGCACATTAAAGACAACCTAAGTACCCAAAAAGAAGACGAGAAATTGGCCCAAACCTTTTTGTACAGTTTGTACAAAGTAATCAACCGACTTACGCAGTATTTTACCACCTATTCAATTGCCCAAGAGTTAAGCACCTTGCATGCGGTGTACAAACAAATCATTGATTTGGCCGAAGTTTCATTTGAGGGCGAACCCTTGCAAGGGCTGCAAATTATGGGGGTATTAGAAAGCCGGGTGCTTGATTTTGAGACCGTGATTGTACTCTCGGTTAATGAAGGAAAATTCCCCGCCGGAAAAGCCAACAACTCTTTTATACCCTATGACGTGAAGCGGGAATTGGGCTTGCCCACCTTTAAAGAAAAAGACGCCATTTATACCTATCATTTTTACCATTTGTTGCAACGGGCCAAACAAGTTTTTTTATTGTACAACACCGAAAGTGAAGGGCTCGATGCCGGAGAAATGAGCCGTTTTATCACACAAATGGAAGTAGAACGTCCGGCTAGCCATATTTTTACCAAAGAAATTCACAATCCGCTTGTACCCACTAGCCCAGTTGCCTTGCAGGTAATCCCTAAAACGGCTGCTGTGATGCTTCGGTTACAGGAAATTGCCGAGGCAGGATTTTCTCCTTCTTCATTTAGCAGCTACATTCGAAATCCGATTGCCTTTTATTTTCAAAAAATACTACGCATCCGAGAAACCGAAGAAGTTGAAGAGACAGTTGCCTTAAACACCTTGGGTACCATTATACACGAGAGTCTTTATGAATTGTACACGCCGTTTGTAGGCAAATTTTTATCAGAACACGAAGTGAACGCTTGTTTTTCGCAAATTGAAGCCGTAGTGACCAAGCAGTTTAAAGCGGTGTACAAAGAAGGCGAAATCAAAAAAGGCCGCAACCTCTTGGCTTTTGAAGTGGCCAAACGCAACGTCCATAATTTTTTAACCTACGAAATGACCCAACTCAAAAAAGGGGATGCGGTTCAAATTTTGGCTTTAGAAACTAAATTATCCCGCACACTAACGCATCCTAGTTTGCCTTGCGAGGTGGTGTTAAGCGGAAACGTAGATCGAGTTGAATCGCGCAATGGCGTGGTGCGCATCATTGATTACAAAACCGGAAAAGTAGAAAAGAAAAACTTGGTACTCAAAACCTGGAAAGGTCTCACGCAAGAGATTGCCAACGACAAAATTATTCAAGTGTTGGCCTATGCCTATATGTATTCAGCTACGTTTACCGAACCACAATTGGAAGCTGGGATTATCTCGTTTAAAAATCTGAAAGAAGGATTTATGCCGTTTACCATCAAAACAGATCAAGGCAGTACAGCCCAAATACAGCAAGCGCAGTTGGATGAATTTGTAGAACAAATCGTGTTGTTGTTGGTAGAGTTGTTTGACCCGGCAATTCCGTTTACAGAGAAAAAACCAGTTTAAATACGTTTAAAAAAAGCGCTTAATGCCGCGATCAATTCTTCGGTATTTTCTAGGTGGCTCATGTGTCCTCCGTCAAAATGCACTAACTGGGTTTGGCTCAGTTCTACCTGATCTTTGCTGGTTTCAAAAGGCAATACGGGATCTTGCGTGCCCAATATGAGTAGCATCGGAAATGGCGCAAAATGCAACAATACTTCCCGGTCTTTCCTGATTTTCATGCCTTCGAGTGCCGCAATAATGCCTTGTAAGGGAGTAGCTAGAGCCTCCTTTTTTATTCGTTCAATAGTAGCAGTCAATCGCTCCCGATGGGTTTCGCTAAACAAATTGGCAATGGACAGATTTATAAATAACTGATGGTCTTTTTTGACGGCCTTAATTGCTCGATCTCGATTAAGTTTACGTTCCTTAGTATCAGCTCGAGCGGTTGAATTGAGCAAGACAAGCCCTTTGAGTACTTCGGGATAGGCTTCGGCTAGGGCCAAGGCCACATACCCGCCCATTGAATGGCCCACAACAATTGCTTTTCTGATACGCAACTGTGTCAACAATTCGTGCACCAAATCGGCTTGGTCTTCCATGCTGTGCACATACCCCAAGCAGCCGCTGTTTCCGTGACCCAATAAATCGAGTGTAATTACACGATACTTTTGCTCATAAACCGCAACGAGTTCAGTCCACATGCCTTGATTTTCTAAAAAACCATGCAACAATACAAGCGCACTTCCTTTGCCCGAATCGGTATAGGAGATGGGGGTATTTTTATAGGAAAAGTGGGTTGGAGTTGGCGTCATAAAACTAAAAAACGACTCACCGCAGCAAGTCGTTTGGGCTATAGATTTCGAATAAATTAAGCGTTCATCAGGCTTTCAATTTCGTCAATTTCAATAGGAATATCGCGCATCAAATTGAACGGCTCGCCTTGCGCTTGCACTACTACATTGTCTTCCAGTCGGATGCCAAAACCTTCGGCAGGAATATAAATTCCGGGCTCTACTGTAAACACCATATTGGCTTCAATCGGCTTGTGCAACAAACCATAATCGTGGGTGTCTAATCCCATATGGTGCGAAGTGCCGTGCATAAAATATTTTTTATAGGCTGGCCATTCTGGGTTTTCATTTTGCACATCGGCTTTGTCAATTAAGCCTAAACCGAGTAATTCGGCAGTCATGATTTTACCTACCTCTTGGTGGTAATTTTTCCAAAATTCACCTGGCACCAACAATTTAGTGGCTTCATTTTTTACGCGTAAAACCGCATTGTATACTGCCTTTTGTCGTGGCGTAAATGTACCCGAAACCGGAATGGTGCGCGTCATGTCACTCGAATAATTGGCGTATTCGGCGGCTACATCAAGCAACAACAAATCACCGGCTTTACACGCTTGGTTGTTCTCTATATAATGCAACACATTGGCGTTATTTCCCGAGGCGATAATGGGGGTATAGGCAAATCCTTTGGAGCGGTTGCGTACAAATTCATGGATCAATTCGGCTTCAATTTCATACTCCATCACGCCGGGTTTTACAAACGGCAATAAGCGACGAAATCCTTTGTTGGTAATATCACAGGCCTGTTGAATTAGGGCGATTTCTTCGGCCTCTTTAATAGAACGAATGTGTTGCAAAATCGGATTGCTTTTGGCCACTTGGTGCGCCGGATATTGCGCTTTCCACCATTTTACAAAACGGGCTTCTCGGGTTTCGGTAGTCACCGATTGGCGGTAGTGCTCATTGGTATTTACGTAGATGGTGTCGCAATAGGTCATCAACTCAAACAAGATTTTTTCAAAATCCTGCAACCAATACACCGTTTTTACACCCGATACATCGAAGGCTTTTTCTTTGGTTAATTTTTCGCCTTCCCAAATGGCAATGTGTTCACTGGTTTCTTTCAAAAACAGGATTTCTTTTTGATGCGCATAAGGTGCGTCGGGGAATAATAATAGGATGCTTTCTTCTTGGTCAACGCCCGATAAGTAAAAGATATCACGGTGTTGCGCAAAGGGCAAGGTACTGTCGGCCGAAACCGGATAGATGTCGTTGGAGTTAAAAACCGCCACGCTGTTTGGCTTCATTTGGGCCGTAAATTTGGCGCGGTTTTTTATAAATAACTGACGGTCGAGTTGATGGTATTTCATGTAAACTGCAATTTAGTCCACAAATCTAATCAATCCATTTGTAATATCGCGCACCAATAAGATTTGGAATTTCGGATTCAATGCGGTCCAATATCCATTCGTGTTTGGGCATACGTACGGCCGTTTTTTGTTCTTTTTTGTGTAATTTTTCGTAGGTGTCAAAGTCAATTTCTTGGCTGTTGGCCAACACCGTAAACAGCTGTGATTTTTCAATTTGTGCTTCCCAGCTGTCCTGAATCACACCCTCAAACACTTTTGATTTGGAGCCGCTGCCGTAGGCCATAAACCCAAATTTTTTATCACTGATTTTGTCGCCTCGCAATTGGGCTTGGGTTAGCGCAGAAAGTAAGCCCATAAAAATAGAGCCTGTGTATAAATTCCCAATGAGCGAAGAGGCTTGTTCGGCGTCCTGCAATTTTTCGGATACAAATTGTTTGTAGGCCTCAGATTTACTTACTTCTTTGAGTTTATTTTGGTAATCGGCTCCCGATTCTGTTCCGTTTAAAAGCGGTTCGGCTGCGTCCAGGGCATATATTTCGCTCAACATGCGTCGGCCTTGAAAGGCATAAGGCAAATGCATAATAATTTGCGACCAACGGTTATATGCCGAATCCGAAATTCCCGCTTTGGTTTTAAAGGCAAAATAGGCCGCTTTCGTTCTATCCATGTAACATTGGTTGGAATATTGGCCATCAAAAACCGGTTGGTCTTTGTGTATTTCGATTTCGGCCTCGAGTTGACCCAACCAAGGTTCGTTGTGGTCGTTGCCGGTAATTTCTTTTTTGGAAAGGCTGCGGTAGGGCTTAAAAAAATCAAACACGCCTTTGCTACTGGTGGCCCAATTGGCGTCAAAGGCTATAATGCGTGGGTTGGCGGCAATTAATAAAGCAGTGGCTCCGGCTCCTTGGGTATATTCGCCGGTTGATTCTAAATCGTATTTAGCCAGATCGGTGGTAACCACAATTGCTTTTTGGCTGGGGTTGAGTCGCACAAAATCCAAACAGTTTTGCAGGGCATCTACTCCGCCTATGCAGGCAAAAGTAAAGTCAACCACATCGCAATGCGAAAGGCAATCGGCCCCAAATTTTTGCTCCATCAATTGAATCAAAAAAGAGGCAATGGGTTTGGAACTGTCGATGCTGCTTTCGGTGCCCACATAGATGCGTGCCACTTCAGCTAAATCTACCTCGTTTTGCTCGATGAGTTTCGTCAAAGCATTGGCGCCAAAAACGATCGGATCTTGATAGACATCGGGCAGGGTCATCTTAAGTAAACCCAAACCTTTTTCTAGTTTTTCGGCTTCAATATTTCGTTGAGCTGCCAAGCTCGCAATGGGTAAATGCAAAGGGGCTACGTCAAAGGCAAGGGCATCAATTCCAGGATTCATAGGGCTAAATTTTAAGCTCGTAAAATTACAATTAACCAATTTATTTTCAGTGCATTTGAGTTTGAAATCAATCGACTTCCTCATTTTTATTAAATTCTAAAAATATAGCCACCAATTTTATCAAATTCTTAAATAGCACCCAGATGGCCCGCAATAATTGTATAAATTAGCTTCCTTAAAAATTTTACTTCATGCGTTTGTTATTGGTTTGTTTATTGAGTCCTTTTTTGTTGTTAGCTCAGGAAAAATGTCCCTATGCCGTTTTTACTAAATCGGGCAAAAAAACGAGTTATGCCAAGCTGTTGCATCAGGCAATTAAAAGCGAAGTGGTCTTGTTTGGCGAATACCACGACAATTCGGTGGTGCATTGGCTGGAATTGGAATTGGCAAAAGATTTATCAAGCACAACTTTACTTACCTTGGGCGCCGAGATGGTTGAAGCCGATAACCAGGCGCAACTCAACGCCTATTTGGTGGGAACAATCAACCAAAAACAACTGGACAGCACCGCGCGTTTGTGGCCTAACCATAAAACCGATTACAAGCCCTTGGTCGATTGGGCCAAAGAAAAAAAGCTGTCTTTTGTTGCAACCAATGTGCCTAGAAAATACGGCAGTTTGGTCTACAAAAAAGGCCTAGAGGCTTTACTGGATTTAACCGAACAAGAAAAATCATGGATGGCGCCTTTGCCCATTTATTATGATGCCAGTTTACCCGGGTATGCCAGTATGTTGGCCGAAATGGGCGGTCATGGCGGAGAAAATCTGCCCAAAGCTCAAGCCATTAAAGACGCGACCATGGCCTATTTTATAAGTAAAAACCTGCCCGCAAAGGGGGTGTTTTTGCATTATAACGGAACCTACCACAGTGATAATTTTGAAGGGATTGGCTTTTATCTAAAACGCAGCAATCCCAATCTTCATCTGCTCACAATTGCCACCGTAACGCAAGCTGATTTGAATGCCTTGGCTCCCGAAAATGTATCTAAAGCTGATTTTATTTTGGTCATCGACGAAGACGTCACCAAAACCTATTGATTTTTTCTGTTTTTTGTTTACTATGTAAAATTGTATAACATCTTGTATTTCAAGGTGTAAAATCTGCTTTATTTGAAAATTCATAAACATTTTAAAATCATTATAAATTAGATAAAAAGGGTTGCGGGTCATGGTAAGATGACGTATTTTTGTTTGATTTTTTAAACAATTCATACACATCTTATGGCAAATACGGCATTACAGTCATCCATTGGAAAAAAAGTCGCCATGGCACTTTCGGGACTTTTCTTAATCTCCTTTTTATCTCTGCATTTCTTCATCAATTTGATGTCGGTTTTTAGCGCAGAAACCTTCAACGAAATGTCCCATTTTATGGGTTACAATCCAATTATTCAATTTGTAATGCAGCCCATCTTAGTGGCTGGAGTGGTGTTTCACTTCGTGATGGGTTTTGTATTGGAATTAAAAAACCGCAACGCACGACCGCAAGGCTATGCCAAATACAATGGTGCAGCCAATGCGTCTTGGGCCTCTCGCAACATGATTATTTCAGGAATTGTAGTGTTGGCTTTCTTGGGCTTACATTTTTATGATTTCTGGGTACATGAAATAACGTACAAGTACATTGAACAAGCTCCCGTAGAAACCGATCGTTATTTTGCCGAGTTGGTTGCTAAATTTCAAAATCCCATGCGTGTAGGCATTTACAGTTTGTGTTTTGTCTTGCTTGCAGTGCATTTGTGGCACGGATTTACCTCTTCGTTTCAATCGGTAGGATTCAACAATAAATATTCAAAATCAATCCAAAAATTAGGGTATGCTTTCGCGATTGTTGTTCCATTTGGATTTGTTTTTATTGCATTGTTTCATTTTTTTAATCAGTAACAGTTTCGAGTATGAAATTAGATTCTAAAATACCTCAAGGCCCGCTATCAGAAAAATGGACCGCTTATAAAGATCACTTAAAATTAGTAGCACCCAATAACCGCCCCAAAATTGATATTATTGTGGTAGGTACTGGATTGGCAGGCGCTTCGGCTGCTGCTTCTTTGGGCGAAATGGGCTACAATGTAAAAGCATTTTGCTTTCAAGATTCTCCTAGACGTGCGCATTCTATTGCCGCACAAGGAGGAATCAATGCTGCAAAAAATTACCAAAATGACGGCGATAGTACGTATCGCTTGTTTTACGATACTATCAAAGGGGGCGATTACCGTGCCCGTGAAGCCAACGTACACCGTTTGGCCGAAGTGTCGAGCAATATCATTGACCAATGTGTGGCACAAGGGGTTCCTTTTGCCCGTGATTACGGCGGATTGTTAGACAACCGTTCATTTGGCGGAACCCAAGTACAACGTACTTTTTATGCCGCAGGACAAACGGGCCAACAGTTGTTGTTGGGCGCTTACTCGGCCTTGTCTAGACAAGTAGGGTTGGGACGCGTAGAGATGTTTACCCGACATGAAATGTTGGATTTAGTTAAAGTAGACGGCAAAGCCCGTGGAATTATAGCCCGTAATTTAGTTACTGGAGAATTGGAGCGTCATTCAGCACATGCTGTGATCATTGCATCAGGAGGATATGGAAATGTGTATTTCCTTTCTACGAATGCCATGGGAAGCAACGTAACTGCTGGCTGGAAAGTACACAAACAAGGGGCCGCTTTTGCCAATCCGTGTTTTGTGCAGATTCACCCAACCTGTATTCCAGTACACGGAACTAATCAAGCCAAATTGACTTTGATGTCGGAGTCCCTTCGTAATTCGGGTCGTATTTGGGTACCCAAGAAAAAAGAAGATGCCGAGGCCATTCGTGCAGGTAAATTAAAACCAACCCAATTGGCTGCTGAGGATCGCGATTATTTTTTAGAGCGCAAATACCCAGCTTTTGGAAACTTAGTACCGCGTGACGTAGCCTCAAGAGCGGCCAAAGAAGTGTGTGACGAAGGACGAGGAATTGAAGCTAACGATACCAACGAAGGCGTGTATTTGGATTTCTCAACTGAGATCCAAAACAAAGGAAAACAAGCCGCTTACGCCAAAGGAAATCACCACCCATCAGCCGAAGAAATTACAGCCTTAGGCAAACAGTGGTTGAAAGAAAAGTATGGCAACTTGTTTACCATGTACCAAAAAATCACCGATGAAAATCCGTACGAAACCCCAATGAAAATTTACCCTGCGGTGCATTATACTATGGGTGGTGTTTGGGTGGATTACAACTTACAATCTACTATTCCAGGTTGTTTTGTGGCAGGAGAAGCCAACTTCTCTGACCACGGAGCCAACCGTTTGGGTGCCTCTGCTTTGATGCAAGGATTAGCCGACGGTTATTTTGTGTTGCCATACACCGTTTCAGATTATTTGGCGGATGAAATTCGCACCGGTAAAATATCTACCGATTTGCCTGAATTTACAGAAGCCGAAAACCGAGTAAAATCGACCATTGAAAAATTCTTGTCCAATAAAGGAACCAAATCAGTAGACCATTTTCACAAACGCTTGGGCCGCATCATGTGGAACAAAGTAGGAATGGGCAGAAACGAAGCCGGTCTAAAAGAGGCAATTGCTGAAATTGCTGCGTTGAAAGAAGAATTTTTCAAAGACGTATATGTTCCAGGAAGTGCCGATGAGGTAAACCAAGAATTAGAAAAAGCACTTCGTGTGGCTGATTTTATTGATTTGGGGCAATTGATGGCGAAGGATGCCTTGCAGCGCAACGAATCGTGTGGAGGTCACTTCCGCGAAGAGTACCAAGACGCCGAGGGTGAAACCTTGCGTGACGACGAAAACTTCAAGTTTGTGGGCGCTTGGGAATACCAAGGCGATGACATCAACAATGAGGTATTACACAAGGAAGCATTGGATTATGAATTTATCAAAATAGCAGCGAGAAATTATAAATAAAATAGGCATTAGGCATTAGCCAATAATGACTAGTAATTTACCTAAATATACACCCATGAGTGCAGCAAAAAATATCAATATCAACCTTAAAATTTGGCGCCAGAAAAACGCGAAATCAAAAGGGAAAATGGAAACATACAAATTAGACAATGTTTCTACTGCCAGTTCATTTTTAGAAATGTTAGATCAATTGAACGAACAATTGATCAACGAGCAAAAAGAACCCATTGCCTTTGACCACGATTGCCGCGAGGGAATTTGCGGAATGTGTTCGTTATTCATTAACGGAAGAGCGCACGGACCAGATACCGGAGTTACTACCTGTCAATTGCATATGCGTATGTTTAACGATGGCGATACCATTTATGTGGAACCTTGGAGAAGCCGTGCTTTTCCGGTGGTAAAAGACTTAATGGTTGACCGAAGTGCATTTGATCGTATCCAACAAGCGGGAGGATTTGTATCAGTAAACACTTCTGGAAGAACCATTGATGCCAACGCCACTCCCATTCCAAAAAACGATGCAGACAAAGCGTTTGAAGCGGCAGCTTGCATTGGATGTGGAGCTTGTGTAGCGACTTGCAAAAACGGATCAGCCATGCTATTTGTGGGTGCCAAAGTTTCGCAATATGCATTGTTGCCTCAAGGAAAAGTAGAAGCTACTAACCGCGTGTTAAACATGGTACGCCAAATGGACGAAGAAGGATTTGGAAACTGTACCAATACCGGTGCTTGCGAGATTGAATGTCCAAAAGGAATTTCTTTAGAAAACATTGCCCGCATGAACCGCGAGTACTTGAAAGCCAGCATCATCTAATACATCAGAATTTAATTCTACGAATATAAAAACGTGTCCTCAACCGGATGCGTTTTTTTATTTGGTAAAGTCAAATCCATTATATTTACAAGACGCTAATTAGTTTGCACGCACATGAAAAATATATACAATGTTCTGCTATTAATTCTCTTTATAGGAAGTAGTTCGCAGGCGCAAGATTTGGCTGTCATGACTTATAACATTCGCTTGGATGTAGCTTCTGATGCCGACAACGATTGGAACCACCGCAACCATTTTTTAACCGATCAATTGGCCTATTACGCACCCGATATTTTTGGGATTCAAGAAGCCCTTCCGCATCAGGTGGTAGACATCCAATTGGCTTTGTCAGCGTACAAACACATTGGCATTGGCAGAGAAGGCGAAAACCAAGGCGAGGCTTCGTCTATTTTTTATCAGTCCAAGCAGTATGCGGTGCAAAATGAAACTACCTTTTGGCTGTCGCCAACGCCCGATGTTATGTCCAAAGGCTGGGACGCTGCCTGCTTGCGCGTGTGTACGTTTGGGTTGTTTACGCAACTAAAAACGGGAAAGCAATTTTGGGTATTTAATACACACCTGGATCATATGGGTGAGGAGGCCAGAACCAAAGGTCTGGAACTGATTTTAGCTAAAATCAAAGCCGTAAACACTCAGAATTATCCAGTAATCTTTATGGGTGATTTTAATTCGACACCCAACCATTTGCGCATTCAAAACTTAAAAAACAGCTTGAATGACACCAGAGATTATTCTGAAACAAAGCCATTTGGTCCTTCGGGCACCTTTAATGGATTTGCCCACAACAAGCCCGTTACTGATTTAATTGATTATGTTTTTGTGTCGAAATCGGGAATTGACGTAAAAAAATACGCCGTATTGAGTGACGCCATCAACATGCATTATCCTTCTGATCACTTGCCGGTTTTTGTGCATTTGGAACTAAAATAATACGCTTAGCACTATGAAAAAAAGTTTGTACGCATTCGCACTTTTGGCGTTTGCTTTTTCGGGCATTGCACAATCGCTTAGCCAATATGTAAATCCCTTTATCGGAACAGGCGGACACGGCCACACCTTTCCCGGCGCAACGACGCCTTTTGGCATGGTACAATTGTCGCCCGACACCCGCATTGATGGCAGCTGGGACGGTTGTTCGGGCTACCATTATTCGGATTCGGTGATCTACGGATTTTCGCACACCCACCTCAATGGCACGGGCTGTACTGATTTTGGCGATATCATGCTCATGCCTACCATGGGCGAGCCTTCGTTGGATAATGAAGTGTATGCATCCAATTTTTCACACGCCAATGAACAAGCGTCGGCGGGCTATTATGCCGTGAAACTTGACAAGCACAACATCGACGTGAGATTAACTTCTTCCACTCGAGTTGGGTTTCATGAATATACCTTCAACCAAGACGGTCAAGCCAATATTATTCTCGATTTGAATCACCGCGATAAACTGCTGCAAGGCGTAATTCGGATTCTCGATGACAAAACCATCGAAGTGCTGCGTAGAAGTGAAGCTTGGGCCAAAGACCAATATGTATATGCCCGAATCGAATTTAATCAACCCATGCTCATTTCCAAGTACACCGACGATTCCCGCTCTAATCAAAACGAATACTACGGCTCGAAAGTAGCCATGAGTTTCTCCAAACAAGTGCATAAAGGCGAAAAAATTCTGGTCAAAGTATCACTTTCCCCAACTGGATTTGAAGGCGCAAAGATCAACAGTTCCGAAATAAACGGTTGGGATTTCAATACAGTTAAACAAGCTGCTGCGCAGTTGTGGGATAAGGAATTGGCAAAAATTGTTGTCAATACTGATGACAAAGACAAATCCACCATTTTCTACACGGCCTTATACCACACAATGATGCAACCCAATATTGCCCAAGATCTCGACGGCAGTTACCGCGGCAGGGACAACAACCTTCACCGTGCCGAGGGCTTTACCTACTATTCGGTATTTTCGCTGTGGGATACCTTTCGAGCCGCTCATCCTTTATATACTTTGATTGACAAAAAACGTACCGCCGACTTCATCAACACCTTTTTGGCCCAATACGAACAAGGCGGCCGCTTGCCTGTTTGGGAATTGGCCTCGAATGAAACCGATTGTATGATTGGCTACCATTCGGTTTCAGTCATTGCCGATGCCATGACCAAAGGCATCACGGGCTTTGATTACGAAAAAGCATTTTCCGCGGCCAAACACAGTGCCATGTTGGATCATTTGGGATTGGACGCCTACAAAAAACAAGGGTTCATTTCGATGGATGACGAGCATGAAAGCGTATCCAAAACCTTAGAATATGCTTACGATGATTGGTGTATCGCCCAAATGGCCAAGCTGCTCAACCATCCAGCAGATTATACTTATTTTATGAAACGGTCTCAAAGCTGGAAAAACGTGTTTGACAATACATTGGGTTTCATGCGCCCCAAAAAAAACGGAGGCTGGGATAAGCCATTTGAGCCCCGCGAAATCAACAACAATTTTACCGAAGGCAACAGCTGGCAGTATTCGTTTTTTGTGCCCCAAGATATTGACGGCATGATACAAGCTTACGGTGGCCGTGCTAAATTTGAGGCCAAATTGGATGAACTATTCAACAGCGAATCTAAAACTACCGGCAGAGATCAGGCCGATGTTACCGGATTAATAGGGCAATACGCCCACGGAAACGAGCCCAGTCACCACATGGCTTATTTGTATAATTATGTAGGCAAACCCGAAAAAACGGCACAGAAAGTGACGTACATTTTGGATAACTTTTATAAAAATGCTCCCGACGGGTTAATCGGAAATGAAGATTGTGGACAAATGAGCGCCTGGTATGTGTTGAGCGCGATGGGGATTTATGCGGTTACGCCGGGCGAAGATAAATGGGAAAGTATAGCCCCACAGTTTACCAACATTACAATCAAAGATGAGACCAATCAAACGCTGGTAGATTATAAAAAACAACTGGTCAACGGAAAATCAAACAGCATTTTTTTGGCAGGGAAAAAATTAAAAGAACAATTGATTCAAAGCAGTAGTTCGGCCCAGTCTCAACGGGTTGCTGTTGATGAAATGCCAAAAGCAGCATCCCTATTGCCAGTCCCCGTAATTCAAGCGGCATGCAAATCATTTAAAGATAATTTGAAGATCGAATTAGTAGCACAAAACCCAACAGATGAAATCTATTATTCCATAACCACAAAAGATGAACCAAAAATTGTAGGCGTGTCATTCCTGTATACCCAACCGCTTACCATTTCAAAAACGTCGACGATTAAAGCATTTTCCAAAAACAAAGCCAATCAAAGCGCTACGGTAGAAGCTCATTTCTTTAAAAAGCCAAATAACTACAGCATAAACATCAAATCGAAATATAATCCACAATACCATGCCGGCGGACCAGAAGGCCTTATAGACGGAATATTGGGTTCCGAAAATTGGCGAAAAGGCGACTGGCAAGGTTACCAATCACAAGATTTTGAAGCGACGATAGATTTGCAGCAACCAAAAACAATCACCCAAATCAGTGCACGCTTTTTACAAGACATGCGCTCTTGGATTTTGATGCCTACCAAGGTTGATTATTTGATTTCGGATGACAACGAGCATTTTACTTTATTTAGAACGGTAGAAAATTCACTCGATCCCCAAACCGAAGCCACCACGATTTTGAGTTTCACCGGCACACAGTTTCCGGGAATGCAAGCCCGTTATGTAAAAGTGGTGGCACACAATTTTGGGGTATTACCCAGTTGGCACCAAGGGGCAGGTGGGGATGCCTTTATTTTTATGGATGAAATTCAAATTGATTAAGCCGCCATGCAACTTGAAACATTAAAAATCGCTTGGATTCAAACCGATTTGGAGTGGGAAAATCCATCTCTAAATCGGCAACGACTTACTGAAAAAATCACTGAAATTTCCTCGGCTGTTAATCTGATTGTGTTGCCCGAACTATTTACTACGGGCTTTACCATGAACGCCCAAGTGGTAGCTGAAACCATGCAAGGCGATACAATAGCCTGGATTCAACAGGTGGCGAAAGCAAAAAACTGCGCCATTACCGGCAGTTTGGTGATTGAAGAAAAAGGAAATTTTTACAACCGATTGGTTTTTGTTTTTCCGAATGGCGATGTAAAAACCTACGACAAACGCCACTTGTTTACTTTGGCTGGAGAAGATAAAGTGTATACTCCCGGAAGGGATAAATTAATCATTGATTATAAAGGATTTAAGATTTGTCCGCTCATTTGTTATGATTTGCGTTTTCCGGTATTTTCACGCAATACAGAAAAATACGATTTATTGCTCTTTGTGGCCAATTGGCCCTCGCCCAGAATTGCAGCCTGGGATGCCTTGCTCAAAGCTCGCGCCATTGAAAATTGTTGTTATGTAGTGAGTGTAAACCGCTTGGGTATTGACGCCAATGCGTTGGACTATCCGGGTCATTCGCAGGCCATTGATTTTGCAGGAAACTTGCTGCACGATTCAGCCTCAAAATCAGAAGTGGCCAGGGTAGAAATAGGTAAAAAAGAATTGCTTGATTTTAGAACGCGCTTTGCGTTTTTAGATGACCAAGATTGCTTTACGGTTGAAGATTAACCGTTTGTTCCACATCCCAGTTGGCGCGCACATCAATTTCTTTCGGAAAATAAAACACCTCTTCGGATTGTCTTTTGGCCAAAAAATTCCCGGCATCCCACACCTTGTTCTGGTTGTCGTCATAGACTACGCGCAGGGTATATTTTTCGGGTTTTATTAAGCTAAACGAAAGTGGTTGAAGGTTGGTAACTACGGCCTGCTCAATCACCTCGCCCGATTTGTCGGTGAGTTCAACCAATAAAGGAAAGCGTTTTGCATTGGTAAAATTTAATTGAAGGTTGGCGTATTCGGCCGTGTTTTTGGTTTCAATTTTATAGGACAAGGTGTCGTTGGTTTGCTCCATAAAATCGGTCAAGGCACCGGGCAAGAATTGAATGGTGTATTTTTCGAGCGGTTCTTTGGAAAAGGCCAAGGTTATTTTTTGGTTCCAAGTATCGTTAGCTACGGCAAATGCAACTTGTGTGGAATCTTTTCGTTTGATGCTCATTTTGGATGCATCCCATTTTACAATAGGCGTAGATGTCTCTAGTTCAAACTCGTTTTTCAAGGGTAAAACACCACTAAACACTGGCTTTATACTCAACGAATCGACTTTTAGTCCTTTGAGTTTTACGACAAAGTTTTGCAGGTCTTTTCCATTGGTTACTGCTACGGCTACCGAATCAATTTTGGCTTTTTCTTCTTTGGTTTTGGTAGGCCATTTAATGGGTTTATGCCAAACTTGAATAGAATCTTTTTTAGGGAATTTGGTAAGGAGTACCGGGTAATTTTCGCCCGCTTTTGCCATACTTACTTTTATATTACTTGGTTCGCCTTCGTAGCCCAATAACAGTCGATTGGCCGAAGCTTGTGATGCTTTTACGGTTTTATTGGCAGGAACTTCTTTAAATAATTTCAGGTTAAACACACTGTCAGTTGGTACCGTAATGAATTGCTGATGAAATCCAATTTTATCTTCTTTGGGATTGAAACGGTAATTGCTGTTTTCGTCTTTCAGGGCAACCAACAGGTATTTTCCAGCTTTGAGGTGTCCCAATTCAAAAGTGGTGGCGCTGTCAAGCGTGTTGGTCACGTAGCGTGGGTTTTCCTTGTAAATAATAGAATCGGTATATTTTTCATTGGCTTCGTAAAGCATCACCGACACAAAATGATCGGTTTTTTTGTCGTGCGCATCGGCGATTGTGCCTTTGATCGACAGGGAATCAATATAACTTCCGGTGGAGCATAAAAACTGAAATTGGCGCAACGGATTGCCCTCGTTGTTGTCTTGAATGCTTTCGCCAAAATTAAAACTATAGGTCGTATTGGGCGCTAAGGTGTCTTTTATTTTTAATGTAATGGTTTTACTGGCTGTAGATGGCGTAATTTCAGGTTGGTATTTGAGCGGTGGAGATATGATGAGTTGTTTGTTGACGTTTTTCAATTTCACATATTCGTCAAAGGTAAATTGTACCGTTTTGGCGTTAAAATTGGTCGTGTAATTTTTGGGGATACAAATTTTAAGCACCGGAGCCAAGGTGTCTTTCAAACCGCCAGAAATTGATCCTCGCTTGGCGCAGCTGCTAAGCAAAATGACTACTAAGAGCAAGACCATACGGATTTTTGAACTCATATACTCGGGATTAATTCGCCCCGCAAAATAACGATTTTATATGCTGTAACGGAAACATTTTACCCAAATCTTCCACAATTAGGCCGAGAAAGCCATACATACCACCGACACCTTCGCGCCGGGAATTTTCAGCAAAGCGCGGGCACAGGCTTCAAGCGTAGATCCGGTAGTGAGCACGTCATCCACCAACAAAAAATGAAGGTTTTCATGTTCCTTTTGAGGCAGGGCTTCAAAGCGGGTTTCATTAACAAGCGCCGTGCGCAACAACAGGGATTTTTTAGTTTGCGTTTTTGAATATGAATTTCTGTGCAACAATTGATCTTCATAGGGTATGGCAAAAACACTTGCCAATGCCTTTCCAAATTCGGCCACTTGGTTGTAGCCCCGTTCACGCAATCGTTTGGCGTGTAAGGGCACCGGAATTACGACATCAAATAGGTGTAATTGCGCAATTGACAAAAGCTCATGAGCATACCAAAAGCCCAAGCATTGGCCAATTAGTGGTTGTTTTTTATATTTTAAATTTTGAATCAGTTCTTGCACAATTCCATTTTTGTGGTAATACAGAAAGGCTGATGCAAATTCAATAGGAACCTTGCCGTAAAACTTTTGCAATGCTTCGTTGTTGGCAATTTGATGGTGTTGGGTTTGTGGAATTTGGTGCCGGCATTGTACACAAATAAGGACTTCTTGCGGCAAAAGAAGGCGGTGACAGCCCGCACAAATTTTAGGAAAAAACAGGTTTACAATCGATTCAAACATAAGGCGTATAATTAGAGCTTTAAAAGTATAAAAAACCCGAATTAGTTGTGTTTTTATTTTAATCCATCTCAATCCTTTTTATATTTTTGCAGCATGGCAAAACAAGAAGATTTATTTAAAAATGTCGTTTCGCACGCAAAAGAATACGGATTTATTTTTCCGTCGAGCGAAATTTATGACGGACTAAGTGCAGTATATGATTACGCACAAAATGGAGTGGAGTTAAAGAAAAACATCCGCGAATACTGGTGGAAATCAATGGTGCAAATGCACGAAAACATTGTGGGGCTTGATGCCGCCATTTTGATGCATCCCACCACTTGGAAAGCTTCGGGCCACGTAGACGCCTTTAATGATCCGTTGATTGACAACAAAGATTCCAAAAAAAGATACCGCGCCGACGTCTTGATTGAAGACTACGCCGAAAAATTAAACCTCAAAGCCAAAAAAGAAATCGAAAAAGCCCGCGAGCGTTTTGGTGAAAGCTTTGACGAAGAACAATACAAAACCACCAATCCCCGCGTGATGGAATACCTTTCTAAGGAAAGAGAGATTCTTGAGCGCATGGGTCGTTCTTTAGGAAACGGTGATTTAGAAGATGTAAAAGCGCTCATTGAAGAACTCGAAATTGCCGATCCCGAAACCGGTTCGCGCAACTGGACCGAGGTGCGTCAGTTTAACTTGATGTTTGGCACCAAACTGGGAGCTTCTGCCGATAGCGCGATGGACTTATACTTGCGACCAGAAACAGCTCAGGGAATTTTTGTCAACTTTTTGAATGTACAAAAATCGGGTCGCATGAAGATTCCGTTTGGAATTGCACAAACTGGAAAGGCCTTTAGAAATGAAATCGTAGCACGTCAGTTTATTTTTAGAATGCGCGAATTTGAGCAAATGGAAATGCAATTTTTTGTGCGTCCAGGCGAAGAAATGAAGTGGTATGAATACTGGAAAACCACTCGTTTAAATTGGCACTTGTCTTTGGGCTTGGGAAAAGAAAATTACCGTTTTCATGACCACGAAAAATTAGCGCATTACGCCAATGCCGCTGCCGATATTGAATTCAATTTCCCTTTTGGGTTCAAAGAATTAGAAGGCATTCACTCTCGCACCGATTTTGACTTGAAAGCACATGAGGAGTTTTCAGGTAGAAAGATGCAGTATTTTGACGCCGAGCTCAATCAAAATTACACGCCTTATGTAGTCGAAACCTCTGTTGGATTAGACCGTATGTTCTTGGCCGTTTTTGCCACTGCCTTAAAAGAAGAAGTTTTAGAAGATGGTTCAACGCGCACCGTATTGCAGTTGCCTTCGGTGTTGGCTCCTACCAAAGCAGCCGTGTTGCCCTTGGTCAAAAAAGATGGCTTACCCGAATTGGCTCACGAAATCATCGACGAACTCAAATGGGATTTCCATGTAACCTATGACGAAAAAGATGCAGTAGGTCGTCGTTACCGACGTCAAGATGCGTTAGGCACGCCATTTTGTATTACAGTTGATCATCAATCCTTAGAAGACAAAACCGTAACCATTCGTCACCGAGACAGCATGAAGCAAGACCGCGTCGCGATTACCGAATTGAAAGCCATCATAGAAAATGAGGTTTCCATGAAAAATTGGTTGCTAAAAACGAAATAACGTTACCTATAAATTATTCAATGGCTCGCTGAAAAGGGAGCCATTTTTTTTGCTATAAACACAGAAATTCCCCCTATAATTGTTAATAATTATTGAATTTCTTGTGCATAAGTCTAGCATTTTCCGTTGGCTAATGGTCTAATTTAGCCCTTGACTAGGTCTGTTTTGTTGATAAAGCCTAGCCTGCAAGCAAATGAAGCATACTTTCATCATTGTGGACGACCAGCCCGAAAGTATTGAAAATGTGATGGCCATCGCCAGTCATTTTCAGCAGCTGGTTTGTTTGGCCTCGGCCACTACCTATGAAGATGGCTTGAATGCTATTTTAGAGCACAGCCCGCAGTTGGTGTTCTTGGAAATTTCCCCCGATGACAAAAAAAGCAATTTATCCTTGCAACTCATCAACGAATTGCACCGGTTTTTGCGCATTGTTCCCGAGATCATTGTCATTACCAAAAACAAAGACTTGGCTTTTGAAGCCATGAAATACGAGGTGTTGGATTATTTACTGAAACCACTGGATGTAAATGAACTGCGCAAAACGATTTTAAAATACGAGAAGTTTGTGTTTGACAACCCGCGACTCTTCACCCAACCCAAAACATCCCGAACGGCGATAGAGGTGGTAGAGCCCGAGATCATCTCGTCACCGCCTGCTGCAGAATCTCCGGATTCACAGAATTCGACCTCGGCCAAAATCATTGAAGCCATACCTGGGCTTTCATTGGCCCAAGAAAAACCCTTGATCATCTGTGTGAAATCCTATGGAGATTACCGTTTTATCGAAGCACGTGATATTTGTTATTTGCAGGCCGACAACAATTCTACCGATATTCACTTGAATTCAGGCGAGATGATTACCGCCTTTAAAACGCTCAAACACTTTGAGAGCGTATTGACTAATCCTTTTGTGCGCATTCACAACAGCTATATTGTAAATGTTGATTATGTGTCGCGCATCCACACCGGAAACTCGGTATGCTACATTAAAAATACCACTACCAAACTGCCATTTTCCAAGTCTTATAAGGAAAATATTGACGGAATTATTGCCGCAATTACCAATGGCAATTATTTAGAAATCTAAAAAATGCCATCCACTCGGATTTGGCTATCATTCACTATCAAACGGCTACTATCTACCACAAACGCCTAAAAACAGTAGATTACAAGAGACATGCTATCTAGTTTTACACCGTGAATCACTGACGATTTACATGAAACACGAAATAAAACACACATAAATAAACGTCTCAAATTATGAAAAAAACAGTATTAACTTTAGGATTGTTTTCATTGATGATGATCTTAACCTCGTTCACTAGCCCAGAGATAGGGGGAACACAAAGTGCTCCAAGAAAATTCTCTGAACAAAATGATAATTTAGTATTAGAAATTGGAGGAACACAAAGTGCTCCAAGAAGAATGTTTGAAATTGGAGGAACACAAAGTGCTCCAAGAAAAGTATTTGAAATTGGAGGAACACAAAGCGCTCCAAGAAAATAAATAGTTTACCACTAGATAATACAGAGCTTCCAATTTATTGGAAGCTTTTTTTATTTTATATATTTTACATACTTTAGCCAAAATACATTTTTTGCTGTTGAAATATATTTATTACATATTATCTGCCTATTTAATTTTTAGTTGTAATAAAACTAATAATTCTAATGCAATTGAAAATAATGCTTCGCTAGATAGTCTTTCAATTTATTTAGCTAATACTCAAAACGAAAATAAACCAAGTGCTAATCGAATAAAAAGCAGTGATAAAGCATTTAAGTTATTAAAAAGTCAAAAAAACACCTCGTATACAAGAGAACAACTTTATAATATTGCTAAATTTTATTACGAAAGTAAACTGGATTTTAAATTTAAAAACAGTGTTTTCATTTTAATTGAAAACTCTAAAAAGGAAAATGATTTCAAATTACTTTCTAAATCATATAATTTATTAGGGAATCATTATATTAATTTAAGTAAAAACGATAGTGCATATTATTATTTGCTGAAATCAGAGAAACTTTTCATTAAAGAAAAAGACAGTGTTTCATTAGGAAAAAACTATGTTGACAAAGCTTTCGTACAGTTATATGAAAATGATTATTCAGGTTGTGAACAATCTTCGATTACTGCACTAAATTTTCTTAAAAACAATTCAGACAAACAACTAGAATACGACGCTTATAATTTAATTGGAATTAGCGCCAATGAATTAAAGAGTTATGATAATGCTATAGATTACCATAATAAAGCACTCAATATAGTTATCCAGAATAATATAGTTTCAGAATTTCATTATGAAGCTAGTTCAAAGAACAATATAGGAGTTGTTTATCAAAACATAAATAAACATAAAAAAGCAATTGAAATTTTTCAGAGTGCATTAAAAGAAAAAAATCTCTTAGTTGACAATCCAAGCTTATATGCTATTATAACCGATAATTTAGCTTATTCTAAGTTTAAGACAAAAGATTTTAATTCATTACCAGCATTGTTTTATGAATCTTTAAGTATTAGAGAAAAATATCAAATGTCTTCAGGTATAATTGCTAATAAAATTCATCTCTCTGAATTTTATTCATTTAAAAATGACACGATAATGTCTCAGAATTTTGCAATTGAGGCTTTAAAACTTGCAAAAAAAACAAAAATTTCTGGTGACATGTTAGCTTCTTTAAGGCAATTATCACTTGTTGAACACGTAAATTCAGCTAAATATTCTAAAGAATACATTAAAATCAGTGACAGTATTCAATTGGAGGAGCGTAAATCAAAAGACAAATTTGCACGTATTGCTTTTGAAACTGATGAAATTATATTGGAAAAAGACAAATTAGCCGAACAAAATAGAAGCTTGTTGTACTTTTTTGTGGGCACTTTATTTGTAGGGTTATTGCTATTTGTGATTCGAACACAGCGTGCCAAAAACCGAGAATTGGTTTTAAAACAGCAGCAACAAAAAGCCAATGAAGACATCTATAATTTGATGATTTCTCAGCAAGCCACAATTGAAGAAAGTCGCGAAAAAGAAAAGAAAAGAATTGCACAAGAACTGCATGATGGGGTATTGGGCCGATTGTTTGGTGCCCGATTAAATTTGGATAGTTTAAACCGATTTACCGACGAGGAAGCCATTGCCAACCGATTTAATTACCTCAATGAACTTAAAAATATTGAGCAGGACATCCGGGAAATCTCACACGATTTGAATCGCGAAAAATACGTGCTGATTAATAATTTTGTGGCCATTGTGAATAATCTTATTGAAGAACAGAAAAACGCATTCAGTGCTTCGGTGTCTTGTGTAATTGATGAAAAAATAAAATGGGATCAAATAGCCAATACGGTTAAAATTAACCTATACCGCATGTTGCAGGAATCGTTACAAAACTGTAATAAGTACGCCAATGCTTCAAAAATTGAGATCTTATTTGAATTACAGGAAGATTGCATTTATTTTAGCGTAGCGGATAATGGTATTGGATTTGATGTAAAATCAAAGAAAAAGGGGATTGGTCTTCAAAATATGATCGCTCGAACCACCGAATGCAATGGGCAACTCGAAGTGATTTCTCAAAAAGGTTCGGGAACAAGCATAAACATTAAGGTACCCTTAACCGAACAAAAGGCAGAACACTAATGGAAAAGGCATTACAAATTTTATTTATAGACGATCATCCTACCATAATTGAAGGGTATAAAAGTATTTTGAAAGAAAAATACACCGACGATCAGCTCGAAGTTTTCGCAGCGTACAGCAGTGAGTATGGGTATGATAAACTTTTTCATTCCAACCGAGTATATGACATCGTGGTTTTGGATATTGGATTGCCGGCCTATTTACCCCAAAAAATTGAATCGGGTGAAGACCTAGCTTTTTTGATCCAAAAACATTTTCCTAAAACCAAAATTTTGATTTCCACCTCGCATTTGGAAGCTTTTATTTTATACAACATTGTAAAAAAAGTAAATCCGGATGGCCTGATGATTAAAAGTGATTTTAAATCGGAAGAGTTTATTTTGGCTGTGGATAAAGTACTGCAAGGGGAGGTTTATTACAGCCAAACCGTTCGAAATGCCATTAAAGAAGTGGCCGTACAAAACGATGCGCTAGATTCCATAGACCGCCGTATTGTGTCGCTGCTATCAAAAGGGATTAAAACCAAGAACATCCCCTCGCATTTGGGTATATCATTGAGTGCAGTCGATAAACGGAAAGCCCAAATCAAGGACTTTTTCAATATCGTCAAAGGAACAGATGAAGACATTATTCGAGAGGCCACCAAGCGCGGATTAATCTAATTTTAACGTTTACTGCAGATTTTCTGCATTTTAGGGCTGTATTAGCTTCTTACTTTAGCTCAACATAAAGCCATTACCCATGAAGTATATTTGGATAGGAATAGCCCTGCTTTTATTTTTTGGATGTAAAAAACAAGAAAACGATATTAGTGAAAGGGAACAAATAAAAACCCTTTTATTAAGCGGTTCAAACAGAAAACTATCTTTTAAATCAAGAAATTTTCTTAATGACAAGGTGTACCTTAAATTAAATAATCATAAAAATGATTCTATTAATAGAGAAAATTATTTTGAATTAGCATGGAATTATTTTACAATTAACGACATTGAAAAATTTAAAAAAATTACTGATGAAGTATTTTTATTAAGTAGGCAGAGTAAAAGTAAAAATCACTTAGCTCAATCAAATAATTTGTTAGGTATTTACTATGAAACAAAAAGTATAAATGATAGTGCTTTTTATTATTATCTCAAAGCTGAAAAGATCTATAAAGCTGCAAATTTAGAAAGTAAATTATGTAGTATATATAGGAATAAAGCACTAGTTCAATACTATGTTAATGATTATTTGAATGCAGAAAAATCATTGGTTGATGCATTAATCATTGCAAAAAAATACAAACTAACTTACGATATTTTTAAGATTTATTCTTCTTTAGGTATAATATCTTACGATCAAGATGATTTTAATAAAGCAAATGAGTTTTTTGCTAAAGCTGAAATTATACTTAATGAAAATAGCTCACTATTTGACAACAATGAAATAGCGTTCTCTTGTTGCAATAAAGGGGTTAATTACTTTAGTCAAGGTAAAATTTTAAATTCTATAACAGAGTTTAATAAAGCATTAATTCTTCCTAACATAAATATAGAATATCCAGATATATACACAAGAGTTCTAGATAATTTAGCAAAATCATTTTTATATAATTCTTCTTATCAAAATTCTTTTTTGTTATTAAAAGAATCAGAAAAAATCAGAAAAAAATATAAAATTGTTTTTGGCAAAAACTTCAACCGTCTTTATCTCTCCCACTATTATGCCGCAATACACAACTTGCCTAAGGCCAATGCCTATGCATTAGAAGCATTGGCCATCTCCAAAAATTTTAAGGCACCAAAAGACCAATTGCTGTGCTTGAAGCAGCTCATTAAAATCAATCCCCAAAAAGCCCTGCACTACAGCAGTCAGTACATTTCCTTGTCGGACAGCATGCAAAACATGGAGCGTCAAACGCGCAATAAATTTGCCAAAATTGCCTTTGAAACCGATGAAATTACCAAAGAAAAAGAAGAAGTCGAAGAGCAAAACTCCATTATTTTATGGGTGTGCATTGCTATTTTTGTTATTGCGGTTTTGCTGTTTGTAATTGGGAGACAACTATTAAAGCAAAAAGAATTTCGCTTGCAGCAAGTACAGCAAAAAGCCAACGAAGAAATTTACAACCTGTTGTTGGCCCAACAAAACAAAATTGATTCAGCACGCAATAACGAAAAAGAACGCATATCCAAAGACCTGCATGACGGGGTGCTCAACCGCTTGGCCTCAACGCGCATGAACCTCGATTCTTTGCATAACCAGCCTAGCTCAGAGAATGTGCAAAAATCAAAAATCCTGATTGATGGCATCCAAGATGTCGAGAAAGAAATTCGCAACATCTCACATGATTTAAACAAAGAAGTATTTGCCAAATCGGTGAGCTTTGTCAAGGTAATTAGCACTTTTATGGAAGATCAATTTGAGGCAACGAAAACGCGAAATTTCTTAGAATTTGATGCCAAAATAAACTGGGATCTTATTCCAGGTTTGGTAAAAATTCATTTATACAGAATTGTACAAGAAGCAGTACACAACATCAATAAACACGCCCGAGCCCAATCGATCATTATAAATTTTTTGGCCATAGATGGCGGAATTAAATTGGAAATATTTGATGATGGGGTAGGATTTTTGTTAAACAAAAAGAAAAAAGGAATAGGTTTGCAAAACATTTACAGTCGCACCGCCTCCTGCAATGGAACGGTCTTAATAGAATCGCAAAAAGGAATAGGAACTACCCTTAAATTGTTTGTTCCGTATCAAGAATAATAACTACAAAATTATGGCACAATTGGTTCGTGTATTAATGGTTGACGACCATCCTTTTATTATTGAAGCGTATAAAAATGCGATTAAAGGCTACAATACCAAGGGGCTATATGAATTTGAGATTACCCAAGCCAAAGACTGTAAAACAGGCTATGAAGCCATTATCAACGAAGACAACCCACACTATGACATTGCCTTTTTTGATTTGAGTATGCCCACCTACGAAGAAAAAGGGATTCAATCGGGTGAAGATTTGGCTTTGTTGGTCAAAGAACGCCTCCCCGCTTGTAAAATCATCTTGCTCACCATGCATTCGGAGATGCTCAAAATCAATACCATCATCAAAAACATCAACCCCAATGGGCTTGTGATCAAAAATGATTTAACCTTTGATGAATTGTTGTTGGCTTTTGATAAGATCTTAAAAGACGAAAATTACTACAGCCAAACGGTTGTGAAATTAGTAAGTCAAATTCCGTTTGATTCCAATGAAATAGATGTGTTTGACAAACAATTATTGTTTCATTTGTCAAAAGGAGTACCAAACGCCGACTTGGCACAATATGTTCCTCTTGCAGCTGCGGTCATAGAAAAACGCTTGACAAATTTAAAAGCGGTACTCGAAATTCCCCACGGCACCCACGCCGAATTGGTTCAAGAGGCCAAAAACAAAGGGATCATTTAAGTTTATTCTTCAGCCAAGGCATTCCAGCCTCGGGCTTTTAGCGGTATTTTAGTGTTGGCTCGGGTAATGAGGTGCATGCCTTCAGCGGCTTCAACCATATGTCCAATAATGGTAAAATTGGGATTGCCTTTTAGTTTGTCAAAATCGTCCATTTTTACCGTAAAGAGCAATTCGTAGTCTTCGCCACCATTGATGGCAACAGTTGTACTGTCCAACTGAAATTCTTCGCACACCGAGATCAACTGCGGATCCAGCGGCAATTTATCTTCATACAAATTACAACCCACTGCCGATTGTTTGCACAGGTGTAAAATCTCGCTCGACAACCCATCTGAAATGTCAATCATTGAGGTTGGATTTATTTCCAGGGCATGCAACAAGGTGCGCACGTCGGTTCTTGCTTCAGGCTTGAGTTGGCGTTCGATGAGGTAGGAATAAGCTTCTAGATCGGGTTGCGAATGGGGGTTTACTTGAAACACTTGTTTTTCGCGCTCCAAGACTTGCAAGCCCATATAGGCCGCACCCAAATCGCCACTCACCACCAAGAGATCATTTACTTTGGCTCCGTTTCGGTACACCAATTCATCTGCCGAAGCTTCCCCAATCGCGGTGATGCTCAAGATTAATCCTTTTTGAGACGAAGTGGTGTCGCCACCAATTACATCTACTTTATACGCTTTGGCAGCCAAGGCAATTCCGGCAAATAATTCTTCCAAGGCCTCCAACGGAAATCGGTTGGAAACGGCCACCGAAACCGTAATTTGGGTAGGCTTTGCATTCATGGCACAAATGTCAGAAACATTCACCACCACGGCTTTGTAGCCCAAGTGTTTGAGTGGCATATAGGCCAAATCAAAATGCACGCCTTCAATGAGTAAATCGGTAGAAATTACCGCTTTTTTATCGGCAAAATCCAACACCGCTGCATCGTCGCCTATGCCTTTGAGGGTTGACGGTTGCGTAATTTCAAACTGATTTGTCAAGTGATCAATTAAGCCAAATTCGCCCAATTGAGAAAGGCTGGTGCGTGCCGGTGATTTATCTTCTAGCATGGAAATATTTGGTAAAAACCTTAGTCATTCAATTTCAAAACGGCCATAAACGCTTCTTGCGGAATTTCTACATTCCCCACTTGGCGCATGCGTTTTTTTCCTTTTTTCTGTTTTTCGAGTAGTTTTCGTTTACGCGAAATATCCCCGCCATAACACTTGGCCGTTACGTCTTTACGCAAAGCTTTGATGGTTTCGCGGGCAATAATTTTGGCGCCAATGGCCGCCTGAATCGGAATATCAAATTGTTGTCTAGGAATTAATTCGCGCAGTTTTTCGCACATTTTTTTTCCAATGTTATAGGCATTGTCTTCGTGAATCAAAGCCGACAAGGCATCCACCGATTGGGCGTTGAGCAGTACATCCAACTTTACCAATTTGGACGCACGCATACCAATTGGAGAATAATCAAACGAAGCGTAACCTTTGGAAACCGTTTTCAAGCGGTCGTAAAAATCAAATACAATTTCGGCCAAGGGCATATCAAAATTCAATTCCACGCGCTCGGTGGTCAAATACGTTTGGTTGGTAATCAAGCCTCTTTTTTCGATACAAAGTGACATCACGTTCCCTACAAAATCGGCTTTGGTAATGATGGTCGCTTTGATAAACGGTTCTTCTACACGGTCCATACGGGAAGGCTCGGGCAAGTCTGAAGGGTTGTTTACCACAAAACCGTTCTCGGGATCTTTTTTGGTGTAGGCCAAATACGATACGTTGGGAACTGTGGTAATCACAGTCATGTTAAACTCGCGTTCCAAGCGTTCTTGGATAATTTCCATGTGCAACATGCCCAAGAATCCGCAACGGAATCCAAAGCCCAATGCGGCCGAACTCTCGGCTGTAAAAACTAAAGAGGCGTCGTTGAGTTGCAATTTCTCCATCGAGTTGCGCAGCTCTTCGTAATCTTCGGTATCCACCGGATAAATCCCAGCAAATACCATGGGTTTTACGTCTTCAAACCCGGTAATCATATTGGTGGTTGGCGTTTTGGCGTCGGTAATGGTGTCGCCCACTTTTACTTCTTTGGCCTCTTTGATGCCCGAAATCAAGTAGCCCACATCGCCAGCGCCAATACTATTTTTAGGCACTTGGTTGAGTTTCAAGGTACCCACCTCGTCGGCAAAGTACTCGTTGCCGGTGGCCATGAATTTTATTTTTTGTCCTTTTTTGATTTCGCCATTTTTCACGCGAAAGATAACCTCAATCCCGCGAAAAGGATTGTAATGTGAATCAAAAATCAAGGCTTGCAACGGCTCTTGTGGATCGCCTTTTGGTGCCGGAATTTTCTCAATAATGGCGGCCAAGATATTTTCAACCCCAAACCCGGTTTTCCCCGAGGCATGGATAATGTCTTCTAGTTTACAGCCCAACAAATCAATGATGTCGTCGCTCACTTCTTCGGGATTCGCGCTAGGCAAATCAACCTTGTTCAAGACCGGAATAATTTCCAAGTCATTTTCCAAGGCCAAATACAAATTCGAGATGGTTTGCGCCTGAATACTTTGGGCGGCATCTACAATGAGCAAAGCACCTTCGCAGGCAGCAATAGAACGGGAAACTTCATACGAAAAATCGACATGCCCGGGGGTGTCGATGAGGTTCAAAATATATTCTTCGCCTTTGTACGTGTATTCCATTTGAATCGCGTGACTTTTGATGGTAATCCCGCGCTCACGCTCTAGATCCATGTTGTCGAGCAATTGGGCTTTTTCTTCGCGCGCCGTTACGGTTTGCGTGGCGCCCAATAGGCGATCGGCCAAGGTGCTTTTTCCGTGATCAATATGGGCAATAATGCAAAAATTTCGAATGTGTTTCATGAGTGTATGCGTGTGTTATTTTGGGCAAATCCCTGCCTTGCATTTCGGGTCGGGCTTTTCGCATTGCGCGGCAATTTGCTGCAATCCCTTTTGCATTTAAGCTGCAAATATAAAGCAAACTTTTCATTAATAATTTGGTTTTCCCACAGCCCAAAACAAACCGACAAAAAAGTGTAATTTTGGCCCAAATTTGAACGATGATTAAAATTGGCCCCATAGAACTTCCCGATTTTCCGCTGCTTTTGGCACCCATGGAAGACGTGAGCGATCCGCCGTTTCGACGCCTGTGCAAAACCCATGGTGCCGATTTGATGTTTAGCGAATTTATTTCCTCTGAGGGACTCATCCGCGACGCGATTAAAAGCCGTCAAAAACTAGACATTTTTGATTACGAACGGCCCGTAGGAATCCAGATTTTTGGGGGCGACGAAGAAGCCATGGGCTTATCATCGAAAATAGTCACCACCGTACAACCCGATATCATCGACATCAATTTTGGTTGTCCGGTAAAAAAAGTAGTGTGCAAAGGCGCCGGGGCAGCGGTACTCAAAGACGTCGATTTGATGGTGAAACTCACCCAGGCGGTCATCAAAGGCACCAATTTACCCGTTACCGTAAAAACGCGTTTGGGTTGGGACGAAAACACCATTAACATTGACGAGGTGGCCGAGCGCTTGCAAGACATCGGCGTGCAAGCCTTGTCTATTCACGGCCGAACCCGCGCTCAACTCTACAAAGGCGAAGCCGATTGGTCGCACATTGCCCGGGTAAAAAACAACCCGCGCATTACCATGCCTATTTTTGGCAACGGCGACATTGATTCGCCTGAAAAAGCGCTGGAATACAAAAACAAATACGGCATAGACGGCATCATGATAGGCCGCGCTGCGATAGGCTATCCTTGGATTTTCAACGAAATCAAACACTACATGGTCACTGGCGAACATTTGCCCAAACCCACCATGGCCGATCGCGTGGAGGCCGCCAAAAACCACTTAAGCTGGGCGATGGAATGGAAAGGCGAACGCTTGGGCATTGTAGAAACCCGTCGTCATTACACCAATTATTTTAAGGGAATTCCCAACTTTAAAGACATTCGCTCGCAGTTGGTCACCGAAGATGAGCCAGAGGTTTTATTTGGTTTATTGAATCGTGCGGCCGAAACCTACCGCGATTTGGTGTTGTAGGTGAGTGAGCGGGTGAAGCAGCATCCTTTTGCTAGGCGTTAGCGCGCAAAAGATACCGCGAAAGACGCGACCCGCAGGGGCACTCCCAACTTAATCCAGCATTTTTTTAGATACGCGGCTCGAGGCAATCCACGAAGCGGTGATGCCCAATACGCTAATGGTAGCCAAAACGATTACCGCATTTTCTAGGGTGAATACTACCGGATAGGCCAAGGTTGGGGTAATCATGATGAACTGAAATTGTTGTTGCAGCAACACCAAAAGGATGCCCAGCAACAAACCAAATAATCCGCCAAATACACTTAAGAGCGAGCCCTGCCACAAAAAAATACGGCGCAAATCGCGCACGGGCGTACCCAAATTGTATAAGGTTTTGAGGTTGTTTTTCTTGTCGAGGATCATCATGATGAGCGCGCCAATCAAGTTAAACAGCGCGATGATAATCACCAAGGTAAAGATCAGGTAAACCGCCACGTTTTCGGTATTGAGCATTTTGTACAAACTGTCGTTGAGTTGTGCTCTGTTTTTAATGCGAATATTCGGAAATATCACTTGAATTTGCTTGTTGATAGCAGCTTCGTCGGCTTGAGGCGTGAGTTTTATCTCGATGCTACTGATTCGGTTTTGCGGGTATTCAAGTAGCGCTTGCACCAAGTCAAGATTGGCAAACACATATTTACTATCCAAATCTTCGCTGATGGCATAGACACCAACCGGTGCGAGTGTAGTTTTGTTGAAGGCTTCGTCGGGATTGTCAATGGCGCCTTTACCCGGACGCGGCACATAGACTTCGAGCGGATTGTTGAAATCGTACAAACCCAAAGATAATTTTTGACAAATGCCATAACCCACCACTACCTCGTTGCTGAGCGGTGTAATCCAATTGCCTTGGTATACTAGTTTTTTTTGGGGAATTACCTGTCCAAATTGCGCGTCGGTTCCTTTGATGTACGTAACTATTTCTTTTCCGTCAAAGCGAAACAAGACCCGTTCTTCGATGATTTTGCTGTGGGATTTGATGCCTTTTATCGCGTGCAGTTGTTTTTCTTGCGCAGGACTTATCGCAAATGATTTTCCTTGGCTGCTTTCTAGTTTGAGGTCGGGATCAAAGGCCGAGGAGAAGGATAAACTAAATTCTTTGAGTCCGCTAAACACCGATAAAACCACAAACAAGGCCATGGCACCCACAATAATTCCCAACGAAGCAATGCGATTAATAATGTTGATCGCTTTGCTTTTGCTGGCACTGCGCAAATACCGTTTGGCTATGTAAAGGGCAAAACTCAACTTAGAATTTTCTACGGCGGTCTAGTAATTCGCGGTGTTCTATCGGGTTTTCTTTGTCTGACAAGGCACGGTCAATTTTTTCGATGTAATCGAGCGAGTCGTCGATAAAAAAATGCAAGTTGGGCACTTTGCGCAATTGCAAACGCACCCGTTGTGAGAGGTCGTGTTTAATTAAGGCCGAATTTGATTTGATGGCCGCCAAAGTTTCGGGACCTTTTTCGGGCGGAAAAATACTGAGGTGCACGGTGGCAATAGACAAATCAGTCGTAACGCTCACTTTGGAGACCGAGATCACCAAATTGGCAATGCCGTTTTTGCGAATTTCTCCTTGTAAAATATCTACCAAATCTTTTTGGATTACGCCGCCTATTTTCTTTTGTCTATTTGTTTCCATGCCGCAAAAATACGATATGTGTTCAATTAATAATTAATAATTAAAAATTAATAATGATGGTGGTTGTTTGGGAGCTTCGTCCTGCTCTGCGCTTCAAGCTGTTGTGCCAAACCCCGGCACAACAGGCTATCCGCTTCGATCAGGGCTAGGCAGTGCATAAAATGTACTTTTTTGCCAACCATCCCAAAAACTTTGCGAAATTTGACGCAAAAGAAATTCCATGAGAAAAATAGAGCACATTGGCATCGCCGTAAAAGATTTGTCTGCCTCCAATCTGGTATTCGAAAAATTGTTTGGCGCGCCGCCCTACAAACAAGAATCGGTAGAAAGCGAAGGCGTGAACACCTCTTTTTTTGCCAGCGGACCCAACAAAATAGAATTGCTTGAGGCCACTCATCCCGATAGCCCCATTGCCAAATTTATCGAGAAAAAAGGCGAAGGCATTCACCACATTGCTTTTGATGTGGCCGACATCCAAGTCGAAGTGTCCCGTTTGCAAGCCGAAGGATTTGTGGTGCTCAACGAAACGCCCAAGCGCGGTGCGGATAATAAATGGGTGGTTTTTTTGCATCCCAAATCGACCAACGGCGTGTTAATTGAGTTGTGTCAGGAGATCGAATAAATCGTTTTTTGGCGTTGCAAATTCCTTAGTTTATTATTGGTAGGAATGCAAAAAATGTTTGCAACCCAAGAATTTTTGTCCTAATATTGCAGCCTCTAAATAAAGCCTAGTCTATATTTATTGAACTTCAAAGCCAATAAAATCTTTGAAGTAAACCGGTCCTATAGCTCAGTTGGTTAGAGCACCTGACTCATAATCAGGTGGTCCTTGGTTCGAGCCCAAGTGGGACCACAACCAAAAGCCTTGCAGAAATGTGAGGCTTTTCGTTAGGATTTGAAAGTTTTAAAATAGGTTTTAAAAAATTTTGAAAGAACAATTTTTTAATTACTTTTACACACTTATGAAAAAGGCCCCTTACATAATTGCCCTATTGATGACACTGCTTTGTGGTGTATACTCGGTTGAGGCTCGAAATGGACCACCGCCACCGGGCGTTCCACCACCACCAGGATTGCCAATAGACCAAGGTGTTTTGGTTCTCCTTTTTATAGGAATTGCAACAGCTTATTATGTATTTACACACAAATCAAATAGAAAAACTTCGATGTAAATCGGAGTTTTTTGTTTTTTGAGCAGTTCTTGAGCTATCAGCTTTCAGCCGTTAGCTTTGAGTCGAAAGTCAAAAGTCGTAAAGTCAAAAGCAATTATACTAAGTCTATTTTTTGTTTCTTTTTCATCAAGGAAAAAGAAAGGATTAACGATTGATTCGCCAGTTCGAGCAAAGCTCTCGGGTAACGAATGTTGATTTGTGAATTAAGATGTAATCTAAGAAACACTGTAAACTGTCAACCGTTAACTTACAGCTAATCAAAACACACCCCCAGCCCCTCTCAAGAGGGGAGTTTTGTGAAGTATACTAAGACGACTTTTAGCTCTTAGCCACATGCACGAATATTTTTAGATGAGAGATTTAAAGAGGAGAGACAATCTGAATCCCGACACTTCGGGACCAAAACTTCGGGACTAAAAGTTCAGGGCACTACAGATCCTGGAAAATGAAATCTTTCCAGCTTTAGAACAGACAACCGAGATCGGATAACTGACAACTTCTAAACTCTCAACGCATGCAATCGGCTCACATATTTGCCAATCACATCAAATTCTAAATTTACTTGGGTGCCCACTGCAAAGGAGTGAAAATTAGTGTGCTCATAGGTATAGGGAATAATGGCCACGCTAAAGGCATTGGCTTTGGAGTTGACCACCGTGAGGCTCACACCATTTACTGTAATGGATCCTTTTTCGATGGTAATATTGTGTAGGCTAGGGTTGTACTCAAAACTAAAATACCAGCTCCCGTCGGCTTCTCGAATTTCGGTGCAAATTCCGGTTTGGTCTACGTGGCCTTGCACGATGTGGCCATCAAGTCGCGCGCCCAATAGCATGGCACGTTCCAAATTAATCACATCGCCTACCGCCCAGCTTTCAATATTGGTTTTCAAGCAAGTTTCCTGAATGGCTGTTACCGTGTAGGTAGAATCTGTCTTAGAAACGACCGTAAGGCAAACACCATTGTGGGCTACGCTTTGGTCAATTTTTAATTCATTGGTTAAAGTCGATTGAACCGTGAGGTGCAGGTTTTCCTGTTCTTTTTTTACTTCGACTAGCGTGCCTAGGGTTTCTATGATTCCTGTAAACATTGTGGTTTTATTTTACTAAATTTGCCCGTCAAAATTAGCAATAAATACCCGGTAGTACCCATGAAAAAAGCAGAAAATATATTGGTTGGAATTTCCATCGGAGATTTAAACGGGATAGGCAGTGAAGTGGTTTTAAACACTTTTGAAGACGCACGTATGTTGGAGTTGTGTACGCCGGTAATCTTTGCTAATGTCAAGTTGCTTTCGTTCATTAAAAAGACAATCGAAACAACGGCTATGTTTCATGGAATTGACACCTTGGATCAAGTGGTAGTTGGCAAAATTAATGTGCTCAATGTATGGCGCGATTCTGTCGATTTGACCTTTGGAGAGGCGACTGAATTGGGTGGAAGCTATGGCATCAAATCATTCGTGGCCGCTACGAAAGCTTTAAAAGAAGGGAAAATAGATGTCCTAGTTACGGCGCCTATCAATAAATTCAACGCCCAATCGGAAGAGTTTACATTCCCCGGCCACACCGATTATTTGGCACAAGAATTAGAAGGCAATGCCTTGATGTTGATGGTACAAGATCGCTTACGTGTGGGTTTACTCACCGATCATGTACCGGTAAACGAGGTAGCTCAGCATTTAACTGAAAAATTATTAACCGAGAAAATCGAAACCATCCGTAAGACCTTGGTGCAAGATTTTAGTTTGGTAAAACCAAAAATTGCGGTCCTAGGACTTAATCCACATAGCGGAGATAATGGAGTAATTGGCAAAGAAGAAGAAACCATTATCAAGCCCACCATCAAAAAAATTGCCGAAAAAGGCACTTTGGTGTACGGTCCTTTCCCTGCCGATGGTTTTTTTGGCAGCAACCAATACGAAAAGTACGACGCGGTTTTGGCGATGTATCATGACCAAGGCTTGGTGCCGTTTAAAACTTTGTCGTTTGGAAGAGGTGTAAATTTCACCGCCGGTTTGTCAAAAATTAGAACCTCACCCGATCACGGAACGGCCTTTGATATTGCAGGCAAAGGAGTAGCCGATTTTAATTCGTTTAAAGAAGCGGTGTATTTGGCGATTGACGTTTTTCACTCCCGTAATCAGCACCTCGAAATTAGCGCTAATCCGATGAGAATCAGAGAAATAAAAGAAGAGAAAAATATTCGCTAAAAAAATACGCGCGACATTTTTGATTGTACAATAAATTTATATCTTTGCGCTCCCGATTCGTTCGGTAAATTGGTGTCAAAATGAAACAGTTAAATGAATTTTTAATTCCTTTTTTAGGGTTAAAGTTAGGAAAACACCAATTTGAATATCAGATTAACAATACGTTCTTTGACCGCTTTGATTACCGGGAATTTGAAAGTTCCGACATCAAAGTAAAAGTAGTACTAGAAAAGAAACCAAGCTTTTTAGAGCTCAGCTTCAAACACAACGGAACCATTCACGTGCCTTGTGATGTAACTGGCGAAGAGTTTGATTTGCCCCTTAAAGGAAAAATCAATTTGGTGGTGCAATTTGGCGAGCAATTCAATGACGACAACGAAGAGTTATTGATTTTACCTCACGGGGAACACCAGCTAGACCTGTCACAATATATCTATGAGATGATCGTACTTTCTATTCCCTATAGAAAAGAACATCCTGGAATTAAAGCAGGTACTTTGCAAACCCCAGCACTTGACACCTTAAAAGCCTTATCAGTTTCGGCTCCAAGTACACCAGAACAAGAAATTATAGACCCACGTTGGGATAAATTAAAGCAACTATTAACGGATAAATAATACAGTAAAATGGCACATCCTAAGAGAAAAGTCTCCAAGACAAGAAGAGATAAAAGAAGAACACATTATAAAGCAACTGTTGCTCAAATCGCAACTTGCCCAATCACTGGTGAAGCGCATTTGTACCACAGAGCCTACTGGCATGAAGGTAAAATGTACTACAGAGGACAAGTGGTTATTGACAAATCGCCTGTAGCGCTTGCCTAATACAATCAAATAAAACAGCAAAAACTCTCACCAATGTGGGAGTTTTTCTTGTTTATATTGGGGCATAAATTACCCGTTTTAAAACAAATTAGATTTCAATTTTTTTTGTAATTTCCAACACTTTATCAAAGGAAACTTTGTAAAGAAATAGCAAACATTTATGAGTACAATTACCGCTGCCATTACTGCTGTAGGTTCCTATGTTCCCGACTTTGTGTTAACCAATAAACTATTGGAAACACTAGTAGAAACCAATGACGAATGGATTACTTCCCGTACCGGAATTCGCGAACGAAGAATACTAAAAGGAGATAAACTAGGGACTTCATTTTTGGCCATCAAAGCGGCTGAAGATTTAATTCAAAAAAACGGTATTGATCCCTCAGAAATTGACGCCGTTATTGTTGCTACGACTACACCCGATATGCCCGTTGCTGCTACCGCCGTTTACGTGGCTTCACAAATAGGCGCGGTAAACGCCTTTGCGTATGACTTACAAGCAGCTTGTTCTGGATTTTTATACGGCATGTCTACCTGTGCGGCCTATGTACAAGCTGGTCGTTACAAAAAAGTATTGTTAATTGGGGCAGACAAAATGTCCTCTATCATCGATTATACCGATCGCGCTACTTGCATTATTTTTGGTGATGGCGCTGGCGCTGTTTTGTTCGAGCCCAATCACGAAGGACTAGGCTTGCAAGACGAGTTTTTGCGTAGCGACGGAATTGGTCGTGAATATTTGAAGATTGATGCAGGTGGATCAATTTTGCCTTCTTCTGCTGAAACAGTAGAAAACCGCCAACATTATGTGTTTCAAGACGGAAAAACTGTTTTTAAATATGCCGTTACGGGCATGGCCGATGTGAGCGAAAAAATTATGCAACGCAACAATCTAACCCACGACGATGTAGATTGGTTGATTGCACACCAAGCCAATCGACGCATTATTGATGCTACGGCATCACGCATGGGCGTTGACGAGAGTAAAGTATTGATCAACATTGAGAAATACGGAAACACCACCTCGGCTACATTGCCTTTGCTATTAAGTGATTTTGAACATAAATTTAAAAAAGGTGACAACCTTATATTTGCTGCTTTTGGCGGTGGATTTACTTGGGGATCTATCTTTTTAAAATGGGCTTACGATAAAAAATAAACTAAACTTAAATCAACGCATTATGGATTTAAAAGAAATTCAAAACCTGATTAAATTTGTATCCAATTCAGGGGTTGCCGAAGTAAAATTAGAAACTGGAGACATCAAAATTACCATCAGAACTACACTTGAAGGCAATACTCCGGATATTACGTATGTGCAACAAGCACCTATGGCACAAGCTTTGCCAACCGCTGCTCCTGTAGCCGCATTGCCACAAGCACCTGCTGCTCCTGTAGCCGCTGCACCTGCTGCCGAAAACGCAAACTACATTACGGTAAAATCTCCCATGATTGGAACATTCTACAGAAAACCATCACCAGACAAACCCATGTTTGTTGAGGTGGGTAGTTCAATCGGAAAAGGCGATGTATTGTGTGTAATTGAAGCCATGAAATTATTCAACGAAATCGAATCCGAAGTTTCGGGTAAAATCGTTAAAATTTTAGTGGACGATATGTCACCAGTAGAATTTGATCAACCCTTATTCTTAGTTGATCCTTCTTAATTGTTTTGAAACTCCAATAATCAAAATACAAGTTCCACTAGTGAATTTTGGTTCCGATACATCGGAATGGGATTTGTAATTTTAAAATTTATAAGCGATGTTTAAAAAAATATTAATTGCCAACAGAGGAGAGATTGCCTTGCGCATCATCCGTACCTGTCGCGAAATGGGCATTAAAACTGTGGCAGTCTACTCAACAGTTGATGCCGATAGTTTGCACGTAAAATTTGCCGACGAAGCGGTTTGTATTGGCCCAGCGCCGAGCAACTTGTCTTATTTAAAGATGTCCAACATCATTGCGGCAGCCGAAATTACTAACGCAGATGCCATTCACCCGGGTTACGGCTTTTTATCTGAAAACGCTAAATTTTCTAAAATTTGCCAAGAACACGGCATCAAATTTATTGGGGCTTCTCCCGAGATGATTGATCGAATGGGCGATAAAGCATCAGCCAAAGCAACCATGAAAGCGGCTGGTGTTCCTTGTGTTCCCGGTTCAGACGGGATTTTAGAATCCTATGAACAAGCTGAAAAATTATCCAAAGAGATGGGTTATCCCGTCATGCTCAAAGCAACCGCTGGTGGTGGAGGAAAAGGAATGCGTGCGGTTTGGAAAGAAGAAGATTTATTGAAAGCGTGGGAAAGTGCTCGTCAAGAAGCTGGAGCAGCTTTTGGAAACGACGGCATGTACTTAGAAAAATTAATCGAAGAACCACGACATATTGAGATTCAAGTGGTGGGTGATGCCTATGGTAAAGCCTGTCATTTATCAGAGCGCGATTGCTCCGTGCAACGTCGTCACCAAAAACTGACCGAGGAAACGCCTTCTCCATTCATGACTGATGAATTGCGAAATAAAATGGGAGAAGCAGCTGTAAAAGCGGCAGAGTTCATTAAATACGAAGGAGCTGGAACGGTAGAATTTTTGGTGGATAAACACCGCAATTTCTATTTCATGGAAATGAATACCCGTATTCAGGTAGAGCACCCAATTACTGAACAAGTAATTGATTACGATTTAATTCGCGAGCAAATTTTAGTTGCTGCGGGTGTGCCTATTTCTGGAAAAAATTATTTCCCCAATTTGCATGCTATTGAATGCCGAATTAACGCGGAAGATCCATACAATGATTTCCGTCCTTCACCGGGAAAAATCACCACCTTGCATGCGCCAGGAGGACACGGTGTTCGATTGGATACGCACGTATATGCCGGATACACTATTCCGTCCAATTACGATTCAATGATCGCTAAACTCATCACCACAGCGCAAACCCGTGAAGAGGCCATCAGTAAAATGAAACGTGCCTTAGATGAATTTGTGATTGAAGGAATTAAAACCACCATTCCGTTTCACCGCCAATTGATGGATGAACCCGATTATGTGGCTGGAAATTACACCACAAAATTCATGGAGAGTTTTAAAATGAACGATCCTGACTAATAAAAAAGGCCTCTATTTAGAGGCCTTTTTCTTTGCTGTATTATAAAGTTTCTTTCAACCATTTGTAGAATTCGCGTTGCCAAACTTGGGCATTTTGCGGTTTGAGTACCCAGTGATTTTCTTCGGGGAAATACAAAAATCTACTTTTGATTCCGCGCAATTGTGCCGCTTGAAAAGCTTCTTGCGCTTGCCCAATGGGTACTCTAAAATCGGTTCCACCCTGAATAATTAGGATAGGTGTGTTCCATTGGTCTACATAATTTATGGGATTAAACGTGCTGTAGGTTTTTTGTGCCACGGCATTGTTTTTCTCCCAGTAGGCGCCACCAAAATCCCAGTTGTTGAAGAACACTTCTTCGGTTGTGCCAAACATGCTTTGGGTATTAAACACGCCGTCGTGTGCAATAAACGACTTGAATCTATTTTGGTGAATACCGGCCAAATAAAATACCGAATAGCCGCCATAACTTGCGCCTACACATCCCAATCGGGCTTTGTCTACGTAGGATTCTTTGGCTACATCATCAATTGCCGATAGGTAATCTTGCATTACCTGACCGCCCCAATCGCCACTAATTTGCTCGTTCCAAGCTACGCCGTGTCCGGGCATTCCACGTCGGTTTGGTGCTACCACGATGTAACCATTGGCCGCCATGAGTTGAAAATTCCAACGAAACGAATAAAACTGTGTCAAGGCCGATTGTGGTCCGCCTTGGCAATACAAGAGCGTAGGGTATTTTTTGTTCGCATCAAAGTTGGGCGGTAAAATTACCCAAACCAACATTTTTTTGCCATCGGTGGTGGTTACATAGCGTTTTTCGGTTTTACTCAACGCCAAGCCTTCATAGATTTTGTCGTTTTCATGAGTAAGTTGTTTCCACGTTTTCTTTTTTAGTTCGTAGCTGTAAATCTCGGTGGCATGGTTCATGTCGGTGCGGGTGAGCAGAATGTTGTTTCCAGAAAACCCAACAATGTCGTGTACATCAAAAATACCATCCGTGAGTTGTTTTACGGTTGGTGCCATTTTGGTTAGTCCCGGATAATTCACCTCAAACAACTGAATAGTTCCGTCAACGGGTGCGGTAAAATAGACCTTTTTACCATCAGGAGCCCACATAAAATTATTTACCGTGCCATCCCAATTGGCGGTTAAATTCAAGCGTACTTGGTCGTTTACCTGAACCATCAAATCATTTTTATCGGCTTCATAGCCGTCGCGTTTCATTTGCAACCAGGTTAAATTCCCTTGGGGAGAAAAGCCCGGATTGGTGTCATAACCCAAATTGCTTTCCGTAAGATTTACGGTTGTACCTGTGGCTATATCGTATTGATACAAATTGGTATTGGTCGATACGGCATAGGCCGTTCCTTCTTTTTTCTTGCACACATAAATGATGCTTTTGCCATCGGGCGACCAAATAAAATCTTCGTCGCCACCAAAGGGTTTTTGGGGACTGTCATAGCGTTCATCTTTCAGGATATCATTCCCGGTTTGCTCCCCAGCTGCTGTGCTTTTGTAGAATACGTGGTTGTATTTTCCCTCGTTCCAGGTGTCCCAGTGGCGGTAATCCAAGCCGTTATAGACTTGTGCATTTGATTTATCCAGTTCCGGATAAAAATCTTTGCCGTGTACGGCTTGAAGTTTTACTTCCTCGCTATACAGGATGTGCTTTCCATCGGGAGACACATTGCGATCTGAAATAAAGTTTTTCGTGTCTTTAATTTCGGTTGCTTTTCCACCTTCGATTGGCATCATGAAGGTTTTTGAAGTCGATTTGTTTTCAGTTACAGAAGGGTAAGAAACCTTGTAAAGTAATGCCGACCCATCTTTTGAAATACCCACCGGACTTACTCGGCCCAATTTCCATAATAATTCGGGAGACATAACTTCTTGTGCGTGCAGTGCAGCCATACTAAATACCATTGCGATTAGTAATCCAATTTTTTTCATAGTCTAAATTTTGAAGGGTTAAATGTACCCTTTTTTACAAAAAAAAGCCACCGAATATCGATGGCTTTTTCTAGGGTTTTGTATTGAAATTATTTTTTGATTACACGTTTAACGACCGTTTGGTCGTTCATCACAAATTCAATCAAGTAGGTTCCAGCGGTAATGTTACCTACGTATACTTCATTGTTTTCTACTTTACCTTCAGCGACTACTTGACCCAATACAGTATAAATACGGTAATTGGCCACGGCAGCTGATTCAGAAACCGTTAAGAAGTTCCCTTCAACCGGATTAGGATATACGAGTACGTCAACTGCGGTGTTGTCTTCTTGACGAGCAGTGGCCGAAATGTTTACCGTATAATCTTCTACTTGTCCGTTGGCAAACAACTCACAAGAGGTAGGAGATGCGTTGTATTTCATTGAGATACGCATTCTTTTTGTTCCTAAAGTTGTGGCAGCAGGCACTGTGAAAGACCCCGAAACTGAAGTAGCTGAAATCGCTGTTCTGTTGTACACTTGTTCTCCTGTATCAAGGAAATCTCCATCGTTATTGAAATCAATCCAAATGCGGTAGGCCTCTTTTCGGGTTGATGTTGAACGGAATGGCGTAAGAGTAAATGCAGTAGCAACACCTCGTACAATGTTGGTAGAAATAGCTGTAAAGTTTTCGTAGCCGGTAGTTGCGGTAGAAGTATTGTTAATGGTACCCAAAACAACTTTACTAATACGGTCATTTGCTGCACTAGTTCCTTGTGAGGTACAATAAGTTATTGTTAAAGTAGTTACAGCCACACTATTACTTGCAGTTGAAAGATTACCCGCTGCATCTTTGGCTACTACATAGAATGAATAAGCAGTGCCTGCAGTTAAGCCAGTAGCGGCATAGGTAGTTGTTGTTACGGTAGCCAATAAAACACCACCGCGGTACACATTATATCCTGATACTCCAACATTATCAGTTGCAGCTGTCCAGCTTAAGTTTGTAGTTGTGCTAGTTGTACCAGCAGCACTCAAGACAGGCGCAGTTGGCGCAGTGGTATCTGGCGTTGTAGTGGTTACATTTACTGTATTACTACTTGTAGTATTTCCAGCTGCATCTTTGGCTAACACAGTAAATGCATAAGTGGTTCCCGCGCTTAAGCCAGTAACAGCATACGTCAATCCGGTTACTGTAGCTTTGAAAACACTATTTTGATATACGTCATAACCGGTTACAGCTACGTTGTCAGTGGCTGCAGTCCAAGCTAAATTAGTAGTTGTGTTGGTAGTTCCTGAGGCACTCAATACAGGCGCAGTTGGCGCAGCAGTATCAGCCAAGGTAGTTACGTCCACCACATTACTCGCTGCCGACACATTATTATTGGCATCTTTTGCTTTTACACTAAAGCTGTAAAGTGTAGACGGAGTTAATCCAGTTACGGTATACGTTGTAGTGGTTACCGTTGCTTTTAAGGTTGCTCCCTGATATACCTCATATCCAGTTACGGCTACGTTATCGGTTGCAGCTGTCCAGCTCAATTGTGTGCTTGTGCTAGTTGTGCCAGCTGCCACCAAATTGGTAGGCTCAGTCGGCGCAGTAAAGTCAGTTGACCCTTGTGTAATGGTAAAGTTGGCATTTGAAATGTCAAAGAAAATATGGTTGCTTCCTTTAATCATGATGCGGTTAGTGGTACCTGGTGTATTAGGGATAACTACGGCTTCAGTTCCGTCGTTTGGCGTGGCGGCCAATAACATGTTAAAGGTTGCTCCGCCATCCGTTGACAATAAAATGTCCACATTGGCACAGTTTACATTGTTGGCGGTGGTTCCTGCAACAGCCCAAGTAATGGTTTGTGTACTTCCACCCACATACGATACGGCAGTATTTGGTACGCTCACAGCAAAAGGACCAGCTGTAGCATTTACCGTTACAATCATGTCGTCGCTATTGTTGGCTGGTGCGCCCGCGTGGTTATCACGTACGGTAACTCTGAAGTTTAATGTTCTGGCTACTGAAGGCAAAGCCTCAACGCTCAATTCTGTTCCAGCTGTAGTAGTAGCTCCGGTAAGTATAGACGATAATTTAGGAAAGTAACGCGTAGGATTGGTAGATGAATTGTATGATCTAAAATTCACTCCAGTTGTTTTAGTAGCCGATGGTGCTGCAGTGGTAGTCTGGCTGTCCATTTGCTCCCAGTTGTACGTTAAAACATCGCCGTTGGCATCTGTTCCGCTAGCCGTAAGCATAAACGGAGTGCTTTTTGGCACAGTGTAATCCAAGCCAGCATTGGCGGTAGGTACTGCGTTACCAGAAGCAGTATTTACTGAACAGGTTTTGGCTTTAATGTTATTGGTTACTTGTTGAATGCTAATCGCATGGAAATAAGGATCCGAGTGCGGCTGTACGTCAGCTGTGGTAATTCCGGCATAACCCATAATGGTTGATCCAGAACCGGGTTCCATGTGAACGCCAGTGCCTTCGTTGCTAATGGTAAAGGTATGGTTGGCACCAAATTGGTGACCCAATTCATGCGCTACATAATCAATATCAAAGTTGTCTCCCATAGGAATACCATCTGCCGGAGAAGTAATTCCACTTCCTTTAGATCCGTTCACGCAAACGCAACCAATACAACCGGCATTTCCACCACCACCTGAAGCACCGAATAAATGCCCTACATCGTAGTTGGCTTCTCCAATTACTGAGGTTAAAGTAGATTGCAATTGCGCATTCCAGCTCGACATAGATGTTGCTGCAGAATAAGGGTCAGTAGCTGCGGCAGTATAAATTACCAAATCAGTGTTGGCAATTAATACCATACGCGCACCAAAATCCAATTCAAACACCCCATTTACACGGGTCATGGTGTTGTTAATAGCAGCCAAAGCTTGTGCTTTAGTTCCACCAAAATAGGCGGTATATTCTCCTGTACAAGACATGGCCAAACGGAAGGTACGCAATAAAGCATCGTCGGCGTTTGGACGGGCAGTGCTGCTGGTAATATCAGATGGTGCGTCGGCAATCATTTTACACTCAAAAGGAGTCAATGAAGCCGCTTTGTCTTGACGATGGTATACCACATACGAAGATAAATCGGTGGTATACGGCTCAATAAATTCAGCCGATTTGTCTGGGTTGATGAGCATAGTTTGCACACCCAACGGAGAAATGCTGAAGTAAATTACAGCGGCTGGATTTTCTACGCCTTGTCCTACATAGGATTTAATTTCGGGGTAGCGAGCAGCCAATTCGGGATCAAGATTGGATGATTCCTTGATGCGGTAGTGGGCAATTTCACCCGATACCGTTGGGAAGTTCACAATTTTGGTAGAGGCTGCATTTGAAGCAAAACGCTGTGGTGCGTTGGATAAAGCTTGTTGTAAGGCTTCTACATCTAAACTAAACAGTTTAGGATTGGCAATGGTTTGTTTGTTTTGTAGGGTAATCGATTCGGTGTTTTTTACCGTCGATTTCCAAACGGGGCGGCTTGTTTGCGCGAGGGTAATTCCAAAAGACGCAAAAAGTGCCAGGGTGAGTACAACTTTTTTCATAAGTAACTTGTTGATTTAGTTTGTGAACCAAATATAAAAATTACTGCGAATGAATTGCAGTGTGGCGGATTAAAATCGATTAACGGCAGATTACTTCGTTGTTTGAAACAGCAAGCTAAAACTAAACCAAATAAAACTTATTTTTATGCAAAATTTTGCGAATGCGTTTAAGTTATTGGGAATACAAAAGCTGGTTTTCACAAGTCGATTTCACTATTGTGGGCAGTGGCATTGTGGGCTTACACGCGGCCTTGCGCTTACGCGAACGCTATCCAGCTGCCAAAATTTTAGTGTTAGAAAAAGGCGCATTACCCGAAGGCGCCAGCACCAAAAATGCCGGTTTTGCTTGCTTTGGAAGCCTTTCAGAATTGCTCGATGATTTACGTTCGCACTCCGAAGACGAAGTAATTAACTTGGTCCAAATGCGCTGGAATGGCTTGCAGTTGTTGCGCAAAAACTTGGGCGATGCATCCCTTGATTTCACGCCACACGGCGGCTACGAATTGTTTTTGCAATCGGATGAAAAAAGCTACGCTAGTTGTTTGGCCAATATGCCATTTATAAACGACTTGTTTCGTTCCTTTTTTAAGGCCGACCTTTTTGTCAAAGAACACAATCGTTTTGAATTTGCAGGCATTTGCGAACAGCTGATTTTTAATCCGTTTGAGGCGCAAATTGACACCGGAAAAATGATGCAAGCCCTGCTTAAAAAAGCAATTTCTCAAGATATTTTGATTTTGAATCAGCAGGAAGTTGTGGGCTATACTGAAACTGATTCTGCCGTTGAAGTACAATTGCCCAATTTTTCATTCACTACCCAAAAGTTATTTTTTGCCACCAACGGCTTTGCTAATCAAATCTTGGATGTCGCTGTAAAACCTGGTCGCGCGCAAGTACTCATTACCGAGCCCATTCCCAACTTGGCCATCAAAGGCACCTTTCATTTGGATCAGGGCTATTATTATTTTAGAAACATTGACAACCGCATTCTTTTGGGTGGCGGACGAAATTTAGATTTTACAGGCGAAACCACCACCGATTTGGGTCAAACCGAATTGATTCAAAACCGCTTGGAGCATTTGCTAAAAGAAGTAATTTTACCGCAGCAACCGGTACAAATAGCCCAACGCTGGAGTGGCATCATGGGCTTGGGCGCACACAAAAGTCCCCTCGTGGAGCAGTTGTCCAACCGCGTATATTGCGGCGTACGTTTGGGCGGGATGGGCGTTGCCATTGGAAGTTTAATTGGGGCCGAGCTGGCCGATTTAGCCTAACAGATGAAAAACAAAATAATTCGATTTTTACGTAAAGTGGCCTTGTGGTTTTTTGGAATTTCCCTTGGTTTGGTTCTCCTTTTCAAATTTGTTCCTGTGCCCTATACACCCTTGATGCTCACGCGCAGCATCGAAAATAAATTGGCCGGAAACGAGATGGTCTGCAGTCACGATTGGGTGCCCATCGATCACATTTCCAAAAATCTTCAAAAAGCAGTGATTGCCAGTGAAGACGGCCGATTTCTCACTCATCATGGCTTTGATTTTGAGGCCATCCAAAAAGCCATGGAAAACAACGAGCAAGGCAAAAAACTCAAGGGCGGCAGTACCATATCGCAGCAAACAGCTAAAAATGTGTTTTTGTGGCAAGGCCGAAGTTACCTCCGCAAAGGGTTGGAAGCTTATTTTACGGTACTCATCGAACTCATTTGGGGCAAAGAACGCATCATGGAAGTGTATCTCAACAGCATCGAAATGGGGGATGGCGTGTACGGCGCGCAAGCAGCTTGCGAATATTGGTACCGCAAAGATGCCACGAGTCTCACCAAAATTCAAGCGGCCGGAATAGCAGCCATTTTACCCAATCCCCGCAAATACAAAGCGACCAATTCATCGGCCTTCATTAACCGACGAAAAAATCGCATTGTGAAACACATGGGGTATGTAGGCAAATTGGACTATTAATTAAATCGTAAAATGTATCCCCAACACTATGGATCGTCCTGGGTTGGGAATGCCAGCTGATTTTAGTCGAGACAAATGTGGGATATAGCGCGCATTGAATAAATTGGTCGCATTGAGGCTGCAATCCATAGTGGTTTTGCCCAATTTTAGCGTCCCTCCCAGTCCTACATTTACCAACGAATATCCGGGAGAAATGGTCTCAAACGCATTGGTTTTGGATTGCGCAAGTGTATGGTTGTATTCTAGGGTGCCGTAGCCTTCTTTAAGCCAAGTGCCAATTGTAAATTCCGAACGCAAGCGGTTGTTCCAGCGATTGGCGGGAATGAGCGGCAAATACTCCCCGTTGGCCTTTTGCCCGGTTACTTGTTCAAATGAGCTTTCCAAGTGCAACCAATCCAAGGGATGCGGATGCCAATGTAATCCCAATTCGCCACCCCACAAGTGGGCTTTATTTTGGTCGTATTGATACACGTCGTAGGCCGCCAATTCAATCGCCGTGGGAGCTATGTAGATGTAGTGGTTAATGTGATTATAAAAGCCATTCACAAAAAATTCCACATGCGAGGTTTTGAATTCGAGGTTCACATCCGTTTGCACATTTTGCTCGGTTTTCAGGTTTGGGTTCCCAATTTCATAGCGGTTGGATCCTTCGTGCACGCCGTTAGAAGTGAGCTCGGCCAAATTGGGTGCGCGAAATCCGCTGGCTACATTAAATCGCACAACAAGTGGATCACTTAGATTGGTTTTATAACCCAAGGCCGCATTCCAACTGCTGTAGTTTTTTTGCAAGGCAGGAAAATACCCCATTGCATTGGGAATACCTTGTTCCTGCGAATCTAATTTTCGCTCATCCCAACGAAACCCCGCTTGAAGCACCTGTTTTTTCCAGCTGTAATTCCAGGTTCCAAAAAAACCAAGGTCTTGGGTGTGTGCATTCGGAATTAAAAATTCTTGGCCCGAATTGGCATTCGATTGGTTCATGCCTTGCAGCCCCACAATCATTTCAATACCACCTTTTTTTGGTAAAAAATAGGCGGCTTTGTAGTTGAACGTACTTAATTTCATCGCCAAATTGGGCGCTGTCGAATCCTCAAATTCACTACGATAATTTACTCCATAGCCCAAATCGGTTTCAATTTTTCCTTGTGGCAAATACCAGGTGGTGTTCCAACTGGCCAAGTGATTGCCCAATTCTTGTTTGGGATACAGTGGCGAAAAGCCCAGTTCAGTTCCGTATTCGCCTTCAGGAATTCCGATGTACATTCTGTTAAACGAATACCGAAAAGCGGTTTGTAGTTGGCGCATTGTAAAACCCAACCCAGTTTTAAAATCGAGTTCTTGAAAACGCGTATTGGTCACCCGGTTGCCTGCAGGCACCTTGTAATCGGCGTGTTGATTTTGGGTAAGTCGCACCAAAAATTGACTTTTTTCGCCCGACAATTTATAGCCCAACGAACGGTTACTTCCTTGGGTATTGGAAAAATATTTTTCGCTAAAGTTCCATTCAGTTTGGTTGGCTGGTGCAAATTTCTCGGGGTTAAAATACAATACGCCGCCAATGGCATCAGGTCCGTATAACAAAGAAGCGGGCCCTTTAATCACCTCGACACTTTCAATGCCGGCCTCGTTGATGCCCAGCCCGTGTTCTTCGCCAAACTGCTGATTTTCTAAGCGCACGCCCTGAGTATAAACCAAAATTCGGTTGCCGCTGAGTCCGCGAATAACCGGTTTTCCAATCGCCGTTCCGGTGCTCAATTGATCTACTCCGGGAATGGTACTCAGCGCACTCATAAGGGTAGGTTCGCCTTTTTGCTGTAGGTTTTTCAAGTTGAGGTGCGTAACCTTCATTACATTTTGGGATTGCATTTTTCGAAATCCGGTAGAGACAATTACCTCGTCCATTTCAAAAACTGCCGGTGTCAATTGCACTACTAATGTCTGCGATGTTTGGGTGTCGATGGATTTACTGATCGATTCAAAACCCAATTTGGAAAAGCTTAGATTGAGTTGGGTATTGGGCAGATTTGAAAAGTAAAATTCGCCCTGTTCGTTGGTTTGTGTGCTCAAATGCAATTCGGAAATGCTCACGATTACTTGGGCTTGGGCTTTGTTTTGGTCGTCGGTCACTTTTCCCGACAGGCGTTGTTGTGCGAAAGCACAGACGTTTATCCCCATTAAGAGGACTAAAAAAATAGATTTCATCTGGAATGTGTTACGTTAAATTATGAATTTGCAGGAGTTCCTGAATAAACTAATTTAACACAAGGGCGGTCCACGAAGATAAAGGGTACTGCCTGAATAATTGGCGAGGATAGTTGTTGGAATAACAACTATTTTGGTAGATCCCGCACGCAAAATAGGCTCAAAAGCAAAGCCGGCTTGTGCTTGTGCAGGGCTCAAACTAAACGCACAAACCGCACAAGAATCAAGTTGTGCGTGTTGGTGCGTGAGTTCATTTTTTTGGGTTGATTTTTGGTGAAAACAAAGCGCGCGTGCTTGTTCTTCGTTGAAATGCTCAACAGCATGAAAAGCCGGAAAGAGCAGCGTAAATATAAACGCAGCTCCCAAAAATACCGATTTCCATGTGTTGGACTGTTTCATATTAAACTAAGTGGTTGGCTACCAAATATTCGGCAATTTGTATGGTATTGGTTGCGGCTCCTTTGCGCAAATTGTCGGCCACAATCCACATATTAAGTGCATTGGCTCGGCTTTCGTCACGGCGCAAACGGCCTACAAATACTTCGTCTTTTCCTTGCGCAAACAACGGCATCGGATACACATAGTTTTGGGTGTCGTCTTGTACGATTACTCCGGGAGTTTCAGCCAATATTGCACGCAATTCATTGAAGTTATAATCGGTCGAAAACTCTACATTCACTGCTTCAGAATGTCCGCCCACTACCGGAATTCGAATGGCAGTTGCCGTAACCGCGATGCTGCTGTCGCCAATAATTTTTTGGGTTTCGCGCACCAATTTCATTTCTTCTTTGGTGTAGCCATTTTCTTCAAACACATCACATTGCGGAATCGCATTGCGGTGAATGGGATATTTGTAGGCCATGTCGCCGGCGATGCCTTGGTATTCATTTTCCAATTGTTGCACCGCTTTTACACCGGTTCCGGTTATGGATTGGTAGGTAGAAACGATCACGCGTTTGATGCCGTATTTATGGTGCAATGGCGCCAATACCAAAACCATTTGTATGGTCGAACAATTGGGGTTGGCAATAATTTTATCGTCCTTGGTTAATGCACTAGCGTTGATCTCGGGCACGATTAATTTTTTAGTTGGGTCCATGCGCCAAGCTGATGAATTGTCAATTACGGTAGTACCAGCAGCAGCAAATTTGGGGGCCCAATCGAGGGAGGTTTGTCCGCCCGCCGAAAAAAGCGCGATGTCTGGTTTCATGGAAACGGCGGTTTCTAAGCCCACTACTTTGTAGGTTTTTCCGTTATAACCAATTTCTTTCCCCACCGATTTTTCGGAGGCTACGGGAATCAATTCGGTTACGGGAAAATTTCGTTCGGCCAACACCTGAAGCATTACTTCGCCTACCATTCCGGTAGCACCAACTACAGCAACTTTCATATATATTCTAGTTTTAAGTTCAAATTTATGCGCACAAAAGTAGCTAGATTTTCTAATTTACGGCTACTATTTTGGGCGAATTCTACAGCCTATTCACGGTAAAAAATCCGCTTCACTCGTTGGGAAATGCCGGTGATGATTTCGTACGGAATGGTGTGTAATTTTTGTGCCATTTCATTCACGGTAGGGCTGTCGCCAAACAGCTGCACCCGATCACCTTCGTCGCAGGCAATACCGGTGACATTCACCATCAGCATGTCCATACAAATACTGCCCACGATGGGGGCTTTTTGGTTGTGAATAAGTACAAAGCCCAAGCCATTGCCCCATTGGCGAGAAATCCCGTCGGCATAACCTATGGGGATGGTGGCGATTTTCAGGGGTTTGTCGGCTACAAATCGACGGCCATAGCCCACACTTTCACCAGCATTTATGGTTCTTATTTGAGAAATCACCGATTTGAGCGTACCCACCTGTTCCAAGGCAGGTTGCTCAGCTGGATTATTGGATATACCATACAAACCAATGCCCAAGCGCACCATGTCAAATTGGGCTTCCGGATAATTACTAATGGCTGAAGAATTGGCCAAATGGCAAAGTACCCGATAGCCCAATTGGGTTTGCAGCTGTTCGCTTTGCGTGTTGAATTCGGCTATTTGTTGTTGGGCAAAAACTTTATTTCCGAGGTCATCACTGGTGGCCATGTGCGACAAAATACTTTGTACGCGCACGCTTTGTGTGGCCTGAAGTAGCCCGATAACTTCGGGAAGTTGCTCGCTACCAAAACCCAAACGGTGCATGCCCGTATCGAGTTTGAGGTGTATCGGAAAGGCGTCGAGTTGCTGTTCTTCGGCCAGTTTAATGAAGGCACGAAGGCCTTTCAAGCTGTATATTTCGGGTTCTAACTGATGTTGAATTAAGGCCAAGAAACTGCTGCTTTCGGGATTCATCACCATGATGGGCGTTTGCACACCGGCTTGTTTCAGGCTAATGGCTTCGTCGGCAAATGCCACGCCCAAGTAATTTACTTTTTGGTGGTCGAGCAATTTGGCAATTTCTACGCCGCCGTTGCCATACCCAAAGGCTTTGACCATCACCATCAGTTTGGTGCTGGGAGCCAATTTGCTGCGGTAATAATTCAGGTTATGCACCAGCGCATTCAGGTTGATTTCCAAGACGGTTTCGTGTGTCTTTTCTTCGAGCGCGGTTACTAGTTGTTCAAATTCAAAGGCACGCGCTCCTTTAATGAGGATCGTTTCATTGCCCCATTCCAATTGATCGATTTGGGTTAAAAAATCGGAAGTTGAGGCAAAAGCAATGCAATTTTTGATATGGGATTGAAAGCGATTAATGCTCAAGCCAATGCCAATTACCCGATTGATTTTATGGGTTTCGATTAGCTGGGCCACTTGTTGGTACAAGTCTTCTTCACTTAGTCCGCTTTGGAAAACGTCTGACAAAATCAACGTTTTTTTGGCGTGATTTTTTTGGTGTTCCAAAAAGTCTAAGGCAATTTTTAACGAATCCAAATCGGCGCTGTAGCTGTCGTCAATTAGGGTAGTATTGTGTATACCGTTTTTTACTTTCAGTCGCATTTCAACCGGGAAAAGCGAAGCCATTCGACGGGTTATTTCAGCAGGGGCGTAGTTCAAAAAGAGCAGGGTGCAGGCACAATGGATGGCATTTTCGATTGATGCCTCATCGGTAAAGGGAATACGGCAATCCAATTGAGTTGATTGGGCTTGCAAATGCAACAAAGTGTAAGAAGCGTTGGTTTCTCTTTGCACAAAAACGGTGGCTTGTTTGTCTATTTCGCTCCAACAAAACCGCGTCAAATGTGCAGGAAGGTGCTCCTCAACCAAGGGATCTTTTTTATAAATCAAGACCGACGCCGAGGCAAACAAAAGTAGTTTCTCGCTTATTTTTTCAGACAAAGACGCAAAGCCTTCGTTGTGCGCCGACCCAATATGGGTGAGAATTCCGACAGTGGGGTTAATGATTTTTTCAAGCGCAGTCATTTCATTAGTAGTTGAAATGCCGGCTTCAAATAAACCCAAGCTCGTTTGCGCATTGAGTGCCAAAACCGAGAGCGGAACACCCACTTGCGAATTGTAGCTTTTGGGACTTTTGGTGATGCTGTATTCGGGACTAAGCAAATAATACAACCACTCTTTTACGATGGTTTTTCCGTTACTGCCCGTAATGCCAATCACGGGAATATCAAATCGACTGCGGTGTGCAGCAGCTAATTTTTGCAGGGCAACCAACACATTGGGCACCACAATGCAATGTATGTGTGGAGGTAAATTTGTTGGAATTTTAGACACCACAAAATGACAAACGCCCTTTTCGATTAACTCTGGAATGTAGGCATGGCCATCGTGTTGTTTGCCCGGTAAGGCAAAAAATAAAGTATTGGCTCCATTTTGCAAAGAACGACTGTCAATTGAAATGGCCTCAAATACAGCAACGCTGGGCGGACTTAGCCAAGGAGATTGAAGATCGGTTGCTATAATTGAACTGGATATCATCAAGGAGTATCAGGTGATTTTTTATTTTTTTTATGTGGCGCTTTGTCAGCATGCATGGCTTGGTAAAAAGCCGCGCGACTCAAGGGTTCGTATTCGTCGGTTTCGCCCAACAAAACCAGTTTATCGCCGGCTGCTTTTCTAAAACTGTAGTGTGCTAAATTTCCGGTTCGGGTGCACACGGCGTGCACTTTGGTGACGTATTCGGCTGTGGCCATCAAGGCGGGCATGGGGCCAAATGGATTTCCTTTAAAATCCATATCCAATCCGGCTACAATTACGCGGATGCCCGAGTTGGCCAAGTCGTTGCATATTTTCACGATTTCATCATCAAAAAACTGGGCTTCGTCTATGCCTACCACATCGCAGCCTTGGGCCAATATCGCAATGTTGGCCGCAGCCGGAACGGGTGTCGATCGGATTTCGTTGCTGTCGTGCGAAACTACCATTTCGTCGTGGTAGCGCGTGTCGACTGAAGGTTTGAAAATCTCAACTTTTTGTTTGGCAAATTGGGCGCGCTTCAATCGGCGAATCAACTCCTCTGTTTTACCCGAAAACATCGAGCCACAGATCACTTCGATCCACCCAAATTGTTCTTTATGATTTACCGTATTTTCTAAAAACATTTACTCGTATTCAGCCATTAAAGGGGTTCAATTTTTTTCGCGCAGCAGCACACAAACCGACATAAAATTTTGTTACTTTTACGTCGCTGTCAAAAGTAAATAAATTTTAGTTAAAGAGGTGAAAACCTTGGTTTAAATACCCACAGCAAGTAACGAGATTTTATTCAAAGAAACCACACGTTTACCGAAAAGCCCAAGCAGATGAAAAAAAAGTTGGAAGCCGAATTAATTAGCATTGCCCACCGCGTATTACAATTAAAAAACAAATCGGATCTGGAGATTTTATTCCAGGAAACCCAAAAACTATACGAAAAATTGGCGGTGATGCGTTTTGTCGAAAACCAATTTGGCGATGCCAAACCAACGATTGGTCAAATGGATTGGGACGCTTTCTTTGAAGCTGCCGAGGAAAATACAGAAATAGTTAGCCCGAAAAAAACGGCTAAGAAAAGCAAAACGCCGCTTGATCTAAAACAAGAAAACCCCGAAATTATTGCCGCTTTTGTAGCCGAATCGGAGAAAGAAGAAGACAGCGATGCCTTTGAGAAAACAGCCGCTGCCGCTCAAGCACAACACGAAGAAGACACGACAGAATCTATAGTTGAAGAGGAAATTGCCCATGAAGCAGTAGCTGATGAACATCATGAAATGAGTTTTGAAGCAGTAGAGCCAACACCTGCTGCACCTCAAATATCCTTTGAAGATTTATTGGGTGCCAATTATGCAGAACCCGAATTTGTGAAATCAACTCCTGAAGCAGCAATTCCCGAAGCTGAACCCGTTCAAGAAGAAATTGTATCGGCAGTTGAAACGCCATTGGAAACACCCTTCTTTTCCTTGGACGAAGAACCCGAATTGGTGTTGGATTTACCTTCAACAACAGATGAGTCTAAAGAAGAAACAATTACCCCACTTTTTACATTGGCCACAGAAGATGTAATAGCTGACACAAAAGTAGCCGATACCCCAACAAAAGGTTTTGTGATTGGACTTAACGACCGTGTGGGTTTCATTCACCAATTGTTTGACGGCAGCCCAGAAGATTACAACCGCGTACTTTCGCAACTCATGACGTATCATACATTTGAAGAAGCCGAAGAGTTTATTCGCAGTATGGTCAAACCCGATTACAACAATTGGGACGGAAAATCCGAATACGAAGAGCGATTCATGGATGTGGTGGCGCGTAAATTTCAATAACGTTTAGCGTTCATGTCAAAATTATACATCGTTCCTACACCCATTGGCAACCTCGAAGACATGACGTTTCGAGCTATCCGCGTGCTCAAGGAAGCCGATTTAATTTTGGCCGAAGATACCCGCACCAGCGGAAAATTGTTGAAGCATTTTGAGATTGGCACGCACATGCACAGCCACCACATGCACAACGAGCACAAAACCATCGAAAACTGCCTGAACCGATTGAAAGCCGGCGAAACCATCGCTTTAATTTCGGATGCTGGTACGCCCGCCATTTCAGATCCAGGATTTTTACTCACTAGAGCTTGTATCGAAAACCAAATCCCGGTAGAATGTTTGCCTGGCGCTACGGCCTTTGTTCCCGCTTTGGTGAACAGCGGTTTGCCCAACGATAAATTTGTGTTTGAAGGATTTTTGCCCGAAAAAAAGGGAAGACAAACGCGTTTTTTGCAATTGGCCGACGAAACCCGAACCATGATTTTTTATGTTTCTCCCCACAAATTGGTCAAAACCTTGGCCGAATTCGTGCAGTATTTTGGGGCCGAACGATCGCTGAGTGTGGCCCGCGAATTGTCTAAACTCCACGAAGAAAATGTACGCGGAACCGCCGAACAAGTGCTAAAGCATTTTGAAGCGAAACCACCCAAAGGTGAAATTGTGGTGGTTGTGGGCGGAAAACCCCAAACCAAAGAAGCCAAAAAATCAGCCGAATCTTAGTCTACTTCCAAATCGACAAACGCAAAGGAATTACCACTAAACAAGCCTTTATCCGATAGTTTTAAATCGGGAATCACCAACAAAGCCATAAACGAAAGTGTCATATACGGTGCTTTTAATGTACTTCCCAAGGACTTGGCTAGTGCATCGAGTTCCTGGTATTGGGCTGCGACTTGCACGCCATTTTGATCACTCATAATGCCGGCTACGGGCAAGGGCAATACCAATTCTCGTTCGGCCGAAACGGCACATAATCCGCCTTGTTGGGCAATGAGTAAATTCACTGCTTTGCACAATTCTTCGTCGGTTGCACCCACCGCAACTATGTTATGACAGTCGTGGGCCACAGAGCTGGCAATAGCACCCGATTGTAAGCCAAAATTCTTGATGAATGCCACCGCTACAGGCGCCTCGTTGTAGCGATTTACCACCGCAAGTTTAAGGATATCTTTTTCTGGATCAGCACAAAGTTCGCCGCCTTTTACCGTGGCGGGCACATGCAATTCGTTGGTAATCAATTGCCCTTCGAGTGCCTCGATTACCCGTATGGTTTTGGCCGAACTTTTCACCGCAAAATCAGCGGGTGTTTTGGGCTGGCAATTGAAATTATTGGGGGTATCAAACGCAATTTTGGGCAGTTGGGCTTGCCCGTTTTGCGCCACGATTTCACCATTGATATAGGTTGCTTTGACCTTGAATTGAATCAAATCTTCTACTAAAATAAAATCGGCGGGATCATTGATTTGCAAGGTGCCCACATTCATTTTGTAATGTGCTACTGGATTCAGACAAGCCATTTGCAACACCTTAAACACATCGACACCTTTGGCAACCGCTCGCGCACATAAATCGTTGATGTGTCCCAAGAGTAAATCGTCGGGGTGTTTGTCATCTGAGCAAAATAGCATGTTTTCGAAGTGTTCGTGGGCCAAATCAATCAAGGCCTCAAAATTTTTGGCGGCGCTGCCTTCGCGAATGATGACCTTCATGCCCAATTGCAATTTCTCGAGCGCTTCATCATAGGTAAAACACTCGTGATCGGTACTGATGCCGGCCTTGATGTATTTTTTTACGGCCTCTCCGCGCAAGCCTGGTGCATGACCGTCGAGGGGTTTGCCCGACAGCTTGGCCCAGTGTAATTTTTGCAACACCTCGGGATCATCGTGTAGTATTCCCGGGTAATTCATCATTTCGGCCAAATAATAAATGTCGGAAGAGTCCATTAATTCTCGGATGGCTTCGGCATTGATTTCGGCACCGGCCGTTTCAAACCCTGTAGCGGGTACGCAAGAAGGTGCCCCAAAATGAAATTTCAACGGACTTTGCTTGCCGTTTTCAATCATGAAGTTTACTCCAGCTACGCCCAAGACGTTGGCAATTTCGTGCGGATCGGAAATGGTTCCTACGGTGCCGTGCACTACTGCTAGTTGGGCAAATTCGCTGGGCACCAGCAACGAACTTTCGATGTGAATGTGGGCATCGATAAAACCCGGCAAAATGTACTGGGTTTCCTGATGATCGGCGGGTTCAATTGACAAAATTTTTCCTTCAATTACGGTAACTATTCCGGGAAAAATCTGTCGGTTGCGAATGTCTACTACTTGTCCAACTACTTGCATGGGATGGGAGCCAACCGTTTGTGGTTTGGCTGAAAACAAAAATAGGAAAAAGAAAAGCGCGGTGTTTTTTTATTAAATTTGAGCATCAAAAAATTAATTTATACACCAAACAACTTTCGTATGCGCTGGACTTTTAAACCACAACCCGACCCGCTTCTAGTTGAAGCTCTTCAAGAATCTTTACAAATTGATGCCCTAACCGCCCGCTTGTTGGTGCAACGCGGCATCACCACTTTTGACCAAGCCAGACAATTTTTTAGACCTTCAATTGCCGATTTACACGATCCGTTTTTGATGAAAGACATGGATTTGGCCGTAGCTCGAATCGAATTAGCTTTAGCCAAACAAGAAAAAATCTTGGTTTTTGGCGACTATGACGTAGACGGTACCACCGCTGTATCCTTGGTCTCGGCCTACTTAAAAACCCGAACTACACAAGTAGCTACCTATATTCCTGACCGCTATATTGAAGGCTACGGCGTTTCGTTTCAAGGTATTGATTTTGCCGCTGATAATGAATTTTCCCTGATCATCGCCCTGGATTGTGGCATCAAATCGATTGACCATGTGCAATATGCTCAAGAACGGGGCATTGATTTCATCATCTGCGATCACCACCGTCCGGGAGAAACATTGCCCCAAGCGGTCGCGGTTTTAGACCCTAAGCGCGATGATTGTTCGTATCCTTACGACGAACTTTGCGGGTGTGGCATTGGGTTTAAACTCATCCAAGCCTTGGCTCAAAACCAAAACCAGGGGGTAGAAGAATTAATGCCGTATTTGGATTTAGTGGCCACGGCCATAGCAGCCGATATTGTGCCCATGACAGGAGAAAATAGGGTGTTGGCTTTTTTGGGATTACACGTCATAAATAGCAATCCAAGACCGGGAATTCGCGCCTTGTTGCAACACGTAAAAAGCAAAATCCTTACCATCAGTGATGTGGTCTTTACCTTGGCTCCACGCATCAATGCAGCTGGGCGCATCAAACATGGCAATTACGCGGTGGCTTTGTTGAGTGAATTTGATGCTGAACAAGCCCAACAATTTGCTACCGAAATAGAACAATTCAATGCCGACAGAAAAGTATTGGATCAATCCATTACCCAAGAAGCTTTGGCGCAAATTGTGCAAAATCAAGAAGAAAATGCATCCACCACAGTGGTGTTTCAAGAAAATTGGCACAAGGGCGTAATCGGTATTGTGGCCTCTCGACTCATCGAAACCTACCATCGTCCTACTTTGGTTTTTACCCAAAGCGGCGAATATTATGCAGCTTCGGCTCGCTCGGTTCCTGGCTTTGATGTGTATGAGGCGCTCGAGTCTTGTGCCGAACACTTGGTGCAATTTGGTGGTCATAAATATGCGGCCGGACTCAGCTTGAAACCCGAAAATTACATAGCATTTAAACAAGCCTTTGAAAAGGTGGTGCAATCTACCTTGCCAACCGAAATGGAAACCCCCGAAATTGAAATTGATGCCGAGATTGAACTGACCCAAATTACCCCCAAACTGATGCGCATTTTAAAGCAATTTGAACCGTTTGGCCCTCAAAATTTGGCCCCCATTTTTCTAAGTAGGGACTTGCGCAATACCGGCTTTGCCAAAAAAATAGGCGCTACAGAAACCCACCTCAAACTTCAAGTGGTGCAAGGCAACTCAGAACGATTTGGCGCCATTGGTTTTGGTTTGGCCGATAAACTTCCACTGGTGAATCAACGTCAATCATTTGACGCGGTATACCATATTGAGGAAAATGAATGGAACAACACCATAAGTTTGCAACTGCGCCTTAAAGACATTCAAGCATGAAAGAAAAAACAGTAATCGATCCTTATGCGGCCTTACGCAACACAAACTTCTTGTATTTTTTGTCGCTACGTTTTTTTATGGTGTTTGCGTGGTCCATGCAATTTATAATTATAGAATGGGAGGTGTATAGCCTCACCAAAGATCCGTTGTCGCTTGGATTGATTGGACTCATGGAAGTGATTCCTGCCATCGGAATGGCCTTGTTTGCTGGCCATATTGTAGACCAAAATGAAAAAAAGGGAATACTAATTAAATGCATTTTAGCCTTTTCTATGCTCACGGTGGCATTATTTGGACTCACCTGGGAGCCACTTGCACAGCATTTATCGGCACAAGCCATATTGTATGGTTTTTATGGCTTGGTGTTTTTGGGTGGAATTATCCGTGCTTTTATTGGCCCTTCCTTGTTTTCGTTTTTGGGATTAATTGTGCCCAAAAAATTGTACAGCAATGCGGCAACCTGGAGTAGCTCAGTATGGCAAATGGCATTCTTTACGGGATCAGCGGTAGCGGGATTGTTTATCAATTGGATTGGAGTGAGCGGCTCCATGATTTTTATCTTATGCTTTTCCTTGCTCGCCTTGTTGGCCCTATCCAAAATCCCCAAACAACCGGTACTCAATGCCAAAATTGGTGAACCTATTTTTCAGAGTTTGCGCGAAGGCCTGTTGTTTGTTTTTCAAAATAAAACCATTTTGGGCGCGTTGTCCCTCGATATGGTGGCGGTATTGTTTGGCGGGGCCGTTTCCTTATTGCCCATTTTTGCACAAGACATCTTGCAAGTGGGTCCAACCGGTTTTGGAGTTTTGCGTGCAGCACCCGCTGTTGGGGCTTTTGTTACGATGCTCATTGCCGCTTATATTCCGCTTAATCGAAACGCCGGCATGAAGTTGTTGGCTGCTATTTTTGCTTTTGGGTTGTGTATTGTAGGTTTTGGACTCTCCACAAATTTTTGGATTTCGGTAGTTGCCTTGTTTTTGAGTGGAGCCTTTGACGGCATTTCGGTGGTGTTGCGCTACACCATTTTGCAGTTGCATACACCCGATTCAATGCGTGGACGCGTCTCGGCAGTGAATTCTATTTTTGTGGGATCATCTAATGAATTGGGCGCCTTTGAAAGTGGTTTTACCGCCAGACTTATGGGCACCGTACCGGCCGTAGTTTTTGGGGGTTGCATGACGCTGCTTATAGTGGGTAGCACCGCTGTTTTTTCGCCAAGTTTCCGATCATTGGACCTAGAAAAAGAAGTAGACGAAAATTAGTCGAATTTCTTGAGTTCAAACTGTTGGCCATCAAATACGCCATAGGTAAAATAGCCAATCCAATCGCCCAAGTTGATGTAGTTGGAATCGGGCCCCACTTCAATATTCATGGGCAAATGCCGGTGGCCAAATACAAAGTAGTTGTAGTGTTTGCTTTGTAGTTTTCGTTTGGCGTATTGTACCAGCCATTCGTTGTCTTCGCCCAAAAATTTCACGTCGGCTTCGCCTGAAATTAATTTGTTTTTTACCGATAAATATTGTGCCAAGGAAACGCCTATATCCGGATGCAACCAGCGGAAAATCCATTTGGAAAGGGGGTGTACAAACACTTTTTTCATGCGTTTGTAGCCTGTATCTCCGGGGCCTTTTCCGTCGCCGTGCCCAATTAAAAACGTGCGATCAAAGAAAGTAAATTCGCGGTTGTCGTGATATACCGGAATTTGGAGTTCGGTTTCAAAATAATCATTCATCCATAAATCGTGGTTGCCCACAAAAAAATAAATGGGAATGCCTTGGTCGCGCAATTCGGCCAATTTACCCAATACGCGCACAAAGCCTTTGGGAACCACTTTTTTGTATTCGAACCAAAAATCAAATAAATCACCCAGTAAAAATAGTGCTTCAGCATCGGCTTTAATGTGATCCAACCACTGCACAAATTTTTGCTCGCGCGGATAACTCAATGACGCAGTGGGTGCTCCAAAATGTTGGTCGGAAGCAAAGTATATTTTTTTGGATGTGGGCGTTGACATGGCTGAACTATTGGTTGTCACTCGCATACCATTCGGCAAACGAAGAATCAGTTTCTTGTAATTTTAGGGAGTGCAACTGAATGGTATCGGGCAAGCGTCTTTTTATTTTTTCGGCAAAATCAATCACCATATTTTCACTGGTGGGTTGGTAATCGACCAAAATAATGTGGTGCCCACGGTCGCTGAGTTCCTTGGCCAACGAAACATGTGGTGTAGTTTGATTAAACACCGTGGCATGATCAAATTGATCGACGATTTCTTCTTTGACAATTTTTTTCAAATCGGTAAAATCAATCACCATCCCAAATTTGACATTATCGCGGTCGGTGATGGGTGTACCAACTACCGTAACCGAAAGTTTGTAACTGTGTCCATGCACGTTTTTGCATTTTCCGTCGTAGCCATACAAGGCGTGTCCGGTTTCAAAATTGAATTGTTTGGTGATGCGAATGCGACTCATGGAATAAAAATTTGCTACAAATGTAAGGATTTTAGCTGCGAAAAAGGAGCCGTAAAAAAAGCCGCTCGAAAGCGACTTGATGGGTTATGGATTTTGCTCGAAGGCTTGGGTTTCGTTGGCTTCGATCAAACGAGCATTAATTACTAGATTGTTTTCATCGACCACAAAGGCTACAAAACTCAAATTGTCTTTGTTGCTCACATTGGCTGGAACAGGCACACTGTAGGATATTTTAGTTTCAGCACCATAGATAGTTCCCGATAAAGCATCGCCCAATAAATTGGTTAAGCTGCTGCGCAACACATGGTTGTGTTCAAATCCTGGGATGGGATTTTGTCCGTTAAAATAATTGGTGTAGTTGCGTTGGTCGTAAATTAAATGATTCTCCAAGACATACACGACCAATTTTATACCCGAATAGTTCTCGGCAAATTTAATATTGACATCCAAATTGATGGTGTTGTCTGCTACGTCTGAGGTCATCGCAATTCCCAATCCGCAGTTGTTGCTGCTTAGGTTTTTAACTTGTGCGATGTGGTCGGCTTCGTTTTCTTCCCACACGATGGTTCGGTTGAGGCGAGATTGCGGCAACCCCAAGGCCGAGTTGGGTGAAATTAAGTTCTTTAAAGGCAGAATGTTGGTAAAATTATACGGATCATTTCCGGAGTGAATGGCCACAGCAATGGCTCGATCGGCTTGGTTGTCAAAAGGTTCAATGTCGGCAAATACGCGTTCAATAGCATAAGAAACACGGGCACAATAGCCACACCAAGTCCCGGTGTAGTCTTCAATCAACACGTGTTTTTTAAATAAGCCACTGGTAGCAGGCGCATCAACGCTATCGTCAACTTGTTGGTTGTAATGCACCACGTTATCACCACAAGAAATAGCTACCAAGAACACACCAAGTAGCAGCAGTAATCGACCATTTTTCATAGGGACTTTTTATTGAATTGCAACTGCAAATAAAACAAATAAAATTTTATAGTAATCATAATAATTTATTTATTTGCATACCTTATATAGATAAAATGAAGATCATTCAACTCGCTTTTTTGCTCGTATGTAGCGCCGTTTTTGCTCAAAAACAATTGCCCAATCTTAGTCTTTCCAACACGGAAGGCAAAACCCTTTCTTTGACTGCCGATTTTGCCGAAAAAGACAAATTATACATTTTTTCGTTTTGGGCTACTTGGTGCACCCCATGCATTCAGGAGTTGGACGAAATGAACGACATCCAAGACGAGTGGAAAAAAACACTGAACTTCGAAATTATAGCGGTTGCTACCGATGATTCGCGCACGCAAAAACGTGTGAAGCCATTGGTGAGCGGAAAAGAATGGACCTATCAAGTCTTGTTGGACACCAACCAAGATTTTAAACGCGCCATGACCATTGTGAATATTCCGTATACCATAGTGGTAAAAAATAATGAGATTGTACACATCCAAAACGGGTACGTGCCGGGGAATGAAAAAGACTTGTACGAAAAACTCAAATCGCTATAAGTCATGAAAAAATTACTTCTGGGGTGCGTTTTGAGCGCTGTGGGTTTGGCTTCGGCACAAGAAAAAACACCTTCGCCGCTGCATGTTTTTGGTGGATTTGAATCGAATTCGCAGTGGTATACCAACGACAAAGGCTTGGGAATTTTGCATCCGGAAAATCCGTTGCGTTCCAACAATTATTTATTTGTAAATACGGCCTACAAAAAATGGACGGCCGGCGTACAAGTAGAGGCCTACGAAAATCAATCCCTATTAAATTACAACCCCAAGTACCAACACACCAATTTGGGCACCTATTTTGTGCAATTCAAAAGCAAAAAAATTGATCTGACAGGAGGCTATTTTTACGAGCAATTTGGTAGCGGCTTGTTGTACCGAAGCTGGGAAGACCGTGCGTTGGGAATTAATAACGCCTTGTGTGGCGCACGCATCATTTACCAACCCACCGAAGCCATCAGTTGGAAAGCCATCGCCGGAAAACAGCGCTCGGGTTTTGAACTAGCCGACGGAACTATTTTTGGTAGCGACATCTCGTTTGATATTTCCAAACTAATCGGTATTAAAAATTCTGATCTTTCGCTTGGATTGACCTATATGGGCCGAAGAGAAGCGATAGCCAATTTGGCAAATCCCAACTTTGATCCGCTCACAAATGCTTTTGCCGCAAGACTTAACTACAGCCATGCAGCCTTTTATTCGTCGGCCGAATACAACATTAAATCAAAAGATGCCATTGTACAATCGGAACAATTGCGTCCCGATTTGGTAAAACCGGGTAATGCTTTGTTGGTTAACATGGGCTATTCCAAAAAAGGATTTGGCGTAGACGGCACCTTTCGACGCATGGAAAACATGGGCTTTTACAGCGAACGCTTGGCCAAGGGTAATCTGTACAACGACCGTATCTTGAATTTCATTCCGAGTTTAACCAAACAGCACCACAGCAATTTAGCCAATATTTATGCCTACCAAGCCCAACCCAATGTGTATGTTACATGGCAAAATGGCGCAGGAATTGGGAAAGCAGGGGAGATAGGCGGACAAATTGATTTGTTTTACAACTTTAAAAAAGGCACGGCTTTGGGCGGTAAATACGGAACCAAATTGGCCGTAAATTTCTCGAATTGGCATGCCTTGAGCGGTGATTTCTATTCGCCCATTGTAGACTATAAAACCGAATTCTTCTCCTTTGGAAAAAAATATTTTTCGGATCTTAATGTTGATTTTACCAAAAAGTGGAGCCCTACATGGCAATCTGAACTTACCTGGATTCACCAATATTACGATAAAAAGTTAATCACCGAAAATTTTGCCTACGGGGTGATAAAAACACACATTGTGGCCTTAGAATCTACCCATCGATTTGGCAAAGACCAGTCGGTGCGTTGGGTGGGCGAGCACATGTGGGCCGATGCCGATAAAAAGAATTGGGCTTCGGCTACACTAGAATACAACCTAAATTCGAAGTGGTCTATTTATTCGACTGATCTGTATAATTACGGCAACAAGGAGCAAGATCAGCGCAATCATTATTATAGTTTGGGTTCTGCTTTTCGTTATAAATCTACCCGCGTAGCCTTGAGTTACGGCCGTCAACGCGGCGGTTTGATTTGTGTGGGCGGGGTTTGTAGAGAAGTTCCAGAAAGTTCTGGTGTTTCTTTGTCATTAAATACATCTTTTTAATATATTTGCACCCGAATGGGGGATTAGCTCACTTGGCTAGAGCGCTTGCCTGGCAGGCAAGAGGTAACCGGTTCGATTCCGGTATTCTCCACAAAAAAGTCGAAACGCGCGTTTCGACTTTTTTTGTGCCTGCCAAATCCGATGGTCGGGGCAGAATTTCTGAGTGCCAATCCTGTACTTAGAATAGTACTGCAATTATAAATTAATAAGCTGTTTGGTGATTTATTAATCATTTATTTTACATTTATAATACGCGATAAAGTTGCGTATTTACTATCAAAAATGTTGGCTAGGCGAATATTTATGGCGTATAGACATAAGTTAGGCGTCACTTTAACGAACACCCGTTAACATCGAAAATATGGTAGACAGAGAACGAAGAAAAAAACTAGCCTTTCACTTGCGACATCTTTCAGTTGGACTTATTTCAAATGATGAATTTGAGAGTAATCTTATGGACGATGTAACTAATGGTTGGCTACCTGAACAATATTTCAGAGCAAAAGAAGCGAAGTTTGACGACCAAATAATTCAGCCGATGCTTGAACTCTGTTGGGGTCTTTATGACGACACAAGAAATCACAGACTCAAGGGCTCAGACAAATTATCAGCCGAAAGTTTAAAAATTATAGCTCGTTGCATTTTATTTCTTCATTCTGACCAAGAATACATATGGCCATATATTGACACTAATAATCCTTTACTGAAATTTTCATTTAAAGAAGTTGTTGTTTATATATTGACACTTGGACAGTATTATCGAGACAAAAGAAAAGAGCATAGTGACGCTTATTTAGAATTTCAAAAAATAGTGAATTTTGAAATTTGGCCATTTAAGACAGAGGCCGAATATGAAACGGAATTAACTAAACAACCATTTTTAAATGGGACACAAAATAAATCTATTTCACTTTGATTGGTATTCGTATTTTGCAAGCGAAAAAAAAAGCGAACGCCTAACAGCACATTTGTAATAGGGGTGTTTCGAACTCGTCAGACAGTTTTGTGGTTGCAGAAAGTTTGTATCTTCGAATAAACTTTTGTGCTGGAATGCCCACTCATCGCAAATCTGCAAAACGTTGAAACTGAGATAAGAATATTTAAATAGATTATAAAGTCGGAAATGCCGAAACAGCGACTAAAAATTATTCTGAAAGTAGGTGTATTTATTAATCAAAATCATGAAAAAAATTAGTTTATTAACCGCAATTGTTTTTATCACATTAACCATGAATAGTTGTGGAGTTATGTTTGGAGGCAGTAAATTTAATGGGACAATAACTGTAAAAGATCATCCCGATGCTGAAATTTATGTTGAAGGAAAGAAATTAGGTAATGGGGAAGCTACAAGTATATTTCCAAGAAACAAACCATTAGTCGTAGAAGTTAAAGAACAAGGATGCGAACCAAAACAGCAAACTTTTGAAAAATCCTTTAGAACGGGGAATTTTATATTAAGTATTTTAGGTTTTGGGATTATTGGAATTGGTGTAGATTTAGGTACAGGAGCGTCATATAAACCCGCACATGATAGTGATCAGAATATTAAAAGATTAAGTGATAAAAATTATACCTTTTTAGTAGATTATTCTAAATGTAAAAAACAAAATTAGCGCAACGATCACATGGTCGTTACGGACCATTAAAATTGTTCTTAGTATACTTCTACAAATCAACAATCAACAATCAAAAATTAAAAATACGCCCGCAACTGCACCGATCCAATATGCACCACCGGGCTGTTTTCGCTTTTGCGGCCTTGGTAGTTGAGGTTGAGTTCCAGGTATTGGGTGAGGTTTTTTTGGGCTAGTAACCGCCAGGTGCTGTTTTGTCCGGGTTGTAATCCTTCGAGCATTTGGAACGCGGCAGGAGTAAAGGCGTTTCCGACAAAACTATTGTTGTAATAGGAATATTCGCCCGTTAGGGTTACTTTTTTCTCTCCCGCATAACTAAACGAACTGCCTATGCGGGTTTGGTTGAGTTGCTCTAAATCGCCCAGTTTGTTTTCCTTGTTTTGTTGCTCTACAAACACATCTAGGCTGGCGTTTTGCGAAAAAATGTACGACAATTTGGGCGATACAAAATAGCTGTCTATGGTGTAATTTCGAGCAATATAGTCGCTCACACTCAGGCTTGAGTTGGCAGTTTTTGCCGTAAATCCAAGCAGCCACGTTTTGGCTATGAGGTGGTTGTACTGCAATTGGTGTGCGGTATTTTGACTGGATTGCGAGCCAAATGACAATAAATTTTGCACCTTACTTTCCAGGAAGGTGTAGGTAATCGAGTGGTTTTGTTTGCCTCGATTGATAAAAAAGCTATTCCTGAAGTTTTGTTGCAACCCCAACAAATTAGCTCCCGCTGAACTAAATGGGTTCAGGTTAAACTGATCGCCATTGCGTTCCAATTTTCGGTCAATGCTAAAGGCGGTTTGGTTGTATAAGTAGGATAGCACGCGTTTAAATCCTGTTGTCGAACGCCAAATAATGGGGTTCCAACTCACCGATTCGGCAAATTTATTTTGGTGTGTTTGCAAAAACACTTGCGACGGTAAATACACACGCACAAATTTGGCTTGGTCGGGAAACGGAGCGACTTCAAATTCTTCGAGTTCTTGAATTCCATTGCCGTTGTAATCAATCCACGCATATACGCCTTGTCCGGGCGGCACTTCGATGTAGGTGAATTCTTGTTGGGCGATGGCCCCCGATGCCGTTTCATAGGCCGTAGTGGTTTGTACCAATTTATCGCCAAAATTGTCGTTGTAGATCAGCCTGGAGTTTAGTGAAGGCTGGTTCTTTTTGGCGGGATCATTAAATTCGAGACGACGGTAATTGATAAACACCGCCAAATCCCGCTCTTCTGATTGCAAGATTTTTGATTTCAAATAATACGAATGCGACCGACTCACCGCTTGCAGTAGCCCATTTTGAATACTATCGGTTTGTCGCTGCAAATACCCAATTTGGGCATAGACTTTAGTGCTGTCGCCTCGCCCCATAAATGCACCCCATTCGGTAAATCGTTGGCTTAAAGGCGTCAACAGTCGCGTGCTTATGCGTTGTTCTTGGTTGTCTTCCAAACGCAAAGAGGAGCCTATCCAATTTTTGTTTCGCTGCCATTTGCTGGTAAATTGCTCCCGAATAAATGTGGTTGCTGCCAGGCTGCTGTTGCTTTTCATGACACTTCCTTGCTGTTGTAGGTTCCAATTCTTGAGCTGAAATGCCCCACTCAGTTGGTGTCGATTTCCCGTAAAATTGTTTGTCAAACCCAAATTCTCATACTGATAGGCTAGGGTTCCTTTTTTAGGGAACTGCGCGTCGAGCTTGGCGCTAAAGATGCTTTGGTTTCCGGTAAAAACACCCAAATTCCAGTCACGTGCAAATTCGATATTGTTGAGTCGTTCAACCGTTTTGAAATTTTCTTGTACATACTGAAATGAACTGCTCGCGTTTAATTGCCATTTTTTGGAAATCAGCCGTTGTTTGATATTCCATTTTCCAGCCAAGCCTTTGTTGTTGTTGTCGTTTTGGGTTGAAAACAAATTGGCGTCGTTTTGACTCAAAGCCAATTCCCAATCAAACGCGGTTTTTTCGTTTGGATTTATCCCCCCAGAAATTGTAGCAACTTGAATTTTGGTGGGCGGGACCAATTTTATCACTGGATCATAATTTCCTTGTTTCACCCCATTAATCGGGGCGACATATTCAAATAGTTTTCCCACCACCGAGGCATTGGCCAGCACATAATTGCCTTGATTTGGGCCCAGTAAAGTAAATCGGACATTGTATAAAATATCGTCGGGATTGTTGGAATACACAAAATAGGTCACGCCATTGACGGTGGTTTTTTTATACAACACTTTTGATGCGGCATAGCTGTCTATATAGGCCGAGCTCGCATACATCGCGGCAGTGTCATCGCCGGCTGTTTGTAAAATTGCCAGTTGTTCTTCGGTGAGTGTTTGCTGCAACGGCTGATTTTTTAAATCGCTTTCGGCATATATTGCGGTGCTGATGTTCCATTTTTCTTGACCTACACGTCCGCCTGCATAGGTAACAAATCTATTGTAGCTTCGTTCCGAATATTGGTATTCCACGGCAATACGCATGTCTGAAGTAATGGGAAATATGGGCGTAAACAGCAGTTCTCCGGCATTGTAATCGATGGTGTAGTCCTTGTTTTCGCCGCGTTCCAACAAAATCCCGTTCACATACACACGTTCCGATCCTGAAATGACCAACACATACAATTCGCCATTGGGCCCTTTGAGTTTGTAGGGGCCTTGGTTGCCTTCTTTTCCTGTAAAACTACTTTTTGCGTATTGGCCTTTCACCAAGGCAGCCGCAGCAAAAACCGACGTTTGTGTTGTTTCTTCAGTGCCAAAATTAAAACGTGACGAAAGTCCTTGCACTTTTTTGTTAAAGGTTAAAAACCGAGATTCTTTGTTTTCTAAAAACAAATCACCGGCCCGTATGGCCCATCGATCGCTGTACATCTCCATGAATACTTGGTCAAATTCGTCCAATTTTTGCGAGTAGCCCCCCGATTGCAAGGGGATATTGTTGTCTTGAATGGAAGCCCGTAAACTCACTTTGTCCGAGATTTTTCCGCTTATTTGCAAATCCAAATTGGAGTTGACCACGCTGTTTTGGTTATTGCCCACGGTAATTCCTCGCGTAATACTACCTGAGGTATTCAATCCGTCAAAAGGCACAAATCGATTGGCCGTTACCGGCGAAAGACTAAACAATTTGGGCTGCCGAATGTTGGTGGTAAGCACGCGGGCATCGTCGTAAATGCTATATTTTTTGGTGAGGTGTTCCGGAAATTTGAGGTAGCGAATGCGAATCGAATCGGTGACTAACGGATAGTTTTTTTTGAAAACCAAATAGCTTTCTGGAAAATTAATTTCGTAGGAGGCCGGGTCAATGGGCTCTCCGTTTTTGGCCAGTACTTTAAAAAAACTGGCGTTAATGCTCACACTGTCTATGCGAATGGTGTCGTAGGTGGGCACAAGCATTTTGGCTTTATAGGGAGTTTCGAGCACTTGTGCTTGCGCGCCAACGCCGATTCCCAAAACAAACCAAAGCCAAACTAATTTACGCATACCCTTCCGATAACGGATTCCACTCAAAAGTAGTATGTTTGCTGCACAATTCCATTAAATTTATGGGGGTACTTGTCGGTGAATGTTTATTTTTGTTTGGCTAAATCAGATTAATGAACACTACTTGGACTAAGGGTTTTTTATACGGAATCGTTGCGCTGCTACTCGGTAGTTGTGCGAACGACGCCCCCTATGTGCCTGTAGAGGAATCTCCGGTGGTGGTTAATTTGGCTGAGGTGCCTTACCCCAATTTGTCGATGTACAAATTTTTTACGGGCCCCATGAAAGACCTGAAACCGGCAGTTGGTCTTTTACTGTATAAACCGGCTAGTGAATTATTTACCGATTATGCCAAAAAATCCCGCTACGTATGGATGCCCAAAAATACCAAAGCCACGTATGTTTCAGATTATGAGGTGCTCGAATTGCCTGTTGGGGCGGTGTTGATTAAGAACTTTTTTTACAACAAGGTGGCTCCTTCCAACACGACACGAATAATAGAAACGCGCCTCATGATTCGCAAAGAAACCGGTTGGATTTTTGCCGAATATGTGTGGAACGACGAACAAACCGATGCAATTTTGCAGATGACGGGGAGCACGACGCCCATTACGTGGACCGATGAAAATAATGTAACACGCAGCATTACCTATAAAATTCCGAAAGAATCGGAATGTTTGTTGTGCCACGGAGTAAGTCTTGTGCCACATCCGATTGGCATTAAACCACAAAATTTAAATTACAATTTAGCCTACACAACGGGAACAACCAATCAGTTATCCAAATGGGTTTCAGCTGGCTATTTAGAAAATAATCTTCCCGACAATTCAAGTATCACTTCTACTATAGATTATACCAATCTCAATCAGTCTTTAAACCTGCGCGTTCGTTCCTATTTTGATATCAATTGCGCCCATTGCCATCGCGATGGAGGCACAGCCGATTTCCCTGGACTTCGCCTTCGATTTGAATTTAACCAAACCACAAGCATTTCTAATATGGGTGCTTGCATGTCTCCCTATCATTTTATGCCTGGATACACTGGACAACTGGTAATTCCGGGTAATGCTTCAGGTTCGGGCTTGTATGGACGACTAAGCACCAACGATCCCAACTTCCGTATGCCCTTTGTCGGTCGTTCTATTCTCCACCAAGAGGCCATCGATTTAGTAGGCCAATGGATCAATTCATTGCAAGGCTGCGAATAAAAAAAACCGCCAAGATTTGACGGTTTAAATTTTATTGATGCGGAATTGTTGTTAGTTTTTCACCACTTTTATGCTGCTACTTGCGCCTTCATTGGTCGAGAATTTTGCTATATAAACACCAGCGCTCAATTGGCTCACGTCGATGCTTTGCTCTCCTGCAGTTAACGAAATACTACGCACGGTCTTTCCAGCTAAATCAACCAATTCCAATTGCATGTTTTTGGCTGCTGTCAATTCTAATTGATTGCTCAAAGTAGTACTTTGCAAACGCACACCCATTGCATTTAAGGCAGAAAAAGAATCTACAGCCAAGTTTGGGTTGTAGCGGTAGGTAAAGGTAATGGTGTTGCCTACTTGGTTCCCGCCTAAATCAACTTGGTAAAAACGGAAAACAAAATCCATAATTTGTCCATTACCTGGATTGGAATTGTAAAAGTGATCAAAGTTTCCGTTGGTTCCTCCTGCAGCTATCGTCACAGGGGCACTTGGGTAAATTTCCCCAGGCGCAACTGCTGCTAAACATTCGTTTCCAAAACACAATTCAAACCCAGTGCCATCAGCGTTGGTCATACTCACGCATTCAATAAGCACACGTGTAGACGTTGCCGAATTGTTGTGCACGTAAAACTCTAAGGCAGCCAAGTTATATGCTGTAGAGTTATAGGTAATAATTTGATTATCGGTGATGGGCGTACCATCGTGTTTGGTTACTGTTATTTGTGCTTGTAACGTAAAAACAGCCAAAAGGGTCGCTAAGTAAATTATTTTTTTCATGGGAATGGGGTATAAAAAAGGAGGGAACTAGCACTAGTTCCCTCCTTTTATGGTAGTGAATTATTTTAAAATAACTTTTTGAGTCTCTTTGTCAGATCCAGAAGTAATTGTAGCAATGTACATTCCTTTTTGTAAAGAGTTTAAGTTCATTTGGGTGTCGTTGTTTACGTCATCCATAGTGAATACCACTTTACCAGTAATGTCAGCAATAGAAACAGATACTGGAGTTTCTGATTTTACGCGTAACGTTCCTTCAGATGGGTTTGGATATACTTTGAATTTTTTAGCAGCAAATTGATCGTTAGCCAAAACTTCAGTAGCAATTGCGGTTTGCATTACTGCTTTTCCTGAGTTAGTGCTTTGGATAAATACAATTACTTCTAAGTCGGTCATTTCTTCAATGTTCAACCCGTCTAAGTTTTGTTGTAAAGTAATTGTAGGGATTGGTTGATTGTAGGTACAGTTAATGATTGTTCCAGAAGCATTAGGAATCATTTTCATCATTACATTTTTGAAAGATGTTTCTCCATTTGAAGCTACGTTACCGGTAGTTACTTTTTCAACAACCGCAACATGCAATTTATATGTTCCAGAAAGGTAAGGCAAGATGTCAACATTAACAGTTAAGTCAGAACTGAAACCCAACTCACTTTTAGTAGCAGCTACAGTAAAGTAGGCTGGTTGTGCAATGGCTTCGGCCAAGTCAGCTTGTAATCCGGCTGTATTGAAATTTGTTCCGTCTTTGGCATCAACAAACAAAGTTGGTGCACCACTTACGCCATAGTATCCTACACGTGTTCCTACCTCAGCAGTGTAATATGGATCTCCAGCTCCAGGCCAGTTTACTTGGTAATCAATCAAAGCAAAACTAGAAGAGTTTGGAGTGTAAAATGGACTAAAATAAGTTCCGTTGAAAGTTGCACAAGGACCACAAGTTGACGAAGAGAATTTTTCGTACAACGGGAAACGCGTTACGGAGTTGCTCGCTACAGAGATTGATTTGTCCAATTGGTTATTCGTTAAATCACTGTCGTTTGCAGCAGTTACCCAAACACTGATGTTGTGTAATCCTAGGGTAGCATTCCATTGCGCTTGGTGCGTATAGTTGTACACTTGACCAGGCGCTAAGTTTAATCCAGTTAATGTTTGAGTATTGATGGCTCCACCGTCAGCTTGCCAATTCAAGTCAACACTGTCGATAGTATTTAAACCAGCATTTTTAAATGAACCCGTGATAGGTGTGTTTCCAGTTGAAGCACTGATTTCTGGCAAGTTAAATGTGCTCAATTCAGCATCATCTGCTTGAATTTGAACGATAGATACGTTATCAACAAATATGTTGTTTCCGTATTGTGAAGTGGCTACAAATGACATGTAACCAGCCCCAGTTGTACCAGCTGGCAAGTCAAAAGAGTACGAATACCAACCTTCAGCATCAACCACTGGAGCCAAAGCCATAGAGCGGTTTACCATTCCCAATAAAGTTCCAGCTAAAGGTGAAGCAAGTGTAGTGTGGTAGTACACTTTTACATTGTCCGCGTCAGTTGGGTAACCACCGTCTCTGAACATGTTAAATTTAATTCGGTAGCTTGCTCCAGCAAAATTGATTGAAGGAGAAGTTAAGCGGTATGCATTACCAGCAGCAATGTTGTACGAGTAAAAACGAGCCATACCTGCACCAGAAAAAGGGGTACAAGAAGGTGTAGTTCCCACCGCTTGACGTGACCAACCTGTGGTAGTTGAGGTACCCGTTACACGAGCTGTTGACCAAGTTAAAGCAGTATCAAATCCTTCAGCCAATAACACTTGCGCGTTACTTGAAAAAGAAAATACTACCAAAGCAAAAAGTAAAGTAATTTTTTTCATGAATTGTTTTTTAATAGTTATGTACTAGTTGGTTTATTTTGAATGCAATTATACTGAATAAATTTTAATAAAAAAGGCTAAAACGTTAAAAAACAAGTTCAACCAAGCGCAAATTAGCTTGTTTTTTAGGAATAAGTTAAAAAAACAGTTAGTCGAGTTCCTTGGTAACGAGTTGCATTGTTTCACGGCTACTTTGTTTGAGTAAAACCGTTTTGTTTTGAGACACCATTTGGGCCGCTTGCTCGTCAAAGTGACGAATCGTATACAACGACACGTTTTCGTTGTAAGCCACCTTAAATTTCTTGGACAAGGCGGTGCGCAACGCATTAAAATTTCCAAATTTATCTTCTACACAAACCGAGAAACTGATGGCTGAGTTTTGAATCAAACTCACTTTCATGTTGTATTGGTGCAATAAACCAAAAATTTCGCTGATGTTTTCTTCCATGATGAAGGAGAAATCTATCGAAGAAAGCGAAACCAATAGTTGGTTTTTCTTCACAATAAAACAAGGTAAGTGCGGCACCAAATCGGCGCCTTTGGATACACTTGTACCTGGCAACAAAGGATTTACAAATGATTTGACAAACAGCGGAATTTCCTTTTTTTGCAGCGGCTGTAAGGTTTTTGGGTGTATGACACTCGCGCCATAAAACGCCAATTCGATGGCTTCGCGGTACGAAATTTGAGAAAGCAGTTGGGCGTTTTCAAAATAGCGCGGATCGGCATTTAGCACGCCCGGTACATCTTTCCAAATGGTCACGCTTTCGGCGTTCAAGCAATAGGCCAAAATGGCGGCGGTATAATCTGATCCTTCGCGGCCTAGGGTTGTGGTAAAATTATTTTCATCTGATCCCAAAAAGCCTTGGGTGATGTAGGCTTGTTTTTTGCGGATGAGTTTGCTGCAATTTTTCTGGGTTTGCTCCCAATTGATTTCGGCATCGCGGTAGGTCGCATCGGTTTTAATGATGGATCGCACGTCCAACCACTGGTTGCTCAAACCGCTTTGATTTAAATAATGCGCGACGATGGCTGTGGATAAAATTTCGCCATAGCTCACAATTTGGTCGTACACAAAATTGTAGTTGGGCGATTTGTTGTGGCTTAAAAAATAATCCAGCTCCCCAAAAAAATCAGTTAACGTTTTAAAAACCGGATGTCCTTCGTCAAATAAATCCAGGGCAATTTGGTTGTGGTATTTTTTTACTTCTTGTACGGATGACTGTAAAGCGGGCGATTTATCAAAGTAGTTTTTTACCACCACTTCGAGCGCATTGGTTGTTTTCCCCATGGCCGAAACCACCAACAACACTTCGTCGTGGCCCACTTGGCGCAACACGTCTACTACATTTTTAATTCCGGCCGCATCTTTAACCGAGGCGCCACCAAATTTGAATACTTTCATGCCACTTATTGTTTAGTGTATTTTTTAATAAAGTTTTGAATGCCCATTTCATCGAGTTGGGCAACACGCCAGTCGTCAAATACCTTGGCGCCTGTTTTTTCGTAAAAGTCAATTGCGGGGGTGTTCCAGTTAAGCACATTCCATTCGATGCGACGCACGCCTTCGAGATAGCCGGCTTCAATGACTTTATGATACAAGGCAAATCCGATTCCCTGTTTTCTAAATTGTTCGTTTAGAATTAAATCCTCCAAATGAATTGTTTTTCCTTTCCAGGTAGAATAGCGAAAGTAATAGAGCGCCATGCCTACGATTTTGCCCTGCACTTCGGCCACAAAAGTATAAAATAATGGGTTTTCCTGAAATCCGTCACGCACTAAATCTGCAACGGTTACCTCCACGGCAGCTGGCTCGCGCTCAAAGACGGCCAATTCGTGAATTAATGCTAAAACGGCCGGCATATCGGCGGGTTCTCCTTTGCGAATAATCATTCTGTACATCGCTGTTTTTTTGCAAGCGAAATCAAATATACAATTCTGTAAAACAATGGCTGATTTTTCGAGCAAAATTCAAAATAAAAACGATATTTGCCGCATCAACTACAACGATTTCGTAATGCAACATCAACACGCTACTTTAGGTGAATTTATCATCGAAAATCAAAATGCCTTTCAGTATTCTTCGGGCGAATTATCGCGCATCATCAATTCTATTCGACTGGCGGCCAAGGTGGTCAATTACAAAGTAAACAAAGCCGGTTTGGTGGACATTGTGGGTGCGGCGGGCGAACAAAACATTCAGGGCGAAGACCAACAAAAACTGGATATCTACGCCAACGAGGTGTTTATTCAAACCTTAATCAACCGGGAAATTGTATGCGGTATTGCTTCTGAAGAAAACGACGATTTTATTACGGTTTCGGGTGCCGATAATAGTCACAATAATAAGTATGTGGTGCTCATGGATCCGCTAGATGGATCTTCTAATATTGATGTTAATGTGTCGGTAGGAACTATATTTTCAGTGTATCGCCGCATTTCGCCTTTGGGAACTCCCGTTACCTTGGAAGATTTTTTACAACCCGGCATCAACCAAGTGGCGGCGGGTTATGTAATTTACGGAACTTCTACCATGTTGGTCTACACGACAGGCCACGGCGTAAATGGTTTTACCCTAAATCCCGCCATCGGTACTTTTTACTTGTCGCACCCCAATATGCGCTACCCCAAAGACGGCACGATTTACTCTATTAATGAAGGAAATTATGTGCATTTTCCACAAGGAGTAAAAGACTACATCAAGTATTGTCAGTTGGAAGATGAAGACCGTCCGTATACCTCGCGCTACATTGGCAGTTTGGTCTCTGACATGCACCGCAACATGATTAAGGGAGGAATTTACATATACCCCACGAGCTCCAAATCACCGCAAGGGAAATTGCGTTTGCTTTACGAATGCAACCCAATGGCCTTCATTGCCGAACAAGCTGGCGGAAAAGCTGTTGACGGCCATCAACGAATCCTGGAAATTCAACCCGCCGAATTACACCAACGCGTGCCGTTCTTTTGTGGCAGTTTTAATATGGTGAGCAAGGCGGAGGAGTTTATGAGGATGAGTTGATTGAAAGATTTAATGATTTTATATCATACTAATTTGGTTGTCGGTTGTCAGTAGTCTGTTTTCGGTTAGCGTTCTTTGAACTGTCTTACATCTATCATCTCTTATTTTTCGTTTCTCACCAAAAAAAACAGCTGAAAGCAATAAGCAATCAGCCGTTTTTAGTATACTTAAATTCTTTTGACTTTACAACTTTTGACTTTCGACTAAAAAGTTGTTCTTAGTATAATTCTAAATTATTAATTATACATTTTTAATTTATAATTACTTATTCATGTGCTCCATTTCGTACACAAAGGTATCTTGGTCAACTTTGTTGTCAAGCAAGCTCAAGGCTTTGCGTACAATATGTTCTACGTTTGACGGGGTGAATCCCAAAGCAATGCCCAGTCTGCGCAATAACACTTCTTGTTTGTCGCCCAAATGGTGATCAACGTGCACCATGCGCGCTAAGTCATATAAACGCTCCAAACGTTGGCTGTACAAATAGGGTGGATTGATGGGAAATTTGGCTGGATTTTCTAGAATTTCTTCGTATTCCGCCGCCGAAATTTCGAGGCGTTCGGCTAGTTTATCTAAAAAGGATTTTTCTTCAGGACTAATAGTTCCGTCAGCAAAGGCTACACGTACGATGGCTGAAAAATGTCCCTTGTTTCTAGTTTTAAATTCGTTGTCAAATAAATCGGCTATAGACATAATTTTAGGTTTTAAATTACAGTCGCAAAGATAACTTTTATCCCTATTTTGAGGAAGTGATTGCCTGTTTTTTTGGTGTTGTTTTTGCAATAAAATTGCTAAGTTTACCCAACTAATAACGAACCCACATGAGTGAATTTTGGATTTTTGTTGAAATTGGCGTCAAACATGTACTCAACTGGAATGGCTACGATCATTTGCTTTTTCTGTTGGCTCTAGCCGCACCCTATGCGTTCTCTGATTGGAAACGCCTGCTTATTTCGGTGAGTTTGTTCACCTTGGGACACAGTATTTCCTTGTTTTTGGGCGCCTATGAACTGGTGCATGTGCAGCCTACAATAATTGAGTTTCTCATTCCGCTCACTATATTTAGTACCGCCTTATTTACCTTGCTTTCCTTGGGGAAATTCAGCAAAACCAAAAATAAATTTCAACCCATTCATTACCTCACCGTCTTTTTTGGGCTCATTCACGGCCTGGGATTTTCGTTTTATTTTAATTCCCTTTTAGCGGGCAGTGCTTCTACCAAATTATTTAGCCTCATTCAATTTTCAGTCGGAATCGAATTGGCACAAGTGCTAGTCGTTGTTTCAGTTTTAATTTTTTCTTCCGTATTCCAATCGGTTTTGCGTTTTTCACAACGGGATTTTACCTTAACTTTGTCGGCCTTTGTGTTGGGCGTTGTTTTGCCCTTACTAATACAAAATCCAATTTGGCATTAAAATCCAATTTATGACCGATAAAAAAATAGCAAAATACGACAAGGCCTATTTGCGCATTGCCAAAGAGTGGAGCCTCCTGTCGTATTGCCACCGCAAGCAAGTGGGTGCCATTATTGTCCGTGACCGGATGATTATTTCGGATGGCTATAACGGCACGCCTTCGGGTTTTGAAAATTGCTGCGAAGACGAAAATGGCCTCACCAATTGGTATGTGTTGCACGCCGAAGCCAATGCGATTCTCAAGGTGGCGCGTTCTAGTCAAACCTGCGACGGCGCTACCTTATATATTACCCTTTCGCCGTGCAAAGAATGCAGTAAGCTCATTCATCAAGCCGGGATTAAGCGCGTGGTTTATCAGATGGCTTACCGCGATACGTCGGGCGTTGATTTTTTGCATAAAGCAGGCATACAAGTAGATCATATTCCAGAACTAGATTAGCTGGAAATCTCATGCAAAAACTAAAAATTCTCCTTCCCATTGCCTTGTTTTTTATGTTGGCCTTGGGCTTCCTCATTGGGACAAAATTTCAGTACACTGAATCGCCCGCTCGTATTGGCAAATCCAATGCCAAAAACAAACTCAATACCTTACTTGAACTTATCGAAACCGAATATGTTGATCAGGTTGATACCGATTCAATTGTGGATGATGCGGTAAATGCTATTTTGGCGCACCTCGATCCGCATTCTACCTACATTCCGCCGGCAGATCAAGCCGAAATGGCCGAAAACATGAAAGGAGATTTTGTGGGTATCGGCGTCAATTTTTACATGTACAAGGATTCGGTTGCGGTGATTACGCCCCTGCCCAATAGTCCCGCACAAAAAGCCGGGATTCTCGCGGGTGATCGCATTTTGTATGCCGGGAAAACCAAATTGTATGGCCGTAAATTGCCCTCGGATAGTTTATTTGCACACCTCAAAGGCGAGGTGGGATCAGCTGTTCAACTCACGCTCTACCGCAAAAGCGAACGCCGTATTTTTAAAACCAAATTGCTCCGCGATCGGGTGCCCATCAAAAGTGTCGATGTGGCGGTGTTGATTGCACCTCAAGTTGGTTACCTAAAAATAAACCGATTTGCCGAAACCACCTATGCCGAATTTACCAAAGGTTTACAAAAACTCAAACAACAAGGCGCCACGTCTTTGCTTATTGATTTGCGCGGAAACGGCGGAGGTTACCTGGAAATGGCTACTCAAATTGCCGATGACTTCCTGAAAAATGGACAAAAAATCGTGCTCCTTAAAAACAGAAAAGGCCCGGTCGAAAAAACAGTGGCCACCGAAAAAGGAAACTTTGAATCGGGAAAAGTATTGCTTTTGCAAGACGAAAATTCGGCCTCAGCCAGTGAGATTTTGGCAGGAGCCATTCAAGATAACGACCGTGGTTTAGTGATTGGGCGTCGTTCATTTGGAAAAGGATTGGTGCAACGCGAATTGCCTTTTGATGACGGCTCAGCGGTGCGACTCACCATGGCGCGCTATTTTACACCATCTGGTAGATCGATACAGAAAAGCTATAAAAAAGGCGCGACAGCCTACGAAAATGAATTTGAAAACCGCTTTGCCAATGGCGAATTATACAGCAAAGATTCCATAAAAATTGCCGATTCGCTTAAGTTTAAAACCCCAAAAGGCCGAATTGTATATGGTGGCGGTGGAATTGTTCCCGATATTTTTGTGCCGCTGCCCGGAAAAAAAGGAGAAGAACACCTGAATTATCTTATCGAACAAACAGGCTTGGTACCGCACTTTGCTTTTGAACAGTTGGATCAAAATCGCCAAGAATACAGCAACTTGACGTTTGATCAATTTACGCACAAGATGAAAAGCAATAATCGATTGACTCGCGAATTTGAGACCTATTTACAGGCCAATGGTTTGGATATTGCTTTGCAGAAAAATAGCGCTTGGATAAAGCGGAATATTATAGCCGAAATGGCTCGTCAACTGTTTGGCGAAGAATCCTATTACCAATTAATTTTGCCCTTTGATCCGATGGTTCAAGCAGCCTTGCGCACTCAAAAAACGGGTCGTTAGTTTTTGGTTTTCTCTTCGATTTTTTTGGATAGTTTAAAAATAACTAAAATCAGAATGGCGCAAAGAGAAGCGGCAATTCCGATTAAGGCCACCATGCTATTTCCTTCGGTGAGGTGTTTTAAATCTAATAAGGTGATATTAAAAACCAACAGACCAAAAGCAACTAAAATAAGGATTGAAGTAAAAATTTTCATTCGTAGTAAATTTGATGTGAAAGTACTAATTCCAACTTACATGCACAAACTATGTAAAATGCCACTTGTGGCTGGCTGCTTTTTTATAAACTACTGATTTATAAAGAACTAGATAAATAATAGAATCATTTGGGTGTAAATCCTCGATAATTTAATTCGGAAAAGTATCTTTGCCGCATGTTTCAACTCGGAAAAACCATAGTCTCAGAAGACATTTTAGCCAAAGATTTTGTGTGCAATTTATCGGCATGCAAAGGCGCCTGTTGCGTAGACGGCGATGCGGGTGCGCCACTATCTAAAGAAGAAACTGCTATTTTAGAATCCATTTATCCGCAAATTAAACCCTTTTTGCGACCCGAAGGCATTGCAGCCATTGAGGCGCAAGGAACCTGGGCCACCGGTACCGAAGGCGAATTAGAAACGCCACTCATCGATAACCGCGATTGCGCCTATGTGATCTACGACGGACCTACAGCTTTGTGCGGAATTGAGCAAGCGTATAACCAAGGAGCCGTTGCTTGGAAAAAGCCCGTTTCGTGTCATTTGTATCCCATCCGCGTGAAAGATTTTACCGAATTTGCCGCGGTCAATTACGACAAATGGGACATCTGCTCGGATGCCTGCGAATTGGGCAAAGAATTGCAAGTTCCGGTGTACAAATTTGTAAAAGAAGCCCTCATTCGACGATTTGGAATTGATTGGTATACCGAACTCGAACAAGTAGCAGAAGAATGGCAAAAGGCGCCCAAAAAACGCCACTAAAGTCCTATCGCTGCAACCCAAATTCACCCACTTATTTTCTATTTATTTATGTTAATTTGCTGCACTTGCTAGGCCTTGTTTTTAGGGGCTTTCATCATTTTTTATAATCATAAAATATTGATAGTAAGTATTTTATACTAATTTCTTACAAAAGCTTACGAAATCGTGATTTGTTAAAAACTACAGTCGATTGTGAATAAGTTTGACTTTCTTATTCCGATACAAATCCTAATCTTTGTGCGAGCACTTTAAAAGTGTAATTGTATACCAAAATTCGTTTAAAAACACAAAAAATGGCAACCGTAGAACCTATTTTACAAGAGAACAAAGACCGCTTCGTAATTTTCCCGATCAAACACCATGACATTTGGGAGTTTTATAAAAAACAAGAGGCGTGTATTTGGACTGCCGAAGAAATTGATTTGCACACCGATCTCAACGACTGGAATAATAAATTGTCAGACGAAGAGAAATACTTTGTGAAACACATCTTGGCTTTTTTTGCCGCTTCAGATGGAATTGTCAATGAGAATTTGGCTGAGAATTTTGTGAGCGAAGTACAATATCCTGAAGCCAAGTTTTTTTATGGGTTTCAGTTGATGATGGAGAACATCCACAGCGAAACCTATTCGTTGTTAATTGATACCTACGTGAAAGACGAGGCCGAGAAAAACGATTTGTTTCATGCGATCGAAGTGTTTCCAGCCATCAAAGAAAAAGCCGAGTGGGCTTTGCGTTGGATCAGCTCTGATTCGTTTGCCGAGCGCTTAATTGCTTTTGCTGCCGTAGAAGGAATCTTTTTCTCCGGTTCATTTTGTTCTATTTTTTGGTTAAAGAAACGCGGATTGATGCCAGGCTTAACTTTCTCTAACGAGTTGATTTCCCGCGATGAAGGTATGCACTGTGATTTTGCCGTGCATTTGCACAACCACCACTTGATCAATAAAGTACCTAAAGCACGCATCACCGAAATTCTTACCGATGCCCTTAACATCGAACGCAAGTTCATTACCGAATCCTTGCCGGTGAGTTTAATTGGGATGAATGCTGTTTTGATGACGCAATATTTGGAGTTTGTAACGGACCGTTTATTGGTAGAGTTGGGTTGTGACCGCGTATACAATTCCAGCAATCCGTTTGATTTCATGGACATGATTTCGCTGCAAGGCAAAACTAATTTCTTTGAAAAACGCGTGGCCGAATACCAAAAATCGGGGGTGATGAACACCGATGCCGATGCCCAAAAAATTTCTTTCGACGCCGATTTTTAGTCGATTTCCAATTTACATTTTTTACACGCCTTACTTTTCTACACGCCTCTGATTACTCGATTGCCTAGCCCCGATAGCAGCGGCATCCTTTTGTGTTTTTTTTGACACAAAAGATAAAGCGAATAGCGGGATTAGCTTCAAAATTCACACAAATAACCTGCAGTAGCGAAGGGATTTTCTATTGCTTAACACCACCTATCTATGTATGTAGTAAAAAGAGACGGCCACAAAGAGCCCGTCATGTTTGACAAAATTACCGACCGTGTAAAAAAATTATGTTATGGTTTAAATGATTTAGTAGACGCTGTAAAAGTAGCGATGCGCGTAATTGAAGGTTTATACGACGGGGTGACCACCTCTGAGTTAGACAACCTGGCCGCCGAAACCGCTGCGTCTATGACCATTGCCCATCCAGATTATGCCCAACTGGCTGCTCGTATTGCCATCTCGAATCTACATAAAAACACCAAAAAATCCTTCTCGGAAACGATGCATGACATGTATCACTACGTAAATCCGAGAACCAACCAAGCCGCCCCTTTATTATCAGAAGAAGTATACAATGTGATCCAAGAGAACGCTGAGTTTTTGGATTCACACATCATCTATAACCGCGATTTCAATTACGATTACTTTGGGTTTAAAACCTTAGAACGTTCGTATTTGTTGAAAATTAACGGCAAAATTGTGGAGCGTCCGCAGCATATGCTTATGCGTGTGTCTGTTGGAATTCATTTGAATGACATGAAATCGGTAATTGAAACCTACGATTTGATGTCCAAAAAATTCTTTACGCACGCCACGCCAACCCTATTTAATGCCGGAACTCCTAAGCCACAAATGTCTTCTTGTTTCTTGTTGGCCATGCAAGACGACAGCATTGATGGCATTTACGACACCTTAAAACAAACCGCCAAAATTTCGCAATCGGCAGGAGGAATTGGACTTTCAATTCACAATGTTCGTGCCACTGGTTCATACATTCGCGGTACAAACGGAACCTCCAACGGAATTGTTCCGATGTTGCGTGTGTTTAATGACACGGCGCGTTATGTAGACCAAGGAGGGGGAAAACGTAAAGGAAGTTTTGCGATATACCTTGAAACCTGGCATGCCGATATTTTTGATTTCTTGGATTTGAAAAAGAATACAGGGAAAGAGGAAATGCGCGCCCGTGACTTATTTTTTGCCATGTGGACCTCTGATTTGTTCATGAAACGCGTACAAGAAGACAGCACCTGGACTTTGATGTGTCCCAACGAATGTCCAGGCTTGTATGAGGTATATGGCGAAGAATTTGAAGAATTATACACTTCATACGAAGCCAAAGGCAAAGGCCGTAAAACCATCAAAGCGCGCGAATTGTGGGAAAAAATCTTGGAGTCGCAAATCGAGACCGGTACACCCTATATGTTGTACAAAGACGCGGCCAACAGAAAATCCAACCAAAAGAATTTGGGAACCATACGTTCGTCCAACTTGTGTACGGAGATTATGGAGTACACCTCTGAAGACGAAATTGCGGTGTGCAACTTGGCTTCTATTTCTTTGCCAATGTTTGTAGAAAATGGGGCATTCAACCACGAGTTGTTGTACAATGTGACCAAACGCGTAACCCGCAACTTAAACAAAGTAATTGACCGCAATTACTATCCGGTAAAAGAAGCCGAAAACTCCAACATGCGCCACCGTCCGGTAGGATTGGGTGTGCAAGGATTGGCCGATGCGTTCATTATGCTCCGTATGCCTTTTACCAGTGACGAGGCCAAAAAACTAAACCAAGAAATTTTTGAAACCTTATACTTTGCTGCTGTAACCGCCTCCATGGAAATGGCACAAGAAGAAGGACCGTATTCTACCTTTAAAGGATCGCCAATTTCTGAAGGGGAATTCCAACATAACCTATGGGGATTAAAAGACGAAGAGCTTTCTGGTCGTTGGGACTGGGGTGCTTTGCGTAAGGAAGTCATGAAACACGGGGTGCGCAACTCCTTGTTGGTGGCGCCAATGCCAACCGCTTCTACTTCGCAAATTTTAGGAAATAACGAAGCGTTTGAGCCCTATACCTCCAACATTTATACCCGTCGTGTATTGTCGGGCGAGTTTATTGTGGTTAACAAACATTTACTCGAAGATTTAGTGAAACGAGGCTTGTGGAATGAAACCCTGAAACAAGAAATCATGCGCAACAATGGCTCGGTACAAAATATTGATGCCGTTCCAGCCGATCTAAAAGAATTGTACAAAACGGTTTGGGAAATGTCCATGAAAGACATTATTGATATGTCGCGCCACAGAGGATACTTTATCGATCAATCGCAGTCGTTGAACTTGTTTATGCAAGATGCCAATTTCTCTAAACTGACTTCGATGCACTTTTATGCTTGGCAGTCTGGCTTGAAAACGGGTATGTATTATTTGAGAACCAAAGCCGCGGTAGATGCGATTAAGTTTACCTTGAACAACGATAAAAAAGTAGAAACCGTTCCCGATGCAGTAGCGCTAGAAGTAGTTGCTGCCCCAGCTGAAGCGGTTGAGATGAGCCAAGAAGAATTTCAAGCCATGATTGAGCGTGCACGCAACGCCGGTCCGGAAGAATGTGAAATGTGTGGCTCGTAAATAAAACCAAATAAAATGTATCTTTGAAACAGCTGTCTATAGGATGGCTGTTTTCTTTTTAATTCAATTCAAAATAGAATAACTATGATGCAGTGGGAACAATTGTTGTCGTTGAGACGCCAAGGCGATGCGAGCAAGCGCTTGCGCAAGGAACAAGACGATACCCGATTGGGGTTTGAAGTTGATTATGATCGCATTATATTTTCGGCGGCCTTTCGTTCGTTGCAAGACAAAACCCAAGTCATTCCTTTGTCCAAAACTGATTTTGTGCACACCCGTCTTACCCATAGCCTTGAAGTGTCGGTAGTTGGCCGTTCTTTGGGTCGCTTGGCCGGAAAAAAAATACTGGAAAAATATCCCTATTTAAAAGAGGTACACGGCTACCAAATGAATGATTTTGGCACTATTGTAGCAGCGGCCTGTTTGGCGCATGACATTGGGAATCCGCCGTTTGGTCATTCGGGAGAGAAAGCCATCGGGGAATATTTTTCTATTGGCAAAGGCCAAAAATACCAAGCTGAATTGACGCCCAAACAATGGCAAGACCTTATTGATTTTGAGGGAAATGCCAATGGATTTTCGGTACTCACCGCCGACAGACCAGGCGTAGAAGGCAGTATTCGTATTTCGTATGCTACCTTGGGTGCGTTCATGAAATACCCCAAAGAGAGTTTGCCCAAAAAACCAACTACAGCTATCGCCGATAAAAAATACGGTTTCTTTCAGTCAGACAAAACTTTTTTTGAAGAAGTGGCCAATGAACTTGGCTTAATTCCCAATAAATCGGGTGATGACATTGGCTTTGAACGACACCCATTGGCCTATTTGGTGGAGGCCGCGGATGACATTTGCTACACCATTATCGATTTTGAAGACGGCATCAATTTGGGATTAGTCTCAGAAGATTATGCCTTGGAGTTTTTAATTAAACTAGTCAAAGACACCATAGATACCCAAAAATACAAAACGCTAGTCACCAAAGAAGACCGCATAAGTTACCTCAGAGCATTGGCCATTGGCACCTTGATTACAGATGCAGTGCGCGTTTTTTTGGAAAACGAAACGGCTATTTTAGAAGGTAATTTTCCGTATTCACTCGTGGACAAAAGTCGTTTTAAACCACAAATGGATGACATCATTAAGTTGAGTGTCAAAAACATTTACCAAAGCAGGGAAGTGATTGAAAAGGAAATTACCGGCTACCAAATTATCAATGTGTTGCTCGATAAAATGATTACGGCTTTTGAAAACCAAGTGCAGGGTTGTGCCACCAATTATGACAAGCTACTTTTGCAGTTGGTGCCTGAAAAACACCGTATTTTTAAAGAGAATACCTACGAACGTTTGTTGCACATTTGTCACTTTATTTCCTTGCTCACCGACGGAAATGCCCTCTTGTTTTATCGCAACATCAACGGGAACCACGACTAGTCATGTTAATGTTCCAAACGTTTTTTTGATATCAAGAAAAATTAAATTATGTTTGTTTCTCAAAAAATTAAAAAACAATGAAAAAAATTACACTATTAACCGCTTTACTGGTTACTTTCTTGGGATTTTCTCAAGCAAATAAGCAGAAAATTCAAACTTATTTAGACAATAACCGCGCTAAATACGGATTGACTTCACAAGACGTTTCGGATTGGGTGATCGAAAGTGAGCAAAATTCTACGTCTACAAAAATTACCAACTATCGTTTGGTTCAACGCCACCAAGGCATTGAATTATTTGATGCACAATCCAACATTTGGTTCAAAAACGACGAAGCCATTAATTTGGGAAATCGTTTCCAAGCTGCGGTTGCGTCACGTGTAAACACTACACAACCTTCATTAGACGTGCTTCAGGCGCTTCAATCTGCCTATGCTAAATTAGGCTACGAAATGCCAAGTTTTACGATCACTGAAAACCAAAACAACACCAAGTTTCAAGTTTCTGATGGGCAACACGAAAATCCAATCTTAGGAAAATTAGGGTACCAAGTTGTGGCTGACAATAAATTGCAGTTGGCCTGGGGATTCCAGTTTTATGCACCGAAAGGCAACCACTATTGGGACATCAAAATTGATGCGTCAAATGGGGCTGTTTTAGACAAAAAAGATTTGACAATTTCTTGTGACTTTGGCGATAAAAATCACCAAGATCACGATTACAAAAAACACTTCAACTTTCAGTTGAATGCTTCAAAAAGTTCGGCAGCTTTGGCCGTTCCAACCCCTGGAACGTACCGCGTAATTCCATTCAATTACGAAAGTCCAAATCACTCGCCTTTTCAATTGATCACCACAGCTGGAAACAGCTTGGCTTCGCCAAATGGCTGGCATGATGCCAACACAATTGGTGGCACAACCGCTTCTTTACGTTATACGTATTCTAGAGGAAACAACGTATTGGCTCAAGAAGATGCCGACGGAAACAACGGAACAGGAATCCGTGCCGATGGGGGTGCTTCCTTAACTTTTGATTTCCCTTATGGAGGACAAACCTTATTGCCAACAGCGTATACTTCGGCCGCAACGACCAACTTGTTTTACATGAATAACATCATGCACGATATTTGGTACCAATACGGATTTGATGAAGCCAACGGTAACTACCAACAAAACAACTTAGGTCGTGGAGGAGTTGCTTCTGCAACAGGAGATTCTGTGCAAGCCGATTCACAAGACGGCTATTCTCAAACAACGCCAACTGAAAACAACGCCAACTTTACACCTACCAACGACGGTGTTCGTCCAAGAATTCAAATGTTCTTGTGGACGTTGGGTGCACCTCCAACTGACTACATTACGGTTAATGGCCCTTCACCTATTGCAGGTCCTTATGCAGCCACAACCAATGTGTTTGAAGGAACAGACCGTATTCCGGTACCAGCTGCTCCAAACGGAATCGTTTCTGATTTAGTTTTATATAACAACAATCCAACGCCTCCGGGTTATCATTCAGCTTGTCAAGCACCAACCAATCCATTTGAATTATCAGGTAAAATTGCCTTGATCAAACGTGGGGGATGTCTTTTTAGCTTAAAAGTTAAAAACGCACAAGATGCAGGTGCTTTGGCTGTAATTGTAATGGACAGTATTGACAACAACCCAACTCGTTTATCTATGAGTTCTACTGGATTATTGGGAATTACCATTCCAGCAGTATTTGTAACCAAAGAAATTGGGGATAGCTTCTTGGCTGAAATGGCAAATGGTCCGTTAAATGTGAAATTAGAAGTGCCAGCTAACTTGTATTTGTATGCTGATGGTGATTTTGATAACGTTATTATTGGTCACGAATATGGCCACGGTATTTCTAACCGTTTAGTAGGTGGTGGTTCAGCAGGCTGTATGACCAACTATGATCAAATGGGTGAGGGCTGGTCTGACTGGTTTGGATTGATGTTACAATTGAAAGCAGGCGATGCTGGAACCGATAAGAAAGAAGTGGGAACCTATGTAATCAACCAACCTGTTGATGGATTTGGTATTCGTGATTTCCCTTATTCTACCGACATGACCATCAACCCAAGAACGATGGTGAACTCAAATGCGGTAATTCCTATTGATGCTGCAGATACCGCTTATCGTTATGTTATTGGAGAATTTTGGACCTCTTGTTTATGGGATTTAACGTGGGCTTACATTGACAAATACGGTTTTGATTCGGATGTATACAACGGAACAGGTGGTAATAACAAAGTGATGCGTTTGGTTGCCGATGCATTGAAATTAGAAACATGTAATGCAACTAATATTGTAACAGGACGTGACAACTTAATTGCTGCTGATCAAGCCACTACCGGTGGAGCTGATTATTGCTTAATTACAGATGTATTTGCAAGACGTGGTGTTGGATTAAATGCCTCTGCAGGAAGTGTAAATGACTGTAATGACCAAGTAGAAGATTTTACTCCATTCCCACCTGGACCAAACTGTACATTGGCAGTAGATTACTTTAACAACCCAGATATGTTTAGAGTATATCCAAATCCAACAAATGGGGTAATCAATGTGAGAATCAATCAATTTGTAGGGAAACTTTCAATAGAAATTGTTGATTTGAATGGCCGTGTAGTTTATAGCCAAAAAGACGCCGATTTCAACATTGAAAAAAGCATAGATATGAACCGTTTCCAAGCGGGTATGTATATCGTGAACGTAAACAATGAGCAATTTAGCTTCTCACAAAAAATCGTGAAAAACTAAGTTTAACTCATCCAAAATAGAAAGTCCAAATCGAAAGGTTTGGACTTTTTTTTTGATTGGTTTGTTGGACTGCTTTTGTCTTTCAAATAATTAATCTATGTTTGTTGATACTAACCAGCAAACCAAATCACGATTTTCTTTATGAAAAAACTACTTCTCATTTTTGCGCTATTTTCTAGCTTGACCATTTGGTCGCAAACACACAAACAACTCATTCAAAATTATTTAGAAACCAACAAATCAAACTGGCAACTCACGGCTGCCGATATTGCCGATTGGACTTTAGACAGCGAAGTTTATGCTGAAGGCACTAAAATGACGAGTTGTTACATTGTGCAAAATTTTCAGGGAATTCCCGTTTTTCATGCTATTTCGACGGTGGCCATTAAAGACAACTCGGTTTTCCAATTGGCCAATAATTTTAAAAGTAATATCCGTCAAAAAATAAGCAATACCCAGCCCCAACTTACTCCAGAACAAGCATTTAATGCAGCTTGTCAGCAGTTGCAAATTGCGCAGCCATCAGCGGTTTCTATTGTAGAACGCTTGCCGCACCATAAATACAAATTAGCCATTGGTATGCAAGAAGATCCGATATCGGCGCAGTTGGTGTTTCAATCTATGCCAAATGAAACCCTGCAATTGGCATGGTATTTACAGTTTTATAGCCCAGACGCCAACCATTTATGGGATATACGCATTGACGCAGTGAGCGGAACGATTTTAGAAAAACATGACTTGATGTTGTCGTGTGCCTTTGATGCTAAGCCTGCTCAACAATCAGCTAAACCTTTTCATTTTAATCAAGTGGCATTTGCTGCCAAATCAAATTTGATGGCCGCACCTACGCCTGGAACCTATCGAGTAATTCCAATTACCTACGAAAGTCCCAATCATCACCCATTTGAACTTCTTACAACTGCAGGAAATAGCTTGGCTTCCCCAAATGGATGGCACGATGCCAATGCCATTGGTGGAACAACAGCCTCTTTGAAATATACCTACACCCGCGGAAACAATGTGTTGGCTCAAGAAGATGCCGATGGAAACAACGGCAATGGTATTCGTCCTGACGCTGGGGCAAGTTTATTGTTTGATTACCAATATGGTGGCGCTACTTTTCAGCCCACCGCCTATACTCCAGCGGCTACGACCAATTTGTTTTATGCAATTAACGAAATGCATGATATTTGGTACCAATACGGTTTTACCGAGGCTGCCGGAAATTTTCAGCAAAACAATTTAGGCCGAGGTGGAGCCACTTCAGGCACGGGTGATTATGTGTTGGCCGATGCCCAAGATGGATATTCGCAAACTACACCTACACTCAATAATGCCAATTTTGCGACTCCCAATGACGGAGCCCGACCACGTGTTCAAATGTTCTTGTGGACCATGGGCGCACCGGCTACTAATTTTTTAACCGTCAATTCGCCGGCAACTATCGCGGGTGAAAAATTGGCCACTTCCAATGTGTTTGAAGGTACCGATAGAATTCCAGTTCCTACCGCACCCAATGGAATTACCGCTGATTTAGCTTTATACAACAACAATCCAAACCCGCCGGGCTACCATTCAGCTTGCCAAGCGCCAACCAATGCTTTTGAATTAAACAACAAAATTGTGTTGATAAAACGTGGTGGCTGTTTCTTTAATTTGAAAGTTAAAAACGCACAAGATGCGGGTGCTTTGGCTGTAATTGTAACCGATAGTATTGCCAACAATCCTACTACTTTGAGTATGAGTTCTACAGGCTTACTTGGCATTACCATACCGGCTATATTCATTACCAAAGAATTGGGCGATGAGTTAATTGCCGAAATGGCCAATGGCCCTGTAAACGTAAAATTGGAATCACCAGGAAATTTATATTTGTATGCCGATGGTGATTTTGATAACGGCATTATTGCACACGAAGTTGGGCATGGAATTTCCAACCGATTAATAGGTGGACCCAACAACAGTTCTTGTATGGTCAATGCCGAACAAATGGGCGAGGGCTGGTCGGATTGGTTTTGTTTAATAAACCAAATTAAACCCGGCGACACCGGTGCCGAAGCCAAAGGAATAGGCACCTATGCCATTAATCAATTGCCAACTGAAGGAGGAATACGAAATTATCCTTATTCAACAGACATGAGTATTAATCCACTCACCTTGGCCAATTCAAATGACGCCGAATCACACAACCGCGGCGAAGCTTGGACCGCTGTTTTGTGGGATTTAACCTGGGCTTACATCAATAAATATGGCTTTGACACCAACATCTATACCGGAACTGGCGGAAACAATAAAGTGATGCGTTTAGTTATGGATGCGTTAAAATTACAAAGTTGTAATACTGCGTCGTTTATAAACAGTCGTGATAACCTTTTTGCAGCCGATCAAGCCACAACAGGAGGGCAAGACTACTGTTTGATAGCGGATGTATTTCAACGCCGTGGAATGGGCTTAAATGCCTCGTCGGGTTCGGTTGACAATGCGTTAGATCAGGTCGAAGATTTTACCGCGTTTCCTCCTGGACCAAACTGTACCTTGGCCGTTGATTACTTTGCCAATCCCGATTTAATACGCGTATACCCTAATCCCACACAAGGTGATGTGCAATTGCGCATTAGTCAGTATACAGGAAAGCTCAGCATTCAAGTGGTAGATACCAATGGACGTGTAGTTTACAGCGAAAATGACAACAGTTTTGCAATTGAAAAAACGATGCATTTAGGAAATTTACAAAAAGGAATTTACCTGTTGCAGGTGAGTGGAGATCAGCTTAAATTCACACAGAAACTGGTTATCAAATAAAACGCAACATGCAATCAATACAAAAAAGCAGTAAGAGATCTTACTGCTTTTTGCTTTTAAATTCGTAGACAATTCCAATACCCATCATTTGCTTGAGTTGTATTTTGGGCCCAACGGTTATTTGTTGGCCGTCAACTATTTCCTTGGCTTTGATGTCGTCGTCGTAAATGAGATTCAAACCAAAATTGGCTTTGAGGTATTCGTTGGCAATGAGTTCAAATTGAATGTGCCAATCGACATCGATATTCCCAAATTTATTGATATAATCAGAATACAAAGACAATCGGTTTTCCATGACTACATTTTTCATGATCTCTTTTTTGTATGAATTGGCAATGAGCAAACCCAATTCGGTACGACTAAGTTTACCTTCTCTCAAAAGGATTCCATTGGGATCATAGATTGCAGGAGCAACTCCAAAAGCCCCTTGATTGGCCAAATTTTTATCGAGCACCAAGGTGTTTTTAATCGTTAGCGGCGATAAATAGATCATAAACTTTTTTTCTTTGAGCATATACTCTGCACCAATTCCCAAAAAAGTATAGGCAGGTGCAAAGGGTTTAGAAATCGCGATGTCGGTATTGGGGTAATTGTATCCGTAAGTGAATTGCGTATTGAAATTGAATTTGGCCGAATGGTACCAATTGGACAAACTGTCTTTGCGGTAGCCGTAGGTGGAGCTAAACTGAAACACATCATCGGTTTTGCGCACTTCAATGCCGTCTTGCTTGTTGAGCCCATAGCGCACAATCAATTCGTTGTGCCATTTTTGGTTGGCTTCGCTATAGGTTCGAGTAAAATTACCTTTTGCCAAACCCGAAATCGAACTTACACCACCCGCATTCCAATTGATAAATACAATATCGTTCAAATCAAAACCGACTAAATTTTTACGTTTCCAATGGGTTTCAATTGGCTTTGCAGCTGTAGAAATGCTGTCTACAGACTGGGCAAATGCCGTCATAGAGATTAAAAACAAGGCTATAAAAGAAAATCGCATGCGCAAAAGTTTATGAATACAACGAAACTTGGGGGCTAAAAGTGTGTGGCAAAACTCAGCAATTTGCGTAATAATCGAAAAGAATTTGCAAGTTATTTGCATCCAATTTACTATATCGTTGTAACTCTTCAACAGTTCCTTGGCCTATAAATTCATCGGGAATGCCTACAATTTTGAGGCCTGTTTGGTAGTGATGTGTGGCAGCAAATTCGGCAATAGCAGCGCCAAATCCGCCCGTTGCAGTTCCGTCTTCGAGGGTAATGAGCCAATTGAATTTTTGGAATAGCTCGTGCAACAACGCTTCATCCAATGGCTTGATGAATCTAAAATCATAGTGCGCAATTGCCTCTGAGTTCTCGCATAACGCGATGGCAGCAGTTGCGTTTTGTGCCATAGTTCCGGTAGTCAAAACCGCTATTTTCGTTCCGTTTTTTAGTATTTCGGCTTTGCCAATTTCTATTTTTTGAAATTGTTGTTGCCAATCAATCGTTATGCCACGACCTCTGGGGTAGCGAATGGCAATTGGATGCGGCAGACCCAATTGTGCTGTGTAGAGTAAGTTGCGCAAATCAATTTCGTTTCGTGGCGCACAAATAATTAAGTTGGGAATGCCCCGCAAATAGGCCAAATCAAAAACTCCGTGATGCGTGGCGCCGTCTTCGCCTACCAATCCTGCGCGGTCTACGCAAAAAATAACGGGTAAATTTTGCAAGGCCACATCGTGTATTAGTTGGTCGTAGGCGCGTTGCAAAAAAGTCGAATAGATGGAGCAGTATACAATCATTCCTTGAGTAGCCATGCCTGCTGCCAAGGTAACCGCGTGTTGTTCGGCGATTCCTACGTCAAAGGCGCGATCGGGAAAAGCGTCCATCATGTATTTCAGGGAACTGCCGGTGGGCATGGCCGGAGTAATCCCAATAATTTTGTCGTTTTGTTCTGCTAGTTCAACCAAAGTTAAGCCAAATACATCTTGGTATTTGGGGGGTTGAACAGTCAAATTCTTGGGGTTTAATTCGCCGGTTTGGGCATTAAATTTACCGGGGGCATGGTAGATTACTTGGTTGTCTTCGGCTTGTTGTAAGCCTTTTCCTTTGGTGGTGATGAGGTGTAAAAAGCGCGGGCCTTTTACGTGTTTTAACCTGCGTAATTCGGCTAGCACTGTTGGTAAATCATGCCCGTCAATTGGACCTGAATAATCGATGTTTAAGGAGCTAATCCAATTGTACTGCTCGGCATATTCGCCCGATTTAATGGCAGTGAAATAATTTTTTAACGCCCCCACACTCGGGTCAATTCCGATTGCATTGTCGTTTAGAATGATGAGTAAATTGGCATCCGTTACCCCAGCGTGATTCAAGGCTTCAAAAGCCATGCCTGAAGCGATTGAGGCGTCTCCAATCACGGCGATGTGCGTGCGATCGGTAAATCCGTTTAGTGCTGATGCCAACGCCATGCCTAATGCGGCTGATATCGAAGTAGACGAATGCCCAGTGCCAAATGCGTCGTAGGGGCTTTCCTCGCGTTTGGGAAAGCCAGATAGTCCTTCAAATTGACGGTTGGTGTGAAACAAGTCTCTGCGTCCGGTGAGCAATTTGTGTCCATAGGCCTGGTGACCCACATCCCAAACCAATAAATCATCGGGGGTGTTAAACACGTAATGCAACGCAATCGTGAGTTCGACCACGCCCAAACTAGCACCCAAATGACCTTCTTTGGCGGCTACTATTTGTATAATAAAATCGCGGAGTTCTTGGGCCAATTGTGGCAATTGACTTTCGGGGATCAGCCTAAGATCGGCGGGCGTTTGTATCTGTGAAAGTAAATTGTTTGGCATACCACAAATGTACAAATTGAATTGTTATTTTTGCCTCATGGATTCGATTTTCACCGACGCGTATTTTATGGAAAAAGCCCTACAAGAAGCCGAAATGGCTTTTGAAAAAGGGGAAATTCCAGTAGGCGCAGTAGTAGTGGTCGAAGACCGAATTATTGCCCGAAGCCACAATTTAACTGAGTTGTTGCAAGACGTTACAGCCCATGCCGAAATGCAAGCCATTACTTCGGCAGCCCATTTTTTGGGCGGCAAATACCTTAAAAATTGCAGTTTGTATGTTACACTAGAGCCCTGTCAAATGTGCGCCGGTGCTTTGTATTGGAGTCAACTCAGCAAAGTAGTCTATGGTGCCAGCGATGAGCAACGCGGCTTTGTGAAAATGGGCACGCAGTTGCACCCTAAAACCCAAGTAGTTTCAGGAGTCATGGCCGAAGAAGCCGCCGAGTTGATGAAACGGTTTTTTGCCCAGCGCAGAAAGTAATTGCAATGTATTTAAAACAAAAAAAACCGCCAATCGGATGAAAGGCGGTTGATTTAATTAGTCTTTGATCTTCTTACCCTGTTGATCATAAAAATGATATTCTAAGTAGGTGTAAGCGTCTCGGGGTATTATCTTCACCCATTTCTTGTGTTCAAAAAACCATTTAGAACGCAAGGATGGAAATCCTTTTTTAAGATAGGCGGCAACAAACGGATGTACATTCAGTACGATTTTTTGTTGTGTCTTCACCAGTCTTTCTACGTCTGAAGCAATGCGATCAATGATTAAGATTGGCGCTTCAATTTCGCCTTTCCCGCTGTTGGGATCTTCTTCACGTGTCTCGATATTCACTTCAGGTCGTACACGCTGTCTGGTAATTTGTACCAATCCGAATTTACTCGGGGGTAAAATTTTGTGTTTGGCTTTATCGTCTTCCATTTCTTCTCGAAGGAAGTCAAACAGCACTTTTCGGTTGTCCGGATTTTGCATGTCGATAAAATCAACTACGATGATTCCGCCCATGTCCCGCAAACGCAATTGTCTTGCGATTTCGGCAGCTGCAATCATGTTTACTTCCATGGCCGTATCTTCCTGATTAGTCGCTTTATTTGATCGGTTACCGCTGTTTACATCAATAACGTGTAAAGCTTCGGTGTGTTCAATAATCAAATAAGCTCCTTTTGTCATGGAAACGGTTTTTCCAAAGGATGTCTTGATTTGTCTCTCAATGTGGTACTTTTCGAAAATAGGTGTGCTTTTAGATTGATAAAACTTAACAATCGATTGTTTGGATGGTGCAATTTCTTGCACGTAATCCTTAGTTTCTTGAAACAACGTCTCGTCATCGATATGAATACCGCTAAAGGTATCATTAAACACATCACGCAATATGGAGGAGGCTCTGTTGAGTTCGCCCAATACTTTGGATGGATGAGGAGCAGTTGGTAATTTTTTACACATTGCAGTCCATCTGCCTAGCAGGTTCTGCAAATCTTTTTCTAATTCGGCTGTATTTTTGCCTTCGGCTACTGTGCGAACAATAACGCCAAAACCTTTCGGTTTGATAGATTGTACTAATTTTTTTAAACGGTCTTTTTCTCCTTTTTCTTCAATTTTTTGAGAAACAGACACACGGTCTGAAAAGGGAACCAACACAATGAATCGCCCGGCGAGAGAAAGCTCTGCGCTTAGTCGGGGACCTTTGGTCGAGATTGGTTCTTTTACCACTTGCACCAAAACCGATTGATTGCTGGTGAGCACATCGGCAATGGTTCCGTCTTTTTCAATCTCTTTTTCAAACTGAAATGTTTTTAGGGAGAAATCTTTTAGTTTACCTGTGTTTACAAGTTTTATGAATTTCAGTTGGGAAGCTAGATTTGGACCCAAATCGTGGTAATGCAAAAAGGCGTCTTTTTCGAAGCCCACATTTACAAAAGCCGCGTTAAGTCCAGCAACAGGTTTTCTGATTTTGGCAATAAAAATATCACCTACCTGAAAGTTGCTTTTTTCTTCTTCTTTGTGTAATTCAATTAGTTTTCCATCTTTTAATAAGGCAAAATCTACGGCATCTGAACTAGATCGGATGATTAATTCTTTATTCACGCTGTATATTTTTATCCATACAAAAGCATTCAGCTGTTAGCTTGGCGCTTGAAGTAAGGATGGATTAATCAATAATTTTACAGGTATTGTACCCGATGGATGAAATTTTTCGTATTTCAATCCGATTTCAATGAACGTTTTTAAAAAAAGAAAAAAGTAGTTTTTAGACTACTTTTTCTTCTTGTGACGGTTAGCTCTCGCTCTTTTTTTACGTTTGTGCGTCGCTACCTTATGTCTTTTTCTTTTTTTACCACTTGGCATAGTTGGTGATTTTTTATGATTAATACTATGTTATTTTGCTTCGTTATTTGTTTTAACTCCCTCTACAAAAACCTTAGCCGGTTTGAATGCAGGGATATTGTGTGCAGGAATTTTAATGGTGGTGTTTTTTGATATATTTCGTCCTGTTTTTTCTGCTCTAGTTTTGATGATGAAACTGCCAAAACCTCTTAAATATACATTGTCTCCAGTTTCTAATGAAGTTTTTACTTCTTCCATAAATGATTCTACTGTGGCTTGAACATCTCCTTTTTCAAGGCCTAATTTTTCAGAAATTTTCGCTACGATATCTGCTTTCGTCATTTTCTTTCGTATTTAAAATAGATAATTATTTTTTTGAGGTTGCAAATATATGAATTTAAAAAACAATTTATCAACCTAATTCATTAAAATTTAATTACATAAACATATACTTTTGTTTCCCAAAATTTAACATGGATTTCAGTAACACCCTTATCAAGTGGTATATACAAAACAAGCGCGATTTGCCGTGGAGAAAGACTCAGGATCCTTATCGCATTTGGTTATCTGAAATCATCTTGCAGCAAACACGAGTAGCGCAAGGACTTCCCTATTATTTGTCTTTTGTTCATGCTTTTCCCTCCGTACATCAGTTGGCGCAGGCTTCTGAACAAGAAGTACTCAAACTTTGGCAAGGCCTAGGCTACTATTCCCGAGCGCGAAATTTGCACCAAGCAGCGCAATATATTTCGGTAGAATTAAAAGGCGAATTTCCAAAAACCTACATTGAATTACTCCAAATAAAAGGCGTGGGCACCTATACCGCGGCAGCCATTGCTTCATTTTGTTACGGCGAAGCTGTGCCGGTTGTCGATGGCAATGTGTTTCGGGTATTGGCGCGTTATTTGGGCGTTACAACTGATATCGCTTCAACTTCAGCCAAAAAAGAGTTTACTGCCTTGGCCCACGAATTGATGCCTAAAGATCGACCGGATCTGTTCAATCAGGCGCTCATGGAGTTTGGTGCACTTCAGTGTGTACCAAAAAATCCAACGTGTTCAACTTGCGTGTTTCAAAACAGTTGTGCTGCCTTGGCCCATAAACAGGTAAGTGAATTACCCTTCAAGTCCAAAAAAACCAAAGTATCTACCCGGCACTTCAATTATTTGATCTTGGTAGATGAGGCCAATAAAAGTTGCATTCAGCAACGAACAGGTGTAGGAATATGGCAAAACTTATATGAATTTCCGCTACATGAATCAGACACCGAATTAGAATTGCCCGAATTGCTCACTGCCATAAAGCAACACGATTTAGTTTTGTTGCCTATAAAAAAAGTAGCTGAGTTAACGCCAATTCCACTAAAACACCTCTTGTCTCATCAGCAACTGTTTATTAAATTTTGGCAAATTAACCTAGATGGTTTGCTAGAAAACGGCCTTGATTATGAGCAAATAAAAGCACATCCGTTTCCCATTGTACTCTATAATTTTATAGCCAACGATTGGCGTGAGTTATAAATTTTAGTACATTTGGCTGAACTTCAAATCCAACTAAAATGAGCGGTACCTTAAATAAAGTTATGTTAATTGGTCACTTAGGTGAAGATGTAAAAATGCACTATTTTGATGGGGGAAATTGTATCGGTAGATTTCCGTTGGCTACGAATGAAACCTATATCAACAAATCGACAAACGAAAAAATCACGTCGACCGAATGGCACAATTTAGTAGTGCGAAATAAAGCGGCTGAGATTTGTGAAAAATACCTGACCAAAGGCGATAAAATATATGTAGAAGGCCGCATCAAATCGCGCCAATGGCAAACCGAAGATGGAGTGACCAAATATACTACCGAGATTCAAGTTACAGAATTCACCTTTTTATCCGTGAAAAAAGAAATTGAATCCAATCGCGGAAACGAAAGCAAACCTACTTATGATGCGCCCAGTTCCATGATGCCCGAAAATGATTTACCTTTTTAATACAAGAATTTCTGCAGGCTAGTAATTGCTAGCCTTTCTTTTTATATGGTACACAAAATTTCCTTGTTTGCTTGTTTGGCCTTGTTGTGTATGGGCTGCAAGAAAGAATTGCTGCCTAAGCCCAATGGTCAATTGCGTTTGGACTATAAAGAAGCCACCTACGCCCATTTTGAAAACAGTTGTCCGGTAACCTTTGATTTGAACGAAGACGCAATCATCAAAGCCAAGCCCGATTGCGGTTTTACCATCAATTATCCCAAAATGAAAGCCACCATTTACATGAGTTATAAGCCGGTAAAAAACAACATCAACGTGTTGTTGCGCGACGCCCAAAAACTCACCTACGAGCACGTGATCAAGGCCGACGACATTTTAGAACAGCCGTTTATCAACAAAGACCACAAGGTATACGGAATGTTTTATCAGGTGAATGGAAATGCGGCAACCAATGCCCAATTTTATGTGACCGACAGTACGAAACATTTTATTGACTGTTCGGTTTATTTTTATGCCAAACCCAACTTTGATTCGGTGATGCCTGCGGCGAGTTACATCAAGAACGATATGCGCCGCATAATGGAAAGTTTGCGTTGGAAATATTAGTCGATTACTTTGTAGGTAGCACCATCGGCACAAGATTCTACAATTTTTGTCAAGGTTGCTTTTGATTGCTGGCTTTTGTCAAATGAGACAATTGCTTCCTTTTTGTCAAAATTTACAGCAGCTTTTTGTACGCCAGGTGTTTCATTCAATTTAGTCTCAATCGTTTTGGCACAGCCCACCGCACAAGTCATTCCTTCAATATGAAAACGGGTTGAATCTAGATTGGCAGCTGCTATTTCTTTGGTTTCAACTGGTTTGGCAGCTGCTTTTGGCGCATCACTGTTCGATTGTTTACAAGCTATAACGGTTGATCCGATGAGTGCAACCAACAGTATTGAAGACGATATTTTCATTGGAACTATTTTTTAGTGAAACAAAAGTAATTAAATTAGGTTGGGACACTTCATAAAATTGGCACAAAATTTCAATGCAAATGGTATAAAAAAAGGTCAGCTTTTTAGGCTGACCTTTGCTTTTTTAGCAAAATATTTTATTGAAAATCTGCCGCTGGAATTGGTTCGTTGAGTTTAATCTCGGTAGTGACCAATTCAATCTCCATTCCAATATTGAGTACCGTTTTGTGCGGAAACTGTAGTCCATTTACGGATTTGTAATCGCTAAATGAAGTGGTTTCTGTTAGCCCGCCTTCTTTGGTTTCAACTGTTTTGGATTCGCCCAATTTTAATCCTGAATCACAGGCAAAGTAAAACGAATTGGCTCCGTCTTGCACTACGTAACAGTCGGTTTCGTTAAATGACTCGATGCCTTTAAGTGTAATTGTTTTTTTGGTCAACAAATCCAATTCTTCAAACGGAACAGCTGCGGCTTTGAGTGCAGCAATTTCGGAGGCCGACAACGGAACTTTTTGACCTTGTTGCAGCACGTAGGTGTTTTTGTCATTCACCACTTGCTTCATCATGGTCATTCCCATGGCTTTTATTTCGCGTACTTGCTGGTGATTGCTGGTAGTTTTGGTGGTCAATTCGACCGGGAAACCTTGTACAGTTCCGGTAGCCAAAGTTACTACAGATTGCACTCCTCGTGCTGCTTTTTCCCCGCCAATGGCAGTCAAGTAATTTGAAATCACCGCCGACGCTGTAAGTCCATCAGGGAGTTTACGGGCTTCCTTTTTCTCTGTAATGGGGTTGCCAAATTTGTCAAAATAATAGATTGGCAAATTTAATTCGGCTAGTTTTGAGGCTACTTCACTGCCTTTTCCTGTTACAACTATTCTCAACTGATCGGCTTTAAAATAGGTATTGGCCACACGCAACACATCATCAGCGGTAACCGCATTGATGTTTTGGATGAAATTTTCATAGAAATTGTCGGGTAAATTTTGGGTACGCAAACGCAAGGCATAGGAGGCCACAGTTTGCGGTTTTTCGATTTGCATCACAAAACGTCCTACGTATCCTGCTTTCACATTTTGAAGGACATCTTCGGCTACTTTTTCGGTGCGAATGCGTTTGATTTCTTTGAGTACTTCAACCACAGCGCTGTCGGTAACCGCATTGCGCACTTGGGCAAACGTACTGAATCGCGAAATATATTTGCTGGGATTGATTGACGACCCGGCGCCATAGGTCCAGCCGTGTTTTTCGCGCAAGTTCATGTTGAGGTAGCTGTTGAAGTCGCCACCCACCACTTGGTTGGCCACAATGGCTGCAAAATAATCCTTATCAGACATTTTAAGATTGGTGATGTTCATCACCGAGATTTCAGACTGCACGGCATTGGGCATGTCAATAAAATTGATTTGCGTTTGGGCAACATCAGTCGGATCGGCATAGGGAACTTTGGGTGCAGTTGCTTTTGGCCAGGCTCCAAATAATTTTTCTACCTGTTTTTTTACTTTGGCCAATTGCACGTCGCCAATAATAATGAGGTAAGCATTTTCGGGCACAAAATAGGTTCTGTAGTTGGCAATCACATCATCAAGCGTCACCTGATTAATGCTGGTTTCATTTACAAATTCACCAGCAGGATGCGTTGGGCCATAGGCTAGAATATTCTCTACTCGGCGTGCTACAGCAGGCACACTTTTTTCATCGGCTTTCAGGCTTTCGATGAATTTGCTTTTTTCTTTTTCAAAATCATCTGCTATAAAGCGAGGATGCAAAGCTCCGTCGGCCAAAAGCTCTAAAATTCGGCTCGCATATTTGGATAAGCCTGAGCCCGAGGCACCGCTGTTGTAAAACGAAATTTCGGCACCCAAAAAATCGATTTCTTCATTAAAGGCTTCTTTGGAAATTTTTGTAGTGCCGTTGCCAATCATACTCGAGGTGAGGTTGGATACGCCTTTTTTGGCCCCTTCCACATAAGGCATGTTGTCGAGTGTAAGGGTGTAAGAAACGCGAGGCAATTTGTGGTTTTCTACCACCAATACTTGAAGCCCATTGGGCAAAGTAAAGGTTTGAGGTTTGCCAATATTAATAGTTGGTGCCGGTCCGGGTTTGGGTTGTGTCCTGTTTTGTGCAGTCATATAAAGTGAGATAAACAAGCAAATGGTGAGGAATAGTGTTTTTTTCATGGCGCCTTAGTTTTTCGGTTTTTCTTGGGTGGGAAGGTATTCTAATTGCAAGCGTTGGTTGTTGCCCAAGTATTTTTTGGCAACCACTTGAATTTCTTCTCGGGTTACCGATCGGTAGGTATCGATATCAGTATTGATGAGGTTTACATCGCCATAAAGCAGATAGTAAGAAGCTAAACTTTCGGCAATTCCTTCCACTGATGCATTGTTATTTACATATTGGTTTTCAATTTTATTTTTGAGTTTTTCCAATTCTTTTTCAGAAATTAACTCGTTTTGCAACAAAGCAATCTCGGCATCAAATTCAGTTTGCAAGTCTTTAATGGTAAAGGGCGCAAGTGGCAAACCATAGACCACATACATGCCGTGGTCTTCTTGACTAAAACTGAATGCGCCAATTTGCAAGGCCATTTTTTTCTCGTCGACTAATTTTTTATACAAACGCGAACTTTTTCCGTCGCTCAACAAGCCCGAAATCATTTCCAATACGCGCGCTTCCCGTTGTTTCATAGAAGGAGTACGGTAGGCGTTGAGCAACATCGGAATTTGAATATTGGGATCTTCGTATTGCGCATGAATGGTTTGGGTGATGGGTTCTTCGGTAAATTGAGTTTTGGTGAGTTCAGCGCCTTTTGGGATTTGCGCATAGTATTTTTGGATCCACTCGATGGTTTGGGCTTTTTCAAAATTTCCGGCTACCACTAAAACTGCATTGTTAGGCACGTAGAATTTTTTGTTGAACGCCTGAAATTCTGCTAAGGTTGCAGCATCTAAATGCTCCATAGACCCAATAGTTTCCCAGCGGTAGGGGTGGTTTGTAAACAGGTTTTTCTTTACCTCGCGTATCACGCAGCCATAAGGTTGGTTGTCCATGCGCAAGCGTTTTTCTTCTTTCACCACTTCGTTTTGGGTATCCACACCCACTTGATTAATCACCGGGTGTAACATGCGTTCGGCTTCCATCCACAAGCCCAATTCCAAGCTGTTTGACGGAAACACTTCGTAGTAGTAGGTGCGGTCATCAGAGGTGTTGGCATTGTTTACGCCGCCATTTCCAGTCACGATTTTCATCCATTCGCCGCGGCCTATGTTTTGGGTGCCTTCAAATAATAAATGCTCAAAAAAGTGAGCAAAGCCGGTACGATCAGGCATTTCGTCTTTGGCGCCCACATGGTACATCACCGAAGTAATCACCACTGGTGCCGATTTGTCTTGGTGCAAAATTACATGCAAGCCGTTGTCGAGGGTGAGTTCGTCAAAGACTACTTTTTGCGCCGTAGCGGCTGATCCTACTAGGAGTGATGCGCTTAACGTCATAAGGTATTTTTTCATAAAAATTACTAATAAGTTGCGGTTGAAATCAAAAAAAACACAGAAAGAATTGTGCGCTTTGTGCCCCAAAAATAAGGTTTTTTTTATGCAATAGATGCCGCTCTTATCATCAAATTATCAATTGTGTTTTTGGATTAGGGGTTAATTAGAAACTTTTTTTGCTGCAGGGTTGCGTGATTGAGATTAAGTTGTATATTTGCGTCCATTTTATAATTAACTAAACATCATTGTTATGTACGCAATCGTAGAGATAGCAGGGCAACAATTTAAAGTAAGCAAAGACTTAAAGGTTTATGTTCACCGTTTGGCTAATGAAGAAGGTTCAAAAGTTTCTTTTGACAAAGTTCTTTTATTAGACGATAACGGAAACATTACTTTAGGCGCCCCAGCTATAGAAGGTGCTTCAGTAGAAGCCAAAGTGTTACAACACTTAAAAGGAGACAAAGTAATCGTTTTCAAAAAGAAAAGAAGAAAAGGATTCAAAAAGAGAAATGGTCACAGACAGTACCTTACTCAAATTGTAATTGAAGGAATTACTGCCTCAGGAGCTAAAAAAGCAGCCCCTAAAAAAGCAGCAGTTGAAGCAGTTGCTGAAGAAGCAGAAGCGCCAAAAGTAAAAAAAGCGCCAAAAGCTAAAAAAGAAGATACACAAGAATAATAACAATATAAAACGAATACGTCATGGCTCACAAGAAAGGTGTCGGTAGTTCCAAGAATGGTAGAGAATCAGAATCGAAACGTTTAGGCGTAAAGATTTTTGGTGGACAAGCTGCTATTGCAGGGAACATCATCGTAAGACAAAGAGGTTCTAAACACAATCCAGGGGAAAATGTGTACATCAGTAAAGATCACACATTACACGCTAAAGTAGACGGAGTTGTGAAGTTCCAAAAGAAAAAAGACAACAAATCCTATGTTTCTATCGAAGCGTTCGAAGCATAAGAAGTAGTACAATTTTTTAAAAAGCCCATTCGGATTCGGATGGGCTTTTTTGTTATCTGTTGGCAGTTGTCGGGTTGATGAAAAAAAACTAAGAACATGTTTTATTTTAAAAATTAATTTCAAAAAAGTGTAACAAAATTACAGCCGTAAACGTTAAAGGAAGCCTTCGGGTAGTTTGCGTTCTTTAACATTCTTTCTCCTGTAACCCATTAACTCACTATACTATGCCAAAACACGTTTCTGAAATTAAAATTGTATTGAGAATCACCGCCACTTATTTTAGCAACCAGCTAAAAATGGAATCCCTTAATCAAGAACCCGCAACGCCAGAAACCGAAGAAAAACTAAAAAAACTCATCCAAGTCAAACAAAAAACAGAAGCTAGACTCTCCGACGAAATCGAAAAATTTAAACTCAAACTGCCCAAACATCCCCGCATCATTCTTATTACATTCCAGTCGATAGAAGAAAAAAAGGTAACTAAAATCTTAAACGTAGAAAACCCTAAAGTCGATTTAAAATATTGTGAAATAGGCCAAACCAAATTGTTTACCTACATCAAAACCGGACTTTCACTAGGAGATTTTACACAAGTAACTATCGAGGTATTGCGCTAAAACAAAAAAGGAGAACAATTTGTTCTCCTTTTTTTTGCTAGTAGCTGTTTTTAAAGTCATTATTCTAACAATGAAATATCGTAATTCAATTGTTATACTTTTCTTTTTCCTTGATGAAAAAGAAACAAAAAATCAAGACCTGGGATTTTCGGCGATCAAAATAGGCTCACTTCCTAAAACTCAAAAACTCCCCCGCTCGCAAACTCCCGGGCTCAAACAGTTCGAGTTTCTTTACGGAAGTTTCACCGTTTTGATGCTCGCCTGCCAAATCCTATGGTCGAAGAAATCTTCGGTAGTGCTATTTTGGAATTAGGTCCCGAAACTTTGGGATTATATAATTAGTACATTTGTGGCAAAAAACAAAAAGCCCTTACAGCGAAATAAGGGCTTTGTCTTAACACTAAAATCTTAGTACTAGTATCTGTAATATTCTGGTTTAAATGGTCCTTGCACTTCAACGCCAATGTAGGCTGCTTGTTCGTTGTTCAAGGTTTCTAATTCTACACCCAATTTGGCCAAGTGCAAAGCGGCAACTTTTTCATCTAAGTGTTTTGGTAACATGTACACTTCGTTGTTGTAGGCGGCGCTGTTGGTCCATAACTCAATTTGAGCCAAGGTTTGGTTTGTAAATGAGTTACTCATTACAAAACTTGGGTGACCTGTAGCACAACCTAAGTTTACCAAACGACCTTCTGCTAGTATAAGAATATCTTTCCCTGCAATTGTGTATTTGTCTACCTGTGGTTTGATCTCAATTTTGGAAGCCCCGTGGTTTTTGTTTAACCAAGCCATGTCAATTTCGTTGTCAAAGTGGCCAATATTACACACAATGGTTTTGTCTTTCATCGCTTCAAAATGACGACCTACCACGATGTCTTTGTTTCCGGTAGTTGTGATTACAATATCGGCATTGCCCACTACGGTGTCTAATTTTTTCACTTCAAATCCGTCCATCGCGGCTTGTAGCGCACAGATTGGGTCAATTTCAGTAACGGTTACAATAGAGCCCGCTCCACGGAATGAAGCTGCTGTTCCTTTGCCCACATCACCATATCCGCAAACTACTACACGTTTTCCGGCCAACATGATGTCAGTAGCTCTACGAATCGCATCCACTGCTGATTCTTTACAGCCGTATTTGTTGTCAAATTTAGATTTGGTTACCGAGTCATTCACGTTGATGGCTGGCATAAACAAGGTGCCATTTTTCATACGCTCGTACAAACGGTGAACACCTGTAGTCGTTTCTTCAGACAATCCTTTGATTCCGTCGATCAATTCTGGGTAACGATCAAATACCATATTGGTCAAATCGCCTCCGTCGTCCAAAATCATGTTCAAGGGTTTGCGGTCTTCGCCAAAAAATAAGGTTTGTTCAATACACCAGTCAAAATCTTCTTCGTTTAGTCCTTTCCAAGCATATACCTGAATACCTGCTGCGGCAATGGCTGCTGCGGCTTGGTCTTGGGTAGAGAAAATATTACAAGAACTCCAAGTTACTTCGGCTCCAAGAGCAATTAAGGTTTCAATTAATACCGCCGTTTGAATGGTCATGTGTAAACAGCCTGCAATGCGAGCTCCTTTAAGCGGTTGAGCGTCTTTGTATTCGCTGCGCAAAGCCATCAATCCGGGCATTTCAGCTTCAGCCAATTCAATTTCTTTTCTTCCCCAAGCTGCCAAGGAAATGTCTTTTACTTTGTAGGCCACATATGGCATAGTTGTCGTACTCATTTATAGTATATTTGTATTTGAAAATTTTGGGCAAATTTAGACAATAACTTAGGATTTAAAAAAGTTTTAAACTGATTTGTGAATTGTTTACCCCCGTAATCGGTTAATTTTCAACAAAATATTTTACAATTGAAACGGCAGCAGCTGATTCTATTTAACGAAATCGTTTTTGAAATTTCCCCGCTTTAGTTATGTCGTTGTATTTGCATACTCATCCCAACTTACATACCCAACTATTGGTTTGGTCAATTGACGAATCAATTGACGAGTTGCGTTGCAATATTATACTAACCGAACAGAGTCAACGGCGATTGAATTCGATGAAATCAGACTTGCACCAAAGGGCTTTTTTGAGTGTGCGCCAATTGCTTTTGCAGTTGGATTACACCGATGCCGATTTGTATTATGATGCAAGCGGAAAACCCCATTTGACCGACGGAAAATGTATCTCCATTTCGCATTCACACCAATTGGCTGTTGTAATCGTTAGCAATCAAGCAGTGGGTGTTGATGTGGAATTGTTGCGCGAAAAAGTGGCCAAAATTGGGCCAAAATTTTGTGCCTCCGAATTGCCATTTTTGTCTCCAGATTTAACCTCAGAAATAGAACGACTCACCGTGATTTGGGGAGCAAAAGAAGCGGTATTTAAAATAGTTAACCAAGAAGGAATTAGTTTCAAAGACCATATTTTTGTGGCGCCATTTGATTTGAATTCAGCAAATACTACAGCCACACTTGCCTTAGGATTATTGTCAAGAAATTTTGCAGTACAGTATCAACTCCTGGCCGACTATGCGTTGGTCTATACTTTTGAAACCACCTGATGCACCAACTTTACACCCAAATTTGTTCAAATAAAGCCAACGGAATAAAGCAGTTGGCTATTTTAGTAGATCCTGAAAAAATAAATTGGGAAGAGTGGGAAAGCACTATATATGCCATTCAACACTCGCCAGCTCATATGATTTTGGTGGGCGGAAGCAGCCACAGTCCATTGGCAGTAGATCAGTTGGTTCAAGCCTTGAAAAAAGCAATTGATTTACCCGTGGTTTTGTTTCCGGGTAATTCTTCCCAACTTTCAGCCCAAGCCGACGCCATATTGTTTTTGAGTTTGCTCTCGGGCCGCAATCCCGATTATTTAATTCAGCAACAAGTTGATGCTGCGCCTACTTTGATGCAGTTGGATCTAGAAGTGATTTCCACCGGCTATTTGCTCATCGAAAGCGGACAAGTTACTAGCGTTGAGCGGGTGAGTTACACAAAACCCATTTCGCGCTCGGACATTGATTTGGCCATACATACTGCCAAAGCGGGGGAATATTTGGGGTCTAAACTCATCTATTTGGAAGCCGGCAGTGGGGCAAAATTTCCTGTTCCACTTAAGATGATTGAAGCGGTGTCAAATGCAATCGCGGTACCGCTTATTGTGGGCGGCGGTATTCGTTCGCAGCAAGAAATTCAAGCCGCCTTTGCTGCTGGCGCCGATATTGTCGTAATAGGAACTGCTTTTGAAGAAGATCCCCAATTTTTTACCTCATGTTAGAATTTTTATTTGCGCAATACGCCAGCTATCCGACTTATGAAATTGCGTTGGAACTCACCGCCATTTTCTTTGGGTTGTGGAGTGTATGGGCTGCCAAAAAAAATACCTTGGCCGTGTTTCCTACTGGAATTATCAACACGGCGATTTATGTGTATTTGTTATGGAAATGGCATCTTTTGGGCGACATGCTTATCAATGCCTATTATGTAGTAATGAGTATCTACGGTTGGATTCTTTGGACCCGAAAAGACGCCCAACAAAACGAATTACCCATCTCGCGTATGCAGCCAAAAGAGTATTTATATGCAGGCTTACTTTTTGCCGCAGCCGTGGTGTTTGTAGTGCTGGTGTATTTGTTTTTCGGAAAATTCACCCATTGGACTTCGTATGTAGATACCATTGTAACCGGCATCTTTTTTGTGGGAATGTGGCTAATGGCTAAGCGAAAAATAGAAAACTGGTTGTTTTGGATTTTGGGAGATTTGATTTCTATACCACTCTATTTTGCAAAAGGTTATACCTTTACCAGCATACAATATCTTATTTTTACTAGCATTGCCATTTACGGCTTTATCGAATGGAAGAACAACTTAAACAGCAGCCCACAAGCCTCATCAAAATAGCGCTTTACGGTCCCGAAAGCACCGGAAAAAGCACCTTAGCGCAGCAATTGGCAGCACATTTTGGCACCAATTGGGTAGCCGAATATGCCCGGGAATATTTGCAACACAAATGGGATACTACCCAAGAAATTTGTGCTCCCGAAGACTTGATGCCGATTGCCATTGGTCAAGTTGCGCTAGAAAATGAGGCCTTGCTCACCGCTACTGATTTTGTTTTTTGTGACACCACCTTGTTGGTGACCAAAGTGTACTCTGAAATGTACTACCAATTTTGCGATGCAGTTTTAGACAAAGCGGCCCGCAAACACAAATACGATTTATTTTTTCTTACCGATATTGATGTGCCCTGGGAAGCCGATGATTTGCGCGATAAACCGCAGGAAAGAGAAGCTTCTTTGGCCCAATTTGAAGCGGCTTTGCTAGCCAATCAGAAACCGTATCTTCGGTTGTCGGGCAATAAAGACGAACGTTTGGCCACTGCCATTCGGTATTGTACCGATTACCAAAAAGCCAAAGCGCTAGGATTTACGGCACACAATTTTGTACAGCTTGTAAATCACGGACTCAGCCTAGATGTCTTGGCAAGTCACATTGAGTTCATTAAGCGGGGAGCAAACAACTTGCAGCTTGATCGTCCCGCTCGTATTGGCGACGGAATTCTACATTTTGAAAACGAGCAAATGCAGCAATTGGCGCAGCATTTTGATCAACAAAAAGAGGCGTATAAGCTCAAAAAGTTTGTCCCGGCCTCGGGCGCAGCCAGTCGCATGTTTAAATTTTTGAACGAATTTTTGGCCGCATTTGATCCAGAAAATGAAACCATCAATGCCTACATCAATCGATCGGGCAACAGAGAATTGACTGTTTTTTTAGCTGGAATTGAAAAATTTCCATTTTATGCAGGCATTCAAGCCAAGTTGCAAATGGATTTTCCCGATTTCAGCAGTTGGGAATACGACAAGCAACATTATTACACCATTGTATATTTGTTGCACCCCAATCAGTTTGACAGCGCTAATAAGCCCAAGGGAGTACTGGAATTTCATACATATCCAACGCATTTGGCTACACCAATAGAAGAACATCTCAAAGAATGTGCAGCCTATGCCAGTGCCAATGGCGTCTCTCATTTGCACTTTACCGTCTCGCAAGCACACGAAAATTTGTTTCAGTCGGCTTTGCAAGCGGTGCAAGCACACATAGAATCGGCAACCCAAACTCAAATTCGGGTCAATTATTCCTATCAATTTTCGCATACCGATACCATTGCTATTGCCGAAAACTTTGAACCCTTTAAAGATGAAAATAAAGCGTTGGTAATTCGACCCGCAGGGCATGGAGCATTAATTCATAATTTGGGCCAGTTGGACGCTGATTTGGTGTTTATCAAAAACATCGACAATGTGATACAAAATCGCTTAGAAGAAATTGCATTGTACAAAAAGGCCTTGGCGGGGTATTTGCTGCAATTGCAAGAAAAAGTTTTTTTGACGTTGCAACAAATTGATTCCCAAACCATCTCTGAATATGAAATTGATTCGGTGGTGGATTGGATGAAAAACAGTTTAAATTGTTCCATAAACGAAGATTTCTACAAATTTACCACAGAGAATAAGTGGGCCTATATCAAAGAAAAACTCAACCGACCTATCCGCGTTTGCGGCATGGTGAAAAATGAAGGCGAACCCGGTGGAGGACCCTTTTGGGTGCGTAATTCCAAAGGCAATTTATCACTTCAAATTGTGGAATCTTCTCAGGTTGATTCGGCCAACTCGCATCAGTTGCAACTTTTAAAACAGGCGACCCATTTTAATCCGGTTGATTTGGTGTGTGGTCTTAAAAATTACCGGGGTGAAAAATTTGATTTGGCTGCTTTTGTTGATCCAAACACCGGCTTTGTCGTAGATAAAAATAAAAACGGCGTTCCGTTCAAAGCCTATGAATTACCCGGCTTGTGGAACGGAGCGATGGCCCGCTGGCTCACCGTTTTTGTGGAGGTGCCTTTGCTTACGTTTAATCCCGTAAAAACAGTAAACGATTTACTAAAATCGGCACACCAATTTCACTAATGGATCTCGTTCAATTGCAAAAAGAGGTGCAGTATAAAGCCATTCGCAGTGCTGGGCCGGGCGGACAACACGTGAATAAAGTGTCGTCCAAAATTGTCCTGACTTTTAACCTGGCTGACTCTCAGGTTTTCTCGCCCGAAGAAAAACTTGTTCTACTGGAGAAATGGGAATCACGCCTTAGCAAAGAGCAGCTGTTGCAACTCAATTGTGATGAAAGCCGCAGCCAAATTCAGAATAAAACGCGGGCTTGGAAACGTTTTTTACACTTGGTTGAATCGGCCTTGGCAGTGCCCAAAACCAGAAAAGAAACCAAAATTCCCAAATCGGCCATTCGCAAACGACTCAAAGACAAGCAATCGTGGTCAGAAACTAAAAAATTACGCCGCAAGCCCGACTTGTAAAATTTTCAAGTATATTTGTCCCGTCTCAAAGGGGTGCTCCAAATTACGAGCTGAGATTATACCCAACGAACCTAGAACAGGTAATGCTGTTTAGGGATTAGACAAGATAAATTACACATTTATTCTGTCGAGCGTATCAATTAAATTTAACCAAGAATAATTGCCCCTTTTATTCGTAATCGAACTACGAATGAAAAATTTTATTGCCCTTTTTTTACTTACATCCGCCACATTTGCACAAACCCAAGACAGCACCAAAGTGAATGCCTTGAATGAAGTGCTGGTTTCGGCGGTTCGGGTTACTGCCCAAACTCCGGTGAGTTTTAGTAACCTCACTAAAAAAGAGTTGGCTTCCCGCAATTTGGGACAAGACATTCCTATGCTTTTAAATTTTATGCCCTCGGTGGTCACCACTTCGGATGCCGGTAATGGCATTGGCTACACCGGAATTCGGGTGCGTGGCAGTGATGCCACACGCGTAAATGTGACCCTAAATGGAATTCCTTACAATGATGCCGAAAGCCACAGTACCTACTGGGTAAACTTGCCCGATTTTGCTTCATCGGTAGCGAGTGTACAATTGCAACGCGGAGTAGGCAGTTCTACCAACGGAGCGGGAGCTTTTGGGGCCAGTTTGAATGTACTTACCGACGGCTATTCCGAAAAAAGCATGGCACAAATTGACAATTCGGTGGGGAGTTTTAATTCCAGAAAACACACCGTAAAGTTCAGCACTGGTTTGCTCAATGAACAATTTGAATTGGCCGGGCGTTTGTCCAACATTGCTTCTGATGGTTACATTGATCGGGCCAGTTCGCGTTTGAAATCTTATTTTTTACAAGGGACATTGATAGGCAAAAACAGCCAATTTAAGGCCTTGGTATTTGGTGGAACCGAGAAAACCTATCAGTCCTGGTATGGCGTGGACGCTGAAATGTTGCAGAATAATCGCACCTTCAATTATGCTGGTATGTATACCGACGCAAATGGGGATACCCGTTTTTACGACAACCAAACCGACAATTACCAACAAGACCATGTGCAATTGCATTATACTAAAACCATTTCTGAATTGTGGAGCAGTACATTCGCTTTGCATTACACCAAAGGGAAAGGATATTACGAAAATTTCAATGACGAAGCCGACTTGGCCGCTTACAATTTGTCACCCATCGGATTTGAAGTTATTTCGGATGTCATCGATCAAAAATGGTTAGACAATGATTTTTATGGCACAACTTTTTCGTTTAAACGCAAAGGCAATACATCCGAATGGTTGATTGGCGGAGGCTGGAATACCTATTTGGGCGATCATTTTGGGAAGGTAATCTGGACGCGCATAGCCACTACCAATGAACTAGGTGACCATTATTACGACAATTTGGCTACCAAAAAAGACGGAAATATTTTTGTAAAAGGCCAATTTCAACTCAGTGAAAAATGGAGTGCCTATGCCGACATGCAATACCGCCAAGTAAATTATGTTGCCAATGGATTGTTGGCGGCTGAGGTCAACGATACCTTTGCTTTTTTTAATCCAAAAGCAGGGCTTACCTACGCATGGAACAAGCAAAATCAACTCTATTTTTCATATGCCAAAGCCCAACGGGAGCCCAATCGCACCGATTACGAAAACGGAAATCCCAGACCCGAAAAACTAGATGATTTTGAATTAGGCTGGCGTAAAACAGCTAAATCCTGGAAGTGGGCCATCAACGGCTACTACATGGGATACCAAGATCAATTGGTGTTAACCGGTGAATTGGATGAGGTAGGTAATCCGATTCGAGTAAACAGCGGCAAAAGCTATCGATTGGGAGTAGAAATAGATGCGAGTTGGGCTATATCGCCAAAATTTGAATTGCAAGCCAATGCCAGTAAAAGCAAAAATGTAATTCGAGACGGAATTTCTTGGGGTGGCAAAACCATCGCTTTTTCCCCTGAGTTAATCTCAGGAGCCCAATTGAGTTATTTGCCTATCCAATCCGTAAAAATAAGTTGGTTACAAAAATACGTGAGCGCACAATTTTTGAATAACGAAGAATCAGCGGGCTCACAACTCCCTGATTATTGGGTGAACGATTTGAATATTAGCTATGAAATAAAACCCAAATCAGGCTGTAAGAGCATCGTGTTTTCGGGTATGGTGGTCAATATATTGGGTAAAAAATACAGTTCAAATGGGGCCGATTACGGGGGAGGCTATGTGTATTATTATCCACAAGCAGGCGCGCATGGATTGGTAGGGGTGAGTATTTTGTTTTAGTTGTAGATGCGGATCAAATCGCCCAGTACTTCAACTCGGTAGGGTTTCATCGGGTAGGGTGCATTGCCCAACCCCGTGAAAATACTGTATTCAAAATTGTCGCAACTGCACTTAGCGTTCAGTCCGTTGAGGGTCATTTTGGAACAGTTTGTAGGGACTTGGTTGGGGCAACTTAACTCCCAAGCCCGGTAGTCGTTGTCGGATATTTTCATAGCAATGATTCCGGTAATTCCTGCAGTAGCTTCGCGAATAATGATGGGATTGATAGGACTATTTAATCCGTTATACAACGGCAAGTTTTTGTTGATGGTAATGGCAAAACTGTAATTGGGTAAATAGGGATTGTTGTAGCTCTGCATCCCGTCAGAACAGGAGCAAAGCAGCCCGATAAAAAAGCAAAAGAGCCAATTTTTCATCTAAAAATAAGTGCTAGGTTTTGATTGCAAACAAATTTAATTTATTTAACTTTGACTTCGCTAGAATGAGACGAATAAAATAACCGTTTACATAAAATACTATCTTTGAAAAAAGAAATCCCGTCGTGATGGGATTTTTTCTATTTATATAACCAATGAAATTATGAGTACAGTATCGTATTATACCGCAGAAGGATTAAAAAAATTAAAAGAAGAATTAGATCATTTAAAAAGTGTGATGCGCCCCAAAGCCTCACAAGATATAGCGGATGCACGCGATAAAGGCGACTTGTCTGAAAACGCTGAGTACGATGCGGCCAAAGAAGCGCAAGGCTTATTGGAAATGCGCATCTCCAAATTAGAAGAAGTGTATGCCAATGCCCGTCTCATTGATGAGTCCCAATTGGATGTATCCAAAGCTTTGGTATTGTCCAATGTTAAAATAAAGAACCAAGCCAACGGCATGGAAATGAAATATACTCTGGTAGCCGAGAGCGAAGCTGATTTAAAAACCGGAAAAATCTCAGTTACTTCTCCAATCGGGAAAGGATTATTGGGGAAATCGGTAGGAGAAATAGCCGAAATCACAGTGCCCAATGGCGTATTGAAATTCGAAGTGTTAGAAATTACCCGCGACTAAGATGGCCAGTATTTTTAGTAAAATTATCGCCGGAGAAATTCCCTGCTACCGCATCGCCGAAGACGAAAACTACTTGGCTTTTCTGGATGTAAATCCCAATGCCAAAGGACACACGCTTTGCATTCCCAAACAAGAGATTAATAAATTATTTGACATCGAAGACCAAGCCTATTTGGGTTTAATGGCATTTGCCAAAAAAGTGGCTATGGCACTCGAAAAAACAGTGCCTTGTAAACGAATTGGCATGGCTGTTATTGGCCTCGAAGTCCCGCATGCGCATGTGCATTTAATCCCCTTGAATGAGATGGATGAAATGCGTTTTCAAAATAAAGTGAGTCTTACGCCCGAAGAATTCACCGCCCTGGCTCAAGCGATTCAGGCGAATTTATAAGTTTTAATAAAAATAAACGTCACCAATTGTTCTTGTACAATTGGTGATTTTTTTATCGGTACTATGAAAAAAATATTCTTGTTTTTAGTGTTGTTGATTGCGGGTTCACTACAGGCTCAGTCTATGCAAGAAGTGGGCAAAAAAATGGAACAACTGCCCGCGGCTCAGGAGCAATCTATTTCTGCAATCGCGAATTATATTAACAGTCAATTTAGTTCAGATGATGACAAAATAGCCGCTGTTTTTTATTGGACAGCCCACGCCATTCGATACGATTTGCCCGGCAGCACCAATGGACAATACGACACCCAAACCTCGCCTGAAAAAGTCCAATCGGCATTGACCACTAAAAAAGGAGTGTGTATGCATTATGCGGAGGTGTTTAAAGCCATTGCGCTAGGCTGTAATATTCCTACCGAATTGGTATCGGGGTACACCAAACAATACGGTAAAATAAGTACCCAAACCCACCAGTGGTGTGCGGCCAAAATTAACGGAAAATGGGAGTTGTTTGATCCTACGTGGGGTGCTGGAGTTGTGGTCGAGAATCAGTACCAGGAAAAATTTGATCCCTATTATTTTCGTACTCCTTCTGCCGATTTAATCCAGTCGCATTACCCTTTTGAATACCTCTGGCAATTGGTGACCAATCCGTTGAGCCCAGAGCAATTTAAACGAAACGAAATCGGATCGCAAGGCTATAAAATTACCTGTAATCCAGCGGTAGAAATTGCCGCTTATTTGGCTTTATCCGAAGTAGAAAAATCAAAGTTGACCTTAAGTCATTTGCAGTTGATGGGGTTAGTAAATGGGATGTTGCGCACAGAAGAAGCTTTTTTGAAACGAGAAATCAGCTATTTTGGACTCAATTCAACCTCCGATAAATTAAGTCAGTTGGTGGATGATTTTAATGCCAGTATCTCAGCCTATAATAAGATAGTGGTATTTCGTAACGCCCAATTTAAACCAACTATTTCAGACGAAGAATTACTTGCTAGTGTGCAGTTGCCCTACAATAATTTTACACAGGCTTATGGGAGTTTGTTGGCTTTAAAAGAGGTGGATCGTGCCTTAGTAGGCGAAGTAAATGGCTTGAAAAAATCATTCGCCTCTACCAAAAAAGCCTGGGAAGTACAGTTGGCGTTTGTACAATTGTATGTAGCTACAGATCCAACAAATCGAGAGCAGTTATTTTACAAAACTACCCGAACCCGCTAAGAAATTTTATAGGAAATTTGAATCGTAGTTCCTTTGCCCAGCTCGGATTCTACCACTTTAATTTTGCCTTTGTGGTAGTCTTGTACAATCCGTTTGGTTAGGGAAAGTCCTAAACCCCAACCTCTTTTTTTGGTGGTAAAACCAGGCTCAAACACTTGTGTAAATTGATTTTTCGGGATGCCTTTTCCGGTATCGCTTACTTTTATTGTTACCAACTTGCCTTCGTTTTCGATGCTAACTTTCAAGGATCCTTTGCCTTTCATGGCGTCGATGGCATTTTTTACCAAATTTTCGATGGTCCAACTGTGCAAGGCGGCATTGAGCGGCACGAATATTTTTTCGTTGGGCGCGTCAAACGAAAACGCAACTTGTTGTGAAAAACGCGCTTGCAAATAGGCGTATGAATTGGCAGTTTCCTGCACCAAGTCTAAGGTTTCTAACACGGGTTTGGAGCCAATTTTAGAAAAACGATCAGTTATCGTTTGCAATCGAATGATGTCTTTCTCCATCTCGGCAACCGAGGACGCATCCAAGGGAACGGTTTTCATGAGTTCCAGCCAGCCAATTAAGGATGACAAAGGTGTGCCAATTTGGTGAGCGGTTTCCTTGGCCATTCCCGCCCATAATTTATTTTGCGTGGCCATTTTGGTGCTTTTGTAAAACGTATATACCAAGGCGCCAAACAAAACAATAATTAACAATAAAGCAATGGGGTAATATTTGAGTTTGTTAATAAGCGAAGAGTTTCCGTAATACAAATACTGATATTTCCCCGGGCTGTATTCAACAGCAATGGGATCATTTTGTTTTTTGAGTGTCGCTAAAAAATCTTTAGCCAATTGGGGGTCTTTGGTAGTGAGTTCGTCAATATTGGACGTACTGATAATGCTGTCGCTTTGACTGGTGAGCATAATCGGGATAGTCTTGTTGTTGCTGATTACCTTAAAAGGCAGTTCAACTTCGGTGTTTTCGTCGGCGTTGAGTAAGGTTTTTTGCGCCTCAGCCCAGTACTCCATTTTGACGCGTTCCTCGTTTTTAAAAAAATTAAAAAACTCATAGGTATTCCACAAAATTAAGCTGATGATCACAAAAGAACATAAAATCAGGATCCAACGAATGAGGTCTTTGTGTTTGCTAATTTGCATACTTTGGTTTTGTGGCATAAATATACTTAAATAGTACTCGAAAACAAGGGGTGTATCTGCTGAAAAAAGCGGCAATTTTGTGAAGAATAAATAGAAAATTAGCACGTGTGGTTTTCTATTTTTATGTAAATTCAACCCATGTTAAGCATTAATCCACACGACTTGTCCTCGGCCCAACTGCAAGCCTATTTGCAGAGCGCTGTAGCACCCCGACCCATTGCATTTGCCAGTACGATGAACGCCAAAGGCCAACCCAATTTGTCGCCTTTTAGCTTTTTTAATGTCTTTAGTTCCAATCCGCCAATCTTGATTTTTTCGCCAGCACGTCGGGTGCGCGATAACTCGATTAAGCATACATTGTCAAATGTGAAGGAACTGCAAGAAGTGGTGATCAATGTAGTCGATTACGCGCTGGTGCAACAAATGTCTTTGTCCAGTACCGACTATGCCGAAGGCGTCAATGAGTTTGTAAAGGCCGGACTTACGCCCATTCCTTCGATGTTGGTAAAACCCTATCGCGTGCAAGAAGCTCCTGTGCAATTTGAATGCAAGGTGAATCAAGTGATTGCCTTGGGTGATCAAGGTGGAGCGGGTAATTTAGTAATTTGTGAGGTGGTGAAAATACATATTAGTGAAGCCATCGTAGACGAAAAAGGAGCCATTGTCCAAGAGAAATTAGATTTGGTTGCTCGCCTAGGAGGCAATTGGTACAGTCGTGCCAATGCTGGACTTTTTGAAGTGCCCAAACCCCTCACTACGTTAGGAATTGGCGTCGATGCCATTCCTGATTTTATTAAAAACAGCGGCATGTTTACCGGAAATGATTTGGGCTTATTGGCCAATGTAGCTGCGTTGCCAAGCCCAGCAGAAGTTGCTATATTTGTCAAAGAAAATTTTGAACTCAAAGCGGTATTAAGTGCCGATGACCCTACAAAACAACTGAATTTAGCCTTGTCTTACCTGCATAAAAATGAGGTAGAAAAGGCTTGGAAAGTGCTTTTAGCCTAGTAAAATAAAAATTAGAAATCTATAAAATTGAACCCATGGAAGTAGCAGGAAAAATCAAAGTAATTAATGCCGAACAACAAGTAAGCGCCACATTTCGTAAAAGAGAATTAGTAGTCACTACCGATGAGCAGTATCCACAACACATTATGGTTGAATTCACCCAAGATAAATGTGATTTGCTAAACAATTATAAAGCAGGTGAGGGCGTTAAAGTTTCCATAAACTTGCGCGGTCGAGAGTGGATCAATCAACAAGGAGAAGCCAAGTATTTTAACAGCATCCAAGGGTGGAGAATTGAGCGTTTACAAGATGGCGGTGCTGCACCTACATCAGCTCCAAATGCTACCACAGAAACACCAGCTTTCCCTGCGGCGCCAAGCTTCACCGAAGAAGATCACGACGACTTGCCGTTCTAATCGGTTAAACAACGACTCTTTAAAAAATATGAATTTAGAAAGTTGAGTGCATCATTCAATTTTCTAAATTCTTTTGTTTTACAACCCATGCAATTCCTAACTAAATTCCTTTATTTTCCTCCTGTCGAAGAAGCTTCAGATGAAGGGATTTTGGCTATGGGTGGCGATTTGTCAGTAGAGCGTTTGCTCTTGGCCTATAAAAACGGAATTTTCCCCTGGTTTAATGCCGATGAACCCATTATGTGGTGGGCACCTCCGCGTCGCATGGTTGTAGCGCCAGCTATTTATAAAGTACCCAAAAGTTTGCGGTCAATAATCAACCAAAATAAATTTCAAATTACGTTCAATCAAAATTTTGAGGAAGTGATACGAAATTGCCAGCAAATAGAACGAATTGGCCAAGACGGAACCTGGATTACCCAAGATATTGTTTCGTCTTATTGCGAGCTGCACCAATTGGGATATGCCAAATCAGTCGAGGTGTGGCAGGACGGCGAGTTGGTTGGAGGTTTGTATGGTGTAGATTTAGGCCATGTGTTTTGCGGTGAAAGTATGTTTTCTAAGGTTTCCAATGCCAGTAAAGTGGGGTTTGTATGGCTAGTCAATTACCTCAAAGCAAATAATTACTTGTTGTTGGATTGCCAAGTGTATAATGATCATTTGCATTTATTGGGTGGAGTGGAAATTAGTCGGGCTAATTTTATGAAAATCATAAAAATGTAAAAAAAATGAATTAAAATAAAATATAACCCCTAAATAAATAGGGTTCAAATGTATATTTGCGCGTATAAAATAAAATATACATCATGAAAATAGGGGTACCAAAAGAAATTAAAAATAATGAAAGTCGAGTTGGATTGACGCCAGCCGGTGTTTTTGAATTAGTAAAAAATAACCACCTCGTATTTGTAGAGCAGCAAGCAGGAATAGGAAGTGGTTTTTTTGATGCCGATTATGAACAGGCCGGAGCAGTAATTTTGGCTAATGCTGCTGCCATTTATGCTGCGAGTGACCTTATTGTAAAAGTAAAAGAGCCAGTCAAATCAGAATACGAGTTGATTCAAGAAAATCAAATTGTATTTACCTATTTTCATTTTGCTTCTTGTAAAGAATTAACGCAGGCCATGATCAAAAGCAAAGCAATTTGTATTGCCTACGAAACCGTTCAAGAAGAAGATGGCACGTTGCCCTTACTCACGCCTATGTCGGAAGTAGCTGGTCGAATGGCGATACAGCAGGGGGCCAAATACTTGGAAAAACCCATCAAAGGAAGAGGTATTTTATTGGGTGGAGTACCCGGTGTTCCCCCAGGACGAGTGTTGGTTTTAGGTGCTGGAGTAGTTGGAATTCAAGCAGCCAAAATGGCCGCTGGATTGGGTGCACATGTTACCGTTTTGGATATCAACATGAAACGCTTGCGCTACGTGAATGACGTGATGCCTAGCCATGTGGTTACCGAATATTCAAGCGAGTACACTATTCGCAAACACATTAAAAATCATGATTTAATTGTGGGCGCCGTATTGGTTACAGGTGGAAAAGCGCCCAAACTAATCACACGTGATATGCTCAAAGACATGCAACCGGGAACAGTGTTAGTTGATGTAGCTGTTGATCAAGGCGGTTGTTTTGAAACGACTAAACCCACTACCCACGAAGATCCAACTTACATCATAGACGATGTGGTGCATTATTGCGTAACCAATATGCCAGGAGCGGTTCCATATACAAGTACTTTGGCCCTAACCAACGTCACTTTGCCTTATGTATTAAAAATTGCAAATCAGGGTTGGAAAATAGCCTGTGAACGCTATCCTGATTTGGCCAAAGGACTCAATATTGTAAAAGGCGAAATAGTCTATAAAGGAATCATGTAATAGTGCGTTTCCAGCACGAAAGCAAGTGATCGTTTACCATGCCCGTAGCTTGTAGGTGGGCATACACCACAGTGGTCCCCACAAATTTAAATCCCCGTTTTTTTAAGTCTTTGCTCACGGCATCCGAAAGTGGAGTAGAGGCAGGGATATCTTTAAGGGTTTGCCAATTGTTTACTAATGGTTTTCCTTCGGTAAATTGCCAAATATAAGTAGAGAAACTGCCGAATTCTTTTTGCACCTGCATAAATGCTTGGGCATTGCTTACCGTCGCCCGAATTTTGAGTTGGTTGCGAATAATGCCTGCATCCTGCAACAAGGTTTGTATTTTGTCTTCTGTGTAATTAGCAATTTTCTCGTAATCAAACTGGTCAAAGGCATTCCTGAAATTTTCCCGTTTTTTTAAAATGGTATACCAGCTCAAACCGGCTTGAAAGGTTTCAAGTGTCAGAAATTCAAAAAGTGTAGCGTCATCATAGACCGGATTACCCCATTCTTGGTCGTGGTACTCGCGGTAGAGATCGTCTTTTTCGCACCAGGCGCAACGTATTTTATTGTTCATGTTGGTCTTTTTTGAGTTGCTTTTCAATCAGGGCATGCCCTACATAGATTAAGGGTGTTAAAGCAATGGCGATCACCAATTTTACCAAGTAGCCTGCCAAAGCCGAAGTAATGTATACTTCGGTGGTCATTTTTCCGGTGAGCCAAAAGGCAATTCCCAATACAATAAAGGTGTCAAACAATTGGGAGATTACAGTAGATCCAGTGCTGCGCAACCAAATCATTTTTTTGCCCGTTCTATTTTTGAAAAAATGAAAGATTGTCACGTCAATCAATTGCGAAACCATAAACGCAGTAATACTTCCTACAATAATCCACATGCTCTGCCCAAAAACCGCAGTAAATTGCGCATCGGTTACTAAGCCAGCCCCTTTTACCGCAGGGATTTTCAATGCAAAATACAAGAGTATAAAGCAATAGGTAATTAATCCGGCAGTGAGTAGGGATAATTTTTTAACCCCTTTTACCCCAAAATAATCATTGATCAAATCGGTAGTTATAAATACGATTGGCCAAGGCAATACGCCCACACTCATCACGTAAGGCCCAATATGTATGAGTTTGCCGCCAATGAGTTCGGCCACTACCGCATTGGTAATGAAGATGCCCGCCAACACGACATAGATGATGTCTTTTTTGGATTGAAACATAAAATGGAATTAGTTGAAATAAAAAAACCTCCACAAATGTAGAGGTTTTTGTTTTTGAAATAGCGGGTTTTCTACCACCAACCGTATACTTTGTATACTACGTCGGGTTGGTTGTTTCCATAAGCTACACCAATATCGCGCGCGGCTTTGATGGTTGCTTTTTGGATATCCACATTGTCTTGTTGTTGTTTCATTTGGAATTTCCACTCTCTCTGATCCAACTCTTTTACACGTTGTGCAATTTTGTTTGATAACGCTTGTGCGTCTTTATAACAAGCTGCTCCTGGCTCAATTTGAGAAAGAATAGCCCCTGCATTTTCAGCGCTAGACAAATCTTGTGCCGCATTCCAAGCAGTTGTAGCTTCCATCAAACGTTGTTTACACGCACGGTCAATTTGTTTTTGGTAGATAGGCGCTACAGCATCCATCGCTTTGTCGTAACACGCTTTGCATACTTCTGGCACACTAGTTAATTTCATAATGGCCTCTTCGTATTTGTTTTGAGCCGCCATAGTTTGTGCATCTTTCAGGATAAAATCACATTTACTGTTAAAGTATTCCATGATTTTGTTTTTCCCTTTTTCAATGAACGTTTGGTATACTGGATCTTTGGTTTTCAATCCGTTTAAGGCTGCGATATACGCTTTGGTTTCGTTTGTTCCCACACCTTTCAAGGTAACCGATTGACTAGAAAACAATGTGCCTTCTAATCCGTCTCCAATGTATAAGGTTACTTCTAAGGTATACGCATGCATTGGTGGTGCAGTAGGCGTAATGTCTTTGGTTAAAACAGATACATTAGTAGTGATGATAAATCTTGAATTTGAAGATCCACCCAATCCATTAGCCGTAGCGATTTGCGACAATTTGTTAGACAAACTGGCTTTAACAGCAGGAGTTAAACCTTCAATTTGCGCAGGGATATAAGGTGTTAGAGCAATTCTAGCTCCGTCGTCAGATTTTCCTGCCGTATTTTGTGCCGATGCCGTTAACGACAAACCAAGCACGCAGATTGCTAAAAATAATTTTTTCATAAGTAGTTAATTTTTATTTTTCACCAATTACAATAGCTGCTTGACCTAATCCTTTCATGGTCAGTTTAGCTGTGATTTGGTATTTTTCTTTTAAGAATTTTTGTAAGCCTTTGGCCCAACCACGGGTATCTTGTGCTTTTCCAGTGGCATCCATTAAGGCAATACGTACTTGCTCAAAAAACATTTTGTTTTCAGACGTTTCAGTTGTGCTAAATCTACCTTTAACAGTATTCTCAGAAACCCATTTTTCAATGATTGATCCCAATTCTTCTCCTTCGTATTCTGATTCTAAATCACCATCAAACGAGTCGAATTTTTTGATTCTCAAAGTAACTTCTCTTCCATTTTCAAACATGTCTTCGAAGTGTTTTTGAAGCAATCCATTAAAGTTATCCAAGTGAGATAAAACAGCAGTTTCCAACATTACAGGTAGTGGAGCGCCAATTAAGTCGTTTCCAGTTCCTGAAGCACCCGCTACGTTTTTATCAGTGTAAGCATCAAAACCTGCCAAGTCAAAAGTCACTGATTTTTTAGGGCCAAACGAATTGATTTTCCAGTTGATTTGCATCCAGATATCCGCTTTGGCTACACTTTTCAATTTATCTACTGGGCTTTCGCTCACACCAGCACCTGTTTTACTAGTTGTCATCGCGTTTTCAGCTGCTTCTGATTCAATAGATTTTAAGGTTTGTTCCAAGGACTTCAATTGAAAGCCACGAGCAGCCATCAATTCACCCAATTTATTCATCACCAACGTCAATTCGGTATTTTCTTGTACCGCACGTTTGTAATCAGAAATTTTCATTTTGGAACCTTGGTTGTCAAATTCCATAAAGAAACCATTTGTGATACACCAGTTGTCACTAGGTACTACCATAATGATTGGTTTTTTTGCTTGTGCAAAAGAGTCAACTGCCACTAAAGCAAAAAGGGACAGGATTAAATGTTTAAAATTAATTTTCATACGAGTTTTGGTTATTGTTTAATAATGTTGTCAGCAATCAATTTGGCTTTTAATTCGGCACGTAAAATACGAACCACCAAACCATTGGTCACACTTTCAGAAGTTTTTTTACGGTCGCGGCTCAATTTGTTGCCAATGCGCTCGTCACGTAAGGATACGTAGTTTTTGTATTCGCCACCATCAGCAAAGAATGCGTTAAAATAGTCTTCGTATTTTTCTTGCGCATTTACTTCAAAAATTAATGGTTTTTGATTGCAATCTTGTTTGCCTTCGCGGATGCCATTAAAAATTACATCACGCATGGCATTCTTTTTAGCTTGCTCCACAGCATCGGCACGGTTTCTTCCGTTACCCCATGCTTTTAAGGTTTGTGAACCGTCCAATTCTACGCCCAAACATTCTGTTTTGTACGCGTAGTAGCCAGCGGTTTTTTTCTGTGCGGCAGCGCTTAGTGTAAGCACCAACACGACTAAAGTTGCAACTAATTTTTTCATTTTGATTGGTATTAAAATCCTGCAGATAATCCTTTGATAATTCCAGCATTTTCTAAGTCTTTACGCAATTCTTCTTTGCGCACAGAAATCAAAACGCCTACTTTGTATTCTTTACCTACTTTCATACGGTCTTCGGCAGCTACAGCTCCGTCATTGGTTACCGAAACGAATTTTAGGTATTTTCCACCATCGGCGAAAAACGCGTCAAAAAAGTCTGCTTTTTCTTCTTCGATGTTCGGGTTATTGGTTAGTGGTGATTGTCCTGGCACACGGTCAGTTCCAGCAAATCCTCTAAAGATAATTCCATGAACGGCATTCTTTTTGGCTTGCTCAATGGCAACATCTGGTTTTTTAGAATACGACCACACTTTGATCAAGTATGTTCCTGATACGCCTGTTTGAACGGCTTCAATTTCATAACGCCAGTTTTTGGTGTCTTTGTCTGCTTTTTTCTTGGCTTGTGCATTTCCGGTAAAGGCAAACGCAATAACAGCTAAAAGTGTAAATGCTACTTGTTTCATTTTTTTGTGATTTAAGAGTGAATAAAAAACCATTCTCCTGCCGAAACAAAAGAATGGCTATAAAATTTTTATTTAATTTGACGAATCAACAAGCCTGGGTAGAATTTTTTTCCGCCTTTAAAGGTAGTTCTATCCACAGCGCCCTCTACTGGAGCTTCGTCTCCTAAGTTGAAACGGTTGTCCCAGATTTTGTCCCCATCCACTTTGATAGTTCCGATGCTTTTGTATTCAATTTTTCCTGTTTTTTGGTCCATAACGGCTTCCAAAACTTCAAATTTATCGCCTCCTTCTAAACCTTCTTTCAACCCAATTTTTGCGGTAATTGGCTCTCCAGTATACAAGGGTACTTTTGGTTTAAACACATCGTAGTTCTTTTGCAATTTGGCAAATACTTTCTCAATGTTACGCGTAACTGAAAGGTTGATAATTTGGTCTTCTGTTCTTTTTTCTTTCAAAGAGAATGTTACCAAAGTAGTCGCTTTTTGAGAACCTACAAATTCCATTTGGAATAAATCTGTGTTCTTATCGTATAACGCTTTTTTAGCTGGAGTCATGTCTGCTTTTTCGCCATACATGTCTTGAAAGAAAGTACCTTGAGTTGCATCATCCCATTTCAATTTATACAAGTAAGATGTTGTCCAAACTGAGTAACCTTCTTTTCCTTTGTTGTAAGCTAATTCAGCTAGTTTTACTCCGGCTGCTTTTACCAAACCGTTTGCGTTATTCAACGCTAAGATTGCTGCGTCGCGAATTCCTCTTGCAATGGGCTCGTTTTCAACGAATTTCATGGTAGAAACCACCACAAACGTATTGTTGATTAACTCAAAACCAGCTGATTGCAACAAGTATTTTCCATCACTTGAAGCAGCTGCTGTTTTGGTGTCCAAAAACGAAGCATTAAACGCACCTCGCTCCCCAATTAGGGCATAATCAAAACTACCATCTGCTTGGCGGTTAAACCATTTAGAAACTAATTTTTTAGCAATTTGCTCATCTTTGAAATATTTTTCAATTACCTCTGGTGTTTTAGATTCCACGGTGTCGGTTGTGTATTTAGCCGGACTGAAAGATTTAGCACCAATGTTGTGGTTATCGTATTTGTCTGGAAATGGAGCACCATAATAGGCATTGATTACTTGGTCTTTTTTAGGAAAATTGGACGACTCGATCAAGATGGTGTGCAATGAGCTACGTCTGTACTTGGTTTCTTTCATGTCTTTTTGGTTTTCTTGCGCAAAAAGCATGGATGAACACAATACAGCGCTCAGTGTAATAAAAATTAGTTTTTTCATAAAATTGGTTTTTTGTTTTTTGAGTTTTTGTTTAGTTTGGTTTTGAGGCTAGAACAAATAGCCTATTGAAAATTGAATAACCGAGTTACTGGCTCTTTTGTTTGTGTCAGCAGTGATTACAGGACTTCCATCAACGTTTGTTAAACCTAAACTATAGCGACCTTGAAAGATTACGCCGCTGCTTAGTTCATATTCTAAACCTGCATTTAAACCGAAGTCTAGGGTTTTTACACCTTCAATTTTATTGTTTGAATCATTGGTTTTTAATTTAGAAGAAAGCAATAATCCCAATTGTGGTCCTGCTTCAAAGCTCAATTTGTCAGTTAGACCAAATTTGCCCAAAACGGGTACAGTTAAGTAGTCTAATTTGGTTCTGGCAAATCCTGGGTTTGGTCCGGTATAGGTAGAACCTTGTCCAGAATACAATAATTCAGGTTGAACAGAAAATTTATCTGACACTATAATCTCGGCCAAAAATCCCAAATGTACACTGGTACGCATGCCCTGATCTTCTACGTCGCCCATAAAGTTTGACATGTTTAATCCGCCTTTTACACCCAATACAATTCCTTCTTCTCTTTTAGAACTTTGTGCGTTAGTTTGCACGCAAAATAAAATCCCTAAGAACAAAATAATTTTTTTCATAGTAAAAATAATTTGATTTAACTTTTTTTGAATTTGTAACTACAAGTATACTAAAAATTACTTGGAGTATATAAATTGCTCATAAAATATAACAGTTGTTTAAAAAAAAACACCTTCGTAGTGAAGGTGTTTTTAAAATTGATGTGAATTGTAATTAACCTAATGCCGCTCTTTTAAATCCGGTTACAATTAAGTTAGCGTCAACTGATTTTACATAATTGGCTACGCTCATCGAGCTGTCTTTAATGTAATCTTGGTTTACTAACGTATTGTCTTTGAAGAAACGACCTAATTTACCTTTGGCAATGTTTTCAATCATCGCTTCTGGTTTGCCTTCTTGACGTAACATGTCTTTTGCAATTTCAATTTCTTTGGCAATGGTATCGGCGTCAACACCCGCTTCGTCTAAGGCGATTGGGTTCATGGCCGCTGCTTGCATCGCTACGTTTCGAGCCGCTTCTTCACCACCTGCAACAGCAGCGGATAAAGAAACTAAGGTAGCTATTTTGTTTCCTGCGTGGATGTAAGAACCTACAAATGCACCACTCAATTTTTCGAATGATCCAATTTCAATTTTTTCTCCAATTACACCAGTTTGCTCGATCAATTTTTCGGCAACGGTAATCCCTTGAAATGGGGCAGCCAAGAAAGCATCTTTGTTATCAAAAGTGATGGCCAAAGCAGCCAAATCTTGTGCCAATTTTACAAACGATTCGTTTTTACCTACGAAGTCAGTTTCGCAATTCAATGAAATGACAACACCTTCAGTTTTGTCGGCGTTTACTACCGCGATTACTGCACCTTCGATTGATTCTCTGTCCGAACGGTTTGCGGCAACTTTTTGTCCTTTTTTACGAAGATTTTCGATTGCTAAATCAAAATCACCGTCTGATTCAACCAAGGCTTTTTTGCAGTCCATCATTCCTGCGCCTGTGATTGTTCTTAATTTATTTACGTCTGCAGCTGTAATTGTAGCCATACTATATAATTTTTTTAATGTTTAAAGTAAAAATTCCAATCTTCAAATCCCAAATCCCAATGATAACAGACCTATACTAAGTTGTTTTTGGAATTTGGAATTTAAAATTTGGAATTTAAAATTGATTTATTCTTCAGTTGAAGCAGGCGCTTCAGTAACTTCAGGAGCGCTTTCAACAGCTGCTTCTGCTACTACTTCAGCAACAGTAACTTCTTCTGTTGCTTCTGCTTCCATTTCTGGCGCATCACCGTCGGCATTTCGGTTTGAAAGTCCGTCGATAACTGCTGCAGTCACAAGAGTTAAGATTTTTTCAATAGATTTAGAAGCATCATCATTGGCTGGAATTACGTAATCTACTTCACGTGGATCCGAATTGGTATCAACCATGGCGAAAACTGGAATGTTTAATTTTTGTGCTTCTTTTATCGCGATGTGTTCCGCTTTAATGTCTACTACGAACAAAGCCGCTGGGAGTCTAGACATGTCAGCGATTGAACCTAAGTTTTTCTCTAATTTAGCACGAAGACGATCTACTTGCAAACGCTCTTTTTTCGAAAGCGTCATGAATGTTCCATCTTTTTTCATTTTATCGATAGAAGCCATTTTTTTAACAGCTTTACGGATAGTTACAAAGTTGGTTAACATTCCACCAGGCCATCTTTCAGTGATGTAAGGCATGTTGGCGGCTTTTGCTTTTTCAGCAACGATGTCTTTTGCTTGTTTTTTAGTTGCTACGAATAAAATTTTTCGTCCAGAAGCAGCAATTTTTTTCATTGCTTCGTTTGCTTCTTCAATTTTTGCAGCGGTTTTATATAGGTTGATAATGTGAATACCATTACGTTCCATATAAATGTAAGGGGCCATGTTTGGGTCCCATTTTCTAGTCATGTGTCCAAAGTGAACACCTGCTTCTAGTAATTCTTTAACTTCTACTTTGTTTGCCATTTTTTTGTACTAGTTTACGTTCTGTTGAATTAGCAATGTTCCGTTTGAGCGTTGAGCTGTCAGCTGATGGCTGTTCGCTTTTGCCGTAAGGCTTCATTTAGATGCTAAACTTAGTTCCCGTTTGATGGGGAGCAACAATAACTTTTTTTAATTAGGCTGACATTAAATCAGCACTGTTTTTTTTACTCAATAAATTTTGAATGAAAATCGAAAAAATAACAGGTCGATTAACGTTTCGAGAATTGGAATCTCTTTCTCGCTTTTTTCTGACCGAATTTTTTACGTTCTACCATTCTTGGGTCTCTGGTTAGTAACCCTTCTGGTTTCAAGATCGCTCTGTTTCCTTCGCCAACTTCACACATTACACGTGCAAGTGCCATACGAACAGCCTCAGCTTGACCAGTTGAACCACCTCCGTATACGTTTACTTTTACGTCAAAGTTGTTTACGTTCTCTGTCATAGACATTGGTTGTAATACTTTGTATTGTAAAGTAGCTGTTGGAAAGTAGGTTGCAAATTCTTTTTTGTTTACGGTGATTTTACCTGTTCCTTCAGAAACATACACACGCGCAACAGCGGTTTTTCTTCTACCGATTTTGTGAATAACTCCCATTACTTAAGATCGTTTAGGTTAACGGTTTTAGGTTTTTGAGCCGCAAATTTGTGCTCTGGACCTACATTTACATTTAAATTTCTGAAAAGCTCTGCACCCAATTTGTTTTTTGGTAACATCCCTTTTACCGCTTTTTCTACCAAAGCAGCAGGATTTTTTGATTGCAAAACTTTAGCAGTTAAAGTTCGTTGTCCTCCTGGATAGCCTGTATGACGCATGTAAATTTTGTCATCCATTTTTGTACCCGTAAGGTTGATTTTTTCTGAGTTGATAACAATTACGTTATCTCCACAGTCCACGTGTGGGGTGTAACTTGGCTTGTACTTGCCTCTCAAAATCATTGCGACTTTTGATGCAAGACGTCCTAAGTTATGCCCATCAGCATCTACAACAATCCACTCTTTGGTAACAGTGGCTTTGCTTGCAGACATTGTCTTGTAGCTTAATGCGTCCATAATATTATTTTAATTAAACATTCCATCCCCTACCGATGCTTCGGAATAGGGGTCGCAAAAGTACAATTAATTATTACAAATACAAATAGCTGTAAAAGATTATTTTACGAGTTTTTATCGCCCAAGCCTTTCGTGGCTAAAATGTTGTGAATTAGTTTGATTCAACGGTAACTTTAGTTTGGTTTTCTTTTTTGAAAACGTTTTTGGTTCAGAATAACCATTTAATAAAGTAAATGTGCAACTGCTTTGGCGAATGTTTCTTATTTTTACCACTCAAATTCGAGAACCATGAAAGCAAAAGCCACATTAAAACAAATCGCCAAGGAACTGCATGTGTCTGTTTCAACTGTGTCAAAAGCCTTAAACGACAGCCCAGAAATTAGCGAGCAAACCAAACAAAAAGTTCAAGAATACGCCAAGCTTAAAAATTACAAACCCAATATCATTGGGCTCAACCTCAAAAACAGAAAAACCAAAACGATTGGGGTGATTATTCCCAATATACTCAACTCCTTTTTTGCCAAAGTATTTACCGGTATCGAAAAAGTAGCCGATGCCCGCGGATACAATGTAATTACGTGCATCTCTAATGAAACTTTAGAAAAAGAAGCACACACCTTAGAAATGCTCTCCAACGGAACCATAGACGGTTTTATTCTTTCTATTTCGGAAGAAGCCCAAAAATTACAAGAATACAGCCATTTGAAAGACGTGATTAACGAGGGAACACCCATTGTGATGTTTGACCGTGTGTGCGACCAAGTGGCCTGTGACAAAGTAATTGTTGATGATTTAGATTCGGCGATTGATGCCACACAACATTTGGTGAATTTAGGCTGTAAAAACATCGCCTTGTTTTCTTCAATTGATAATTTAAGTGTGGGGAAATTAAGAGCCGAAGGATATACAACTTGTCTCAAAAATAACAATATAAACGTGCAGCCAGCACTCACCGTACTCACCGATAACGAGGCCGATTTTGACGCCCAAGCCTTGGCCGTACTGTCCAACCAAAAAGTAGACGGCATTTTTGCCCTTGACGAACACGCATCGGTTTCTGCAATCAAATTGGGATTGAAATTGGGCTTTACTATTCCCGAAAATTTGTCGGTTATTGGTTTTGCCGATGGGGTTTGGTCCCGTCGTTTGTCTCCCAGTTTATCAACGGTGAGCCAACATGGACCTGAAATTGGTGCCGCCGCTGCTCAGTTGCTTATTGATCGCTTGGAATCTAAAGAAGAGCATTTGCCGTTTGTCACTTCGGTGGTTAAAACCGAATTGCGTCAACGTGAATCGACTAGAAAACTTTAGGTTTACTTTGCTCCGCTTCGTCGGTTCGTCCCGAAGTATAGGGACTCGGGTCAAGTTTCAGGTTTTATGAAAAAATGCTCAAAACCTAAAACCTACGTCCTAAAACCTACAACCTAATCCCTCTCCCCTTAATGCGCCTCCAGCCAGTTGTCGCCCATGCCCATCTCGACTTCCAAGGGCACTTGCAACACGAAGGCTTGTTCCATTTCCTGTTTAATGAGTGGTTTGATCAATTCAATCTCCGAAAGGTGCACGTCAAACACCAATTCGTCGTGTACTTGCAATAACATTTTTGATTTCCATGCCGAGCCGTCAGGTTTCTTTTCCTCTAATTTTTGATGAATGTTGATCATCGCGATTTTAATGATGTCAGCGGCACTGCCTTGTATGGGCGCATTCACGGCATTGCGTTCGGCTCCGCTGCGCACCATGGCATTGGCCGAATTGATGTCTTTTAAATACCGTCGGCGGCCCAAGACGGTTTGCACGTAGCCGTTTTCACGGGCAAAATCAACCTGTTCTTGCATGTAGGCTTTGAGCTTAGGATACGTTTTGTAGTAGGCTTCAATGAGCGCGGCACTCTCTTGTCGGCTCAAATTCGTTTGGTTGCTCAACCCAAAAGCCGAAACACCGTATACGATTCCAAAGTTTACGGTTTTGGCCTGGCTACGTTGTTCTTTGGTTACCTCGTCCAAAGGTACATTAAACACTTTGGCGGCGGTACTTTTGTGGATGTCTTCGTTATTCTGAAACGCTTTGATCATATTGTCTTCACCACTCAAGGCGGCAATAATGCGCAATTCAATTTGCGAATAATCGGCCGAGAGCAACACATAGTTTTCGTTGCGGGCAATAAAGGCTTTTCGAATTAATCGGCCGCGTTCAGTGCGCACCGGAATATTTTGCAAGTTTGGATTATTGGAACTCAATCGACCCGTCGCGGCAACTGCTTGCATGTAATCGGTGTGTACGCGTTGTGTTTTGGAATCTACTTGCAAGGGTAGTGCATCAATATAAGTGCTTTGCAATTTTACCATTTGGCGCCATTCTAAAATATCGGCCACAATAGGGTGCTCTTTTACCAAATAGCTCAGCACTTCTTCCCCGGTAGCATATTGACCGGTTTTGGTTTTCTTTTGTTTGGTACCGCCAATTTTGAGTTTGTCAAAAAGTACATCGCCCAATTGTTTGGGTGAAGCCAAGTTGAATTTTTCACCTGCGGTTTCGTAAATTTTTTGTTCAAAGGCGGCAATTTCTTGCTGCATGGCTATCGACATTTCTTTCAAAAACGGCACATCCAAGTTGATGCCTTCGGTTTCCATATCGGCCAACACTTGGATGAGCGGAATCTCGATTTCATCGAATAATTTTTTGGTTTCGGCCTTGTCTAAAATGGGGCTAAAAACGGCTTTCAGTTGCAAGGTAACATCGGCATCTTCGGTGGCGTATTCTTTGATTTCTTCGAGAGCTACATCACGCATAGACAATTGGTTTTTGCCTTTTTTACCAATTAGCGTTTCGATGGATTGGGGCGAATACTGCAAATAAGTTTCACTCAACACGTCCATGTTGTGGCGCATATCGGGATTAATCAAATAATGTGCAATCATGGTGTCAAACAGTTTTCCAGCTACCGACATCCCATAATTTTTTAGGATTTTTAAGTCGTATTTAAGGTTTTGCCCTATTTTTTCAATCTGTTCGTTTTCAAAAAACGGCCTGAATTTTTCCAACAACGCTTTTGCTTCCGTTTGATTTTCGGGAAACGGCACATAAAATCCCTTTCCTTTCTCAAATGAGAATGACATGCCTACCAGTTCGGCGTGTAGTGTATTGATGCCCGTAGTTTCGGTATCAAAACATACTGATGTTTGATTTTGTAGTTGTTGAATCAATAATTTTACGGCCATCTCGCCATGTACCAATTGGTAAAAATGGTCGGTATTGCTTAGGTTTTTATAGGAAGAATTAGAGGTGTTTGGATCGCCAGGTTCGTCTGAAAAGCCAAACAAATCAAATTGATCTTCGTGACTGCGTTTGGTCACAGTTTTTTTAGCCGATTCAGCTGGAGAATTTTCTCCGTTCGTCTCAATTTCATCATATTCTTTTCCGGTGCCAAACAGCTTGTCAAATTGAGCTTTCATTTGTCGAAATTCCAATTCTTGAAAAAGTGCATCGGTTTTTTCGACATCGGGCTTAGACAATTCATAGTCGTGCTCGTCAAATTGTACCGGGCAATCGAGTAGGATGGTAGCCAATTTTTTAGACAAGATGCCCAATTCGGCATTGGCCTCAATTTTGTCTTTGAGTGCGCCTTTCAATTTATCGGTGTTGGCCAACATGTTTTCGAGTGAGCCAAATTCGGCTAGTAATTTCTTAGCCGTTTTTTCGCCCACGCCCGGCAAACCCGGAATGTTATCGGCGGCATCGCCCATCATGCCCAAATAATCAATGACTTGCAATGGATCTTGAATTTCAAATTTTTCCAACACCTGTGGAATGCCCCAAATCTCAATGTCATTGCCCATGCGTGCGGGTTTGTACATAAAAATATTCTCAGAAACCAATTGGGCAAAATCTTTATCGGGTGTAACCATAAACACCTGAAATCCCTCTTTTTCGGCTTGTTTGGCCAAGGTGCCTATTAAATCATCGGCTTCAAAACCGGGCATTTCAATAATGGGAATGTGCATGGCGCGCAACAAATCTTGAATATAGGGCACGGCAATTTTTATGGCTTCGGGTGTTTCGTCGCGGTGGGCTTTGTATTGCTCGTACATTTCAAAACGATAAGTGCTGCCGCCTTTGTCAAAAGCTACCGCCAAATGATCGGGTTTTTCACGGCGAATGACGTCCATCAACGAATTCATAAAACCCATGATGGCCGAGGTATCCATACCTTTGGAGTTGATCCGTGGATTTTTGATAAAGGCATAATAACCTCTAAAAATTAAGGCATAAGCATCGAGTAAGAATAAGCGTTTTTGAGCAGACATTCGGATAAATTTAGTCTGTAAAAATAAACATTCAATTGGTTTGCGTGGGCAAGCAGATTAAAATTATTTAGCCAATTAAACACAAAATCCACGTTGAGTTGTTAAAACTTAACCGACCTCAAATTTTGCCCAAGTATTATTTGTTAATTTGCCAAAAATTAGAATTCATGTTAGGTCGTTTAGTGGTGTTTTTTATCGTGTTGCTTTGCATCGAATGGTATGCTTTTCAGGCCATTAAAACGGTGGTGAAAGTAAAAAGCTATGTGTTGGCCTACCAATGGGCTAGTTTTTTAATTTTATTGTTGTTGCTGTATGCGTTTTCTCGATTTGATCGTTCAACCGGTCAGACCAAATACACGCTCTACACCATGGGCCTTTTTCTATTGGTCTATGTACCCAAAATTTTGATCACCTTGCTGCTTTTGGGCGAAGACATTTACCGCGTTTTTCATGGATCTATAACCTATTTTGTTGAAAACGACAACGAATCTTTTTTGCCCAATCGACGAGAATTTGTGAGTAAAATTGGCTTGGGTATTGCTGCGATTCCTTTTTTGTCCCTTATCTATGGTATGACTGTTGGCAAATACAATTATAAAGTAATCAAGCAACGCATTTTCTTCCCTGATTTGCCGGATGCTTTTGATGGAATGACCATTACCCAAATCTCAGACGTACACAGCGGTAGTTTTGATAACCCCGATAAAATCAAATACGCCATCGATTTGGTCAATGCACAACAATCCGATTTGATTTTATTTACCGGCGATATCGTAAATACGCATGCCACAGAAATGCATCCATGGATTGAAATTTTTAATGGCATTCAGGAACACCCATTGGGAAAATATGCGGTATTGGGCAACCACGATTACGGTGAATACATATCCTGGCCGTCTCAAAAAGCCAAAGATGAGAATTTTGAAGCGATTAAAAATTTGTACGGAGACATCGGATTCCAGCTGTTACTCAACGAGCACGTGTACATCAAAAAAGGGCAAGACAAATTGGCCTTGGTGGGCGTAGAAAATTGGGGGCATAACTTCAAAAAAGCCGGCGATTTAACCAAAGCGATGCAGGGCTTATCTCCCGATGAATTTAAAATTTTGATGAGCCACGACCCCAGCCATTGGGAATACGAAACCAAAAAACACGATAAAAAAGTGCATTTAACTTTTTCGGGTCATACACACGGGATGCAGTTTGGCATTGAGATTCCGGGTTATTTTAAATGGAGTTTGGCACAGTTTGTTTACAAACAATGGGCTGGCTTGTACGAAGAATTTGGCCGATACATCTATGTGAATCGTGGATTTGGCTTTCACGCCTATCCGGGGCGCGTGGGGATAATGCCCGAAATCACAGTCGTTCAACTAAAAAAAGGCGAAAAAGTAGCATAATTCGTATAAAGTGCTACATTTGTACCCTATTCCCTCTAATCGAAGGGCTGAGAAATTTAATATTTTGGTTTTATGTCAAAATTTGGAGAACTAATAAATGCACAAGTTCCTGTGTTAATCGATTTTTACACAGAGTGGAATGAATCTTCGGTTTCCATGCATCCAGTAATTCGTGATGTAGCTGCAGCGCTTGGCGACAAAGCCAAAGTTATCAAGATTGATGTAGATAAAAACCAAGAATTAGCCGATGCCTTACGCATTAAAGGATTGCCTACACTAATGATCTATAAAGAAGGTCAGATGATTTGGAGACAATCTGGCGAACTAGACGCCAACACCATCATCGCTTTGGTGCAAGACCACATCTAAGCAATTACTTCACAACAAAATTCATTTTCTTTCAAAAACGCCAAGGTTTTGGGCAATACGTATTGCAAATTAGCAAAGCATTTTTGGCTATCATGAAACACTACAATGCTTCCTGGTTCAAGGTGGTTAAGTACATTATTTAGGCATTGCTCCGGACTTGTTTCTGGGTCAAAATCGGCACTCAGCACATCCCACATCACGATTTTATAGCCCTGTTTTTTAATTTTGAAATAGGCTTTCAATCCAATTTTTCCGTAGGGCGGACGAAATAATTTCACCTCTTCGTTTAAGGTGTTTTGCAAGGTTTGTTTGCAATCTTCAAAATCAGCCAAATACTCAGTTGTAGGAGAAACCCAGCCGTTGCGGTGTGTTTGGGTGTGGTTGCCAATTTGATGTCCTTGGGATTTAATTTGTTGGCAGAGTTCCGGATGCGCAGTTACATTTTTACCGATGCAAAAAAAAGTGGCTTTCGCTTGGAATTGATCCAATTGATTCAATACCCAGGATGTGATTTCGGGTGTGGGACCGTCGTCAAAAGTGAGGTAAACAGCTTTGCGGGTGTTGGGTATTTTCCACAGCAAACCCGAGGCAATTGCCCGAACAAATCGGTGTGTTTTGATCCAATGTAGTTTCATCCTAAAGCAAAAAAAACAGCGCTTTTGAGACGCTGTTTAGGGTTTATTCGTTATCCCGTCCAAATCGTTTAAAGAACGAATTATAGGTGTTAAATGTGGATTTGTTCTGGTTGTAATAGGCCAAATCGCCGCGATCTTTCATTACTAAAAGCAAGGCTCGGTAGCGTTCGATGTCGGTCACGATATCAATTGCGATGTCATTTTGTTCGCTGGCCGAAAGTCCTTTATAATAGGATAAGTTTTCCTTGTATTTGGTCATCAACTGATCTAATAATTTTCTGGCCTTGGTAGTTTCGCCCACCGCATAGTAGCCGCCTGCAAACGGATCAACCAAAGAATAGTAGCCAAACAATTCAACCGGCATTTTGGTCATAGCCAAATCGATTACTTTTTTGGCTTTATCAATTTTCTTTTCGTTTACCAATTGTTCCATCAAACGGGCCAAATTAGAACGATAAGAAATGCTGTTTTTGCGGGTCTCCGGATCATGGTATATACTAGGCAATTCGCTGTTGCCCCAATCCCATTTCATGACGATGTCATACATTTTGTCTGAGTTGATTTTTCCCATATCGAGTGCGCTTCCATCTTCGGGAATTGGCGAGTAGATTGGGACCAATTTGTAGACCATTCCGTCCAATTGCAAGAAGTCTTTCATCCACAAATAGTCATCGTCGCCAAAGCTGCCACCGGTAAAATAAACCGGACGTTTCCAATTGTTGTTGGCAATCACGTCAAGCATCATAATACGGTTTTTGTACATGGCCTGTCCTTTGATTTCGATGTCGATATACGGTACGATTGAATCGTATGGCGTGATGTCTTTATTGTATTTGCGGTAGGCTGCTGTATCTACCGGAATACGGGCCAAGTTGGTGGGGTAGAAGTGAATTTTTTGGCCATTTCGCATTTCAACCAAGGTACGCGGGTCGTCGCTGCCAATAAAATTGAGCAAGTCTTTGATGTCCCAACGACTTTTGGTTTTTTCGTTAAAAATGGCGTAATCCAATTTGTCGCCCACATATTGTTCGTGGTTGAAAGATAAAGGCAAGCCATCAGCTTTGTAGGTTTTGCATTTCATTTGATCAATGTACCAATCGGTCATGAACAAGCTGGTATTGACAATTTTGATGTCGGTGCGTATGCCTTCAATTTCTTGGGCATACCACAACGGAAAGGTGTCGTTGTCACCTATGGTGAATAAAATTGCATTGGGTTCGCAGGAATCCAAATAGGCCTTGGCCATGGCAATAGCGGTGTATTTATTGGCGCGGTTGTGGTCATCCCAGTTTTGTGAAGCCATCAATACTGGCGCAGCCAATAAACAGCCACCCAACACCAAAGGCATAGCGAGCTTGGGCTGCACTATATTTTTCAAATAATCATAAAGAGCATACACTCCAATCCCAATCCAAATGGCAAAAACATAGAATGAACCAACCAAAGCATAATCGCGCTCGCGTGGCTCAAAGGGACGCTCGTTCAAATAGATTTTCAAAGCCAATCCCATAAACAAAAACAAAGATAGCAATACATAGAAACTTTTGGGGTCCCGCTTGGCGTGATATACCAATCCGATGATGCCCAAAAGCAAAGGCAAGAAATAATAGGTGTTGCGTCCTTTGTTGTTGAGTACATCTTGTGGCAAGTTGTCTTGCGAACCCAAATGCAGTTCGTCTACAAACGGAATTCCGCTCAGCCAGTTTCCGTCAAGATTATCATATTTTCCTTGGATGTCGTTTTGACGTCCGGTGAAATTCCACATCAAATAGCGCCAGTACATATACCCAAATTGGTATTCTACCATAAACCGCAGATTGTCTACCGTACTTGGTTTTTCGATGATGAGGTATTCGCCATAGGCTTTTAAGAATTTAATGTACTCTTCGTTGCCATATTCTCCAGCGCTGTAGCCTTTTCTAAATTCGGTGATGACATCCACCAGTTCTTTTTCTTCCGAATAGTCGGGCTTAATACGAAACTCCGGCGGATTGGTGAAGCTCATGTAGTTTTCGATATGCTCGGTGCTCCACAAGCGCGGCAAAATGGCTTTGTGTTTTTTGTCGCTGTTTTGCTCGGCGTTTTTGTAGTTGTTGGTGATGCGGTATTTGCCTGTTTTATAGTCGCGTTCGTAATTGGGCGCTTTGTCTAAATAAGGTTCTTCTTCGTCTAGTCCGGCAAAGGCATCGGTGTATTGCGGGCCATAAAACAAAGGATTCACACCATATTGCTCACGGTTGTAGTAGGCCAATACCTCGGCGGCATCAGAGGGTTTGTTTTCGTTGATGACCGTATTGGCGTTGGCGCGTATGGGCAACATCATCCAGGTGGAGAATCCAATTAATATAAATAGGACACACAAAATTAAGGTGTTGTACATCACCATTCCTTTTTGTTGGGTGTAACGCAAGCCAAAATAAAAGAAGGCAACGAGCAACAAGGCAATAAAAATGGTTCCCGAGTTAAACGGCAAGCCCATTTCGTTGACCATGTATACTTCGGCCTTGGCAAACAAAGCCATGGTGAGCGGAAGTAATAATTTGAAGATAAAAAGCAAAATTGAAACCACGACCACATTGGCCACGATGAAATTTTTAAGGGTAATCGTTTTGTAGTGTTTAAAATAGTACAAAAATCCAATAGAAGGAATGGTCAACAAGGCCATAAAGTGCACTCCAAATGATAACCCTATTAGCAAGGAAATGACCAATAACCATTTGTTGCCGCGCGGCGTATCCATATCTTGTTCCCAGCGCAAGCCCAACCAAAACAATAAGGAGATAAACAAAGAAGCCATGGCATATACCTCTGCTTCTACGGCATTGTACCAAAAACTATCTGAAAAAGTATAGGCTAAGGCCCCAATAAAGGAACTTCCTAAAATAACTAGATCAGATGAATCGGCATTGTTGTTGAATCGCTGTAAAATTTTGCGCATCAATAGGGTCGATGACCAAAACATAAACAAGATGGTAAAAGCGCTCGAAAAAACCGAAACCATATTGACCATCAAGGCAACTTGTTTGGCGTTGAGTGCAAACAGCGCAAAAAAGGCGCCCACCATCTGAAACAAAGGCGCGCCTGGCGGATGGCCTACTTCTAATTTGGCTGCTGTAGCAATGTATTCGCCGCAATCCCAAAAACTCATGCTGGGCTCAACGGTGAGTGAATAGGTAACTAAGGCAATAAAAAAAGTCACCCAACCCAAAAGGGTGTTCCATTTTGTATAATTGAAGTTTTTTGACATCATGCTGTTACTGTTTTTTAGAACGCCACAAAGAAACTATTTTTTTGCGTACCGCAGGGTGCCTTAACAAAATTTTCTACACCCATTTTGTCGCTATCTGACTGACTTTTATTGGCTAAGCGATTTATTCTCAGCGCACTATTTTCAAGGGCTGCAAGAATTCAAATAAAAAAAGGGGATTTATTTGCTTAAAATAAAATTTGTATTAAATTTGCCCTCGCTTAACAGCAATGGAATTGGTCTATGGTGTAATGGTAACACTACGGTTTTTGGTGCCGTCTTTCTAGGTTCGAGTCCTAGTAGACCAACAAAAAAAACTCCTCAAGAAATTGAGGAGTTTTTTGTTTTATTCAGATTCTTCATGTTGGTCCCGAAGTCTCGGGATGGAATTTCCTAATTTAGATTTTAAACGTCACCACTGGTCGTACCGCATGGTTCACCAAATCTTCGCTAATGCTCCCGTTAAAGAAGTGTGAGAAACCGGTGCGTCCGTGAGTGCACATGCCAATCAAATCGGCATTTACGGCATTGGCAAAGTTTAAGATTCCTTTTTCTACATTCACATCATTATAGATATGTGTATTGTAATTGGTTAAATTAAACTCTTTTAAAAATTCGCTCATGATGCTTTCGGCTACGTGTGTAGGTTTGAAGCTGTTGGGGGTGTTAATCATCACCAAATCCAAATGCGAATTAAAGGTTTTGGCCAAAGCAGCCAATTTGGCAAATGGCGCTTTTATTTCGTCTGAGAAATCAGAAGCGAACACAAATTTAGATGCGTTAAAATCTGGGGTTTCGTTTTTAATAACTAAGACAGGAACGTCTGAAAAACGAACTACTTTCTCAGTATTTGATCCGATAAACAATTCTTGGAAACCAGAAGCTCCGTGTGATCCCATGACGATAAAATCAACATCATTTTTTTTGCTCACAGCCAAAATTCCTTCAAATGCTTTTTCAAATTGAATGATTTCAGATACCTCGATGCCTTTTAGAAAATCGGCGTCCATCAATTCCTCCAAGCGCTCAATGGCTCTGTTTTTGAAAAACATGATTTCGGGTATGGCGCTTCCGCCACCAATCGCATCGCTACCTTGGTGAGGCAATTCTAGCATGTGCAATAGCATAATTTCACTGTTGTTTGCTTTGGCAATTTGTGCGGCTACTCGCAACGCATATTCGGCATGTTTAGAGAAGTCGGTTGGCACTAAAATTCTTTTCATATCTATAAGACTATTAGGGTGGTTATTAAAAAACAAATGTAAATATTTTTTCATTTCTGCTTCTATGATATTTGTCATATTGAAAAAAAGTATATATTTGCAGCGTTATTTAGATAGCGAAACGAATTAATGAGGGAAGCAATGCTTCCCTCTTTTTATAGCATGACGACATTCAAAGAAAAGGTACACCAATTATTGCAAGCGGGCTTAGACGAAAAGCCAAATTTGTTTTTAATTGATTTGTCCGTAAACGAAGCCAATAAAATTCTGGTAACGCTTGATGGCGATCAGGGCGTTCAATTGCAAGATTGCATTGACATTAGCCGCGCAATTGAGCACAACTTAGATCGCGAAGAACAAGATTTTTCGCTAGAAGTTGCCTCAGTTGGAGTAGGATCACCCTTAAAATTAGTGCGTCAATATGTAAATAACATTGGCCGTACGCTTATTGTAAAATTAGCCACCACCACCATTGAAGCTGAATTAGTTGACGCTACCGAGAGCCATATTACCTTGGCTTGGGAAGCGAGAGAGCCCAAAAAGATTGGGAAAGGCAAAGAAACCGTACAAAAGGAACAACAGATTCCGTATACAGAAATAAAAGAAGCAATTGTTACAGTAACATTTTAAATTAAAAAGTTGGCATGGAAAATTTAGCATTAATCGATTCATTTTCAGAGTTTAAAGACGATAAACTAATTGATCGTGTAACGCTTATGGCGATTTTAGAAGATGTGTTTAGAAATGCATTGAAGAAAAAATTTGGCTCAGATGATAATTTTGACATCATCATCAACCCGGATAAAGGAGATATGGAAATCTGGCGTCGTCGTGTAATTGTAGCCGATGACGATTTAGATTTAGAAAATGAAGAAATCACCTTGACTGAAGCCCGTAAAATTGAGCCCGATTTTGAAATTGGTGAAGAGGTTTCTGAAGAAGTAAAACTAATCGATTTAGGTCGTAGAGCGATTTTGGCTTTGCGTCAAAACTTGATTTCTAAAATTCACGAACACGACAACACCAATTTATACAAACAATTTAAAGATTTAATCGGCGAAATTTACACCGCCGAAGTACACCACGTGCGTCCACGAGTTGTCATTTTGGTTGACGATGAAGGAAACGAGATTGTACTTCCCAAAGAAAAACAAATTCCATCTGACTTTTTTCGCAAAGGAGATAATGTGCGTGGAATTATTGAAAACGTAGAATTAAAAGGAAACAAACCGCAAATCATTATGTCGAGAACTTCAGACAAGTTCTTGGAAAAATTGTTTGAGCAAGAAATCCCTGAGGTTTTTGATGGCTTAATCATGGTGAAAAATGTGGTGCGTATTCCAGGAGAAAAAGCAAAAGTAGCGGTTGACTCTTATGATGATCGTATTGATCCAGTAGGGGCTTGTGTGGGCATGAAAGGATCTCGTATCCACGGAATCGTTCGTGAATTAGGCAACGAAAATATTGACGTGATCAACTATACAACCAATACTCAATTGTATATTACCCGTGCGTTGAGTCCGGCTAAAGTGTCTTCTATTAAAATTAACGAAGAGACCAAACGTGCCGATGTGTACTTGAAGTTGGATGAGGTGTCTAAAGCGATTGGTCGTGGAGGACATAACATCAAATTGGCCGGATTATTGACAGGCTATGAGTTGGATGTAATCCGTGAAGGAGTAATTGCCGAAGAAGAAGATGACGTAGAATTGACTGAGTTCTCGGATGAGATTGACGGCTGGGTAATTGACGAATTTGCCAAAATTGGTTTGGATACCGCTAGAAGCATCTTGAAACAAGACGTGGCTGATTTGGTGCGCAGAACTGATTTAGAAGAGGAGACCATTTTAGAAGTAATGAAAATTTTAAACGAGGAATTCAATAGCTAGTCCCTTTTCCCAAGCACAACACAACAAAAATTACGATAAATAAAAGATTTTTATGTCTGAAGAAAGAGTAGTACGAATAAACAAGGTTCTAAGGGAGTTAAACATTTCCTTAGAAAGAGCAGTAGATTATCTTAAAGATAAAGGAATTGCTATTGAAGCAAATCCTAATGCTAAAATTTCGGATGCAGAATACAGTATTTTACAAAATGAATTTGCGGGTGACAAGGGAAATAAGGCAGCTTCCTTAGAAGTAAGCGAAGAAAAAAGAAAAGAAAAAGAAGCCCTGCGTATTGAGCGCGAAAAAGAAATTGAAGACAAACGCAAAGCCGATGAAGAACGTCAGCGCTTAGAAGTCATCAAAGCCAAGGCTACCGTTTCTGGTCCAAAGCAAGTGGGTACGATTGATTTAGATCCAAAGAAACCCCAGCCAACGCCAGTTGCCGAAACGCCTAAAGCGGATGCGCCAGTAGCGACTGAAGCCCCTACAGCGACAGCATCAAAACCAGCAGCAGCGCCAACAGCTGAGCCTGAAAAGGAAGCCGCTGAAGAATCGATTACTACTCAATACCAAAAATTATCAGGCGCTACACTTACGGGCCAGACTATTGATTTATCGCAATTTAATAAGCCCAAAAAGAAAAAAGAGGAGCCTAAAATAGTTCCGAATAAACCGGGCGATGCCAATAAAAACAAAAGAAAACGCATTCCTTTAAAACCAGGCGAAGTTCGTCCAGGGGTACAAGGTGGTGCAAACCCAAATAAAATTTCTCCTAATGCACCCGGTGATCGTTCATCACGACCTGGATTTGTAAAAGGAGCTCGTCCCGCTATAGTAGCCAAGGTAGAGCCAACCGAGGAAGAAGTTAAAAATCAAATTCGCGAAACGCTAGAGAAACTACAAGGAAAAGGCAGCAAATCAAAAGCGGCCAAATACCGTAGAGATAAGCGTGAAACACACCGTCAAAAATCAGACGAAGAACAAAGATCTATTGAAGAAGGCAGTAAAACCATTAAAGTTACAGAGTTTGTAACCGTAGGTGAAATTGCCATTATGATGGATGTGCCGATTACCAAAGTAATTGGTACTTGTATGTCATTGGGTATCATGGTAACCATGAACCAACGTCTGGATGCTGAGACCTTGACTATTGTAGCCGATGAATTTGGTTATGATGTAGAATTCATTACCACCGATTTGGAAGATTCGATTCAAGTGGTAGAAGATGCGCCAGAAGATTTGGCCTTCCGTGCACCTATTGTAACGGTAATGGGTCACGTCGATCACGGAAAAACCTCTTTGCTCGATTACATTCGTAAAGAAAACGTAATTGCTGGGGAATCTGGAGGTATTACACAGCACATTGGGGCTTACGGAGTAACACTTGACAACGGACAAAAAATTGCGTTCTTAGATACACCAGGTCACGAGGCGTTTACCGCGATGCGTGCCCGTGGAGCGCAGGTTACCGATATTGCCATCATTGTGATTGCTGCCGACGACGACATCATGCCACAAACCAAAGAGGCCATTAGCCATGCGCAAGCGGCCAATGTGCCCATTATTTTTGCCATCAACAAAATTGACAAGCCCAATGCCAATCCGGAGAAAATCAAGGAACGTTTGGCTAGTATGAATTTATTGGTTGAAGATTGGGGTGGTAAAATTCAATCGCATGACATTTCGGCCAAAGCCGGAACAGGTGTAAAAGAATTATTAGAAAAAGTATTATTAGAAGCCGAAATTCTTGACTTGAAGTCCAATGCCAATAAATTGGCTTCAGGTACAGTGGTAGAAGCGTTCTTAGATAAAGGAAAAGGATACGTATCAACCATCTTGGTTCAAAATGGAACCTTGAAAATTGGCGACTATATGTTGGCCGGGAAACACCACGGTAAAATTAAAGCCATGCACGACGAACGCGGACACGTAGTTTTGGAAGCAGGTCCATCTACGCCAGTTTCTGTATTGGGATTAGATGGCGCAGCTACCGCGGGTGATAAATTTAACGTGTTTGAAGACGAGAGAGAAGCCAAAGCTATTGCCGCTAAACGTACACAATTGATGCGTGAGCAGTCGGTGAGAACACAACGCCACATTACTTTGGCCGAAATTGGTCGTCGTATCGCATTGGGTCAATTTAAAGAATTGAACATCATCTTAAAAGGAGACGTGGACGGTTCGGTTGAAGCCTTGTCTGATTCATTCTCGAAATTGTCAACCGAAGAAATTCAAATTAACATTATCCATAAAGGAGTAGGTGCCATTACTGAAACCGACGTGATGTTGGCTTCGGCATCTGATGCGATCATCATTGGATTTAATGTACGTCCTGCAGGAAATGCAAGACAATTGGCTGATAAAGAAGAAATCGATATCCGAAATTATTCCATCATTTATGATGCGATCGACGATTTGAAAGATGCTATGGAAGGTATGTTATCGCCTGAAATGAAAGAAGAAATTACCGGTACTGCCGAAATTAGAGAGATTTTCAAAATTTCAAAAGTGGGATCGATTGCCGGTTGTATGGTAACCGACGGAAAAATATTCCGCAACTCACGTATTCGAATCATCCGCGAAGGTGTGGTTGTGTTTACTGGAGAATTGGCCACCTTGAAACGATTTAAAGACGACGTAAAAGAAGTTTCTAAAGGTTACGATTGCGGTATTCAAATTAAGAATTACAACAACATCGAAGAGTTAGATATCATCGAAGCCTTCCAAGAAGTTGCCGTGAAGAAAAAATTGAAATAACAAAAACAGTATAGTAAAAAAGGCGTTCTAATTTAGAACGCCTTTTTTTATTTGTTGGGTTTAATTAGCAGGGCATTTGGATATTTCTTTTTGAGGTCAGCTAATGCTTTTTCGCCCTCAATTCTGGATTTGAAATTTCCGATCCATACTTTATAAGAGGGTGTGCTAAAAACGATGGTTGCATCTAGTAATTTGTTTTCTTTTCGAAACTCGATCAAGGTCTTTTTGGCCAATTCATTTTCACCCGAAAAAAGTTGAATTTTGTATTTGTCCGTGATCGTGATCGAAGAGTTTATTTTTCTTTTTTCGGCGAGTAGGCGTTCAATTTTAGGATCTTGAATTGGGGTGGTGATTTGGCTTTGCGCTTTACTAATTAAAGGGTTTGCGAGACATAATAAAAGGGCTGAAATTCCGAATTTTACGGTTCCTAAATTCATAATGGTTTGATTTTAATGCAAATGTACTATTTATTAAAAATGCCATTCTATAAAAATTATTTAGAATTAATATAAATTGATATTTAAGAGTATTTTAAGGTTTTGAGAATAGTTCTTAAGTCGTATTTTTGTGCAAGTTTTTAAATAAGGGGTGTTGTTATTAGGTTTGAAAAACTGAGTAAACACGCCATTTTTAGTCGATAATCATTACAAAATATGAAAAAAGTGGGTAACCATAATTCGATTTCAAGGATTCTATTTTTAAGTTTAGCTTTAACGCTATCCATCTCCTTAACTTCTTATGCGCAAACTCCTGCGCCTGCCGCTCCAGCAGCAGATCCAGCCGCCGCAACAGCAATGGCCGCTCCAGCCGCTGGTGGTGATGCCGCAAAAGGAAAAGAATTGTTTAATGCCAATTGTGCGGCATGTCACAAATTAGACGCAAAAGCTACGGGTCCTGCACTTCGTGGAATTGCCAATAAATACGACAATGCTTGGTTGTACAAATGGGTGCACAACAGTTCTGAATTAATCAAATCTGGAGACGCCAAAGCGGTTAAAGTTTTTGAAGAAAACAATAAAGTGGTAATGACTGCATTTCCACAGTTGTCTGAGGGAGACATTGATAACATTATCGCTTATACTTCTGAGCCTAAAGCAGAGCCTGTAGCGGCTACAACAGCTGCTCCTCCAGGAACTGAAACCAATCAAGGCGGTGTTTCAAACGACATAATTTTATTGGCATTGACTGTGGTCTTGTTGATGTTAATAGTGATGTTGTATTTAGTAAACAACATCTTGGTTAAAATCGCGAAAGCCAATGGAATTGAAGTAGCCCCGAAAGAAAAATCAACTCCTATTTGGAAAGCATTTGTAAACAATCAATTTTTAGTTTTGGTTAGTGCGATCTTGTTGCTATTAATGAGCGCCTATTTTGTGTATGGGTATTTAATGCAAATTGGGGTAGATCAAGATTACGAGCCAATTCAGCCTATTCATTATTCTCACCGTATTCACGCGGGAAGCAACGGAATCAATTGTAAGTATTGTCACTCTGCTGCACGAGTAAGTAAAAATGCCGGTATTCCTTCATTAAATGTGTGTATGAACTGCCACAAAAACATCAACGAAGTTTCAGATACGACGGCTACTCCTGAGCATTCAAAAGCATTCTACGATGGAGAAATCCAAAAATTATATACTGCTGTGGGTTGGGATGCTGCTACCCAAAAATATACGGGTAAAACGCAGCCGGTAAAATGGGTTCGTATTCACAACCTACCTGATTTTGTTTACTTTAATCACTCGCAACACGTAACCGTAGCAGGTATTGAATGTCAAACTTGTCACGGTCCAGTTCAAACCTACGAAGTACAAAAACAGTTTGCTCCATTGACCATGGGTTGGTGTATTACTTGTCACCGCAAAACCGAGGTGAAAATGGAAGGCAATGAGTACTATACCAAAATTCACGAAGAACTTTCTAAAAAATATGGCGTGACTAAATTGACAGCTGCGCAAATGGGAGGTTTAGAGTGTGGTAAATGCCACTATTAAAAAAATTATTAAGAGCTAATATTTATATACAATGTCATCAAACAAAAAATACTGGAAAAGTGTTGAAGAGCTAAACGAAAATAGTTCTATTGTTGAGGCGCTTAGAAATAATGAATTTGTTGAGCAAATCCCAACAGATGAGTTTTTAGGAAACAAGAATGCATTAACGGATTCGTCAACCACACGTCGTGATTTCTTAAAGTATGTTGGTTTTTCTACAGCAGCAGCTTCGTTAGCCGCTTGTGAAGGCCCTGTGCACAAGTCAATTCCTTATGTAATTCAGCCGGAACAAATTATTCCAGGTGTTGCCGATTATTATGCAACTTCCTTTTTTGACGGATTTGATTTTGCCAATTTATTGGTGAAAACCAAAGAAGGTCGTCCGATCAAAATTGATAACAATACCCTTGCAGGAGCTAAGTTCTCAGCCAATGCAAGAGCACACGCTTCGATCTTGTCATTATATGACAGTATGCGTTTAAAACACCCAAAGTTGGCTGGTAAATCAGCAACTTGGGCCGATGTAGATGCAAAACTTAAATCAAGCGTAGCTGAATCAAAAGCCAAAGGGAAACAAGTAGTTTTACTTACAGGAACCTTGGCGTCGCCTTCTACCGAGAAGTTAATTGCTGAGTTTATTGCCCAAAACCCAAATGCCAAACATGTAGTATACGATGCTGTATCTGAATCAGCAGCCTTGGATGCGTTTGAAACGGTATATGGAGAAAGAGCTTTAGTTGATTATGATTTTTCTAAATCAAATTTAATAGTTTCTATCGGCGCTGATTTCTTAGGCGATTGGCAAGGGGGTAACTACAATAAAGGGTATGCACAAGGACGTGTTCCTAAAAATGGAAAAATGTCTCGTCATTATCAATTTGAAGCCAACATGACTTTGTCAGGTGCTGCAGCTGATAAACGTTTTCCGATGACGGTTGCCGATCAAAAGCAAGCTTTAGTTGCCATTTATAATGCCATTACAAATTCTGGAATAGCTACAACTAAAACGGTTAATGATGCTGCGGTTCAAAAAGCAGCTCAACAATTAAAAGCAGCCGGATCAAAAGGAGTTTTGGTTTCTGGAATTCAAGATAAAAACGCACAATTACTTGTTTTAGCAATCAATCAAGCTTTAGCAAGTGAAGCTTTTTCAACGGTTGGCACACGCCAAATCAGAAAAGGTTCAAATGAAAAAGTAGCACAGTTAGTCGCTGACATGAAAGCGGGAGCTGTACATACTTTAATTATGAGCGGAATTAATCCCGTTTATACCATGCCTGCTGCCTTAGGCTTTGAAGCTGCCTTGAAAAAAGTTACTACTTCTGCTGCCTTTAGTTTAAAAGAAGACGAAACCGCTTCATTAACTACAATTGCAGCGCCTGTTCCACACTACTTAGAATCATGGAATGATTTTATGTTAACCAAAGGAACCTATTCATTACAACAACCCACCATTCGCCCACTTTTTGACACCAAACAATTTCAAGATTGTTTATTGTCATTAGCAGGAAATACTACTTCGTATTACAATTACCTACAAGCTTCGGCGGCAGGAATTATTTCTGGTTCATCTTGGAATACCGTGTTGCATGACGGAGTTTATGCAGGCGTTTCAGGAGGATTAACCGCAGGAGCAGTAAATTATTCTGCAGCAGCATCAGCTGTGGCAGGTGCTTCAGCAGCGAAAGGTTTTGAATTAATTTTATATACCAAAACAGGTTTAGGAGATGGTCAACAAGCAAACAACCCTTGGTTGCAAGAATTGCCAGATCCAATTACCCGAGTGTCTTGGGACAATTACCTAAGTGTTTCTCGCGTTGATGCCGAGAAATTAGGATTACAAAACAACAATGTAGCCAACGGAGGTCTTAACGGAAGTTATGCCAATATTACTGCCAATGGCGTGACCATTTCAAATGTACCCGTAATTGTTCAACCAGGACAAGCCAATGGAACAGTTGGATTGGCTTTAGGATACGGTAAAAAAGCATCTTTGAAAGAAGAAATGCAAGTGGGTGTCAATGCCTATACTTTGTATCAAAGCTTCAATAACGTTCAAGCCGTTAGCATTTCAAAAGCAAATGGCGAGCACGAATTTGCTTGTGTACAATCACAAAAAACATTAATGGGTAGAGGTGATATCATCAAAGAAACTACCCTTGAAATATTCAATACAAAAGACGCTAAAGAATGGAATGAAGTTCCGATGGTGTCTTTAGATCACAAAGAAGTTGAAGCGACCAAAGTTGATTTATGGGAATCATTTGACCGATCAGTTGGACATCACTTTAACTTATCTATCGACTTGAACGCTTGTACTGGTTGTGGCGCTTGTGTTATTGCTTGCCACGCTGAAAACAATGTACCTGTTGTTGGAAAATCAGAGGTACGTAGAAGCCGCGATATGCACTGGTTGCGTATTGATAGATACTATTCTTCTGAAGATACGTTTGCACAAGACGACGAGAAAAAAGAAAATTTCAAAGGATTATTTGGTGACAAAGGTTCTTTGGGTGGATTTGGTCAAATGGAGCAACCAGCTGACAATCCACAAGTAGCTTTCCAACCGGTAATGTGTCAACACTGTAATCACGCACCTTGTGAAACCGTTTGTCCTGTAGCGGCAACTTCACATAGTCGTCAAGGGCAAAACCACATGGCCTATAACCGTTGCGTAGGTACCCGTTATTGCGCTAACAACTGTCCATATAAAGTACGTCGTTTCAACTGGTTCTTATACAGCCAAAACAGCGAATTTGACTTCCATATGAACGATGATTTAGGTCGTATGGTCATCAATCCTGATGTGAATGTTCGTTCACGCGGGGTGATGGAAAAATGTTCGATGTGTATTCAAATGACTCAAGCCACTATATTAAAAGCTAAAAACGAAGGAAGAGCAATCAAAGATGGTGAATTCCAAACCGCTTGTTCAAAAGCATGTTCGTCAGGAGCTATGGTATTTGGAGATGTAAATGATAAAGAAAGTAAAGTAGCTGAATTGGCTGCCGAAGACAGAATGTATCATTTATTAGAGCATGTGGGTACTAAGCCAAATGTGTTCTACCACGTAAAAGTTAGAAATTCGTAAATTAATTAATAAACAAGATAAAGGATTATGTCGTCTCACTACGAAGCACCCATTAGAAAACCTTTAGTTATTGGTGATAAATCTTATCACGATGTAACCGTTGATGTTGCAGCACCTGTTGAAGGGAAAGCAAATAAACACTGGTGGATAGTATTTTCAATTGCTTTAGCTGCGTTCCTTTGGGGACTTAGCTGTATTGTATATACCGTTTCAACCGGAATTGGAACATGGGGATTAAACAAAACAATTGGTTGGGCCTGGGATATCACAAACTTTGTTTGGTGGGTAGGTATTGGTCACGCAGGAACCTTGATTTCGGCAGTATTGTTATTATTCCGTCAACGATGGAGAATGGCCATTAACCGTTCGGCAGAGGCGATGACTATCTTCTCGGTAATCCAAGCGGGTTTATTTCCAATTATTCACATGGGTCGTCCATGGTTGGCCTACTGGGTTTTACCCGTTCCCAACCAATTTGGATCATTATGGGTGAACTTTAATTCGCCTTTATTGTGGGACGTATTTGCAATTTCTACCTATTTATCTGTATCACTTGTATTTTGGTGGACAGGATTATTGCCTGATTTCGCCATGTTGCGTGACCGCGCTGTAACTCCTTTTACCAAAAGAATTTATACCATCTTGAGTTTTGGATGGAGTGGACGCGTAAAAGACTGGCAACGTTTCGAAGAGGTTTCTTTGGTATTGGCAGGTTTGGCTACTCCGTTGGTACTTTCAGTGCACACCATTGTATCCTTTGACTTTGCTACTTCGGTAATCCCAGGATGGCATACCACGATTTTCCCTCCCTACTTTGTGGCTGGAGCCGTATTCTCTGGATTTGCAATGGTAAACACCTTGTTGATCATCATGAGAAAAGTGTCCAATTTGGAAGCGTATATCACCCTTCAGCATATCGAATTAATGAACATCGTAATCATGATTACCGGTTCTATTGTTGGGGTTGCATATATCACTGAGTTATTTGTGGCCTGGTATTCAGGAGTAGAATACGAACAATATGCATTCTTGAACCGTGCAACAGGGCCTTACTGGTGGGCATACTGGTCAATGATGACATGTAATGTGTTTTCGCCTCAATTCATGTGGTTCAAAAAATTACGTACCAGCATTATGTTCTCGTTTATCATTTCTATTGTGGTAAATATTGGAATGTGGTTTGAGCGTTTTGTAATCATTGTAACTTCTTTACACCGTGATTACCTTCCATCTTCATGGACCATGTTTTCCCCAACATTTGTTGACATTGGAATATTCATTGGTACGATTGGTTTCTTCTTTGTTTTATTCTTACTATATGCTCGTTCATTCCCTGTAATTGCGCAAGCAGAGGTTAAAACAATTTTGAAAACATCAGGAGAAAATTATAAAAAACAAAGAGAAGCAAATAAAGATTCACATCATGAGTAATAAAGTTATTTACGCCCTTTATAATGACGATGATGTATTGATGGACGCGGTAAAGAAAACCCGTGCTGCACATCATCACATTGAAGAAGTATTCACGCCATTTCCTGTACACGGATTGGATAAAGCCATGGGGATAGCCCCAACTCGATTAGCTATCTGTGCTTTTATATACGGTTGCATTGGTTTATCTGTAGCCACGACCATGATGAATTATATCATGATTCAGGATTGGCCACAAGATATTGGAGGAAAACCAAGTTTTGCCTACATCCAAAACATGCCTGCCTTTGTTCCTGTTATGTTTGAAATGACTGTGTTTTTTGCAGCGCACTTAATGGTTATTACTTTTTATATGCGAAGCAGATTATGGCCATTTAAACAAGCTGAAAACCCAGATGTCCGCACAACTGACGATCACTTTTTGATGGAAGTTGCTGTGCACGATAACGAAACCGAATTGGTTAGTTTTTTCCAATCTACTGGTGCAGTAGAAGTTAAAGTAATTGAAAAGCATTAATTAGAACTATGAAAAGTGTATATAAAATAAGCCTTTTAGTGAGTTTTGCTGTATTAGTTTCATCTTGTCACGACAAATCGAAACCTAATTATCAGTACATGCCTAATATGTATGAACCGGTAAGTTATGAAACGTATGGTGAATCACAGGCTTTTAAAAATGGCAAAGAAGGGCAATTGCCTGTAGATGGTTCAATCAAAAGAGGACAGGAAGTATATGCCTATCCAAACACTACAGCTGGTTATGAATTAGCCAAAGCAAATTCAAAATCACCATTAGATTCAACTGCTGTTGATTTAGACAAAGCCAAAGAATTATTTGACATCTATTGCGCCATATGTCATGGAACTGCGGGTGATGGTAAAGGTAAATTAGTTACACAAGGTAAATATTTAGGTGTTCCTAGTTACAAAGATAGACCTACTATTACCGCGGGTAGTATTTTTCACGTTCAAACGTATGGTTTAAATGCAATGGGTTCGTATGCCAACCAATTGAGTGCACGCGAAAGATGGATCCTTGCCGAGTACGTCTTAAAATTAAAAAGCGAATTATAATTATCGAACCAACTGATCTTATTAGATATGTATACATTTTCAAGTAAATTAAAAACTTTTTCACTGGTCCTAATGGTTATTGGTATTCTTGGGCTAGGCTATGGTTTTTTAACCGCTCCAAAAAATATTGAAGACGTTGAGAAAATACTCGCTGCCGATGCACATGGTCACCATGAAGCAGCTGCAGTTCACACTGAAGCTGAAGCGCACAACACAGCCGAAGCAGAAGTAGTATCTACACCAGCTACAGATACCGTTCAAGCTGTGCACGATACCACAGCAGTAGATACAACAACTGCAGTAGCAGCTGTTGAAACTCATCAAGCTGAAGCACAACAAGCAGAAACTCACCATGCAGAAGCACCTGCGCACGAAGACGCACATGCTGAACACCAAGAACATTTAACGCATGTGTTGCACCAATTGCAAAACAAACCTTGGTCAGCGTTATATGTTGCCTGTATTTTTTTCCTTTTGATCTCTATGGGTGTCTTAGTTTTTTATGGCATTCAACAAGTTGCTCAAGCCGGTTGGTCACCCGTACTTTTTAGAGTAATGCAAGGAATTACTGCATACTTGCCATGGGGATCAGTAATTTTCTTTTTACTGCTTGTAGCTTGCGGACTTCACCTTAATCATTTATTTGTATGGTTGGATCCTGAAGTAGTAGCACACGACAAATTAATTCAAAACAAAGCAGGGTACTTAAACTTCCCTTTCTGGATTATTCGTGCCGCTATCTTTTTAGCAGGTTGGAATCTATACCGTTATTTCTCTCGTAAAAACTGTTTGGCACAAGACGAGTCATCTGATAACAGTTTCTACAAAAAGAATTTCAACATCTCTGCCATGTTTTTAGTATTCTTTATTGTATCAGAATCTATCATGTCATGGGATTGGATTATGTCTTTTGACCCACATTGGTTCAGTACTTTATTTGGATGGTATGTATTTGCAAGCTTCTTTGTGAGTGGAATCACAACCATTTGTATGGTTACCTTGTACTTGAAAGGTAAAGGGTATTTAGAGCATGTAAATACGAGTCATATTCACGATTTAGCGAAATTTATGTTTGGTATTAGTGTATTCTGGACGTATTTATGGTTCTCACAATTTATGTTGATTTGGTATGCTAACATTCCAGAAGAGGTAACCTATTTTGTAACCCGTATAGAAATGTACAACCTACCTTTCTTTGGTGCAGTTGTCATGAATTTTGTGTTCCCAATTTTAATCTTAATCAATACCGATTTCAAACGCATTACTTGGGTATTGGTAATGGCGGGTACAGTAATCTTATTTGGTCACTATGTTGATTTCTTTAATATGATTATGCCTGCAACTGTTGGAGATCAATGGTTTATTGGCGTACCTGAGCTAGGAGCCTTATGTTTCTTCCTTGGATTATTTATCTACGTAGTATTTTCCGCTTTAACCAAAGCACCGTTACTTCCAAAACGAAATCCTTTCATCGAAGAAAGTAAACATTTTCATTATTAATATTTAAAGTAAAAAACAGATGACAAGTTTGTTGGTAATTATAGTTTTAATTTTATTAGCCGTTGCGCTTTGGCAATTGACGAAAATCTTTGATTTAACCCAAGTGGGCGTAAAACAAAATTCTCAAATTGCAAGTGATAATGATAACAATGTGCAAGGATATATCATGTTTGGCTTTTTGGCTTTCATATATGCTTTTACCATTTATAGTTTGATCAAGTGGGGCGGAATAGTATTGCATACACCTGCATCAGCTCATGGCACTACAGTAGATAATTTGATGAACATTACTTGGGTTTTGATATTCATTGTACAAACTATTACCCAAGGGTTTTTGTATTATTTTGGATTCAAATACCGTGGAAAAGAAGGCAATACTGCCTTGTATTTTGCCGACAATAATAAATTAGAATTCATCTGGAGTATCATTCCAGCCATTGTTTTGGCCGGTTTAATTTTATACGGTTTGTACGCTTGGACCAATATTATGTTTGTCGACGAAGACGAGGATGTAATTGAAATTGAGTTGTATGCACAACAGTTTAAATGGACAGCACGTTATTCAGGAGAAGACAATGTTTTGGGTAAAGCCAATGTACGTTATATAGAAGGTGTAAATGTATTGGGAGTAGATGCTTCCGATCCAAATGCACAAGACGATAAAGTGGTTACAGAATTGCACTTGCCTATCGGTAAAAAAATTCTATTCAAAATGCGTTCACAAGACGTATTACATTCGGCCTACATGCCCCATTTTAGAGCGCAAATGAACTGTGTTCCAGGTATGGTTACCCAATTTGCCTTTGAGCCGATTTACACTACGCAACAAATGCGTGATATGCCATTTATGCAAGAAAAAGTGGCTAATATTAATGCAATACGCACTAAAAAAAGCCAAGAATTAATAGCCAAGGGCGAACCAGGATTAGATCCGTATACCTTTGATTATTTACTTTTATGTAATAAGATATGTGGTGCTTCTCACTACAACATGCAAATGAAAATTGTTGTAGATACACCTGAAGACTACAAAAAGTGGTTGGCCACGCAAAAAACATTCAAAGAAGAATTACAAGCAGCTGCTGCTCCAGCTCCTGTAGATGGGGCTACTCCAGTAGACACTTTAGCAGTAAAAGCAGCTCCTATGGCTGCCCTTGTAAAATAATATAATAAACTAATTTAAGAACCATTACCTATGTCAGCAGTAGCTCACGATCACGGTCACGATGCCTCACACGATCACGAACATCACCACAAAGATACTTTTATAACCAAATACATATTTAGTATTGATCATAAAATGATCGCTAAACAGTATTTAATTACGGGTATCATCATGGGTGTAATTGGGGTTTTCATTTCACTCTTATTTAGATTGCAACTCGCATGGCCAGAGGAGTCATTTCAAGTTTTTAAAATATTTTTAGGTGAAAGTTATGCGCCTAATGGTGTTTTGTTAAATGATAGATACCTAGCTTTAGTGACTATACATGGAACCATCATGGTGTTTTTTGTATTGACAGCTGCCTTGAGTGGAACCTTTAGTAATCTTTTAATTCCACTACAAATTGGCGCTCGAGATATGGCCTCAGGATTCTTAAACATGGTTTCCTATTGGTTGTTTTTCTTGTCTAGCGTAATCATGGTAATTTCCTTATTCGTCGAATCAGGACCAGCCTCAGCGGGTTGGACAATTTATCCTCCTCTAAGTGCCTTACCGCAAGCTATTAGCGGATCAGGAGCTGGAATGACTTTGTGGTTGGTTTCTATGGCAATATTTATTGCGGCCTCTTTATTGGGATCATTAAATTACATTGTAACAGTAATCAACTTACGTACAAAAGGAATGTCAATGACGCGTTTGCCACTGACTATTTGGGCATTTTTTATCACGGCGATTATTGGAGTTATTTCTTTCCCGGTATTATTATCAGCAGCTTTGTTGCTCATCATGGACAGAAGTTTTGGAACATCCTTCTTCTTGTCAGACATTTATATTGCCGGAGAAGTATTGCATTACCAAGGAGGTTCGCCGGTTTTGTTTGAACATTTATTTTGGTTTTTAGGTCACCCTGAGGTTTACATTATCTTGTTGCCAGCTTTGGGAATTACTTCAGAAGTTATTGCAACCAATTCACGTAAACCTATCTTTGGCTACCGCGCCATGATCATGTCAATCCTTGCCATTGCATTTTTGTCTACCATTGTATGGGGTCACCACATGTTTATTTCGGGGATGAACCCGTTCTTAGGTTCGGTATTTACATTTACTACCCTGTTAATTGCGATTCCATCTGCGGTAAAAGCATTTAATTACATCACTACATTGTGGAAAGGGAATTTACAATTAAATCCAGCCATGCTTTTCTCTATTGGTTTGGTTTCTACCTTTATTACAGGAGGTTTAACGGGAATTATTTTAGGGGATAGTACATTAGACATCAACGTACACGATACCTATTTCGTAGTAGCTCACTTTCACTTGGTAATGGGTATTTCAGCTTTGTACGGAATGTTTGCTGGAATTTACCACTGGTTTCCAAAAATGTTCGGAAGAATGTTAAATAAAAATTTGGGGTATATCCATTTTTGGGTAACAGCTGTTTGTGCCTATGGTGTATTCTTCCCGATGCACTTCATCGGTTTAGCCGGTTTACCTAGAAGATATTACACCAATACCAACTTCCCATTGTTTGACGATTTACAAAACGTAAATGTATTGATCACCGCATTTGCTTTAGTGGGTGGTGCATTCCAGTTGGTATTTTTATACAATTTCTTTAGCAGTATTTTTTATGGAGAGAGAACAGTACAAAACCCATGGAAATCAAATACATTGGAATGGACTGCTCCTATTGAGCACATGCACGGAAACTGGCCAGGAGAGATTCCTCACGTACACCGTTGGCCATATGATTACAGCAAGCCAGGACACGACGATGATTTTGTTCCGCAAAACGTCCCGATGAAACCGGGTGAAGAAGAATTACATCACTAATATAAATTAAGCCTTTCCTTACCGAAAGGCTTTTTTATTTCACCACCACATTTCCCTATATTTGTTTCATGAACGAGCATTTAAATCCCACCAAATCCAATTACAATCCCGAAGAGTTAGATCTTGAAAAAAAGTTGCGCCCCTTATCCTTTGATGATTTTTCCGGACAGGAGCAAATTTTAGACAATCTCAAGGTGTTTGTGGCTGCAGCCAATCAACGCAATGAAGCGCTAGACCATACTTTGTTTCATGGGCCTCCAGGCTTGGGTAAAACTACCTTAGCCAATATTCTAGCCAACGAATTGGGCGTAGGCATCAAAATTACCTCAGGTCCCGTGCTCGATAAACCCGGAGATTTGGCTGGGTTACTCACTAATTTAGAAGACCGTGACGTCTTGTTTATTGATGAAATTCACCGGTTGAGTCCAATCGTAGAAGAATATCTCTATTCGGCTATGGAAGATTTCAAAATTGACATCATGATTGAATCGGGTCCTAATGCACGTACCGTTCAAATTAATTTAAATCCTTTTACTTTGGTTGGGGCAACTACCCGATCGGGTTTGCTCACTGCGCCTATGCGCGCCCGTTTTGGGATCCAAAGCCGCTTGCAATATTACAACACCGAACTGCTCACCACGATCGTGCAACGCAGCTCAGCGATTTTAAAAATGCCAATTTCTATGGAGGCTGCTATTGAAATTGCGGGTAGAAGCAGAGGCACGCCGCGTATTGCCAATGCCTTGTTGCGTAGGGTGCGTGATTTTGCGCAAATTAAGGGCAATGGCACTATTGATATTCAAATTGCCAAATACGCCTTAGAGGCGCTGCATGTCGATTTGCACGGGCTCGACGAAATGGACAACAAAATACTATTAACCATCATTGATAAATTTAAAGGCGGTCCAGTAGGCTTGTCTACGTTGGCTACCGCTGTATCAGAAAGTAGCGAAACCATCGAGGAAGTGTATGAACCCTTTTTAATTCAAGAAGGATTCATCATGCGTACACCCCGTGGACGTGAAGTTACCGAGAAAGCCTATCGTCATTTGGGCATTAGCAGACCGGCTGTGCAAGGGGGATTGTTTTAGGGCATTTCCTCGTTTTGCCAAACGAGGTCGGGCTTTTCGCACTCGCTTTTTTGTTACACAAAAAGAGCTCAAACATTCGCTTCAATCCCTAATGCAAATGATCAACAATAAAACCAACTACACTCAATTAATCAAATCCGAAGCCCAACGCCTCGGTTTTTTGTCCTGTGGTATTTCTAAATCAGGCTTTTTAGAAAATGAAGCACCACGCTTGGAACGTTGGTTAAATCAAAATTATCACGGCGAAATGGCCTACATGGCCAATCATTTTGACAAGCGATTAAACCCGAATTTGTTGGTTGATGGTGCCAAAAGTGTCATATCTTTACTGCTCAATTATTATCCAGAAACTTCCCAAGCTGAAGATTCCTACAAAATTTCGAAGTACGCCTACGGACAAGATTATCACGAGGTCATCAAGGATAAATTGAGGGAGTTGTTGTTTTTTGTTCAAAATGAAATCGGCGAAGTAAACGGCAGAGCTTTTGTCGATTCGGCGCCGGTTTTAGACAAGGCCTGGGCAGCCAAAAGCGGCCAGGGTTGGATTGGCAAAAACAGCAATTTAATTACCCAACAAGTGGGTTCGTTTTATTTTATAGCCGAGTTGATTGTCGATCTCGAATTGGATTATGATTCGCCTACTACCGATCATTGTGGCACCTGTACGGCCTGTCTTGACGCCTGTCCCACCCAAGCCATTGTGGCGCCCTATGTGGTCGATGGCAGCAAATGCATTTCGTATTTCACAATAGAACTCAAAAATGAAATGCCAATAGAAATGAAGAGCCAATGGAACGATTGGATTTTTGGCTGTGATGTCTGCCAAGATGTGTGTCCGTGGAATCGATTTGCTAAACCACATGCTGTACCGGCCTTTCAACCAACTCCAGAATTATTGACCATGTCCAAAAAAGATTGGGAAGAAATTACCCACGAAACGTTTGGCGTATTGGCCAAAAATTCCCCACTCAAAAGAACCAAGTGGGAGGGAATTAAACGAAATATTGATTTTTTAAAAAAGGATTAATTGGCCGTTGACTCACGAGCAATGATACTGGTGCTCAATTCGATGGTTTTGGGCTGTATGTCAATTCCTTCTCGTTTGGCATTCATTTCTTCCAACAATAAATTAAAAGCAGTTATGCCCATTTCTTCGCTGGGTTGATCTACCGTGCTCAATTTGGGGGAAATAACTTGCGACATAAACCAGTTGCTAAACCCGATAAGTTTAATGTCGCCCGGCACATGGTGCTTTGTTTCGTTCAGGTGTGCCAAAACCCCTACGGCTACTAAATCGGTCACCGCAAAAATGCCATCTACGTCGGGATGCTCGGCTAAAATTTGTTGGGCAAACTCTTTTCCTTCGTCAAATGTAACGTGCTTGCAGGCATATACTAAACTAGAATCGTAAGGAATGTTGTTTTTTTCGAGGGCTTTTTTATACCCTAAAAAACGATCAATTGCATTCTGAGGATTGATGGGGCCGCGAATGTGTGCGATTTTTTTACAGCCTTGCTGAATCAAATGCTCTACGGCATTAAACGCCGCTTTTTGGTCGTTGATAATCACTTTTGAGCAGGGAATTAATTTGGAGATTTTGTCAAACATTACAAACGGGACTTTGCGACTTACAATATCTTTCAAGTGATCGTCGTCATTTGACTCGTTCGACAACGAAATGATGATCCCATCTACACGTTTGTTGAGCAATAAACCCACCTGTTTTTTTTCTAATTCTATCGATTCATTCGATTGTAAAATGACTACAAAATAGCCGTTTTTCTCAGCTTCGGCGATGATGCCATTTATCACGCTTGAAAAGAAATGATGCACCACTTCGGGAATGATAAGGCCAATCGTTCGTGATTCTTTGGTGCGTAAATTTACAGCAAAACTGTTGGGGGTAAAATGCAAGGATTCGGCCATGTCCATTACCGATTTTCGGGTTTTGGCACTCACGTCCGGGTAGTTTTTTAAAGCTTTAGAAACGGTCGTTATGGAGATGCCCAACTTATCCGCAATCACTTTTAGGGTAACGTCTTTCATAGCTATAAATCAATCGCTAAATCATTCAGAAATAAATTGATTTGTCGAATGTATAAAATTAAATCATCCGCTCGCGCGTGTTACTAGTTTATTTTTATTTGGTTAAATTATTAGCAGCAAATACTCGATTTCGTTGCTTATTTTACTATTTTCGTTGGCTATCAATTTGGTCGTATTATGAAAAAATTACTGCTTATACTGCTGTTTATTTTCACTTCATTTGCTTGGAGTCAACAGCCCACTAAATCCTCAACCGTTCAGGTGTACACTACTGCAAAAGAGACTACATCGCGTATGTCGAATACCACAACCGCTTTGTTTGCTCCGGCAGCTCAGCCTTTTGAAACGCAAATTTGTGTTTTTGTAGATCCTACCAAAAATTTCCAAACATTTATGGGAATTGGCGGCGCCATAACCGATGCCAGTGCTGAAGTATTTGCCACCTTATCGCCGGCTAAACAACAAGAATTTGTGGACGCCTATTATTCCAAATCTAAGGGAATTGGGTATACCTTGGCCAGAACCAATATACACAGTTGTGATTTTTCGAGTGGTAGCTATACCTACGTAACCGAAGGCGATACCGAATTGAGTTCTTTTTCTGTTGCCCACGACAAAAAGTTCCGTATTCCGCTTATCAAAAAAGCCATGCAAACGGCCGGTAAATTAACCCTTTATGCTTCACCTTGGAGTCCGCCGGCATTTATGAAAACAACCGGATCTATGTTGCAAGGCGGTTCATTAAAACCTGAATATTACCAAGCTTGGGCCAATTATTATGTGAAGTTTATTCAAGCCTATGAAAAAGAGGGGATTCCCCTGTGGGGCATTTCGCTACAAAATGAACCCATGGCCAAACAACGTTGGGAATCGTGCATTTATTCGGCCGAGCAAGAACGCGATTTCTTGAAAAACTACCTAGGACCCACGGTCGAAAAAGCTGGCTTAGGGTCCAAAAAGATCATTGTTTGGGACCACAACCGCGACCTCATGTTTCAGCGCGCAACCACTATTTTTGACGATCCAGAAGCAGCAAAATATGCTTGGGGAATGGGTTTTCATTGGTACGAAAGTTGGTCGGGTGGCCAACAAATGTATGAGAACGTTAAAAAGGTAAACGAGGCCTATCCGACCAAAAATTTAATTTTCACCGAGGGTTGTGCCGAATCGTTTAATCCAGAAAAATACCAATATTGGAACAACGGTGAAAAATATGGGATGTCCATGATTAACGATTTTAACAACGGTACGGTAGCTTGGACCGATTGGAATATTTTACTCGATGAACAAGGCGGACCTAATCACGTGGGTAATTTTTGTTTTGCCCCGGTTCATGCCAATACCAAAACAGGCGAATTGATTTACACGCCATCGTATTATTACATTGGTCATTTTTCAAAATTTATTCAGGTAAATGCCAAACGCATAAGTAGTGTGGCCAGTCGCAGCCAATTACTTACCACTTCGTTTCAAAATCCGGATAATAGCCTAGTTACAGTGGTTATGAATACCAGTGATGCTGAAGTGTCTTACTATTTATATGTAAAAGATCAGGCGGCAATGATTACCATTCCTCCCCACGCCATACAAACGATGGTGTTTTAAAACAAAAGGGCTTCGAATTGAAGCCCTTTTTTTAGGTTGATATCGGTTGTTTTCTGTTTGAAATATTTCCGGCAATTACAAAAGCTGCGGCAATTAGGACCACATTTTTCACAATATATTGACCAATCAAAGTGGGTTCATAAGGCAGTTGGGTAAAGCAATCTTGAGGCACGACCAAAAACGGTACAAAAGTTACCGCCATATGCAGGAGCATGATGAAAATCACATATGGCAAAAATTTTCGAAATAAAAACCCCAGGCCAATCAGTACTTCTGCAAAGCCCAACACAGGAACAAATATTTCGGGTTTAAACCAAAATACGGTTTTTTCAACCAAACCCTCGGCTGGACTAAGTCCAATAACTTTGAGCGCGCCAAACCAAATATATACGAATGCAATAGCTACACGCAAAAATAATATGCTGTGCTTCTCTAGCTTTTGACTGATGCGAAAAAACATCGAATTAAAGGAAGTGTTCATCGGAATATAGTTTTCTAGTTATTCGGCGCCATCTATTTGGGCTCGCGCTATGGTAACTGCTCCAACACGATTTCCCAAGGCTAAACCAGCATCGCAATCGCTGCGGTAGTGAATTGCTCCGATCAGACGTGAACGAGAAGCTTCCTTGGCTTGGGCATCAAATTTGCTGGCATATTCGGGTAAAATATGGGACAACACTGATGCTGCCGCGGCACTAAAGGTGGAGTGACCAGACACATAGGCCGGGAAATTAGGCACGCCAGTAAGGGTTTTAATGCTCGGATCCATCTGACAAGGTCTCGGGTTAAAATAAAAATACTTCGCATCCCAACAACTGATGCCCGCATCCATCAAAGCTACATTCAATAAAGCCATGTTTCTGGCCCAGCGCACTTCACTAAAATTTTCCTGTACAAAATAAGGAATGGCAATCGCGTTCCAATGTCCGGGCGGAGTATACGTGCCTATTCCGTCGGCCCAAAAACTCACAATTTGCATGTTGCGGCGGTTGCTGTGGGTGCTATAATATTTTACCTCGGCCAATTCGTCTTGAAATTGCTGCGAATGGGTTGAAGGGGGAGGCAAGGGTCTATTGGCTACTACCATTTCGGGCGTCATGAGAAACGATTTGACATTGCCAAACAACGGCAACATGGGCGGGCGGGCAGGAATGTCGAGTGATTTCCAAGGAATTTCCCCAGCGGCTTCGGTTTGTGTTTCCAATTGCGTCCATAAGGTCTGGTTTCCAACTGCTGCACCGGCCCCATCAGTTGCTGCTCGGCTAATAAATTTGGCCGCAATTTTTCTTCCCAAGGCTACTCCAGCTTCCACATCGCTGCGCACATTGGCTCCACTGATAATGCGGTATAATTTTTGCTCGTCGGCTTTTTCCTGAATGTAGGCAATTTCGGTAGGGAAAAGTAATTTGAGGAGTTCAACGGTCACACCAGCCAATACACCGTCTTCTGAAGGATAAGAGGGCAAGGTGCTTTTGGGTACCAAGACCGGCAAAGTGTTGTCTGTAACATAAGGTGCTTCGCGTTGGTATACGTTTTTATAATGCCAACAGGCCACTAGGGCGTCGTATTGCGCTGCACTCACGTAGGCATACGCTCGGGCCGCAAAAGGCGGATTTGAAAATGGAAACTGCGGATAGGCAAACGGATTGGCACTCGAAGGAATAGGGTAAGTTCCGTCGGGATTTTGGTAGGGCGGTAAGTTGTGTCGGGCTACCAAGGTTTGCATAATTTCGTTCCAACGCAATACGCCACCTACGCTCCAATACTGGATGATGCGTTTTTGATCGGCGGTAATATTGGCTTGGTAACTTTTAATTTCATTAATTTCTCGGGTAAATGCAGTAGAATTGGCTGCAATAGGCGCATCCAATGAAAATTCGTTGGGAGCTGTAAGTAAATAGGTTTTCCAACTGCCGGCATTTGCATCGGTTTGTGCAGGATTAAGCTGCGGGAAATTGCCGTTTTCTTCTTTAATTTGGTCGTTACAAGCGGTGAGCAATAGCCCAATACTCATGAATATGATTGCTATATTATTTTTCATTTGTTGCTGTTTTTTTGGTAAAATCTACGATATAGAACAGGCCGGCATAGGCTGTTTTTGCTTGGCCCACATTGCGGCCTTCCATCACTTGGTTGTATCCGGCAATTACCGATAAACCCGAAATGGATTTGAGGTAATATTTGGTATTGAAACCCAATTTTGCACTGTGCATGCTGTTTGAAGGGAACGGCATGTTGTTGCGAGCGATGTCAAAGTTTTTACCTTGTGATCTGCCTTGGTCATAAATCACTTCGGCAATGAGTCGGTTGGTGCGGTAACCACCACGCAGATTGAAGTAGACGTAATCGGGTAAATCCACCTCATTGGTGTAGTGCATTTCGGTAGTGTAATAAGCATGGCGATCAATTGTAATGTTGCTGCGTTTGGTATACGAACCAGAAGCAGTGGCAAAAAAATCGTAATATTGGTAATCGCCCATCAGACGAAAAGTCGCAGTTTTGCTGTGTAAGCCAATGCTCAAAGGCAAATAATCGGCCACATAGTTGGTGAGTGGAATGCCAATATCGCCAATTAAATAGATGGATAAAACTGCATTTTTGGTTTCTTTTTCATACGGCATATACTTGGCCGTCAGGTTCAAATCTTGTATGCCAGCTTGTCCTTGCAAAGTGCCTTGACTGGCTTTGGTTTGGATATAGGGAACCGCAAACAGCAGGTTGAGCTTTTTGGATACCCCATAATTCCCCATAATTCCTAATTTTTGGGTGCTCACAGTTCCTAAATTTTCGTTAGTGCGCAACAAAGTTCCTTCCCAATACTGATCCCATTGGCTGGATTCGAAGACCGTTCCGAAACAAAAATTATTTTTTTGCATCATGATTCCGTCCAAGTCGGTTTGAGCGATGCCTATAGTGGTTGTGCCCAGTAATAGAGCGAGTAGTGTTTTTTTCATAAAATCGTTTGGTTAAATACAATGATTCCCGGTTCTCCATTCGAAAACCAGTTTCTATAGGAATAGCACACGAACACAAAGGTTAATGCTATTCAATAACAACGAGATTATGCCAATTTTGGTGGGCTAAAGAGTTGGCCGACAAAGCCTGAGTGAAGATTTCCTGCGGTACCGCAAGGAAGTTTTTTTGTACTATTAAAACAAAAATTAACTTCGAAAATAGGAGAATTTGTAGAGGGAATATAATCCTTGGCAAAGGTTTTAAACACTTTTTCTAGGGGTGATTTACTGCTAGGAACTGCTGCCAAATCATCCGAATCTACCAATCGGTTAAGTTGGTATTTCAGTAGATTTTGTTTGGAGTTTTCCAAGTAATACAAGTGAATGACGTTGTCTTTTATTTGTCGTTTAAACACGTGATATACTTTGTTGTTGATCACCATATTCTCATTGATGAACTCCATGTCGGTGTCCTCAACAAACGAATAAACCGAGGCATTTAATCGAATTTCTTTGAAATAATTCGCGTCCTTTTGTTCTACGCTGCGAATCCAAGCCTGTTCTTGTTGAAAGGAATCCAGCAAATAACACCCTACTCCGTTGTATACAACCAAGGAGAGAAGTGTTACGAGCAATAAGGAGATTCCTATTTTTTTCATTTCAATTTTTCTGAGGCGAATATAATTTATTTTTTCAATTCAACCACAATGGCTTCGTAGGCTTTTAAACTTCCATCTAGGCTTGGCTTAGCATAATTTCCCAACATAATTGCCCCTTCCTTGAGGTTTTCGGTTGTTTGAAAATTGGCTTTTTTGTCGGTGAAATTTAAGGCGATCAACCATTTTTTGCCTTCGTAAGTTCGGGTGTAAGCATACACGGCTGGGTTATCTACATCAATTACTTCATAGGCGCCATAAGTAAGAATCGGATTGTGCTTGCGCAAACTCGTCAGGCGTTTAAAGTAGCTTAGCACCGAGGCTGAATTTTTTTGTTGGGCATCGGCGTTAAGTGTGGTGTAGTTTGCATTTACCTTGAGCCAGGGTTTGCCCGAAGTAAATCCGGCATTGGCTTCGGCATTCCACTGAAATGGGGTGCGGCTATTCTCGCGCGAAGTTTGTTTTTGCCCTTCTAAAAAGGCTTGCAAATCACCGCCTTTGTTTTTTATAGCAGCATATTTATTTCGGGTATCTACGTCATTGTACTCCTCAATCGAATTGAATCGAATGTTCACCATGCCCAATTCATCGCCTTGCAAATAGTAGGGCGTGCCCCGCATAGTCATTACAAAAGTGGTGAGCATTTTGGCCGAAACTTCGCGAAATTCTGGGCTGTCGTTTCCAAACTTACTCACCATGCGCGGTTGATCGTGATTGGACATAAATATCGACAACCAGCCTTTGTCTTGAAAGGCCTTATCCCATTTGCCAAACATTTCTTTGTAGCGCACTAAGCCAAATTCTTGGAGATGATTTCCGATGTCCACGCTTTCAAAATGATAGGCCATGTTGAGTTCTTTGCGCTCAGGATCAACAAATTTCATGGCGGCAGCGGGTGAATCTCCAGCACCTTCAGAAACGGTCATTACGTCATATTTACTTAAAACTTCGCGGTTCATTTCTTGAATGTAGTCGTGCAAATGCGGTCCGTTGCCGTAAAATTTAATCACCTCAAACGGATTGTCGCGCATGGCTAGTGGAATTTCTGGAAAAGTTGGGTCTTTGGAGATAAACTGAAAGGCGTCCATGCGAAATCCATCTACGCCTTTGTCGAGCCAAAAGCGCATCACCTCATACAATTCTTCCCGTACTTTGGGGTTGTTCCAATTTAAATCGGGTTGTTTTTGTGAAAAATAATGCAAATAATACGCATCGGTTGTGGCGTCGTATTTCCAAGCATTGCTATTTACGTCAAACCAACTCCAACGGTAGGGGGGAGTGCCTTTTTCGGCGGGCCACCAATAGTAATAATCACGGTAGGGATTGTCGCGTGATTTTTTACTTTCTTGAAACCACTGGTGCTCATCACTACTGTGGTTAAACACCAAATCCATAATCACTTTAATGCCGCGGTCGTGAAAGCCTTTGAGCATTTCGTTGTAATCGTCCATGGTGCCAAAATCGGTCATGATGTTGCGGTAATCGCTAATGTCGTAGCCGTTGTCGTCATTGGGTGATTGGAAGATTGGCCCCAACCAAACTGCGGTAATGCCTAGGCTTTTAATGTAATCTAAAGAAGAAATAATGCCGCTCAAGTCGCCAATACCATCGCCGTTGCTGTCCTTGAAACTGCGGGGATAGATTTGGTAAATTACAGCCTCTTTCCACCATTTTTTTTCTAGATTATTCGGAATTACTAAATCTTGCGCCATTAGTGATGTACTGATTGTTATTATTAAAAATGTGGTAAGAATGCTGTTTTTCATGAGTTAGGATTGCATAAAATTCAAAAGGGTATCGTGATTAATTGTTGGATTGGCCCCTTCGTGTGAAGCCACCAATGCGCCCAGTGCACAAGCAAAGTTTAGCGCGTAAGACTTGGGTTTGTTTTGCAACAACTGACTAAGCAATCCAGCCAGGAATGAATCGCCAGCACCTACGGTATCTTTAACTTTTACGGCATAGCCAGAATGGTAGATAAATTCTCCTTGATCAAATAGTAAAGCGCCTTTATCACCTAGGGTTACACAAATTTGTTTGGTATGGGTAAAGGCCGCCAATTCGCGTACTTGACTTTCAACATCGGTAGCTGATCCGCCAATAAAGGAACAAATTTCGGGCAATTCTTCGTCGTTGCATTTGATGAAATCGGCTCGGTGCATCAGGGAAATAACCAACTCTTTTTCGTAAAAGGGTTTTCTAAAATTTACATCAAATACTTTAAAACTTGCGTGTTCAAGTAGCTGCAACAGGCTTGCATGCGAAACGGCATCGCGGCAAGCCAAACTACCAAAGACAAACACATTGGCTGCTTGTACGCGGGCAATATCTGCCTCGGAACAATTTATTTTGTCCCAAGCGGCTGGGTAATTGATGGTATAGGAGGCGCTGCCTTTTTCGTTTAGGCTTACCAAAACGGCGCCAGTCGCTAGGGTTTCATCGGTTTGAATTCCAGCGGTAGACAACTGATTTTGGTTGACATAATTCAGGAGTTCTTCGCCCAAGTCATCGGCGCCAATCCGACTAATAATTTGAGTAGGAATGCCCAATGAGTTCATACGCAGCGCTACATTGAGTGGTGCTCCGCCAATTTTTTGGTGGGTGGGAAATACATCAAATAATACTTCGCCAAAACAAACGGCTTGAAGGGAATTACTCATTATCTTTTTAATTTTTCTTCTAATTCTTCTAAACTAATTCCTTTGGTTTCGGGCATCATAAACAGGGTAAAGATCAATTGCAACACCATCATCCCCGCAAAAAAGGCAAATATAGGCCAAGGATTTAGGGTATACCAATCAATTACAACAGGGCCTGCAAGTGTAATTAAAGCGGCAAATATCCAGTGAATTCCAGTACCAAAAGATTGTCCTTTGGCGCGCACCGAGTTGGGGAATATTTCGGAAATGAATACCCAAATTACAGCGCCTTGGCCCACGGCATGAGAGGCGATAAACACCAAAATGGAAATTAACAAAACAACCGAGCCGGCATTGGCATAAAATGCCCATGCTACAGCAGCCAAGCTGGCAATGTAACCAATCGATCCGATTAGCATCAATTGTTTGCGGCCCAAAACATCAATTAAGCGCATACCTGCCATGGTAAATACCAGGTTGGTTACGCCAATTAGAATGGAGTTCATCAAGGATTCTTTGGAGCCCAATCCAGCCATTTCTAGAATTTCTGGGGCATAATACAAAATGAAGTTGATGCCGGATAATTGATTGAAAAACGCCAATAAAAACGCCAATAAAACCGGGAAACTGTATTTGTTGGTGAAAATGCTTTCGCTTGTTCCTTCGGCCGTGAGGTCTTTTTTGATTTCTTGGCATTGTACTGCAGCTTCCTCTTTAGAATAAATAATTTCGAGTACTTCCATGGCCGCTTTTTCGTCGCGTTTTTGCAGCAACAACCAACGCGGGCTGTCGGGGATTTTGTAGACAATAATGCTGTAAACCAATGATGGAATCGCGACCACGCCCAACATCCAACGCCAGTCGTTTGCTCCGCCAAATCCTTGTAACAAATAGTTCGAGAAAAAGGCAATGAGTATCCCAAATACGATGTTAAACTGAAAGAGTGTGCCCAATCGGCCCCGGTTTTCGGCGGTAGAAATTTCAGAAATGTATATGGGTGCGGCTACCGAGGAAGCGCCTACGCCAATTCCGCCAATGAATCGGAAGAACGAAAACACATACGGATTAGGTGCCAAGGCCGACCCCAAGGCCGAAACTAAAAATAAGATTCCAATCCAAAATAAGGTTTTTTTACGGCCCCATTTGTCGCAGGGAATTCCCCCAAATAGCGATCCAAACACGGTGCCCCACAAGGCCATTGACATGATAAATAGTCCGTGAAACAGGGGAGATGTATGCCACAATGCTTTAATGGGCAAATTGGCGCCCGAGATTACCACGGTGTCAAATCCGAATAAAAATCCGGCTACGGCTACGGTCAAGGACCAGTTTCTTACTTTATTCATCGCTTATTTTTTGGTTTGCTCCAACAGCTTTTAATTGCTTTGATGGAAAAATTAGTAATGTCTTGTTGTGAGCTGTATATACTCAATTTGGTATAGGGTTTGGCAGGAAACAGTTGATTGGTGAAGCAATATTCGCCCTGGTTTAGAAATAATTCCATGGATGACCAATCCAAATACAACTCAAAATCGATTGGTGAAGTTGCGTCAAAATCTACCTGTGTTTGTTGCACACTTTTAGCAAAAGCAGGATCAAAATTCACCTTGCCCGAAAGACTTCGGTCAATGCTCCAGGTTTGGGTTTTAGCCACATAGGCCATGGTCAAAATTTCCTTATTCTCGTTTTCGAGCACCAAACGAAAATCTTTGGGCTGGGCTTGAAATGCAATTTTGGTTTGGTTTAGGCCGTTAAATCCGCCATTGTATTGAATGCTAAAAGGGGTGTTTGCAGCTACGGAAATGTTTTTGTTGTCATAGCCATTTAGCTGGTTAAGCTGCATTTGCGGGGCAACTTGGCTGCGCAATTGATAGCTAGTCCCTTTTTTATGTACACTTAATTTTCTAGGCAAAGTCATGGCACTGCGCCACTTTTGGGTAGGCGTTTTGGTGCCGTACAACCAATTGCTCATCCAACCAATAAAAATACGTTGCTCATTTGGCGCATTGGCATAGGTGACGCCGGCATAATTGTCCATGCCTTGATCAATCCATTGGGCTTCTTTTTGCGGGGTAGTAAATGTTTTTCCATCAAAATCGCCTACAAAATATTGGGTGCCCGAGCCTCCTTTGGGCGCTCCTGGATTGACACTAATGAGCAATACCCATTTTTCTGACTTGCTGCCTTCTACCGAAATTTTGAATAAATCGGGGCATTCCCAGACGCCTCCATGTGCACCATATCCTTGGCCAAATGCCCCTGTTTTAGTCCACTGAATAAGGTTTTTGGACTCGTAAAATTCGGCATGGTCCCCAGCTACAAGGGTGAGTTGCCAACGTTGGGTTTTGGTATTCCAAAATACTTTTGGGTCTCTGAAATCTTTTACATTCGGATTCGGAATAATTGGATTTTGCTTATATTTTTTCCAAGTTTTTCCTTCGTCCAAGCTGTAGGCCAAGCCCTGCGATTGGGTGTTAATTTTGCCCGCTTTTTCCAATTCCATGTTGTGGTAAGTGAAAATAGCCACCATTGCTGGATGTTCAGTTGTGCCCAAACCCGAACTATTTTGTTCATCGACCACCACACTGCCCGAAAATATATAGCCTAATTTATCGGGAAATAGGGCAATTTTTTGGTGTTGCCAATGCGTCAAATCGGTACTGGTGGCGTGCCCCCAATGCATGGGTCCCCACACAATATCTTCGGGATAATATTGGTAAAATAAGTGATATATGCCTTTGTAGTATACCAAGCCGTTGGGGTCATTCATCCAATGGGCTTCGGGCGAAAAATGGAATTGCGGACGAAACGATTCACGGTAATAGGAAATTTCTTCTGGACCTGTTTTGACGGGAAGTACAGGGGAAGAATTCGCTTCTTTTTTACAAGAAAAAAGCAAACTCAACAGCAGTAAACCCGGGATTAAAAAATAGGAATATTTCCTCAAGGTAGTATATATTTTGGAATAAGCCATAAAAATAAGGTTCCTTACGATAGCCCCTAAATTTTACGAATCGAAAACGCTTTCGATAAAGCGAAAACGATTTCGGTATAATTTTAAAAAGGAGTGGTTGTGTTTTGCATATCGGCACACTAAAATCGACTAAGTTTGGTACGAATACATAAAAAAATCTGCATGAAAAATCTATTTTTTGGTTTGGCGCTTAGTATAAGTTCAATGGCTGTTCAAAGTCAAGCCGTCTCAGACGAATGGCGACTTTCGGCTAGCTCTCGTGAAAATTATTTTGGGGTTTCCATGGCCAATGGAAAAATAGGGATTGTCACTGATGCAACGCCCTTTACCACCAAAGAAATTATACTTAATGGGGTTTATCAGCCTAGCCCAGAGAACGGCATCAGTCGTGTGGTGCGCGGCATTGAGTTTTTGAATTTGCATGTACGCATCAATAATGAACTGATCCAATCCGATAACATCAGCAATTGGTCACAAACTATCAATATGCAAGAAGGAACCTCTACACTTTCCTTTACCTACAAAAAACTGGCGCAAATTTCCTACCAATTAATAGCCAATCGCGCCTTGCCTTATGCCGCGATGGCCGTGGTCGAAGTGAAGCCCTTGCAAGATATTCGTCTCGAAGCATTCAATTTTATGGTAGTTCCCGACGAATTGGACAAGGAGAAATCGCATTATCGCGTACTCAAAGACAACCAATTTTTGATGCCGGTTTTTGGTACGGTAGCCCATTCAAAAAACCAAAAAATTACGGTAGCTGCAGCTACAACTTTTGTGTTTGATGGGCAAAACGAAACGCTAGAGCAGCAAGGCGACGAAGTAGGTTTTGCCACGCAACTTAAAAAAGGAGTTGCCTACCGCTTTGCCTTGGCCGGAGGAATTTGTACTTCCAAAGATTTTACCGATCCTGTAAACGAGTCCGAACGCCAACCCATTTATGCGTTGCAGGAAGGCATAGATCATTTGCTGGATAAACACAAAAAAGCTTGGGCCGAATTGTGGCGTACGGGTGACATTCAAATAGAAGGTGATTTGGACGCCCAACAGCGGGTGCGTTTTGCCTTGTACAATTTGTATTCGTTTATCCGACCTGAGACCCGCCAAAGTATTGCGCCTATGGGCTTGTCTTCGCAAGGATACAATGGACATATTTTTTGGGACAGCGAATTGTGGATGTATCCGAGTTTGTTGGCCTTGCAACCCGACTTGGCCAAATCGTGTTTGGATTACCGTTCTGATCGATTGGCCAAAGCCAAGCAAAAAGCTACCATATATGGTTACAAAGGGGCTATGTTTCCTTGGGAATCTGATGATACTGGCGAAGAAGCCACACCCACTTGGGCTTTGACAGGAATTTTCGAACAACACATTACTGCTGATGTGGCGATTGCTTTTTGGAATTACTATGCATTGACGCAAGATGTACAGTGGTTGAAACAAGAATGGCCCGTATTTAAAGAAACAGCTGATTTTTGGGTGAGTCGGGTAGTGAAAAACGCCAACGGTTCGTATTCCATTTTAAATGTTGTGGGTGCCGATGAATATGCGCAACATGTGGACGACAATGCCTTTACAAATGCCTCTGCAATTGAGGCGCTGCAAAACATAATCAAAGCGGCCAAATTGTTGGGGGAACCTATCAACCCAGCTTGGCAAGAAGTGGCTGATCATATCGTAATTCATCGCGAAAAGGGCATAACCCAAAATTACAAAGGCTATGCGGGCCAAATGATCAAACAAGGCGATGTCAATTTGTTGGCCTATCCTTTGCATCAAATTACAGACAAAGCGCAAATTGAACGCGACTTGGTGTATTATTCGGAAAAGATTGACAAAAAAGATGGACCTGCGATGGCTTCCGGAATTCTCTCCGTGTTGTATGCGCGCATGGGCGATGCCGAAAAAGCCCATGAGTACTTTGTGAAATCGTATTTGCCCAATAGCCGACCACCTTTTGGCGTTTTTTCAGAATCGGCAGCGAGTAATAACCCGTATTTTGCTACCGGAGCTGGCGCCATGTTGCAAGCAATACTATATGGATTTGGCGGAATCGAACAAACCGATGCTGGATTGCACTTTGGTAAAGGAATTTTACCCAAAAAATGGAAATCGTTAACCCTAATTGGCGTGGGTAAATCAGATCAAACAGTTGTCATCAAACCCTAATTCAAATTGTTTTACCAAAAATGAAAACGTTGTAGTTGAAAATCCTAGTGTTTACGGGCATTAACCGCGTTTTCTTTACCAAATACTGCTAAAAAAAGTACAATGTGTTTTTTTTAGCAGTTTTTTTTAGTGATAAAACAATATATCCCTAATATACTAAGGGATTCACAAATTTTCGAAAACGTTTTCGGTAAAACTATAACGTTTTCGATACCCTCTTTCTTAAAATTATCATAAAAACCATTTATGTTTGACGTTACTATTTAAAAACATTTATTAACTAACTTATTTATTACGTATGAAAAATAGTCTACTTAAAGGCTTATTAGTATTTCTAGCGGTAACATTTACTGGTTTTGCTCAAGCGCAAAACATTACAGGAAAAGTATCAGACAGTAATGGTCCAATTCCTGGAGCATCTGTTACTGAAAAAGGAACAACTAATAGCGCACAAACTGATTTCGATGGAAATTTTGCAATGAAAAATGTAAAATCGGACGCAGTATTAGTAATTAGCTATGTTGGAATGAAAACTCAAGAAGTAAGTGTTGCTGGAAAAAGCAGCATTTCTGTTGTGTTGAAATCTGAAGAGCTTCAATTATCAGAAGTGATGGTTATTGGGTACGGTTCTGTAAAGAAAAAAGACGCTACAGGAGCCGTTGACGCCATTAACTCAAAAAGCTTCGACAATGTTGCTGCAGCTTCACCAGCTGAATTATTGAGAGGTAAAGTATCTGGTGTTCAGGTAACTCAATCAAGTGGTGAGCCAGGAGCTGGTGTTGCTATTAGAATTAGAGGAAACTCTTCTATCCGTTCAGGAAACAACCCATTAATCGTTATTGATGGTGTGCCTTTGGATGGTGGAAATGTATCTTCAGGGTCAAATGATTCAGGTTTAGGATCTTCTTCACCAAGAAACCCATTAAACTTCGTGAATCAAAATGACATCGAGTCGATTACTATTTTGAAAGACGCTTCTTCTACAGCGATCTACGGATCACGTGGAGCTAACGGGGTTATCGTAATTACTACCAAAAAAGCAAAATCAAAAGAGCCACAATTTACTTACAGCAACTCATTTCAATTTAGCCGTCAATCAGGTGATTTTGGTGTAATGAGCGCTTCAGAATTTTTGGCTGCTGGTGGAACTGACAAAGGTGGTAGAGATTACAACTGGAAAAACGCAATCATGCAAGGAGGTTTTACAACTTCTCATGATGTATCGTTTTCTAAAGCTACTGAAAACTCAAACACAAGATTGTCTTTTGGTGCTACCGCTGCGGATGGTATCGTAAAAAATACAGGATTAGCGAAATATACTGCTAGCTTGTATAACTCAAATGATTACTTCGGTGGTAAATTGAAAATTGAATCTAAAATTCAATACGCTGCTTTGAAAGATAGAACTACTTTGATTACTAACAACGTAGGTTACCAAGGAAACTTAATTGGATCAGCTTTATATTGGAATCCAACTTTACCTATCTACAATGCAGATGGATCATACTACTCTTTCGGAAATGGTGGACCTCAAGGACCTGTTGATGATGACTACTTGAACCCTGTTCAATTGTTGAATTCGTACAAAGATTTCACCAATACTCAAAAATTCTTGGCTAACATTACGTCTACTTACAAATTCAACGACCACTTAAGCTATAAATTCTTATTTGGTATTGAAACGTCAAATTCTGTTAGAAAACAACAATTGTTGCCATCTATCCACATTAAAGATATTGCACAAGCTACTGCTTCAGACGGTGTAAAACGTTACGGTATGGCTAACATCTACAACCAAGCTAAATTTAACAGAACGTTTGAGCACACCTTGAACTACAACAATAAATTTGGTGAGAATTTTGATTTTGATGCCTTAGCTGGTTATTCTTACTATGATTACAACGCGGATGGATATTTTACAGGAGCTAAAGGATTTAGCGCTGCTCAAACCAACTTAATCGACAACATCGAAGGAGGTTCTGACAACGCATTTAGAGCTGATTCATACAGAAACCGTGTTGAATTACAGTCATTCTTCGCTCGTTTGAATGCAACTGTTTACAAAAAATTATTACTTACCGCTACTTTGCGTTCTGACGGTTCTACTAAATTGGGTAAAAACAACAAATACGATTATTTCCCATCATTTGGTTTAGGATATAAATTAGTAGACGGAAAAGAAGGTTTGGTAAATAGCCTTAAAGTTAGAGCTAGTTACGGTATTACTGGTAACCAAGAATTCGCGCCAAACTCAGCTATTGCTCGTGTAGCATATGGTATCAATGGTGCGCAAGGAGACCAAGTAAACAGTAATGCTGATTTGAAATGGGAAACTACTAAATCAACTGGTTTTGGACTTGACTTCACTTTATTGAAAAACAAATTATCAGGATCTTTGGATTACTTCACAAGAGATACGAAAGACTTGATCTTCCCAGTTCCTGCTGCTGCTACACAGCCAGGTCCTCCAGCACCACGTTTCAAAAACTTACCAGGTAACTTAATTAATAAAGGTATCGAGGTAGCGTTGAACTACAAAGTAATGGAAAAAGACAACTTCACATGGGATGTATCGGCTAACGCTTCATTCTTGAGCAACGAAATGAAAAACTTTACTGGTTTCTTGTCAACAGGAGGATTGAACGGTCAAGGTTTAACAAACGCTTACGCGCAAGTTATTACCAACAATGCACCTATCTACAGCTACTACTTATATGAGTGGAGAGGTTATGATGCACAAGGAAACTCAATCTATGCTGACGCTGCTGGTAATGATACAGGTTTAGGTTTAGCGGCTAAAAAATTGTTAAACAAACAACCATTACCTAAAATGAATGTTGGTTTCTCTACCAGCGCTGCCTACAAAGCATTTGATGCTACAGCTTCATTCTACGGTGCTTTTGGTCACTACATCTACAACAATACTGAGAATGCTTACTTCTTTAAAAGTGCTTTCTTAGGTGGACGTAACGTAACTGCTGAAGCTGCTAATTCTGAGCAAGCGCAAGGAGATCCAAACTCTCCATCAACTAAATATCTTGAAAAAGGAGATTTCTTACGTTTAGGAAACCTTTCTGTAGGATATACCTTGAAAAGCGACATGCTTACAAAATGGAATGTTAAATCTGCTAGATTCTTTGTGAACGGAGCTAATTTATTTATCTTGACTAACTACTCTGGATTTGATCCTGAAGTAGATACAGATAAATCGTTAAATGGAATTCCTTCTGCAGGAATGGACTATTTAGCATATCCAAGAGACAAAAGTTATTCACTTGGTATTAATGTAACATTTTAATTCTTGACGAAAATGAAAAACAATAATTTAATTAAAGGATTCTTATTTGTAGGCGCACTCGCTTTGGGTGTAAGCTGTACTAATTTAGATGAACAAATATTAGACGGATACAGCAATGATGCTACAGGTACTGGTACGATAAATACTGCCGCTACTTTGCAATCAGCGTATAACGGTCTAAGAGATTTCCAAAATCAAGGTGGTGCTTATGCATTGGGCGAAATGTCTACAGATGCAATGGTAGGACCAACTCGTGGAGGTGACTGGGATGATAACGCGGCTTGGAGACAAATCCACGTACATACTTGGGCTCCAGATCACGTAGAAGTAAGAGGTTCTTGGAACTCTTTATTATCAAACGTATACAACTGTAACTTGGTAATCGAGAACAGTACTGTTGCTTCTGAAGTATTGCAAGCACGTTTCTTGAGAGCATTCTACTACTATAATGTAGTTGATTTGTTTGGACAAGCTCCTTACAGAGAAGCAGGTTCAAAAGTAGAAGATGATCCAAAAGTATGGTCAAGAGCAGAAGCTACAGGTTATATTATTTCAGAATTGGAAGCTATAGCTGCTAACATGCCTGCTAGATCTGATGCTTCTATTGCCAATAAAGATGCTGTACATTTCTTATTAGCTAAAATGTATTTGAACAAAGGTGTTTTCACCGCTGCTTCACCAGCAGGTCCTTATACTTTTGACGCAGCTGATATGGCCAAAGTTGTTTCTAATGTTGATGCTATGACAAACACTTTGTCATCTGATTATTGGACAAACTTTGACACTGACAATGATACTTCATCTGAGTTGGTATTTACATCTAAAAACATCCGTGGTGGTGCAGGTGGAAACATGCAATCTCGTTGGAGAATGTCTTCTCACTACAACCAAACTCCAGGTGGATGGAATGGTTTTGCTACTGTAGCAGAATATTACAACCGTTTCAACCCAACGGATAATCGTATTGACAACCACAGATCTGATATCATTGCAAACTTCGGTAACCCTGCTGGTTTCCAAGTTGGTCAACAATATGCTCCAGGTGGAACAACTGCCTTAACTGACAGAAATGGTAGCCCAATGGTGTTTACTCCATCAGTAACTTTGATTACTGGAGGTGCTACATTGGAGACTGCTGGTATCCGTGGAATGAAATACATCCCAGATAACCAAAACTTGAATTCACCTGATAATGACTACGTATTGATGCGTTATTCTGATGCGTTGTTAATGAAAGCAGAAGCTATCGCAAGAGGTGCTGCTGGAGATGCTTCATCAATTATGGCTGCAATTGCTGCTAGAGCTGGTGTATCTCCTGCTCCTGCAACTTTAGACGGTATTTATGCTGAAAGAGGTAGAGAATTATGGTGGGAAGGTTACAGAAGAAACGATATGATTCGTTTTGGTAAATTCTTAGAAGCTCGTGAGTTGAAACCTTACGTATCAGCTGAGAAATACTTGTTGTACCCAATTCCAGCAGACGCTTTATTTAATGCGAACTTAAGCCAAAATCCTGGATACTAAGATTTTGTTTATATAGTTAAATTAGTACAAAGAGGGTAGTTTTACCCTCTTTGTTTTTTTATAAAAAGTCCAAATTTACCCGCCAATTTTCCTTATTATTCTTTAATTTAGTGCCCTTCAATAGCCAAGTTTATATCTCATGAAAACTACTTTTTGCACGGCATTTTTGGTGTTTTCCTCCAGTGTTGTTTTACTCCTTTCTGCTTGCCAATCCAAGTCAACTTCCACTACTGATACCTTATTTACAGCCTTAGATTCTACCCAAACGGGCATCAATTTTGTAAATGAAGTGAAGAATGGCGAAGACATGAATATCTTCAAGTACCGAAATTTCTATAATGGAGGTGGAGTAGCCATAGGCGATATCAATAATGACGGCTTACCTGATGTATACATGACTGCCAACATGGGCCCGAACAAATTATATCTAAATAAAGGAAATTTTAAATTTCAAGATATAACCAAACAAGCAGGAGTAGCCGGTACCAAAGCCTGGTCTACCGGAGTTGTGATGGTCGATTTAAACAATGATGGCTATTTAGATATTTATGTCTGTAATGCCGGAAACAGCAAAGGCGCCAGCCAAAACAATGAGCTGTTTATCAACAACAAAAACAATACGTTTACCGAACAAGCTGAAAAATATAATTTGGCCGACACTGGCATCACCACCCATGCAGCTTTTTTTGATTACGACAAAGACGGCGACTTAGATTGTTACATACTGAATAACAGTTTTATCCCAGTGAGCAGTCTCAATTATTCCAACAAACGCGAGTTGCGTGACCAAGATTGGGATGTTGCCGATATTCTTAAAGGTGGCGGAGATCGATTGATGCGCAATGACAATGGTCTATTTAAAGATGTGAGTAAGGAAGCCGGAATCTACGGCAGTTTAATTGGATTTGGTTTAGGGGTTACCGTGGGCGATGTAAACGGCGATTTGTATCCGGATATTTATGTATCCAATGATTTTTACGAACGCGATTATTTATACATCAACAACCAAAACGGTACTTTTTCAGAGCAAATTCAAACGTGGGCTTCCCACATCAGTCAATCGTCTATGGGTGCTGACATGGCCGACATTAACAACGACGGCAAACCCGATATCTTTGTAACCGACATGTTACCCGAACCCGATCAGCGACTCAAAACCACCACAAGTTTTGACAACTACGATTTGTTTTCACGAAAATTAAATCTGGACTTCTTTTACCAATACATGCAAAATACGCTGCAACTCAACAGTGGAAACGGCTATTTTAATGAAATTGCCCATTATGCAGGCGTATCCAAAACCGATTGGAGTTGGGGAGCCTTGCTATTTGACATGGACAACGATGGCTACAAAGATATTTATGTGTGCAATGGGATTTACCATGACCTCACCAACCAAGATTTTGTCGATTTCTTTGCCAACGATGTAATGCAAAAAATGGCCATCACCGGACAAAAAGACGAGATGGAAAACATCATCAACAAAATGCCAAGCACGCCAGTAGCGAATTATGCCTTTCACAACAATAAAAACCTCACCTTCTCTAACGAAGCTACCTCATGGGGATTGGATACGCCCAGCTTTTCTAACGGCGCTGCCTATGCCGATTTAGACAACGACGGTGATTTAGATTTGGTGGTCAACAACGTCAACATGCCTTGTTTTGTATACCAAAATAATGCGCAAAAAAACAAGGCCAACCATTACCTCAAAGTAAAACTCAAAGGCGATGCCGCCAATCCGTTTGCAGTAGGAAGTGTGGTGCAATTGTATGCAGGCAAAGAAATTATTCGTCAGGAACTTATTCCAACCCGCGGTTTCCAATCGTCTATAGATTACACCATGACCTTCGGATTGGGTGCCAAGAAAGTGGATTCACTTCAAGTTATTTGGCCCAATTCAACAACCCAAACGCTCACGCAAGTAAAATTAAATAGCACCCTTACTTTGGCGCAACGCGAGGCCAAGCCAGTTGTGGCCAACAAAAAATCAGCGGCCAAAACGGCCCTCTTTACTGAACGTCCAACTGCAATGCTGGCCCACAAAGAAAACGAATACATCGATTTTGATTACGAAGGTCTCATTGGCAGCATGCTTTCGCAAGAAGGCCCTGCCTTGGCAGTAGCCGATTTGAACAACGACGGATTTGAAGAGGTATTTGTAGGTGGAGCCAAAGGTTTTTCGGGAGCCATTTACCAAAACAAAGGCAACTTTGATTTTATCAAAACCAACCAAAAAGCACTAGAAGCTGATTCTCTTTATGAAGATACGGCCGCTCAGTTTGTCGATGTAGATCAAGACGGAGATTTAGATTTAGTTGTTGGTTCAGGAGGCAACGAAAAAGCCGATCAAGTCAATTATAAAAATCGCTTGTACCTCAATAATGGAAAAGGAATTTTTACCAAGGCAGCTGATTTGCCTAGTTTGCAAACCAATGTTTCGGTAATTGCCCCTTGCGATTTTGATGCCGATGGCGACCAAGATTTATTCATCGGCAGCCGAAGTGTTCCCGGTATTTATGGCATTACACCTAAACAACTGTTGCTTGAAAATAACGGAAAAGGGCAGTTTGTAAATGTAACCGAGAAAAAAGCATTTGCCCTTAATGATCTGGGCATGATTACCGATGCACTATGGGAAGACATTGATCTTGATGGCAAAAAAGATTTGATCGTGGTTGGTGAATGGATGGCCCCCACCATATTTAAAAATACAGGCCGACGTTTGGCCGCCTACAAAACCAACTTAACTTCGGCTACCGGATTTTGGAACACCGTTGCTTGTGCCGATGTAAATAACGACGGCAAAAAAGATTTAATCATCGGAAACAAAGGAACCAATACAACCTACCATTGTTCGGCCAAAAGCCCCATGAAATTGTTTGTCAATGATTTTGACAACAACGGAACCATCGAACAAATTGCTTCTCAAAGCATCGACGGAAAGGACATGCCGATCCATGTAAAACAAGAATTAGCCAAACAAATTCCATCGATCAAAAAGAAAAATTTAAACTACGCCGAATATGCCAAAAAAGCGGTACAAGATATTTTTGATGCTGAGGTAATGGGCAATGCCATTCAACGCCAAGCCACAACTCAAGAAAGTGTGGTAGCGATAAACCAAGGTGGAGGCAAATTTAGTTTGCAAGCCTTGCCGGCACAGGTCCAATTTTCTACCGTCAATGCCATTTTGGTGCAAGACATCAATCAGGATGGCAACCTAGATTTAATTTTGGGAGGCAATCGCTACGAATTAAAACCACAATTTTCGCGTTTGGATGCCAGTTACGGCAGCGTCTTGTTGGGTTCTAAAAACGGCCGTTTTACTTGGGTGTCCAACACCGATTCGGGCGTGTTTATTCGCGGGGAAGTAAAAGGCATCAAAGCCCTGCGCGGAAAAGGAAAGAAAAATGGCTTTATTGCCGTTGTAAATGAAGGTCAACCCAAAGTATTTGTTCAACATGACTAAGTATATTTCTCTACTAGCGCTGGTTTTTTTATTGGCGAATTGTTCTCAAAACAAAGACCAATTGTTTCAAAAATTAGATCCAGCAAGCACACATATTACCTTCCAGAATCAGTTGGATGAGTCCAAAAAAATCTCGATACTCGATTATTTGTATTACTACAATGGCGGGGGAGTTTCCTTGGGCGACATCAATAATGACGGTTTGGTCGATGTGTATTTTACCTCCAACCAAGGAAAAAACAAGTTGTACCTGAACAAAGGAAACAATGTGTTCGAAGACATTTCAGCCAAGGCAGGTGTAGAAGGCGAAAGCGATTGGAACACCGGAACCGTGATGGCCGATGTGAACGCCGATGGCTATTTGGATATTTATGTGTGCGCCGTGGTGGGCATAAACGGATTTGAAGGCCACAACGAATTGTTCATCAACAACCGCAACAACACCTTTACCGAAAGTTCGGCTGAATATGGATTGGATTTGGACAATTACAGTTCTTCTGCAGCCTTTTTTGATTATGATTTGGACGGCGATTTGGACATGTATTTGCTCAATCACGCGGTACATTCGGAATCTTCTTTTGGCAATGCCAATATTCGCAATACGCGTTCCTACGAATGTGGCGATAAATTGTTTCAAAACACCAACGGTAAATTTGTAGATGTATCTGAAAAAGCGGGCATTTTTGGCGGCGCGAACGGCTATGGTCTAGGACTGGCTATTTCTGATTTCAATATGGATGGCTTGCCCGATATTTATGTGTGTAACGATTTTCACGAAGACGATTATTATTACCTCAATAAGGGTGATGGCACCTTTGCCGAATGTCTCAAAGAACATTTTGGACACACCAGTCGATTTTCGATGGGTGTAGATGTGGCCGACATCAATCACGACGGGTTCCCTGATATCATGACTTTGGACATGTTGCCTGAAAACGAAAAAGTACTCAAATCTTCGTTGGGAGATGACAACGTTCAGATGCTTAAAATGCGTACCGAGAAATTGGGCTACCATTACCAATACACGCGCAACATGTTGCAAATTAACCAAGGCGGAAACCACTTTACCGAAACGGCTTTGCTTAGCGGAGTGGCCGCCACCGATTGGAGTTGGAGTACCCTTTTTGCCGATTACAATGCCGATGGGGAGCAAGATATTTTTGTGTGCAACGGAATTCCTAAGCGCCCCAACGATTTGGATTATGTGAAATATTACTCCAATGACGAGGTAAAAAATAAAATCAACGCCACGAAGTTATTAGACAAAGAAGCACTCAAGCGCATGCCCAAAGGAAATGTAACCAACTATATATTTCAAGGGGCTGCCGATTTAAAGTTCCTAGACAAATCTTCCGAATGGATCGAAAATGATTCACTCATTTCCAATGGCGGTGCCTATGCCGATCTTGATAACGACGGCGATTTGGATGTGGTAACCAATAACCTCAATGCGGTTGCCTCGGTATACCAAAACCAAACCAATAAAAAGGCGCATTATCTAAAAATTAAGTTCAATGCTGGAGGCAAAAACACCTTTGGTATTGGCACGAAGGTGTTCTCGTACGCCCAAGGAAAATTGCAGTACAAAGAATTACAAACCACTCGTGGATTTCAATCTTCCTCTGAGCCCATGCTGTATTTTGGCTATCCATCTGCCCAAAAGCTAGATTCTTTAGTAGTGGTTTGGCCCGACAATACCTGCCAAACCCTAAAAAATACACCGCTAAATCAGACCCTTACGCTAAAGCCAAATGCCCAAAGAAAACCATTTGATTACTCGCGTTTGCGTCCTAAAACGGCCCCAATTTTTCAAAAAACGGCCGATAATTTAGGCCTTGATTTTATTCACCAAGAAAACGAATACATCGATTTTATCTACCAAAAATTAATTCCTTATCAACGATCTGATCGCGGACCAGCCATAGCCCTTGGTGATTTGAATCAGGACGGAAAAGCCGATATTTTCTTTGGCGGATCAAAAGATATCCCTGCACAAGTCTATCTGCAAACGGCTTCCGGTTTTACCAAAAAAGCAATGCCTGCGTTGGATAAAGATGCCGTATTCGAAGACGCCTCGGCCGTTATAGCCGATTTTAATCAAGACCAACAAGCCGATCTATTTGTAGCATCGGGTGGTGGTCAAAATGCAGCTGATTTGCAAGACCGTTTGTACACCGGACTAAATGGAAGTCTTCAATCTACTGCTTTTCCTAAAGAAGCACAAAATGCGGCTGTTGTAAAAGCCTGGGATTATGACCGCGACGGTGATTTGGATTTGTTTGTGGGCAACAATTCGCGAAACAACCGCTTTGGCAGCATACCCGAATCCCAGTTGTTGCAAAATAACCGCGGAGTTTTCACGCCGATTACCAATCCCCCAATCCAAGCACTAGGCATGGTGAGTGATGCCGTTGTCACCGATTTTAATCACGACAGCCAACCCGATTTGATTGTGGTGGGTGAGTGGATGGCTCCGGTATTTTTGGCCAATAAAAATAGCAAATTGAGTGATGTTTCGGCCCAACTGTTACCCGAAAAAGCAAATGGATTATGGCAAACGATTTTGCCATTTGACATAGACCACGATGGCGACGAAGATTATGTGGTGGGCAACTGGGGGATGAACTCCAAGTTTAAAGCCACTACCGAATTTCCAATGAAAATGTACTATGATGACTTTGACAAAAACGGCAGTTTTGAAACCATAGTTACCGTTTCCAAAAAGGGTGCTTATTACACTACGATGGGATTGGACGAACTCACCGAACAATTTAGTGGCTTGTTGAAAAAGAAATTTAACGCCTACAAAAATTTTGCGGGCAAACCAGTCGAAGAAGTGTTTGATCCGGCCTTGTTGGCCAAAGCCAAGTTATACGAAGTACATCAATTGCAATCGGGCTATTTGCGAAATGACAAAGGGATTTATCATTTTGTGCCGTTTCAAAATGCCTTGCAAGTGGCGCCCATTCGGGCCTTTGCCAAAGCCAATTTTGACGGAACCGAAAGCGTGTTTGCCGCTGGAAATTACTTTGGCGTAACGCCTTACCACAGCCGATTTGACGGATTCCCCGGTGCCTTAATCAAAAACACCAAAACCCAAGTACTCGGCAATACCCTCGGAATTGATTTGTCTCGAAAAGCCGTAAGTCAGTTGCAGGTAGTAACGGTACAAGGCAAGCGCTATTTGCTGGTGGTGATCAATAACCAAAAAGCTGAGGTGTATGCGTTGCCTCAAGCCCAATAATTTGAATAAATAGAATATGAAATACAAAATTACCCTCTTGCTCATTGCGCTTCTTGCGCTTCAATCCTGTAAAAAAGACAGCAAAATTATAGTTACCCCAGCCGATTATGAGGCCTCCATTGATCAGGTAACTCAAGTGCTAATCCACGATATTTTTTCGCCGCCTGTGGCCAGCCGTATTTATGCCTATCCCAACATTGCGGCCTACGAAGTGATGGCGCAAAACAGCGCAAACTACGAAAGTTTACAGCACCAATTAAATGGCCTGGATTCAATTCCTACAATGGATCCCAAAAGTGGGGTAAACCAACCTTTGGCAGCCTTAGTTGCCCACATGGAAGTGAGCAAAGCCTTGGTTTTTTCTGAAGATATTATTGCTCATTTTAGAGACAGTTTATACCAAAAATGGGAAGCACAAAATCCAAAAGAATTTGAAGTTTCTAAAAAATACGGATTAGATGTGGCCGAACGCATCAAAAAATGGTTTGCCAAAGACAACTACAAACAAACCCGTACCATGCCTAAGTACTCGGTGTTTACGAGTCAGCCTGGCCGATGGCAGCCTACACCGCCGGCTTATATGGATGGCGTAGAACCGCATTGGGGAAAAATTAGAACCTTTGTGTTGGATTCGGCTTCGCAGTTTAAACCGGCTCCAGCTTTGCCATTTTCGACGCAAAAAACATCGCCGTTTTTTAAACAAGTACAAGAAGTGTATGATATCTCGGTGATGATGCACCAAAAAGGCGACCAGTCGGAAGAAATTAAGATTGCCCAATTTTGGGATTGTAATCCCTATGTAACCGTGAATCAGGGCCACATGATGTTTGCCAAAAAGAAAATTACCCCTGGCGGACACTGGATGGGCATCACCAAAATTGCTTGCCAAAAAGCCAAAGCTGATTTTGCCAAAACGGTCTATGCCAATACGGTAACCTCGATCGGTTTGTTTGATGCATTCATCAGTTGTTGGGACGAAAAATACCGAAGTAACATCGTACGTCCTGAAACCGTGATCAACCAAAACATTGATGAAAACTGGAAACCACTCTTGCAAACACCACCCTTTCCAGAATACACGAGCGGACACTCGGTAGCGTCTACCTGTTCGGCTACTTTGTTGACTTCTGTTTTTGGTGATAATTTTGCCTACACCGACTACACCGAAAAAGACTACGGTTTGCCCAATCGCTCGTTCAAATCGTTTGCTGAAGCAGCCAAAGAAGCATCGATGAGCCGTTTTTATGGGGGAATTCACTACAAAGCAGCCATAGAAAATGGGATTGCACAAGGAAAAGCCATCGGCGATTATATTGTAGCCAATGTTCAATTTTTAAAGAAAAAATAGCATGAAGAAGAAACTGCTGTGGGCAAGTTTGGCAATTGTGCTGGGTTTTTTAGGCTGGTATTTTTTCATCAAAGAAAGTGATTACACCATTACGTTTACCGCC
>JBDKFO010000003.1:0-208427 GCA_039798665.1 Bacteroidota bacterium
AATTATATGACTATGATACTATTCTTGATTTTGGAATTCACAAATGGTCTTCAATTAAAAATGTTGTAAAAACTGATCCAAGTTATATTTTTTGGTGTATTGAAAATATTGCAAATTTTTATGTGATTCCTACAATTTTATTTGAAATAATTTTAACCAATAAAACTTTTTCTCTTAAAACAATTGAATTAAATATTTTAAAAAGTGATTGCATAAATAAAAATTACAAAGACGGTTACATCAAAGAAAGAGTTATCATTCCATGGAAACTTGAAATTGACCCATTAATAAATAAAATGAAAAATTCATTGTCAAACATCAATGAATGTGAAAAATATTTAGGTGAATGTAATGATGAAGATGAATATGATAACATATGTTCAAGTCAATATAAAGAAATAGAAAATTATAAATTATTAAATCGAATACTATTTTTATACCATAACTATGGAAACGCAGAATACAGAAATTTTTAATTTGAATTATTTGGTAAAGTTGTATCACATTAATGATAAAAAAATATAAACATGAAAGTATATATAGTAGTAAGAGAAACCAGTTCGAATAATATGTTTACTGGAACTTCAATCTTAGGAGTTTTTGCTGATGAAACTTCAGCGAAACAATGTGCAAACAAAGCATATGAAAGATACATTCTTGCTAAAAGTAAAGACAATACACATCAAGAAAATTGTTATATCACTGATAAGTTTCTAACTATAGCAGATGACGATGCAATTAACCTTGCAAAAAATGCTTGCCCAAAATCTGATGGTTTCTTTCATCAAACAAATGAAACAATCTATTGCACTGGTTTCCTTGAAGGATATGAACATGCAGTTGTTCAACACAATAAATAATATCATAAATGATTAATTCAATTTTCATAAGTAGAATTTTTTATTAAACCCAAAAAATACAAGCTATAACCAGCGAAGTAAACATTCACACTACGTTGGTTACATTTGCTTATTATCTAAAATTTAAATCGCATGAAAATACTAGTAATTATTAGTTCCATTTTCGTATTGATCGGAATAGGACAAATTTTTATATCCAGAAGTACCCAACAAACAGAGCAACACCTATACAAGGTAATTAAGAAGTTTGACAAATTTGAGATTAGAAAATATGATCCTGCCTTGTTTTCGAGTGTAAAACTCAACAAGAAAGGCTACAAAGAAAGTGCGAGTGAAGGCTTTGGGATATTGGCTGGCTATATATTTGGAGACAATGAAACCAATGAAAAAATAGCGATGACTTCGCCTGTTGTAATGGAATTGGGAGACACATCTAAAATGCTATTTATGGTTCCAAAAAACTATACGTTGAAGAATTTACCAACACCTAAAAATGGGAATATCGTATTTGAAAAACAGGAAGAAAAAATCATGGCCGCCATTCGCTTTGATGGTTGGGCCGATGATGAAAAAATTGAAAAATACAAGTCTATTTTGATGAATGAAATAAACAAAGAGAAATTAAATTACATCAACAAATTTACTTTTCTAGGCTACAACCCGCCGTTTGAAGTGCTCAATAGACGAAATGAAGTGGTCGTTGAGTTAGTAGACTATAAGTAGTAAGGCGACAAAAAGCACTTAAATTTGATAGTCCTTTATTTCTTTGATTTTAAGACAATTGAAAAGACGATCAAAAATATTCATTAAAATCATACTTGACCAATCGACAGGCAATTCAAAAAAATTACAGCACAGTTGCCTTATTTTTTTGTCGGAACCAACCTTGAAACCACTGGTAAAAGTATAAGTCCGGCTAATGCAGCCATTGTTCTCACTGGCCACCATTCGGGATAATTGATTAATGCAGGAATGGCAAATAAGGGTTCACCTCCCGCAGCACGCAATACAAGTGAAACAGAAAATGCAACAATTGATCCAATTCTATTTGATTTTTTATCAAACAAGGCGATAACCAACTGAGGAAAAAGCAGCACAAAAACAAGGTCACTGGTAAAATACCATAATTTCTGTACGCTTTGAACCTTGAGCGCAATGAATATAGCCGCCGTTCCTAGACTTAAAATACTTATTCGAATTATCTTTCCTATGTTTCGTTTTGGTGATTTCGGTGCAATTAGCCTCAAATACCAATTCCAAGAAAACATCGAACCTGCAGACAATATCGAAGAACTAAAACTCGAAGTTACAGCCCCCACAATGGCTGCCAATCCCATCAAGGCAACCCAACGCGGAACCAAGTTTTCAAGAAGTAAAGGAATGGCAAGTGCCGGTTCGGTCAAGTTGCCGTTCCAATACACCACTGCTACAACGCCCAAAATTAATGGCGGGATAGTCATTAAAATGGTTAAAATACCTGCAAGGATAGATTGATTTCTGGCTATTTTAGAAGTTTTACTGGAGAAAACACGTTGAAAATAACAGTTCCATGGAATACCGCCTAGTATAAGCATAATCGAAGTGTCCCACCAAGATGTAATGCCTTGAAGGTTCCAAAAGGAATTGACATGAATGGGAGGAGATATACTAGCCGCATCACCTTTAATACTCTTGTAATGCATCCAAGTTGTGCTTAAGTCATTTCCGGTAAAGTGCAACACAAACGGAATGGCAATAATCAATCCTATTGGGATAAGTATCAGTTGAAAGGCATCGGTATACGCAACTGCCCACAAACCCCCAATCATTGTATAAAGTGTGACGATGGCTGCCGAAAAAATAATTGCCGTTGTCAAGTCAATATTTAATAGTACCCCAAAGGTAGCTCCAATGGCAACCAACAATTCCGCACTCCAAAATAGTTCTCCTAGTATGGCAGGTATCGACAAAACTGCCGCCCATTTTTTGCCAAATCGTTCTTCAAACGGATCGATAAACGTAGTGTATCCTCTTTTTTGCATAACAGAGGCAAAGAAGATTCCCCCCACAATAAGGCTAAGGCCAAATCCAACGCCACCTTGCCAGGCGAGAGGAATGCTGGTGAATGCGCTTTCGGCTGTTCCCAAAATATATCCTCCGTCTACCCAAGTAGCAGTCATTGTTAGCGTGGCCAACAGCAATGGCATAGACCTGCCCGCGACCAACATTTCGGCAGCGCTTCCTTTTTTTACTTTTTTTGAAGCATACCATCCGATTAGAAGAAATATCAAATACATGAGCAGGGTGACACATACCCCTGCCAAATCTACGTGCCTCATTTTGTTCTACTCAATTAAAAATCAAGTTAATTCCTTTGTAAAATCTGTATTCTAAAAAAATGTCTTTGTAAACTGAAACGCTACTTAGGAAAAAAACTGCGTGGCAAAAGTAAGACAATCGAATTATTTTGGTTTAACAAAACTGCAGGTAAACTCAATTATAAATTTTATTTCATCGGAGATGTTCTGCTTGGAATTTTGTTATAATCTTATGTTAATCTGGCCGCAGCTGTCAATTAGGAAACTACATTTGAGACCAACTAATAAAGTTTAACTGAATATGAAGAAACTGTTTTTTACTCTTACAGTTTGTTTGTTTTTTGCAACCCTTCAAGCTCAAAATATCCACATGACCTTTCATAACGGGTCATTACAATCAATTCCTTTGGTAATTCCGGGGGTGATGAATCCAAATTTAAGCCCATTATCCGATAGCGGCATTAGCTTGGATGTGGGACAAAAAATCTATTTTTTTCCGAAGGGTAAGAGAAAAAGCAAAGAAATCCTTTTTGTGGTAGACAACAACATAAAAAAAGATTCCGTGCTTCAGATTGATGAAATCATCAAAAAAAGAAAGAAAGAACTGCTCGAAAAATAGTGACGTTTCGCGAGTTGGCTAAGCGCAAGCAAAATAAAAACCCGACATATAGTATGGGGTTTTTGGTATTTGTTTTTAGCGGCAAGGCTATCAATCCTTAACCAGGCGCACATAAAAGCCGCTGGCTTTATCCATGGCGCTTCGGTTTGCTTCATTAAAATTATAAAGCAGGTAACGAGCCCAAGCGGTATATTCATCGTTCTCTGAAAAACTCCACCAATCACAGCCATAGCCTAAACTGGCAAATGAACCTACTCCTGTTCGAAATCCGCCTCCCATACCTCCAAAACCACTGCTGTTGGTCGCTCCTGTATTTGGACTGATCCAATACGTGGTACCCGTTACTTTCATTTTTCCGCCAGCAACAAAAGTTCCTCCCAAATAAGTAATTAAGGTATTCCATTCGGCATCACTGGGCACGTGCCAACCTAAGGGGGTAAATTGTTTGCGCAAGGCCGGATTGTTCAACGAGGCTTGATCATAAATTCCCGCCAGTGCATACCAGTTGTATAACTTACCATAGATAATTCCGTTGGCGGTAGAATTGGCATAATAACACCAGGCGCCAGAGGTGAGGTTGCCCCACTGAGTTAGGTCAGTTACTTGTGGAATAACCGTGCCGTCCCGGTAGGTGCTGTGCGTGCAATTATTGGCAGACCAAATTTGTGTGCCTATTTGAATGGATTGGTTGAGCACCTGAACCGTTGGTCTTGAGGCGTTTTGTATGTTGTTTTCATCTGATGAGCAAGCTGTTAAAAACAGACTAGATCCAAAAATAACTAGCAGCAAATTTTTACATGAAAACATACTTGGTTTTTTTAAATTTGAAACCAAATATACTATTTTTTAAAAACTCAACTCCCATGAAAACACCATTCAACAAATTTCTCTACCTCGGCTTTATTGTGTTGGGTGCATACCAAGCTATTTTCACCCAAGACTATGTGCAAGCGGCCTCCTCGTTGGGTATAGGCATGGCTTTTGATCCCTTTGATCAAGACCAAAAATGGAACGACCGACCCACTTGGCAAAAGGCCGTTTTATTTATTCACTTGGGCATAGTTGCCGCACTTTTTGGGTTTGGCGTAGGAATGAACGATATCTAAACCCGCCAGCTTCTCAAGCGGAAAAATTTTTCCAAACGACGAGCTTCGATTTTTAATGTTTATAACTAAATATTTATTGTTTATCAATAAATTTTGTAGGTTTGTTGCCAAATTTAAAATCAACTTATGATGCAATCAAATCTCCCCTACTCGTACAAACTGCTGCAGCTGGCTTCCTGGATTTTATTTATAGGACTCGCCATTGATGCCGGCGGCTACCTGAGCAACACCCTCTATACTCTTTTGGTCAACCCAGCCTGTGCTGCGGGATTTTGGGGTTACCTCGATATTTCGCCTTTGTATAATGATAACTTTACGTTTTTTTGCTGCTTTGCCTTCTTGCTTGTGGTAATTTCGCTACTAAAGACCGTATTGTTTTACCATACCGTGAAGGTATTTCACGAAAAAAAGGTAAACCTCAGCAAGCCGTTTAACGAAACCCTTACTACTTATTTATTTCGATTTGCGTTTATTGCGTTGAGCATAGGCCTTTGCTGCTATGCCGGCAAGTCGTTTTCAGCCTGGCTCACCAACCAAGGCGTAGCGATGCCGCCACTGGAGGCGGTTAAAATGGGCGGATCAGATGTATGGTTGTTTATGGGAATTACCCTCTTGGTTGTTGCCCAGCTATTTAAAAAAGGCATCGAAATACAAACCGAAAATGACTTAACTGTATAAGCCATGGCTATAATTGTACACCTCGATGTCATGATGGCCAAACGGAAAGTTTCGCTCAACGAACTCGCTGATAAAGTGGGCATCTCCTTGGCCAACCTTTCGATCTTAAAAACGGGTAAGGCCAAAGCCATTCGGTTTAGCACCTTGGAAGCCATTTGCAAGGCCTTGGATTGCCAGCCGGCAGATCTATTAGCATTTGAAAACGACAACTAAAGCTATCTTGTAAATTTTGGTTAGGATTGTCTGCAAAATCTGGGTAAAAAATAAATTTAGGTTGTACTTTCGCGGCCAACATTATTTAACCTTTTTACTATGAAAACTATCAAATTTTTGGCCAGTATTACCTTGTTAGTACTCCTTTCGTTGTCTTGCAGTTCTAGCGACAACTCAACTCCCAGCTGCGATGATCTAGCGGCAACTACAGATGCGGCTGAACTAGCCTATGCAAGTGCCAACACCGTTCAAAATTGCAACGCCTACAAAACGGCTTTACAAAATGAAATTGCCGCCTGTGGCGATCCTGATGGTAGTTTGCAAGCGATTGTAACTAGCTTGGGCGATTGTACCGTGCCAACGGTAACCGGAACACTGTCTATGAATACGGGTTCAGTTCCACACGTATTTGACCTGATTACGGTTACTACAACAGGTACAACGCGTCATGTTCGTGGACAAAAAAGCAGTTCAACTTCCTATGAAATCAACTTTGATGTTGTTGTGGGACAAACGGGCGCTAACAAAATTATCAACTTCGAATTTCGTGGTTTAAGTCAAACCTATTTCCCATTGATTCCCGCTGCTTTTGGAAACAATTGGGGTTCAAGCATAACTACCAATACTAGCAGTTCTTTAGTGGGTACTTTTCACGGGGAAGTGGCCAATGCAGGCCAGACCAGCGCACAAGATATACTTAACGGTGTTGTTAATATCAGTTTTTAATTATTCGCTGACTAATAAAGCGTAGTAATTACCTATACCACCTAAAACCTCACTGCTGTGGGGTTTTTTGTTTTATACCATTAGCAGGGATTGGTTAGCACAGCGTGGATAAAAATTAGTTGTAAACGGGTAAACCGAGAACATAAAAGAAGTCTTTTCTACTTAATTTAACATCCGAAACTCGTTGGGCGTGAGGCCTACTTTTTGCTTAAACAAGCGGCTGAAGTGTTGCGGGTATTTGAATCCCAACTCAAAGGCAATTTCGTTGATCGATTTTTCGCGCGAAAACACACTAGTTTTGGCAACCTCAATGGTTTTGTTTTGCAAATACTCTTTGGCCGATTGACCGGTTTCTTTCTTGATTAAATCGCCAAAGTAATTGGGCGACAAATGCAAGGCGTTGGCAAAATAGGCCACCGATGGCAAGCCAACCGTTTGGGGGAGTTGGGAACTAAAATAGTCATTCAACAGTTGCTCAAATTTTTCCAACACGCCTTTGTTGGCCACTTCGCGGGTGATAAATTGGCGGTCGTAAAAACGCAGGCAGTAGTCGAGAAAAAGTTCTATGGTTGAGGCAATGAGTTTTTTGCTGTGTTTATCAATGGGCTGATGCAATTCAAAATCTATTTTTTCAAAACAGCCCAAAATCAATGTGCGTTCATCGTCTGACAAATGCAGGGCCTCGTTTGATTCATAGGAAAAATACTTATAGCTCGCCATATTTTTCCCCAACTGGGTGCCCAATAAAAAATCGGGGTGAAACACCAAGCCATAGCCCATGGGTTGATAGGGCATACCCGGGTTTTCGATTTCAATAACCTGACCCGGTGCAAAAAAAGCCAAGGTGCCTGCTTGGTAATCGTAATAATGTCGGCCGTAGCGTAAATCGCCGCATTTCACGTCTTTCAAGTAGACACAATACAAGCCGTATTGAAACATTATTTTCTGATATTCCCCCCAATTTCGCGAGGCTGCCTTCGAAAAATCAACAACCGAAACCAGCGGATGCAAGGTTTTGTGATTGTTGTCACGGTTGTATTGATTGACGTCGTGAATGCGATACAAAAAGTCCATAGCTGCTCAATTTGAATACGAATATAGGTGTTCAACAACTAATTCCATAGGCATGAAATTCAAATCAGTAAAAATGGTAGAAAAAGCCGTAATTTATATCCAAAACAGCGGGCATATTCCCTGCAAATTTGCTTTTTGATTAACCTATTTTTTTACCCATGAAAAAAAGAACGCTAGGAACCAATGGACCGGAAGTTTCAAGCCTCGGTCTTGGTTGTATGGGACTTAGTTTTGGCTATGGTCCTGCTACCGAAAAAAACGAAGCCATTCGCCTTATTCGTTTGGCCGTAGAACAAGGTATTACTTTTTTTGACAGTGCTGAAGCCTACGGACCGGGCACCAACGAAACCCTATTAGGTGAAGCCTTGGCTCCCTTTAAACACGAGGTAGTCATTGCGACCAAATTTGGTTTTAAAAATGGACTTCCTGCTCAAGGACTTGACAGCAGACCAGAAAATATTAGGGCAGTAACCGAAGCAGCCTTGCAGCGACTTGGCATAGAGGCTATTGATTTGCTCTACCAACACCGCGTAGACCCGCAAGTGCCTATCGAAGAAGTGGCCGGCACGGTAGCTGATTTAATTCGCGAAGGAAAAGTGAAACACTTTGGTTTGTCTGAGGCAGGGGCAGCAACTGTTCGGAAAGCACATGCCGTGCAAAAAGTTTGTGCCGTGCAAAGCGAATACTCCTTGTGGTGGCGCGAACCCGAATTGGAATTATTGCCTACACTTGAAGAATTGGGAATTGGTTTTGTACCGTTTAGCCCCTTAGGAAAAGGGTTTTTAACCGGTGCTATCAATGCCTCAACTACCTTTGATCCCACCGATTTTCGTCAGGTGGTTCCGCGATTTTCAGAAGAAAACCGCAAAGCCAATCAAGGCTTGATTGCTGTTTTAGGAGGAATTGCCCAAGAACTTGAGGCCAGCTCAGCACAAATTGCTTTGGCTTGGTTGTTGGCGCAAAAACCGTGGATTGTTCCAATACCAGGCACTACCAAAGTAGCTCGCTTACTGGAAAATAGTGCCGCGGCTTCCCTAGTTTTGAATGCTGTTGACTTGGATAAAATTACCCAAGCGGTAACTAACATCGAAATAGTGGGCGCGCGTTATCCGGAACAATTGCAAAAATTAGTGGGAAAATAAAAAAAAATCAACCAATTAACATGGAAAATCAAGTACACGATAATAACCGACGTGAGTTTATCAAAAAAAGTCTTCTGACTAGTGCTGGCCTTGCTGTAACTTCACTTACTTTGGGTCAAGTTAGCCCCAGCTCTTCTCAGCTTATTGAAAAAACCGCACCTCATAATAAGTCCAACAAGCGTAAACTAGGGAAACTAGAAGTTTCGGCTTTGGGATTGGGCGGACTTCCTGTAGTAGGATTTTATGGCGGCGGAGCAAGAGACCAAAAGCTAGTGAACGAGATATACCAAAACGCCTTTACCAACGGTATAAGTTTTTTTGATACTGCCGAAATCTATGGTCCCTTGGCTAATGAAATTCAAGTTGGCGAAGCCGTTAAATCATTTCGAAAAGAAATTGTAATTGCTACCAAATTTGGCTTTGACATTAACCAAGAAACCAGACAAAATAGCGGTCTAAATAGCCAACCCAAACACATCAGAAAAGCAGTAGAAGGATCGCTTAAACGACTGCAGACCGACTACATTGATTTATATTATCAACATCGCGTGGATCCGGCGGTTCCTATTGAAGAAATAGCGGGAACCATGAAAGACTTGATGCAGGAAGGAAAAATCATACACTGGGGACTTTCTGAGCCAGGAGTGAATACAATTCGTCGGGCGCATGCCGAACTTCCATTGGCTGCTATTCAAAATGAATACTCGCTTTGGACTCGAGATCCTGAAGTCCACGTGTTACCGCTTTGTGAAGAATTAGGTATTGGATTTGTCCCTTGGTGTCCGTTGGGTTATGGATTTTTTGCAGGTGCCATTAACGAAAATACCCGTTTTCAAGCCGGTGATTTTAGAACTATTTTACCGCGAACCATGCCTGAAAATTTAACCCAAAACCTACAGCTATTGAACTACGTTAAATCGTGGGGAAATCAAAAAAATGCAAGTCCAGCTCAAATTGCATTGGCTTGGTTGCAAGCACAAAAACCCTGGATTGTTCCCATTCCTGGTACCTCAAATTTAGTTCATTTGCAGGAAAACTGTAAAGCTACTACAACATCGTTTACCCAAAATGAATGGAATGAATTTACAGCAGGATTAAATAAAATAGCCGTTGCAGGCCCACGAAATGCCAAACCAATTATGGATGGAATGGGTGTTGAATCAGCCGAAAAAAAATAACAACCGTAACAAATTTAACATGAAAAAAATTCTTCTCAGCAGTCTTTTAATTGCCTTGGTTCAACAACTTAGCGCCCAAACTAATTCCATTTTTCCACTCGGTGAATTGAGTAAAACCGACAACCATACCGGTGCGATTTGGCTCAACGAATTGGTAAAAGCCGACAGTACCTTTACCTACAATGTAGCGGTAGCGAGTTATGATAAAGGCGCCAAATTGGACTGGCATATTCATCCGGCAGGACAAATTTTATTTGTAACCGAAGGCGTAGGCTATTACCAAGAAAAGGGCAAAGCCGTGCAACTCATTCGTAAAGGTGAGGTAATAAAATGTTTGCCGGGCGTTACGCATTGGCACGGCGCTACCCCAAATAGCACATTTGCCTATTGGGCCACTACCCCCGCCCAAAAAGGGAAAACCGTTTGGCTCAACCGCGTGAGCGAAGCCGAATACCCCAAAACTTCTCCCGAGATTGACAACTCAGCAAATGAAAAAGAAACCATCCTTGCTCTTTCAAAAAAGAAATGGGATTGGATGGCCGAGAAAAATACAGCTGCATTGCAAGGTTTGTTTGATGACAAAGCACAATTTGTTCACATGGGCGGCAGCTGGGGAAAAGAACAAGAACTCAACATCATAAAAAGTGGTGGAATTCACTACAAAAAAGCCGATGTACACGAAACCACTGTAAATATCTTAGACGAAACTGCTATCGTATTGAGTAAAATTACCTTGCTCGCTGTGGTAGGCGGAAACGAGGTAACCAATCCGTTTATCGTTACCGAAGTATACGTAAATAAAAATGGGGCTTGGATGTTAGGCTCTTTGTCCTTTACTAAGACCTTGCAGTAAAAATATAATTTTAAAAATGGACAGAAAAAAGTAGTTGCTGTTTCCATTCGGATTCCCAAAACTGAAAACCGAAAACAGTAAACTACTTAAAAAATTTATCTTTACGCCTTCAAAAAAATACCATGACTCGTTTTGTTTTAAAATCTTTTGGACTGTTTATACTGCTTATCAACTTTGTAGCGCTAGCACAAACAGCCGATACCTTGCCTAAAAAAATTTATTTCAAAAGCCAATTTGTAGTTACCAATAATGGATTTTCATTTATCCCGTCCAACTCCTTAGGAAAGCCTGCCAGCCTTGTTAATTTTGTTGTGGCGGGAAAGCGCTTGAGTTTTGAACCCGAATTTCGCTTTTCAAACGACGGAAACCCCTGGGTGTTTATCTTTATTTGGCGATACAAACTCATCAATAAAGAAAAATACAAATTTACTTTGGGTGGGCATTTGCCTTCGGTGGCTTTTCGTGAAATGCCCTTTGAAACCAACGGAACCACACATGACTATTTGGTAGCTCGCCGTAATCTTGCCTTTGAATTGATCCCAAATTACAGCCTCAGCAAAAGCACTTCGGTAGGCTTGTATTATTTGTTTGCACATTGCTATGATTTTTATGCGGCTCGTGACATCAGTTATTTATCGCTGCGGGCGGCTACTACACAAAAACTTAGCAACCAACTCAAACTGAATTTCAATCCGCAGGTTTATTTTTTACGTTCTGATCACTACGACGGATTTTATACCTCGGCCTCCATGACAATAGATCATAAGAAATCGGGCTTGTCGGTGGGCAGCATCGTCAATAAAGCAATTCATTCACAAATACCTTCCAAAGACTTCAGTTGGAACGTGAGTTTACTCTACACTTTTGACCGAAATTATACGCTGAATACCAGTAAATAATGGAAAAGGCTGATAGCTGTTAGCTGTTAGCTTTTAGCCACGAATGCACGGATTTGAATAACGATTGACGATATGTGTCCCGACGCTTCGGGATGATTTTTGATTTGTAGAAGAATACTAACAACAACTGTAAACTTATAACTGTAAACTTATAACTATGCAACACACCCCCAACCCCTCTCGAGAGGGGAGTTTTGCGAAGTATACTAAGAACGGCTGTTAGCTAATAGCTGTCAGCTGATAGCTTTTCGCCACGAATTATAATCCCGACGCTTCGGGACCAAACGGGTACTACAAGACGAAATCGTTCAATCTTCTAGTCCGATAACATTAATCAAACAACCGTTGTTGCAGCGCCGGACTTTCGTGTTCTAATAACCATTTTTTTCGCCACAAACCGCCGGCGTATCCGGAGAGGGAACCGTCTGTGCCAATTACGCGGTGACAAGGAATTATAATCCAAAGGGGGTTTTTACCGTTGGCTGCGGCTACTGCACGGATGGCTTTTGGATCGCCTAATTTTTTGGATAACTCCAAATAAGAGATGGTTTTGCCGAAAGGAATCTGCAGCAATTCATCCCACACTTTTTTTTGAAATTGGGTTCCAACAGGGTTTAGTTTTACATCAAATTGGGTTCTTTTTCCGTCAAAATACTCCCGAATTTGGGTAACTGCGGCTTTGAGTTCTTTGGGAATCGAAACAGAAAGGGTAGCCTCGTCAACCAAAACAAGTTGTGAGACACCTTGTTCATCGCCGAATAGTTGGCAGACCCCTAAGGGCGTTTGCAGGAAACAACTTTTCATTTGGCCAATAAAATCGCAGCTTCTTTGGCAAAATAGGTCGAGATTAAGCTGGCTCCCGCGCGTTTAATGCACATGAGTTGTTCCATCATAATTTTGTCGTGATCTAGCCAGCCTCGTTCGGCAGCGGCTTTGATCATGGCATATTCGCCCGACACATGAAATACGGTTACGGGCACCTGCACGGCATTTTTTACTTCGCGCACAATGTCCAAGTAGGCAATTCCGGGTTTCACCATCACCATATCGGCGCCTTCTTCTACGTCCATTAAGGCTTCTTTGATGGCTTCGAGGCGATTGGCGTAATCCATTTGGTAGGTTTTCTTGTCTTTTGGCACCACTACATCGGCTTCCCGTGGCGCACTGTCTAAGGCATCGCGAAACGGTCCGTAAAAGGCCGAAGCATATTTCGCCGAATAGCTCATAATCCCTACGTTCTCAAAGCCGGCGGCGTCCAATCCTTGTCGCAAACGCAAGACGCGTCCGTCCATCATGTCGCTGGGTGCCACAAAATCGGCACCGGCTTGGGCATGCGAAACGGCCATTTTGACCAAGGCCTCGTTGGTGGCATCATTGGCCACATCGCCCTTTTCAATAATTCCGTCGTGGCCATACATCGAATAGGGATCAAGCGCCACATCGGGCATCACAATCATGTCGGGACAAGCTGTTTTAATCGCTTTGATGGCGCGTTGCATGAGTCCATTGGGGTTCCAAGCCTCTTTACCGGTGTTGTCTTTAAGGGACTCGTCTACCTTTACATAGATGTTCACCGCACGAATACCCAGATCAAATAATTCTTGTACTTCTTTTACCGTCAAATCAATCGAACGTCGAAATATTCCGGGCATGGAAGAAATTTCTGATTGGTAATTTTCGCCTTCGGTGATAAACATCGGGAACATAAAATCACTTGGACTTAACGTCGTTTCACGAACTAATGAACGAATGCTTTCGTTGATGCGTAATCGTCGGCCTCTTTGTAGTGGGAACATATTGATTGTTGATTTAAGATTATCGATTGTTGATTTTTGATTGATTTTTGATTTCAATTGTTCTGAAATCAGAAATCGTTACTCATCAATCTTCAATCCAATTTATAGGTTTTTCTAATACTTGAATTAATTTCTCTTCTTCGCTACCCGGCTCCGGCTGATGATCATAATGCCACTGCACATGCGGCGGCAACGACATCAAAATGCTTTCAATTCGGCCGTTGGTTTTGAGCCCAAAAAGGGTTCCTTTGTCGTGTACCAAATTGAATTCTACATAACGACCTCGGCGAATTTCTTGCCAAGTGCGTTGGGTGGGCGTATAGGCTATATTTTTTCTTTTTTCTACAATGGGCACGTAGGCTTCTAGGAAACTGTTGCCTACTTCGGTTACAAAGTTGTACCAATCCTCCATGGCCATTTGCTCAGTTGCTTTGCAATAATCAAAGAATAATCCGCCAATACCGCGGGCTTCGTTGCGGTGGGCGTTCCAAAAATAGGTATCGCATTGTTTTTTATACTTTGGATAAAACTCAGTCCCGAAGCTTCGGGAGTGTTTGTCGCAAGCGGTTTTGCAGGTATGGTGAAAATGAATCGCATCTTCTTCAAACAAATAATAAGGTGTTAAATCTTGACCGCCACCAAACCAACTGTTAATTACGTTTCCATGATCGTCATACATCTCAAAATAACGCCAATTCGCATGAACCGTGGGCACCATGGGGCTTTTGGGATGAATCACCAAACTCAATCCGCAGGCAAAAAAATCGGCTTCGCCTACGTTGAATAGTTTCTGCATACTGTCGGGTAATTTCCCGTGTACCGCCGAAATGTTTACCCCGCCTTTTTCAAAAACTTGGCCGTTTTCTATCACGCGCGTTCGTCCGCCGCCACCTTCGGGTCTGTCCCATAGGTCTTCCCGAAATTTGGCCACGCCATCGGCATCTTCAAATCCTGCGCAGATTTGGTCTTGGAGGTTTTGTATGTAGGTGTAGAATTTGTCTTTCATGTATAGTTTACAGTTTTAAGTATACTGTTAACAGCGTTATAGTGTTGAAGTTATTTTCTTAATTAAAGCAGCTAACATTCTTTTAATTTCATCAATATCAGCAAGTATTTTTGCACTATCTTCTACTGCTTTAATTTTCAACTCAATAGAAAGAAAAAGTAAATATTCTAATTCATGAGCAGAACCTGATGAAATGTATAAAAATCGTATGAGTTCTTTCTGTGTTTCTCTACCACAACCTTCTGCAATATTCGTTGGTATTGATACGGCTGCCCGATTAATTTGTGAAACAAGATTGAATTGTTCTTCTTTAGGAAAATGTGAAGTGATGGCATACACATCTAAAACCAACTGATGTGATTTTTGCCATACTTTATATTTTCTGTAATCAACCATAACCGTAAACTTAAAACTGTAAACTTATAACTTCATTAGTACTCCTTCACCGCCTCTACAAATGCCTTCGCGTGATCCACCGGAATATTTGGTAAAATGCCGTGGCCCAAGTTGACGATGTAGTTGTCTTTACCAAATTCGTCGATCATTTGATGCACCATTTTTTTGATGGTTGGGATGGGTGAAAGCAAACGAGAAGGGTCAAAATTTCCTTGTAGGGTAATATTTCCTCCCGATAAATAACGGGCATTGCGTGGTGAACAGGTCCAGTCTACACCCAGTGCACTTGCTTTTGATTTGGCCATGTCGCCCAAAGCAAACCAGCAACCTTTTCCGAAAACAATTACTTTAGTTTCATCGGCCAAAGCTTCCACGATTTGGTTGATGTATTTCCACGAAAATTCTTGGTAATCCACCGGCGAAAGCATGCCGCCCCAGGAATCGAAAATCTGAATGGCGTTACATCCCGCTTTTACTTTTTCTTTTAAATATAAAATGGTGGTGTCGGTGATTTTTTGCAACAAGGTATGTGCCGCAACGGGATTGGAAAAACAAAATCCTTTGGCCGTATCAAAACTTTTGGAGCCTTTTCCTTCTACCGCATAACAAAAAATCGTCCAAGGCGATCCGGCAAAACCAATCAACGGCACCTCATCATTGAGCATTTCTTTAGTCAATTTAATGGCGTCAAACACATAACCCAAAGTTTCATTTACATCAGGAACAAAGACTTGGTTCACCTGATCCATGGTTCGAATGGGGTTCGGAATGATCGGGCCTAAATTGTCTTTCAACTCCACGTGAATACCCATGGCTTTTGGAACCACCAAAATATCCGAGAACAAAATCGCGGCATCGGGCTGTACAATTCGAATGGGTTGCACGGTAATTTCAGCGGCCAACTCGGGGGTTTCGCAACGGGTAAAGAAATCGTATTTGTCACGCAAGGCTCTAAATTCGGGCAAATAACGGCCGGCTTGGCGCATCATCCACACGGGCGGACGTTCTACTTTCTCGTTGTTTAGGGCTCTAAGGAATAAGTCGTTTTTTAACATGGTTTACAGTTTACAGTTTACGGTTTACAGTTTAACAACTGAAAAAAGCAAACATTACTTTTTATAATAGGTGATTACATCCTGGATTACCTGCTCAACTGAGGGTTTACCGGCGATGTGTATGGTTTTAATTTTATTTTTCACTAGGGCCTCTGCAGTGGTTTCGCCAATGCAAAAGCAAACTTCATTATTTAGGGAATTCAATTTCAAGTAACTCTCCACGGCTGATGGACTAAAAAAAAGAATTCCATCGGGCTGCTGTTTAATTTTTTGTGGCTTTAAGGTAGTTTCGTATACTTCAATTTCATTAAACAACACACTATTTTCGCTTAGTGTCTTGGGCAATTCATCTCGGCGCAAATTCCCGCAAAAAAACGTATAGCTTTCTTTGCCATAGATTAAGGATATAATTTCGGCCAAATCGGCAGCGTAGCCCGTGTAGGCAAGCACATTGAATCCGTTTTCCTCCAACACGTTTTTGGTTTTCATCCCAACCGCAAAGGCATTTTTACTTTTGAGTTGGTTAACCTGAGGGTGTTGCAAAATCGCCTGTACCGCATTTTGACTGGTGAAAATCAAGTTGTCTAACACTTGGTCTAATTCAAAAATCTTGGTGCTAGTTGCAATAAAATCATGCGCTTCTACCGCTAAATTGGCATCCATCAGGATTTGCTTTTGCTGCGGCAATAGAGATTTGGTAGAGAGTATGTAGATTTCTTTTGTCATGATTTGTCTTTAGTTCCCCTCTTGAGAGGGGTTAGGGGTGTGTTTCTCATATTCTTCAATATAAAATTCAATAGCCCTTAGTACATTCTCAATATCTTTTAGAACCTGATCATCTGTAAATCGAATTACTGAAATATCAAATTCATGTAGCTTATTTTCTTTTTTAACGTCTTTAAAATATACATCCTCAAATTCATGTGAATATCCATCCACTTCAATTGCTAACATTAATTCATGACAAAAAAAATCAACGATATAATTATCTATTGGTTTTTGTCTATGAAAATCATAACCATATATCTGCTTGTTTTTTAATTTTAACCAAAGAATTATTTCAGCTTTTGTACTATTATTTCTTAATTCTCTGGCTAATTCTTTTAGTTTTGGATTATACGGTATTATTTTTCTTTTCATTTTACACACCCCCAACCCCTCTCAAGAGGGGAGTTACTGCAACGATTTTTTAATTTGAGTCATAAGAGTAGTTCCGCCAGCTGCCAATAGCTCTTGCGCTGCTGTATAGCCCAATTTTTTCCACTCTGAAACGTCGACTGTTTTTTTAATTTCCAATTTTTGTTGGCCATCAATAGACAACAAAATGCCGGTAAAATCAAAAGTGTCTGCTTGCTCGTTATAGGTAGCAATGGCGCCAATAGGAGCCGTACAACCGCCTTCTAAGGTGCGCAAAAACTGCCGTTCAATATGAGTGCAAATCTCGGTTTCAATGTGGTTGAGTTGCGACAAAGCATCCAAGGTAAAGGAATCGTTGGCCATGGCCACGACGACCATAGCACCTTGGGCAGGGGCAGGAATCATCCAATCTAAAGTGAGGTGCGATTCGGGTTTCAAATTCAATCGCTCCAAGCCAGCGGCGGCAAATACCGCTCCACTCCAGTTGTTTTCTGCCAATTTTTGCATGCGCGTATTCACGTTGCCACGCAAATCAACTACGGAGTGATTTGGATATTTATGTAGCCATTGCGACTGACGGCGCAAGCTTCCGGTGGCAATCGTAGCGGCTTGATCTAAAAACGAAATATCTCCTTTGTGCACCAAAATATCGGCCATATTGGCGCGTTCCAAAACAGCGGCTTGCACAATGCCTGTGGGCAAGGCAGTAGGTACGTCTTTCATAGAATGCACCGCAATATCTACCTCGCCATTGAGCATCGCAATGTCCAAGGTTTTGGTAAAAATTCCCGTGATGCCTAATTCGTAAAGGGGTTTGTCAAGGATAAGGTCGCCCTGCGATTTTACAGCAACAATTTCAGTTTTATAGCCTAAATCATGTAATTGTTGTTGAACAGTATGCGCCTGCCATAAAGCCAATTCACTGTCACGTGTTCCTATTCGTATAATTTTTTCTGCCATCTGTTGCCCGTGTAGCTGCTGTGCAGTCTGTTATTTTGAAACCGATTCGAGTTGAAAAATGCGCTCAATCCACTCGATGCTTTGATCAACTGCCGTGTCGTCGTCTTTTAAGTGATTGGCAAAATGGTTGGTAATTTTTTGGATGATGCGTGCACTAATGAGCTCGGCATGGTCTTCGTTAAAATTGTCCAATTTTTTGCGTTGCACGTTCAATTCGCCTTCTTTGATCGCATTCAATTTTTTCTTTAAGGCATGAATGGTTGGCGCAAATTTGCGTTGCTTGGTCCAATCCATAAACTCGCTTTTAATGGCTTCGATAATGGCCTCGGCAGCAGGAATATGCAATTTTCTATTTTCGAGTGTTTCATCGGTTATTTGCGACAAATGATCCAAATGTACCAAGCGCACATCTGGCAATTCTTGTACGTTTTCGTGCACGTTTTTCGGAATGGATAAATCCAGAATCAACAAGGGTTTTTTGAGGTTCAGTATGGCCTTGTCAATGGTAGGATTTTGTGCACCCGTGGCCACCACGACCACATCGGCTTTTTGCAATTCCAGTTGCAAATCGGCGTAATCTTTTACAATCACATTGAGTTTGCGAGCCAAGCGTTCGGCCTTGTCTTTGGTGCGATTAATCAGAGTAATTTGTTCGTGTTTGGTGTGTTTAACCAAATTTTCACAGGTGTTTCGGCCTATTTTACCCGTGCCAAATAACAGTATATTTTTGGAGCCAATGTCGGCTACGTTTTTCAAGATGTATTGCACAGAGGCAAAGGAAACCGAGGTAGCTCCCGACGAAATTTCGGTGTCGGTTTTAATTTTTTTGCTGGCTTGAATCACGGCATTGACCAAGCGTTCCAAATAGGCATTCGCCAATCCAAACGATTTGCTTTCGCTAAACGCAATTTTGAGTTGACTGATAATTTCAAAGTCGCCCAAAATCTGACTGTCCAAGCCGGTTCCTACGCGAAACAAGTGGCCAATCGCTTCCTGATTTTTGTACACATAGGCTACTTTTTGAAATTCCTCTACTGTGCCTAAGCTATTTTCGCAAAGTAATTTGATGAGCTGAAAAGGGTGTTGGGCAAAACCGTAAATTTCGGTTCTGTTACAAGTTGAAGTTACAATCAATGCCTCAATTCCTTCCTGTTTGGCTTGTTGCAAAAGGTTTTTTTTGGCCGAGTCATCCAAGCTAAAATTTCCTCTAATGGCAGCATCGGCTTTTTTATAGCTCAAGCCAACGGCATAGAATGTGGTAAATTTTGATTGCTGCGTAGACTCCATAGATTTTTAAAGTAGCCCACAAAAGTAGTTTGGGGGAATAGATAAAAACAACGCTCAAAGAACTTTTTATGTCGCTGTGAGAAATTTTGGATAGATTTGAGCAGTAGCTCATTATTTCTTTTAATTTTGTGGCTAAATAGGGCATTTGGAGCTTAATTATATAGAACAACTCTAAATAAAAGAACGAAGTAAGGTTTCGAATTTTTTACTAAAAATATCGCTATGGGTTCACAAGAAGTAATTGCCATCGAACATGATTTTACCCTCATCCGATTCCAAAATGATTCCGACGAAGTATATCATGTAGAACGCGAAATCAAACAGGGATTAATTCAGTTTCACTTTGGCATCAAAGGCAAGGCAAAGTTTATTTTTAATAGCGGCAATTACGCGTTAAATTTAAAGGAAGAAAAAGCCCTTTTACTCTACAATCCACAAAAAGAACTTCCCTTGCATTTGGAGATTTCACCCTCGTCTTGGGTGATTTCAGTGATCATTTCGATCAAGAAATTTCACGCCTTATTTTCGAGTGAGGCCGACTACATTCCTTTTTTGAGTGAAGAAAACAAGGATAAAAAATACTATAATGAGAGCGACATCAGCCCTTCGATGGCGATTGTACTCAGCCAGTTGTTTCATTACAATTTAAATCCCTCGATTAAAAGTTTGTATTACAAAGGCAAAGGCTATGAGTTATTGAGCTTGTATTTTAATCGATCAGAAGACCCCGATGCCGAGCAATGTCCGTTTTTGGTTGACGAAGAAAACGTGCTCAAAATTCGCAAAGCCAAGGAAATTATTTTGGCCAATTTGGCAGAGCCGCCAGGTTTACAAGAACTCGCCGATCAGATTGGGCTAAATTTAAAAAAGCTTAAAATGGGCTTCAAACAAATATATGGCGACACCGTATATGGCTTTTTGTTTGATTACAAAATGGATTACGCACGTCGTTTATTAGATTCGGGCTCGTACAACGTAAATGAAGTGGGCCTCAAAATAGGCTACAGCACAGGCAGCCACTTTATAGCCGCTTTCAAGAAAAAATTTGGCACCACACCCAAAAAATATATTTTATCAATTAATGTATCCGTATAACAACAACGGTTCACAAACTTAAATTACACACATGAAAGGAGTATTATTAGTCAATCTGGGTTCGCCAGAAAGTCCCACTGCCAAAGACGTAAAGCCGTATTTGGATGAATTTTTAATGGACAAATACGTGATCGATGTGCCGTATGTATTGCGAGCATTATTGGTGCGTGGCATTATTTTAAACACCCGTCCTAAAAAATCGGCAGAGGCCTACGCCCGCATTTGGACCGATGAAGGATCGCCATTGATTGTGATCTCCAAAAAAATGCACCAAAAAGTAGCGGCCAAAGTTGACATTCCGGTAGCCTTGGCTATGCGTTATGGCACCATAACCATCAAAAAAGGATTGCAAGAACTCAAAGACAAAGGCGTAACCGAAGTGATGCTTTTTCCGCTCTATCCGCAACACGCGATGGCATCTACCACAACCATTTTGGTCTTGGCCGAGGAATTGCGCAAGCAGTATTTCCCGGAAATGACCTTTACCACCGTACCGGCTTTTTACAACAAACCCGATTACATACAGGCTTTGGCTACTTCCATTCAAAACCACTTAAAAGGATTTGACTACGATCACTTATTGTTTTCGTACCACGGCATTCCCAAACGCCACATTCGCAAAACTGATGTCACTAAATCACACTGTAAAATGGACCGAACTTGTTGTGCGACACCTTCGCCCGCGCACGAATTTTGTTACAGCCACCAATGTTACGAGACCACCAAACAAGTCGTGAACTTGTTGGGCATTCCCGAAGACAAATACAGCCAAACTTTTCAGTCGCGTTTGGCCGGAGACAAATGGCTCACTCCGTATACTGATGTCGAAATCAACAAAATGCCCGAAAAAGGCATCAAAAAATTGGCGGTGGTTACCCCTGCTTTTGTGAGCGATTGTTTAGAAACCTTAGAAGAAATTGCGATGGAAGCCAACGAACAATTTTTGCACCACGGTGGCGAAGAATTCATGGCTGTTCCTTGCCTTAACGACGAAGAAGAGTGGTGCCAAGTGGTGGCCAACTGGATTACCGATTGGGCCAAGTAAGTGAAACGATCAGGTTCATATCGGTAGGTTTACTCCGATTCAAATTTGGATCTTTTTTGGCAAGCTTAAAACGGTAAACTTAAAACTTAAAACAGCGCAACATGGAACTCTATAACTACCTCAAATCTCTGCACCTCATCTTTGTCATCACCTGGTTTGCGGGCTTGTTTTATATTGTTCGTTTGTTTGTGTATCACGCCGAAGCCCAAACAAAACCGTCGCCCGAACGCGAAATTCTAAGCAAGCAATACCAGCTCATGGAATACCGTTTGTGGTACATTATCACTTGGCCGAGCGCCATTTTGGCCAGTTTTTTTGCCTATTGGATGTTGTTTTTTACCGATTTAGGAAAAGCCTGGTTGACTCAGCCGTGGATGCACGTAAAATTGGGATTTGTGGTGTTGCTTTACCTCTATCACTTCATCTGTCATCGGTATTACCTGCAATTGCAGCGGGGCGAAGTTAAATTTAGCTCCAACTATATGCGCCTCTGGAACGAGGGTGCCACGATTATTTTATTTGCCGTGGTGTTTTTAGTGATCTTGAAAAACGCGGTCAATTGGATTTATGGTGTAGTTGGCATTTTCTTGTTTTCGGTGCTAATTATGCTGGGCTTTCGCTTTTACAAAAAAATTAGGGAACGAAATTCCCACTAACCTATGGCCGGATTTTTTAAACTAGAGCGGGTTTCTCTACAGCTGCGGATATTTTTATCCATGATTGTACTGATCCTGATTGCCTCTATTTTAATGGCCTCCATCTCGATCATTCAGTTTAAAAATGAAGCCAAAGATTACCACCAAGAACGCTTGGAGCGCAAAGAAACGGCGATTAAAGAGCACATTAACTACGTGTTGGCCAACACCAAATATGCCTTAACGACCAGCAATCTTCGCTACATCTTTAGGGACAAAATTCACGAGTTGGCGCAAATTCACAACCTCGAAATCAACATTTACAGCCTGAATGGCAAATTGCTCAAATCGTCCAAGGCTTCCTTTTCAGTAGACAAAGACGCGCCACCCATTCCCAAATACATCATCAAGCTTGTCCAGTCCTCGATTGACAAACGCTACGTGGACATCAAAAACATCAACGGGGTGAAGAATCGCTCATCGTACAGCCAAATCAAAGACGCCAAATTCAAGCCTTTGGGGATTTTGAATATTCCGTATGTAGAAGACGATGGTTTTTACGAACGCGAACTGCAAAATTTCTTGCTCAAACTCGGGCAAGTGTATGCCTTTATGTTGGTGATCGCCTTTGGCTTGGCCTATTTTTTATCGACCTACATTACCCAGTCGTTGAAAACCATTTCGGACAAATTGAGCGAAACCAGTTTGACCCAAAAAAACGAGAAAATTGTGTTGGAGGCCAACAGCAAAGAAATCAATTTACTCATTCGGGCCTACAACGGCATGGTCGATGAATTGGAAGAAAGTGCCATTAAACTAGCCCAAAGTGAACGCGAAGATGCTTGGCGGGAAATGGCCAAACAGGTGGCCCACGAGATTAAAAATCCGCTCACGCCCATGCGCCTTACGGTTCAGAGTTTTCAGCGCAAATTTGATCCAAATGATCCCGAATTGCGTCAAAAAGTGCGCGATTATTCCGAGACCTTGATTCAGCAAATTGACACCATGAGCGCAGTGGCCTCGGCTTTTTCGAATTTTGCTTCGATGCCGGCCCAACAAAACGAAACCTTAAATGTGGTGGAAGTGGTGGAATTGGCCTTGGATATTTTTAATGAAGAATATTTGCAGTTTGAATGTTCGGAAAAAGAAATTATTGCCAAAATTGACCGCACCCAACTTATCCGAATTTTAACCAATTTGGTGAAAAACGCGATTCAATCGATTCCCGAAATTCAACAAGATAAATGGGTGTTGGTTACTGTAAATCGGCAAGGTTCCGATGTTGAAATTACTGTTGCAGACAACGGCGTAGGCATCGAAGAACAAAATATGCCCTATATTTTTGAACCCAAATTTACCACCAAAAGCAGCGGTATGGGCTTAGGCTTGGGAATTATCAAAAACATCATTGAAAATTACAAAGGAACAATTACTTTTGCTTCCCAATTGGGTAAAGGAACTCGGTTTACGGTTTCTTTACCCATTTTAAATTCCTAAATGCTAGTTATGAATTTTGAAAACATCCTCGTTAACCAATCTGAATCAATAGCGGTAGTTACGATCAATCGACCGGCTAAACTGAATGCGCTCAACAAAGCTACCTTGAACGAACTGCACCAGGCGTTCAGTGAATTGGATGCTAATCCTTTGGTGCGCGCGATAATTTTGACGGGCTCGGGTGAAAAAGCCTTTGTGGCGGGTGCCGACATTGCCGAGTTTGCCGATTTCTCCGTTGAACAAGGACGAGAGTTGGCGGCACAAGGTCAAGAAATGGTCTTTGACTTTATTCAAAATTTAACAACCCCCGTGATTGCTGCCGTTAATGGATTTGCCTTGGGCGGCGGATTGGAATTGGCCATGGCCTGTCACTTTCGTATTGCCTCCGACAACGCCAAAATGGGATTGCCCGAAGTAACCTTGGGTGTGATTCCCGGCTATGGTGGAACCCAACGCTTGCCCCAATTGGTAGGCAAAGGACGCGCCATGGAGCTCATTCTTACCGCAAATATGCTCACGGCTCAAGATGCATTAGCTTGTGGCTTGGTGAATCATGTGGTCCCGCAAGAAAATTTGCTCGAATTGGCCCATACCTTAGCAGAAAAAATAAGCAAAAATTCACCGGTGGCCATTCAACATGCCATCCAAGCGGTGAATGCAAACTATAACAAAGAAACCAATGGCTTTGCCACCGAGATAAACTCGTTTGGGACCTGCTTTGGCACAGCCGATTTCAAAGAAGGCACCACCGCCTTTTTAGAAAAAAGAAAACCTGAATTTCAGGGAAACTAAACCTAATTTAATACTTAAACACTTTTACATGAAACACATTTTTAAAAGCATCGCCATGGCTTTGCTGCTGAGCACTTCATGCGTGCAGGCCCAACAGATTCCATTCCAACTTAAAATCAGTGATGTTTTTAAAGACGAATACAAACGTTCCTCAATTGTCTTGGTCGAAGACGACAGCAAAGGCGGTGTAGTCATTGTTCGTTCATACCAAGGCGGTGTGTTCTCTTCAGGAATTGGCTATTATATTGAGCATTACGATGCCAATATGAAATTGATCAAAGAATATGAATACGAAATGAAATACTCTGATGTCGAAAAACAAAGTTCGGTATTGGGCGTAATCATGGATGGCGAAAAAGTGAACATTGTAGAATTTTTATACAACCGTGATGCAAAATCGTACATCTGTTCGTCTATCAATGCCAACATCAACGATTTTAAATTCACCAAAAAAGAATTATTCCGTTTAAAAAGTGAAGAGATCAAACAATTCAGCTTTTTCTCGATGGGCGGATTTGACGGCGACTGGGGTGCTTCGATGATTGTAAACGAAGACCGCAATGCCTTTGCCATTACCGTGGACATCAAAGACAAAGACAACGAAACACACAAGTTGTATTTGTATGACAACAAATTGAATCAAAAATTTGAGCACACCTTTAAACGCGATATTAAAGACAAAAAATTCCGTTTTGAAAACATTGATGTGTCTAAAGACGGGAACACTTTGTACTTGTTAGGTAAAGTATATACTGCCGAAAAGAAAAAGAAAAAAGAAGGTGGTCGTTACCAATATGAGTTGACACGCATCACCAAAGATTCTGAGAAAACGCAAGTATTTGACACCAATGACAATTTTGCCGCTTCGTTAAAAACCATCATTTTCCAAGATCGTTTAACTTGCATTGGGTTTTACTCAGCTCGTAACGACAACCGTTTTAAAGGAATCTCTTACTTTGAATTGGATCCGGTTACCTTGGAGATTAAAAAATCTAAATTCAATCCGTTTACCGAGCAATTCATGATTGACAAATACGGAAAAGACAAAGACAAAGAGTTGAAAAACTTATCGTTCAGAAAAATCTTGATCACTTCATCAAATGAAATCGTGTTCAATGCCGAAGAGTTTTACATCACTACGCAATATGTTTCCAACGGAAATGGCGGTGGAACTACCCAAACCATTTACCATTACGACGACATTGTGAGTGCCAAAATTGGACCATCAGGCGATATTGTTTGGGCGCGTAACATCAACAAAAGACAAGCTACTTCTGGTGACAGCTCTTACATCTCGTATACTTCAACCGTAAAAGGTGACGATACGTATTTCTTTATCAACACGGGAGAGAAAGTAAAAAAATTGAGCAACGACCGTATTCAGTTTGGGCAAACCAGCACCAAACGTTCCAACTTGAACATCATCCGCATTAAACCAAATGGCGATTTTGATTACCAAGAAATTTTGGACGATAAAGATTCTGAAGTGCCATTTATGGTGTCGGATGGAGCTTTAACCAAAGACTCGGTATTTTTCATTGGTAGAAAAGGAAAGAAAAAACAATTGTTGCGCGTGAGTTTATAACCGCAAGAATCGATACATAAAAAGGAGGACGCATTGTCCTCCTTTTTTTATGCTTCACCCTCCCATTCGGCATAAAATCGGGAGAGAAATTGCTCCATAAATTGGTGACGTTCTGCCGCTAGTTCGCGCGCGGTTTCGGTATGCATCAAGTCTTTGAGGCGCAGTAATTTTTCGTAAAAATGATTCAAGGTGGGAGCTGTACTGCTTTTGTATTCTTCTTTGCTCAGATGCAAATTGGGCGCAATGGCCGGATCATACAGCGCGCGGTTTTTAAATCCGCCGTAGTTGAAGGTGCGGGCAATGCCAATGGCGCCAATGGCATCCAATCGATCGGCGTCTTGCACCACAGCCAGTTCTTTGGAGAAAAAACCTTGTGCTTCATTGCCGCCTTTAAATGAAATATTTTCGATGATGGCAATTACATGCTCTAGTTGGTCTTTTGCAAGCTGTTGTTCGTTTAGAAATTCGCGCGCTATTCGAGGCCCAATGGTTTCATCTCCGCCGTGAAATTTACTATCGGCGATGTCGTGCAACAAGGCGGCCAATTGAACCACCAAAACGTCTACATTGGCTTCCGTCTTGGCAATGCGCAAGGCCAATTTGTATACGCGCTCAATGTGAAACCAGTCATGGCCTCCTTCGGCGTTTTCGAGTTGTTTTTTTACAAAACTAATCGTGGCATTCACTAAGGTTGATTCGATCATGGGATTGATTTAGAAGTAAAAATGTTGCCCATTGAACAAAATCAACGAGCAACATTTGTAGTATAATTGGGTTGAATTACAATTAACCAATGATGGCCGGTTGCACCCATTTGAATACAAATGGATCGGGCGGAATCACCAATCGTTCGGCAATTCTAGCCATACGTTCGGGCAATTTCATCAAGTAATCACGGGCTTTTTCGGCTTCGTCGGTGAGGCCCGTCATTTTATCTATTTCCCATTTCTCGATGAGTTTTTGTAAAATCTCTACATAGTCTTGTGAGGTGTATACGCCGATGCGTTGGGCAGAATTCGAAAATTGCTCAAAGGCTGAGCCCATGGCTTCTCCTGATTCGCGTAAAAATACCGCGGGCATGGTGATTTTGAGTTTCATCATATAGAAAAAAGCCATCATCATTTCGCTTGGATCTACCTTGAAAATTTGGGTTACAAACTCCGAGTAAGCATGATGGTGACGCATTTCGTCTCCGGCAATCATTTTGCACATTTTGGACAACTTGTGGTCGCCATAGCTTTTGGCAATCTGCGACACGCGGTTGTGCGACACATAGGTTGCCAATTCTTGAAACGAGGTGTACACAAAGTTTTTATACGGATCGCGTCCGGTACCAATGTCAAAACCGTCATTGATGAGGTGTTGGGTAGTGATTTCTACTTCGCGCATGTTTACACGACCAGAGAGGTATAAATATTTATTGAGTACATCGCCGTGGCGGTTTTCTTCGCCGGTCCATTGGCGCACCCATTTTGACCAGCCGTTGCGTTCTACATTGTCAACCCCTTCTACGTCCATTAACCACGATTCATAGGTTGGAAGTGCTTCTTCGGTAATGGTATCACCCACCATGGCTACCCAAAAATCATAGGGTAAATCTTTGGCTAATTCGCGCAATTCTTTCACTTCTTCAAAAAAAGTATCGCTTTCAGAATTGGGTAAAAAGTCAGAGGGTTGCCAAATTTTCTCCACGGGAATCAAATACTGCTCCATGAAGCCTTCGACTTTATTTTCTAGAAACTGCATCACTTCTAGACGGACGTTTTTTATAGACATGCTTGCGTTTTTTTAGTAAAAATTTGGCGCTGGGCTTTACATTTTTACTTCGTTTATTGTGTTTTTTATGGTGCTTTCGGCACGAGCCATGAGCTCCTCAAACGAGTGATCTTTCACCGAAATTGGCTCGTGGAGGGTAAAGATAATACGATTTCCCAAACCAAACGGGAAAAATCCATATTTTACAAATTTCCAAGAGTTGTTAATGCTAATGGGAACCACATAGGCTGAAGGGGCATATTTGCACAAAATCTTCAAGCCGCTTTGGGCAAATTCTTTGGGAACTCCCGTTTTACTGCGGGTACCTTCGGGGAAAATAACAGCGGTGCGTTGGTGTTTTTCGATGTATTCGCCCAACTTTTTAATCTCGGGAATCGCTTGTTTGGGATCTTTTCGGTCAATGACTACCGAACCGCCGTGACGCAAATTGAACGACACGCTGGGAATGCCTTTGGCCAATTCTTTTTTGCTCACAAATTTAGGATGAAAGCGGCGGGTGAACCAGATTAGGCCGATGATGTCGTATAAACTTTGGTGATTGGCCACAAAAATAAGCGGCACCCCTTTGGGCAACAATTCTCGGTTTTCAATTTTAAAACTGGTGCCCAACAAATGCGCGATGCGAAGCAACAAAAAGTTCAAATAATCGACGCTTTTTTTGTGGGCTTGATAGCCAAATACGTTGAGGCAGATCCACTGAATGGGATGAAACACCAATAAGGTGATGAGGAATAACAGCATCGCCACAAGCGACAACGGATAGGAAATAATTTTCTCCATGGGATAAAACAAAGGGCAAAAATAAGAAAATAAAAGACGTGGTTGCCGCGAATTGCTTATCCTATTTTAGTGGGGATTGGCGCTTATTTTATGGTAAAGAACTCGTTTATTATTTTTTGGGTAAAAAGTCGCGCGCCCGCATCATTGAGGTGGCCACAAGACGAAAAATAGCGGTCGTCGGCCACAAAATCTTCGCAGTTGTAGATTTCGGGATAGAGTGATTGTACTTTTTGAAAATAATCCATGCCTTTTACATTTTCACAGACCGGTGTCATCACGGTAATCAATTGGATGTGGTGTTGGGCACATAATTTTTTGATCTGTTCATAGTAGCGATTATGCAGCGGTTTGAGGGCGCGGTAATCGTTTTTCATGTTTTTTCTTTGATTCACCGGAAGTGGATAATAGCCTTTGTTGGCCAACGAAGTTGAGGGCTCGTGGGCGGCAGTTTTCATCAATTCGAGAAAACCTATTTGTGATTCAAAGGCCATATACCGATAAAACGGAAGGTAATACCAATACGAAAATTCGGGTTCGTTTTGGTAATGTGATCTGATGATAGAATTGCTACGCAAATAAGGCAAATAGCGCGCCGTGGTGCCCTCGTCTCTTTTTTCGTTGCTCAAGCTTAAATCGGCTTCTAACAACACATACTTGATGCTATTTTTTTGCTCAATTAAGAGTTTCAACAACAAAGCGTCTTCTAACAAATGCGAGCCGCTCATGCCAAAATTAAAGGTTTTCAATCCGTGTTTTTCAAATAGTTCAGGTACAAAATGATTGTTGGCGCGCGAGGTGCCCAGGATCACCACATCATAGTCCTGCGGAGGGGCATGCAGCACATACTCCATTTTCCAGCGGTCTTTGGCTGTTGAATAAATTTCGGTATACACTACATCCAACAGCACGGCAATACCCAGCAGCAGCAAGAACGCAAGACCTATGTAGCGCAAAAACAACTTCATTAGAATTGAAAATAGATAAATGATTTATAATCTGAATAGGTACCCAAGGCCAACAAGGCGGCAAAACATAAACCTAGTTTGAGCCAGGCATATTTGCCCGAAATGGGTTGCATTTGGTTGCGGTGACGCCATTCGACAGCCACAAATAACAAGATCAAGGAAAGCAATTCAAAATTGTAACGTCGATTACTTAAAAACTCAGCAGACCAATTTCCGTTGGTTGCCAGTCGATACAAATAGTCCCAAGCCGCCGTCATCGAATTGGCGCGAAAAAACACCCAAGCAATACAGGTAAGTGCAAACGTTGCGAGTATGTTGAGCACAATACGCAAGCCGCCAAATGTAAAAGGCACCGAGCTGCTAGACAGATTGACACGGTTTTTGTGTTGCCACAGCAAGGGTAAAAAGTACAACGCATTCAAGAAACCCCAAAACAAATAGGTCCAGTTGGCGCCATGCCAAAATCCGCTCAAGATAAAAATGGCAAACACGTTGCGCAGCTGCATCCATTTGCCACCTTGGCTTCCGCCCAACGGAATGTATACGTAATCGCGAAACCAACTCGACAACGAAATGTGCCAGCGGCGCCAAAATTCGGCGATGTCGCGGGAAAAATAAGGGTAATTAAAATTGCGCAACAGCTCTAAGCCAAACAGTTTCGAAATCCCAATGGCCATGTCGGAATAGCCCGAAAAATCGCCGTAAATCTGAAAGGCAAAATACACCGCTCCCAGCACCAACGATAGCGTGTTAACCGTATCGGCATGATCAAAAATAGCATTGGCATAGGTGGCGCAGGTATCGGCAATGACCACTTTTTTGACCAATCCCCACACAATCAAGTACACGCCTTCTTGGGCTTGGGAAAACGAAAATTTGCGGGTTTGTTTAATTTGCGGCAACAAATGCGTAGCACGCTCAATAGGCCCGGCTACCAAAAGCGGAAAATAACTCACAAACAAGGCGTAATCAATTGGGTTTTTCTCGGCGGGAATCCGGCCTTTATAAATATCAATCACATAGGATAAACCATGAAAAGTATAAAACGAAATGCCCACAGGCAATACCCATTTCAATAAAAAGGGACTCACCTGCAAACCAAATCCTTGGAACAATTCGGCAAAGGAAACCGCAAAAAAGTCGTAGTATTTAAATAGGCCCAAGAAGCCCAAATTGACGCCTATACTCAGCCAAAACCAAAAACGTTTTTTGGCGATACGCTCACTTTGGTGTATTTGCAAACCCGTGAAATAATCCAAAAAAGTAGAGAACAAGAGCAGAAAGAGAAATCGCCAATCCCAACAGGCGTAAAATACATAGCTGGCGAGCAATAACAGCGCGTTTTGCTTGGACACCGATTTGGCGCACAGCCACCAATACAAGGCAAAAACCGGCGGTAAAAAAAGCGCAAACGCCAAGGAATTAAAAAACATAATTCGAGTAACAAATTGGGGCCGCAAGATACTGATTTATTCTGTTCTCGGTTCTCGGTTATCGGTTATCGGTTATCGGTTATCGGTTATCGGTTGTGGGTTGTGGGTTGTGGGTTGTGGGTTGTCGGTCTGGAAGATTGAAAGATTGAAGAATTGATCCCGAAGAGTCGGGATTGAAAGATTGAAAGATTCCGTCTTGAAGTACCCGTTTGGTCCCGAAGCGTCGGGATTATAATTCGTGGCGAAAAGCTGAAAGCTAACAGCAGTTCTTAGTAAACTTCGCAAAACTCCCCTCTCGAGAGGGGCTGGGGGTGTGTTACTAAGTTCAAAGTTTACGGTTATAAGTTTACAGTTGTTCTTAGTGTATTTTTCAATTCAAAAATCACATATCAACACTCGTTGATCGTTAATTATAACCGCGCATTCGTGGCGAAAAGCTATCAGCTGACAGCTATCAGCTGACAGCCGTTCTTAGTATACTTCCTTAATTAATAATTATTCATTTTTCATTATTAATTGATTTTCCTCGCTTCTAACGCCACCGCATATGGAAAGCCAAACTCGGCAATGGGCGCCTGATCGAGCCAGCGGGTTTCGTCGGCGGGAGCCAAAATTACGGGCATGCGTTTTTTGGTGTTGTGAATGGTCGCCATAAACGGACTGGCCTGGGTGGTGATAATTGTATAGGTGGTGCGGGGATTCCCCGTTTGCGGGCACAACCACTGCGTGTATAACCCGGCAAAAGCAAAGGGCGCTTCCTCGGCCAACCCAATTTCATAGGCTTGCTTGTGTTTGCCTTTGGCGTCGAGCCACTGCCATTCGTAAAAGCCATTGGCCAAAATTAAACAGCGCTTGGGAAGCGAATCCTTGAACGAGGGTTTTTCGTGCAGGGTTTCTATTTTGGCGTTCAGGGTATAGCGGCGAATGCTTTCGTCTTTGGCCCAGCCGGGAATGAGTCCCCATTGGGCGTGCTGAATCAGTTCGGGTTCTTGAGTGGTAATGATGGGCGTGGCCGGATGTTCAAAGCCGTTGAGGTGCGCCTGCGGGCTAAACAGCTGCGGATCTTTGAGCGTGGCCTTGAAGCGGTTTTGCAGCTCTGTGGCGCTTTTGGTTTGTTTAGAATGAAAGCACATTACAACTTGATTTGAATAATTTCGGATAGCGAAGTGGTGTAGCGCGGCGAGAGTTTTTCTTGGCGCATTTTCCATTGGCGGCCCAGCGATTGGGAGGCAAATTTCACTTTGTTGATTCCGTAGCTTCGGTTGAGTTTATCCACCACCGCCATCAAGGGCAAGTGTTTGGGATTGGACGCCTCAAACAAAGACAGCTGCGTGTGTTCATTGGGCGTGAGTCCCATAACCACCACGCCGGCTTTTTTGTACTGATAGCCTTCTTTAAAAATGGCCTTCAACCCAATTTGCGCGTAGTGATTGAGCTCAATGGTGGAGTTGGTGGGAAAATCGGTTTGGATCACGATGTTGCGCGCATACTGCGGCTGGTCTTTGCGAAAACCGTTGGTGTGAATAAACACCATAATCAGGTTGCAATGGCTGTTTTGTCGGCGCAATTTCTCGGCACAGGCGGCGGTAAATGTGGCCACGCGCTCGGCAATATCGGGCAGTTTACTGTGCATTTTCTCGAACGAACGGGTGGTGGCAATTGTTTTTTTGGCACTTACTTTCTCTAAATCAAGCGACGGTTTTCCTTCTAATTCGCGTTTGAGCCGCAGTCCTACCACCGCCATTTCTTTGCGCACCCAGGCGTCGGGCAACTGCGTAAATTGGTAGGCATTGGTAATGTTTAGGCGTTGGAGTCGTTTGGCATGCCGCCGTCCGATGCCCCAGACGTCTTCTATTTTGGTCCACTTCAGGGCCTTGATGCGTTTGTCTTCGGAGTCAATTACATAGACACTTTGCGTACGATCGGGAAATTTTTTGGCAATTTTATTGGCTACTTTTGCCAGGGCTTTGGTGGGTGCAAACCCTACGCTGATGGGAATTCCCGTGCCTTTGGTAACGGTGCGCTGCATCTGCTTGCCGTAGGATTCCAAATCATAGTGCTCAAATCCCTTAAACTTCAAAAAGGCTTCGTCTATGCTGTACACCTCAATTTCGGGCGAAAAAGTCGCGAGCAAGTTCATCACGCGGCTGCTCATGTCGCCATAGAGCGCATAATTGGACGAATACACAAACACCTGCTGCTGCTCAAACAACTTTTTGTACTCAAAGGCCGGCGCGCCCATGGGAATGCCCAGCGCCTTGGCTTCGTTTGATCGGGCAATCACACAGCCGTCGTTGTTGGAAAGAATCACAACGGGCTTTCCAATCAAGTGCGGCTCGAACACGCGTTGGCACGAGGCATAAAAGTTATTGCAATCAACCAGGGCAAACATTAAAATTTCTTGATCGAAGCGGTTACAATTCCCCAGATCATGAGTTCGTTCTCGGGCGTAACCTTAATGGGTTCGTAATTTTCGTTTTCGGCAATGAGCCAAACTACATCTTGCTCAATTTTGATGCGTTTCACGGTAAAAGCACCGTCTATTTGGCACACGGCAATTTTGTTGTTTTGCGGCTCCAAACTTTTGTCGATGATGAGCAAATCGCCGTCAAAAATGCCCGCATTTACCATGGAATTTCCTTTTACTCGGGCAAAAAAAGTGGTGTCCCGATTTTTGATGTATTCTTTGTTGATGTCAATGCGCAGCTCAATAAAATCATCGGCTGGCGAAGGGAATCCTGCCCGCAAACCCGCGTCGATATACGGCAAATCAAGCGCTGTCGAATAATCGGGTGCGTAAAATTCCAACAAAGGACCTTGGTGTATAGCGCGTAGTTTCATGGGGTATAAAGATAGGGAAAGAGCGGGAGGTTTTGTATAGAAATTTTGGTTTCTGTTGTCGGTTGTCAGTTCTAACAGTATATTAAAAACAATTTGCTTTAAAAGGTTTCAAGTTTCAGGTTTCAGGTTACTTTCAAAACAACAACTTTTAGCCTGTATGCTCAGACAAGTTTAGCCAAGAATTCCCAAACTCCCCTCTTGAGAGGGGCTGGGGGTGTGTTTTATTAGTTGTAAGTTAACGGTTGACAGTTTACAGTTGTTCTTAGTGTATTTTTCAATTCAAAAAATCAAAAATCACATATCGTCAATCGTTACTCAAATTCGTGCATTCGTGGCAAAAAATTCCCACTTTCGGCTTACAGCGAATTCCTCAAAATCAACTCGCACTCATTTTCAATTTGTGCTCTTTTGCCTTCCAAAATCATTTTAGCTACAATTTCTCCCATGGTTTCAAATTTAGTCGAAATGGTCGTGATGCCGTTTTCGACTACTTTTTTAAGTGGTGTATCGTTGTAGGAAATAATACCAAAATCGCGGCCGAGTGTGAGCTGTTGTTTTTTTGATTTTTCAATCACACTTACTAAATCGCGATCGTTAGGAATGATATAAACTTCTTTGGCTTGGATGTCGCGCTCAGTAAATTCAGAAATAATTTCGTAGTCAAAACTAAAGTTGCGACAAAAACGAATCATGCCTTCTTTCATGCCAAGCGGTTCTCTAAATCCAGGGAAAATCAGTATCAACTTTTTGTAGAAATCCAATTTGGTCTTGGCTTGTACAAGGGCGTCATACATGTCTTTGATGAAGTTTTGGTAAACTGCGGGATATATTCGCAAGTCATCGTTGGTTTGGTCAAGTATATAAACCTCCTGAACTGGTAGGGTTTTGATGCAACTGGCTGCTTCAGGCAAATGAGTAGGCATAATGAGGTAGCGGGTGTATTTTCCGTTGCTTTCGTCTATGAGTTTTTTGAACATTTCGGCATTAAAATGATGAAAATAAATGTCCACTTGTATGGTTGGACCCAGATGCTTCAAGATTGAATTATACAAATCTTCTTTAAAAATGTTGAGCTCATCAAACAATAAAAATACCCGGTGTTGCACCGAAATTTCGACACTTTTTACATAGTAGCCTTTGCCGAGTATGGCATATATAATTCCCCTTTTTTTAAGTTCTTCATAAGCCAAAAGAACGGTGTCTCGTGATAAAGAATAGGCCAAACACACTTTGTTAATAGAAGGCAATTTGTCATCTTTTACCATGCTTTTATTTGAAATGGCTTGTTCAACCGAGAGCACAATTTGTTTGTACTTGGGAATCCCGATGTTGTTTTGAATTGAAATGACTTTCATGCTTGCAATTTTTTTCAAAGATATAAACTGGTAGGTACTGGTATGTAAAAATTGAAAATTATTTTACTTTTGGGTTTTACTGGTTCAATCGATTCATAAAAATCAATGCAAATACCACCTACTCAATCTACCGTGACTTCGGCATTGTTTGGCAAAACACCAAACGGAGAAGCGGTATTCCTGCATCAATTGACCAACAAAAACGGCATGCAAGTGCAGGTGATGGAGTATGGCGCCACACTCAAGTCGGTAAAATATCCGCTGAATGATCAAACCTTGATTGATGTGGTATTGGGTTTTGACACCTTAGAACACTACATTCAATCCTACGAATTGCCTTCGGCACCCTATTTGGGAGCTACTGTAGGACGCTATGCCGGACGAATTAACAAAGGCGCTTTTACATTAGATGGCCAGCAAATTGAGCTTTCCAAAAACAACAACGGCCACTGCCTTCATGGCGGAAATGTAGGCTTCAGCCAACGCGTTTGGAGGTTGATTAACAAAGGTGATGGCGAAAATCCTTTTGTCACTTTCGCGCTTTTTAGTCCCGATCTTGAAGAGGGATTCCCCGGTGATTTGACCATTGAACTCACGTATACACTGAGCGAATCCAACGAAATTAGCATTGAATACCACGCAAGTACCTCAACAAGTGCTCTGGTAAATTTAACCCACCACAGCTATTTTAACTTGGATGGCCACCAAAATACGATTGCCGATCAACTTTTATTTGTCAATTCAGATAAAACGCTAGAAACCACTCCCGAGAACATTCCAACTGGTAGGTTTGTGGATTTATCAACACATTCATTTGATTTTAGAGCGCCAAAAATTTGCCCTTTACAAATTGACAACACTTTTGTTTTGGACACAGAAACCCAGCTTGCGGCTTCGCTTTTTAATCCAAAAAACAACCTTAAACTGGAAGTTTATACCAACCAGCCCGGGCTACATATTTACGTAGGCGGAAATTGTTTTAACATCCTAAAAGGAAAAGAAAATGCCGATTATCACGCACGTAGCGGCATATGTTTTGAAACACAAAATTTTCCCGACGCCCCAAACCATCCGCACTTTCCCAATTCAATTTTGCGACATGGCGAAACCTATCAACAACGCAGCACGTATAAATTTTTAACGGCAACACCATGAAAATAACATTCCAATTAATCCGGTTTTCTGTTTTATTGCTCTTGTTATCGTGTTCAAATAACGAGGATACAAGTACTTCACAGAACGAAAAACCTACCCCACCCATTACAGTCAAAAGTTTAATTAAAGCGGCCGACATGTCGTATTTGCCCTTAATCGAAAGTGAAGGAACTGTGTACAAACGCAACAACTTGCCCGAAGACGCCTTACTCACGCTAAAAAAAGCGGGCTGCAATACCATTCGAATTCGGTTGTGGAAAAATCCTGCCGACGGGCACAGCGGATTGCCCGAAGTTAAAGCCTTAGCCATACGAGCCAAAGCATTGGGGCTTAAAATATGGCTTTCGGTGCATTATTCGGACACTTGGGCCGATCCGGGTGCACAAGCCAAGCCTGCCGAATGGACCAATTTATCGTTTGCCGATTTAAAAATTGCAGTGGGCAACTACACCGCTACGGTGGTAAATGAAATTCAGCCCGATATTTATCAGGTAGGCAACGAGACAAACGACGGATTTTTGTATCCGCAAGGCAAATTGTCTACCAATGAAGCCCAATATTTGCAATTGGTTCAAGCGGCTACTGAGGCAATTCGGGCGCAGTCGCCAAAAACCAAAATCATGTTGCACTACGCAGGAATTTCGGGGGCCAGTTGGTATTTTTCAAAAGTGCAAAACATCGATTACGATTACATTGGCTTGTCTTATTATCCCATTTGGCACGGACAAAATACAAATACCTTGCTGAGTACTATCAATACGCTAGGCCAAACACACAACAAGAAAGTGCTGATTGCTGAAACGGCCTATCCGTTTACTTTGGGTTGGAACGATTGGACCAACAACATTGTGGGGCTCAGCAACCAACTGATCCCTGCCTATCCGGCAAGCCCTGCCGGACAAAAAAGTTACTTAACTGCCATACGAGTGCTACTAGAAACCTCTAGCAACGGAATAGGATTTTCGTATTGGGGCAGCGAATGGGTGGCATTTCGCGGCACGCAAGCTACCAATGGATCTACCTTTGAAAACCAAGCGCTTTGGGATTTTAGTTTAAACGCGGTGCCCGCTATGGATGCATTTAACAACTAAATATGAAAAAACAGCACTTTGTACACTTGTTATATTTGGTAGTTGCATTTGCCGTTTCGGTTGAAGCAACAGGGCAAACTGCTGAAAAACAAGATTTTGCCAAAGGCGCAGATGTAGGCTGGTTGCCGCAGATGGAAGCCACCGGATACAAATTTTATGACGTTGCAGGAAAAGAGCAAGATTGTTTACAGCTGTTAAAAGACTTGGGCATGAATACTATTCGGCTCCGGGTTTTTGTAAATCCTTCGGATGACAAAGCCAGTGGGCATTGCAGCAAAGCCGAAACCATTGCGATGGCCTTGCGTGCACAAAAAATGGGTTTTCGAATTCTAATTAACTTCCACTACTCCGATTCTTGGGCCGATCCCTCCAAGCAAAACAAGCCCAAAGCCTGGGCAACACATTCGTTTACCGAACTGCTTACTGATGTATACGATCATACTTTTGACGTGATCCAATCGCTAAAATTAGCCGGAGTTACGCCCGAATGGGTGCAAATTGGCAACGAAATTCCCGGAGGTATGCTTTGGCCTGATGGCAGTACCGACCACTGGAATCAACTTGGACAATTGCTAAACAAAGGCTATGATGCAGTAAAAGCAGTTGATCTAACCATCAAAGTGATTGTGCATGTCGACGAAGGCAACAACAACGAAAAGTTTAGAACCTTCTTTGACCACGCGACGGCTCAAAAGGTGCGCTACGATGTAATTGGCTTGTCGTATTATCCGTATTGGATCAAAAAGGACTATACCGAAACCATCGCCAATTTACAAGCCAACCTCAACGATATGGCCGAACGTTATGGCAAAGAAGTGATGATTGTAGAAGTGGGCGGTGAAGACGATAAAGTGCAAAACACCTACGAGTTGCTTGTTGCCACAATCAAGGCGGTAAAAAATGTGCCCAATAATAAAGGAGTGGGTGTGTTGTATTGGGAACCCCAAGGCGCCAGAAGTTGGAGTCAATATGGCCTGAGCGCCTGGCAAGCCGATGGCAAACCCTCTCCCGCATTAAACGCGTTTAAAGAAAATTAATGCCTTATGAAACAGCTACTTAAACCCTATATCACCGCTTTATTTTTGGCACTGAGTTGTATGAGTTCGGCGCAGCAAAAAATAAGTCTCGATGCCGATTGGCGATTTCATTTTGGACACGCCGCCAATCCAGATAAAGACTTTGATTTTGGGAACAAGCTCTTGTTGCATAAATCCAATTTATACGAGACCACCGTAATTAGTCCAAAATTTATAGACACCACTTGGCGCAAAGTGAATGTGCCACACGATTGGGTGGTGGAACTTCCCTTTGTTGAATCAAGCACGCACGAGCTGGATTCCCATGGCTATAAACCGGTTGGCAGTGCCTATCCCGAAACCAGTATTGGCTGGTACAGAAAGCATTTTAGTGTGGATAAAAAAGAGGCAGATAATCGCTTTGAATTGCAATTTGACGGCATCTACCGAAATGCTACCATTTGGATCAATGGGTTTTATGTGGGCACCAACTTTAGTGGATACTTGGGCAACTCCCATGACGTGACCGATTACCTCAATTTTGATACTGAAAATACAATTGTGATCCGCGTAGATGCCACACAAGCCGAAGGATGGTTTTATGAAGGCGCCGGAATTTACCGTCATGTGTGGCTCAACATCACCAACAAACTGCATATTCCAAAAGACGGGCTGTTTGTGCATGCTGAAGTTAAAGACAAAAAGGCAGAAATAACCATAGAAACTGCTGTACAAAATAATTTTTTACAAGAAAAAAAGGGCGTCATCTACGCCATACTCACCGACCGAAACGGAAAGGTATTGGCTAAAACATCAGAGCAGAAAATCACCTTGGGCGGCCGAAAAAACAGCATTGTAAAACAAAAAATCACCTTACCTAACGCCCACCTGTGGTCGGTGGATGACCCGTATTTGTACAACGTACTTGCCGTGGTAAAAATGGGCAATCAAATTGTGCACCAAACCAAAACACGATTGGGCATTAAAACGGTGAAATTTGATGCGGAGCACGGATTTTTCTTGAACGGCAAACCCCTCAAAATTCAAGGGACCAACAACCACCAAGACCACTCCGGACTGGGCAGTGCCTTGCCCGATTATATGCAACATTACCGCATAAAATTGCTCAAAGAATTGGGATGCAACGCCTACAGAACCAGTCATAATGCGCCAACTCCTGAATTGCTAGAAGCCTGTGACAGCTTGGGTATGCTGGTTATTGATGAACAACGTTTGCTAAACAGTAGCCCCGAATACATAGACCAATTTGAACGACTCATCAAACGCGACCGCAACCATGCTTCGGTGTTTTTGTGGTCGATTGGCAACGAAGAGCAAAATATTCAAGGCAACAACTACGGAAAAAAAATTGCGCAAACGTTGTTGGCCATCCAAAAAGATCTAGACCCCACCCGAACCAGTACCTATGCAGCCGATATGGGCAATGATTTTGCTGGCGTAAACGAGGTTATCCCCATTCGCGGATTCAATTACCGGGAATATGCTGTAGCCGATTACCACCGGGATCATCCGCAACAACCGCTGCTGGGGACCGAAATGGGTAGTACAGTTACTACGCGGGGCATCTACGAAAAAGATGACCTACGCGCTTACGTTCCCGACCAGGACATTACTTTTCCTTGGTGGGCAAGCAAAGCCGAAACCTGGTGGAAACTCGCCGCCGAAAACGACTATTGGTTGGGCGGATTTGTGTGGACTGGCTTTGATTACCGAGGAGAACCTACGCCTTTTAAATGGCCCAACATCAATTCGCATTTTGGCATTATGGACGTGTGTGGATTTCCCAAAAACATTTATTACTACTACCAAAGTTGGTGGACTGATAAAGATGTCTTGCACATTTCTCCACATTGGAACTGGCCCGATAAATTGGGCAAACCCATTGATGTATGGGTAAATTCAAATGCCGATGAGGTCGAGTTATTTTTAAACGGGAAAAGTTTAGGCAAAAAAGTGATGCCTCGAAACGGTCATTTGCAATGGGAAGTCATCTATGAACCCGGAACCTTACAAGCGATTGCGCACAAAAAAGGCAAAGCGTTAATGACAACAATTGAAACCACAAAACAGGCTGATCAAATTGTGTTATCTCCCGATAAAGAAGCGGTAAAAGCCGATGGGATTGATGGAACTGTAGTTAATGTTTCATTCCTTGACAGTGAATATAAAGAGGTTCCAGATGCAAACAACAGCATACAATTCACAATTTCTGGGGACGCCAAAATTATTGGTGTAGGCAATGGCGACCCGAGTTCGCATGAACCAGATAAATGCGCCGATGGAATGTGGCAACGCAATGCCTTTAACGGAAAATGCCAAGTGATTATTCAAGCAGGTAAAACACCGGGCAAAATTATCCTTGAAGCCAAATCAAATGGGTTACGATCTGGCCATATGTGGATCCTCGCTAACTAATTCCATCAGATGAAAAAAAAATTAATACAAACCACCACCGACCACTTTTTAAGCCACTTTCAAAAAGCGCCTGAGGCTATTTTTCTTTCGCCAGGACGGATCAATTTAATTGGCGAACACGTCGATTACAACGACGGCTTTGTCATGCCCGCGGCCATCAACAAATACATTTGTTTTGCCATTTCAAAAACCAACGATGCGGCAATAACACTTGTGGCGCTTGACCTCAACGAGACCTATCAATTCAAACTTACCGACGAGCTAAAACCCGTAAATACCCTTTGGGTAAACTACATTTTGGGGGTGTTCCACCAACTCAAAAATCACGGACTAAGCCAAGGCTGTCAGCTGGTATTTAGCAGTACCATCCCCATGGGCGCTGGCCTTTCTTCCTCGGCCGCCTTAGAATGTGGCGTTGCCTATGCCATGAACAAGATGTTTGATTTGCATTTATCGAAACAAGAAATTGCCCTGATCGGACAAAAATCAGAACATACGTTTGTAGGGGTAAATTGCGGGATTATGGATCAATTTGCCTCGGTTTTTGGCAAAAAAAATAGCGTAATTAAACTCGATTGCAATACCCTTGACTACGAGTACTATCGCGCCGATTTTAAAAAATACGCCTTGCTTTTGTTGGATAGCAATGTAAAACACACCCATTTGACTTCGGGGTACAATGACCGCAGACGAGAAGTTGAAGAAGGCTTAGCCATCATCAAACAGCGCTTTCCGGAAGTAAAAACCTTTCGCGATTGTACCGAAAAAATGGTAATGGAACTGCACGATCAATTGGGCGAAACCCGATTTAAACGCTGTCATTTTGTGGTGAATGAAATTCAACGCGTAGGCGATGCCGCTGTTGCATTGAAGAATTCCGATTTCAAAAAATTGGGGGAACTGATGACCCAAACACACCAAGGTTTATCTACATTGTATGAAGTGAGTTGCCCAGAACTTGACTTTTTGGTCAACGCTGTAGCAGATGACAAATCGGTGTTAGGCGCCAGAATGATGGGCGGAGGCTTTGGCGGCTGCGCTATAAATTTAGTGGAAAAAGGTGCAGAGATAGAACTGATCGAAAAAATAACGACGGCTTATTTCAATGCATTTGGCATCGAATTAAAAGCCTATACAGTCAACATTTCAAAAGGTACTTCAGAGTACCACCTATAACTATGAAACCATTCAACGCCAACGAACACCCGCACCGTAGATTTAATCCCCTGCTTCAAGAATGGATTTTGGTTTCGCCGCATCGGTCCAAAAGACCATGGCAAGGCCAGAATGAAACTACGCAAGTAGATGAATTACCCGAACACGACAAAAACTGTTATTTGTGCGCCGGAAATACGCGGGCCAATGGCCAACAAAATGAAGACTATACCGGCTGTTATGTGTTTGAAAATGACTTTTCCGCTTTGTTGAATGAAGAAGTTTCGTTTGAGAATAATCAACCATACTTGTTTCAAATAAAACCCGAACGCGGCATCAACAAAGTGGTTTGTTTTTCGCCAAAACACAACCTGACTTTGCCCGAGATGGAGATCCATGAAATCAAAGAAATCATTCAAACTTGGGCAGCACAATACATCGAATTGGGAAGTCATAATTTTATCAATTATGTTCAGATTTTCGAAAACAAAGGGGCTGTAATGGGCTGTAGCAATCCGCATCCACATGGCCAGATTTGGGCCCAAAAAACGGTTCCCACCCAAGTTGAAATCACGCAAAAAAACCTACGTGCCTATTTCGAAAAAAACAAAAGCAGTTTGCTCAAAGACTATTTGGATACCGAATTAAAACTGCAAGAACGCATTGTGCTAGAAAACGAACACTTTGTTGCATTGGTTCCATTTTGGGCCACCTGGCCATACGAAACGCTACTTATTTCAAAAAGACATTTTGGCAATATCATCGCGATGTCACAAGAAGAAATAGAAGCATTTGCAGAAATCTTAAAAGGCATTACTGTAAAATATGACAACTTGTTTGAAACCTCATTTCCGTATTCGTCGGGCATTCATCAAGCACCAACCGACAGAATTGCGCATCCGGAGTGGCATTTTCACATGCATTTTTATCCGCCTTTGTTGCGCAGTGCAAGCGTGAAGAAATTTATGGTGGGCTACGAAATGCTAGGCGAAGCACAACGCGATAGTTCACCCGAACAAAGTGCTAAAATTTTACGAGATTTATCAACCCAACATTATAAAACAAAAGCCAAGTAATATGCAAACATTAGTTACCCAAGATTACCTCGTTTTCTATGCCTATTTCGTGATCATCGTAGGCTACGGATTTTGGATTTACAACCGAAAAAAGAAAGCACAAACAAGTAGCAATGATTATTTCTTGGCCGAAGGTTCGCTTACGTGGTGGGCCATTGGTGCTTCGTTAATTGCCAGCAACATCAGTGCCGAACAATTCATAGGCATGAGCGGAAGCGGTTTCAAATTGGGATTGGCCATTGCTACCTATGAGTGGATGGCCGCAGCCACCTTGATTATTGTGGCCGTCTTTTTCATGCCGGTCTATTTGAAAAATAAAATTTTTACCATGCCGCAATACCTCAACAAGCGCTACAACAGCAATGTGGCCATGATTATGGCGGTGTTTTGGTTGTTGCTTTACGTATTGGTTAATCTCACTTCAATTTTGTATTTGGGGGCTTTGGCAATCAGTAGTATTTCGGGATTAAACCTCACCCTATGCATGGTTTTTCTTGCGGTTTTCTCAGTAATGATTACCCTAGGCGGGATGAAAGTAATTGGGTATACCGATGTGATTCAAGTATTTTTCTTGATTTTGGGCGGATTAATCACTACTTATTTGGCTTTAAATTTGGTGGCTGAGGAGTTTGGTTCGCAAGGGGTGTTTAACGGATTTACCCTCATGACACAACATGCTGGCGATCACTTTCACATGATTTTTGACAAAACCAATCCAAACTACATGGACCTTCCTGGGCTTTCGGTGCTAATTGGCGGAATGCTCATCATCAATTTAAATTACTGGGGTTGCAACCAATACATAACCCAGCGTGCGTTGGGTGCCGATTTAAAAACAGCGCGAGGTGGAATTTTATTTGCTGCCTTCCTTAAATTACTCATGCCTGTCATTGTAGTTTTGCCGGGTATTGCGGCATTTGTGTTGTACCAAAATGGTCATTTTCAAACCGAAATGTTGCAAAATGGAACTGTAAACCCCGACAGGGCGTATCCTGTTTTATTGCATTTGCTACCGGTGGGTTTAAAAGGGCTTTCATTCGCCGCTTTGACCGCAGCCATTGTAGCTTCATTAGCTGGGAAAGCCAATAGTATAGCAACCATTTTTACCTTGGACATTTACAAAACCAAACTGAATGTAAACGCTGACGAGAAAAAACTCATTACTACCGGAAAACTTACCATAGTGGTGGCCATGTTAATTGCCGTTGTGGTAGCTCCGTTTTTGGGTATCGATAAAAAAGGGGGCTTTCAATACATTCAAGAATACAGCGGCTTTGTGAGTCCAGGCGTTTTTGCCATGTTTATCTTGGGGTTCTTTTGGAAAAAAACCACTTCAAATGCCGCGTTGTTTGCTACAATCGGTGGTTTTATACTTTCGATTTTATTCAAATTTATGCCTTCTTTTGTCGATTTGAGCGGACTGTATGCCTATGGTTTTTCGGTACCAAATGCGATGGGCATCTACGAAATACCGTTTATTGATCGTATGGGATTTGTGTTTCTGATTTGCCTTATCGGGATGTTTTTTATCAGTGAATACGAAACTAGAAATGGCGTACCTGCAAATGGATTAGAAGTCGATAAAACCATGTTTAAAATGTCACCAAGTTTTATCGTAGGCATGTTAGTAATTACTTCTGTTATAGCCGCCTTGTACACAATTTTTTGGTAAAAGACAACTGTTATACTAGGACTACTTTTTAAGCTCTCCTCTCGAGAGGGGCTGGGAGTGTGTTTTGATTAGTTGTAAGTTAACAGTTATGAGTTTACAGCATCCTGAAGTTCTTAGAACACAAATCAAAAATCAACACTCAAAATTCAAAAATCGTTAATCGTTAATCCCATCCGTGCATTCGTGGCGAAAAGCTAAAAGCTAACTGCTATCAGCTCACAGCCGTTCTTAGTATACTTCGGCAAACTCCCCTCTCGAGAGGGGCTGGGGGTGTGTTGCTAAGTTCAAAGTTTACGGTTATAAGTTTACAGTTGTTCTTAGTGTATTTTCAATTCAAAATTCAAAAATCAAAAATCGTTAATCGTTAATCCCATCCGTGCATTCGTGGCTAAAAGCTAACAGCTGACAGCTATCAGCTGTTCTTAGTATACTCCAGACCTTTTGACTTTATGACTTGCGACTTTCGACCAAAACTCCTATTTTTACTCCTTTACTAACCTTAACTCTTTTACACGCCATGATTGAAAAATTGAGACTCGACCACATTTTGTTTCTTGACATCGAAACGGTGCCCGAACACGAACACTACCACGCACTCGATGCCGAACTGCAAGGACTTTGGGAAACCAAAACGCAGTACCAACGCAAAGACGAGATTGACCCCGAAACCTTTTACGAACGCGCCGGCATTTGGGCCGAATTTGGCAAAATTGTCTGCATTTCGGTGGGCTATTTTACCCTGAAAGGCGACATCCGTAACTTTCGCGTCACTTCGTTTTTTGGGGAAGAGAAAAAAATTCTCCTTGACTTTGCCAATTTGTTAAACAACCACTTTGGCCAAGCGCAACACCTCTTGTGCGGCCACAATGCCAAAGAATTTGACATTCCGTTTATTGCCCGCCGCATGATCATTCACCAAGTGGCTTTGCCGGCCAAATTGAATTTATTTGGTAAAAAGCCCTGGGAAATTCCGCATTTGGATACTTTGGAGTTGTGGAAATTTGGCGATTACAAGCACTTTACTTCCTTGAAATTACTCACCAAAATTTTGGGCATTCCCTCATCCAAAGGCGACATAGACGGCAGCCAAGTGGCCCAGGTATATTACGTAGAAAAAGACATTGACCGGATTGTGACCTATTGCGAAAAAGACACCATCGCGGTGGCGCAGTTGTTTTTGCGTTTTAGACGCGAAGACCTCTTGATCGAAGACGAAATTTTGCACGTATAAGCTGCCGCAAATAATAATTCGGGCGTTTTGTGAAATATCTGTTTTAGTTTTTACTTTTACCAAAAACAAGCGTATGGTTCTCAGTAGATTTTGGCTCGCCATTTTAGTGTCTTCAATTCTTTTTGTGCTCATTGGCTTGGCCAGTGGCTCCCACTACACCTTAGATTACATCCTCAATGGACAAAAAGACGAACCGATACTCGTTGCCGAAAAATACCTCAACCAACTGCCGGCTTTTGTGCAAGACAGCATTACCAAAGCGCCCGATCAAACCCTGGTGCGCGATGCCGTAACCAGCAATCCCGATACCACTTATGTGTACAAAAACCAAACGGTAAAAGTGTATTCGGGTGTGCAAAAATCAGACGGTTTGTTGCCTACGTGCAAAAACAGTTTGCTCGATTTGATCCTACCCTTAATTGCCTATTTGGCCTTTTTCTGCGGATTGATGCAACTGCTCATCGAATCGGGAGCCGCTGAAAAACTGGCCCAAAAAATGAGCCCGATTTTTACCAAAGTCTTTCCGAGTATTCCCAAAAACCACGAATCGATTTCGTACATGACCTTGAATTTTGCGGCTAATTTCTTGGGCTTAGACTCGGCAGCCACGCCTTTTGGACTCAAGGCCATGCAAAGTCTACAAGAATTAAATCCCGACAAAGACAAGGCCAGCGACGCCCAAATTATGTTCATGTGTTTGCACGCGGCCGGACTTACCTTGATTCCCACCTCGATCATTGGCTACCGAGCCGCCGAAAGTGCCACCAACCCCGCCGACGTGATGTTGCCTTGTATTATTACCTCGTTTGTGGGTACCATTGCCGCCTTTTTGTTGGTGGGCATCAAACAAAAAATAAATTTTAAAAGCGCCGCATTGGTGACCAGTTTATTTGCCGTAATTGCGGCCATCATCGGGTTTTTGTTTTACGTGAATCAACTCGATTTAATTGGGAAAACGCTGTTTACGTCACATTTATCTAGTATCCTACTCATTGGAATTATTTTGTTTACGCTGCTGTTTTCGTGGAAAAACGAAGCCAAATTCACCGCCAAAAACACCACCATTTTTGATGCCTTTGTTAGCGGTGCCAACAAAGGATTAAAAACCGGCGTAACCATTTTTCCCTATGTGTTGGGGATGCTGGTGGCCATATCGTTTTTTAGAAACAGCGGTTTGTTTGAGCTGATCAGCCAGGGGCTTTCGTTTGTGTTTTCGCACATTGGCGTGAGCAAACAAATCACCGATTCCCTTCCGGTGGCCATGCTGCGTCCATTTAGTTCGGGCGGTTCACGAGGCTTTATGATTGATGCCATGCGCCAATTTGGTCCGGATTCGTTTACAGGCCGCTTGAGCTGTATTTTTCAGTGCAGCGCAGAAACTACGTTTTACGTGATTGCGGTATACTTTGGTTCGATTAATGTAAAAAACACCCGCTATACTTTGGGTGCGATGTTACTAGTAGATTTCATCTGTGTGTTGGCGGCCATTGCGGTAGCGAGTTGGTTTTTTTAGTCTAGAACCCGCTTAAAACTCGTTTAAAAAGTGCCCGAATAAACAAGCGTTTGGGACAATGCCAAATGAGTTGCAGATCTTCCCAAATGGAAGTTTCTTCATCCAAAAACCGTAAAATTAGCTGCGGCTTGGCGCTAGAAAAAATACCCGAAAAAATGCGGCTGCCTTGGGCGTTATCGTCGTGAAGAATATCCAACAACAACAAATCATAAAACCAAAATTTTCGATTGAATTGAAAGGGCTTTGCCGTTTTATGTTCTAAATAATCAACCAGTTGCTTGGCTTTTTTGGTGGTGTTTTTAAAGGTAAATCCGGTGCTGGCTTTGGTCCATCCGCCCGCCGATCCGATCAAAACGCAGTGTTTGGTGTTGGCCTTCCAAAACGGGAAGCAAGTCATGGGAATAGAACCCTGTTCGCGCTCTACAATTTCGTAGTCTGAAATTCCGAGTTTTTGAATATACTTTTGAATTTCAGCTTCATACTCTTCTTTGGGTAAAAGGTCTTTTGAAAACAACGTGTATTCTAGTAATGCTTCATTTGCAGAAGTTGGAAGCACATACATAAATCGGGTGTTTCCTTTTTGCTCGACTGAAAAATCCATAAAAGTTGCCTCATCCGGATTGAAAACAGCTTCTTTTGATTGTATAAACCAGCCCACAAAATGTTGATGTAACAGCGGATACTTGGGTTGCTGCTGCAGTTTTTTCCAATCTAAAATAGAATTGAAAACGAGTTTTCCCTCATATTGATTGGCTAGGGTTTGGACAATAGCGCCTGCGTCTTTTTCGGTAATGGAAATTACTTTTTCTTGTACCACATCAACTTGGCTGTGTTGGGAAATAAAATCAAAGACAAATGCATAAAAATCACGGCTGCGAAGTTGTCGGTATTGAAACGGAGTGAGGACCATTTCTTGGGTGAACTTGGAATTAGTAAACCGAATGGAATCCCAATTGTGCGCAGCGATTTCTGAAAACGTATCGGCCTGATCCCAAAAACACCAGGTGCGGTCGTTACTGTTTTTTATTTCGGAGTCGAGCAACAATATGCGGTGCGATTTAAAATAATCGCGTTGAAGCAGCTCATATACCGTCATCAAACTGGCCAATCCGGTACCGGCAAAAATATAGTCGTACTGCTTCATGTTTTCAAAGGTATTGATTTCCGTTTTTGTTCACTAAATTTGGACGTAATTTAAAATTCAACCCCCATGTTTGATCACGTTATTGCTTATTTCGAAAGTATAGATCCGGTATTGGCGGCCTTTTATGCCACTTTATTTACTTGGTTTTTAACTGCCTTGGGTGCTTCGTTTGTGTTGTTTTTCAAGAACATGAACCGCGTGGTTTTAGACGGGATGCTCGGATTTACCGGAGGAGTGATGATCGCCGCTAGCTTTTGGAGTTTACTTGCGCCCGCCATTGAAATGAGTAAAGGCGATGGATTTGTTAAAGTAATTCCGGCATCTGTTGGATTTGCCATGGGTGCATTATTTATTTTTGGGTTAGATAAAATACTTCCTCATTTACACATTAATTTTAAAGAAACCGAAGGTGTCAAATCACCTTGGCAACGCACAACGCTTTTGGTGTTGGCCATAACGCTGCACAATATTCCCGAAGGATTGGCAGTTGGCGTACTCTTTGGTGGTGTGGCCGCCGGAATTCCAGAAGCTTCTATTGCCGGTGCAGTAACCTTGGCCATTGGAATTGGCATCCAAAATTTTCCAGAAGGAATTGCCGTAGCGATGCCGCTTCGACGCATGGGCATGAGCCGATGGAAGAGTTTTATGTATGGACAATCGTCGGCCTTGGTAGAGCCTATTGCGGCGGTGGTGGGCGCAGTGGCTGTTACCTTTTTTACACCCATTTTACCTTATGCCTTAGCATTTGCGGCAGGAGCTATGATTTTTGTGGTGGTTGAAGAAGTAATTCCCGAAACCCAACAAGACAAAAACACCGATATCGCGACCTTGGGATTTATTGGCGGATTTATTGTAATGATGGTGCTCGATGTGGCGCTTGGTTAATGACAACCGCAGGAATCTGAACCACACGATTGGTTTGATTTTTTGCTAGGCCAAAACTTGCGAATTACGTACCACAAGGCCGCAACCAACAAGGCAATGGATAGTATCGTTTGCGCCATTAGTTGAGAAATTGATAGGTTAGAAATGCCACTAAATAGGCCAAGCCAGTCATGAAAACCAGCTGCGCTAGGGGCCAATAATAACTGTTGGTTTCTTTCCGGGTAATGGCCAAGGTGCTGATGCATTGCATGGCAAATACATAAAACAACAACAACGAAACGCCCGAAGAAAATCGGAAGGTATTGATGCCGGTTCGAATGTCTTTGTCGGCTTTCATTTTGTTCACAATAGTGGTGTTGCTATCGGATTCGCCTACACTATAAATCGTAGCCAAGGTGCCCACAAAAACCTCCCGAGCGGCAAACGAACTAATAATTGCAATCCCAATTTTCCAATCATACCCCAGCGGAGAAATAACCGGCTCAATGGATTTTCCCATAAGGCCAATGTAGGAGTTTTCTAATTTATAGGTGGCCAAGACGTTATTGTAGGCCGGGCTATTTACGCTCAGATTTTGGTGCTGTGCCACTACATTGGCTTCGGCATTTTTAAAATCGTCTCCTGGTCCGAAGGAAGCCAAAAACCACAAAATGATCGAAAGGGCCAAGATTATTTTTCCGGCGCCAAACAAAAAGGCTTTTGTTTTTTCGATTACGTTGATGTACACATTTTTAAAAAGCGGCACCTTATAATTGGGCATCTCCACCACAAAATAGGTTTTATTTGGTATGCGCAACACTTTGTTGAGCAACCAAGCCGAAATAATTGCACTGGCAAATCCTAGGATATACAAAAACAAAAACACCAAGCCCTGCAAATGCACAAAACCTAGTACGTAAGTGTCGGGAATAACTACCGCGATAATGATGGCGTAGACTGGCAAACGCGCCGAACAGGTTACAAATGGCGTGACCAAGATAACCAGCAAGCGTTCTTTCCAACTTTCGATGTTTCGGGTGGCCATGATAGCCGGAATCGCACAGGCTGTGCCCGAGATGAGTGGCACCACACTTTTGCCCGAAAGACCATATCTGCGCATAATTTTGTCCATCAAAAACACCACACGGCTCATGTATCCACTTTCTTCAAGTAGGGAAATAAACAAAAACAAAAAGGCAATTTGTGGGATAAACAACAAAATACCGCCGATACCGGGAATAATTCCTTGCGACAATAAATCATTGAACATGCCTGGTTGCAGCTGCGTACTGGTAAAACTACTCAAGTTGGCGAAGGCCGTGTCAATCCAATTCATAGGCACGCGCGACCAATCAAAAATGGATTGAAAAATTAAAAAAAGTACACCAAAAAAGATCACATATCCCCAGAACGGATGCATTAAAATGCGATCGAGTTTGGAACGATAATCCGTGGCCAAAGCTGAGTTTATGCGTAAGCCCTGCTTTAATATGTCATTGATAAATTGGTAGCGTTTGATGGTTTCCTTTTGCTGCAAACGCTTTAAATCGGCGTGAGATTTGGTAAAGGTATTGGGCAATTCCTTGCGTTCTAAGTTCAAGAAATTCACGTCTTGGGTAATCACCAACCACAATTTATATAACAACTGGTTGGGAAATGCTTTGCGCAGCTGACCAAAATAGGCTTCATCAATACTTGAAGCATTGAGGCAAGGAGTGGTCGATAAATTTTGGTAATTGGCCAAGACGTTTTTTAATTCGGCAATGCCGGTATTTTTTCGGGAACTCACCAACACAATCTTGGTTTGCAACTGGGCTTCCAAGTAGGGAATGTCCAGGCTAATGCCTTTGGGCACCATTCTATCGGCCATGTTGATCACCAATACCGTGGGAAGTTCCAGGTCTTTGATTTGGGTAAACAACAACAAATTGCGTTTTAAATTCTCAACATCGGTTATCACCGCAATCACATCAGGAAAATTGGGGTCTTTTTTGTTGAGCAACACCTCGATGACTACATTTTCATCAATCGAACTGGCGTTCAAGCTGTAAGTTCCCGGCAAATCGAGTACAGTTGCCGTGCAGGTTTCAGACAACATACATTGGCCTACTTTTTTCTCGACTGTTATGCCTGGGTAATTGCCTACCTGTTGTTTGAGTCCTGTTAACTGGTTAAACACCGAAGTTTTTCCGGTGTTGGGATTGCCAATTAACGCGACTTGTATCGATTGCATACGGCTTATTTTGAACTAATTTCGTCTCGAGTTACTTCAATCTGTCGGGCGGTTTCTAGGCGAATGGCCAAATGAGATCCGCTGATATTGAGCAGCAAAGGATCGCCAAAGGGGGCTATTTGCAATAACTCAACCGAATTACCTGGCAAGCAGCCCATTTCTAACAGTTTCAACGGAATAGCCTCCACATCAAAGTGTGTGATGGTGGCTTTTTCTCCTTTTTTTAACTGGGCAATGGTGGTTTGCAACGCTTATTTAGATTGAATTAAGATTGCAAAAGTAGGGATAAATAGTAAACTGCACCTGATAAATATCAGTTTTGGTAGATTATTCTTCTTCCTTGAGCAACAACTGAATATCGGCAATGAGGCGCTCAATTTCTTCTTTATTCGTGCCGTCATAAAAGCCGCGCACCCGTTTTTGGGCATCAACCAAGACAAAATTTTCGGTATGCACCATATCATACAATTCGCTAGGTTTGCCCAGTTTTACAGCCAAATAGGCTTTTCTGGCCAAGCTGTAAATTTCTTTTTTATCGCCGGTAACCAAATTCCATTTGCGGTCGTCTACGCCTTTTTCTTGGGCATAGCGTTTTAGCACCGCCACCGAATCGGTCTCAGGGAAAACCGTATGCGACAATAACATGACCCGCGAATCGTTTAAGAATGCTTGTTGTACCAAAGCCATATTGTTGGTCATTTTGGGGCAAATGGAACCACAGGTCGTAAAAAAGAAATCGGCCACATAAATTTTACCGTCGTAGGTTTTGTCGGTAATAATTTTGCCGTTTTGGTTCACAAACGAAAAGGCGGGAATTTTGTGGTACTTGCGAATAAACTGCACCGTACTGTCTACCAATTCAGGGTTTACATCGGCTGGATTGTATATGGGCAATGATTTTTTTGGAGATAATGCCCGGTAAAACAAACTAATGATCACTACCGAAAGCAGGCCCAAAACCAAGAAGAAAACGCGGTATTGTTTAAAATAACGAAGCATGAAAATTTTTGCGCAAAACTACAAAATCCTGCTTAGGAATGACCTTGCGAATGGGCGATATTATTTTGTTTTTTAACAGTTTATATGGCAAGATTCGATATTTTTGTGACACTAAAATCAACTCACATGAAAATACAAATCAAAACACTAGGGCTTTTGGTGCTTCCTGCAATTTTCGGATTGACTGCTGCACAAGCCCAAGACAAAGCCGCCAAAAAGGCTCCGGGAATTAACCTTTCCTATATGGATTTAACCGTTAAACCCAGCGATAACTTCTTTCGTTTTGTGAACGGAACTTGGCTCGATAAAACCGAAATTCCAAAAGACAAAACCCGTTGGGGCAGCTTTGATGAATTGCGTCAAAACACCGACAAAGACGTATTGGCCATTTTGTCCGAAGCGACCAAAGGCGGAAAATACAAACCCACTTCCGATCAAGGAAAAGCAATCATCATGTACCAATCTGCGATGGATACAGTGGCGCGCAACAAACAAGGCATTACGCCTTTGAAACCTTATTTAGCTCAAATTGATGCCGTAAAAAATGTAGCCGATTTGCAAAAATTAATGATGCAAACCGAAGCCGAAGGTGGTAGTGTAGGATTTTTTGGCGTAGGTGTAGGTGCCGACGAAAAAGACAGCAACCGCAACGTAGTGAGCTTAGGACCTGGATCTTTGGGATTGCCTGATCGCGATTATTACGTGTCTGAAGATGCCGATTCCAAAGAAAAACGCGCCAAATATGCCTTGCACGTAGCTAAAATGTTGCAATTCTTGGGCGAATCTCCTGCAACTGCTCAAGCCAATGCCGATAAAATTTTGGCTTTAGAAATTCAAATGTCAGTACCGCGTTTGGACCGTGTTGAGCGTCGCGACAGCAAAATACAATACAACCCAACCGCCATCGCTGATTTGAATGCGCTTACTCCCGCTATCGATTGGAATACGTATTTAAAAGGAGTTGGATTTGCCAAAGTAGATACTGTGATCGTATCTCAACCCAAATACATGAAAGGCTTGCAAACTTTGTTTACCGAAAACAATGTAGACGCTTGGAAAGCCTATATGCGTTGGATGTTGTTGCGCGGAGCAGCAGGACAATTGTCAACCGAAATTGAAACCGCCAACTGGGAATTCTACGGAAAAGCGTTAACCGGTGCCATCAAACAAAGACCGCGCAATGAAAAAGCATTACAAGTTGTAAATGGAACGGTAGGCGAAGCCTTAGGAAAATTATATGTAGACAAAATGTTCCCGGCTGAAGCCAAAGACAAAGCCTATAAAATGATCAAAAATGTAATGCGTGCTTATGAAATGCGCATCAACAACCTCACTTGGATGTCGCCAGAGACCAAAACCAAAGCGGTTGAAAAATTAAACAAATTGACCATTAAAATTGGCTACCCAGACAAATGGGAAGACTACAGCACGTTGAACGTGAAGAGTGCAGCCAACGGTGGATCTTATTTTGAAAACTTGCGTGCCGTTTCAAAATGGGCCTGGGCAAAAGATTTAGACAAATTGGGCAAACCAGTGGACAAAACTGAATGGGGAATGTCACCACAAACGGTAAATGCGTATTACAATCCTTCGTACAACGAAATTGTATTCCCAGCGGCCATTTTACAACCACCTTTCTATGATTACAAAGCCGATGAGGCTGTAAATTATGGTGGAATTGGCGCAGTAATTGGCCACGAAATCTCTCACGGTTTTGACGACCAAGGCGCTACGTACAACGCAGACGGTAACCTTATCGATTGGTGGACTGACGCTGATTTTAAACAATTTACCGATTTAGGTACAGCCTTGGCTGATCAATATTCGGCATTAGAACCTTTGCCTGGAATTCACGTAGATGGTAAATTTACCTTGGGCGAAAACATTGGAGATTTAGGTGGAATCAACGCAGCCTATGACGGTTTGCAATTGTACTTGAAAGAAAACGGCAACCCTGGCTTAATTGACGGCTACACTCCAGAGCAACGTTTGTTTATTTCGTGGGCTACGATTTGGAGAAGTAAAATTCGCGACGAAGCCTTGAAAAATCAAGTGAAAACCGATCCGCACTCGCCAGGCATGTACCGCGCTTATGTACCATTGTTAAACTTGGATACGTTTCAAAACGCATTTAATATCAAAGAAGGCGACGGGATGTATGTTACCCCCGAAAAAAGAGTAAAAATCTGGTAATCCAAGATTGTATAGTATTCAAAACCCCAAGCAATTCGTTTGGGGTTTTTTTATAGTCTTGGTTTTAGAAAGGTATAATCGAGTTGAGTAATGAGTTTCTCGCTCGAAACGGTTTTGCCTACTGAGGCTTTGCTGAAATCAAATTCAGGGATTGGCAAATGAAACTCGCGTGCCATGTGCGTGTAATACACTACCCGAGAAGGATGATACGGCGCCACGGCATTGTACACTTCGTTTTGAAAAGGAAGTTGGATGCAGTTGTAGAGGATGGCCAAAGAATCGACTTGGTGAATTAAGTTTACCGGAGCTTCCGGGTTTTCAAGCTGCGTTCGTCCTGCCAAAAAACGCGCCGGATGACGATCTGGCCCAATTAATCCGCCAAAACGAATTACCGTTGCTTGGCAAAAATCAGCCGATAAAAAAAGGTTTTCCGCTAGCACCAATTGTGAATCAAATCCTATAGTATCAGATTCTATAGCCACTTGATTGTGGTCGGGATACACCGAGGTGGAGCTGATAAACAAGACTTTTTTACAGCCTGAATGTTTCACATTTTCTAGCAGCAATTGCATTTTGGCGACAAAATTTTCAGAATTGGCTCCGCGCAATTTTGGCGGTATTGCTACAACCAGAACTTCGGCATCGGCCAAAAAACCAGTCCAATCGCCTAAAGCCGACTGGGCATTCAGTTCCAATAAAAAACCATCAATCCCAGCATGTGTCAATTGGGAAATTTTGGATGGTGTTGTAGTTGATCCCTTTACCAAAAAGCCCGCTTGACGCAATTGTTCTGCCAAAGGGAATCCCAACCATCCACAGCCAAATACAGCTATTGTTCTCATTTACCAGCGGGTTTAAGCGTATCGGTTGCTACTTGAAGGCTGTCGACTTTTGGTTTGGGTAAAGCATGTCGTACGTTTTGAGGTTTCGTCAAAGCGCTAGATTTGATTTTTTGGTGAAGCACCACTGCATCAGTCAACACAAAAGGCGTAGGCATCATCCAATGAGGTCTTGGTTTAATTTTAAGTTGAGGATTTGACAGTAAATCAAATGAACTCTCCAATAAATCTAAGTCCAATTGGGCCGATTTAAGCAATTGAAAAGACAAGACCAAAGGTTTGTTGTCCACCACATAATAACTCAATAATTTTTGCCCATTTCTGGGGTATTGACTTCCTTTCTGACCCAGTAATGAAGCGCCTTTGGCTTGAATTAAAGAAGCACCATTGGCTTTAAAATTATATAGTGAAAGCTGTTCCGAAGCAAAAACATCGTAGCGATTCACCTTTCTGTTGGGCGTGATCGAAATTTGAACATACCGGTAGTTGGCGCCCATGGAATCTTTTTCAAAAACTACGGTAGGCAATTGTAAGGCCATGCGTGGCGCCTGGTTTTCGTAGGTAAATTTGGAGTGGTATTTGCTGTACAATGGCAAGTGATTAATTGCTTTGGCTGGGGCGGGATGGTTCCCTAAATACATTTTGGTCCACTGGTCAACTTGACTGTCGTAGGTAGTATAAACGGCTTTCTTGGTTTCGGCATCATATACATAAACTAAACTGTTGGGTTTGGCTTTTCCAGCCTCATAACTTGACTTGTTGTGTGCCATCAACACACCAACCCCCATCAATACAATAGCGCCGACTCCCCATAGTGTTTTTCGTTCAAACGCTAAAAAAACCGGAAGGACTAAGCCAAATACAAAAGCGGTAAATACGGCCGTTACGGGAAGCATTTTTAATCCCAATCCAATGGGAAATACTACGATAAAGGGGCTGTATATTAAAATCGCGGGCATACTACAAACCAAGTTCCAAACAAGGTTTGTTTTTTGGGTAATTACAAAGTAGCCTATAATCAATAGACTGCCAAACAAGGGCAAGATAAAAAATCCTGCGCCGGGCAAATAAGCGGCAATCAAAAACTGAAGGGCCAACCAAACAAAGAGCGGTGCAATAAAATAATTGTATGTGCTTTTTACAGTTGTCGCAGTTGCATAAATCAAAAAAGCAAGGCCAAAAGACAACAAAATAATGGCGCCAATATACCAATGCCCGTTGTACGGAAACCCTTGAAGAATATCAGAAAATGGGTATGCAGTTTTGAGTACCAACCATATCAAATAACTTCCTCCACCGGCCAAAATTAACAAACCAAAAAAGCGCAAAAATCCCTTACTTATTTCGGGGAAGTCTAAAATTCGTTTTCCTAAACCTATAAAAACCAGTAAGATAAATAGTCCTAAAGCCAATCCACAAAGCACATAATTCCACGAAAATGGATAATGTACGAGCACAAACGGAAGGCTGAAATACACCTCATCTTCTGCCGATTCTAACGCAGTTAAATCACTGTTTGAAAAATAGTGCAACAAAGGCATCAAATACGACCCTTGGTGCGCGATGGTGTTGTGATTGAGGTGCGCATAATCGTCTTGCGCCGTGTGGTAATTAAAATGATTGTCAATAAAGGCAAAATTAAACCCTTGAATGGCCCCCTGCTCTCTAAAAACGGTCAAATCGGTGTCGTTGGGCAACATTTTATAAATACTGTACAACAATGAATTGGTTACAGGAAATAGTGGATTGGATTGGCTAAACGCTTGAATCATTTGGGAATTCCCTTGATTAACTTCCATGAGCATATAACTTGGTCCACTGCTTCCGCGGGCTTCAAAATTGAGTGCCAAACCAACTTCTTTGGCCCAAGCATGCTGGGTTACAAACAAGGCGGCACCGTTTAAACCGAGTTCTTCGGCGTCGGTAAACAAGATAATAATGTCGTTTTTGTGCGGCGTTTTTTGGTGCAAAAACGCTCGAACTCCCTCTAAAATAGTAGCGACTCCCGAGGCATCATCACTCGCGCCGTGCGAATACGAATGAGGTGCGCTGTCATAATGGGCAAGCAACAACAAGGCTTTCTCCGTATAGGCAGTGCCCGGAATGCGAGCTATGATGTTTTTGGAAGGCACTAAATTTCCCCAATCTGTGAGCGTTATACCGGTTTGGTATTGGGGTTGAAGCCCGAGTTTTTTTAGTTCGGCGGTGAGGTAATTGGCTACTTGTTCGTGCTGGGCAGAACCAACATAGTGCGGGTGTTGCGCCATTATTTTTACCTGTACTAATGCCTTTTGCGTGTCAAAATCGTTGGCCGATTTGGGGGTAGTAATCCACGGATTTTGGGTGTAATATAAGGCTAGAATTAGCACGGAGAAACAAAGTAGTGTTCCAGCTACGGTATAGTTTTTTTTCATAAATACCCCTCTTTTTTAACCAATAAAATCAAGTCGTTTTCCAAACACAAATAGCCTTGAGAGTATAAAAAACAATAGGTGTTGCCTGTTTTGGTCTGAAGGATATGGGTGAAATAGGTAAAATCAAACCCTTTATTGATTAGTTTTTTTCGTGTTGTTTTGGCTTTTGACTCAGGATTTAACTCCGATAAAATCCGGTAATTTTTTCGCAACACATAATTGATGTTGCGCATTAAATTGGTGCTGTCTTTGTTTTTTCGGTTGTTAAAAGCGCTGCGGCATCCATCACAGCAAAATTTTTTGTCTTCACGACCCAATAGCTTGTCGTGGCATTCTAAACAATTTTTCATGGCGTATAAATTTAAATTGGCGTGTATAAATGGTACTTTAGATAAACTCCAGAACCAAATCAAATGTAGTATTTTTTTCAATTACAACCGATTACAAACAAATACAGTCGAAAGCAAACGAATACGAAGCGGTTTGACAACTCCAAACTTTTCAATTTTGCCGTGTTGATCAACCAAAAACAATTTTTAATCCTTTAAAATTTTTAAACGCCATGAGTAATTTACGCAACCGGGTACAACTGATTGGAAATGCAGGAAGTGACCCAGAAATCAAAACTTTAGAAAGCGGCAAGAAATTAGCTGCTTTAACATTAGCTACCAACGAAGTCTATTACAAAGACAACGGTGACAAAGTTGAACAAACCGAATGGCATCGCATCACCGCCTGGGGGAAAACAGCTGAAATTCTAGAAAAATATGTGACCAAAGGCAAAGAACTTGCCATAGATGGTAAACTCACACACCGATCGTATGAAGACAAGAATGGGGATAAGAAATTCATCACCGAAATTCAAGTTGGAGAGATTTGCTTGTTGTAAATGCAGCTTTTAAGAAGCGGCAGTTTTGTCGCTTCTTGATTTTTTTAGTTAGTTTTCGTCTAATAATTCTTGAAGTCTATTCACAAAAACACCCACATCATAGCCGTCAACTAAGGCGTGGTGAACATGAATTGAAAAGGGAATGCTGCGTTTACCAACTGAGTCAATTGTCATTTTGCCAAAGGAGATTTTAGGACAACTGTCCGGCAAAGTAAAACTTCGAGCATGGGATATAGCCGTAAATGAAATCCAGGGCAGCGCTGAGAAATGGATCACATTTGGAGAAAACTCGCGGGTAAATAAACCTGTTGTTTGTTGAACTCGATCTATTTCTTCAATGGCATTTTGATTAAAAACGAAGAGATCAAGGTCGTACTTAATTTCAGAAAAACCAAAGGTATTATCTGCGCGTAGCACCGTAGCTGATCCGTTTATCACTGAAAACTCAACAACTTCATCTCCTTCAATTCGAAGTCGAAATGCTTTGTTTTCGTTAATGGCTACAAGTGTTTTATGTAAATAATAGGCTGAAAAAGGAATACCAAGTGATTTGGCTTTATGGTATGCGTTTTCACACGCTAATTGAGTTGTGATGCCAAAAAATGGTTCCTCAAATTTGCTGAAAAAGTCAAAATGTTCCTTTCGGTTCCAGGTAGTTAAATCGATTTTTTGTTTCATTGGTTAGGCAAGCAGAGTCAATAAATCGGGGAGTTTTTCTATCGCAGTAAAGTTGGGATGAACAACTTGGTGGGCTATTTTTTCATGCTCCCAGGTAACGTGAAAAGGCACATGAACGCCATAACCACCCATTTCTAATACAGGAATTACATCCGATTTAAGCGAGTTGCCAATCATCATGAAATTCTCGGGAGCTACTTCCAAGCGTTGCAATAATTTTTGGTAATTGAGCACTTGTTTATCGGCCATGACCTCAATGTGATGAAAATAATGCCCAAGCCCAGAATCGTGTAATTTGCGTTGTTGATCTTTCAAATCGCCTTTGGTGGCCACGATTAATTTATACCGACCGTCTAAGGCTTGTAAGGTTTGTTCAACTCCGTCAATGAGCTCAATGGGCTGTTGTAACATTGATTTGCCTAAGTCAACAATTTTAGCAATAGTTGAGGCTGAAATGGTGTGATTTGAAACAGCAAAAGCAGTTTCAACCATAGACAAAACAAACCCTTTAATCCCATAACCATAAAGATCTAAGTTTTGCATTTCAAATCGAAACAACTCTTTTTCCAGTTCGTGTTTGGGTAAATAGTCGGCCATTAAATCACCAAAAACCTGCTCGCTTTGCTGAAAATAGGGCTCTGTTACAAATAAAGTGTCATCGGCATCAAAGGCAATTACTTTAAGATCCATGGCTAACGTATTGCGAAATATATAATAGCGATGCAGGCTGAAAATATGTGTATCCAAGAAATGCCAAGCACACATAGGGTAAGTCTTGATTTGGGCAAATTTTTGGCAGCAAAAAAGTCAAAAACAAAAATTGAGTTAGAGTTGTTGAGCCATGAATTTAAGTCAATAAGCCCTTCTAAATAACCAAAAATAAAAGTAGCCGTAAGCAAAAATCCTTTCACATCAAACAAATTCTTATGCATAGAAAAAGCAATGAAAATAACAAACCAAACTTTAGTTAATATGCGAAAAACAATCTTAATGATGTCAAATAAATTGGTGCTAAGGGTATAATTCAAAAAGACAAAGAATACGAGAACGCTGGTGAAAATAGTATGAATCTGCCACAAAATGGGATTAAGTGTCGGATTGTTCCAAAAGAAAAGTTGCCAAAATGCCAAGGCCAAAACATAGCTGAGACCAGCAGCAAGCGGTAAATTTTGGAAAATTCTTTTCATTAACTTATTGTTTCCCCATTAGGTGCTTCAGCAGCAGGTTGTACAAAAACCAACTTGCCTTCAGCATTCGTTGTCATTAGAATCATGCCTTGGCTTTCCACACCGCGAAGATTTCTAGGGGCCAAATTGACTAAAACGGTGACCTTTTGGCCTACTACTTCTTCGGGAGTAAAATGTTCAGCAATACCCGAAACGATGGTGCGTTTATCCAGGCAGGTGTCTACGGTTAAAACCAATAATTTATTGGCTTTGGGCATTTTCTCGGCAGCCAAAATAGTGCCGACACGCAGGTCCATTTTGGCGAAATCGTCAAATTGTACAGCCTCTTTTTGAGGAAGAATTGTTTTGTTTTCGGCGGCATTGGCCACTTTGCTGGCTTCTAATTTATCGATTTGCTGTTGTATAGCGGCGTCTTCAATTTGTTGAAACAAAATTTCAGGATCACCAATGGTATGGCCAGCAGGAAGTAATACTTCGTCCTTGCTTACAGCATTCCAATCCGAGCTTTTCCAATTTAAAATATGGGATAGTTTTTGAGCGGTAAACGGTAAAAAAGGTTCGCACAACACTTGTAAAGCTGCTGCAATTTGGAGCGCCACATACATTTGGGTTTGCACGCGTTCGGAATCGGTTTTGATTACTTTCCAAGGTTCCTCGTCGGCCAAATATTTGTTGCCTAATCGAGCTACTTGCATCATTTCGACTTGGGCTTCTCTGAAACGGTAGCGTTCAATAGAACTCGAAATCACATCCGGGTAAGCCCGCAATTCCGAAAGAACTTGTAAATCAATTTCTGAAAATTCAGCGGGAGAAGGAACTAAACCCGCGTAGTATTTTTGGGTGAGTACAACTACTCTATTTATGAAGTTGCCAAAAATAGCAGCCAATTCGTTGTTGTTACGCGCTTGGAAATCTTTCCAGGTAAAGTCGTTGTCTTTGGTTTCGGGTGCATTGGCGGTTAAGGCATAACGCAACACATCTTGTTGATTGGGAAATTCCTTTAGGTATTCATGCAACCACACCGCCCAGTTTTTGGAAGTAGATAGTTTGTTGCCTTCTAAATTCAAAAACTCATTGGCCGGAACGTTGTCAGGCAAGATAAAACTGCCTTCGGCTTTGAGCATAGCTGGAAAAATAATGCAGTGAAACACGATATTGTCTTTGCCTATAAAGTGTACCAATTTGGTGTCAGCTGATTTCCAATAGGGCTCCCAATCTTTGCCTTCGCGGCTCGCCCACTCTTTGGTAGCGGAGATGTAGCCAATGGGTGCATCAAACCAAACGTAGAGTTTTTTCCCTTGAGCGCCTTCAACGGGAACGTCAATTCCCCAGTCTAAATCGCGGGTTACCGCACGGGGCTTCAAGCCGTCGTCGATCCAGGATTTTACTTGGCCCAATACATTGGTTTTCCAATCTTTTTGGTGTCCAACTAAGATCCAATCTTTCAAAAAAGCTTCGTAGCGATCCAACGGCAAGAACCAGTGTTTGGTTGATTTTAAGATGGGGGTTTCCCCGGTGATGGTTGATTTTGGATTAATTAAGTCGGTCGCATTGAGTGTAGAGCCACATTTTTCGCACTGGTCGCCGTAGGCTTCTTCGTTGCTGCATTTGGGACAAGTTCCGGTTACAAACCGATCGGCTAAAAATTGATCAGCTTTGGCGTCATACAATTGCTCGGTTACTTCTTCGATAAAATCACCTTTATCGTATAGTTTTTTAAAAAAGGCCGAAGCGGTATCGTGGTGAATTTTAGCAGAGGTGCGGGAATAATTATCAAACGAAATACCAAAATCAATAAAGGATTGACGAATGATTCCGTCGTATTTGTCAATTACTTCTTGGGGAGTAATTCCTTCTTTTTTGGCTTTCATGGAGATGGCTACCCCGTGTTCGTCGCTGCCACAAATAAAGGCCACATCTTGGTGTTGTAAACGCATGTAACGCGCATAAATATCAGAAGGGACATACACGCCGGCCAAATGTCCAATATGAATCGGTCCGTTGGTATATGGCAAAGCGGCGGTAATCGTATAGCGTTTAGGATGTGCTAACATAAGTGATAAATTAAAAACAACGGGCAAAATTCCAATTGCCTCGCAAAAATAAGCAATACAATTGAGAGTTTTGACCCGTTTAGTTTGAAAAAAAGGCAATTAATCCGCTGATTTTACGGCAAAAGACCAACGCACAAAGGTTTTTATATCTTTGTCCATCAAAGTTTAAATTCATGATATACCCACACGCCTTGCGCCAGGGAGATACGGTAGCCATTGTGGCTACTGCCCGCAAAAATATTTTGCCCAATTTACAACCCGCCATTGACCTGCTCAAATCCTGGGGGTTAGAAGTGGTTATTGGACAAAGCATCGGACTAGACAATCACCAATTGGCCGGCACCGACATGCAACGCGCCGCAGATTTACAAGCCCAATTGGAAAACCCCGAAGTAAAAGCAATCTGGTGTGTACGCGGCGGCTACGGCACCGTGCGTATGGTAGATTTGGTTGATTTTAGCGTGTTGGCCAAACAGCCAAAATGGATTATTGGATTTAGTGATGTGACGGTTTTGCATGCGCATGTACAAAAAATGGGATACGCCTCAATTCATGGGTTAATGCCTGTAAATGTTGAAAAAGCTAGTGCTGAAGCGCTCGAATCTTTGCGTAAAATATTGTTTGACGAACCCTTGAAATACGAATTGCCTACTCAACCAGAGAATCAATTGGGTAAAGCATCAGGAGAATTGATTGGCGGAAATTTATCTATTTTATATAGCCTTATGGGTTCTACTTCTCAATTGGATGGCGCAGGAAAAATTTTATTCATCGAAGACCTAGACGAATACTTGTATCATCTCGACCGCATGTGTATGGGCTTGAAAAGAAGTGGATTATTTGCCCAACTAAAAGGCGTTGTGGTAGGTAGTTTTACCCAAATGCACGACAACGAAATTCCTTGGGGAAAATCAGCCTATGAAATTTTGGACGAACATTTGAGTCCGTTGAACATTCCTATTGCGTATCATTTTCCGGCAGGACACATTCCTGACAATCGCGCTTTGCCTTTTGGAAAAATGGCGCATTTACAGGTGGATGTTTCCGGAACAAGATTAGCTATTGACTAATGGCCGCACACAATGATTTGGGCAAACTCGGTGAAGATCTAGCCGTAGATCTATTGCTCCAAAAAGGCTATTCCATTTTGCACACTAACTGGACTTTTCAAAAAGCCGAAGTGGATATCTTGGCACAAAAAGAAAATATCTTAGCGGTCATTGAAGTAAAAACGAGAACGTCCGCGCACTTTGGAGATCCACAAGATTTTGTCACGCCCAAAAAAATTCAGCTGTTGGTCAAAGCCGTTTCGGCCTATGTGGAACAACAAAACCTTGATGTAGAGGTGCGCTTTGACATTATTGCTATTACACTTCCCAAACCTAGTAATGCAAGCGAAAAACCTAGTTTAGAACACCTTGAAAATGCTTTTTATCATTTTTGAGTTGGTGAGCAACTCCTTAAATGTACTTTTAATTCCTATATTTGAACCCATTACTCAACCACTTTCGCTATGAAAAATTACCTCTTAATTTTGGTATCTCTTATTGGTTTTACAGGCTTTTCACAACTTGAAGTCGCCAAAAAAATCGCGGTATTAAACGCAGAAAATACGATTTTCACTCCCTTCTCTGTTTTAGAATCTAGCGCCTATTCTCCGTCGAGTGCGGTAAATACCGTTATTGAAAAAGCAAATTATGCAACTATAAACACTTCAGGAGTAGCGGCTATCCTTGCGCAAAAAAAGGAGTTTATTGAGCTCACTATTCCATATCAAAACGAAACCATCACGGTACAATTGTATAAAGTAAATCCTTTTGCTGAAGGGTTTCATGTGGACACTGACACCCAAAAATATATCGACTATACGCCGGGTCTTTACTACCGCGGCGCAATCAAAAACAATCCCAATTCGGTGGTTTCTTTCAACTTTTTTGCCCATGAACTCAACGGAATTATTTCGAGCAATGAATTGGGCAACGTGGTGGTTGGGAAGTTAGAAAACAGCGCGACCTACATTGTATATTCGGATAGTGATTTAAAAATACTGAATGATTTTGCTTGTTCGGCCAAGGAATCCGCAACAGTAAAATATTCGCCCAATCAATCACTTTCACAACCCTATAGCGATCGTTGTGTGACCATGTATTTTGAAGTTGACAAAAATTTATACCAAGCCAATAACAACAATACAACTACCACAACTAATTGGATGACATCGGTTTTTAATAACGTGCAAACCTTATATGCCAATGACGGGATCAGTATTGCCATCAAAAATATTTTTATCTGGACCACACAAGATCCGTATGAAGGCATCGGAACATCCTCCTCAGATTACCTGTTTAAATTTAATGAAGTACGTCCCGTTTTTGATGGCGATGTAGGCCAATTGGTGGGGATTGATCCGGGAGGATTAGGTGGCGTAGCCGTTACGATTAATGGGCTTTGCTCGCAAGATAATTTCAGTTATGCCGACGTAACTACCAGCTATAGTTCGGTACCTACCTATTCGTGGACCATCGAAGTGATATCGCATGAATTTGGTCATTTATTGGGCTCTCCACATACCCATGGTTGTTATTGGAATGGCGACGACACGGCCATAGATGGCTGCGGACAACAAGCGGGTTATAGCGAAGGGAGCTGCCCACAAGGTCCTATTCCTTCAAATTCGGTAAAAGGAACTATTATGAGTTATTGTCACTTGGTGAATGCGGGCATTAGTTTTAGCAACGGTTTTGGTCCGCAACCTAAAGCGCTAATATTAAGCACCGTAAATGGCTCAACTTGCTTAAGCACCGATTGCATCAACACCTGTATCAACACCGTGGCATCGATTACGGTGACCAATACGGGAACTACTTCGGCCTCGGTAACTTGGACCGATAATTCAACTACCAACTGGGAAATTTCGGCTGCCACCTTTACCGCAGGTAACATCAACTGGATTCCCGTTACCTCAAATTCGTATACATTTACCAACTTATTGCCCAACACCTTCTACCGCATACGGGTACGTCCGGTATGTGATTTTGGGTTGGAAGCCCCGAGCAGACAAACCGTTATTGCCACAGGCGCTGCTTTTTGCAACGGGATAACGCTTACCGATACAGGAGGAACAGCCAATGATTATACCGATTCGGAAACCTATGTGCGGGTATTGATTCCGAATTTACCCAACAAAAAAATACAACTGACTTTTACCGAGTTTGACCTTGAATTGGATTGGGATTATTTGTATGTCTATGACGGAAACTCTACCTCAGCCCCTGATTTGAGCAACGGCGGATTTACCGGAAACACCATTCCTGGTCCGTTTGAATCAACTGCTGCAGATGGTTCATTGACCTTTAAGTTTGCGTCTGATGGAGGTGTTGTCGCGCCGGGCTATGTAGCAACTGTGGCGTGTTTAAACACCTTAGGAACAGCCGGTTTTGAACCCCTAATTGATTTTACTTATGCGCCAAACCCCACAACTGGCAAAGTGAACATACAAGCTAAAACAGCTTTTTCTCAGTTGAAAGTAACCAATGTAATGGGCCAAGTTCTGATTCAAAAATCAAGTTCAAGCCTTGAAGATCAATTGGATTTATCAGGGTTTGCCAAAGGCACCTACTTGGTAAGCCTGCAGTTTGAAAGCCAAGAAGTACATTTTAAAATCGTAAAATACTAAGTAAGAATCCAGCTTAACCGCTGGATTTTTTTTAGGCCAATAATTCCATGTATTGCAAGGCCGCCCGAATCGATTTTACGTGCTCAAAGGTGAGTAACAAGCGCAAACCGTTGGGCGTTTGTTTTTCTTTGAGTTTGCAATGCTGGGCATGTTGTTGTACCAACTGCAACAACCTATGAAATTGGGCCGAAGCATAAAAATCGCTGTTTTGATCGGCAATAAAATACCCAATCATTTTGCCTTGTTTGAGCACTAGTTTTTCGATGCCCAGTTGTGTAGCAATCCACTTGATGCGCATGCTGCTCAACAGCGAAATGGCTGGCTTAGGCAACGGTCCAAATCGATCGATGAGCTTAGTTTCGAAGGCCAACAAGGATGCCTCATCTTTAACAAGGCTCAACTCGTTGTATAAATTTAATCGTTCGGTAATCGAATTGATGTAATCGTCTGGGAATAGCAATTCAAAATCGGTATCCAATTGCATTTCCTTGACATAGGTTTTGGTTTCAAGATCTTCATCGGTGGCATACAAGTCTTTGAACTCGTTTTCTTTGAGTTCTTCGATGGCCTCATTCATAATTTTTTGATAGGTTTCAAAACCAATTTCATTGATAAAACCGCTTTGTTCGCCGCCCAATAAATCTCCGGCGCCACGAATTTCCAAATCTTTCATCGCTATGTTAAATCCGCTGCCCAAATCGCTGTGTTGCTCCAAGGCCTGAATGCGTTTGCGGGCATCCTCGGTCATGGCCGAGTAAGGTGGACAGATGAAATAGCAAAAAGCTTTCTTGTTGCTGCGCCCTACCCTGCCGCGCATTTGATGCAAATCAGAAAGGCCAAAATTATTGGCATTGTTGATGAAAATGGTATTCGCATTGGGCACATCTAAACCGCTTTCGATGATGGTTGTGGCTACCAAGACATCAAATTCGCCATTCATAAAAGCCAACATGAGTTCTTCGAGTTTGCTGCCGTCCATTTGCCCATGCCCCACACCCACTTTGGCATCGGGCACCAAACGCTGAATCATGCCCGCCACTTCTTTGATGTTTTCGATGCGGTTGTGTATAAAAAACACCTGGCCGTTGCGTTGAATTTCATACGAAATGGCATCGCGGATGAGCTCTTCGCTAAAGCCCACCACCGAACTTTCAATGGGATAACGGTTAGGCGGCGGCGTAGTAATGACCGACAAATCACGGGCCGCCATCAACGAAAATTGCAGGGTACGCGGAATGGGAGTAGCCGTTAACGTAAGCGTATCAATATTGGCCGCGATGGTTTTGAGTTTGTCTTTGACATTCACGCCAAATTTTTGTTCTTCGTCTACAATCAACAAGCCTAAATTTTTAAACACCACATTTTTATTCACCAATTGGTGGGTGCCAATGATGATGTCGAGTTTGCCATCAGCAAGGTTTTGAAGTGTTTGGGTTTTTTGTTTGGCCGTGCGGAAGCGATTCACATAATCAATAGTTACCGGCATGTCCTTTAATCGCTCGGTAAAGGTGCGAAAATGCTGGTAGGCCAAAATAGTCGTGGGCACCAAAATGGCTACTTGTTTGCCATTGTCTACCGCCTTAAATGCTGCACGGATGGCTACTTCGGTTTTGCCAAAGCCCACATCGCCACACACCAATCGATCCATTGGTCTATCGCTCTCCATGTCGAGTTTGATGTCTTGGGTGGCTTTGAGCTGATCGGGCGTGTCTTCATAGATGAACGAACTTTCTAACTCGGCCTGCAAATAACTGTCGGGCGCATATTGGTAGCCTTTTTCCAATCGGCGCTTGGCATACAATTGAATTAGATTGAATGCAATGTGTTTGACACGGGCTTTGGTCTTTTGTTTCAAAGCCTTCCAGGCGCCCGAGCCCAATTTGTATATTTTGGGTGGTGCGCCGTCTTTGCCGTTGTATTTGGAGATTTTGTGTAGCGAATGAATGCTCACATACACAATATCATTATCAGCATAGACCAATTTAATGGCTTCTTGGGTTTTGCCTTCGACTTGAATTTTTTGCAGTCCGCCAAATTTCCCGATGCCGTGATCCATGTGGGTCACATAATCGCCAATAGCCAAGGAAGTCAACTCTTTGAGCGTAATGGTTTGCTTTTTGGAAAAGCCATTTTTGATGGAAAACTTGTGGTAACGCTCAAAAATTTGGTGGTCGGTGTAGCAGGTAAATTGGTATTCGGTATCGATAAAACCTTGGTATAACGGAAACACCAGCGTTTGGTAATGCTTGCGAATGTCTTCGTGGTTGGCCTCATCTAGGGATTCGAAAATATCGTGAAATCGCTTGGACTGAGAAGCATTTGAACACAATAAATAATTGGTAAATCCCTTGTAGTGGTTGTCGCTCAAATTGTTTAACAACAAATCAAATTGCTTGTTGAACGAAGGTTGCGGCTGGGTGGCAAAAGCCGTATTCTGGGTACAGGAAAAGAAGGGGCTATTCGTCCATTCGATAACCGGGAAATCCAATACTTTTTTTAAAAAATCGGCCGATTGCAGAAATAGTTTTTCGGGAGAAACCCGGTTTATTGTGCTTTGTAAAGCTGCATAAGCCGTTTGGGATTTGGCAAAAAGCGTGTCCAATTTGGCTACCAACATCTCGGTATCTTGCAAAACCACTACAGAGGAAGGCGAAATAAAATTTAAAAAACTCTCTCGGTTTTCCTGAAAAAAACTATTCTCCAAATTGGGAATGATGGTGATTTTCTTTTGCTTTTCGATCGACAATTGCGTTTCTACATCAAAGCTGCGGATACTGTCTACCTCGTTGCCAAAAAACTCAATGCGGTAGGGATGATCATTCGAAAACGAAAACACATCGACGATTCCACCGCGCACCGAAAATTCGCCGGGCTCAGAGATAAAATCGACGCGTTTAAATTCGTATTCAAACAAGACTTCATTAACAAAATCAATTGATAACTGATCGCCTACGGCTACTTTTAAGGTGTTTTTGTCGAGCTCTTTTTTGGTCACCACTTTTTCAAACAGGGCTTCCGGATAGGTGACGATGCAAGCGGGTTTGCGCTGCGAATGAATGCGGTTGAGTACCTCAGCCCGCAACAATACATTGGCGTTATCGGTGTCTTCAATTTGATAAGGTCGGCGGTAGGATCCGGGATAAAACAAAACATCATCAGCGCCCAACAATTGTTCTAAATCATTCAAATAATAGGCCGCTTCTTCTTTGTCATTCACCACCAACAAATACGGGACCGTAGTTTTTTTGAACAGCGCTTGCAGCACTAACGAAAACGAAGAGCCCACCAAACCACTCAATTGGATTCGAGCTTGTGGACGAATTGCAGCCACAAGTTGCGCCACTTTGGGCGAATTGGCGTATAGGTTAATCAGGGGATTGCTCAAAATTTAGGGCTTATTTAGAGGGAATAGCGCGCGTGGTGTCGAGCATTTGTTTCATTTCGGATTCGCCTTCTTCAAGAGGGATTTCGCTTTTTCGAACCAATTCATCCAACTGTAAATACAAAGCCTTGAGCTCGATGTTGGTGTCCGTGATCAAGCCCACTACCTTTTGATCTTGAACCGGAGTCACGTGTAGAAATAAATTGATTTGATTGAATTTGGTGGTCAATACCGCGATTCTGCTTTTGATTTCGGGTTTGTTAAAAACCAGTGGAATCGTATTGGCCAATACCGCCGATTTTTGAGAAAGCACGCGGGCCTTTTTTTGAAAAGCGCCTAGGGTACTTTTGGGCTTTTGGTTGAGTTCGTTGGTGAGGACATACAAATCATTCCATGAGCTGGCAAATTGCTGTGTATGCGGTGCCAAACTAGGAATCGAAAATCGCCACGCTTGATTGATGGTTTGAAACACGTGCTCCTTGCGTTGGGCATCTTTTTGTCGTTCCAATACCAGCTGGGTTTGGTCTTTTTGGCAAGCCAATACCAAGGAAAATGCGGCTGCATAAACGATCAAGGAAATTTTCATGGAAATAGAATTGAAGGCCAAAGTTACAAAGGTAAAACGAAAGTAAAAAACGAGAAACAACATTAAAAAAGCCCTATTTATTGCGTTACGAAAACGTTATATTTGCGAACCAAAACATGCAAAAGTATGACTCCAAAAATTTTGATTATTGGCGCCTGCGGCCAAATCGGGACCGAACTCACCCACCAACTAAGAGCCCTTTACGGGGTTGAGAACGTAATTGCTTCGGACATCCGAAAGCTGAACAATGACGTGGTAAATTCAGGTCCATTTGAGGTAGTGAATGCCTTAGACTTTAATCAAATAGAACATTTGGTAGAAGTGCACAAAATTACCGACATCTACCTCATGGCGGCTTTGCTCTCGGCTACGGCTGAAAAAAACCCAGCCTTTGCGTGGGACTTGAACATGAATTCCTTGTTTCACGTATTGAATTTGGCCAAAGCCAAAAAAATTAAAAAGATATTTTGGCCATCGAGTATTGCCGTGTTTGGACCAACTACGCCCAAAGAGCAAACGCCTCAGTATACCATAATGGAGCCTTCTACAGTATACGGTATCAGCAAGCAGGCTGGTGAACGCTGGTGCGAATATTACCATAACATCTTTGGGGTTGATGTACGCAGCATTCGCTATCCGGGATTAATCAGTTGGAGTACGCCACCGGGCGGAGGAACCACCGATTATGCGGTAGACATTTTTCACAAAGCACTAAAACAAGGTACTTACGAGTGTTTTTTATCTGAAGACACCAAAATGCCGATGATGTATATGGACGATGCGATTCGCGCTACTCTGTCTATCATGCAAGCTGACGTAGACGACATTAAAATTCGCTCCTCCTATAATTTGGCAGCCATGAGTTTTACACCCAAAGAAATTGCGGCCGAAATTACCAAACACTTGCCCAATTTTACCATCAGCTATAAACCTGATTTTCGTCAAAAAATTGCCGACAGCTGGCCTGCCAGTATTGACGACAGCAGTGCCCGAAACGATTGGGGTTGGAACCACCAATATGATTTAGCCAATATGACCCAAGTGATGCTTGCGATGTTGCAGCAACATGATATTGACGTACGGTAAATTTATTGTTCGGATTTAAGAGACTTGGATTGCAATAAAACAGACTCTGTTTTTTCTTTGAGTTGAATTACCGCATCAATATGTTCGTTGGGAATTGTGGTGGATAACACATAGTGTTTAATTTCCCACTTTCCTTTTGATTTAACCAATACGCCTGAGCCTCTGCAGCCTTTCATCCAAGTACTCAACAACTCGTCAAACCAGACTGTTTTTTGGTCTTTGCTGAAGTAGAGATGTCGTTCTACAGCCTTGAAATCCCAGGCTTTTCCGCGATCAAAATAGGGTTTGGCAAATGCCTGAAAATCAGCCTTGCTCCAATGTTCGGTGGCATCGGTACCCACAAAAATTCCATCGGTCGAGAATGCGTCAAAATACCGATTGTAATCGGCGGTGGTTGCGGCCATATGCCATTGGTCCAAAAAGTGATTTACTTGGTTTATATCGGCTGTATTGGGCTGCAAAGGTTTACAAGAAACCATCAACAAAAGGAAAAGGAATATCGAAAAGGTTTTCATGGAATCGTTTTTATGCCACGAAAATAGTGAATTTGGCTATGTGATGGCTAATCGTGTTTTGGTACATGGTGTTTATAGTCCAAACTTTCGTTGTGTTGCGAAATATCCAATCCCAAAATTTCGGATGCTTCAGAAACACGAAGCGGAATAAAATAATTGGTGATTTTAAATAACAAATATGCCCCAAAAAAGGTATACAACGAGACAATAACCAAGGCCATCATGTGGTGTCCAAACACCGACCACCCGCCGTGCAAAAGACTGGCGTTTTCTCCTTGTGCAAAAATCGCGGTAAGGATCATGCCCATGATTCCGCCCACACCATGACACGCAAAAACATCTAAGGTGTCGTCAATTTTTTGCATGAATGGGGCGTTTACAATGCAGTTTGAAACAATGGCCGCAATAAACCCAAAAAAGATACTTACGGGTATGCCCACATAACCTGCTGCAGGAGTGATGGCAACCAAACCAACCACCGCTCCAATACAAGCCCCCAAAGCCGAAGCTTTTCGTCCGTTGATGCGATCAAAGAAAATCCACGTGAGCATGGCTGCAGCCGATGCAGTTGTAGTGGTAGCAAAAGCCATCGCGGCAGTTCCGTTGGCCGCCAAAGCTGATCCGGCGTTAAATCCGAACCAACCAAACCAAAGCATGCCGGTGCCAAGCAAAACAAACGGAATATTGGTAGGTATGTTTACTTTATTGGTGCGTTTGCCCAAAACCAAGACGCCGGCCAATGCCGCAAAACCAGCGCTCATGTGCACAACCGTTCCTCCGGCAAAATCCTTTACCCCAAAATAGGTGCCCAAAATTCCGGTTGGATACCACACCGAATGACAGAGTGGCGCGTAGATAAAAAGGGTGAACAAACAAATGAAAAATAAATAGGCAATAAAGCGCACGCGTTCAGCAAAAGAGCCGGTAATGATAGCCGGTGTGATGATGGCAAACTTCATTTGAAATAAAGCAAAGAGCATAAACGGAATGGTACTTCCCATTTTTAAATTGGGCAAAACCGCCACGTGATCAAGAAACGCAAAGGTTGTTGGATCGCCTACTACACTGTAAAACGTTCCATTGATAGTAAAACCTAGTGGGTTTCCAAAGGCCAAACTAAAGGCAACGACTACCCATAAGAGCGTCACAACTCCCAAGCAAATAAAACTTTGCAGCATGGTAGAAATTACATTTTTCTTGCCTACCATTCCGCCATAAAAAAAGGAAAGTCCGGGCGTCATCAACAAAACTAAGCACGCTGAAGTGAGCATCCAAGCTACATCAGCAGGCACAATTTGTTCTGCTGTGCCAAACTGTTTGGCTAAATCGGAGCTCATTGGGGCTTCAACCCAAAACAAACCTACGATAGAAACTGCACAAATAATTAAAAACGAAATCAACCATCTTTTTTTAACTTTCATAATTTATCCATTTTTATTTAGGGTAAAATTATATTTTTTATATAAAAAACCACACTTATACCCTTTGAAAAATAGGGTCGTAGTAAAAAATGCTATTAAATTTATTAACTATATCGTTTTTTATAATACCCCAACCGCTTGTTTTTGAATGTGTACATTTGAAAAAAGATACCTGCTTTATGAAAAATGAAACTGAAATTGCATTTATGGCCGAATCGATTCGATTGGCTTCGGAAAACGTAACTCAAAATAACGGCGGCCCTTTTGGCGCTGTCGTAGTGAAAAACGGGGAAATAGTAGGAAGAGGTTACAACCAAGTAACCGCCACCAATGACCCCACTGCGCATGCCGAGGTGATGGCTATACGGGACGCCTGCAAAAATCTAAATTCCTTTCAGTTGGACGGCTGCGAATTGTATACGTCGTGCGAACCTTGTCCGATGTGTTTGGGCGCAATTTACTGGGCAAGACCCGACAAAATTTATTATGGTTGCACCAAAGAAGACGCGGCTAGTATTGCCTTTGATGACGCCTTTATTTATGAAGAATTAAAAGTGCCCTTGCACGAACGAAAAATTCCCATGTTGCCTCTTTCTAGAGCTGAGGCCCTAGTGGCTTTTCAACTTTGGAATAATAACAGCAAAAAAATTAGTTATTAATCTACCAAGGAATGGATGCTGTTCGTGTAGTGAAAAAATTAGCCGGTCCATTGCTTCCGCCATTGCTGTTACCGCTCAATAATCGATAATTGGGCTGGTTTCCCCAATAGGCAGGCATGTCGTTCAAGATCATGTCTTCGCCGGTGTCGTTGGCCACAAAACCACTGAACATGGCTTGCCAGGCCATTATTCTAATTTTACTTTTTCCGGCAGTAAAATAGTCGTTTTGCAATAAGGTCAAGGATTTTACATAATTTTTATAAGCGGTTTGGTACTGCGGAATGGCCAATATTTTTGTGATCAATGGTCGTTGTGACGACGGCCCCCAGTTGAGTGGATTTTGCGTGCCTGAGTTGCCCAAAATTGCAGAGGTACCCAATGAATTATCGTAATCATACGGAATAAAATAGGCCTTGCCATTGGGCGCAAAGTAAAAATAAAAGTTATTGCAGTTCACCCAATAATCATCCCACATACCCAACACCACGCTGGTTGCGTAAGTTTTTAAAAATAAATCGACATCCATTTGAGTAGCAATCCAAGTCTGAAACTCAAGGCCTGTTTTCATGTTTAAGTTGGCGATAAACTCTGAAAGTTGATTTTTCGCTGTGAGCAATTCGGTTTCCCGTGTTTTTAAATCATACGCGTAGTATTGAGATAATGAAGGGGTTAAACTCACATACTCAACACCCATGCTGTTGACAGAATAGAAATCGGCTTTGTTGCTCCCCAAATTGTAGCCCTTCCACAAAAATCCGGTTCCTGCTCCCCAGAGCGCACTTTTCTTGGCAAGAAAATCCTCGTCAACGGCTTCCAACAGTTCATACACTCCAAAATAAGCCGGTGTGGCATCGCCTTCAACTTCAATCGTGAGTTTACAATAGGATGCTTTGGGCGCCGTCCAGCAACCAAATCGTCGAAACAAATCATAGGAATAGATTTCTCTGCTGTAGGTGGCGTCGTCTTTAAACCATTTTAAATTTACTTTATTGAGCCCTACAAAACGTTGATCGCTAATAAATTTAGAAAAATCCAACGCAAAATGGGCGTGATGCCAATCGGGTGCAGTAGCATTGTGCAGCTGTCCAACGCTACCTTCCGGTCGTCTGCGACTGGTGTTGCCACGCAACTTTAAACCAATGCTATCCAATTGAACAGAACTTCCGTTGGTGGTAAACGTAAAATTTGAGACTACTTTTTTCTCGTTCTTGGGATTGAGATCGTAATACTGAAGCAATTTATTCCATTCAGATAAACTGAAACGCAGTTTTATTTCGGGGACCACTTTCAAATTAAACACATCCGACTCCACGACCGGCGGCAATGGTTTTGCCGTTGGGGTAGTTGGCGCAAATTGATCACCGTTGCTACAGTACATAAGTAATAACAACGGAAGGAGCAAAATGGTTTTTTTCATGATTTGATTTCTAGGCTTCAAAGATAGTTGATGTTGGGCCAAGTAAATCATTCGCTCTAGGTATTTTGCGAGCCTATAATGCATTCTTTTTGAATAAATACTATGATTCGTTGCTTGCAATGCGATAATGGCTTAAAAACAAAAAAACCGGGATATACCCGGTTTCTTTATAAATATGTTGGTTGCTTATTTTACAATCAAGAATTCAGCTCTTCTGTTTTGTGCATGTTGCTCTTCTGTACACGCATCGCCACAGTTCACTTTTAACTCGGTTTCACCTAAGCCTTTGCCCGAAATTCTTTCGGCAGCGATTCCTTTTGAAATCACATACTGTACGGTAGCTTTGGCACGACGATCAGATAAGTTTAAATTGTATATGTCGCTACCTCTATTGTCGGTATGTGACTTAGCCAAAATAACTAACTTATCATTAGATTTCATCACCTGAACCAATTTGTCTAACTCAAACGCACCTTCTTTGGTGATGTTGCTTTTGTTAAATTCAAAGAAAATTGGATTCAAGATAATTTCGGTTTCGGTAATAATTACTTCGATTGGTTTCAAAGCTGCAGCTACAGAAACAGCTTCTCCTTTGCTTTTGGCTACCCCAAAGGTGTTGCTTTCGTAGCCTTCTTTTGACGCTTGAATCGTATACGATTTATCACATTCTACTTTGTAGACTACTTCTCCTTTGTCGTTACTCATTTCTGTAGCGATTACGTTGCTTTTGTCGTCCACGATAGCTACGCTAGCATTCGCTAAAATAGCACCGGTTTTGGCATCTGTAACAATAGTAGTTACAGGAACTGCACAAATTGGAATCGCTTTAAAGAAATCATCATTTCCGTTTCTGTTACTAGAAAAGAAACCTAAATTTTTGTCTTTGTTGAAGCTAAAAGAAAAATCGTCTTTTTCAGTATTAACTGGTTGTCCTAAATTGGTGGCGTCACCTGATGCCAAATTGATTTGAAAAACGTCTGATCCTCCCAATCCAGGGTGTCCGCTAGAAGCAAAATACAAGGTAGTATTGTCATCGGCAATAAAAGGGAAACTTTCGTAGCCAGCCGTGTTTACTTTTGTACCCAAATTTTCAGGAGTACCATAAGAACCGTCTTCGTTAACCGCTACTTTCCAGATATCTACACCTCCTGATCCGCCGGGCATGTCTGAAGAGAAATACAAGGTTTTTCCGTCGCGACTTAAACTTGGGTTGCTAGTAGAATATTCGGTGCTGTTAAATGGCAATGAAATTACTTTACCCCATTTGTCTCCTTCTTTAACCGATTTGAAAATGTTGTTGCGGCCTAATTTTAATTTTTTGGCTTTGTCTTTTTCAAATTCAGACTCTCTAAAGCTATCACTGCTAAAGTAAGCCGTGTTACCATCGGCGCTAATTGTTATTGGACCATCATGATATTTTGAATTCAATTGAGTGATCGGCAAAGCGTTAGTTACGGTTCCATCGTCATTGTAATCGGCTTTGTAAATGTCTAAATAAGGCTCTTTGTTCCAACCATAATCTTTTCTAGATCCGCTGCGTGCGCTCGTAAAATAAAATTGGTTGTTGTATAAAACCGCACCGAAATCAGATTTATCACTGCTCACTTCCATGCCCAAAACATCAAACATTTTTTGTTTGTCTAACAAGCGAGGAATGTAGTTTGGGTTTTCATTGAATGAAATGGCACGGGTATCCGCAGGAACCAAACTCGCAAATTTTTGCATTTGCACGTTAGACTCTGCATATTTACCATTCGCTTTCAACATCTGAGCATAACGATAATATATTTCCGGATCTTGATTGGTTTCTACAGCTTTTTCATACCACTTCGCTGCTTCAACGGTGTTGAACATGTTGTAATACAAATCAGCTAATTGGTTGTAGATGTAACCGTCTCCTTTTCCTTTTTCAACCAACTTCAAGTATTCATCGGCTGCAGCTACATACTCGTAACGATTGTACAATTTGTCTGCTTTTTGCGTGAGTGCACTTTGTGCCGAAACACTTCCGCTCACAATCACAAAACTTAATGCTATATATAAATTTTTCATTTTTACGTTCGATTTATGTTAGAAATACCTTGGTGATTGAGAAACTTTTTTCGGGAAGTTCAAATCAAACAACATGATGAACTCATGAGAAGAAGGCGTTACCACTTTCAAGTCTGACACTACATGGTCATAGGCATAACCCAATCGCAAGTTTGGTGTGATCAAATAGTTAACCATAAACCCAAAGCTGTCTTGTAAACGGTAGGTAGCTCCAGCTTCAAATTTGTCATTAAACAAGAAGTTAGTTGACAAATCAAAAGAGGTAGGTGCACCTGGTGCCATTTTGATCATAGAAAACGGTTTGAATTTCAAGGTCGGGTTGATGTCAAATACATAACCACCCGTTAAGAAATAATGGGAGATTTCACTTCCGTATTTCGTTCCGTTGTAATCCAAATAAGTAGTCTTTAACATGCTTGGCATCGAAAACGCAACATAGTATTTGTTAGTATAATAAAACAAACCGGTACCTACATTAAATTTTGTAGTAGGATTGGCCAACCAAGCTTCATCATTTGGATCAGGCAAGGTTGGAATTACCAAGCCAAAATCTGCTTTGTGTAAAGCTAGTCCTGCCTTTAAACCTAAAGCTAAACGACGCTCACCACCTAAGTTCAAGGTATAAGAGAAATCACCTGAAATGTTGTTTTCTTCTACGGGTCCAATTTTGTCAGAAACGAAAGACAAACCAACACCCACGTTTTTACCCACTGGGGTGTTCAAGAAAAAGGTTCCTGTAGAAGGAGCTCCGTCTAATCCTACCCATTGTTTACGGTATAACAAACCACCCGTCATGTTTTCCTTTGAACCTGCATAGGCTGGATTTATGGCACTCATATTATACATGTATTGTGTATAATTTGGGTCTTGCTGTGCGGATGCTTCTAAGAATGATAAGAACATCAATAATGCCGCGAAATGTATTTTCTTCATTTTGTGTATTTATAGTTTGTTATAAATTATTGCTCTCTATTGATGTAAATCCATCCGGTTTGTGCAGGCGCATTGTCTTGCTCTACCACGTAGAAATAAGTTCCGTCTGGCAACTCACTTCCACTATCCGATTGTCCATACCAATCATTGCTGTAGTTGTTTTTAGAATAAACAACCATTCCGTAACGGTTGAAAATTTCTAATTTTTTACAAGCCAATTTCAAGAAGTCATTTTTCCCATCACCTATACCAGTTCCTCTTGGCGAGATTCCTTTTTGAATCGTACACGTTACACTGGTCGGACTATCTGAGGTTGTAGATACACATCCGTCATTCGTTACGTTACAAGTATAAGTGCCTGGAGACGATACCGCTACTGAATCTGAAGTTCCAATTGTAGCGCCTGTGCTGTCTACCCATTGGTAGGTTGCAGTTGCCGCATTGAAAGTTGGTGAATCAGAAGAAACTGTAAGTACATAGGTTCCGTTATCACAACCACCATCAATCAATAAATTGATTGGAGGAGTAACCGTTACGGCCAAGGTTTGTGAAACCGCACATTGCCCTGCACTCGGTGTAAACACGTAGCTTCCGTCGGCAGTATTGCTAATGGTTGGTGGCAACCAAGTTCCGTTTACTCCATTTGGAGAAGCAGCTCCCAAGGTTGGAACAGCGGCTCCAGAACAAATAGGTGCAACGGCAGCAAAGTCTGGTGTTACATTTGGAATAACATGTACAGCCAATGTTTGTGTATTTGCACACAATCCAGCAGTAGGTGTAAACAAGTAGCTTCCATCGGCGGTATTGCTAATAGTCGCTGGTGTCCAAACACCTGAAACACCATTTGGAGAGGAAGCTCCTAAACTTGGCGCAGTAGCTCCTGAACAGAAATCAGCAATTGCTGCAAAATCTGGTTGTGTTCTCGCAGTGATTGTCACGGCTAAGGTTTGTGGAGTCGAACATTGTCCCGCATCTGGCGTAAACACATATGACCCTGAATTTACATTATCAATCGTAGCAGGTGACCATGAACCCGTAATGCCCAAAGGTGAAGGACTTACCAAAGTTGGCGCAACGGTTCCTGAACAGAAATTGGCAATCGGTGCAAACGATGGGTTTATTACCGGATTAATTACGATTGTAAATGGATAGCTTCCTGCTGCATAACAAAGCGCATTATTATCGGTAACTGCATACGTTACTACATACGTTCCAGGTGTTGATCCAGCTAAATTAATTACTCCTGTATTTATGTCGAGGTCTAAACCAGGTGTTGAAGTATATGTTCCATTAATTGTAAAGCCTGGAGCAAAATTTCCTGGTGCAGGATTCGTTCCGCTAATACAAACTGGAGTTGGATAATCAAATGTGGTTACCGATGGGTTTAAAGCCGTAGGATTGATAGTAACCGTAACTCCATTAGAAATACATCCAGTAGCTGTGTCTTGAGCAGTAATGGTGTAAACGCCTGGATTAAGATTTGTAAATACCGTACTGTTTTGGTAATTCACTCCGTCAATACTGTATGTATAGGAAGAAGTGATGGCTGGGCTAAATGTACCTACATTAGAATAATCTTCTGGATCTAAGGCAGTCCAATCAGCTGGGTTCCAAACTAAGCTTGGCGCAGTAGCCGAAGAATTTCTTCTATAAACATATCCTGGTGCGGCAGCTGGTGTGAAATCTGTCCCGTCTGTGGCACCCCATAAATCAATTTCTACATCGGTAGCTGTAGTTAATCGGATATTATCGTTGGTATTTACACCGCCACACGAAGCAAAAACTTCATCAGGCGTTATGCCTCCAACATTGGTTGTACTTCCAATCGCTACTATATGTGTAGTATTGGCGGCAATATTTCCAGCTAATTGTAAATCACAACTACCGCTCGCATTTCCGTTGTTGTACACTTTTAATTTGTATCCGCTTAAATCTATTGCTGCAGCTGTACCGTTGAATAATTCTACATAGGTTAATGAACCTGCGTCAGCATCAGTTACTTCTGAGATAATTAAGTTTGGATAGGTAGTTCCTGTACCCGCGGTTGGCGAAGTCACTTGAACGGTTCCTGTAAATGATGGACATAGTGGTTGTGTAGTGGCCAATACAGGATCAGCAATTGTGTTGATTGTAATAGCAAAACTACTTTCGTTAGAACAAGCTCCAGATTGTGCATAGATATATACCGTTTGTGAGCTAGTTATAACATCTCCCGCTGCCAATGCCGTACCTGTTCCGGTTGGTCCACCTGGTTGAGTATAGTAGGAGTTGTTGGCAGATAAAGGCTGTAAAGCGAAAGAATTACATTGAGAAACCGGTGCTAAAATATCTGCTTGAACCGCGCCAATTGAAACGATAAATGAAGACTCAGCTGTACAAGTTCCTGAAACGCCATATACATACAAAGTTTGCGAAGCGTTTATTACATCACCTCCTAAGCCTGAGTACATTGTTCCTGCCCCATTTGGTTGCGTATAGTAATTAAACGGTGCCGTTAAAGGTTGTAAAGTATACGTGAAACAATCCGATACGTTTGACAATACAGGCGCTTGGAAAGCACCAATAGTTACCGTAAAGTTTTCTTCGTCTGAACATACAGCGGTTCCAGTAGTTAACTCAGCAAAAACATAGATTGTTTGTGTAGTTGTGATCTCGGTTCCAACTGGAATTTGTACTCCTCCTCCTGCTGGTCCACCAGGTAAAGTATAATAGTTTCCAACAGTTAAAGCAGGTAATACATAAGATGTACAAGCAAAAACAGGGGCAATTGGCTCAACATTTACAGTTGTAATGTTCAATAAAATATTCTCTGTTTTTGTAGTTACTGTACCTCCACAACCTGTATATACCGCTTGAGCTGTCATGTTGGTGTCTTGGTTAAAACATACGTTTACTGTTGGATTGTTGCTTACCACAACACCGTCACGTAACCAAGAGAATTCTACAGTTGAGTTTCCGTCTGGAGTAAAACGCCACGCTTCGTTGTGTGCTTCCCATGCTCCTGTATTTCGTCCTGGCGGAACGTGAGCAATGGTTCCTAAATCATTTTGCAAACCGATTAATCCGCTTCCGCTGTTCCAAGTAGTACAAGAAGTTCTGTCTTGCACGTATACTTCAATAATGTTTGAGGTTTCATACAATACAATTTGACTGGTTTGCAAACCAACATTTACACCACAGCTAAATTGCGCTACATTATCAAAATTTACTACGAAACTTCTACAAGGTGCTGTTCCTAAAACTTGGTAGTTAATAGAGTGAACAATTGGTGCGGTTGATACCGATGGATTTAAATCTTGATACACTCCATAGATGGCATTACGAATTGGGAAATTAGTTGCCGGCACCTGAGCTGTGTATGCCCATGGACAGTTTCCTGGAGCTGTTTGAGGCGTAAAGGTCAATACCCCATTAGATCCTACTTGTACTGATGGGTAATTTACCCCATAGAAACAAAAATCAAATGGCAAAGTAAAGGAAGGGCCCCAAATATCATCAATGGCAATATTCAATTGGTTACCACCTGTAAATGGGAAAGGTGGTGCAAATGGAATTCCTAAAACCGTGTAATCGGTCGTGTCTTTAGAATCGGTAAAGGTGGCCGACAAATCAATACAATAATCGCCTGGGCAAAAATCAATTTGACCCGGTGAAGTAGTCACTACATCAATGTTAATATCAGCACATGCAGGCAATGGTGCAGAGATATAGAAATTTATAGGTCCTGACCAAGCACTTAAATCAGTTCCTGTACAGTTTGCACGTACATAAAACTCATAAAAACCAGGAGTTAATGCACCAAAACAAGCTAAGGTATTATAAGGTGCCGCATCAGTTGGTAGTGTTGTAACCACACAGCCTGATGTAGGCCCTGGAGCTGGTCCACCTGAAGTTTGTACCATAATATTCCAGCTAGTAGCTGGTCCAACTTCATTCCAAGCTAAATCTGCTGATTCGCTGCTGGTTCCTACATAGTGTAAATTGGTAGGTTGAGGACAAGTTGGTAAAGTCGTAAAAGTGAAAGGACCAATCCAATCCCCTGGTGTTCCAGTTCCACACAATGATCTAACATAATAGTCATAAGTGGTATTTGGTGATAACGTATTTGGAGTTGTAAAAGGGTGTGCACCAACGCCAGGGTAAGTTGGTGTGCTTCCCAATGTTGGAGCAGCTCCACCTGTTGGTACAACAAACACGTCCCAAGCTGAGTTGTTGGTAGCTGGAGTCCAATCTAAAGCAGCATTAAAAATGCCAGGCACTGCTGATAAATTTGATGGTGGTAAACATTTAGGGAACAAACAATCCGCTCTTGAATCGGAGTACACTACAGTACCCACTAAGCCGGCACTTGCCGCATTCATGTTATATAATACTTGACCAAAAATATTGGTAATCGATACACGAACCTCTCCAGGGAAAGTTCCTCCTGCGTTCCAATTTAAATCAAATGGAACACCAGTACACAATGGCACATTTACCACTACTGGTCCTGCACCCGCTGTAAAAGTACCTCCTATAGTAGCCACAATGATACCATTTTGACGCACTTGCATGGTAGCTCCATTCCAACCATCACCAAATGAGTCCGTCATGGTAAACGTATATGGACACTGATTGGCAGGGTTACAAATAGTCGTACAGAAATTAATTGGGCCTGACCATGAACTCAATCCATTTGCAGCACCACAATCGGTACGCACGTAGTAATCGTAACAAGTTGCTGCTGATAAACCAGTTAATGTAAATGTACTTGTTGTAGCAAGCGTCCATCCTGTTGAAGCAGCAGTAGGTGCCGCAGATCCTGCAGGCAACACTAATACTTGCCAAATTGAACCCGTTGGATTTACCCAACTCGCTACAGCAGAATTATCTGTAATTGAAGCAATCGCTAAGTTAATTGGTTTCGGACAAGTTGGCAATGTTGAGGCTGTAATTGGTAAAGACCAAGTACTGATTCCATTGACAGCGCCACAATCAGATCGTACATAAAAATCATAGGCTGTATCTTGAGTTAAACCTGTCATTGTAAATGGATTTCCAGTTGCAACAACCCAGCCTGTTGAAGCGGCAGTTGGTGCAGGAGATCCTGCTGGCAAAGCTAAAACTTGCCATGCTGTTCCTGTTGGGTTAGTCCAACCTACTCGAATAGATGTAGTGGTAATATTTGAAGTGGTTAAAGCCGTAGGTCTAGGACACGTAGGCAAGGTTGTAAATGTTACCGGAGTAGTTACCCAAACGCTTGGTGAATTTACCGAACAAATGGTTTGAATGTATACATCATAAGTAGTGTCTGCCAACAATCCAGTTGTAATGGTGTAATTGTTTGGTGGAGCAGTAGTTGTATAGGTAGGTGGCGTTCCAGCCGTTGGCGGAGGTGAACCAGCTAATACAACATAAATGCCCATACCTGTTGTAGGCACGCCTGGATTGGTCCAAGTAATACGCGCACCATTGGTAGTAATTTGTCCGTTTGGCACATTAAATGTAGTTGGCGCTAAACACAATGGGTTAATACAGTCAACGTTGCCAGAATATAAGGTAGTTCCCACCGCTGCAGCATTACCGCCAGCATAGGTAAATAAGGTTTGTCCAAAACTATTTTGTACCGTTACTGCCATTTCTGTTGGAAATGTTCCGCCAGCGTTCCAAAATAAATCAAAGGGTAAACCATTACACATTGGAACCGTAACGTTGGTTGGGCCAGCGCCCGTAATTTGCGCACCCAATGTACCTACAACAATTCCGTTTTGACGTACTTGCATAGTACCATTGTTCCATCCATCACCAAATGTATCGCTTAATATAAAGGTATAGTTACATCCTGCAACATCACAAATCGTGGTGTTAAACAAAAATGGCCCAGACCATCCACTAAAAGTACCGTTACCGCAATCAGCTCTTACCCAATATTGGTATGGGGTTGCTGCTGTTAATCCAGTAACTGGGAAATTGGTATTGATGTTTGTTTGTGTACCTGCACCCGCTGGAATAGGAGAACCTGCTGGTTGAACAGCTACTTCCCAAGAAGTAGACGTACCAAAAGTTCCATTGGTCCAAGATAAGGTTCCACTTGTTGTGCTAAATGCTCCAGCACTTAAATTGGCAGGAGGCACACAGTTAACTTGTTGTATAATTAAATTATATCCAAAACTAGCCGTAGCAGCAGTAGAAGACAATACTATATATATAGGTGTATTCGCTGTAACATTTAATGCGGGAATATTTCTCACATTTGAAGTCGCATCAGCCACACCGCCTATACAAGACACGCCGACACTTGCGCAGCTGTTATAAACAAAAACGCCAGTGTTTGTTGCCCCTTGTGGATTCATCGAAATGCTGATTAATCCTGTAGTAGTAGGTGTATAGGTATAAACTACATCATTACCGGCCATAAAAGCACCAGTAGTACCACAACCGGTTGCTCCTGGTGAAGCCGGATTGATGTTGTTTCCGTATACCGAAGTGTTACTTGTGCTTGAGTACGGCAATGTTGTTACCGGAATTGGCGCAGCACAAGTTGAACCCAATGGAGTAGTAGGAAATAAAAACGGCCCTATCCATTCAGAGGTAGAAGCCGGACATATTGCACGTACATAAAATTGGTAATCGGTAGAAGGAGATAACGTTCCTGGCAGAATGGTATAACTTCTTGGGGTAGTAGTGCTCGTAAAAGGAGGGATAAGCGTTCCTGTTCCAGGAGTAAAACCAGATACACCGTATTCAATTTCAAATTGAGTTGTGGCTGTATCTGTCCAAGTTAAGGTTGCGCCTGTTGCACTGATGCTGTTTACTCCTAATACAGAAGGATCGGTACATCTCAATACCAATTTCACATCATCAACTAACCAACGATCACCGAACTGGCCAGCTACAGGTTGTGTATATACTTTTACAAAGGCAAAATATTTTGCTCCGGTTACCGCCAAGTTGATTACTTTTTCTTCGTAATCTAATTGATCGGCAGTTAAGGTACTTAAATCGGTTTCAGTATATTCAATGATTTGAGTAAAAGCGGTTAAATCAGTTTGATCTGCCGAACTCGAAACCATCACCCTGTACTTAGTACCCGTATCACCTGTTAAGGTTTGACGCGTAAAAAAGCGCAACTGACTATTTGCAGCAACGGTTTGTTGAGGAGTAATTAACCATTCTTCGGTTAATACGCCTACTCCCGCTGCAGTAGCATTGGTTGCTCTGGCCATGTAGGCACAGCGCGTTCCGCTATAGGCTGCGTATAGGGCATTTGGATTTACATCCCAATTGGGTGCGGCATTTGTTAAATTATCTTTAACTAACCAGCCAGTTGGAGGGAAAGTCGCGCCTTCAAAATCTTCAAGTGCAGGCAACTGAGAATACCCAGCAAAAGATACCAAAGAAAGCAAAACGATTAAAATAATTTTTTTCATAAAATGAAAATTTAGTTGGTTTAATATAGTTCTAGAATTATTTTTTGAGTTCCAAATTTAACAAAATTTATGAAATGTCTATTTAAAATTTGCTTTTTAACTAATTATACGCAACTAAGCTCGATGAACTACACGGTTTTTTGCTCATTTTTCTAACATTTTATAGCTAATTTAGCGTTTCAATTTATCCCATGTTAGAACAAGAAAAAATCACTTTCGAAAAAACCGTTTTGGTTGGAATTATCACCCAAAATCAACCCGAAGACAAATTACTAGAATACTTAGACGAACTCGAGTTTCTCACTTTTACAGCGGGAGGCTCAGTCATGAAACGGTTTTTTCAAAAAATGGAGCGACCCAACCCAAAGACTTTTTTGGGTACAGGGAAAATGGAAGAAATACATCATTATGTAAAAGAACACCAAATTTCTACGGTGATTTTTGACGACGAATTGAGCCCGTCACAACAAAAAAACATTACCCGCATTTTAGATTGCAAAGTACTCGACAGAACCAACCTAATTTTGGACATTTTTGCCCAACGCGCCGAAACTTCCTATGCCCGAACCCAAGTTGAACTGGCGCAATGCCAATATTTGCTCCCACGTCTCTCCGGAATGTGGACGCACTTGGAACGCCAAAAAGGGGGAATTGGGATGCGCGGTCCCGGTGAAACCGAAATTGAAACCGACCGCCGAATTGTGCGCGACCGAATTGCCTTGCTTAAAGACAAAATAAAAATCATCGACAAACAAATGTCGGTGCAACGCAGCAACCGGGGTGCGATGGTACGCGTGGCATTGGTAGGCTATACCAATGTGGGCAAATCGACTTTGATGAATGTGATTAGTAAAAGCGAAGTGTTTGTCGAAAACAAATTGTTTGCCACCCTAGATACCACCGTGCGCAAAGTCGTGATTCGAAATTTGCCCTTCTTGCTTTCAGATACCGTAGGATTTATTCGCAAACTACCCACACAATTGGTTGAATCGTTCAAGAGTACGCTCGACGAAGTGCGCGAAGCCGATTTGCTTTTGCATGTGGTTGATATTTCCCATCCCGATTTTGAAGACCACATTGCCTCGGTCAATCAAATTTTGATGGACATCAAAAGCAACGATAAACCGACCATCATGGTGTTTAATAAAATTGACGCCTACCGTCACCTCACGATTGAGGAAGACGATTTAATTACCGAGCGCACCCGAAAACACTATACCTTAGAAGAATGGAAACGCACTTGGATGCACGATGTGGGCGAGAAAAACGCCTTGTTTATCTCGGCCACACAAAAAGAGAATTTTGAGGAATTTAGAGCATGTGTCTACGAAGCCGTACGCAGCATACACATTACGCGTTTTCCGTACAACAAATTTTTGTACCCCGACTACAACGATGCTGTCGAAAAAGAAGACTAACTATTTTTTCTTGTACAAAGGCACGGCCGAACAGGCTTCGCCATACATGATGCTTTTGGCAAGTGGTTGCAGATATTGAAGCGCTTGTATATAGGCGCTTGGCGGAACGGGTTTTTTAGAACAACCCTTTAAAATGACTGGTTTTCCTTCAAAGGGAGTATAATCAACAGCCGCCAAAATTTCGGGATATAAAAGTTCATCTAGTTTATGTGCAGAACCCGATACTACTTTTTTGGCAAACGGTATCAACTGAACGGCAACCAATTGTTCGGCCCAAGCGGGCAAAATGGCGTCAGTGCTGCAGTGAATGGCCACATACTGATTTTGGTATTGGCTCCAATCGTGCGAAGCCAAGGCCTGGCGAAACTCTTTTTCTTTGAGTAAAAAACCATCAATAAGCCAAACCGAAAGATCAATTTGGGTTTTGATGCCTTCGGGATAGTAATCCTCTAGATCAAACACCATCAAGGCCGAATTGGCTACTCTATTTTGAATTTCGTCCATAAAAAATATTGCATTACAGCATGCCTAATTCTAACTTGGCTTCTTCGCTCATCAAGTCTTTGCTCCATGGCGGATCAAACGTAATTTCGACTTCGGCGCTTTTTACGTTTTCTATCGAGCGTACTTTGTCTTCTACTTCGCGCGGCAAACTCTCGGCTACTGGGCAGTTGGGTGAAGTTAACGTCATGAGAATTTTTACTTCGTAGTCTTCATTCACCATCACATCATAAATGAGGCCCAATTCATAGATGTCAACTGGAATCTCGGGATCGTAAATGGTTTTGAGTTTTTTTACAATGTCTTCGCCCAATTGGGTAGTGTCAATTTCGTGTTCCATAATTGGTTAATTGTTTTTGGCTTGATGTGCCAATGCATATAGTTTTATTTGTTTAATCATCGAAACCAATCCGTTCGCGCGGGTAGGCGAAAGCTGGGCTTTTAATCCTATGGTATCAATAAAATCGGTTGAAGCATCCAAAATGGCTTGCGGTGTTTGGTGTGAAAAAGTGCGGAGTAATAAAGCAATGATGCCTTTGGTAATGATCGCGTCACTGTCGGCGGTGAAGACTAATTTCCCCTGCTCATTTTCGGCGTGCAACCACACGTTTGATTGACAACCTTTGATGGTGTTTTCGGGCAACTTGAATTGCTCATTAATGAGTGGTAGCGTTTTGCCTAAATCAATCAGGTACTGAAACCGCTCATCCCAATCGTCAAACAAGGAAAAGTCGTCAATGATTTCGGCTTGTATTTCAGAAATTGTCATTGTATTTATTCGGGTTTATCAAAGGCATTCATAAACGTGACCAATTGTTCAATTTCAACCGGCGGATTTCCATGATCAAAGCCTGAAGTTCCATAGGTTTCTCCTTTGTGCGAAACGCTCAAGTTACCAATAGCTGCGCCGTCATAAAATCGTTTTTCGGTAGGCGCTTTGAGCTGAGCCAACTGAGATACATCAATGGCTTTAAGGTAACTAAGCACTTTTTTTTGCTGCTCTTTTGACAACTGCAATTGTACCGAAGGCAATCGGGTCTCTCTGTCTTTAGTAATACGCAACTCCTTGTCTTTAATAGTGATTTGCATATAAAAGCCGCGGGTTTCGGCCGTATAGGTTAGGGTAGATTTAGAAAAATCTTGCTTGGACTGGTTTACACAGCCTTTGCTTAAAAAGAGCGAGAGGAGAAAACAACTGATTAATTTCATCTGGTATTGTTTTATTGATTAGCGCAGCATCGTTACTGCTTTTTTTAGTGCCGAAACAAAATAATCAATTTCGGCGGTGGTATTGTAAAACGCAAACGAAGCCCGAATGGTGCCTGGAATGCCAAAAAAATCCATAATGGGTTGAGTACAATGGTGTCCGGTGCGCACCGCGATTCCTTTTTTGTCAATGATGGTGCCTAGATCATACGGATGAATGTCCCCCACATTAAACGAAATTACCGAGGTTTTGTGCGCAGCCGTGCCGTATATTTTTAAGCCTTCTATTTGCAGCAATTGGTCGGTGGCGTAATCGAGTAGTTTTTTTTCATGCGCAGCTATAGCGTCAAAACCAAGTCTTTGCAGGTATTGCACAGCCACACCCAACGCAATTCCGCCGGCAATGTGCGGGGTACCGGCTTCAAATTTATGGGGCAACTCGGCATAGGTAGTTTTCTCAAAGGTGACGGTTTTAATCATCTCACCGCCGCCTTGGTAGGGCGGGAGTTTATTGAGCCAAACTTCTTTTCCGTACAAAATTCCAGTGCCGGTAGGGCCGCATATTTTGTGTCCAGAAAAAGCATAAAAATCGCAATTTAAGGCTTGCACATCGGGTTGCAAATGGGGCACCGCTTGGGCGCCGTCTACCAAAAAGGCCGCCCCAACTTGATGGGCTTGCGCCACCATTTCTTGAATGGGATTGATGGTGCCTAATGCATTTGAAATATGGGTAACCGCAACCAATTTGGTGTTGCTATTCAATAATTTTTGATATTCTGCTTGAATCAATTCGCCGTTCTCGTTCATGGGAATCACGCGCAACTTGGCACCTGTTTTCTCACACAACAACTGCCAGGGCACAATGTTGCTGTGGTGCTCCATGGCCGAGATAAGCACCTCATCGCCAACTTTCAAGATAGAAGCAAATCCGTTGGCCACCAAATTGATGCCGTGGGTAGTTCCGGCAGTAAACAACACTTCGTGGGTATAGGCCGCATTGAGGTGTTGCCTCATGATTTCGCGAGCCGCTTCGTAGGCGTCGGTGGCGCGTTGGCTAAGCGTATGCACCCCACGGTGAATGTTGGCGTTGGTTTCTTGGTAATAGTCGCTGATGGCGTCAATCACGACCTGCGGTTTTTGCGAGGTGGCCCCATTGTCAAAGTAGACCAACGGAAATCCATTAATTTCTTGCTGTAGTATGGGGAAATCGGCACGAACCTTAGTGATGTCTAACATAGTTATTTAGAAAAATTCTACCCACAAAAGTAATAAAATAGCGTGTCTAAAAAACGGCAATTGAACGAATATTTACGTCGAGCATAAATTAAATCCTTGGGGAAAAAGAAGTTTGATTTGCTTTCAAAAAAAGTACCTTGCATTAAATTTTTTGACATGAAAAAAAGCTTCAAAATTTTAGGCGTTGTTGTGCTAGTTGCTGTGCTTTATTTGGGATATACCAATTACCATAAACTCGATTTAATCTCGGGCTTTTCGGCCAAAAGCATGGCGTCGGCGCACTTTATTGATGGGCGATCGCAGTTGGTTATTGAGCAAGGAGACAATGATATTCCCTTGGTGAAATTGGCCACCAATCAACTTCACAAAAAGAAATCACATGCCATCGCCTCGGTGTTTGGACTCAAAACCCGCAAAGCCATTTACCGCAAGGGTTTGGGCGCTACCCTAATTGATGATTCATTTGATGTTCATAAACCCTATCTGGTTCCCAAACGAACGCCAAACACTTGCAAGCTGCCTTATCCGTATGGAACTAGCGAAGCCAAAGACAGTGTGTTCTCCAATATCAACTATGCTTTATTGCAAAAAACGGTGGCCAATGCCTTTGACGTGGGTGCCAAAATAGACAAACGCAGTCGTGCCGTTTTGGTGATTTACAAAGACCATATCATTGCCGAACGCTACAGTCCGGGATTTTCTAAAAACAGCAAATTATTGGGCTGGTCCATGACCAAAAGCCTTACAGCCACCTACTTTGGAATTCTGCAAAAACAAGGAAAAATTAACCTCAACGCGCCGGTTTCTATTCCCGAATGGAAAAACGACAAACGTGCCAAAATTACCCTCAACGACTTGCTGCACATGAACTCGGGCTTGGCATGGGAAGAGCAATACGACAAAATTTGTGACGCCACTCAAATGCTGTTCCAAGCACGCAATATGGGCCGGGTACAGCTCGAAAAGCAAGCCGCATTTGCGCCCAACACACACTGGAATTATTCGTCTGGTACAACCAATTTATTGTCCTTGATTTTACGCAATCAATTTAAATCCCACCAAGACTATTTGGATTTTTGGTACAGCAGTTTAATTGATAAAATAGGCATGGAATCGATGCTGGTAGAAACCGATATGGCGGGCAATTATGTGGGATCATCCTATGGTTGGGCTACGGCAAGAGATTGGGCCAAACTAGGACTCTTGTATTTGCACCGCGGAAACTGGAATGGAGAACAACTGTTTGACCCGGCTTGGGCAAGTTATGTGTCTACCCCAACCGCCACTTCGCAAGGCAATTAAGGCGCACACTTTTGGCTAAACGCCGGCGGTAAATTTCCCGACGTGTCCAAAAATATGTATTACGCCAGCGGGTTTCAGGGGCAAATGGTGGCCATATTTCCGAGCCAAGACTTGGTAGTGGTTCGTCTAGGACTGCGCGAAGACGACGTATTTGACTTTAATGGGTTGTTGAGTGGGATTGTGAAGAGTATAAAGTAAACTGGTTCTAACCCCTAAACTCTAACCCTTTCCCCTACAAATCAAACCCCAAACTCACGCCCAATTTGGTGGCGATAATCTTGGTGATGCGTTGTTTCAATTCGGGAATTTTTATGCTCTCAATCACGTCGTTAGAGAAGGCATACATCAACAAGGCCTTGGCTTCTTTTTTGGGAATTCCGCGTTGCTGCATGTAAAACAAAGCGGTTTCGTCGAGTTGGCCAATGGTGCATCCGTGCGAACACTTCACGTCGTCGGCAAAAATTTCCAACTGCGGCTTGGCGTTTATCGTGGCCTTGTCGCCAATTAAGATGTTGTTGTTTTGCTGAAAGGCGTCGGTTTTTTGGGCTTCTTTTTCCACGTAAATTTTGCCGTTAAATACTCCAGTCGCGCTATCGGCAATAATGGTTTTATAGTTCTGGTGGCTTTCGCAGTTGGGCGCGGCGTGGTTCACCAAGGTAAAATGATCCACGTGTTGTTTGTCGCCAATAATGGTAATGCCCTTCAAGGTCGAATCGATGCGTTCGCCAAAATGATAAAAATTCAAATTGTTGCGCGTGAGGTTGCCGCCAAACGAGAAGGTATGCACTGAAACACGGCTTTCTTGTTTTTGGGAAATGTAGGTGTTGTCAATCAAATTGGCCGTCAACACATCATTTTGAATTTTGTAATAATCAACAATGGCGCGTTTTTGGGCAAATACTTCGGTTACCGAATTGGTGAGCACCGGATTGCCTTGAATGCACTGGTGGCGCTCAATAATTTGCACATGCGAGTTTTCACCCACCACAATCAAGTTGCGCGGTTGCACCAGCAAAGCCGATTCGACACCGGTAGTGAAATACATGATTTCGATGGGTTTATCGACCACCTTGCTTTTAGGCACATGAATAAAGGCACCCTCGGTGGCAAAAGCTGTATTAAGGGCCGTAAGCGATTCTTCTTTGTTGGCTATTTGATGGTAATAGGCATCAATAACCATTTTGTATTTTGGTTTTGAAAGTGCAGAGGAAAGCAAACACACATCCACTCCGTCGTGGGTCGTGGCCGACAAAAACGAACTGAATACGCCGTCAATAAACACTACTTTGTAGGTGTCTATCTCATGTAAAAAGTATTTTTTTACGTCCGAAAATTCGATGGTATTTTCGTGTTTGGGGAACACCGAAAAATCATTTTTCAGCACCGAATTCAGGGAAGTATATTTCCAAGCCTCCTCTTTTTTGGTGGGAAATCCTTTGGTTTCAAAACACTTTATGGCCTCCAAGCGGCTGTCATGCACACTCGCGTTTAGATCGACTTGGGCTTCAAAAGCCAGGAAGGAGGAGATTAGTTTTTCTTTTAGATCCATTTTTTTAGTCTTAATGTCGAAAGTCGAAAGTCGTAAAGGCTTTATACTATCAACCAAATTAATGCTAAGTACAAAGTATAACGTTTACGACTTTGAACTTAAATATTTAATAAAACCACTGAGTAGTTTTGAGATTTCTGAGATTGATTCTGAGAGGGAATCAAATTCGTTTTTTGTAATATATTCCAAATCAAAAGCCAAATACAACTGTGATCTCACTTCTCCAGCAGAAGCTTTGGCTATATATAGAAAATAGATAAATTCTTTGTCTGTATTTCTTTCGAAACCTTCGGCAATATTTGATGTAATTGACAATGAGGCGCGTCTTATTTGCCGCACAAAATCGATGTCTTTTTTACATTTACTAGCTTCGGTGATTTCATAAATCTGTTTAGTAAAAACTCTTGATTTTTGCCAAGAAGTAATTTCTTCAAAAGACTTGAATTTTGCCATGTTTCGACTTTATGACTTTATGACTTTCTACTTTCGACTTTATGACTTTCGACTTTATGACTTTCGAAGGACTCGTTCTTTATCCAATCATACCCTCTTTCCTCTAGCTCTAAGGCCAAGGAAGCATCGCCTGATTTTACGATTTTGCCATCCATTAACACATGTACAAAATCGGGGATAATATAATCCAATAAGCGTTGGTAGTGTGTGATTACAAGTACCGCGTTGTGTTCGTTTTTCAATTTGTTTACCCCGTTGGCCACAATGCGCAAGGCGTCAATGTCTAAGCCCGAATCGGTTTCGTCCAAAATAGCAATTTTGGGTTCCAACATGGCCATTTGAAAGATTTCGTTTCGTTTCTTTTCGCCTCCCGAGAAGCCTTCATTCAAGGAACGCGACAAAAATTTGCGGTCCATCTCCAACAATTCTGATTTTTCACGAATCAGCTTGAGCATTTCGTTGGCCGGCATTTCATCTTGCTGGTTGGCTTTGCGTTTTTCGTTGATGGCCGTTTTGATAAAATTGGTCACCGAAACACCTGGAATTTCTACCGGATATTGAAACGACAAAAACACCCCTTTATGGGCGCGTTCTTCGGGTGCCAATTCAGCGATTTCTTCGCCTTCTAGGAAAATTTCTCCCTCGGTTACGGTATAATTTTCATTACCTGCAATAATCGAGGACAAGGTGCTTTTTCCGGCGCCATTGGGCCCCATAATGGCGTGTACTTCTCCGGCTTTGATCTCCAGGTTGATGCCTTTTAGTATTTCTTTGTCTTCAATAGACGCGTGGAGGTTGATGATTTGTAACATAATTGATTTGGAAATTTGGAAATTTGGAAATTTGAAAATTTGTTGATATAAAGCACGATTAATGAATTTTTCAAATTAACTCGTCTTCAAATTATTTTAGTTTTGATGTTATAATTATTTTATTGACTATTTTAGAAATTGCTGTGATTTGTGTGTTTAAATGATCCGTATTTGGGTAATTTTTGGCATGTTCACAAAGCGCTAACCAGTATATCGTTTCTTCTATTTCCTTTGCTGAAATCTTAAATTTATGAATGAAATCAGCTTTGCTTTCAGCGTTTTGAGCTTCTCTGATATTTGCACCTATGGCAGTTCCTGATTTCAACAACTGATTGGCAATCACATATTTTTTTGATTCTTGAAGGACTTCGCAATAGTCAATAACGTCCAAAGCAAATTGGAAAGTTAATTTTAAAATTACGTTGTCTTTGGCCTCCATTTTCAAATTTCCAAATTACCACATTTTCAAATTACCCTACTGAACCTTCCAACGAAATCTCGAGCAACTTCTGGGCTTCTACAGCAAATTCCATGGGTAATTTATTGAGTACTTCTTTGCTAAATCCGTTTACGATTAAGGCTATGGCTTTCTCGGTTGGGATGCCGCGTTGGTTGCAATAAAATACTTGGTCTTCGCCAATTTTACTGGTGGTGGCTTCGTGTTCTATTTTGGCCGAGGCGTTTTTACTTTCAATATACGGAAAGGTATGTGCGCCACACGCATTTCCCATGAGCAAGGAGTCGCATTGGGAAAAATTACGGGCGTTTTCGGCACGTGCGCCAATTTGCACCAAACCGCGGTAACTGTTTTGGGATTTTCCGGCCGAAATTCCTTTGGAAATAATGGTCGATTTGGTGTTTTTACCCAAGTGAATCATCTTGGTTCCGGTATCGGCTTGTTGGTAATTGTTGGTTACGGCTATCGAATAAAATTCACCGATTGAATTGTCCCCTTTCAACACCACCGAAGGGTATTTCCAGGTCACCGCTGATCCCGTCTCGACTTGTGTCCACGAAATTTTAGCGTTTTTCTCGCAAAGGCCGCGTTTGGTTACAAAATTATACACCCCGCCTTTGCCTTCGGCGTTTCCAGGATACCAATTTTGTACGGTGGAATATTTGATTTCGGCGCCGTCTAAGGCTATCAATTCAACCACAGCTGCGTGCAATTGGTTTTCGTCACGACTCGGCGCGGTACAGCCTTCCAAATAACTCACATAACTGCCCTCGTCGGCAATTAAGAGCGTGCGTTCAAATTGACCGGTTCCGGCTTGATTGATGCGGAAATAAGTGGACAATTCCATGGGGCATTTGACGCCTTTGGGGATATAACAAAAACTGCCGTCTGAAAATACAGCCGAATTTAAAGCCGCATAAAAATTATCTTTTTGGGGCACGATGGTGCCTAAATATTTTTGAACCAACTCAGGATATTCGCGAATCGCTTCGGAAATACTCATGAAAATAATGCCTTTTTCGGCTAAGGTTTTCTTGAACGTCGTAGCAACCGATACCGAATCGACCACAATATCCATGGCCACATTGTTGAGCTTTTTTTGCTCGTCTACCGAAATGCCCAGCTTGGCGTACATGGCCAACAATTCGGGATCTACATCGTCTAAGGTCTTGTTGGGATCGGCTTTTTTGGGTGCCGAGTAATAAGAAATAGCTTGAAAATTGGGTTTTTCGTAATGCACATTGGCCCACTCAGGCTCTGTCATTTCTTGCCAAGCGCGAAACGCTTCAATGCGCCAATCGGTCATCCATTGGGGCTCTTCTTTTTTGGCCGAAATGGCGCGAACAATGTCTTCGTTCAATCCAATCGGAAAAGTCTCCGAATCTAAATTGGTATAAAAACCGTATTCGTATTCTTTGTTTTCGAGTTCAACTTTTAAGTCTTCTTCGGTGTATTTGCTCATTTTAATAATTTATCAATAACTAGTCGTTCCCTTTTGGACTCGACTTTCGACTTTATGACTTTCGACTTTACAGACTAAATGACTCCCCACACCCACAAGTGCGACTCGCATTCGGATTGTTAAACACAAAACCTTTGCCGTTCAAGCCACCCGAATATTCCAAAATGGTTCCGGCTAAGTATAAAAATGATTTTTTTTCGACCGCAATTTTTACGGCATTATCTTCAAAAACCTTATCGTTTTCGCCTAATTCTTTGTCAAATTTCAGCTCATAAGACAAGCCTGAGCATCCGCCGCTTTTTACACCAACGCGCACATAATCGTGGGCAGCGTCAAAGCCGTCGTCTTTCATCATGTCAATGATTTTTTTACTGGCTGTATCCGAAACTTTAATCATAGCTTATTTTAATTTTGTCTAAATAAGGTGCAAATATAGCGTAAAAACAACTGTATTGGGAAGAATCCTAACATTTTTATAACGTCTGTTGCGCGAAAAAATGGGTGAGTATTGGGGGCCAAACTCTTAATTTTAGTATTTTCACGCACATTTAAAATTGGGCTATGAATTTATATGCAATAGAAAGCGGAAATTTCAAACTAGACGGCGGCGCCATGTTTGGCGTAGTGCCTAAAACCATTTGGAACAAAACCAATCCAGCCGATGCCAATAACCTCATTGATATGGCGGCGCGTTGTTTACTCATTGAAGACGGCAACAAACTCATCCTCATTGATACCGGCATGGGCCACAAACAATCCGAGAAATTCTTTGGGTATTATTCGCTTTGGGGCGATCACAGCCTCGAAAAATCGTTGGCCAAATACGGATTTCATCCCAACGACATCACCGATGTGTTTCAAACGCATTTGCATTTTGATCACTGTGGCGGTAGTGTGCAATGGAACAAAGACCACAGCGGGTATGAAACGACCTTCAAAAACGCCCACTACTGGAGCAATGCCAACCACTGGGACTGGGCTACACAACCCAATCCGCGTGAAAAAGCTTCTTTCCTGAGCGAAAACATTTTGCCCATGCAAGAAAGCGGACAACTAAAATTTATTGCATCACCAACCGGAAATTTTACCGAAAAATGCGAGTTGGGATTTGGCATTTATTTTGTGGATGGCCACACCGAAAAAATGATGATTCCGCAAATTCAGTACCAAGACAAAACCATTTGTTTCATGGCTGATTTACTACCCACCGCTGGGCATCTTCCGTTGCCGTATGTAATGGGCTATGATACGCGACCGTTGCTCACGCTGCCCGAAAAAGAACATTTTTTACAGCAAGCGGCCGAGAAAAACTATTATTTGTTTTTAGAACACGATGCCCACAACGAGATCATTACCGTGCAACAAACCGAGAAGGGTGTGCGTTTACATGAAGTGTTTTCGTGTGCCGAGGTGCTAAAATAACGTTAAGAGCTAGCCAACCTATAATCCTGTCTTCTATTTTTGAAGACCAAATAAAAAAATACTATGAAAAAAATGTTCTCATTTGGATTTGTGATTGCCTTGTTTTTTGCCCTTACGGCCACTGCACAATCCCCACAGTCCCCTGAAAAAAAAACCACCAACGCATCTGCTTTTGTTGCCAAAAAAGGCAAACTCACCGACAACCAACTGAAGCGTTGGAGTCACCTGGATTTGGGCAAAGACAGCATTCCCGGTATGAGTGTAGATCGTGTGTATGCCGAACTCCTCAAAGGCAGAAAAGGCAAAAAAGTCATTGTAGGTGTCGTCGATTCCGGTGTAGATATTGATCACGAAGATTTAAAATCAGTAGTCTGGACCAACAAAAAAGAAATTGCAGGCAATGGCATAGACGACGATAAAAACGGTTACGTGGATGACATTCACGGATGGAATTTCTTGGGCGATGCGGGCAAAGAAAACCTCGAAATGACCCGTATTTTGAAAAAAGCCGATGACGGTTCCCCTGAATACAAAGCCGCCAAAGAAGAATACGAAAAACTATTGGCCGAAAACAACCAAGGCAAACAACAGGTTGATTTCTTGTTTAACGCCAACAAAACCCTGACTGAATACCTTAAAAAAGACAGCTATACGCTTGAAGATCTGGAAGGAATTCAATCAACCGATAGCGGAGTCATTCGTTGCAAACAAATCATGATGCGGGTAATTGCGCAAGCTGGACCCAATTTTATGGACGAATTAAACGGCTACAAAGACCAAGTTTATGACATGCTCAACTACAACCTCAACAAAGATTTTGACGGACGTAAAGTAGTGGGCGACAATCCCGAAGACATCAAAGACCGCAAATACGGGAACAACATTGTGTACGGTCCCGATAAAAAAGAAGCCTTGCACGGCACGCACGTAGCTGGAATTATTGCCCAAACCCGCAACAACAATTTGGGCGGTGACGGTATCGCAAACAATGTAGAAATTATGGCCGTGCGCTGTGTACCCAACGGCGACGAATACGACAAAGATATCGCGCTGGGCATACGCTATGCGGTGGACAATGGTGCCAAAGTAATTAACGGCAGTTTTGGAAAAAACTATTCGCCGCACAAACAATGGGTGTATGACGCCATCAAATATGCCGAAAGCAAAGACGTGTTGTTTGTGCATGCGGCAGGAAACGATGCCAAAGACATAGACGTGGAGCCCAATTTTCCGAATGATTCAGACGACAAAAAAATAGAATTTGCCAGCAACGTGATTACTGTTGGTGCATTAAACTACGAATACGGCGAAAAAGTGATTGCCGATTTCTCCAACTATGGCAAGTTGAATGTAGATGTGTATTCGCCAGGTGTTCAAATCTATGCCACCACACCCAACAACGAGTACAAATACGAGCAAGGTACCTCGATGGCTTCGCCTAATGTGGCCGGTGTAGCCGCACTTATTCGTTCGTATTTCCCGAATTTGAGTGCCAAAGAAGTTAAAACCATTCTCATGAATTCGGGCACATCAATTCCTGAAAATGTAGTAGTCGGTGGCAACCCCGACGATAAACGTGCCTTTGACAGTTTGTCCAAATCGGGCAAAATTGTGAACGCTTACAACGCTTTTAAATTGGCCGAGAAAATGTCAATTAACAAGAGCGCAAAAAAAACAAAAGGCTAATCGCTAACTAATTCGTTTCATAAGCTTGCCAAAAACCCTATTTTTGGCAAGCTTTTTTAATTTATTTCCATGAAAAAATTCTTGATTCTTGTTGGTTTTGGTTGTGTGTCTTTTAGTGGATGGGCTCAATCGGCGGGCTATTGGCAACAAAAAGTAGCCTACAAAATGGACGTCGTGGTTGATGCGCCCAATTACCAATACCGTGGCACTCAAAAACTCACTTACACCAATAATTCGCCTGATACACTCAAAAAAGTATATTATCATTTGTATCCCAATGCCTTTCAGCCCGGCAGCGAAATGGACGCGCGCATTCAATCAATCGCCGATCCCGACGGACGCATGGTGCGCAAAATAAAAATTGGCGAGAAAGAGATCAAGGAAAGCCGTATTAAAAATTTACAGCCCAATGAGATTGGGTATTTAAAAATAAGCAACGCAAAACAAGACGGTGTTGCGGTTCAAACCCTGGAAAAGGGAACGGTCTTAGAAGTAAGCTTGGCACAGCCTATTTTACCAAGCCATTCTACCGAATTGAGCCTCGATTTTGAGGGTCAAGTACCGGTTCAAATACGTCGTTCGGGCCGAAACAACAAAGAAGGTGTAGAATTTTCGATGGCGCAATGGTACCCCAAATTGGCCGAATTTGATTTCGAAGGCTGGCATGCCGATCCCTACATTGCCCGTGAATTTCACGGCGTTTGGGGTGATTTTGACGTAAACATTACCATCGACAAAGACTATGTGTTGGGCGCGAGTGGCTATTTGCAAAACAAGAATGAAATTGGCCATGGCTACCAAGATCAAGGCGTAACAGTGGTCTATCCTAAAAAAACCAAAACACTTACCTGGCATTATGTAGCGCCTCAAGTGCATGATTTTACTTGGGCCGCCGATAAAAATTACCTGCACGACAAACTGCAAGTTCCTGGCGGAGCTACCTTGCATTTTCTGTACAAAAACAACCCAAAAATTATTGAGAATTGGAAGAAAGCGCAGCCGGTTACCCAACGGTTGATGGAGTTTTACAACCAAACAATCGGCAACTATCCGTACGAACAGTTTTCGGTTATTCAAGGAGGCGATGGCGGGATGGAATATGCCATGTGTACACTCATTTTGGGCGAAGGCACCTACGATGGATTAATTGGCGTGATTGCCCATGAAATGGCACATTCGTGGTTTCAACACATTTTGGCCAGCAACGAAAGCAAGCACCCGTGGATGGACGAAGGTTTTGCCTCCTATTTGGAAGACTTGGGTATGAATGAGTTGGCCGATAAAAAACTGGCTAATCCGCACCAAGGCGCCTACGACGGCTACTATTATTTGGCCAATTCGGGCAAAGATCAACCCTTATCAACCCACGGGGATCGATATGATTTGAACAAGATTTACAGCATCAGTTCGTACAGCAAAGGAGAGGTGTTTTTGGGGCAATTGGGTTACCTAATCGGCCAAGAAAATCTGCATAAAACCATGAAGCGTTTCTATGCCGATTTCAAATTTAAACACCCCACGCCCAATGACATCAAACGCACCGCCGAACGAGTATCGGGTGCGCACTTGGATTGGTACCTTACCGATTGGACCCAAACCACCAACACGATTGACTACGGCATAAAAGAAGTAACAGCTGGGGAGCAAAGCACCAAAATAACCCTGGAGCGCATTGGTCGCACGCCGATGCCAATTGATCTTAGCGTAACCTATACCGATGGAACCCGAGAAAATTTTTACATCCCGTTGCGCATGATGCACTTTGAAAAACCAAACCCTACTCCAGAAGTAAAAAGAACTGTTTTATCGGATTGGGCCTGGGCGTATCCTACTTATTCTTTTGAAATTCCAAGCGGAAAATCGGTTGTAAAAGTACAAGTGGATCCTGCTGGATTTTTGGCCGATGTGCACCCAGAAAACAACAGCTACCCACAAGAACCTGTCAACAAAAAATAATAGTTTGAATTTCACGTACCCAAAATCGGAACGGCTCAAAAGCAAAACTACGATCAATCTGCTGTTTTCTGCAGGAAAATCGGTGAGCAAGTATCCTTTGCGTTTGGTGTATGTGCCAGTAAATTTACCCGAAGAAGAACCTATAAAAATGGGGGTTTCGGTATCGAAAAAATATTTTAAAAAAGCGGTGGATCGCAATTATTTTAAGCGTGTGTTGCGCGAGACCTATAGGCTAAACAAACATCTTTTACAGCCCGCTGGAGAACAACGGTATGCGTTTATGTTTTTTTACCAAACCAGCGAGCGTTTGCCTTATGCCCAAATTGAAGAAAAAACAAAACTACTTTTTCAAAAATTTGTGGATCAAGCCAAAAGCGATGGCCCGCAATAAATTTGTATTTTCGCCCAAACAAAAAAATAATTCTGTTGAAACTCATGCTAAAACGACTGCATAAAAGGTACCTCATCGCGCTCTTGGCTAGCGGATTTCTGTTTGTTGGGGTGAGTTTTCGAGAAGATTTTTTTGAGGTAGCCAAGCAAATTGAGATTTTTACCAACTTGTTCAAGGCCGTCAATTCCAACTACGTAGACGAAACCAATCCAGGAGAATTGATGGACAAAGCGATCAAAAGTATGTTGGCTTCCTTGGATCCGTACACCAATTATTTTACCGAGCAAGATGTGGTAAAATTCAAAATCAACAACACCGGAGAATACACCGGAATTGGGGCCTTAATTACACGAAAAGAAGGCAAATTAATTGTCAAAGAACCCTACAAAAATTTTCCTGCCGATAAAGCCGGTTTAAAAGCCGGCGACGAGATTATACAAATTGGCGATGTGGTGCTGAGCGATTTCAATGAAGACGTTTCCCAATTGTTTAAAGGCGCCAAAAACACGAAAATTGCCCTGAAATATATTCGCCAAGGCAAAACACTAACCGCAACCCTCGTACTGGATGAAGTAGAGATTAAGGCGGTTCCATTTTTTGGAAAAATTGACGACAAAACGGGTTACATTGCCCTCACGCAGTTCAATAAAAAAGCGTCTTTTGAAACCAAAGAAGCGCTGGAGCAACTCAAAAAAGAAGGTATCGAACGCTTGGTGCTAGACCTTCGGGGAAATCCGGGAGGCTTACTCAACGAGGCGGTTTCTATTTGCAACCTGTTTGTCCCAAAAGACGAAATCATCGTAACCACCAAATCGCGCATTGAAAAACACAACAACGTCTACAAAACCACGCGTGATCCCATAGACGCGAACATTCCGTTGGTGGTTATTGTAGATGGAAAAAGCGCATCGGCCTCAGAAATTGTTTCGGGAGCCTTGCAAGATTTAGACCGCGCCGTGGTGGTGGGAAGCAGAAGTTACGGGAAAGGACTGGTGCAACGCCCCATAGATTTAACCTACGGCACCCAAATAAAAATTACCATTTCGCGCTATTACACGCCTTCTGGTCGCTGTATTCAGGCCTTGGATTATGCGCACAAAGACAAAGACGGAAAAGCCACGCGCACCGCAGCCGAAAACTACAACCAATTTAAAACCAAAAATGGTCGTCCTGTCTATGATGGCGGAGGCATATTGCCTGATGTGGTACTTGAAGAAACCAAGACGAGCTCGATCGCGGATGCCCTTCAAAAAAATGACGGTATCTTTAATTTTGTCACCGAATACTACTACAAAAATCCGGGATTGGGTACCCAAATACCAACGATTACCGACGCTGATTTTGGCCAATTTAAAGCGTTTTTAAAACGGACAAAGTTTCAATTTGAGACCGAAACCGAACAAGCTTTGAATCAGGTATTAGTGGCTGCAAAAAAAGAAAAACTAGACGGTGCTTTGGCTACCGAATACCAACAATTGGCGGCGGCGCTTCAAAAAAGCGAAGAAAATCAATTGAATGCCAACCAAAAGGAATTAAAGAATCTGTTATTGGATGAAATCATCAAGCGCTACCAATACAAAGAAGGCTTGTATCAATATTACTTGAAAAACAACCTGGAAATCAAAAAATCGGCGGCAATTTTACAAGATCAAGCCGCCTATTCTAAATTATTACAACCCTAGATGAAAGCACTATTTTTATTTTTATTCAGCTTCGCGTTTGGCCACTGTTTGGCACAGGAAGAAATCGTGCAATCGGTTTATTTTGATACCAATAAATTTCAAATCGACGAAATACAAAGCAAAGAAGTGGTTGATTTTATCAAAAACAACGACTCTACTCGCATCGAATCGATTCAGATTTATGGCTATACCGACGATTTAGGGAAAGAAGAATACAATTTTAAATTATCAACCAGCCGAGCCAATACCATCAAGGAAACATTAATCGCAAACGGAATTACCAACAAAATCATCGTGACCATTGAGGGCAAAGGCCGCATTTTGATTGAAGATGATGTGTTGGATAATTTACCCGAAAAACGCTCAAAAAATAGGCGAGTAGATGTCGTATTAAACCTGAAACCACTGCCTAAAATTGTGTTGCCTGGTTTTTATACTACCATTCAAAAAAACCACGTAATAGGCGATCACATTTACTTGGAAAATTTATTATTTGAAACCGGAAGCAGCGTACTTACCTTGGCAGCCAAGACAGAATTGGATAAACTTTCTAAGCTATTGTTGCGTTACAAAAATTTACAATTTGAAATTCAAGGGCATGTGTGTTGTACGCCCACCTTTCAAAAAGAAGCCATTGATCGGCTTACTAGAAAACGAAATCTCTCGACCAATAGAGCCGAAGCAGTATACAAATATTTAGTATTCAAAAAAATCCCTAAAACCCGCATGACGTTTAAAGGCTACGGCAATACGGTGCCGCTCAAAAAAGGTGCCGAATACGACCGCCGTGTTGAATTGGTGATTACCAAAAACTAAGGGTTTCTGCGCATTTTAATATGCGGAATATCATCTTCCAAGTAGGATTCTCCTTGCGCCACAAATCCGTGTGATTCATAAAACGCTTTAAGATACAACTGGGCCGATATCGTAATTTCGGTGGTTTTAAAATGTTGTTCTACTTCACCAATGGCTTGCCGCATTAATTCGTGACCAAACGATTTGCTTCGGTGTGCAGGCGAAACCACAACGCGACCAATAGACGCTTGCTCAAAATAATCGCCAGCATCAAATAAGCGGGCATAGGCCACTAAAGTCTGATCTAAAAACCCCAAAAGGTGAATAGCTTTCTGATCTTTGCCGTCAAGGTCTTGATAAACGCAATTTTGCTCCGCCACAAAGACTTCGCTTCGTAATTCTAGAGTAGAATATAGTTCTTGTAAAGAAAGTGCCTCAAATCGCTTTATTTTCCATTGTATCATTTTGCGTATTTTGTTTTTGATTTTTTCAAAAATTCAACCGACTTAATGATGGATTCCAATTCAAACATCAAATCGCGTTTGGGTGTTGAGGGTGCATAACAAAATCCTTCTACGATCAACATGCGGTTGCGGGGATAATCGACAATACAGTAATTGATGAACGGGCCTGTCATGTGATCGTTTTTGAGCTCCCAATTTCCTTTGGTGACAAAGGTCTCTTTGTGTCTAATTTTGGTTTTAAACAAATAGGGGGTATACGATCGTTGGGTAATCATTTGGGTGTTGGGGTAGGAGCCGTGTATAAACAAATGACCAATAGAGTCTCGAATTTTGGTGATACTTTTAATGAGGTTGGTGGTTTTTACCCGATGAAACGGAACTTGGTAAACCAACACGCTCGAATTTCCACTGGTGATTTCTTTTTTATACCACAAAAACTTCTTGCTTTTCATAGCCAACGTAAAGCCGGTGGGCAAATGTATGTCAACCCCAAATTTTTTCTTGAGTGTGCGCGTCGAGATGCGCGAAGTATCCATCAAACGTTGGTTTTCGACAATTTCAGTTTGTTGCATTTTCTGAATGATATCCGGCGCATTTTGCCGAATGACTTCTAGGATGGCATAGGCCGTTTTACCTGAAATATGAAACACGTTTTGCGGAGTAGCGTATTCGTTTTCGACCAACTCATAAGAAGTAGTTTTGGCTTTTTTAACCACCAAAATGTTGCGGGTAGTGGTCACAAATCCTTCCAATAATTTTACCGGATATTGGTTGATGTCAAATAACGGCTCTTCTTGGGGTAAACCCAAAACTGGGGCTGCAAAGGTGTTTCGGATGCTGTCGCCCACTTGGCCATTCCAGAGTTGGTCGTCAATAATTACCGATATGGTGTTAATTTTTCCTGAAGTAGTAGCAGAATCGGCGGTAGCTTTGCGTGTACAGGCTGAAGTTACAACCCAAAATAGTGCTATAAAAACCGCTAATTTTCTCATGAGTTGCTGTGCCTTACGACACTAATTTATCCGCTAATTTTTAATTTCATTCCAGGCTTTAATTCGGAGCCGTCAATGCCGTTCCATTTTTTAATGTCTGAAATGGTCACGCCCGGGTGCTTTTTGGCTATGCTAAATAACGAATCGCCTTTGCGTACATAGTACAAGGTTTCTTTTTTAAGACGTTTTTCTTTGGCAGGAGCGGCTTCAGCAACAGCCGTTGCATCTGCTGCATTATTTGCCACAATCAATTCTTCGCCCAAATGAATCGTGGTGTCCTTCAGGTTATTCCATTGTTTTAAGTCGGCAACGCTTACTTTAAATTTTTGGGCAATCGCGGCCAAATTGTCTCCTTTTACCACAACATAGTTGGGGGCAGGAACCGTAGTTTTAGCCTCCGGTTGCGTAGTGGATGTTCCATTAAATTCGCTTTCGGCTATTTTTAATTTGGCATCCAACTGAATTGCATCATCGGTAATGTTGTTCCATTTTTTCAAATCGGCTACACTGATGTTGTGTTTTTTGGCAATTGCCGTAAGGTTATCTCCTGCTTGCACTACATAATACGGAAGCGCTGTTGGGGCAGTTTCTGTTTTGTTTGATTTCGATTTATCAACCACAACAACGGGTTGATTTGATTTAATTGGTTTACGCACAACCGTTACCACTTGTTCTGTTTTGGTAATTTTGATTGCATCACCTACGCCAATGTTATTGTTTTTTAAGTGGTTCCACTTTTTTAAATCTGACACATTTACGTCATATTTGGCCGCAATTGCTCCCAAATTGTCTCCGCTTTTCACCTTGTGTATTTTGGTTACCTCTTTGCGGCTCACCACTTTTTCTTCTTTGTATTCGGGAGCGATAGACACAACTGCTTGGTTAGGTTCTTTTTGTTGTGCCGGTGCTTTTACCGATAAACTGTCGGTGCTTTTCTTGGAACTAGTTGGCGACTTAAAGGCCACGCGCTCTTGGGTCATGATTTTTAATCGTTTTCCCAACGGGGCTTTGTTGCTTCGCAAATGATTCCAGCGTTTTATGTCGGCCACGGTAACTTGGTATTGGTCGGCAATTTCACTCAAGTTGTCGCCGCGCTTCACTTTGTGATACTTGGTTTTGGTGGCGAAATCTATGCCTAAATCCAAAGAATCTTTGTTGGCAATCGCTTGTTCGGGTCTCGAAAAGAAGCGAGATTTTTGGTCCAACTCATGTTGCACGTAGGCATATATTTTGTCTTCGTTTGAGGTAAACAAGCCCACTTTGTCTGCGGGCAAACGCAAATAATGCAAGTTGTCAAAATAGGCGGGAATTTCGTCCAATTTAAATTGTGGATTCAACAACTTTAATTGAGCTACCGGCACATCGAGTAAATCGGCTATTTGCTTGAACGAAAGTTGTTTTTTAATCTGAACCGTATCCGTAGCAAAGTGTTTCACGAGGGCTCTGTCTGGGCGAATTCCATGCTGTTTGTGGTATTCGTAGATATACATCGTAGCTAAAAAAGCGGGCACATAGCCTTGGGTTTCTTTGGGTAAAAATTTGCGGATGGTCCAGAAGGTTTGTTGTCCTCCTGATCGGCGAATGGCTTTAGCTACATTTCCTGGACCTGAATTATACGAAGCCAACACCAAATCCCAATCGCCAAAAATGCGGTACATATTGGTCATGTATTGTGCAGCGGCTTCACTGGCTTTTAAAGGATCGCTGCGTTCATCTACATACGAATCGATGTTGAGGTTGTATTGTTTACCGGTTTGGTACATGAATTGCCATAAGCCGGTTGCGCCTACGCGGGAAACTGCTTTTGGGTTTAAAGCCGATTCTACCACCGCCAAATATTTGATTTCTAAAGGCACATTTTGTTTGGCAAAGGCTTCTTCAAACATGGGGAAGTAATATTCAGACAAGGCCATTAGGCGCTCAAATCCTTTCTTTCTGTTTTTTAAAAACGACTTAATCAGATTTTCTAATCCCAGATTGTATTCGATGTTAAAAGGCGACTTCGAATCCATTTCCTTGAGCCTTTTTTTGAGCAACTCGGTGGGGAGTTCGTACTCCACTTGTTGGTCTAAGTTGATGGTTTTGATGTCGGTTTTTAAGTCATTGTAGAGGTCTAAACTCGTGAGTTCTTTAAGCCACATGCTATCAACACAGGTAGCCATGTTATCGTTTACAAATGTTTTTTTGATTGAATCCAAGTAGGCCGTTTTACTTTCTTTTGTCACAACCATTGCGGGTTGCGCCCAAGCATTATTGCAAACACTTAGCAAGACTAAAGCAAAGAAAACAACTTTTATGTGGGAGATTTTTACTGACAATTCGTTAAAATAAATGATAAAGATGGGCAAACTTACTACCTAAAAACAACTTTTTTGGCAATTTATTGTTAAAACCGCAATGATTAGTCTAAAATAGCAGCGATGCCTGGCAAAATTCTGCCTTCTAACATTTCCAACATCGCGCCGCCTCCTGTAGATACGTAGCTCATTTTGGATTCCAATCCAAACTGTTTCACCGCCGATACCGAATCACCGCCGCCTACTAGTGAAAAGGCGCCATTAGCCGTTGCCTCTGCAATGTAGTTTCCTAGTTCGATGGTGCCATTAGCAAAGGATTCCATCTCGAAAACACCTAAAGGTCCGTTCCATAGTATGGTTTTAGAAGCCAAAATTACTTCTTTAAAATTGGCCAATGATTTTGGTCCTGCGTCGAGTCCTTGCCAGCCGGCAGGAATATGCATCACATCCACCACTTGGGTTTGGGCATCATTGGCAAACGCATTGGCCGCTACCACATCAACTGGAATATGAATTTGGACATTTTTTTCTTTGGCCCAACGCAAAATATCTAACGCCAAGTCCATTTTGTCGTCTTCACAAATGGAATCGCCCACAGTTCCGCCCAAGGCTTTGATGAACGTATAGGTCATTCCGCCACCAATAATCATGTGGTCAACCTTATCGAGAATATTTTCTATTACCGTGATTTTAGACGATACTTTTGATCCACCCAACACAGCCGTTACTGGTTTTACAGCGGCGTTCAAAACGCGGTTTAAACTATCAATTTCTTTGGCCAATAACGCGCCAAAACATTTATGCTCTGGAAAAAATTGTGCAATAATTGTAGTCGAAGCGTGGGCGCGGTGAGCCGTACCAAAGGCGTCATTTACATAAATATCGCCTAAGGCAGCCAGGGCTTTTGCAAAGGCAACATCGCCTGCTTCTTCCTCGGCGTGAAAACGCAAATTTTCCAACAACAACACTTCTCCCGCTTGCAAACTAGCAGCAGCTTGCTCGGCGTCGGCACCAATACAATTGGCAGCAAATTTAACCGGAACGCCCAATATAGAAGCGGTTGTCGCTACAATGTGTTGCAACGAGTACTTGACTTCAACCCCTTTGGGTCGGCCCAAGTGTGACATCAAAATTACACTTCCGCCGTCTTTCAAAATTTTATCAATTGTGGGTTTGGCTGCCTCGATACGAGTGGCATCGGTAACTGCAAAATTTTCGTCCAAAGGCACATTAAAATCTACGCGAATAATGGCTTTTTTGTTGCTAAAATTAAAATCTTGAAGGGTTTTCATGTGAGGGATTTTTGTGTTTTTGATGGCGCAAATATACAGTTTTAATTTTTTTGGATTTTAAGGTCCCAGCAAGGCAACCGATTTCTTAACAATCCGGCAGTTGCACAAGTAAGTTTCAATTATATTTGCGACATGCTTTTTTCATCTCTTTTAGGACACGAACACCTCATTAGTCATTTGACTAAAACCGCAAATGCAGGCCGAATTCCACATGCGCAACTGTTTGTAGGGCCCGAGGGTTGTGGTACTTTGGCAGTAGCCATTGCCTATGCGCAATATATTTTATGTCAAAACCAAGACAGTGAAAACAATACGGGAAATGCTGCGTGTAACTTGAAATTTGAAACCATTTCGCACCCCGATTTACATTTTATTTTTCCTACAGTAACCACCGAAGAAGTAAAATCCAAACCTAAAAGCACCGATTTTAGTACCGAATGGCGCCAATTTGTGAGTCAAAATCCCTATGGCAGTTTGTTTGATTGGTACCAAGTGTTGGGTGTTCAAAACAAACAAGGGGAGATTCGAGTTACCGATGCGCAAGAAATTGTGAAATCGTTATCTCTAAAAGCCTACGAGGGCGGATATAAAATCACGATCATTTGGATGGCCGATAAAATGAATGTCGATGCCTCAAATAAACTGCTGAAATTACTTGAAGAACCCGCCGACAAAACTGTTTTTATCTTAATTTCAGATAACGAGGAAGCAATCATTCAGACCATTCGTTCGCGTTGCCAGGTGTTGAATTTTAACGCACTGCCCGAGAAAATTATAGAAGACGCCCTAGTTTCACGTGAAAATATAGAACCACGATCAGCCAAAAAACTAGCACGCCAAGCCCAAGGCGATTACAACAAAGCCTTGAAATTATTGCAAGAAAACAACGAAGAAGATTTGTTTGAAAAATGGTTTGTCGATTGGGTACGCGCGGCTTTTCGAGCCAAAGGAAATGCAGCTGCCATTCAAGATTTACTGAGTTGGAGCGAACAAATTGCAGGCTTGGGACGTGAGGCGCAAAAAAAATACTTGAATTATTGCATTGAGCTTTTTCGACAAGCCTTGTTGCTTAATTACCAAACAACTTCCTTGGTGTATGTAGAACCAAAAATTGAAAATTTCAAGCTAGAAAATTTTGCGCCTTTTGTAAATCACAGCAACATTGCGGACATTTTTACTGCTTTATCTGATGCGATTTACCACATTGAGCGCAATGGGAATGCGAAAATAATCTTGACCGATTTATCGATAAAACTCACCCGATTAATTCACAGCAAAGGCTAATTTATCCCTTGTTTTGAGAAGCTAAACTCGCTTTATACCACTTCAATTCGTCCCAACTAAACGCGTCTCCATACTTTTCTCTGATTGGCTGAAGCGAAACTTCCGTATGGTTTTCAAAAGCTTTGGCTAATTGTTGTATTCGATCAATTGGCAACACCGATTCAATAGAAATTAGTTGATCTTCAATGAGTTTGGCAAAATGTCCGTGAATCGTTTGCACGGTTAATTTGCGAATTTCTGCGATTTCATTTGCCGAACAATTTTGTTCCCAAAGCGCATAAGTTTCTTGATACGTCGATTTTTTTTCGGTTTTTACTTTCTCTTGCTTACTTGAGGTATAGCGCGTTTTCGTGGGTTGTTCTTCCAGTAATTTTGTCGGATTGTCTTTTGCTTGTTGCAGTCGATTGGCTACTTTTTGGCGTTTGTATTCTGCAAAAAACGGCGATTGTAAGGTTTGTTTGTCTAATTTTTTGCCCTGCACTACTGCCGAAATGAGTAATTTGGCTTTGTACAGCTGCAACACCGCACGAGTATGTAGTTCTTCGATGGCTTGCAATTCCTCAAATACTGCTTTGCTTTTTTTACGTTGCTGTACCGCAAGTAGTTCATCAATGAGTGCAGTAACCCCCTGGTCTAGTACGGGAAAAAAATAACCGTATGCCGCCTCTACACGTGCGGCAATCAAAGGCCAATCTGGAGTGGTTTGCGCAAACAGACTATCCAATTGAAGACTAAATTTTCGAGCTGGTTCTACCGTAGCCAATAGCTTATCTTGTTGAATTTTAGCCCAACTATACACTGACTTCTTTTTTGATTTTTCTTGGCTTTTTTCTTGGACAAATTGCTGCCAGGCATTTACTAAATCATACCAGGTAAAACACGATTTTAAATAATCCTGCACATAGCGAACCGTTTCGTTTGCCAAGTTTTGGGCCAACTGCTCTTCGTTGGCTTTGTGGTTGGCATACTCCATCACATCATGATCGTTTACGATGCCATTCATTTGTAGCGGCGCCAACAAAACCAAACCGTCCAAAGCGCGCAAACGGGACAAGGCTACGTAGGCTTGACCAGGCATAAATACCTGCGACACATCAATCGCCGCTTTATCAAAGGTGAGCCCTTGGCTTTTGTGAATGGTAATGGCCCAGGCCAACTTTATGGGGTACTGCACAAAAGTGCCTATCACGGTTTCTTTGACTTCTTTGGTAAGTGGGTCTAGGGTGTAACGCACGTTTTGCCACTCGTATTTTTCAATAACTAAGGACTTGTTTTCATCCGGAAAAAACACACAAATCTCTTGGGGCGCAAGGGATTGTATTTGCCCCATTTTTCCGTTGTAAAATTGTTTATCAAAACCGCTATCGTTTTTAATAAACATGATTTGGGCACCTACTTTCAATTGCAATTGAGCCTCTATTGGGGCTAATTTGTCGGGGAAATCCCCGGTAATTTCAGGCTCATAAGTGAAAGATCTGCCGGCTAAATTGGCCAAGGCCTCGGCATTAATTTGATCAGCTTTGTGGTTGTGTGTGGTGAGCAATATATATCCCGGTTTATTGTGCGTAGTAAACTGAGGGTCAACATATTGATTTAACTTTTTAAGATCAGCTTCGGCAATTTTATTGTTTCGAAGGTTGTTGAGAATCGAGATAAAATCTGCGTCTTTTTGGCGGTAAATTTTGGCTAATTCAATGTATATCGGTGGGTTTTTTTGGATCACCTGGGCATGAAAAAAGAATTTTCCGGTGTAATATTTTTTTAAATACTGCCATTCGCGGTCATTAATCACGGGCGGGAGCTGCAGTAAATCGCCTATAAATAAAACCTGGACGCCCCCAAAAGCAGTTTTGTTTTTGCGAATAGTTTGCAGTGTAAAATCAATGGCATCCAATAAATCGGCGCGGAGCATGCTCACTTCATCTATGACCAAGAGTTCCATGTTGCGGATGATTGCTTTTTTCTGGCCACTCATTTTCACCATTCTCCCTAGGGTAGATTTGGTTTCGAACCGAAATTCGTCACTAAATTCGGGGCCCTGCTGATCGGGAATAAAGGCATGAAAAGGGAGTTGAAACAAAGAATGAATGGTTACTCCTTGTGCATTCAGCGCGGCAATGCCTGTGGGCGCAACCACTACTGTATTTTTATGTGTTGTGCTGCGAATTTGGTGTAATAAGGTGGTTTTTCCGGTACCTGCTTTTCCGGTAAGAAAGACCGAACGCTGGGTTTGGTTGATGAATTGCAGGGCATAATTGGCTTCAGTTGAATTGGTTTCCATGGCGTATAAATTAATTGGTATAAAATAGCTTATATAAAAAAGCCTTCCACAAATATACTGTAGAAGGCTTTTATTTTATTTAACTATAAATTATTTCTTTGCGGGAGCGGCTGGTTTTTTGGTTTCTGGCTTGGCTTCGCTTTTGTATTTTTCGTTTAATGACTTCACGATTTCATTGGTAATGTCATATTTGTCTTGGGCATATAGTATAGAAACGGCTTCTCCGGTACCGTAGATGTAATCATAGCCTTTTTCTTTACCGTAGTCTTTGATAAATTTCTTCACGTTGATTACTAAAGAATCCATTTCTGTACCGCTTTCTTGTTGCAATTGTTCTAAAATGGCTTGCTGCGCATAACTTAACTGTTGTTCTCTTTTTTGCAATTCAGCGCCTTTTTGTTGGGCCCACACTTGTCCGTTGGCTTGCGCGTTTTTTTGAAAACTGGCCGCCTCTGATTTAAATCGGTTTACTTCGGCCTCCAATTCGCGACCCATTTCTTCTGATTTGGCTTTGTATTTGGCTTCAATGTCTTTGGCTTCGGTGTATTCTTTTAATAGTTTAGAGGTATCCACATAGGCTGTTTTTACTTCTTTGGTGGCTTGGGTTTGATTACAAGAAAAAACAGCGAAAGCCAATGCGGAAACAATAAGGGTTTTTTTCATACTTCTGGTTGCTTTGAAAATTATAAATTGGATTGGTTTCAAAAGTAACTATTTTACTTTTGTTTGTAATTGTTTTTTTTTACTCGAATTAAAAAGGGACTATAAGATTTTCTGATCTTAATTTCAAAAAAATTGTTTTTATCTATTAAATTCGGCTTTAAATAAAGCGATTTAAGCCGTTTTTAGAATTTTTATAAGGCAATTTATATTTCGGCCTATAAAGTTAAACTAGAAACAACGATATTCGTTTTTAGCTGTTTTTTATCACATAAATGTGTGAAGAATACTCCATTGTTTGGCTTCCTTTCCAGTTTGAGTACAAACCTACCAAAAAGGCTTTGAGGTAATTCATTTTTCCGGTTTTGTATTTTTCAGACAACAGCGACACATAAAACGAATCAAATTTCATCGGCCGAATAGCAATTACTTCCATACCTTCTTGCTCTGCCAATCGCTGAATACTTGTTTTAGAAAAATGCCACAAATGGCGCGGCACATCATAGGCTGCCCAAAATTGTTTGTAATATTCTGCATCAAAAGATTTGTAATTTGGGACGGCTATAACCAAAGTACCATTGGGTTTTAATAGTCGTTTTAACTCTTTTATTTGCTCCTCCAAGTTGGGTAAATGTTCCAATACGTGCCAAAGTGTGATGGCATCATATTGATGATCGGCAGCTTCTGGGGTTCCTGTAATAAAGGTTACTCCTTTTGATGCCGCAATCTGCCGGGCCTTTTCGTTGGGTTCAATTCCCTGCACTAGCCAACCAGCTTGATGGGCTACTTGCAAAAAATCACCTGTTCCGCATCCCATGTCTAGTAGGGTTCCTTTGTTGGGTTGGTATTTTTCGAGTAGTTGTATTTTTTGATTCAGTGCTCTTTTTTTTACCCAATGATAGGCTTTCTCAAACAAGCTTCGTTTGGCATCGGTGTGGGAAATGTAGTCCTCGCTTTCGTAATAGGCGCCTAGTTCATCCAATGGCGGCTGCGGCCGCGTGTGCAACAAATCTAAACGAACGTCGTAATGCAAGTCAAATTTTTGGTGACTCACCGTGTGGTCTTCTACTTGATCTAAAAAAAGGGTTTGAGGAGATGTATTCATTAGTTGTTGCAATAGTCGTCTTTGAGGTTTTTTAAATAAGTAAGTGCGAGGTGTTGGTACAAAGATTGATCAGAAAGGCAATCTTCGTTTGTAGATGACACCATCGAAAAGGCGATAAATTTAGGTTGGTTTCCATATTTTGCGTTTTCGGGTTCTTGATTAATTTGGGCATAATTTCCGCTTCCAATGTATTTTTCAAACTCCGCTGCATCATAGACCACAAGCTTAAATTTTGCATTATTTAGGGTTACCCAAAACTGCTTTTCAAAATAATTAGACTGCTTAAATTTTAAAGATAAATACTTTTCTATCGGAGGATTCTTTTGATTATTCTCAAATACAAAAGCGGTTAAGGGAACATGGCTTTGCAACTCGATTCCGTTTCCAACCAAAAGATAATCTTGAATTTGCACGGTGTTTCGTGAACCCGAACACGCCACAATACACCCCCATAAAACCAATGCAAAGGCAGTGTTTATCACCCTTTTTATATTTCGTTCCACGTGAAACATTTATCTTCCCATGTAAATTAACAAGACCGAAATATCACTTGGAGAAACCCCACTAATGCGGGAGGCTTGCGAAATGGTTACTGGGCGTATCTGAGTTAACTTTTGACGCGCCTCAATTGACATCGATTTAATTTTGGAATAATCGAAAAACTCTGGGATTTTCACGTCTTCCAAGCGGGTCAGTTTATCGGCGTTGTTGCGTTCCTTTTCAATATAACCCGAATATTTTACTTGTATTTCAGCTTGTTCCAGCACTTCATCATCCAACTGATTTGTGGTTGCATATTCCTGAACCTTATCTAAAGTGAGCATATCCTGCAAATCAATTTGAGGCCTAGAAAAAAGCTTAAACATTTTATCTGATTGCGACACCAAAGCCGAATCTTTTTTAGCCAATAACACATTGGCTTCGGCTGCAGTTATGCTGGTCTCCTTGTAAAAAGCAACCATTTTTTCCGATTCATTCAACTTGTATTCCATGCGGCGCAAACGATCTTCTGAAGCCAATCCAAGCGCATGTGATTTGGGCGTGAGTCTAAAATCAGCATTATCTTGGCGCAATAAAGTTCGATACTCAGCTCTAGAAGTAAACATACGGTAGGGTTCTTCAGTGCCTTTGGTAATTAAATCATCAATCAATACGCCTATGTATGCCTCATCGCGTTTGAGTATAAACGGATCTTTTTCTTGTACCTGCAAAGCGGCGTTTATTCCCGCCATCAAACCTTGAGAAGCAGCTTCTTCGTAGCCCGTAGTGCCATTGATTTGACCAGCAAAAAACAAGCCTTTAACCAATTTTGTTTCTAAAGTGTGTTTGAGTTGAGTTGGGGGGAAATAATCGTATTCTATAGCATAACCTGGTCTGAAAAACTTGACTTTTTCAAAACCCGCCACCGAACGCAAAGCTTTAAATTGGACATCCTCAGGCAGAGAGGTGGAAAATCCATTTACATATACTTCAACAGTGTTCCAGCCTTCGGGTTCAACGAATAATTGGTGGCGCTCTTTATCGGCAAAGCGATTAATTTTATCTTCGATAGAAGGACAATAGCGCGGCCCTAAACTTTTAATCCGTCCATTGAACATGGGTGATCTATCAAATCCTTCGCGCAAAATATCATGTACTTCTAACGATGTATACGTCATGTGACATGATTTTTGGGTAGTCAAGGGTTTGGTAATAGGCGAATAGGAAAACTTTGCAGGAACCTCATCTCCTTTTTCTTCATTCATTTTGGAATAATCTAGCGATCGACCATCTACGCGTGGAGGTGTTCCGGTCTTCATTCTACCTGCAGTGAAACCAGCTTTTAATAAGTCTTCTGTAATTCCAAATGATGCGCTTTCACCTGCTCTACCGCCACCAAATTGCTTTTCACCAATATGAATCAAGCCGTTCAAAAATGTGCCATTGGTAAGCACAACCGTTTTAGATTTTATTTTCAAACCCAAGACTGTGGTAATTCCGGCTACTACACCATTTTCTATAAGCAAACCATTGGCCATTTCTTGGTAAAAATCCAAGTTGGGTGTTTGCTCCAACATCCAGCGCCATTCTTCAGCAAACCGCATGCGATCACTCTGAACACGCGGAGACCACATGGCGGGGCCTTTAGATTTGTTGAGCATTTTGAATTGAATCGCGGTTTTGTCAGAAACAATTCCCGAATAACCGCCCATTGCATCAATTTCGCGAACAATTTGCCCTTTGGCTATCCCACCCATCGCAGGATTGCAGGACATTTGTGCTATGTTTTGCAAATTCATCGTCACCAAGAGCGTGGAGCAACCCATGTTGGCCGCAGCCGCAGCCGCTTCGCAACCTGCATGACCGGCACCAACCACGATAACATCATAAACTTCTTTGAACATAGATCTATATTTTCTTAATGTTCCACGTGAAACATTGCAATTTTTTCATTTTCTTTTTGACGCATGAGTTGTTCGTCAGCCTCTGTTTTGTCTTTGTAGCCACAATAATGCAATATTCCGTGTATAATTACTCTAAGTAATTCATTTTCAAATAATTGATTGTAAATTTCGGCATTTTCACGCACCCGTTCCACCGATATAAAAATATCGCCGTTGAGTTCATTGCCTAAGGAATAATCAAAACTAATAATATCTGTTAAAGTATCGTGTTGAAGATATTGTTGATTCAATTCCAACAAATAGGCGTCGTCGCAAAATATATACGAGAGTTCACCTTCAGATTTTTGTTCGGAAGCAATAACCCGCCCGATCCAACTTTCTACAGCAGATTCATTGGTCAATTCAAACTCGGTTTCGTAATTAAAACTAATCATGGGTTTGGAAATAATCTTGCACTTTTTGGGTGAAATTTGGCCGCAAAGGTAAGCTTTGTCGGTTTAAAATCTCGACGCTTTGAATATATTGTTGCAGGGCTGCAGGCAATGGCGTTGTAGAATTTGAAAAATTAGATTTATTGGTTTCTGCTTGTCGTTTTTGTTCTTCTCCTTGAAGCTGTAATGCTTTGTCTAATTTTAAGAGTTCATATTTTAAATTCATTGCTTTTTGCAGCAAATCATTGCTAAATCCTTTGTTGATTAACTGGCGCTCTAGCTGTTTCATCTGGTCTAAAGCGCTTTGCCCAGCTCCACCCATTCCTTTCTTGGCCAATTCTTGTTGCAAGGCCTCACGCAGTTGCTGTTGCTCTTTAAAAATTTCCATAATGGCACGCGCATCACCCTCACCGTCTTGTCCGTTTTCTCCTGATGAACCTGGACTAGAACCCTGGCCTCCTTCTTTGCCTGATTTACCCGATTTGCCTTCCTGTCCTTGTCCTGGTTTTTGACCTTGTCCCGGACTTTGGCTCTCGCCGGGCTTCTGGCCTTTTTTCATTCCACCCTTCATTTTGTCGCCTAAGCCATCTTGTTTTTTAATAATGTCTGGCAATTGCATGCCTTGTCCTTGCCCCTTTCCGGGCTTTGGTTTTCCTTGTCCCATGCCCGACAAGGACATTTGCATCGAGTTTAAAGTTTCACTTAAAAAATCAGCAAGTTTATTGGCGGCAGCAATTGTGTATTGTTGGTGAGAAACGCCTTTGGGCACTTGTGCTTCAGCCAAATTAGCCAAAGCTTTATCTAGATTATAGTGTACATTTCCAATTTCTTGGGTGATGTTTTCGGCAATTTTAGGGTTGCGCAGTGACAAGGCAAACAAACTATCATCCACATGTTTAAACTGTAATTTCAAATCTTGTTGGGTCTTGAGTTGTTTTGTAAACGAAGGCGCACCTCGCTGTAATCCTTTAAATTGAAGGATTAGATTTTCTTGTGAAAACGAGAAAGCCAACAAATTATCCAATACTTGGCGCAACATTTTTACATCCTCTTCTAATTGTTCTTTTTCGCCGCCCTCCATACTTTGGCCCATTTTCTGTGCCATTTCTTTCATCTTTTTGGCGGCACTTTTCTGACTCGGCTTGGCTTTGCTTTGCTGTTTTTTTTGCAACTCAGCCGCCGCTTTTTGCATGTCTTCGTCTATACTTTTTTCTTTTTCCTCGTCTTTTGGAAGTTCTAAAGGCGCTTTTAATTCGTTGTTTTCCTTTTGCAGTTCTTTTAATTCCTCCTGAAATTTGTCAAATTCCTTTTGCAGTTCCGCTTGTTTATCAGCCGAATTTTCTTTGTCTTGCTCGGCCAATTGGTCTTGTTTCTCCGCTAATTTTTCCAATTGATCAATCAGTTGTTCGGCTTTTTTCTCTACGTAATATTTTTTAGTCAACTCTACGAGTTGCTCTAAATTCTTGGTTTGGTTTTTGCTTTTTTGCTTAAACTGATCTAGTTTTTCAAGCAATTCCTCGTTCTTTATTTTTTCATTTAAGGCCTTTAATTCGTCCAATAACTTTTGGTTTTTTTCCAAATCCTTTTGGGCTTTTTCTAGGCGTTTTTCCAATTCTTCTTTGAAGGGATCTTTTTGATCTGTCTTAAATTTATCTAGGTTTTCCTTCATTTTCTCGGCAAACGCTTTCATTACGTCATCTTGCTTTTTTTGCCGTTGAATAAAGTCGTTCACTTTTTGCTGGTCTTTAAACTCCAACTTGTCTTTTTCTTTGCCTGCCTTTTGAATTTTATCAATCGCATCCAATTGCTTGTCTTGGTTTTTTAAGGATTTTTCCAAGCTGCTTATTGCACTATTTTGTTGTTGCAACAACTGATTGTCTCGCTCAGCTTGCGTAGACAGTCGTGAACTAAACACGCTTGATTTACTGCTTTTAAAACCGTGTGGCGCATCGTTATCAAACACCTCAAAATAATAGTCGTAGCTTTTGCCTTCTTCTAGCGATAAGCTTCCAGGAAAAGCATAAACAAAACGATCAATCGTATTTTTTTGTACCGGCAATTGAACTGATTTAGCCAATTGAGGACTGTCTTTGGGGTAATATACCAGCTGCAATTTAGTTAAGCCGTAGTCATCGCCTACTTGCCCGATTACATAGGGTAAAGCTGTTTTAATGCTATCGGGGGCAGCCGATACCGAAATACTCGGAAACTGATCCTTGATTACCCCCAATTGGTACTGCACTGTTTCGTAGTGCTTTATTTTGGTGTTGGAGGTGCTAATTCTGTACTGCAATTGTTCTGTAAGGGTTTTTGAAAACGAAAATCGGGTGTCTTGAGCGGTGAATCGAGCAGATTGCGTGCCGCTTTTCCAATCTATCCAAGAAGTGGCTTGGGTTTGAATGAGCCATGTAATTTTGGTCCCTTCAGGATAAATTCCATTGCCAGTGCCTTGTACCTGTTCTGATTTTTTTCCCAGATAAGCGGGGTACTGCAGCTGCATGGCAAGGTTGGTTATGGCTGGAACTTCAACAACGTCGAGCGCTAATTCGGGCGAATCAATCGCGTTGGCCTCAATATGAAACGAAATTGATTGATCGGGTTGGGTAAAGGTGTAGCGAAAAACTCCTGGTGCTTCCTGCTCCATATAATAGTTCTCGTTCCCAATAAACACCATAGCATTGGCAGGAATCACCTTGCCTACCGTGCGCACCCGTAAAGTAAAATCTTGGTGTTGTTGGGTTTGCAATTGGGTATTTAACACCTCAAATCGAAATGGGGCTGGTGGAATAAATTGTTCACGGTAATTGACCACGCGGTGCAAGCCTTCGGCCAAGATATTATTTTGCCCTGATGCATAAAAATACAGGCAAAACAAAAGCGGTATTAGCGCAAGTGGCAAGTATTTTTTATTGGATGAAAACCGGATGGCGTTTGAAAACGGAATGGGTTGTAAGCGTTGCGCTTTTTGATCGATCGAGGCCAACAACAATTCGGTTGAAGCTGAGGATTGGTTGCTTTCGATGAGTTGTAAAAAGTTGAGTAATTTGTCGTCAATCTCCGGAAAGTGTTTCCCAATAAGTAAAGAGGCTTGGGTATAATTGATTCCTTTTTGCAGTTTGATTAATTTGAAAACCGGCAATAAAATAAACCGGATAAACAAAACCAATTCAACCAATATAAACACCCAAAACAAAAGGGTGCGGCCTTGTACTTTGAGCCATAAAAAATACTCCAAACTCACAGTGGCTATAAAATACAATAAACCAATTCCTACAAAAAGCAAAGTCCCGCGAAGCAATTCGTTGCGGTAGTACTTTCGGGTGAAAGCTTCTAGTTTTTGGAAAATGAGTTGAGATGAATTCAATTGTACTGCGTTTTACGACCGCTAAAAGTACGATTTTATTGATTACTGCTAGCGGGATTTTTTGGCTTTAAAAAGGCTTAAAACGAATCAGGCGAACGCTTTCGTTTACTAAATCGAAACTGTATCTTTGGCGCAAATTTTTCATTCATGTCCAAACCTGTTCGTGTGCGATTTGCACCCAGTCCTACCGGCCCACTTCACATAGGTGGCGTACGTACCGCCTTGTTTAATTATTTGTTTGCCAAAAAACACGGCGGTGTATTTTACTTGCGCATCGAAGATACCGATCAAAACCGCTACGTGCCGGGTGCCGAAGCATATATTTTTGAAGCTTTGGAATGGTTGGGTATTTCTCCCTCAGAAACCGTGGGTAAAAACGAAAAATTTGGCCCGTACAGACAAAGCGAACGCAAGGCCATGTATGGCGAATATGCCCAACAACTCATCGCTTCTGGTCATGCTTATTATGCCTTTGACAGCAATGAATCGTTGGACAACTTGAGAAAGGAACAAGAAGCACAAGGTCAAACCTTTATTTACAATTGGCACAACCGCGAAAAACTGGATAATTCCTTGGTGATTAGCCCGGAAGAAACAACCCAAAGACTTAGTGCTGGTGAAGCCTATGTGGTGCGATTTAAAACCCCGGTAAATGAAACCCTGGCTTTAAAAGATATCATTCGAGGAGACATTTCGTTTGATACCAACGTATTGGACGACAAGGTGTTGTTTAAAAGCGACGGCATGCCCACCTACCATTTGGCCAATATTGTTGACGATCACCTCATGGAAACGTCGCATGTGATTCGCGGAGAAGAATGGTTGCCCTCTATGCCATTGCATGTACTATTGTACCGCGCTTTTGGTTGGGAAGCGCCTGAATTTGCGCATTTACCACTCTTGTTAAAACCAATCGGAAACGGAAAATTATCCAAGCGCGATGGCGATAAACTAGGCTTTCCGGTATTTCCGTTAGAATGGAAATCAGCCGACGGGCTTTCCTCAGGCTACCGCGAACAAGGCTATTACCCAGAAGCGGTGGTGAATTTCTTGGCCTTATTGGGTTGGAATGACGGCACCGAAAAAGAACTATTTAGTTTGGATGAATTGGTTGCTGCCTTTGATTTGAACCGCATTCACAAAGCAGGTGCCAAATTTGATCCCGAGAAAAACAAGTGGTTCAATCACCAGTACTTGCAACTACAAGAAAATCATACATTGGCCGAGACCTTTTGTAAAGAATTGACTGAAAAAGGTATCGAATATTCAATCGAAAAAGTAGAGAAAATCGTGAGCTTAATTAAAGAACGGGCCAATTTTGTTTCCGAATTCTGGAGTTTATGCGATTACTTTTTTGAGGCGCCGACGGCCTATGATGAAAAGGCGGCCAAAAACTGGAAAGAAGAAACCCCTGTTTTGCTCGAGCAACTCATAGTTGTTTTACATAGCATCACTGATTTTACTTCGCTTACCATAGAAAATACCGTAAAAGAGTGGATGACCGCCCAAGAAATTGGCATGGGGAAAGTTATGCAACCTTTCCGATTGAGTTTGGTGGGTGCGTTAAAAGGACCGCATTTATTTGATATTGCTGAGTTAATTGGCAAAGAAGAAACCATTGCCCGCCTGCAAAAAGCGATTCAATCTTTATAAATTCACTAACAATTGGGCGCTGAGTAAACCCAAATGTCCGTCAAACTTTCGGCCTAAATTTTTAGTCAATAAGGCGTCGTTTTGATTCAGGTGATTTAAGAAATTGTTCACGCCATATTGGTAAAAAGCAACCGCACGCACCCGTTTATTTCCAGCTGAAATCCCTAAATACAGGTTTCCATTCACTTTGGTTACATCCAAAATATCTTGGGCTACCAAATTGGTGCCGCTTAAGCTGTTGTTTTCATCAGTGGTTTTGATTTTCAATTTATCATTCACTTGCAGTACTGGACCAAAATCGAGCGATACATGGTCTTTAACTATGTTGTAACTCAGCAACAAGCGGATTTGCGCGCCCATAACTTTGAAGGGTGTTTCCCTGTTTTGAAATGTCGAGGTTTTGCTGGCAATCGTGAAATGGCTTTCGGTAAATTGCATCCCAAAAATCATACTAAAATTGTTGTAATAATTTCCCCGCACCGACAAGCCGCCCATCCAACCCGAACTGGGTTTGGTCATAAAATTAGACGTACTTAAACCCAATTGGGTAATTCCGGCACTGAGGCCAATTCTATTTCCGTCGCGGTAGCCATATTGCGCATGTGTAATGGTGAGGAAGCCAAATGAGAACAATAAAGCGAGAAATAATTTTTTCATAATTAACAATTGGAGTCAATAAATTGTTTCACTGCTTCGTCTTTCTCTGTGCTGCGTAATGCTTGGATTTGTGGTAAAAATTCTTCCCACAAATGCGAATGATTAAACAAGTTATTCAAGGCCGCCAAACGCACATAAGCCGATTCACTAGCAAATGACAAGCCCACCAATTTTTGGACCGTTTCTTGGTCAAGATCGGCAAAACGAATGGCTGGACAATGGGTTAAAATATAATTCACCAACAACAGGGATGCTTTGGTGTTATTGAGGTTCTTTTTGATGGTGTTTTGCAACAAGCTAAAGTTGGAAATTACTTGCAAATTGGCCGCCAATTGTGCGCTAATCTCAGCTCGTTCTTCGGCTGAATTTACTTTAAAAAACTTATTGATTTCTTTCAACGAATTGGTAATGGCGTTTTCTTCTTTCTTGCCTTTTTCTTCCCAAGCATCTTTGAGACCAACGGTTTTGTTGAAAACTAAATTCGAGGAAGTGCTGTCTTTGTCTAGGGTAAAATAGCCCAACCGTTGAAACTGGAATTTATCTTCTACGGCTGCATCTTGCAAACTAGGTTCTACAAAACCGGTGACAATTTGCAACGAATTGGGGTTTACAAATTCCAAGAAATCTTTCTCTTTGTGGGAATCAGGTGCTTCATCTACAAACAAACGATCATACAAACGCACTTCGGCCGGAAGGGCTTGCGCTACCGAAACCCAATGTAAAGTTCCTGAAACCTTGCGTTGACTGGCTTCGGTGCCGCTTCCGCTCAAACTATCTGGGTCGTAGGTAACGTGAATTTCGGTGATGTGGCCTTGCGCGTCTTTTACCACACTTTCTCCTTTGATGATGTAAGCGTTTTTGAGTCGCACTTCTTTTCCGATACTTAATCGGAAAAATTTAGCGGGCGCTTCTTCCAAAAAGTCTTCGCGTTCAATATATAATTCATTTGAAAAGGGAATCTTTCTAAATCCAGCCGCCTCATCTTCAGGATTGTTTTCGGCATCCAACCACACCACTTGATCGGCAGGATAATTGGTGATAATTAATTTTACCGGATCTAAAACCGCCATTACGCGAGGAGCAATTTTATTTAAATCTTCGCGGATGCAAAACTCCAACACCGAAACATCAATCAGATTGTCACGCTTGGCAATTCCAATGGTTTTAGTAAAATTTCGCAAAGATGCAGGCGTATATCCTCTTCGGCGCAAACCTGAAATGGTTGACATTCTGGGATCGTCCCAACCGTTTACGTGGTTTTCTTTTACGAGTTGCAACAACTTGCGTTTGCTCACGACGGTGTGGCTTAAATTTCGTCGGGCAAATTCCCGTTGTTTGGGACGCACTTTAGTGTTGTCATAAATTTGGTCCAAGAACCAATCGTACAATTCGCGGTGCGGTAAAAATTCGAGGGTACAAAACGAGTGGGAAATTTGTTCTAAATAATCGCTTTCGCCGTGCGCCCAATCATACATGGGGTAAATGCACCAAGCATCTCCGGTACGGTGGTGGTGTTTGTGTAGAATGCGGTAAATAATGGGATCGCGCATCAACATATTGGTCGATTTCATGTCGATTTTGGCGCGCAAAATATGGGTTCCTTCGGCAAATTCCCCGTTTTTCATGCGGGTAAATAAATCTAAATTCTCTTCTACCGAACGGTTTCTATACGGGCTATCAACCCCAGGTGTAGACGGCGTTCCTTTTTGAATGGCCATTTCTTCTGAGGTTTGGCTATCAACATACGCCTTTCCGTTTTTGATAAACATGACTGCCCAATCGTATAGTTGTTGAAAGTAATCGGATGCATAACGCTCTTCGGCCCATTGGTAACCCAACCATTGTACATCGCGTTTGATGGCATCAACATATTCTTGTTCTTCTTTGGCGGGATTGGTGTCGTCAAAGCGCAAATTTACCGGCGCATTATAATCAATGCCTAAACCAAAATTCAATCCAATCGAACTGGCGTGACCAATGTGTAAATAGCCATTGGGCTCAGGCGGAAAACGAAAACGCAACTTAGCTGGAGACAAGCCATTTTTAAGATCTTCTTCGATAATTTGCTCAATAAAGTTGAGGGATTTTTCTTCGGTTGACATACTTTTGATTAATTTTAGCAAAGGTAAAAAAATAGCCGAGAGTTGGCTTACCTTATCCAATTAGATCAACCCATGGGAATTATCAAACTGACTAACATTCGCACCTATTCGTATCACGGCTGCCTCACTGAAGAAGCCGCTATCGGATCAGACTACCGGGTAGACTTAGAAATTAAAACCGATTTGCGTAAATCAGCACTCAGCGACCAACTTGAAGACACCGTAGATTATGTTTTTTTAAACCGAGTAGTCAAAGAAGAAATGGCTATACGTGCCCAATTGCTTGAACAAGTAGCCCACCGAATTATAGTGCGTGTTTTTAAAGAATCGCCTGCGGTAGCTCGTATTTTGATTCGGGTGTCCAAAATCAACCCGCCAATAGATGGAGATGTAGAAATGGTCACTATCGAAATGGAAGAGTACCGAAATTAATGTGTTGGGATTGTTAGGAAGTATTGATTTTTTTTCTAAGTTTGCCATCCAATTATAAGGCGTCGTGGCCGAGTGGCTAGGCTGGGCTCTGCAAAAGCTCCTACTCCGGTTCGAATCCGGACGATGCCTCCAAAAAAAACCTTCAATGTATGTTGAAGGTTTTTTTGTTTTAACGAATGATTGGTGATTAGTCTATTTTTTCTAATACTTTCTTCGCCAATTTATTTTCACTGGGAAACCAACCTTGTAGCATCAGTACAATACCAAAAACTACTAATAAAATACTGATTCCTTTTTTGATTTTTAAAATATTAACCGGCGTCATTTTATTTTTGAGTTGTTTGGCTAAGATGATTTTGCCAATATCTACTAGTAAATAGGAAACAATTACCGAACTAAAAAACAAGACCATTCTTGGAGTTTCCAATTGCAATTTTGGACCCACGGTAATTAAGATTAAGAACCAAAATAGCAACACGCCCACGTTGATGAAATTCAACAAGAAACCTTTGATAAATAAGCCTAAGTAGTTGTTTTTAACTAACTCTTCGTCATCCTCGTTTTCAATTAATTCTTTTTTGGCTTTATTGGTTTTAAGAAAAGAAATGATCCCATAGGTGAGCATTAAAATTCCACCAAAAACATAAATTGCTGGATCATTTTTAATACTTTGTATGAGGCGATAACTACTAAAGTAAGCAATTGTAATAAAAAAAATATCGGCGGTAACCACCCCTAAATCAAATACAAAAGCCGCGCGAAAACCTTTTACAGCCGAAGTTTCAAGTAAGACAAAAAAAACCGGTCCTATCATGAAACTTAAAAAAATCCCCAAGGGAATTCCGGATAAAAGATCTTGCAACATGTTTACTCTTTATTGATGATAATAGATCCTCCTGCTGTAACCGATTGGTTAAGTTTGCTTGGATTACCGTATACAAAAACCGATCCTCCGGCCACTACTTTTACACTCAAATACTCTTTGGCGTTTACCGAGGCAATTCCGCCTGTATTTACATTGACCAAAGCGTGCTGAACTGTCAATTCTTTTGCTTTCAAATCGGCACCGGTGTTAATAAGGGCATCCAAATCATGGGAGTTTCCTGTTAAATTTAATTCCGAACCGGTATAGGCTTTTATATTTAAATTATCCACAGCCAAATCTAAAGTAACTTGAGCTCCTTCTTTGGTTTCTATGATTAAATCATCTGATTTAATTTGGGAATTTGCCATAACTTTTGATCCTTCAGCAGCCATTATTGAGGTCAAGGAGGTGTAATATATTTTGGCTTCAATTTGTTGACCAGATAGAAATTTAACCAACGGCAAACGAAGTTTTACGGTACCGTTTTTATTCACTACTTCAACTTCGGCGGCATTTACACCATCTAAAACAACTTTGTTTTCATCCGATTGAATGAGCTCTACTTTTATTTTATCAAACACACTAATTTTGGTAAAATCCCCTACGTTTCGGGTTACTTGGGCTATACTAATTGTACTTAGTAAGACTAAAAATAAACTGGTTACTTGCTTCATTTTAAATCAATTAAAGTTACTTTTTTACTGAATTATTCTTTGCGTCGGATGAAATGAAAATCCAATTGTTTTTTCACTAAATCGGCGGTTTTTACTTTTACATATACCTCGTCACCCAGTTGTAATAGGGCTTTCGAAATTTCACCCACTAAGGCATATTGCTTTTCGTCAAAGGTATAATAATCATCTTTAATTTCTCGGATGCGGCACATGCCTTCACATTTATTGGAACTAATTTCGACATAAATTCCCCATTCGGTTACGCCCGAAATTACACCCAAAAACTCTTCGTCTTTGTGGTTTTGCATGTATTTCACCTGCATGTATTTGATACTGTCGCGCTCGGCATTGGTGGCCAAACTTTCTCGGTTGGAGGAGTGTGCACATTTTTCTTCATACACTTCAACTGCCGCTGATTTGCCTCCATCTAAATAAAATTGCAACAAACGGTGCACCATTACGTCGGGATAACGACGAATGGGTGAAGTAAAGTGTGTATAATAATCAAACGCCAAGCCATAATGACCAATATTATCAGTGGTATATTTGGCTTTACTCATGGTACGAATCGCCAGTGTATCAACCATATTTTGTTCCTTTTTACCCACTACTTCGTTGAGTAAATTATTTAAGGATTTGGAAATAGAATCCTTGGACTGAAAATTCAATCGATAACCAAACTTAGCCACCAAAGTTTGTAAATTGATTAATTTGTCTTCGTTGGGTTCGTCGTGAACGCGATAGACAAAGGTTTTCTTTTGTTTGCCAATAAATTCGGCTACTTTTCTGTTGGCCAACAACATGAATTCTTCGATGAGGTGATTGGCATCTTTGGCAATTTTAAAATACACCCCTTCTGGTTCGCCCTCAGCATCCAAATTGAATTTCACTTCTACTTTATCAAACGAAATTGCCCCATTTTGCATGCGTTTTTTGCGGAGAATTTTGGCTAATTCATCCAATGTAATTGTGGCTTTTACCAATTCATCTGAAACGGTGTAGGCATTTCCAGTGATCGAAATTTCAGCCGGAATAGTATTGGATTTGGTTTCAATAATGTGCTGCGCCTCTTCATACGCAAATCGCTGATCGGAATAAATTACGGTGCGACCAAACCATTGGTTAATTACTTCAGCTTTCGTATTGATTTCAAATACAGCTGAAAATGTATATTTCTCTTCGTGCGGACGCAACGAACAAGCAAAATTAGATAGTACTTCTGGCAACATCGGAACCACCCGATCTACTAAGTAAACCGATGTGGCACGATTATACGCTTCATCGTCTAAAGCTGTGCCTTCTTCTAGGTAATACGACACATCAGCAATATGAATGCCAATCTCGTAATTTCCATTTTCTAAAACTTGAAACGATAAAGCATCGTCAAAATCTTTGGCATCTTTTGGATCAATGGTATAGGTGAGCACCTGGCGCATGTCTCGCCGCTTTTTTATTTCGCTTTCCTGAATTGAGGTATCCAATTGTTCGGCATACGCTTCCACTTCGGGTGGAAAATCATACGGCAAACCATATTCGGCTAGAATGGCGTGAATTTCGGTATTGTGTTCGCCTGGTTTTCCGAGTACTTGTATTACAGAACCAAAAGGACTATCGGCTTTTTTGGGCCAATCTTCAATTTTTACCACCACCACATCACCTTGTTCGGCTTCGCCAATTTTGGCTAATGGAATAAAAATATCAGTATACATTTTAGGATTGGCGGTGCTTACAAAAGCAAAATTCTTTTGGATATCAATCACGCCCACAAATTCTGATTTGGCGCGTTCCAACACTTCAATCACTTCACCTTCTGGTTTTTTTCCTCTTCGGCGGTTGTAGACATAGACTTTTACTTTGTCTTTGTCTAGCGCGTGATTTAAATTTGGGGTAGGAATAAAGACATCGTCTTCAAAATCAGGACTAATAAAATAGGCTGTTTTTCGGGTAGTCATGTCAATAGTTCCTTCGTAGTAATCTTGACTGACTGCTTTTACTAAGTATTTTCCTGGCTCGGATTCGATAATTACTTTTTGGGCTGCCAGTACTTTTAGATCGAGGATAATTTCGTTTCTACTTTTGGTATCGGTAACTTCTAAAACAGCTGCTATTTGTTTGTAATTAAACGATTTATTGGCGTTTTGAGAAAGTATTTTTAGAATTTTTTCGGAAAAGGATTTTGGTTTCTTTCCAAGTTTATGCGGTTTCTTTTTCATGAGGTCTTTTCAATCAGGTTTGAAAATTACAAATAAAGCGAGTAGCAAGCTATCTTATCGAGGATAATTAGTATAAAAATAACTTTTCATATAAAGTATTTACAGCGATAGTTTACACTTTAGCCATAGAAAGATTAGCTACCTATATTTTTAAAATTACTAAAAATCTAATTTTAGAATAGTTTTCAACATCTAGTAAAAACATCAAAAATAAATTGAAATTAAATTTTAAAATATGGTGGTTATTATGGTGTGTTCATAAGGCTGATAAAATTACTTTTCTTTCCTTGCATTTTACGTTACTACAAGTTAATAAAAGGTTATTAACAGCATATAAACCTAGTAATTACTTGATTTTAAAGCTTTTTTAAAATTCCATAAACAGTTGTTCATAAGTAAAAATAAGCTAGTTTTGTAAATAAGTTAACACCTCAATTTATGTGTATAAACAGGTGTTTTTCGGGTATAACTAAACAATAAATTCTACAAACTTTTGTTGTTTTTTTAGTTTCGATTTTGGATTACACAATTTTGAAACACAAACAAGAAAAAGTTCTATTTTTCTATTTTTAGTTATGAACATCAGGTGTTGATTTCACCTCCCTTAGAAATCAATTAGTTAGAAAAAATATCAACACAGCACTTTTTAATCGTCAAAAACACTACAGTATGAAAATCGCCATCGGAAACGACCACGCCGGACCTGCCTACAAACAAGCCATTGTGGCTCATTTAGAAAAACTAGGTCACGAAATCATCAACCACGGAACCGACAGCTTTGACAGTGTAGATTATCCTGATTTTGGTCATTTGGTGGCCCAAGATGTCGCTAATAATACTGCCGATTTTGGCATCGTCATTTGTGGATCAGGCAACGGAATTGCCATGACCGCCAACAAACACCAAGCCATTCGTGCCGCTTTATGTTGGAACAAAGAAATTGCTTTTTTAGCCCGCACACACAACGACGCAAATGTACTGAGTATTCCTGCTCGATTTACCGCCATTCCCCAAGTGATAGAAATGGTAGACACCTTTTTACAAACGCCATTTGAAGGAGGCCGACACGCCCAACGGGTAGATAAAATTTCCTGTTAAACCAGGTAAATGGAAAAGTATTTTTCGTTTTTGCAACTCACCCACATCGTTTTTGGTGCAATCGGTTTTTTGTTTGGTTACTTGGCTTTATTTAGTAAAAAAGGAAGTTATCTTCATAAAAAATCGGGAATTATTTTTGTGTTTTCAATGGTATTGAGTGTATTACTTTCTTTGCTTATCACCTTGATTCCTAAACACGAAAATCAATTTTTAGTGTTGATTGGATGTTTCACAATTTATTTGGTTTTTTCTGGACTTCGCGCCTTACAATTTAAAACTAAGCCCGTTTCTCTGCTCGATAAAATCATGAGCTGCTTCCTTTTTTTTATCGGTTTATTTATGTTTGTGCAAGCGGTGGTTCGGGCAATTTCTTTTCAAAAACTGAATTTGCTTTATCTTTTTTTTGGAGCTGGGTGCCTGCTACTCAGTTGGGCTGACTATCGATTTTATAAACAATCTAAAGTAAACTTTTTAACCCAACACATTTCTCGAATGATTGGCGGATTAATAGCTGCCACTACTGCGTTTATTGTAGCGGGTTTGCATTTATCACAATTGGTTTTTTGGATAGCACCCACTTTACTTGGTACTTTTTTTATTCGGTATAACATCAAAAAATACGCTACTTCAAAACCTTTATCTTCATGACCTCCATCCAATTTATTTCGCAAAAAATAACTGCGCCTGCGCAATCCATTCAAAACACGCTTTCACTACTGCAAGACGATTGCACGATTCCGTTTATTGCCCGCTACCGAAAAGACCAAACCGGCAACTTGGATGAGGTAATCATCGAACAAATTGCCCAAGCCCACAAAGAATACGAGGCCATTTGTAAACGCAAAGAAACGGTGCGAAAAGCCATCGAAGAGCAAGGACAACTCACCCCAGAATTGGCCAAAAAATTAGAAAATAGTTTTGACTTACAAGAAATAGAAGATTGGTATTTGCCTTATAAAAAGAAGAAAAAAACCAAAGCTGATGTGGCGCGCGAAAACGGTTTGGAACCCTTGGCCAAAATTATTTTTGCGCAACAAAACCAAGCCATCGATTTTATTGCCAGCCAATACCTAAACCAAAACATCCGCAACGAAGACGAAGCCCTGCAAGGTGCCCGCGACATCATTGCCGAGTGGATCAACGAGCATGTGTACATCCGAAAACAATTGCGACGCTTGTATCAACGCAAATCTAGCATCACAACCAAACAAGTGAAGCCAAAAAAATCGGAAGAAGAAAAAGCAGAGGTTCAACAAAATGCTCAAAAATACCAGCAGTATTTTGACTGGTCTGAACCGCTTTCAAAGGCGCCTGCCCATCGTTTATTAGCCATGCTTCGTGCCGAAAACGAAGGGTTTATTAAACTCAAAATTGAGGTAGATCCCGACGAAGCTTTTGAGTTGATTGCGGCACAATGCATTACAAAAGACAACGAAACTACGCCGCACTTGGTCTTGGCAATTGAAGATAGTTTTAAACGATTGTTGGCACCCGCCATTTCAAATGAAGCGCTGCATGAAGCCAAAACCAAAGCCGATCTCAATTCGATTCAGGTATTTTCGGCCAATTTAAGTCAGCTGTTGTTGGCTGCGCCTTTGGGTGAAAAGCGCATTTTAGGCATTGATCCCGGATTTCGAAGCGGCTGCAAAGTGGTGTGCTTGGACGAAAAAGGCGATTTGTTGTACAACGAAACCATTTATCCACATGCGCCGCAAAACGACAGCGCGATGGCAATGAAAAAAATACGTTCCATGGTGAATGCGTATGGAATTGAAGCCATTGCCATTGGCGACGGAACAGCCTCTCGAGAAACCGAATTTTTCATCAAAAAAATCGCCTTTGACAAGGCGATACAAGTATTTGTGGTGAGTGAGGCCGGCGCTTCGGTCTATTCGGCATCCAAAATTGCCCGCGAAGAATTTCCCAATTATGACGTCACGGTACGTGGAGCGGTTTCCATTGGCCGACGCCTTTCAGACCCGTTGGCTGAGTTGGTCAAAATTGATCCCAAAGCTATTGGCGTTGGTCAATATCAACACGACGTCGATCAAACCAAACTCAAAGAGGAACTCGATACTACCGTAGTGCGCTGCGTGAATTCGGTGGGCATCAATGTGAATACCGCTAGCAAACACCTGTTGAGTTATGTGAGTGGCATTGGCGAAAAATTGGCCGAAAACATTGTGCAGTACCGCACTGAAAATGGGCCATTTACCAGTCGCAGTCAATTGAAAAAAGTACCACGATTGGGCGAAAAAGCCTACCAACAAGGCGCGGCTTTTATTCGCATTCACCAAGCCAAAAACCCCTTAGACAATTCGGCGGTGCATCCAGAAGCGTATCCGATAGTAGAAAAAATGGCCAAAGATTTGGGTGTTTCGGTACAAGAATTAATTGCCAATAAAGCCAAAACCAGCAGCATTCAACCCGCCAATTACACCACGCCTGAAATTGGGATTTTGGGATTGAAAGATATCCTCAAAGAATTGGAAAAACCAGGTTTAGATCCCAGAAAATCGGCCCAAGTTTTTGAATTTGATCCGCAGGTTCAGAGCATCAAAGACGTGCGCGCTGGTATGATCTTGCCTGGCATTGTCAATAACATTACCAATTTTGGTTGTTTTGTGGCGATTGGCATCAAAGAAAGTGGCTTGGTGCATATCTCGCAACTCAAAGAAGGATTTGTATCGGATGTAAACGAGGTGGTGAAACTTCACCAGCACGTACAAGTAAAAGTAGTAGAGGTTGATGAAGCGCGCAAACGCATCCAGTTGACGATGATTATATAAAAAACACCCCAAATCTTTCGAATGTCTAGAGATTTGGGGTGAAATAAAAAAAAATAAAAATTATGCTTTTGTTTCTTCGTCTTTTTTAGGCGCAGCCGGTTGATCGTCTTTGGCGGCATTTTTAAATTCTTTGATTCCGCTGCCCAATCCTTTCATTAATTCTGGAATTTTCTTTCCGCCAAACATTAGCAAAATCACAGCCAATATGAGAAGGATTTGCATAGGGCCTACTTCGCCCAAAAAAATGGTTTGTGCTATCATGATTTTATGTAGTATTAGTTATTCGTTTATTTCTTCTTTTTTAGGCGCAGCCGGTTGATCGTCTTTGGCGGCATTTTTGAATTCTTTGATTCCGCTGCCCAATCCTTTCATTAATTCTGGAATTTTTTTTCCTCCAAAAAGCAATAAGATTACAGCTAAAACTAAGATAATTTCCATTGGACCGAATTCCCCTAGAAAAATAGCAAGTGTTGTCATAGGTTGATAATTTTAATTCGCAAGCAAATATAAGAACAAAACCAACGAACACTCCCAAAAGAACTATAAATTTATACATTTGTAACACAATCCAACAAAATGGCTTATAACCGATTAAAACGTCAACTGCTCAAAGAAAAACTGTTTGCCAAAAATCGTTTAGTGATTGTAAACGAAGACACCTTTGCCGAACTTTTTTCTTTGCGACTCACGTTGATGAACGTGTTTGTGGTTGTCACCTCGGCCGCTATTTTGATTGTTTTTTTTACTACGTTTATCATTGCCTTTACCCCGCTGCGCGAATTTATTCCGGGTTATGCCTCAACCAAACTCAAAAAAGACGCTACCCAATTGGCTTTAAAATCAGATTCTTTGACCGTGGCTCTGCAAAAAAACGAAGCCTACATTGCGTCAATCAAACAAATTCTAACCGGAAATCTCGACTATGCCAAACTCAGTAAGGATTCGATTATGGCCACCAAATCGGTAGAGAAAGAAGCGGTTCAGCTAGAAGCTTCGCCCGAAGAAGTGAAAATTCGCGAATTGGCCGACAAAGAAGACAAGTACAACCTATTCGAAAAAGCCCAAGCCAAAGTAAATGTGGTCTTGTTCGCGCCTGTAAACGGAACAATTACCCAAAAATATAGCGTAAAAAACAAGCATTTATCCTTAGATGTGGCGGTGGCTAAAAACACCCCCATCAAATCCATCGCCGATGGAACCGTTATTTTCTCGGATTGGACACCCACCAATGCTTTTGTCGTAATTGTACGTCATACCAACGGATTTATTTCGGTGTATAAAAACGCCGCTTCCCAAACCAAAGAACAAGGCGATGTGGTAAAAACCGGCGAAGTAATTGCACTGGCAGGAGCCGGGGGCCGCGAATCAACGAGCAGCCCATTTAATTTTGAACTCTGGAAAGACGGACAGCCCGTTGATCCTACGCAATACATGGCCTTTAATTAAGATGAAAGAACAACTCAATCAACTCGCCAACAGCATCAATCCACAAACCTTTTTGGTGGGCGTTATTTTTGTGATTGCCGCGGTAGTAGTATATATTTTTCCACCCAAAAAAATCAATGATTTCTATGGATACAGAACCTCAGGCTCCAAAAAAAGTCAAGAAGCCTGGGATTTTTCCCAGCGTTATTCGGCCATAAAAATGATCCAGATGGGGTTTTTATTAGTTGCCTCTTCGTTTGTAAACACAGCGTTACCAATGTCGCAAAAAACCAGTGTTATTTTAGGAACTACTTTGATCATTTTGAGTTGCGTCTATCTAATTTGGTCCACGGAAAAGGCAATTAAAAAGCAATTTCCAAACGAGTAAACTATGACAATCAAAGCAATTGCGGCTCGTCTATTTGCCCAACTCATTCACTACAAAAACCAGCGCTGGATCAACCGACCAGTAGAGGCCCAACAGCAAGTTTTTTTGGAGTTGGTTGCGGCTGCCCAACACACGCAATTTGGAAAGGACCATGCCTTTTCATCCATTAAAACCCACCACGATTTTATCAAACAGGTTCCTGTGCGCGATTATGAGGCCTTAAAACCCTATGTTGATCGAGTAGTAGCCGGCGAATCGGATATATTATGGCCGGGAAAACCACTGTATTTTGCCAAAACCTCGGGTACCACTTCGGGCGCCAAATACATTCCGCTCACCAAAGAATCGATGCCATTTCACATTGAAGCCGCACGTAATGCCATTTTGAGCTACATCTACCAAACCGGTAACGCTGATTTTGTAAACGGCAAAATGATATTCCTGCAAGGAAGTCCTGTTTTGGAACAAAAAAATGGCATTCAATTGGGTCGACTTTCAGGAATTGTAGCGCATTTTGTGCCCAAGTATTTGCAAAAAAACCGGTTACCTTCCTGGGAAACCAACTGCATCGACGATTGGGAAACCAAAGTTGATGCGATTGTTCAAGAAACGGTAAATCAAAACATGACTGTAATCTCGGGCATTCCCTCTTGGGTGCAAATGTACTTTGAGAAACTGCATCAAAAAACCGGCAAACCAGTGGGCGAGTGGTTTAAAAATTTCAACTTGTTTATTTATGGCGGCGTAAATTTTGAGCCCTATCGGGCTAAATTTGAAAATCTAATTGGCCGAAAAGTGGATGCCATCGAATTGTTTCCGGCCTCGGAAGGATTTTTTGCCTACCAAGATAAACAAGGCGATCCAGGTTTATTATTATTGCTAAAAGCCGGTATTTTTTATGAGTTTATACCAGCTGATGAATTTTATTTACCCAATCCAACACGCCTCACGATTGGCCAAGTAGAATTGGGTGTCAATTATGTGCTTATTATTTCCACCAACGCTGGTTTATGGGGGTACAACATTGGCGATACGGTACAATTTACCTCCTTAAAACCCTATAAAATTATCGTGAGTGGCCGCATTAAACATTTTATTTCGGCTTTTGGGGAACACGTGATAGGCAAAGAAGTAGAACAAGCCTTATCGGCGGCGCTTCAATCCTCAACTGCTCGCGTGAACGAATTTACCGTGGCGCCTCAAATAAGTCCTGCTGCCGGATTGCCTTACCACGAATGGTTTATTGAGTTTGAGCAAGTGCCCCAAAATATGGACACATTTGCCCAAGCCATTGAAACCGAACTGCGCAAACAAAACAGCTACTATGACGATTTGATTGTGGGCAATGTTTTGCGTTCGTTGGTAATCACACCAGTAGTTTCACAAGGTTTTCAGGACTACATGAAATCAATTGGGAAACTGGGTGGACAAAACAAAATCCCCCGCCTAAGCAATGACCGATCCATCGCCGACAAACTTCGTATACTTTAAAAACATTACATTTGCAGGTTCGTAAACCCAACCCAATGAAAGAACTCAAAAACATCGTCCGATCTCGCGCACAAGAATCCTCGAGTGCTGTGGAGAAATTATACATTACGATGCGTCATTTGTTTAATAGGGGGTTTTACAAACCGATGGGGGTTTCGGGCGAAACCTTACGCGAAGCCTTACTGTTATTGCGCCCTGAAATTTACGGTTCGATTGCCGAAGAAAAAGTAGAACTCAATGGTTTGTTGTATGTGATAGAGCGCTTACCGATTGGCATTGAAGAATGCCGGTACATCAACTTAACCTCAGACGAAGGCTATGTGCATTCGCACTTTAAAGCGATTGTTCCACCCAAACGCCGCCGAAATTGTTACCGCATAGACGAGGAGCAAATGAACGTGGAGATTACCCGCGGTCGATCAGACATTTACGATATTCTCACGCATTTGACCTTTATCTTCATTGAATCTCACAAAATAAAAGACCGGGTATTAGTTGACGAAAATGGCGAATTTACCCGCGATTGGTACAAACTGGAACAAGCCGCGCTTCATCCCAAAAAATTAACTTTAGTAGAAAAAGAAGTAGCTGTTTCGCATGTGGCCAATATTTTAGGCCGAAGCTTTGCCGAAATTATAAGCATATATGATGCGTTTGGCACAACCGAAAAACCAGATCGTTTTTTACACGTAATTTATTGGTTGGGCAAATTGGCTATAGAAGAAACCTTGGACAATAATAAACGCACCATTACGTTTAGTCCTATTTTAAGGGAACGATTGGGCCACCATATTCACGGCGAAATTTGGGCCAATACCATCAAAGAGGTTTTGCAACAACACGAATTACTAGAACGACCCATACACATCATTAGCGCCAATATGCACAGCGTGATGAATGCTATTTTTGCACCTGCTGTTTTGAAGGATCAGTTTGAAGGCCAACCCGAATTTGCGGTTTTTGAAGAATTGAGTAAACCCGAAGCTTCAAGCTTGCGCAAAAAAGTTGAAGCAGTTGCTTCAGCACAGGGAATGATTAGCATTCCAGACCAGTCAGGCACCAATATTGATGTTCAAATTTTTGACACCGCCAAAATAAATTGGGCCGAAACTGCTTTTCCGACTGCAACAGTTGGTGATGAAAAACCGGTACTTATTGTCATGGATTATGCGTTTGGTGAACAAGCCTATGAAACCATTGACGAGCTGCTGAAACCTTTTAAAATTACCAAATACAACCAGGTATTTTTGAATGTAAAATCGGTATCGATTATGGGAAAAGCCGGAATTTTAACCGGTGAAAAGGGAGACATCATGATTCCCACCGCTCACATTAACGAAGGAACCGGCGACAATTATCCGTTTGAAAACGAATTGACTCCCGTTCATTTTTCGCATACGGATATTCCCGTTTATGCAGGCCCAATGGTGACCGTATTGGGAACTTCTTTGCAAAACAAAGATTTACTCAAGTTTTTCTTGGATTCATCTTGGGGTGTGATTGGACTCGAAATGGAGGGCGCCTACTACCAAAAAGCCATTCAATCGGCATCCAAAATCAGAAAAAGTATTGCTCCCGACGTAAAAGTGCGCTATGCCTATTATGCCTCGGATAATCCACTAGAAACCGGAAGCACTTTGGCATCAGGCGGCTTGGGCACTACCGGCGTAAAACCCACGTATTTAATCACGATTAAAATATTAGAACAATTATTTACCGTATAACCACAATTTAGTATGAGTACAAAACCCACCATTCACGACGAGGAAGAAATTAACTTAGGTATGTTAACTTCTGGGATTTCTAATTTATTTCAACGCATCAGCAGCACTGTTTTTAAAAGCATTCGTTTTTTTGTGTTGCACAAATGGATCATTTCGTTGTTGCTTGTTGGCGGCTTTGCTGCAGGGATTTTAATCGAATCGGTAAAAACCAGTTACGACCATTATATTTTGGTTCAACCCAATTTTGGCAGCACCGATTATTTGTATGCCAAGGTAGATGAAATCAACGCCAAAATTAAAGCGCAAGACACGCTTTTCCTCAAAAAAATAGGCATCAGCAATCCCAAAAGTGTTTTTAAAATTGAAGTAAAACCGGTGATTGATGTCTACAAATTTGTGAATTTGAGCGAACAAAATTTCGAGCTATTGAAGTTAATGACTGAAGATGCAGATTTGAAAAAAATCGTAGAAGATACCCCAACCAGTAAAAATTATCCATATCATATAATTCGGATCAGCACCAAATTGTCAACCAACAACAGCCAACTCATTGCGCCTTTGATGCATTACCTGAATAGCAGTGAATTTTACCAAAAAATTCAAAAGGAGTATGTGAACAATCAGCAAATCAAAATGAAAGCCAACGAGGTGTTGATTGCACAAATAGATGGTTACCTGAACGGTTTAGCTGCCGGATCACCATCTACAGCGGGAGAAAAAATGGTGTTTTATACTGAAAAAACCCAGTTGAATGATGTGATAGAAACCAAAGACAAACTGGTTAAAGAACAAGGTAGCCTGCGCATCGAAAAAGTATCCTTAGACAAAATCATTAAGGACGACCACATTACCTTAAACACGGAAGCCTCAAGCAAATTGAACAGCGCCTTGAAATTTATTTTGCCCTTGTTGTTTATTGGCTTGTTTATTTTTACCAAAAATTTCATCCGTTTTTACCAAAAAGAGTCCCTTAAAAACCAAAACAACTAATCCCGTATGAAAGGAATTATCTTAGCTGGCGGATCAGGAACACGTTTGCACCCACTCACTTTAGCCGTAAGCAAGCAGTTGATGCCCATTTACGACAAACCCATGATTTATTATCCGTTATCCACTTTGTTGTGGTCGGGAATACGCGAAATTTTAATCATTTCTACGCCACACGATTTACCGCTTTTCCGACAATTGTTGGGCGATGGGTCACGTTTGGGTTGTCGATTTGAATACGCCGTACAAGAACACCCCAATGGCTTGGCCGAGGCTTTTATTATCGGAAAAGAATTTATCGGAAACGACAAAGTTGCCTTGGTTTTGGGCGATAATATATTTTACGGAACAGGTCTGTCAGATTTATTATTGGCTAATAACGATCCCGATGGGGGCATCATTTATGCCTACCATGTGCAAGACCCTGAGCGTTATGGTGTAGTTGATTTTGACCATAACGGAAATGCACTTTCAATTGAAGAAAAGCCCGCTAATCCAAAATCAAATTATGCCGTACCGGGTATTTATTTTTACGACAATGAAGTGGTTGAGATCGCGGCCAATATAAAGCCCAGTCATCGTGGTGAATTAGAAATCACCGACATCAACAAAGAATACTTAAAAAGAGGAAAACTCAAAGTGAGCATTCTCGATCGCGGAACCGCGTGGCTTGACACCGGAACCTTCAATTCGTTGATGCAAGCTTCTCAATTTGTACAGGTAATCGAAGAGCGCCAAGGACTCAAAATTGGATCGATTGAAGAAGCGGCATTCAAGATGGGTTTCATCAATGCTGATCAATTGCGAGAACTCGCGCAACCCTTATTAAAAAGCGGATACGGAACACATTTACTCAGTATTTTATAGGCCTCATGAATTTTATCGCTACTCCTTTAGCCGGTTGTTACATTCTTGAACCCCAAGTTATCTTGGACGAAAGAGGCTATTTCATGGAAAGTTTTAACGAACAAACCTTTGAAAAAGGAACCGGTCAAGCCGTCCATTTTGTGCAAGACAACCAATCTTTTTCTTCCCAAGGCGTGCTTAGAGGCTTGCATTACCAAGTGGGTGAACACGCACAAGCCAAATTGGTGCGGGTGTTGTCTGGTTCTGTACTCGATGTGGCGGTGGATATTCGCCCCGGTTCACCTACGTTTGGACAACACGTGGCTGTCGAATTGTCGGCCGAAAATCAGCGCCAATTTTTTGTGCCCAGAGGATTTGCCCATGGCTTTTTGGTGTTGAGCGAAACCGCTACCTTTTTTTACAAATGCGATAATTTTTACAACAAAGCTTCTGAAGGCGGTATTGCCTACAATGATCCGGCCTTGGCCATCGATTGGAAAATGAATACCGAATCGCTTTGTATTTCGCAGAAAGACCTCATGCAACCCCTATTGGCAGACGCCCGACCGGTATGGTAATTTTAGTTACAGGTGCCCACGGCCAATTGGGACAAGCCCTGCAAAGCATCGCACCGCAGTATCCAGAAATTCAGTTTCATTTTTGCAGCTCGCAAGAAGCAGATCTCACCAATAAAGCAAGCCTACAAGCAGCTTTCAGAAATTATAAACCCAGCTTTTGCATTAATGCCGCAGCCTATACGGCGGTTGACAAAGCTGAATCTGAGCCCGAAAAAGCATTTGCCATCAATGCCGATGGCGTGCGAAATCTGGCCGAAGTGTGCTTAGAACACCAAACCATATTGCTGCACGTGTCGACTGATTTTGTGTTTGATGGTTTGAAAAACACCCCTTATACCGAAACCGATGTTCCCCAACCAACCGGTGTGTATGGCGCGAGTAAATTGGCTGGTGAACAAGCCGTACAAGAAATTTTAACGCGCTATTACATTGTGCGCACCGCCTGGGTGTATTCGCAATTTGGCGCCAATTTTATGAAAACTATGTTGCGCTTGGGCAGCGAACGCGAGCAGCTGACAGTAGTTGACGACCAATTGGGCAGTCCAACCTTGGCCACCGATTTGGCAAATGCCTTGATTGTAATCTGCCAACAAACGGCTCAAAATTTAGCGGAGGCTCCCTACGGAATCTATCATTACAGCAACGAAGGCAGCTGCAGTTGGTGTGGTTTTGCGCAGCAAATTCTACTCAATCACCACGTAAACACACCTGTACTCCCAATCCCTACAACGAGTTTTCCAACACCGGCGAAACGCCCGGCCTATAGCGTACTCGATAAATCTAAAATTAAAAACGCGTTTAATTTGGAAATTGCCAGTTGGCAAGCCGCACTAGAAACCGTGAATTAATTCCATAAAAAAAGAGGCGCTAAGCCTCTTTTTTATTGGTATCACAAATAGAATTAGTCTTTAATAATTTTCTTGGTTTCAGTTTTTCCGTTGGAGTCCAATTGCAAGAAATACAAGCCTTTTGCCAATTGATCACAGAAAATTTGTCCGTTGGTTACTTCGCCTTTTTGCATCAATTTTCCGTCAACCGAAAAGATGTGGTAGCGCACCAATTCGGCAGGAGAGGCTCCGGTAATATACAATTCTTGATTCACTGGATTCGGGAATACCGAAAATTTAGCAAAGTCGCTTGAGTCGATAGCTAGTGGCAATAAAGTACCATTTACCGTTACATTATTAAACGTCACGCGGTTGCCGGCATCGGCGGTTAAATTGCTTCCCGCAAAGCGCAAACGCACTTTAAAATCAGGGTTGTTGTTGGCCGAAGGAATGCCAGAAAAATCAACCATAAACGATTGGTAGCCATTGGTCAAAGCCAAGGTAGATGATGCCAATCCAGCCGTTTGCCAAGTTGGCGTGCCAGCAGTAGTTGAGTAATCAACCAAAATACCGCTTACGTTGGTTAACTCATTGATGGCGGCAAAAGTAAATTGAATATCCTTGTAACCACTGGTTGAAAACGCGTACATCAAGGTGTTTCCGGCGCTTCCGTTTTGGAACGGCTCTTTAATTTGCAAGCCTTTCATGTCGCTGGTGGCGAAGGGTAAATTATCGTTTACTTCTGGGTAATAATTGATTTCTGTGGGGCTATTGCGACGCTCCATAGATGCTTTACGCCAATTGGGATCGGCCGAAGTAAAAGGATAGCCGGTTAAACAGGATTGGTAGGTTAAAGTACCATCTATCGCTCCGGTTTTGTAGGTTGAGGTCAAGGTGGTCAACGGTTCGTTATTGGCAATTGCCGAATTCATAAACCACGCATAAATAGGGTGACTCGATGGCGCTGCCTCGGCCACAAATACTGCAGTTACTGAAAAATTAGTCGCTGAGTTTACTGTGATTTCGGGATTGGTACTCGAGGAAGCCCCGGTCCAATGACTAAATGTATAGCCTGGATAAGCTATGGCTTTAAGGGTTACCGGAATATTAGAGAAATAAATTCCCGTCCATGGATAAGGATTTGTGGTGATTCCATCGGTGCCTTGTTTCACGTCAATCGTGTTCATTTTGATATAACCGTGCTCGGGCGCTGACACATCTAAAGTAGCATTGATGTTGGCGGCAAGATTAAATACCGAGCGAATGTGATCGCGTTGAAACGCGGGCCGTTGATTAAAAAAGCTGGTTTGGTAGCCCATGTACCAGTTGTAATCGCCAATTACCGCCGGAGATTTCCAACGGGCAATGTGCTCGGGAATGGTAGGGAAAATAACCGCCTTCATACTTTGCATGATGCCAACAGTTCTCGCCGGTAAAAAAGTAGTATTTAAAGCATCAGCAAAACGGTTGATGAAGTAATTTCTAAACTCCGCATTTTCTAACATTTTTCGAAACAAACGGGTTGCCCATTCGTGGTTATAGGGAGCTGTTTCGTATGAATTGGCAATGGCTAAATTATTGGCATTTATTTCACCAAACACATAACCCATGGTGTTGTCCATGTCGTGGAAGGCCCAACGCCATCTGCCGTCTAAGCCATTGGCTGCCCCCAGGTTGTTGACCGGTATTTTATTGCGCCAAAAATTAACGTTGTTATTCAACCAGTCTTCGTTAAGCATAAAAATGTTTCCGATGTAGTAATCGGCAAAATTTTCGGGATCTACTTGGGTTTTGATGTAGCTGTAATTGGCCGGAACCGCCAAAGAATTGGTGTTGATGTAATTCATCAAAGCGGTATACTTTACATTATCACCTTCTTGAACGGCACCATTATTCTCTAAATAGTCGACTGCATCGGCGTTGTAGGTGCGTTTGAAGTAGTCTGAACTGTAGCGGTCACGGATGTTTAAAATCCCCCAGAATTCACCATTTACAAATGAAACTGTAGGCTGATAGGCCTCTTTTTCGGGGCGAAAAGACTTCAAGACCGCTTGGTTCAACGCGTCTCTAAACATGGTGTTGGGAAAATCGCCACCCGAATTGCGCAACACAAAACTCGAAAATGAGGAGGTGTTGAGGTTGTTAAATAATTGGTAGTCAAAACTGTTTTTGCCGTATTCAGAACGGGCATAGACATTTAAGGATTTGAGTTGATAACGACGAGAAATTCCCCCGTGAATGCGGAAACCCGCATCTTGGTTGAGTACTTCGGTACCGTTTACTAGATAGGATATATTCCCCACTTTTTCATTGGCAATTCCTGTTCTATAGAAATTCCCTGTCCCTTCTTCCCAATCGGCATTGAGGGTTGGATTGGCGGCACGCCAGGTTTCAAAATCGGTACCGGCCACGTAGATACCATTGTTGTAGTCAAAGAATTTATTTTCGTCGATGCTAATCGAAACCACCGGCAACGAGAATCGATTGGCCCCTGATGGGCTCACAAAATAAGAACGCGTGATGGTTTGGCTATCGAGTGCACCAGGTTTAACTACTTTGGCACGCACTACGGTTCCTTTGTATATCGGGTTGGCCGGAATATAGTAGGAAGGATCGGCGTCATAGGTGGTAGAAATAGTTGCCAATTTATTGGGCAAAGCTGAACGATCGGCAATGGCAATTGGCCCTGTGTAATTTAGCGTTTGAAAACTCTTGGTAAGCAAGGGTCCCGAAACTTGACCAAACACTTCAGGGTATTGGTTTTTGTACGAATAAGTCGTTCCTCCTAAATTGCTCGATTTAGGTTCGGAACCATCTAACGTATAAATAATACTAGCGCCCGGAACGGAAGTTGAAATCGTAAGGCTAAACCCGGCAGTTACAAATCCAGAACTTTGGGAGAATACCGGCGGCGTTAAGGCCTCAGTATAACTTTGGGTGGTGTTGGCCGCATTGGGCGTTGGAATGCCAAAAAACAAAAAGTTTCCGGTTCCGTTGGGTGAACGTCCAATAGAAATGTTTTGCAATGATGCGGTGGCTGGGCTGTTGTTTACCAACACACCAGCAGCGGTAGATAGCAAAACAACTTCACCGGATGAACTTAATTTAAAATTGGTGTGCAAAGGGCTTCCGGGAACGCGTCTGTTTTTGTCTGAACACCACACTAACAAGTACTGTCCAGCGCCAATCGAAACATTGGGAAACATCCATTTGAGCGGCAGGGTAGCATCGTCTGAGAGTCCGTAGCCATTGAGGTTTACGGCTGATGCGCCGCGGTTATACAATTCAACCCAATCTTCGTAGGAGCCATTTTCGTCGGCCAACACGGAGGAGTTTGAACTTAGTACTTCATTAATCACCACTTGGCCCCGCATAGTAGGTGCAAAGCAAAGTAAAAGTAAGGCAATCAAAAACGGGGTAATTTTTTTCATCCTTTTTAATATATTTAATTGGGCGACGAAATTAGATAAAATCAATTTAACCCCTCTATTTTTTCGACACAAAGCAAAAAAAGGACTACAAAAAGCACAAAAACCCATTTTACATCCCTTAAAACGAATGAAATACAGAAATTAAACCGCTATTTTTTTGTTCCAGTTGGTCGTAATTCATAAAAAAATCTAATTTTGCAAGGCATGTATTTAAAGCAAAAAGCTGCTTTTCACCTCGTCGTAGTTTTTCAAAATCCATTAATTTTCTAAAAAATTTCTTTTTGAAGGAGTTTAATCAATAGAAATTGGGATTAATAACCGGATTAGAAAATCAATCACCAGCACTATAAATGAAAAACATTGAAAAGATTTATTGCCTAGCCCCTGTTTATAACGATTGGGATAGTTGTACCATCTTGTTAAGTCATTTAGAGCAACTTAAATTAACACACAATTCTTACGAATTTCATGTTGTTTTAATAAATGATGGATCTTCTGAAGACCATGGTTCTTTGGTTAAATCGGTTGATTTACCAATAACCATACTAAATCTTAAAATTAATATTGGTCACCAAAGGGCTATTGCTGTTGGCCTTCAGTACATTCATAATGAAATAACTGATTTTGATTATGTGGTTGTTATGGATAGTGATGGAGAAGACAAACCCGCCGACATCTTGTCTTTGCTAGAAAAAAGCAAAGAAGATTCTACGGACAAAATTATTTTTGCTCAACGTAACAAAAGACAGGAATCGTACCTATTCAAGACAGGTTATTTTTTTTACAAAAAAATATTTAGCTATTTAACTGGCCAAAAAATAAACTTTGGAAATTTTAGTTTAATCCCTAAAAAATTATTGGTAAAGGTTGTACATCAAAACAATATTTGGAATCATTACTCGGGCGGCATTATTCAATCTAAAATCCCTTACGACATTGTGCTTTTAGATAGAGGCAAACGTTATAAAGGAAATTCCAAGATGAATTTTAATAGTTTAATCATTCACGGGCTAAGTTCAATCTCGGTTTACTTTGATCAAATCTCAATCAAATTTTTAAAACTTTCCCTCACAGGAATTGTCTTGTGTTTTTTTGCTGTGTTGTACATAATTAGCGAAAAACTATTTACTAATAATGCAATTCCTGGATGGGCGTCGAGTTTGGTTTTAATTATTTCGGGAATTATTCTTCAACTGTTTTCAGTAACCTTAATGGTGCTTTTACTCCAATTAAGTACGCGCAAAAACATAAATGCACCCAACGCCAAAATATATTTAGATTTTATCGAAAGCATTGAAAAAAGCAAGTAACATGAACCCAACTAAGTTTATAAAAGATAATTATCTGTTAATCATCATTATTTTAATTGGTGCCATTTTACGGTTCTATAAATTGGATTTTCAAAGCGCTTGGCTTGACGAGATACATACGTTAAATGAAAGCAATCCCAACTTAACCTTTTTGGATGTGTATCAAAATATAATGACAGCAGAGCAAATGCCGCCCTTATATTTTTATACACTTTATATCTTGTTTAAGGCATTTGGGTATACGGTTTTGATTGCCCGAACCTATTCTGCTCTAATTGGATTGGCTAGTTTGTTTGCTATTTATAAATTGGGGGAACTTCTAGAAAATAAAAAAACAGGATTAATTGCCAGCTTACTTTTGAGTATTAATTTTTTTCATGTCTTTTATTCACAAGAAGCAAGACCTTATGGACTTCTTTTATTTTTTACAATTACATCGTTCTATTACCTTGTAAAATTTATTAAAAAGCCAAACCGACTAGACGCAATCTATTTTGGAATTACAGCGGGATTAATGATCATAAGCCATTTCTTTGGCTTGTTTGTATTGTTGGCTCAGTGCTTTTTATTGGGATTATTTTTATTGCTTTCCGAGAAAAAAAATAGAGTTACTTTTTTTATCAATTCCTGTATTTCAGGCTTGGTCATTATATTGCTATTTATCCCTGCAATTCAAATATTTTTAAAAGTTTCTGACATTAAAACGTTTTGGATACCTCCCACAGATATAAATAGTATTCTACAAATTTTCAAAGATTTTTGTGGAAATTCAGGCTACGTGATGATTTTAGCGGGTGGCGCATTGTTGTATTATTTTATTCTACTTTTTGCGAACAAATCGACCAAAAATGAAGCCAAAGAAACACCCATAAACAATCGTTGGTTTGGGTTTATAATTTTAATTTCTTGGATTGTAGTAGTTTTGGCTATTCCAATTATCAGGTCTTATTTGGTTGTCCCGATGATTATCAGCCGTTATTTTATAGTAATTCTACCACCTTTATTGGTGTTGATTTCGATAGCCATTTCAAATTGTAGGCCTTCAATAGTAAGAGCCAGTTTTGTGTTGTTGTTTGTGGCTGCTACATTGTACGAGTATGTTTATTTTACGAATTATTACAAGGCAACCTCAAAGGCTCAATTTAGAGAGGTTACACAATTTGTAATAGAAAACGATACTAAAAACGACCCAATTGTGAGTAGCTTAGCGTGGTATTTGCCTTATTTTCTTAAAAATAACGAGGTTAATTTTAAAATCACAGAGCAACCTCTTGATGACTACATTGCTGATATGCAAAAAGACAGTACAAAAATAAAATCGTTTTGGTATTTGGATGCTTTTGATAGGGAATATAAGCCAAATGCTTCGACGACAACATTTATTAATTCCAATTTTTATATTGAAAACAGTTATACTGGTTTTCAGGCGTGGACAAAGCACTTTGTCTTAGCAAAAGAAATGCCTAAGACCATAGATATTTCTAAATACAAGCCAATTAACCAAAAAAATGGGGATTCTTTTGCCTACAGTATTGAAAGTTATGCTTACAACAATAAGCAGTTATCTCTTTCGGGCTGGGCTTATTTTGAAAAACAAGCAGCTACAAAAACGGCTATTTCATTGGTTTTAATAAAAGACGGCATAGCGAATAGACTACAATATGAAAAAGTAACCCGCCCCGACGTCACCACTTATTTTAAAAGTGATTTTGACATTAGTAATTCAGGATTTACAGTTTCAACTGATTTGACGAGTTTCCCTGATGGCGAATATCAATTGGGTATATACCTTATAAACACAGGGACAAAAAGAGATGGTTTAGTTTTAACCGATAAAAGAATAATAATAAAACAATAGATTCGTTTCCAATTTAATCCGTTTGGATTTTACTCAAAAAGGTTTAATTTTGCCAAAAAAAATACAAATGAAATCAAAACTTATAATTTCTGCCTTGTTTTTAACGTTCGTTTTATTTTCCTGCAAAGGAGACAATAAAGCAGATGCTCCCCAAGCAGTCGTAGATAATTCTTTTAAAGTGTCATTCGATTTTATAGCAAAAAAAGATGATAATTTTCACCTGTATTACACAGAAGATGAGACTATTAATTTTAATGAAAAACAATCTGTTTGGGCAGAAATAAAGGGCAGTGAAGCAGTACAAGAAGTGGTGTTTAAATTGCCAGAAGATGCAGCTCCAACCCATTTAAGAGTCGATTTTGGGTATGGAGAAAATAAAGAACAACCTGAAATTGTTCTTAAGAACTTTAAAATGTCTTATTACGACAAGAAATTCGAAGTAAAAGATTCTTTGATTTTTTATTATTTCTACCCCAATAAAGACAACACAATTTTAGACAATAAAAATGCTACGTTAAAACGCGTTACATTGGATCAAAAAACAGCTCCTTCTGTTTATCCACATACCACCTTAACGGATCAATTAGCGAAGATGATTCGACAATAATAAAAGCAATGTATTATTGAAAGCTACAAGTAGAAAAACCATCTATTTGTAGCTTTTTTTAATTTTATAAAAATATAAATGTTCAAAAAACTAGTAGAGCAGATTAAAAATCAAAAGCAACTCAGCAACTTACTCATTTATGGTTTGGGGCAGGGGTTTAATTTGATTACGCCCTTGCTGGTTATTCCTTATATTGTCTCGGTTTGTGGCTTGGCCAATTACGGTAAAATAAGTTTGGGCATGGCCATTTCTTTTTTTATCATGGTCTTTATCGATTACGGTTCAGACATCTACGGGGTAAAAACGGCCGCGATACACAGAAACAAACCCGAAGAATTGCAACGACTGTTTGTCACTACTTATGCAGCAAAGTTTTTGTTGTTGATTGGAATAGTGGTTTTGTTTGCTGGATTAATTTTGTTGCTCCCTTTTTTTAGAACAGAGAAAGCCTTGTTCTTTTTAGGCATTCCGGTTTTAGTCGGCCAATTTTTAAATCCCACTTGGTTTTTACAAGGTGTAGAAAACTTCAAATGGATCACCATCAGCACCATGGTGTCCAAACTCATTTATTTGGGCGGCATCTCTGTGTTTATCCACTCCACGGCTGATTATGTTTACATTAATTTGTTGTGGGGTTTGGGCATGATACTTGCCAATGGGTGTACGCTCATCTACGTGTATAAAAAACATGCCTTTTCATTTGCTCACCTTGAGTTGCGTGAAGTGAAGCAGTTGCTGCGCACCAACTTTTCGATTTTTAGTTCACAAATCTTTGTTTCGTTGCAAATGTATGCCCCAATTATGATCATCGCGTGGTTTGGAACCGCAAGCATGGCAGGCCAATACAAAATAATTGAGCAAATCATCGTGGTGTTTAAAACCTATATTTTCTTGTTTTTTAATTTTGTGTATCCCCGCGTATGTTACTTGATTGAGAAAAGCGAAATAGCCGCCTTTAAATTTTGGAAAACCTACAACGGCTTAAATTTTGTTTTCATAGGCAGCTCCATGTTTCTGTTGTATTGGTTTGCAGTTCCGGCGGTAACCTATTTTTCTAAAACTGATATTGAGCTAAGCGCCCATTTGCTTCGAGTAGCCATTTGGATTCCGGTGCTGTTGGCCATTAGTATTCCCTTGAAGCAGTTGGTCCTTGGGTTTAATTTGGAAAAAAAATACACCCAAATTACGACAATTACGGTGCTTATCAATTTACTGTTGATGGTGCTTTTGCTGCCGTATTTTCAAATTTACGGGGTGTTGTATACCTTAATTTTCACCGAAATCCTCACCTTGCTTGGGTTTGTTTATTTTTTGAAACACAGGTTGAAACCAAAGGCGATATAGCGAGGCGTTTCACATAAAGCTAAAAAGTGTATTTTTGAAACCAGAGTAAACCAACAGCCTTTATTGGCCAACTTATGATTACACGCATTTTCCAAAAATTACTGCAAAAATCGGGTAAAAGCTACACGCTTGACCCGCGAATCCCAAATAGCTTAATTCTACAAACGCTGTCCAAGCGGTTTTTTATGTTGCTTCGCGGATTTCTAAAAACAGGAAAAAAAGTCTTTATAGGACCACAAGTGCGTCTATACAATCGACAAAACATTCAATTTGGGAAAAACGTAACTCTGGAGCGCCACACGCAAATTGACGGCTATGCCTTTGAAAAAATCGTGTTGGGCGATGCCGTAAAAATTGGCGCCTATTCCAATGTGAGTTCAACTAGTCATTTGTCCAAATACGGCAAAGGGCTCAAAATGGGCAATCATTCGGCCATTGGCGACTTTGCTCAATTTGGCGCAGCCGGTGGCATCGAAATCGGCAATGATGTGATTATGGGCTCCTACATTAGTTTTCATTCTGAAAATCATAATTTTTCTGACCCTGCGGTTTTGATACGCGAACAAGGCGTAACCTCCAAAGGAATTAAACTCGGCAACAACATTTGGGTAGGCGCCAAAGTTACCTTTCTAGACGGCTGTGAAGTAGGCGATCATTCGGTGGTGGCTGCTGGAGCGGTGGTTAATGGCATATATCCGCCACACAGTATTATTGGCGGAGTGCCTGCAAAAGTGATTAAATCGATATGAGCGAAGCACTAGCCAATAGAGTTCTGTATTCCTTGCTTTTTGCGCTGTGCGTCGCAGTACCCTATTTAAACAATTATGAACTTACTTTTTTAGTTTGGTCAGCGGCGATCGTCTTGAGTTTAAAGAAAAGTTATGCACCTACACTTTTACAGTACATCGCTTGTTTTTCGGCTATTTTAGGCATTGCCTTTGTGGTGCAATTCTTCCACGACGAATACAAACCGTATTTTATTATTCGAGACATAACCTATTTGGTCAAACCCATAATGGGGTTGCTAGTTGGGTACCAATTGTGTTATAAAAACTACGAAAAAGGCTTTCGGTTATTGGTCTATACTGGCGTTGCTATCGCGGTAGCCCATTTGCTGATCTTGCTCAATGCCTTCTTGTTTTTGGGTGTGCGCGATTTAAATTCCTTGCGAGAACATGGTGGCTATTTTAGTGATTACGAAGTGTTTGTTTTTGTAGTATTGCTGTTTCACCGCAAATTTCCATTGGGAATTTCTATAAACAAGATTCGGATTTTTACCGTTTTGGTAGGGGTTTCTGCCTTGCTGTATTTTGCGCGCACCAATTTTATTCAACTCGTAATTATGGTCTTGGCGTTGAAAGGGTATTTTAAAATCACCAAAAAATCGGTTACCGTAATTGCCTCGGTACTGTTGTTGGTTGTGGTGGGCTATTCGGCAATCTTGTCCTATAACCCCAAACGAAATGGTCCAGGAATTGAAGCGATGCTCTACAAAATAAAACTAGCTCCCATTGAGGCATTTAAAACCAAAATTGATGCCGAAGACTGGAAAGATTTTAACGATAATTATCGTTCCTACGAAAACATCCATACGGTGCAACAACTCAGCTCAAAAGGAGTTCCAACCCAGCTTTTTGGCCAAGGAATTGGTTCGCGTGTCGATCTAAAACGAGAAGTTTGGTTGGGCGACATGATGCTGCGGTACATTTCGTTTTTGCACAACGGCTTCATGACCGTATTCCTAAAATCAGGAATTATTGGGGTGTTGATTTATTTGTATTTTATCTACTTGGTCATTCGCCAAAAATCATCCGCAATCCCACTCAATAATGAAATCAATTTGTTGCTTATCGGAATGGGCATCTTTTTGATTTTTTCGAATTGGGTATTTATGGGTGTTTACAACTTGTTAGACAGCAAGTCAATTGTGATTGGCTTCCTTATTTCTTACAAAGCCCTCACAGTACAAAAACTACGCGCCAGCTAAAACGGCTTTAATTTGTTGGGCAGTTGTACCATCGCCATACGGATTGGAAGCCATGGCAATGCGTTGGTAATAGGTGGTATCGTCGACTAATTTTTTGGTTTCATCCACAATTTTTTGCCTGTCTGATCCCACCAAAATAGCGGTTCCAGCGTCAACTCCTTCGGTGCGTTCGGTTACTGTGCGCAACACCAAAACGGGTTTTCCTAAGCTGGGCGCTTCTTCTTGAATGCCCCCCGAATCAGTGAGTATCAGGTAGCTTTTTTCCATCATCCAAATGAGTTCTGGATAATCTAATGGAGCGATTAGCGAGATGTTAGACGCCAGCAATCGTTGGTGCGCCACCTCTTTTACGTTTGGATTTAAATGCACCGGATATACAATATGCACCTCCTCGGCATAAGCTGAAGCAATTTCAAGTAAGGCATCGCAAATGGCTTCAAAAGGAGCGCCAAAATTTTCTCTGCGGTGACAGGTAACCAAAATGATTTTTTTATCAAATGGAATGTTTGGAAACTGGGCAAACCATTGGGATTCGTCGGCCGATTTTATTTTTTGCAAGCCCTGAAACAAGGCGTCAATTACCGTATTTCCTACCACATACACATTTTCGGTGATGTTTTCACGAACGAGATTGGCTTTTGAGGTAGGCGTGGGACAAAAGTGATACTGGGCAATCTTGGAGGTGAGGGCCCGGTTCATTTCTTCGGGAAATGGCGAAAGCATGTCTCCGCTGCGCAAACCAGCCTCGATGTGCACTACTTTAATTTTTTTGTAAAAAGCGGCCAAAGAAGCAGCCAAAACTGTCGTGGTATCGCCTTGTACGAACACAAAATCAAAGGGTTCTTTTTCTAGGATTTCGGTGGTGATGAGTGCAATCAAATCGGCGGTGAGTTGATGCAAGGTTTGGTTGGGTCGCATGATGTTTAAATCATAGTCGACTTTGATGTCAAAAAATGCGATTACTTGGTCAAGCATTTCGCGGTGCTGTGCGGTCACGCCAACTTTTACAGCAAAGTTGGGATCAGAAGAAAAACTAGCAATTAGGGGTGCCATTTTAATGGCTTCAGGACGCGTTCCAAAAAGGAATAGCACTTTTTTCATTTGCGGAATACTCGGATTTGAGCCGTAAAACTACTAATTAAAACTATATTTGCAACTATTAAAAAACAGCTATGAAAGTTTTGTTTCAAACGCGAACCAATTTGTTTGACGCTCCTGGTGGCGACATGGTTCAGATGCTAAAAACCAAAGAATTTCTAGAAAAAGAGGGTGTACAGGTTGACATTTCTTTAGAATTAGAACCCAATTTAGATGGCTACGATTTGGTGCATTTGTTTAACTTAATGGAGCCGCAAGACATCTACTTGCAAATGCGCAACGCTAAAAAACAAGGCAAAAAAATTGCTCTCTCTACCATTTATGGCTTATACACCGAATTTGAGCGCAAAGCCCGTGGCGGCTTATTTCAAAAATTGGCACAGATTTTATCCCCTTATCAGATTGGTTATATCAAAACACTGGTGAAGCATTTCAAAGAAAAACGCATGCACCGAGGCGTTTATTTGTTGATGTTCAAAGGCTATTACGGATTAATGAAAGAAATCATAGACCATACAGCTGTGTTTTTGCCCAATTCGGTTTCTGAAATGAACCGTGTGGCCGGCGAATTTAAACTCAAAGACTACTCGTTTGTGAGTATTCCCAACGCCATTGATCAAGCGGTATTTACTACCCAAGCGTCGAGCGATCAGCCCAATCCGTATGAAAAATACAAAGATTGCATTTTGTGTGCCGCGCGAATAGAAGGCCGCAAATCGACTTTAAATTTAGTCCGTGCGGTAAAAGACAGCCCCTATACTTTGGTGTTGGTGGGCAAAGCCTCTCAAAACCAAAAAGCCTACGTGAACCAAGTGTACCAAGAAGCGGGAGCCAATGTGGTGTTTTTGGGCGCCATTCCACACGATGAATTGCGTCAGTTGTATCAAGTGGCCCGCGTGCATGTTTTGCCCAGTTGGATGGAAACGCCCGGACTTTCTTCGCTTGAAGCCGCCGCCATGGATTGCAACATTGTGGCTACCCAAAAAGGTGATCCCTATGATTACTTTGAAGAGTTGGCTTTTTATTGTCAACCCGACGATGTGGCTTCCATTCGAACAGCAATAGATGCCGCTTTTGTAGCGCCGCTCAATCCCAAATTGAAAGAACGGGTTTTGGCCCATTACATTTGGGAAAAAACAGCATCCGAAACAATCAAAGCCTACCAAATGGTCTAATGCTTTTGGCGTCGAAATCATTTTCGAAAAAGACCAAATAAATTGTTAAAAACGTGTATTTTTGCCGCGTTTTATAGCAGTTGATTCACAATGAAAATAGCCATTCTTGGTACACGCGGAGTGCCCAATCATTACGGAGGTTTTGAACAGTTTGCCGAATATTTTTCGGTGTATCTCGTCGAAAAAGGCCACGAAGTGTATGTGTACAATTCGCACAATCATCCGCACCAAGAAAAACTATTCAAGGGCGTACACATTATTCACCAAAATGATCCCGAACACAAATTGGGCACTTTTGGTCAGTTTATCTACGATTACAACTGCATTTTAGATTCCCGCAAACGCAATTTTGACATCATCTTGCAACTGGGCTACACCAGCAACTCGATTTGGTTTTTCTTGTTACCTAAAAAATCAATTAGCATTACCAACATGGACGGCTTGGAGTGGAAACGCACCAAGTATTCCAAACCCGTGCAGCAGTTTTTGAAATTTGCCGAGCGTTTGGCGGCCATCAGCAGTGATTATTTGGTTTCGGATTCGTTGGGAATTCAGCAATTCTTACAAAAACGTTACGCCAAAGCGTCTACTTTTATTGCCTATGGCGCGCATCCGTTTAGCAATCCCGATGAAAATGTGATTGCCAACTACCAAGTAACCGCTGGCAATTACCACATGATCATGGCCCGATTTGAGCCCGAAAATAACTTGGATATGGTGCTCGAAGGCGTGGCTATGCACGAAAGCAAAACCCCTATTTTAGTAGTGGGAAAACACGAAACCAAGTACGGCAACTACTTGAAAAACAAGTTCAAAGCCTATGAACACATTCGTTTTGTGGGCGGAATTTACAACATCCACGACTTGGACAATTTGCGGTATTATTCGAATTTGTACTTCCACGGCCATTCGGTGGGCGGAACCAATCCATCGCTCTTAGAAGCCATGGCCTCAAAAAGTTTAGTGATTGCACACAATAATGATTTCAATAAAAGCGTTCTAAAGGCTAACGCCTTTTATTTTTCAAATCCGTTGGAAGTAAAAGACATTCTAGCCACCGTAAACAAAGCCGATTACAGCCATTTTGTAACCGCCAATTACCAGGCTATTGTAGACGAATACAATTGGGAAAAAATTAATGGGGAATATCTACACTTATTTGAACAATGCTTGGCTGAATCTCCAAAAAGAAACTAAGGATTATCCGGTTTTTTTAGGAATTTTATTGGCGCTATGGGCCATCCCCTTGTCCTACGCTCTCAACAATGTAGCCTTAGGTATTTTGCTGCTTTTGGCGATTCGATTTGGCAAAAAACAAGCCTTTGTAGCAAATCCTGCCCTGTATTTCCCCCTAGCTTTATTTGCTTTGATGGCGCTTTCTTTTACTTGGACAGCTGATTCATCAGGCACGGCTCGTGCGCTTTCTAAAGGTGTTTCCCTACTGCTATTTCCGATATTATTTTTGTTTTATCCTGTGAAACATAGGCTTCCCAAAATTTTAAAAGGCTATGCTTACGGAGTATTAATTTATGCTGTTTTTTGCTTACTCAAAGCCGTTATTCGTTTTTACTTGACATCAAATTCAACGGTGTTTTTTTACCACGAATTGGTTACCGAAGACGTCAATGCCATCCACGTTTCGGTCTATGTTTCGTTGGCCCTTTTTATTTTTGTAAAAGAACTCACTACTTCACGAATAACATGGCTATTCCTTGCGATTTTGGCGGTATTTTTGGTTTTACTCTCCTCCAAAAATATTTTGGTCGTGGCGCTTGTATTGGGCGCTGTTTCTGTTTTTAAAACCATAAAACACCGATGGAACTCCAAATCCCTCTGGCTTGGAATAGGCGCAATTATCCTTGTTTTGGCGTTGTTTAGCGGAAAAATTTTACAGCGATTTCAAATTGAATGGGAATCCAATGTTGCCGAAAAAAGCATCAATACCGAGCTGAGTACTGCTAGCCAAAACGTATACAATGTGAGTGTAAATCAGGCGTGGAACCAGGCTGTTTTTTCGGCCAATGATTATTTTCCAGGCACCGCATTTCGGGTGTATCAAATTCGAATTTTTCTAGAATTATTGCAGGAAGATTCCCTATTTTTTAGTGGGTACGGCCTAAATGCCACCGATGCAAAAATCGCCCAAAAACAGGTGGAGCATCAATTGTATCCCGATTACGGACATAAGAATTTTCACAACGAATACATTCAGCTTTTTGCCGAATTGGGCATTTTTGGGCTTTTGTTTTTACTGGCCCTGCTTTTTATCAATACCCGCAACGCGTTTCGCACAAAAGATTTTGCACATATTTCTTTTGCAGTTCTCATGATAAGTTTATTTTTGACCGAATCATTTTTATCCAGACAGCGCGGCATCGTGTTTTTTACCTTGATGTACTGTTTATTTAATTCTGCTAATGCACTAAACGCTTCTGCCGAAGCCAAACCAAACCTATGAAACGAATTTTAATTACTGGAGCCGCCGGATTTTTGGGTTCCCATTTGTGTGATCGATTTATTGCCGAAGGCTATTATGTAATAGGAATGGACAACCTGATAACCGGTGACTTAAAAAACATTGAACACCTGTTTAAACACCCGCATTTTGAGTTTTACCACCACGACATCACCAAGTTTGTGCATGTACCGGGACAATTGGATTATATCTTGCATTTTGCCTCGCCTGCAAGCCCTATTGATTATTTAAAAATTCCGATTCAAACCTTAAAGGTTGGTTCGTTGGGCACCCATAATTTGTTGGGATTGGCACGTACCAAAAAAGCCCGTATCCTCATTGCCTCTACTTCTGAAGTGTATGGAGATCCTTTGGTACATCCACAAACCGAAGAATACTACGGAAATGTAAATACCATTGGACCTCGTGGCGTGTATGACGAAGCCAAACGTTTCCAAGAATCCATTACCATGGCCTACCACACCTTTCACGGTGTAGAAACCCGCATTGTACGCATCTTTAACACCTACGGTCCGCGTATGCGTCTCAACGACGGTCGAGTAATCCCTGCTTTTATTGGACAAGCCTTGCGTGGCGAAGATTTGACCATCTTTGGCGACGGCATGCAAACCCGTTCATTTTGTTATGTAGATGATCAGGTAGAAGGCATTTTCCGCTTGTTGCATTCGGACTATGTGTATCCGGTTAATATCGGAAACCCAGATGAAATCACCATCAAAGATTTTGCCGAAGAGATCATTAAACTCACCGGAACCAATCAAAAAGTAGTGTACCATCCGTTGCCCGTAAACGATCCATTACAGCGTCAACCTGACACCACCAAAGCCAAAGAATTATTGGGTTGGGAGGCCAAGGTAAATCGCGCCGAAGGAATGAAAATTACCTATGAGTATTTTAAATCCTTGTCTTCTGAGGAATTATTAAAAGAAGAACACAAAGATTTCACAGGATATATTCATTAATCGGGATGTCGGCAGCTACAGGAAGATATTCAAAATACATCAGGCCCATCAGCATATCATTTGATTTGTTGGTGATTACGGTCTTGTCCTTATATTTTTTCCGGGAGTTGGGACTCAATAATCCGTTGTATTCGGTGTATCAATTGGCCGCCTGGGGCTTTGTTGCCTTTTTTGCCAAGTTTTACGAGGTATATCGCTTTACCACACCGGTAGAAATTATTACCAAATTGGTGAAGCAAGGCGTGTTATTTTTATTGGTAGTAATTGCCTTTTTCCCCTTTGATAAAACGGCCATTTTTAGCGGAAAAGCCATCGCCATTTTCATGAGCTGTAGTTTTATCCTCATTAGCGGATTTAAATATGTTTTGTTTTATTACCTCAAAAAATACCGCTTAGTTACCGGAAGCAATTACCGAAATGCGGTGATTATTGGCTACACTCCCGAAGCCATTAAATTGAAAGAGGTATTTGAAAACCGCAACGATTTTGGCTATCGTTTCTTGGGTTACTTTTCAGACAAAAAAAACAATGCGTCAATTACAGGAAAATTAGACCATCTCAAAGATTTTGTGTTGGCCAATAAAGTCGATGAAATTTATTGTTCACTCAATGAAATCACCAACGACCAACTCAAAGACTTGGTTGAGTTTGCTGACGATTACAGAAAAACCATCAAGTTTATACCCGACAGCAAAGAGATTTATTCCAAGAATTTAAAGATTGATTATTACGAATTTTTCCCGGTTTTATCGCTGCAAAAAACACTCTTGCACGACCCCATTACCAAACTATTTAAGCGCTTTTTTGACATAGTATTTTCCTTGTTTGTGATTTTATTTTTGCTTTCATGGTTGGTTCCCATTATGGCAATTTTAATCAAACTAGAATCCAGAGGCCCCATATTCTTTAAACAAGGCCGTCCTGGAATTGACGAGAAAGAGTTCTTTTGCTTTAAGTTTCGCTCGATGAAAATCAATAAAACGACCGAACGTGAAGCTTCCAAAAATGATCCACGCGTTACCAAAATAGGTCGTTTTATTCGCAAAACCAGTATAGACGAAATGCCGCAATTTCTCAATGTGCTCTTGGGCGATATGTCGGTAGTGGGACCCAGACCGCATCTTTGGTCACAAAACAAGGCCTACGGAAATAAAATTAAAAAATACATGGTGCGCCACTATGTGAAGCCAGGCATTACAGGTTTGGCCCAAGTACGTGGATTTCGCGGGGAGATAGAAACCGACGAAGACATGATCAACCGCATCAAATACGATGTGTTTTATATCGAAAATTGGTCGTTGATTTTAGATTTAAAAATCATAGCCCAAACGGTGATAAACATCTTTAAAGGCGAAGAAAAAGCCTATTAAAACACCTCTTTTTCACACAACGACTTCAGTTGTTTTGCTATGTCAAATTCGGCAATAGCCGTTTGATAAATACGCTGTTTGAGTTGGGCCAATTCATCCATTTGCATCACCGATATTTCCCTCAATTTTTTATTAATTGCTTCATAATCGCCTACAGAAGCAACCCAACCCAATTGGTATTCTTCAATGATATCGCCACCTTCGCCACCACCAAAGTAGAGTGCTGGAAACCCCAAAGCGCTGTATTCAAAAATTTTAGAGGGTACTGAACCATAGATTCTGGTTTTTAACGGAATAAGTGCAATGTCATAAGATTGCAGTTGCTGGTGTAATTCATTTCTATCGAGCATCCCGTGAAAATGCCAATTGGCATAATTGGCAGCACTAAGTAGTTTTTCTATTTCAGCTTTCTCGGCTCCATCGCCATAAATATGTAACTCCATATTGGAAGGTAAAACCAACTTTTGACACAGCTCTAACACGCCTTGCGCCACACCCAATAAGCCTGCGTAGAATAGCTTTATTTTTTGTTCTTCAGATTGTTGTTTTAGGTCCAAATTTTGTGTACCATGGTTTGGATAATTACGATACAAATAGTTTTGTTTTGCAGGAACTATGCCGCGAATATGGGTTAAAATTTCTACCGATTGTCCCAAAATTAGGGTGGTTTTTTGGTAAATAAAACGTTCCATTTTTTGAGCAAGGCGGTGGGAAAAGGAACCCGATTTTAGTGCGTTCAATTCGATGGCGGCAAGGGGCCACAAATCGGAAACGTTTAAAATTATTTTTTTCTTTTTCAACTTCAGCATGGCCACTGAAACGAAAGACAACAACAAAGGAGGGGACTGTACAATTACTTTATGCGGTGTTTTTTTAATGGCGAGGTAAATCAATAAGCTCAACACAAAAGACAGTACCGAAAATAAGCGTATCAGTTTGTTTTTGCTCACACTAGGAAAAATCCACAAACGCGATACCCGAATGCCGTTTTGATTTTCTTCGGCAAATAATTTGCCTTTGTAGGCCGGAAATAATTTACCAAATGGGTAATTTCCTAACGGACAAATTACGTGTACCGCATACCCTTGTGCTTGCAGTTGCAAGGCCAGTTGCTCAATTCGATTGGCTGCTGCTCCTTTTTCGGGCGGATAATAATTGGAAATTATGGCGATGGATTCTTTCATTTTCGAAGAAATATTAGTTCGAAAAAGAATCAATCAACACCCGAATAATACGGGCACTGGCTTTTCCGTCCCACAAGTCGGGGATGCCTCTTGCCGGCATTCCGTTTTGTCTAAAGGCCTGAAAATGGTTGGTCAAGTTTTCGACTGAATCGCCCACCAAAGTATTGGTCCCAATGGTTTGGGTTTCGGGACGTTCGGTGGTGGTGCGCAGCGTGAAACAAGGAATGCCCAACACGGTAGTTTCTTCTGAAAGACCGCCCGAATCGGTGATTACCGCATAGCTGTTTTGTACCAAATACATGAAATTTAAATAGCCTTGCGGTTCGACCAATTGAATATTAGGAAGGGGTATATTGGCTTGGGCCAAAATGGCTTGGGTGCGCGGATGAATGGGAAAAATTATTTTTTTATCGCCGGCCAAGACATCTATTCCCATTAGCAATTTTACTAAATGATCTAAGTTGTCCACGTTTGAGGGCCTGTGCAAGGTGAGTACCACATAGTTTTTGGGAGATAATTCAAGAGCATTCCAAAAAGTAGGTTGTTTAAACCGAGGCCGATTTTGGTACAAGGTGTCAATCATCACATTCCCTACAAAGTGAATATTTTCTTCAGCGACTCCTTGTTTGCGCAAGTTTTCTCCGGCAAGTCCTGAGGTGGTAAAAAAGTAATCGGTGAGGCTATCGGTTACCACGCGGTTAATTTCTTCGGGCATATTCCAATCGCCCGAGCGAATTCCCGCTTCGACATGGGCCACCGTTACACCCGCTTTTTTGGCTACTATCGCACAAGCCATGGTCGAATTCACATCACCTACCACCAATACCAAATCAGTAGGATGGGCTTGCAATTCTTGTTCAAACGCTACCATAATGGCTCCGGTTTGGGCGGCTTGCGAACCGCTTTTTACCTCAAAATTTACCTGCGGTTCGGGAATGCCCAATTCGTCAAAAAAAGTGGCGCTGAGGTTGGCATCATAATGCTGACCAGTATGCACCAACCGATAACTGAGGTTTATCCCCGATTTTTTTTCGTGTTCTATGGCCGCAATGAGCGGAGCGATTTTAATAAAATTGGGCCGTGCACCGGCTACGAGGGTTATTTTCATAGACTTAATTCACTAGCGAAATAAATTGTTTGAGCTTGCCTTGGGCCGTTCGGCTGCTGCTGGATTTTTGTATATACTCGAGGCGCAAATGGGGCTCCAAAAAGTCGCTGATTACCTGATAAATGTGTTGTTTTTGCGCATCTGTAAATGCAACTTCACTCACGTATTCAATTTCAAAGGTATCCAATTTGGTTTGTTTGATCACAAATTCTTTTACGGCGGTTTGATCGTCAAACAAAGCTTTGGTGATCGAATAAAACGCCATGCCTGCTGCTCGTTTTCCGCTGGGCAATTTGATTACATCATTAGTCCGGCCAATCAGTTTTTGTAGGATTGGTTTTTGAGGCGTACTTTTTGGATCCAAAATTCCGTAATCGCCCACTTCATAGCGGATAAACGGCATGGCTTTGTTGTATAATTGGGTCACAATAATTCGGCCTTCTTGACCATAAGGCAATACATTTCCCTCTTCGTCGACAATCTCGACCAAGCAGGTTTCGGCATTCACGAGCCATTCGCCTTGTTGGTTTTGAAACGCAATCAAATCAACTTCAGAGGCGCCATATTCGTTAATAACGGGTACACCTAGGGTTTTTTCTAGTAGAATTTTATCCGATTCAAACAGCATCTCTGAAGTAACTATACAAACTTTCAAACTCGGACAAACGGATTTGAGCACCGTGTTTTTGGCTTCCAACCGCTTGGCCAACAACACAATGGAGCTGGTATAGCCGTTAATGTAATCAAAGCGTTTGCGCGAAAATTGTTGGATAATTACATCCAGCCCTTCGTCGGATAAATCAAAAATATTCATCCGGTAGCGATTACTCAGAAAATCTTTTATGCGCAGCAGTTTTTTTGGCCAGAACGCCATGGGCATCCCATAAAATCGCGCTTGATATGAGCGGTTAAAATCGATGCCGTGCCAGGCAAATTTGCGCATAATGTTGGCCCAAATTAACGCATGACAATTTTTGTCTTTGGCAAAGACCATCGGATCGCCACTGGAGCCTGAGGTTTTGTTGAGGTAGCAGTTTTTCTCTGAATATCCTGTAGAAAATCGATCGGATAGGGGCACTTGGTAATCCCGTTTTTGCAGAATGGGCAAATCTTCCCAAGCAATATTTTGACGGGCACCTATTTTTTTTTGATAAAAAGAATTGTGTTGCAAATGAAAATCCAGGAGCGCTTTTTTTTGCTGTTCCAGCTGCTGCTCAAAATTACTTGCTGAAAGTTGAAGTACGGAATTTAGCTGTTGTTTGGCCCATCGCAAAGGATAGCCATTGAGTTGCAACGAAAGGTCAAACAGCTTCAACACAGGTAAATTTTTACCAAAAATAGTATTAATGTACTAGGATTAGTAAGGCAGCTACTTTTTTTTGATTTTATTGCCCAAAAGCCCTTATTTTTGCGGCATATTTCAAACCCACACACTCATGCGAATTTTATTGTTAGGATCAGGAGGAAGAGAACATGCTTTGGCCTGGAAAATGCTACAATCGCCCTTATGCGAAAAGCTTTTTGTGGCTCCTGGAAATGCAGGAACTGCCGCAATTGCTTCCAATTTATCGCTCAATCCAACCGATTTTGAAGCCGTAAAAAACACTGTTCTTGAAGAAAAAATAGATTTGGTGGTGGTGGGCCCTGAAGATCCGTTAGTAAAAGGAATTTTTGACTTTTTTAAAGCGGATGAATTCTTGGCAGCAATCCCGGTGATTGGCCCTTCCAAAGTGGGTGCCCAATTGGAAGGCAGCAAAGAATTTGCCAAAGAATTTTTAGTACGTCACCAAATCCCCACGGCAGCCTATGCAAGTTTTACCAAAGAAACAGTTGAAGATGGTTGTCAGTTTTTGGAAACTTTACAGCCGCCTTATGTGCTTAAAGCCGATGGTTTAGCGGCCGGAAAAGGCGTGTTGATTTTACAAGACATAAAAGAAGCCCAACAGGAATTGCGCCACATGTTGGTTGACGCCAAGTTTGGGCAAGCCAGCTCCAAGGTGGTGATTGAAGAGTTTTTAGACGGCATTGAATTGAGTTGTTTTGTATTAACCGACGGAAAAAGTTATAAAATCTTGCCCACGGCCAAAGATTACAAACGCATCGGAGAAGGCGATACCGGCCTAAATACCGGCGGAATGGGCGCCGTTTCCCCAGTTCCATTTGCTGATGCTGTGTTGATGGAGAAAATAGAAACCCGCATTGTAAAACCTACTATTGCTGGTTTGCAAAAAGAGGGCATCGAATATAAAGGCTTTGTATTTATTGGGTTAATCAATGTGAAAGGCGAACCGATGGTCATTGAATACAATGTGCGCATGGGTGATCCAGAAACCGAGGTGGTTATTCCGCGCATCCAATCAGATTTGGTAGCGATTTTTCAAGCGGTGGCCGAACAAAAATTAAACGAAGTGAATCTTGAAATAGATCCGAGATCGGCTACAACGGTAATGCTGGTTTCGGGCGGTTATCCCGAAGATTACGCCAAAGGCATGCCCATTTCAGGCCTAGAAACGGTAACTGATTCCCTCGTTTTTCACGCAGGAACGGCAGATAAAGAGGGGCAAGTTGTGAGCAATGGCGGCCGTGTCTTGGCGGTAACCTCTTACGGAAATGATTTCCAAGAGGCACTAAAAAAATCGTATCAAAACATAGAGAAACTACATTTTGATACGATGTATTATAGAAAAGATATTGGCTTTGACCTTATTTAATCAAGAAGGAGTGCGCCGTAGTATCTTGAAATTCTTCGTTGTTGGCTTTGTGTAATTGCAATTGCTTGATCCAATAGTACATGGCTGCAGTACAAATAAGCATGAAAATCCAATTGATGATGTTGGCACCAAACCAACTTGACAATTCTAATTTTCGTAAAAAATTGTGTGGTAAGAATAAGACGTTTTCAAATAACCATTGTATTGCTTCGAAAAATGCTCTCATAATAGGGTGTTGTTGAATTTAAACTAATAGTATATTTACCTCGCAAAAGTATAAAATATCCGCATGATTACAAGTCTTTTTAGAAAATCTACCCCGTTTAATTATTCCATAGTGATTTTAGGGATGGTAGCCTTTGCGGTAATGTACGTTGGAAGTGTCAGTCAAATCCCAGGAAAAGCGACGTCTATCTTTTATTTTATAATTAATCTAGTGCTCTTATATGCGGCACTTTTTATTACCAATTTTATCGCCAAAAAAAATGCGTTAAGCAAGGATAGCGCCTATACCGTCTTGTTTTACCTCTTGATTTTGTGGGTATTTCCCAGTTGTTATTTAAACACCAAGCTTTTGTGTGCGCATTTTTTTATTTTATTGTCCATGCGTCGTTTGGTGTCTTTGCACACCATGAAATCGGCCAAAGAAAAATTGTTTGACGCCTCGCTTTGGGTTTTTGTGGCTTCTCTATTTTACTTTTGGAGCATCTTGTTTATTGTATTGGTTTACATTTCTATTTTATTTCATACCGCTCGAGATTACCGCACCTGGTTTTTGCCCATCTTGGCCTTTGTAACCGTCGCGATGATTGCTCTTTTTGGCACGTATTTCATGAATTTTTCGTGGTTAGACAACCTTCAATTACAAGCCCAATACAGCACGAACTTTGCTTTGGATTATACTAAACTACCGAGCTTACTTGTAATGATCTACTTGTCTATTGCAATTTTAGCGGTATTTATTATGGTACTTGCAATCACCAACAAACCATTACTCCAGCATTCCTCCTACAAAAAAGTAGTATCAGCCTTCGTAATTGGACTCGGCATTTATGCTTTAGCACCAGTGAAATCGGGTGAATTAATGCTGTTTACACTGTCGCCCTTGGCAATTATTTTCACCAGCCACATTGAGGCAATGACAGGAAAATGGCAAAAGGAAGTGTTGCTTTTTGGGTTGATTATCGGAAGTGTAGCCGCCTTTGTTTTCCAGTTATAGTTTCGGTCCATAGGCCAAATCACCGGCGTCGCCCAAGCCTGGGATGATGTAGTTTTTTTCATTTAGTCGTTCATCCAACGAAGCCACCCATACATGACAATTGGCGGGAATGGTTTTTTGCAAATGCGCAATGCCTTCGGGAGCGGCAATCACCACTGCAATGTGCACTTCATGTGCCTGATTTTCTTGGTGTAGTTTTTGAATAACCGCTTCGATCGATTGCCCTGTAGCCAACATCGGATCTAACAACAATACAGTTTTGTTGGTAAACGAAGGAACGGCTTGGTACTCCACTTTAATTTCAAAATAGTCATCTTGATTCGGGTGGTGGCGATAGGCCGAAACAAAGCCATTTTCGGCTCGGTCATAAAAATTCATAAAGCCTTGATGCAAACTCAATCCGGCGCGCAATATTGAGCATAAAACTACTTCGTGTTTCAACTGTGCCGTGTGTTTTGTTCCTAAAGGAGTTTGTACCGACACAGCTTCATAGTCCAATGATTTACTGATTTCATAAGCCATGATTTCTCCGATGCGTTCCATGTTTTTTCGAAACCGCAGCCGATCGGTTTGGATGTTGACATCTCGTATTTCGGATAAAAAATGAGTAAGCAGACTGTTTTGCTCGGAGAGGTAATGAATTTGCATGAAGTTAAAATTTGTATTCGTTTATAAATGTATAAAAAGTATCTTTGTGACCTAAAATTTACTCCTTATGTTTTCAAAATTAGCTTATTCCGTTTTTGAGCAAAGCATCATCGATTACCACAAACACGATAATGTGGATCAACCCATCGCCAATCCGTATGCCAAAGACCAATTTGAACATTTGTTGTACCTTAAAAATTGGATCGATACCGTGCAATGGCATTTTGAGGACATCATTCGCGACCCGCAAATAGACCCAGTTGCCGCTTTGACGTTAAAACGCCGCATTGATGCCTCCAACCAAGAACGCACCGACATGGTAGAATACATTGACAGCTATTTTTTACAAAAATACAGCGGGGTTGCCGTAAAAGACAATGCCAAAATCAATTCTGAAAGTCCAGCTTGGGCCTTTGATCGCTTGTCGATATTGGCATTAAAAATTTACCACATGCAAGAAGAGGCCACGCGCACAGAAGCTTCGCCCGAGCACCGTGCCAATTGCCAAACTAAATTGAATGTATTATTGGAGCAACGTTCGGATTTGTCAACAGCCATCGATGATTTGTTGCACGATATCGAGCAAGGAGAAAAATTCATGAAGGTGTACAAACAAATGAAAATGTACAACGACGAAGAGTTGAATCCGGTGTTGTACCAAAATAAAAAATAAGGTTTAGCTGTCTTTTGGCACAAAAACCTAAACATATAGCCGTCATGCGCTTGTCTTCTATGGGAGACGTGGCCATGACGGTTCCTGTTTTACGGGCGTTGGTTCATCAGCATCCCGAACTCCACGTAACGGTGATCTCTCGACCGTTTTTCAAACCTTTTTTTGATACTGTTCCGCAGCTTCATTTTATAGCCTTTGACCCGAAAACAACCCACAAAGGATTGTTGGGTTTATGGCGATTATACCAGCAATTATCGGGCTTATCTATTGATGCCTTTGCCGATTTTCACAACGTTTTGCGCAGCAAAATAGTACGTGTTTTATTTGCAATATCAGGTAAAAAAACAGCCGCCTTAGACAAAGGCCGTGCCGAGAAAAAAGCCTTAACGCGTTTACAAAACAAGGCATTTTTTCCATTGACTTCAATGGTTGAACGACAGGTTAAGGTATTGGAAAAATTAGGTTTTCCGGTTGATCTATCGGAGCCAACTTTTCCGCCCAAACCAGAATTACAAGAAATTGAATCTTTGCTCGGCGCCAAAACCAAACCTTGGATTGGCCTAGCGCCCTTTGCCCAATATGAAGGAAAAGTGTATCCGCTTGATTTGATGAAAAAGGTGATTGACCAACTGGATGAAACCGGTACATATGAGTTGTTTTTAATGGGTGGTGGCGCCAAAGAAATCGCTTTGTTGACGCAGCTTTCGGAGCATACAAACCAAACCAAAGTGCTTGCGGGTCAACTGAGTTTGGCGCAAGAATTGGCGGTGATGAGTCAATTTGATGTCTTGGTTTCGATGGATTCGGCCAATGGCCATATGGGCGCTTTGTTGGGAATTCCGGTTATTAGCTTGTGGGGCGCAACGCATCCGTATGCTGGATTTACGCCGTTTCATCAGCCAGAAAGTAATTCGCTTTGCGCCGATAGAAACCAGTTTCCGGGTTTGCCAACTTCAGTATATGGAAACAAGGTCGTGCCTGGTTATGCAAATGCCATGCGAACCATTTTACCCGAAACCGTTGTGGCAAAAATTCAAGAAATTACGGCGATTTAAACGTCGTCAAAATCCACAAACAATTCTGAAGATGTTGGGTGTGCCTGACAAGTAAGTATAAGTCCTTCGGCTACTTCGCTATCAGACAAAATGGTGTTTTTGACCATGTGCGCACTTCCCTTGGTTACTCTTCCCAAACAACTGCTGCAAATTCCGCCTTGGCAAGAATAGGGCGCGTCGATTCCTTTTTTTAGCGCTGCCTCTAATACGGTTTGTTTTTGCGGCATTTCGAATGTAGTGGTTTCACCGTCAACCAAAACAGAAATAGTGGTATTGCCTTGGCTTGTTTGCTCGGGTTTTTCAGTTGGAGCGGCGCTAAATAGCTCAAATTTTATGGCTGATTCGGCTACGTTTTTGGCTTTTAGTTCAGTTGAAATTTCCTGAATCATCGATTCTGGACCACACAAAAAGTAGTTGTCAAATGAGGTATTGGGGTGCTGATTGAAAAAGTAATTTAGTACCGACACATCAATTCGTCCAAACAAAGCGTGTTCGGCTTTGGCTCTACTAAACACATATTGAATCGAAAAACGGGTTGGATGTTCCGCTTGAAGCGCTTGTAATTGGCTATAAAAAATGGTGTCTTCGGGGCTTTTGTTCCCATAAATCAAGGCAAATGTACTTTGAGGCTCCTCAGCCAATATACTTTGAATCATGGAAAAAAGAGGAGTAATTCCACTGCCGGCTCCGATAGCCATATAGGATTTGCTTTGTGTTGACTTGGTTTGCAACTGAAAATTACCTTCAGGAACGCCCACTTCGATTAAATCACCGGCTTTGAGTTGGGTGTTGGCAAAATTGGAAAACACCCCTTGAGGTACTGCTTTTACAGCGATGCGCAATTCCCCACTAGCAGGAGCGCTACAAATGGAGTAGGGTCTGCGCAGGGCAATTCCATCCAAAGTTAATTTTAAGGTTACATATTGACCGGCTGTAAATTGGTAGAGAGTTGCCAATTCGGCGGGTACTTGAAATTGAATAGATACGGCATCTTTGGTTTCGCGACGCACTTCTTTGATCGCTAATTTGTAGAACGAAGACATAAAAATAATTTTGGCAAAAGTAACGAATAGGACCAATTTTATACTAGTAAATGGGCATAAAATTTTAGTTGCCAAATGTCTGCAGCACTCAAAAAACAGCCTATATTTTTCGGTATATCAAAAAGAAACGTATTTTTACCAGTCAATATACTAAAACGGCTTTTTTTAAGTTTTAAAAACCAAATCGGCACCCATTGAAAACGAATAAACTTAGTTTTTTTTACTCCTTAGGATTAGGCGTACTTATTATAGCTTGTTCTACCAAAAAAGACTCGTTTACCTCTCGAAACTCCCACGCCTTAAGCACCAAGTATAATATTTTGTACAACGGCGGAATGGCCCTTGAAAAAGGAATTATCGATTTGAAAGCCCAAAATCAAGACAATTATTGGGAAGTGTTGCCAATAGAACGCATGCAAATAAGCAAAGAAGCGGTTTTGCCGGGCGAGACCAAAATCAACCCCAATTTTGATCGAGCCGAAACCAAGGCTACGATGGCCATTCAAAAACACTCGATGAATATTGGCGGCGCCGAAAAAAACCCGCAAATGGACGAAGCCTATTTAATGTTAGGCAAGGCCCGTTACTACGACCAACGCTTTGTTCCGGCTTTGGAAGCGTTTAATTACATTTTGTACAAATACCCTAACAGCGATAGAATTTACGAAGCTAAAATTTGGCGCGAAAAAACCAATATGCGCATGGAAAATGATGCGCTTGCCGTGACCAACTTAACCAAGTTATTGACAGAAATTAAATTTAAAGACCAAATTTTTGCCGACGCCAACGCCAGTTTAGCGCAAGCTTATTTGCATTTGGCCGAGAAAGATAGCGCCATTGCCAAACTAAAATTGGCCCGCGATTTTACCAAATCAAAAGAAGAAAAAGCGCGCTATCGATTTATTATTGGCCAACTTTTTGAGGAAATGGGCTTGCAAGACAGTGCTTTTGTGGCTTACCAATCGGTGATTGACATGAAGCGTAAATCGGCACGAGAATATGTGATTCAAGCGCATGCCCGTCAAGCCATGCAATTTGATTTTGCTACTGGAGATACAGTGGCGTTTTTAAAAAAATTCAATGAGCTCAAAAAAGACCGCGAGAACCGTCCGTTTTTGGATGTGTTGAATCACCGCATGGCCTTGTTTTATGACAAACAAAAAAACACCAAACAAGCGCTTCATTACTATAATGTGTCTTTAAAAAAGAAATCAGCCGATCAATATTTGGTGGCTTCGAACTACCGTAACATGGCCGAGATTTATTTCTATAAAGCCAAATACACTACTGCCGGAAAGTATTACGACAGCACGATGACGCAGCTCAATAATCGCTCGCGTGAATTTAAATTCATCAAGAAAAAACGCGATAATTTGGCCGATGTAATTAAATACGAAGCCATTGCCAACAAAAACGACAGTATAATTTCGGTTTATAACATGTCAGCCCCAGATCGAGTTGCGTATTACGAAAAGCACATCGAGGCCCTTAAAAAAGCCGATGAGATTCAAAAAGAAAAAGATAAAAAAGCCGCTAAATCTGCCGATTCAGCAGGGGAAGCCTCTGGAGAAAAAGGCGGAAGCAAAGGGCAAGGTAAAGTGTCAATGGCACCACCAAGCGCAATGGACGTAGCGTCAACAGCTAGCAATTTTTATTTTTATAATTCTTCTACGGTAGCCTACGGTAAAGCCGAATTTAAGAAAAACTGGGGCAATCGTCCCTATAAAACCAATTGGAGAGTAGCGTCTATGAAGTCGTCGGATGTCAATGGCAATTTGGCCGAAGCAGAGTCAGAAGGCGACGCAGCCGAGGAATCGACTAAAAAAGAAAAAGAAATTGACGCCCGTTATACCACCGAATTCTATACCCAATTGTTACCTACCGATCAGGCAGTTATTGATGATTTAATTAAAGAGCGCAATTTTGCGTATTACCAACTGGGCTTGATTTATAAAGAAAAATTCAAAGAATACAATTTGGCTTCAGCCAAGTTAGAGCAGCTTTTATTGAACAAGCCCGAAGAGCGATTCATTTTGCCTTCGATGTATCATTTGTATAAAATCTATGAGATTACTGATGCGGCCAAGGCAACTGCCATGAAAGACCGCATTATTAATGAATTCCCAGATTCGCGTTACGCCAAAATTTTAATTGCGATGGCCAACGGAACGGTTGCCGCAACCGAATCGCCTGATATCGCCTACGACAAGGTCTATCAGTTGTATGAAACGGGCGACATAAAAGCGACTTTGCTCGCATTAGAAGACGCCATCAATCAATACACCGGGGAAGAAATTATTCCAAAATTAGAATTATTGAAAGCACATTGCACCGGAAAACTAATGGGCTTGGAGGAATACAAAAAAGCCTTGAATTTTGTGGCGCTCAATTACCCCAATGTAGAGGAAGGAAAAACGGCTGAATCTTTATTGGCGACAGATTACCCAAAATTAGAAAAACTCACCTTTTACCACGCCAAACCAAGCAGTTGGAAAATTGTGTATGTGGCGGATAACTTGAAAGATAAAAGCATCATTAGATTACAAGAAACCGCTGTTAAATTCATCAAAGACCGCAGCATCGATCAGCTTTCTACGTCGCTCGATGTGTATACGCCTACCAAAAACTTCTTTGTGATTCACGGGTTAAAATCAGAAGAGGCCGCCAAAGGAATTGTATCCATTTTGCGCGACTTTAAAGACTACAAATTGCCCAATACTGCTTATATTATTTCGAATGATAATTACAAAATTGTACAGATTAAAAAGAATTTCGAGGAGTATCTGAAAACGCCGCCAAGCGATCCTGTTCCCGAAGTTCCTGACACTTATGTTCCGGCTAAACCAACCCAGCCAAATCCTAAAATGCCCGATCAAACCGTTCCCGCCAACGATGTTTTGGGTGGAGATGATACCGAAAACAACATGGCGCCTCCCTCGCCCAACGACATGAATATGAGTCCGGATGATCCGTCGGTAATGAAAAAAGAAAAGAAATAGCCATGTTTGACAAAAAGACAAAATCTTATACCGATTTGTTGGGTAAAACCAACCGAATAGTAGAAGGCACTACCATTGATGGCAACATTGTATCGCAGGCCGATTTTCGTTTGGACGGCATATTGACCGGGAATTTTAAATCTAACGGGAAATTGGTCATTGGCCCTGCGGCTTCGGTAACCGGAGATATTGTGTGCAAAAACTGCGACATTGAAGGCAAATACCACGGTACCATTCAAGTGGCTGAACTACTCACCGTAAAAGCAAAAGCCAGCATTAAAGGCGCGGTGATATGCGGTAAATTATCGGTAGAACCCGGCGCCGATTTTAGCGCTTCTTGCGAAATGAAACCGCCCGTAAAACACCCGATTCCCCAAGATGTCAACACCCAACAAGCAGAAACAAACGCGTAACAAATGGCTTGCGCTGATTAATATTCCCATTCAAATGGGCGTGATTGTATTTTTGTTTGCCTATTTGGGAAAATGGCTCGATGAGCAATATCCCAATCCCCACAAACTTTATGTAAAAGGGCTCACCTTAGCGGGAATTGCTATTGCCTTTTATAACATCAACCGCCAACTCAAAGAAATTAACAAATCCGAATAACTCCATGCAATCAAAAGTAAAACTCCTTTTGCAATTGCTTTTACTAGTGGGAGTTAGCTATGCCTTTCATGTAGGATTGTATCAGTTTACCAGCTTGGGCCAAACGGCAGCAAGTTTTCAATTTTCGTTACTACAACTCTACTTGTTTTTTGGAGTTTCGGCGTTTATACTTCTTGGAATCTTAACTTTTTTACCGCAGCGATTTACCGACAATTTGGGTTTTGTTTTTATCTGGCTCACCTTGCTAAAAATGGCATTGGCCTATTGGTTTTTTTATGCGGTTACGGCAAGTTCAGCGACGGCTAACACCTTAGAAAAAAGACAAGTATTTGTGGTTTTTGCGTGGTTTTTGGCAATAGAAACCTATTTGTCTGCTCGTATTTTAAACAATACCCAATAAACCCTTGGTTTTTCTATAAATCAACCAAAAAAATAATTGGTTTATACTTTTGAATATTAATAATTAATGTACTTTTGCACCAAATTTTAGAAACTCAAAATTAAGTTAATTAATTCGCTATGGTGTTTTCAAAAAAACTGATTCAAGTAAGTATAGCAATTTTAGTCGCCTTTCTTCCTTTAACCGGATATTCTTATACCCCCGAAGCTCCTGCTGAAACCCAAGCACACGCTGCCGAAGCCAGTCACGAAGCCCATGCAGAACCCACCGATTTAAAATCAAAAATCAGAGCGTTTATCGATCACCACGTGTTGGACGCACATGATTTTACCTTATTTGCAGACGAAGCTACCGGAACACATTATGGTTTTCCTTTGCCCATAATTTTATGGGACAATGGGGTACAATTTTTCTCTTCTTCCAATTTTGAACACGGCGAAAAAGTAGCCGAATCTAACGGAAACTATTACGTATTACACCACGAACGCATTTATAAAACCGATGCACAAGGCACATTGTTAGGCGACGAACATCACCCAACCAATGCTAAGCCTATTGATTTATCCATCACCAAAGGTGTATTGACCATTATGGTTGTGGCTTTGTTGATGTTTATGTTGTTTAGCGGTTTGGCCAAATCCTATGCCAAAAACGGAGGGATCTCTTCTGGCCCAGGCCGTTTCTTTGAGCCGATTGTTTTGTATGTTCGCGACGAGATTGCGATTCCAAATATCGGAGAGAAACACTACAAAAAATACATGAGTTATTTGTTGACCATCTTTTTCTTTGTATGGTTCTTAAACATCTTCGGATTGACTCCACTGGGAATTAATGTAACCGGAAATATAGCTGTGACTTTTGGATTGGCTGTGATTACTTTTTTAATTACCAATTTAACGGCCAACAAAAATTACTGGGGACACATTTTCTGGATGCCGGGTGTTCCAACTCCTATGAAATTTATTTTGGCACCAATAGAATTATTAGGTGTCTTGATCAAACCATTCTCCTTAATGATTCGTTTGTATGCCAACATTTTTGCAGGCCACATCGTATTGATGAGTTTGATTGGGTTGATGTTTATTTTCAAAAACTGGTTGGGCAGCAGCTTGTCATTCTTGCTTTCGTTTGCCATTTCAACCATTGAGATTTTAGTAGCCTTGTTGCAAGCCTATATTTTTACGATGTTATCGGCCTTGTATTTCGGATCGGCGGTGGAAGAACACCATCATGAGGGGGCTGAGCACCATTAATATTTTTGATTTTTGAATCTTGATTTTTGACAATTCTAAAATCAACAATCGTTAATCAACAATCGTTAATCAATTTGAATGTTTAATTTAATATATATACATTATGGAAATTCCTAAAATTGTTGGAGCTGGATTAGTAGTTATCGGTGCTGGTATTGGTATCGGTAGAATCGGTGGATCTGCTATGGACGCGATTGCTCGTCAACCAGAAGCTACTGGTAAAATTCAAACCGCTATGCTTATCGCAGCTGCGCTTATTGAAGGTATTGGATTTGCTGCTTTATTTGCAGTATAAGACAAACAAACAAAAAGCTGTAACGGTTGGTTGCAGCTTTTGTTTTACTTAATTGAACACACCGAGTTTTTAAACTCATATTATATAGACAGTAAGAATAAAAAGTATGGAAAAGTTAATAAATGATTTTTCGTTTGGTTTGTTTTTTTGGCAAACATTAATTTTTGTTGGATTGATTTTCTTGTTGAAAAAGTTTGCGTGGAAACCCATTTTAGATGCGGTGAATGAGCGCGAAGAAGGCATCAAATCTGCTTTAGAATCAGCTGAAAACGCCAAAAAAGAAATGCAAAATTTGCAAGCCGACAACCAACGTATTTTGCAAGAAGCCCGTATGGAGCGTGATGCGATGTTGAAAGAAGCGCGTGAAATGAAAGAAAAAATGATCGCCGATTCTAAAACAGAAGCACAAGCCCAAGGCTTGAAAATGATTGAGCAAGCCAAAGCGGCAATTGAAACCGAGAAAAATGCAGCCATGGCTGAATTGAAATCACAGGTTTCTACCTTGTCATTAGCGATTGCCGAAAAATTATTACAAGACGAATTGGCCAACAAAGATTCCCAAGTAAAATTGGTTGAAAAAATGTTGGGTGATGCTAAACTAAACTAATTATGGCCAGTACAAGAGCTGCGATACGTTACGCCAAAGCAATCCTAGAAATAGCGCAAGCTAAAGGAGCTGCCGATGCAGTAAATGCCGACATGATTGTGGTGGAAGCAACCCTAAGCAACAACGTCGAACTGCGCACCTTTATCGGAAACCCCACCACCAAAGTGGAGATGAAAGAAAGTGTGTTGTTGGAAGTGTTTGCGAGCACCCACGCCGTAACCAAAAGTTTATTTCATTTGTTGTTCGAAAACAAACGCTTTGAATTGCTTCAAGCCATTGCGGTAGAGTACGCTAAGTTGCATGCTATTTTGAATGGCGTTGAAACCGCTCAGGTAACTACAGCCATTCCGATGGATGCCGCTTTAGAAGCCAAGGTGTTGCAAAAAATTGCTACGTTTTCAGACAAGAAAATTACCATTGAAAACACAGTAGATCCTGCCATAATTGGAGGATTTATTTTACGTATAGGCGACAAGCAATACAACGCTTCCATTGCCAACAGATTGCAAGTATTAAAAAGAGAATTAAGTAACTAGTTATTTATATAATTATGGCGGAAATTAAACCAGCTGAAATTTCAGCAATATTAAAAAAGCAAGTAGAGAGTTTCGAATCTGGAGCTTCTTTAGAAGAAGTGGGAACAGTACTTCAAGTTGGGGACGGTATTGCCCGTGTATACGGCTTATCGAATGCCCAATATGGAGAGTTGGTTCAATTTGAAAACGGTTTAGAAGGAATCGTTTTGAACTTGGAAGAAGACAATGTTGGGGTGGTACTTTTAGGACCATCAACCGGAATCAAAGAAGGATCTACTGCCAAAAGAACCCAACGTATTGCTTCGTTAAAAGTAGGCGAGCAAATGGTAGGCCGTGTAGTGAACACCCTTGGTTTTCCAATTGACGGAAAAGGACCAATTGGTGGAGACCTATACGAAATGCCTTTGGAGCGTAAAGCACCCGGAGTAATCTTCCGTCAGCCTGTAACTGAGCCGTTGCAAACGGGAGTAAAAGCGGTTGATGCCATGATTCCTGTAGGACGTGGACAACGGGAGCTGGTAATTGGTGACCGTCAAACGGGTAAATCTACCGTGTGTTTGGATACCATTTTGAATCAAAAAGAATTTTATGACGCGGGTCAACCGGTATTTTGTATCTACGTTGCGATTGGACAAAAAGCATCAACTGTAGCGGGAATTGCAAAAACCTTAGAAGAAAAAGGAGCCATGGCTTACACTATTATTGTGGCTGCCAACGCTTCTGATCCAGCGCCAATGCAAGTATATGCTCCATTTGCTGGAGCGGCTATCGGAGAATACTTCAGAGACTCAGGTCGTCCTGCTTTGATTGTATACGATGATTTATCAAAACAAGCGGTAGCCTACCGTGAGGTGTCTCTTTTGTTAAGAAGACCACCAGGTCGTGAGGCTTATCCTGGAGACGTATTTTACTTGCACTCTCGTTTATTAGAAAGAGCATGTAAAGTAATCGCCAACGACGATATCGCCAAAAACATGAACGACTTACCCGATTCGTTAAAACCAATCGTAAAAGGTGGCGGTTCATTGACTGCTTTACCGATTATCGAAACCCAAGCGGGTGACGTATCGGCCTATATCCCAACTAACGTAATTTCGATTACCGATGGTCAGATTTTCTTGGATGGAGATTTGTTTAATTCGGGTGTTCGTCCAGCGATCAACGTAGGTATTTCGGTATCTCGTGTAGGAGGAAATGCACAAATCAAATCGATGAAAAAAGTAGCCGGTACTTTAAAATTAGACCAAGCACAATTCCGTGAATTGGAAGCTTTTGCAAAGTTTGGTTCTGATTTGGATGCCGTAACCTTGAACGTAATCGAAAAAGGAAAACGCAACGTAGAAATCTTGAAACAAGGATTAAATGATCCGTATACAGTTGAAGATCAAGTAGCGATTATCTATGCGGGTTCTAAAAACTTGTTGCGTAATGTGCCAGTAAACAAAGTGAAAGAGTTTGAAAAAGACTTTTTGGCTTATTTGAACAGCAAAAACAGAGCTACATTAGATGCATTAAAAGCAGGAAAATTAGACGACAGCATTACCGATGTAATCGAGGCTGCTGCCAAAGAAATTTCAGCAAAATATAATTAAGCTTGAAGATTGAAGTGGGAAGTAGGGTTGTTAACGCCTTACTTCCAGCTTCTAGCTTCCAACTCCTAACTATACACAAATGGCAAATTTAAAGGAAATCCGTAACCGAATTACTTCCGTATCCTCGACGATGCAAATCACATCGGCGATGAAAATGGTTTCTGCCGCGAAGTTAAAAAAAGCGCAAGACGCCATTACAGCAATGCGTCCCTATGCCGAGAAATTGACCGAGTTGTTGCAAAACTTGTCGGCCACCTTAGACGGAGATGCTGGTGGCGAATATACCACGCAACGCGAAGTGAAAAAAGTATTGTTGGTCGCCATTACCTCAAACCGAGGATTGTGTGGAGCCTTTAATACCAACATCGTGAAAGAAGTAAAAAACAGAACCGATTTTTATGTTGGTAAACAAGTAGATGTTTTTGCTATTGGGAAAAAAGGAAATGACGTGTTACGAAAAACACACACAGTTATTGATAACCAGAGCGCTGTTTTTGACAACCTTACTTTTGATACTGTTTCCGCTATTGCCGATACGATTACCGAATTGTTTTTAAGTGGAGGATATGACAAAGTAGAATTGATTTACAATCAGTTCAAAAATGCGGCTACCCAAATAGTACAAACGGAGCAATTTTTGCCTTTGGCCGCGTTGGCTTCAGCCACTACAGCTTCAGCGGGAGATTACATTTTTGAGCCTTCTAAAGAAGACATCGTAATGACCTTGATTCCAAAATCGTTGAAAACCCAATTATACAAAGGAATTCGCGATTCATTTGCTTCTGAGCACGGCGCACGTATGACTGCCATGCACAAAGCAACCGACAACGCAACCGAATTGAGAGATCAATTGAAATTAACCTACAACAAGGCACGTCAAGCGGCCATTACCAACGAAATCTTAGAGATTGTTGGAGGAGCTGAAGCCTTAAACGGATAATTTTAAACCCCAAAATAAATCAAAAGCCAACATGTATGTGTTGGCTTTTTTTATTTGAATAAGGGCCACATTTGTTTGTTTAAATCCCTATTTTTGTTTGACTTCAACCTAATTTCAATTTCCTTGGGCCTGTACAAAAAACTCTTTAAAAACACCGCGATATATGGACTGGCTACGGTTATTCCGCGGATGTTTAGTTTTTTATTAGTACCCATTTATACCCAACTTTTACCTCGTGAAGAATACGGCCAAGTCACGATTATTTTTTCGTGGATGATCTTCTTCAACGTGATCTTAGCCTATGGCATGGAAACTTCTTTCTTTCGGTTTTACAACAAAGAATCCGATAAAAATAAAGTGGTTGAAACCAGTACGGTTTCAATTTTTACTACGTCACTTTTCTTTTTAGCGCTTTCCTTATTGTTTCGCAACACCTTGGCCGCGGCTTCAGGAATAAACGTGCAATACATTACCTATACGATTTGGATTTTAGTGTTGGATGCTTTTGTAATTGTGCCGTTTTCCAATCTACGTGCCCGACAAAAACCAGGACTTTACGCCATGCTCAAAGTAGGAAATGTAGTAGTTAACCTAAGTTTAAATTTGTTTTTTCTACTCTATTTACCCAAAATGGCCGCAGCTCATCCAGGCGGGTTTTGGGCGAGTATATTCCAGGAAAACTTTCAAATCGGCTATATTTTTATTTCCAATATTTTGGCCAGTTTGGTTACTTTTTTAGCCTTGTCTTCCAATTATATGCACCTCAAATGGGAATTTGATTGGGACCTGTGGAAGCGTATGTTGCGTTACGGATTGCCCATTTTGGTTGCTGGAATTGCCTTTGCGATCAATGAACAGTTTGACAAAATTTTATTGGGAAAATTACTACCCGCCAATGTGGCACACGCCCAAGTAGGGGTGTATGCCGCTTGCTACAAATTGGGTTTATTTATGGTCTTGTACCGCACGGCTTATACCTTAGGAATTGAACCATTTTTCTTTAGTCACGCCAACGATGCCAAAGCCCCAGAAACCTATGCCACGGTCACCAAGTATTTTGTGATATTTGGTTCGTTTATCCAATTGGTGGTGTTGGTTTTTGCCGATCTATTCAAGGAACTCATGATTCGGGACACAGCCTATTGGGAAGCGATGAAAGTGGTGCCGCTGATTATTTTGGCCAATTTCTTTTTGGGCATTTATACCAATCTCTCGGTTTGGTACAAGTTGATCGATAAAACACATATTGGCGCGTATATTTCGCTGATAGGCGCGGCCGTAACCTTGGCGCTCAATTTCTTACTGATTCCAAACTACGGCTATTACGGCTCTGCAGTTGCAACCATTGCGGCCTATGGCAGCATGATGCTTATTTCGTATGTGCTGGGCAAACGCTACTACCCGATTCCGTATGACGGGCTCAGAATAGGCAGTTACCTGGGTAGTTCGATTGTATTTTCGACGCTATCTTTTTATTTTTTCAGAGAAAATTATGTGGTTGGAACAGGTTTAATAGTAGCCTTTTTGGCAATAATCTATTATTTCGAAAAGGACACCTTAGTGCGTCTGTTGCGTTCGCCCAAAAATTAAAATACTTCATTTATCATGCAAATTAACATCATCAATACGTCATCTCATTCCTTACCCAGCTATGAAACTTTAGCTTCTGCTGGTATGGATTTGCGCGCCGAATTACAAGAACCCATTTCGTTGCAACCACTCGAACGCGCCTTGGTAAAAACAGGATTGTTTATTGAACTCCCCATTGGCTATGAAGCACAGGTTCGTCCACGCAGTGGATTGGCGCTCAAAAAAGGCATCACCGTTTTGAATAGTCCTGGTACGGTTGATGCCGATTACCGCGGTGAAATCGGGGTAATTTTGGTGAATCTTTCGTCTGAAACGTTTGTGGTCGAAAACGGCGAACGCATTGCTCAGCTGGTGATTGCTAAACACGAGCGTGCCGAATGGAACCAAGTCTCCGCACTTTCTGAAACCGAACGTGGCGCCGGCGGATTTGGTAGCACCGGCCTAAAATAGTCTCACAATTAAAATCAAATAACTAGTCAAATCAGGCAAAGTTTGCGAACTTTGCGCCCTAAAATCTAATCGGATGAAAATAATTGTACCCATGGCTGGACGAGGATCCAGATTGCGTCCCCACACACTCACCGTTCCTAAACCATTAATCCCTATTGCAGGAAAACCCATTGTACACCGCTTGGTCGAAGACATTGCCGGTGTGATTAACCAAGATATCGAAGAAATCGCATTCATTATCCATAAAGATTTTGGCTCCCAAGTAGAAAAAGAGTTGGTAGCCATCGCCGAAAAATTAGGTTCAAAAGGCACCATCTATTACCAAAATGAAGCCTTGGGAACGGCACACGCGATTATGTGCGCCAAAGAATCCATGAGCGGCCCTTTGGTAGTAGCCTATGCCGATACCTTATTTCGCGCTGATTTTACCTTAGACACTTCAGCAGACAGCGTAATTTGGGTAAAACAAGTAGAAGACCCTAGTGCGTTTGGTGTGGTGCAATTGAACGCGCAAAACCAAATTGTTGATTTTGTAGAAAAACCCAAAGAATTTGTTTCTGATTTGGCCATTATTGGTATTTATTACTTTAAATCGGGAGAAACCTTGCGTGGCGAATTACAATATTTGCTAGACAACAACGTAGTGAAAGGCGGCGAATACCAACTCACGGATGCATTAGAGAATATGAAAGTGAAAGGCCTCAAATTTGTGCCCGGAAAAGTAGACGAATGGATGGATTGCGGCAACAAACCCGTAACTGTAGAAACCAATTCTCGCATGTTGCAGTTTTTGCACCAAGACGGCGTGCAATTGGTTGCAGATTCGGCCTTGTTGCAAAATTCTACAATTATTGCACCTTGTTTTATTGGCGAGGATGTACAGCTTATAAATAGTACCGTTGGACCAAACGTATCATTGGGTAAAGGATGTCACGTGAGCAACAGCACAATGACAAACAGTTTGGTGCAAAACCATAGCCACATTAAAAACGCCAAATTAGACAACGCGATGATTGGCAGTCATGCTGCCTTTAATGGGGAGTTTACCAGCATTAGCATTGGCGATTATTCGGTGTTGGAATAACAAATATATAGCCTAAGGCAAAAGGGAGTAATGGCACTAACAAATAGAATGGTGATTTTTGGATGCATTTGGCTTGGATTAGCCCAGTCAATACATGCCCAAACTGAACCTACAGATGTCGCTTCTGCTTCCGATCAATTTCAAGATGCCTTCTACGAATCCCTGACGCAAAAAGGAATCGAGAATTATGACAAGGCTGTTTTGTCGTTAGAAAAATGCCAAGTTTTGGAACCCAACAACGCGGTGGTTTATTTTGAATTGGGCAAAAATTATTTGGCACAAAAAGACTACAACAAAGCCTATGAATCTTTTGAAAAGGCCACTCAATTGGATCCCACCAACAAATGGTTTTGGGTGGGGCTTTATGATGTGATGTATGAGACCAAAGCCTATGAGGAAGCAATTCCCATTGTCAATCAACTCATCGAATTTAGCAAAGACTACAAAGAAGACCTCGTTTCATTGTACATGAATACGCAGCAATTTGACAAAGCACTAGCCTTAATCAACGAGCTCAACGACACGGTAGGCAAGACCGAATTGCGTGAAAAATATAAGTTTCAAATTTTAGGCCAAGGTAAATTTCAGTCTACCGAAATGGATCGATTGTGGACCGAAATCAAAAAAAACCCACAAGAAGAAGCCAATTACATCAGCTTGATATTTTTGTATTCCGATCAAAACCAAGACGACAAAGCACTCGAAGTAGCCAAAAAATTAGAGCAAGCCATCCCCACCTCTGATTGGGCGCAGGTGAGTTTGTTTAAATACCATTTGTTGGCCAACGAAGGAAATCAGGCGGTAAAGTCGTTGCTATTTGTGCTAAGCAGCCCCAAAGTGGAGTCCAAAATAAAGCACCGCATGCTCAACGAATTTTTATTGTTTATCCAAGACAAACCCCAATTTGACGACCAATTTAACCAAGCCGTAAACCTCCTTATTCATGACCAAACCGTAGCGGTAAACAAAGAGGTAGGTAAGTTTTATCAGCGCAAAAAAAACAGCGCTAAAGCCATTTATTTTTACAACAAGCAACAGGCAATTACTCCCGACGATACTGAATGTTTGCAATTATTGGCAGGCTTGTATACCGAAACGGCACAATTTGACGTTTTAGCTGTGTTGGCTACACAATCCATTGAACGATTTCCGTTGCAGCCGCAGTGGTACTATTATGCGGGCTTGGCCAACAATCAACTAAAAAAATCGATCGATGCCATCTCCCAACTTGAAGCGGGTTTGGAATTTGTAGTAGATGATCCGGCCCTGGAAATAAATTTTTACATCCAACTCGGAGAAGCCTACCATGCCTTGGGCAACGAATCCCAAAAAGAAACTTATTTTACTAAAGCTGAATCGCTTGTTCGGCAAGCCCAAAAAAAATGAAATACCTATTGTTAGTTCTTGCGGTGCTTACCGTTTCCTGTAAATCAAAATTGCCCAAAGCCGAGAAAAAGGCCTTGGCTCAATTGGAGTTGCCCGTTGCCGATACTACGCGAGTAAAAGGAAATTATTTTGAGCAGCAGCTTGATTTTACCACGGCCTACATCAAATGCAATGCGCATTATGAAACCGATAAACAAGCCCAAAATGTGACCGCTGAAATTAAAATTAAGAAAGATGAAAAAATCATCATCAGCATTCGATTTTTGGGGATTACTATGGCCAAAGCTTTGATTACGCCTGCTCAAGTGCAGTATTACGAAAAATTAAACAGCAGTTATTTTGACGGAAATTTTGAAACCATCAGTCAATTTGCCGGCACCGATTTAAATTTTCAGAAATTGCAAAACGTCTTAATCGGCCAAGCCATCGAAGCTTTTCCGTCTAACGAATGCAAAGCTACGCCCCAAGACAATTGGATTAAGGTAGAGAAAGACCAGGGTGAGGCCGCTTTTATTACCTATTTCTTTGATGCCCTAAATTGGCGTTTGCAAAAACAAGTAATCCAACAACAGGCACAAGAGCGCTTGTTAACGGTAACTTACCCAAAGTTTGCATCCTACAATAGTTTAATTTTACCGGCTTCGATTGTGGTGAATGCCATTCAAAAACAAGCCAAAATGAACCTCAATATTGAATATACCGACATCACGGTAAATGAAGAATTAACATTTCCGTATGCCGTGCCAGCCGGATATAAAAAAGTAGATATCAATTAGATTGCCAAAATAAAGTGCCATGGGTAAAGTAATCACCGTCCTTTTGTTTTTGTTCACTTCGGCTTTGGTTTGGAGTCAAGAGAATCAGCAAGAAAAATTAGAACAGCGCAAAGCCGAAATTTTACGAGAAATTCGCGAGAAAGAAGCGCAATTGCAAAATGTGAAATCCAAAGAGGTATCCGTGAAAAAGCAATTGGAAATTCAATCTGAAAAAATTAAGCTGAAAGAAAAACTCATCAACACCACCGAGAAACAAACCAAACTGCTGAGTAACGACATGTACTTAAATCAATTGACTATAAATCGATTAAAAAGGGAATTGACGGTACTCAAAGACGATTATGCCCAAATGATTGTCAAATCGTACAAAAGCCGTTCGGAGCAAAGCCGTGCCATGTTTTTGTTGTCTTCCGAAAACTTTTTACAAGCCTACAAACGTGCGCAGTACATGAAGCAATATGCCAGCTACCGCAAAAATCAGGGGTTAGAAATTCAAAGTAAATCAGAAGAATTAGTGGTGCATAACCAAACACTTGATGTGCAAAAAACCGCCAAACAAAAGCTCATCGAAGAAAACGAAAAAGAGCGTTTGGTATTAGAAAAAGAAAAGCAGATTCAACAAGAATTGGCCAAAGCCATCAAAAAAGACAAGAAGCAACTGCTGGCTGACATCAAAAAGAAGCAGCAGGAAACCAAAAATATCGACAACCAAATAGCCAAGTTATTGCGCGCGGCTATTGCGGCGGCCAACAAAAAAACGGCAACTGCAGCGGTAAAAACAAACCCAAAAACTTCAGCAGAATCTACAAAAGCTACCGAGACTTCGGCCAAAATTGTGTTGACAGCCGAAGGAAAAATAGAGTCCAATAATTTTAGAGCCAACAAAGGAAAGTTGCCTTGGCCAGTAGAAAAAGGTTTCGTTTCGTTGCCTTATGGCGATCAACCGCATCCCATTGTCAAGTCATTGATTGTGCACAATAGTGGGGTAGAAATTACTACCGACCAAGGGGCATCTGCACGTGCCGTTTTTGCTGGAGAAGTGATTAGTGTGATGGTTTTATCGCCAGTAAATAAAGCGGTAATGATCCAACACGGAGACTATTTTACGGTGTACCAAAACCTAAGTAGCGTTTCGGTGAGTAAGGGTGACAAAGTTTCAATCAAGCAATCCATTGGGAAAATCAGAACCAATGGCGATACAGGAAAAACGGTGTTAAAATTTACCATTTCCCAAAACACGGTCTATAACAATCCCGCTACCTGGTTGTTTAATATGTAGTTAAACAAATAGCGCTTTGAGTTCGGTGGCCTCGTGCGGGTTCATTTTTCCGGCCAAAACCAAACTCAATTGCTTGCGACGCAAGGCGGCATCAAATCGCTGCAGTTCTAAGTCGGTCTCTGGCGTCACGGGAGGCACTTCTACCGGCCTACCCGTATCATCAACCGCCACAAAGGTATAAATGGCCTCGTTGGCTTTATTTCGGTTCCCCGTTTCGCGATCTTCAACCCAAACATCAATATAGATTTCCATGGAGCTTTTAAAGCTTCTGGAGATTTTTGCTTCCACCGTAACTACGCTTCCCAACGGAATGGCTCGATTAAAAGCAACATGATTTACGGAGGCCGTTACTGCAACTCTCCGGGAATGTCTGCGGGCTGCAATACTAGCTGCTCGGTCCATACGGGCCAACAATTCGCCGCCAAATAAATTATTCAACGGATTGGTTTCGCTTGGCAATACTAAATCAGTGAGAATGGTAAGGGATTCGGAAGGAGTTTTTGGATGCATAGGCAGGGTATAAAAAATCCCGCAAATGCGGGATAAGTGATTATAGTTCTTTAACAAGTATCCAAGCTTCTGGGTTGGATAGTACAATTTCAGCTTGTGCTTTTTTGGCGGCCTCGTAAGTAGCATAACTCCCATACAATACCGGAAATAACCCGTGTTTGTTGGGCTCGATACGGCGGGCTGAGTAGCCTTGTTTTACTAAATTTTGCAACACTATATTGGCGTTTCCTTCATTTCTAAAAGCGCCAGCGACAATGTGGTAGGACAATTGTTCGGTTTCAACAGGAATAGAAACACTCGGAATGGGGCTTTGTATAAAAAAAGTAGCTTCTTGTATTGAATTTTGTACCTCTTTTTGCACGGCTGTTTCTACAAGTAAGGTTTCTTGTTCTATCTGATTCGAATATACCTTAAAACCAATGCTGCCTGTAGCCGTTAGGGCCAACACAAAAACAGCGGCGTATTTTAAATAAGCTGGGATTTTTCTGCGTTCGGGCGTAAATTGAATAGGCGCTTTTTCTTCCAGTACTTCAACAACTTCTTTGAGTTCTTCTCGAAGTACTTTTGGAGATACAAACGTGGTCAGACCAAAGGCTTCGGGCAAGTAATTTATAGTATCAGCAGGGGTAAACAACAAATTGTTTTCGGCGGTTAAGGCAATTTCCCCAATGTTTTTCAAGGTAAAACGGCCATTCACTTCTAGAATACTTTTCCAAATGGCTAGTTCACTCTCAATGGCGTGAACGGCATTTTCATAGGTGGTTTTTTCAGCTTCAGCAATGTGATTGGCCAATAAACCGTCGTTGTTTTTGAGGTGAGGATTAAACGAAACTACTTTTTTTGGCGGATAAAAGGAATGTGTAGCTGAATACAAATAGGCCGATTGTATTTCGGCCAAAAAAGCACCAAAACCGGGAACCGTAACACATTGGTGACGGTAGAGCAGTTGTGAAATGTAGTGTTCAATCTTCATAAGAAGCAAAGGTATACAATGCGAAAGAGCAGCAAAATTTTATCCCCAATTTTTTTCAACAATTTCAGAATATTCGCTACTTTTCCTTTTCAATTCTACCTTATGCGCCACGAAGATTTATTTTATGTATTAGCCTTGCTAAAAGCCGAAGGCATTGGAGATGTCACTGCCAAAAAACTCATTTCACTCTGCGGATCTGCCGAAGCCGTTTTTAAAACGCCCTTATCCAAACTCAAATTCAGTGGGAATGGAGCTCAAAATTTGCTTCGTCAACTCAAATCACCAGACTTATATCGTGCTGCCGAAGCCGAGTTGAATTTCATACAAACCCAGCACATTCAAACCGCCTATTATCTAGAAGACAACTACCCGGATCGACTCAAGCACTGTTTTGACGGGCCGTTATTGCTTTTTTCTACAGGAAAATTGAATTTCCAAAACCGGAAAATCATCAGCATTGTGGGCACCCGTCAAGTTACGCCGCATGGGGCTGCGTTTTGCAAACAACTCATTGCCGATTTGGCACCCTTAGACCCCATCATTGTGAGTGGATTTGCCTATGGAGTTGATATTGTAGCGCACCAAGCTGCTTTTGAACACGGCTTACAAACCATAGCTGTCGTAGCACATGGCTTGGATCAGTTGTATCCCAAAGCGCATCAAAAGTACCTGACTCAACTGCAAGTAAATGGCGGTTTGCTCAGTGAATTTTGCAGTGGAATTCCGCCCGAAAAGGAAAATTTTGTACGGCGAAATCGCATTGTGGCGGGGATCTCCGAAGCTACGATTGTGATTGAATCAGCCGAAAAAGGAGGTTCACTCATCACCGCCAACCGAGCTTTTGACTACAACCGCGATGTCTTTGCAGTACCCGGTCGTGCCACCGATAAATACAGCCAAGGTTGTTTGCAGCTTATCCAAACCCAAAAAGCCCAGTTGTTAACTAGCGCAGCCGATTTGGTGTACAATCTTAATTGGGAAATAAATCAACCCAAAAAACCAGTTCAAAAACAACTGTTTGTTCAGCTTGATGTTCAGGAACAACAGGTATATGATTACTTATTGGCCAACGGCAAAGAAGAGCTTGATTTTATCGCGATGGCCTGTGAGCTGCCCATTTACAAACTGTCGGGACTGTTGCTCACGCTAGAATTAAAAGGCGTAATTCGGCCGTTGCCGGGTAAATTATTTGAGGCTATTTAGCTCCAAAACCCAATTTTTCGCGCACCCGATTGAGTACGCCATCGGCAATTTCACTGGCTTTGGCTGCACCTTGAAGTAAGGCTGCATCTAGCTCTGCCAAGTTGTTCATGTAGTAGTTGTATTTTGTGCGCTCGGTTTCAAATCGACTCAACAGCAACTCAAATAAGGCTTGTTTGGCATGTCCGTAACCAAAATCGCGGGTGGTATTTTGGTATTTTTCACGCAAGGCTTGCAATTGCTCATCGGTAGCGAGTAGTTTGTACAAAGCAAATACATTACAAGAGTCTGGATTTTTAGGTTCTTCGAGCGGCGTACTGTCGGTTTCGATCCCCATGATTTGTTTGCGCAAGGCCTTGTCGTCCAAGAAAATATTGATGGTATTATTGGCCGATTTGCTCATTTTACCCCCATTGGTTCCGGGTACATATTTGGTTTCTTCTTGCACAGATGATTCTGGCAATACAAAGGTGTCGCCCATTTGGTGGTTGAAACGTGCGGCCACATCACGGGTAATTTCGATGTGTTGCAATTGGTCTTTACCAACCGGAATAAACTCGGCGTCATACAACAAGATGTCGGCGGCCATGAGCATGGGGTAACTAAAAAGTCCTGCATTTACATCGTCCAAGCGATCGGATTTGTCTTTGAACGAATGCGCCAACGTGAGGCGTTGAAACGGGAAAAAACAACTCAAATACCAAGCCAATTCAGCGGTTTGTGGCACATCTGATTGGCGGTAAAAAACAACCTTGTCAATATTTAGTCCACAGGCCAACCAAGCTGCGGCCGTACTGTAGGTGTTGGCGCGCAAAGCAGCTCCATCTTTAATTTGTGTAACCGAATGCAAATCGGCGATAAATAAAAAAGAGTCGTTTTCGGGTTTGTTTGACAATTCAATGGCCGGAATAATGGCGCCCAATAAATTACCTAAATGCGGGGTTCCTGTGCTTTGAATTCCGGTGAGTATTTTTGACATGGTGCGTGGGTTTGTGCAAATGTAAATCTTTTGGCAAAAATAGGGATTGAATTGTTACTTTTGGCATGATGAAACCCATAAAAATGATATTTTGGTTGCTTTGGCGCATTTGGTTTTACCTGATGATGGCCTTGCCAATTTTGGTCATGTTTCCCTTTTTAGTGTTGTCTATCCTTAAAGAAAAATGGTATCCGTACTATTTTAAGATGGCGCGCATTTGGGCCAAAAGTATTTTATACACAAGTGGTTTTTACTATCAGGTAACTCGTGAGCAAAAGTTGGACAAGCAATCAAGTTATATGTTTGTGGCCAATCACACCTCGATGACCGATATTATGCTCATGTTGGCCATAACTCCAAAACCCTTTGTTTTTGTGGGCAAAAAAGAGTTGGCCAAAATTCCGCTATTTGGTTTTTTTTACAAACGCACCTGCATCTTGGTAGATCGGGGCAATGCTAAAAGCCGTCAAGCCGTATTTGAGCGCGCCCAAAAACGGTTACACCAAGGCCTGAGCATTTGTATCTTTCCCGAAGGCGGCGTGCCCTATGACGAATCGATCGTGTTGGATGGATTTAAAGATGGCGCATTTCGCTTGGCCATTGAACACCAAATTCCAATTGTTCCCATGACTTTTCCCGACAACAAGAAACGATTTTCCTATACTTTTTTTAGCGGAAGCCCAGGTATTATGAGGGCTCATGTGCACAAGTTTGTACCCACAACAGGAAAATCCATCGAAAATAAAGCCGAAATCAAAGCGCTCAACGATGAGGTGCGGGCTATTATTCTCGATAAATTACTTCATTATTAGCCAAAAAAAATCCCGGCAGTACCGGGATTTATAGTTAGACGTTTTCTTTGATTCGCGCCTTGATTTTTTCTTCTAATTCATCGGCCAATTCAGGGTTGTCTTTGATGAGTACTTTTACTGCATCGCGTCCTTGTCCCAATTTGGTTTCGCCATAACTAAACCACGATCCCGATTTTTTGATGATTTCAAATTCTACCGCCAAATCCAAAATTTCACCGGTTTTTGATACCCCTTCGCCATACATGATGTCAAACTCAGCTGTTTTGAATGGTGGTGCTACTTTGTTTTTTACCACTTTTACCTTGGTGCGGTTTCCAATTACATTATCACCGTCTTTAATTTGTGACGAACGACGAATATCTAATCGCACCGAAGCATAAAATTTCAAGGCATTTCCACCCGTTGTTGTTTCTGGATTTCCAAACATCACCCCGATTTTTTCACGCAATTGGTTGATGAAAAATACAGTACAATGTGTTTTGCTGATGGTTCCTGTTAATTTACGTAAGGCTTGTGACATCAAACGGGCGTGCAATCCCATTTTGGAGTCACCCATTTCGCCTTCGATTTCACTTTTTGGTGTCAAGGCCGCTACCGAGTCAATTACTACAATATCTATGGCGCCTGAGCGAATTAAATTCTCGGCAATTTCTAAGGCTTGCTCCCCGTTATCCGGTTGAGAAATAATTAAGTTCTCTACATCCACGCCCAATTTCTCGGCATAGTTTCTGTCAAAGGCATGCTCCGCATCTATAAAAGCCGCAATACCGCCCGCTTTTTGTGCTTCGGCTATCGCGTGTAAAGTCAAGGTAGTTTTACCAGATGATTCTGGCCCGTATATTTCGATGATTCGGCCTTTTGGATAGCCATTTACCCCAAGGGCTAAGTCTAATCCTAAGGAGCCAGATGAGATAGTTTCAACCTCTTCGATGGCTTTGTCGCCCATTTTCATTACGGTTCCTTTGCCGTAGGTTTTGTCTAATTTATCGAGCGTTAATTGCAACGCTTTTAATTTGGCTTCTTTTTCTGAACTCATCTTTTCCTTCATTTTTGGGTCATTAATTTTTGTAAAAATAGCTTTTTTTCTCAATTTTTTCTAGTTAAAAAGGGTCGTTTTAATCTTTTTATCAACAGCTTTTGGGCTCAATTTTTGGGATTCTAGGGGGGTAGAAATTTCACCCATTTGGGCAATAATTTCCCATTTATTAGCCAAGGAATAGTCTCCAAGTTTCCTAAAAATTGCCTGCAATTCCTGTCCAATTTTTTGAATTTCTGTTTTGTTGGAACAGCACTTTACCGCTTCAAAATACCAGTGATTGGCTTGCTGAGGTTTTTTGGTTTGCAAACTGGCATAGCCCAATTCTTCAAAAGCTTTTTGGGATGGGTCTTCCTGCACGAGCTTTTCCAACACTCGAATTGCTTTTGGATAACGTGCCATGGCATTGTAGGCGTAACCTAGTTCAAATTGCAATTGCGGATTATTTGGGTAGATTTTGAGTGCTTTTTTAAGCACAGGAACGGCCAAACTACTGTGTTCTATTTGGTTAAAATAATGCCCAAGGGCGGTACAATTTTCTGCAGTTTGAGCCAATAGTTTGGCCGCTAAGGCTTCGGGTTTTTCGGGCAGGTTCCATTGGCGTTGTATCACTTTGGGAATCAGTGCCACTTTTAGATTTGGATCGTGTAGGGATTTTTGCAACACATACGATTTTTTGCTGCGGTTAAGATTCCAACTTCCGTCAAATTCCAGAGTGTTTTCTAAATGAAACTGAATTCCTTTTTTGGGATCAAAATAAATGTATCCATAGAGGTATGCCGTTTCTGTTGGTTTTTTAGGTAAAACAACCCAATGGTTTACGGCGGATAAAAAATTGGTATGGAAGGTAAGATTGGGTTGTTTTTGAACTGCTGTGAGCGCTAAACAAGGCCAAAGAAAAACTAAGGCATTTGATTTAGGCGGTACAATTGACTGTATCATATTCTATTTGATTGGCTTAGATAAGTCAAAAGTAAAATGTGTTTTGCGCGAACTATTGCAGATTTTATGTAGTAAATGTTAAATATATTCCAAAAAAAAGACGGCTCAAATGGCCGTCTTTCTCTTGAGGTATAAGGTATACACTAGTTTTCTCTAATTCTCACATTGTCCAACTCCCATGTTCTAGAAGCTGAGGTTGTAGAAGTGTATTTAAAAGCTACATACACTGCAGTATTCCCTGCTCCGGTGTAGCTTGAAATATTGATGTCGCCTGATCCTGTCCAAGCCCAACCTCCAGGAGATAAGGTAGCGGTAAGCGGAGTCCAAGTAACGCCAGCGGCATTCGGATTACCCGTTCCTGAGTAGTTGTTTGAGATGTACACCACCAAGTCATTTCCGGAGTAGTTGTAAGCGGTATCAAACGTTAGGATTGCAGAACTTAAAGTAGATAAGTTTTGAATCGGAGAAATCAACCAATCTTCGTTAGCGTTGTTTGTGGTGTTGGCATAACCCGACATTTTTGCGCACGCGCCGGGATTTCCAAAAGTTGCACTGTATGCCCATACTTCATTTCCTGTTACACTATAGGCATTCCAAGCGGCGATTCCACCCGAAAATGATTCGTTTAACAACGGATAAAAACGAGGACCTGTCATGTCAATGTCATTTTGTGTACGCACTACAAATTGGTAATCGGTATTGTATTTGGTCATGATTCCACGCACTTTTCCGCTTCCTTGCGCCACGGGTTTGGCTGCAAAATTAGCATAGGCACTGGTTCTAAAAATTACGGAACTTCCAGTCATGTCCATGATGCGCCAGTTGGTGGCTCCACCCAAATCATTGTTTACATCATAATAGGTTGACGTAATGGCATTGGCTTCAAATTGCACGTTGTCAATTTCGATTAATTTATTCAAGTAAGCATCAGTAGCAGCTTGTGCAATGGTTACGTGTTGTACCAATTGGTCTTCAGACACCACCGTGCAGCTTCTGTTTACAGACGCTTTAAAATCTGGCTCAGGCAAACGACCTACTTCCGCAGCTCCTGTAGAATTGGCATACAAACCACCAATACGCATTCCGCCGTATTTGATGTCGGTATACAAGCCGTCCATTTTGATTAACACTTTTCTTCCTGGCTCGTAGTTGATAAAAGTAGACGTAGCATCAACAGGCACGCTAAATGCTTTTGATCCGTCTAAGGTTTGCATAGAGATCGATTTAAAAAAGTTCCCCGCAATGTCACTAGAAGTCACATAAGCTTCAATCACATCAGATTGTCCAGTCACAATATTTTGGTGCAAAGCCACCACTGATCCGGCCAAAATTTGAGAAACTTCTCTGTTTTTTACTAATGAAGTTTCGGTACAAGCATCCAATTTTGGAGTGTCGTAATTGTCGTCTTTCACGCAACTAGCAATTACACCAGCAAAAAGCGCTACTACTAAGGTTGATTTCAAAATTCTTGTTTTCATGTGTATGTTTTTTTAGAAATTGATGTAAAGGTTTAAGAAATAAGTGCGCCCGTATCCGTAAAAATATTTAGGAGCAAAGGCTGGCGATCCACTAGAAACGTCTTGGTTTAATTCGCGGTAATTCGAGTTTCTAGCTTGTTCGAATCCTCCGGTTTTATAGGTAATATCTAGAACATTATTTACACTCGCAAAGAACCCAAAGGTATTGCTTTTGTATTTCCATGATTTTCCACCGGTTAAATTTAACAAGGCGAAGTTATCAAATTTTTCTTGTTTTAATAATTCGTCGGCACGGGCTTGGGTAGCTTCCGGAAACGGATTGCCCACCACGCTAGTTGGGTCTACAAAGAAACGATCGGTGCGTGTAATCGGCGCGATGTCAATGTAGTTGTCGGCCAAGTAATTCATATTGGCACCCACCCACCAAAACTTAGGATCACGGTACTCTAATCCAATCGAAGCGGCCGTTTGTGGCATGCCCGATTGTTTGTAGTTGGTAATGTGTGAAACACCATAGTTTGAAATTGGGTTAGTATTGGCAGCCGAAGCTTGTGAATCAATACTGATGCTCACATTCGGGTTGCTATCATAAATATATTCGCCTTTGGCCACACAGGCAGTCGCTTTTAAGGTTGATGTAATTGGATATTCTAATCCAAATTCAACACCCATATTGCGTTTGCTTAAGTTGGTTACGGTTTCGGCCACAAAGGCATTGCTTTCATTTAAGGTAGTAGATGGATCATCAATACCCGCTCCGTCACCAAAGAAGAACGAGGTTTCTGTTCCGTTGGTTACACGAGAATAATAGGCTGTAAGTCTCGCTTTTAGTTTTGGCGAATTGATAATGTAACTCGCATCAGCGCTGGTTATCGTTTCTGAACTCACACCTGTAGTTACATTGTTATTCAATCGAGCGTTGTTGAATACATTACGCAAGCTAGGCGCTTTGGTCATTACCGCTCCATTGAAAGTCAAGAAGTTTCTACCTGTAATTTTGTAGGTAAGTCCACCTTTAAATCCAAAGTTATCGTAGTTTTCTTTGCTGCTCCAACCGAGTGAATTGGTAGCATAATACCCGTTTTTGTACAAGCCTTCACGTTGGTATTCCGTATGCGAAAAAGTTTGTCCCAAATAGAAATCTACTTTTTTGTAGGTAAATTTAAACTGGGTAAACGCATCGTATTGCGTAGCATACAAATTGTAGTTGTACCCAAAGGTATCACCCACTTCTACGTTGCGGTTCGGGTTGTTTAAGTCGGATTGTTGTTGACTTCCTGTTCCGTATAAAGAGATATCTTGAAAATAAGGTCCGCCCATCAAATCCAAGAGGTTTTTGAAGTTGTGTGATTTTAATTTCAAGAAATTTCCACTGGCATTAAAGGTAATGTTGTCGGCCAATTGAGAGCTTAAAATAGCATTGGCTGTCCACTGGTTGTCGTCGGTACGGTCTTCATACAAAATGTATTTACTAGATGAACTCAAACTATTGGCGCGGTACATTTCTTCCCAATTGATTTGTTTGTTGGTCAAGAATTTTGCCGTAGCTGCACCATTGTAGGCCGCGATATACGGTGTGTTTTCTGCCACTGAAGGATCAGTATGCGAGGCATAATTGTTGTAATAATTGATTCCGCCCAATCCACCTGGCGCATAAGCGCTTGGGTCGGTAAGCAATACCGTTGCTGGATCAGTTTCGTATAACGCTTTGAAATAACTAGGCAAGTTTCTGTAATACGTAGGATCTGGACTGTTTACCCCTTGGTAATCGATTCGGCTGTTGCCAATGGCGCCAAATTGATAGGTAAAATTCAATTGTAAGTTGGTTTTCTTAGAAATTTTCCAGTAATCACTCAACATAAAGATAGGCTCTTCAACTGTTTTTACACGGGCATTTCTGCGTTCTACGCTTTGCCATCCCCAGTACGAATTGTATTGAACACCGCCTCCCAAATCAGTAACCTCTTGGGTATTGGGCGAATTTTTTCCGCGTCTGTTTTGGGCAAAAATTGTGGTAAAGTTGATCGAGTTATTGGCGCTTAATTTGCGTTCTACAGTTGCAAACAACGAGTTTGCATTATAGGTTGTTCCTTGAAAATAACCTTCGTTGGCAAATCGGCGGGAAGCCGAGATGGCATAGGCCCAACCGTCTTTGCGCATTCCAGAAGCAGTTATCCCCATTACTCTTCCTGTATAATTGGTATTAGTAGCGCCATAAGAAACACGGCTACCGGCGCGATAAATCGATGCGCGCGTATTGATTTCTTGGGTTCCTAAAATTCCACCAAAAGTATAATCAGAAGGTGCAGAACCATTCGTAAACTCTTGGTTTCGGGTTGCGTCGTTTAATCCGCCCCAGTTGCTAAATTGCGCTCGGCCATCATACAACTTATTCATAGAAACTCCATTAATCATGGTCATTCCGTATTCGTTGTCTAAACCTCTCATGCGGAATCGGGCTTGTCCCCAATTGAACGCCGCGGCTTGTTGAAAGGCATCACGCGAGGCTTGCAATAAGCCCGAGGTGCTTTCTGATCCGCTATTGTCGTCGCCTAAATCATTTTCGGTGAGCGATACCAAGGTAAGTTGTTGTTCTTGGGTTTGGTCTTCTTGTGCAACAATTGCACCCAAGTCTAGCATTTTACCCGAAGTAATCTCGACTTGTAGCAGTTGATCCCGGTAGCCGATCGTTTTTACCTGCAGCAATTGATTTCCTGCGGGAACATTCTCAATCGAAAACTGCCCATCTGCTCCAGTAAGCTGGCTTAGATTGGTGTTTTGAATGGACACTACTACATTTTGAATTGCTTTTTGTGATTTCGAATCCACAATTTTTCCGGAGACTCCGGTTGCCGATTGTGCGTAGAGAAAAATCACTTGCAATACAAAACATGTACTAAAAACAAGTTTTTTCATAGATAATTTTTTACTGTTTATTTCTTAACGAAAGCAAATGTACCTTTTAAATTATTATTATTTACTTTTGTTTCCAAGTTTGTCGCAAACTTGACTATTCATTAACACCCTACTTATGCGGATTTCGAAACCAATTGGCCTTTTTATTCTCTTTTTTGCAATAGTTGGCGCAAGCGCGCAGGAAAAAAAGTTTGCGGTGCACACCGTTGCTTTTTACAACTTTGAGAATTTGTTTGACACGATTAACAACCCCAATAACGACGAAGAATGGTTGCCCGAAGGCGCTCAAAACTGGACGTCCAAGAAGTACAAGCAAAAGCTTCAGAACTTAGCCACAGTGCTTACCCAAATTGGGACAGGAGATCAGCAAAAAGAATCACCCACTTTTATTGGCGGATCTGAAATAGAAAACAGAGGTGTATTAGAAGACTTAGTAAAAGAACCGTTAATGCTGAGTAGCGACTACGGTATCGTGCATTACGAATCGCCCGACAAACGTGGCATTGACGTAGCGCTGTTGTATAAAAAGAAACATTTTAGACCCATCAGCACCAAGAATATTCCGCTGATGGTGTACAGCAAAAAAGCAAAGTCCAACGAAAAAGACAGCAAAGAAACCGAAGAGGACAAAGCCGAAAACGACAAAATAGACTACGACACCTCAAGCAGAATATACACCCGCGATATACTTTTAGTAACCGGGTATTTGGACGGAGATGAAATTAATATCTTGGTTAATCACTGGCCTTCGCGATCGGGAGGTGAGAAAAAGAGTAGCCCATTTCGAGAAGAAGCGGGTAAACTCAACCGAAAAATTATGGATTCGATTTATAAAATTAATCCCAAAGCCAAGATCATTTCGATGGGCGATCTAAACGACGGCACCTATAATAAGAGTGTAAAACAAGGCATCGGAGCCAAACGCAAAAAAGAGGAAGTACAGGAATTTGGTATTTATAACCCGTTTGAAGAAATGTTCTACAAAGGAAACGCTTCCTTATTTTATCGCGACGCTGGGGATATTTTTGACCAAATTATGGTATCTGAAACGCTAATTCAGAAAGACTATTCTTCCTACCGCTATTGGAAAGCCGGGATTTACAACAAGCCCTTTATGATTCAAACCACTGGCCAATACAAAGGCTATCCGTTGCGTCATCAAGCCAATGAAATAGGATATAGTGACCACTTTCCGGTCTACATTTATCTTGTTAAACAAATGAACTAAGCATGGCCATTTCACTCCCATTTAATCTCAATCAATGGATCAACGACAACCGTCATTTGCTCAAACCACCCGTGGGCAACAAAAATGTTTATGTTGATTCTGGAGATTTTATTGTGATGATTGTGGCCGGACCCAATGCCCGAAAAGATTACCACTACAACGAAACCGAGGAGTTGTTTTACCAATTAGAAGGAAACATTACCGTCGTAATTCAAGAAGATGGCCAACGCAAAGAAATGCAGTTGCAAGCTGGCGATATGTATTTGCATCCGGCTAAAGTCCCGCATTCCCCTGTTCGGTCTGAAAACTCAATTGGCTTGGTCATAGAACGTAAGCGAGCTGGCAAAGGCTTCACCGATGGCTTGTTATGGCATTGCGACAATTGCAACCATAAATTGTACGAAGTGTACTTTGAATTGCACGACATCGAAAAAGATTTCTTGCCTCATTTCACTCATTTTTACAACAACCACGAGTTAAGAACGTGCAGCGAATGTGGAACAGAAATGCCCACAGATCCCCGATATACTAAATAGAAAATTAATACGAAACAATACAAGAAGATGAATACACAAGCAGACCAATTTGGCATGAAAGAAGCGTTGGCGCAATTGGGCGTAAAAGACATTAACGAAGGAACTTCAACCGGCCAACAAAACTTTTCAAATGGCACACTTTTAGAAAGTTACTCTCCAGTTGATGGCCAATTAATAGGAAAAGTAAAACAATCTACTCCCGAAGATTACGAGCGCGCCATGCAAGCCGCTACAGCAGCTTTTAAAACATTTAAACTTATGCCGGCTCCGCAACGCGGCGAATTGGTACGTCAGTTTGGCGAAAAATTGCGCAAGCACAAAGAGGCTTTGGGCAAATTGGTTTCGTACGAAATGGGAAAATCCTTGCAAGAGGGTTATGGTGAAGTACAAGAAATGATCGACATCTGCGATTTTGCCGTGGGCTTGTCGCGTCAGTTGCACGGACTCACCATGCATTCGGAACGTCCGGGACACCGCATGTACGAGCAATACCATTCGTTGGGCGTAGTGGGAATTATTTCGGCTTTTAACTTCCCCGTAGCCGTTTGGTCTTGGAACACGGCCTTGGCTTGGATTGCGGGCGATGTGTGCATCTGGAAACCTTCAGAAAAAACACCACTTTGCGGCATTGCGTGTCAAAATATTATTGCTGAGGTTTTGAAAGAAAACAACATGCCCGAAGGGATTTCGTGTTTGATTAATGGCGATTACAAAATAGGCGAATTGATGACAGCCGATACGCGTGTGCCGCTGGTTTCGGCCACCGGATCTACACGCATGGGTAAATTAGTAGCACAAGCCGTTGCCGGCAGATTGGGTAGATCTTTATTAGAATTAGGCGGAAACAACGCCATCATTGTGACTCCCGATGCCGACATCAAAATGACGGTAATTGGCGCTGTATTTGGTGCTGTGGGAACAGCAGGACAACGTTGTACATCAACCCGTCGATTAATTATACACGAAAGTATTTACGATAAAGTGCGCGATGCCATTGTCGGGGCTTATGGCCAATTGCGCATCGGAAACCCCTTAGATCAACACAACCATGTTGGTCCGCTGATTGATGTGCAAGCGGTTGAAGCCTACCAACATGCCTTAGACCAAGTTGTGGCCGAAGGCGGAAAATTGATTGTGCCTGGAGGCGTTTTAAGCGGAGAAGGTTACGAGAGCGGTTGTTATGTAAAACCCGCGATTGCTGAGGCACAAAATCACTTTCAAATTGTACAACACGAAACCTTTGCACCGGTTTTATACCTATTAAAATATAGCGGCGATGTTACGCAAGCCATCGAAATTCAAAATGGCGTGGCGCAAGGATTATCCTCAGCAATCATGACCAACAACCTGAGAGAGGCCGAAGCCTTCTTGTCGGTAGCGGGTTCTGATTGTGGAATTGCCAACGTAAATATTGGTACTTCAGGCGCTGAAATTGGTGGCGCATTTGGTGGCGAAAAAGAAACTGGTGGCGGTCGCGAATCAGGTTCTGATGCGTGGAAAGTATACATGCGTAGACAAACCAACACCATCAATTATACCACAAGTTTACCTTTGGCGCAAGGTATTAAATTTGATTTATAGAATAGAATGAAAAAAGTACTGCTGTTGTGTGGTTGTTTGCCTTTTTTGATGGCATCGACTTGTGAAGATTCACCGCAAGACACGATTTATTGCACCACCGAAGCGCGTGCAGGGCTCAACGTACAGGTGCGATTGAACAGCAGCAGTACTTTTGAAACCACCGGTATTAGCGTAGTCGCCACCGAAGGCAGCTATGTTGAACCGCTTGAATTTTACCAAGGCAGTACCGTTTTTTCGGGCGCCTACGAACGACAAGGAACCTATGTTATTTCGGTTTCAAAAGTGGGCTACATTCCGTATACCTCGGCACCCCTCACGGTTACCGCTGATGAATGCCACGTAATTCCCCAAACGCTAGAAGTCAATTTAATTCCTCAGTAAAGGTGTTGATTTTCCTTTTAGCCCATAACCCTTCTACACACAACCCATGAAAACCATACTGATTACAGGAGCAACCAGCGGAATAGGCCGGGCAACAGCCCGATTATTGGCCAAAAATCAATTTAAATTGGTGCTTTGTGGCCGCCGAAATGACCGATTGGAATCTTTACAACAAGAACTCTCGGCTTTTACTCAAGTGCACACACTGTGCTTTGATGTGCGCGACAATCAAGCGGTGGTTGATGCCATTGCTTCCTTGCCAGCACCATTTGACCAGATTGACATTTTACTCAACAACGCCGGAAATGCACACGGACTTGATCCGATACAAACCGGCAGCATCGCCGATTGGGATGCCATGATTGACATCAACTTGAAAGGCTTGTTGTATGTGTCTAAGGCCATTATTCCGCAAATGATTGCCCGTGAAGCGGGACATATTATTCACATTGGCTCCACCGCAGGAAAAGAAGTTTATCCCAACGGCAATGTATATTGCGCGACCAAACATGCCGTTGAATCCTTGAACCACGCCATGCGCATGGATTTAAATCCCTTTGGCATCAAAGTGGGTGCCATTCATCCGGGCATGGTGGCCACCGAATTTTCGGAGGTGCGCTTTAAAGGCGACCAAGAACGTGCCGCCAAAGTATACCAAGGATTTAAACCTTTACAACCCGAAGACATTGCTGACATCATTCACTTTGTACTCACCCGACCCTATCATGTGAATATCGCTGATTTGATTGTGTTTAGTACCGCCCAAGCCAGTTCAACTTTGGTAAAGCGCGCATAAAAAAAGCGGCAATCCCCAATTGATTGCCGCTTCAAAACACAAAGAACTCAAATATTTGATCAAGCAACTAATCAAATTCGTTTAATCCGTAGAGAATTTCTTTCATCTTCGTGCCATTGATTTCAACCGGCTTATAGGCCACGTTAAATTTTTCAATAGCAAAATCGATATCGGATTTTAATTTTTTATATTCAGCAGGCAATTGCACTTCGCACTGTTTCTCGTTTTCGTAACTGTTTACGATGATTTTAAATTTCTCGTAATGCTTGGCGCCCTGGTCAATAAAGTTGTTGTATTGCGCAATAAACTGCAACAACCGATCCACCGGAAACTCCATATTGATTTGTAATTTGTATTGTTTTACTCCCGAATTCGACTTCATTTTTTGCAAGTATTCTTCTGTTTTTTGCGAGATCACTTCCCAATCGTCACTGGTTCGGCAGCCTTCTAAACTGTTGCTGTAGCCAATGGGTTTGGTGTATTCTTTAAACAACAATTCTATGTCTTGTTTAATTTTTAAGTTGCTGCTTTGCAAATAGGCGGTCTCAAAATATATGGTGTTGAGGTCGGATTGCATCCGCAGACTAAAATCCAACAAACAGGCTACTGCAGCCAATTCTTTCTCTTTTTCTTCTTTTGAAATACTCGAATTGACCAAGTTAGTCACCGATTGAACCACAGAAATAATGGTGTTGCCGCTTAGCAAGGCCGGTAAATCTACCAGGGATTTCTTTTCTCGTTTGGCTTGAACCACTTCTTTGAATTTAATGAACTCTTTGTATTGATTGGGATTGGCCATGTTGTTGAGCTCCTGAAACGATCGCGACGAAGCAAAATGGTGATCCAATCCCAGCACTTTTTCATATAACAGCTTGATAATCTGCAGTCCCTTCAGGTATTTTATTTTGGTGATTTCGTTGTTTTGCTCCAATTCAAGCGCCTGAATCTGCGCTTTTGAGACCAGATAAGCAGCCATTTCGTTTTGAACCGCAGTTGGTTGATTGGCTTTTTGCAACTGAACTAAATGCCTTCGCATCTGGAATTCCAAGAGCTGAATTTGTTGCTCGTAAAATTGCCGCACCGTTTTGATTTCATGCGTCATCGCCCAAATTACCGCATTGGGATTCTCCTCCATTGTCTTCCCAAACCCGGGGCAACATGGCATACCGATAAACCAAAAAAGCAAAACGATTTTCATGACAATCAGATATTAGTTGGGTGAAGAAACCAACAATTCCAGTTGATTCCAATCGGCGGTGGTGTTGAGCAGCTGTTCAAATTCGCAGCGGTTATTATCGGTAACTTTTACGCCGTTTACTGCTACGATCTCATCGCCCAGGCGAAAGGATTTTGCGTTTACCGCCTTCAATCCGATGCGTAATTTATCGCCGGCCATTGCCCGAAAAGCAGGTAAGTTTGAATAATTTTCTGGTATTGCCAGTCCATTTCGTTTGGCAAAAAGTTGTTTGTTTTTGAAATCAAAAATCCAATCAAAGCCTTGCATAAATTTAAATCCGAGTACAGGAACTTTTAAGGTACTCGATTCCACACATGGCAACAAGAATGGGTCGTGCCCTATACGCACAGGCATTTTGTTGTAAAACACTTCCCGACCTGAGGTCTGGCCCAATGCGGTTTGAAAGGCCGAACCGACATAAGCCGTTTTCGAGGGGTTTTTAAAGTTGTTTTTTTTGGAATAGGGTAGGGCGCTAGTTCCCGTAAATCCGCTGTCTAGCTTGAACCAAACCAGCTTATTTTCAACTTTGGCCGAAACCAAAATTGCGTTTCTTTTAAATTTACTCGACAGTAATTTATAGCCTTGATTCAATAAAGTTGCGGTTGACTCAGGGTGATCTAAAATCTGCAGGCTGCCGGTTGAAAATGACAAAACCAACGGCTTTTCTTGGTGAAAAAACAAATCCATTCCGAGAATCCCTTGCAGCATATTCTCGGGTTTTGCGCAGCGACTTTTCGCGGTTGTTAGTGCGGCAAACACCTTGTTTTCGCTTTCAAAAAGCGGACTGCTCGCGGCCAATACTACCAATTTTTGTGGCTGTTTTTTATGGTCTGCACCCAGCACCCAACCAAAATTTTTAGCCTGCTTTAACTCGTTTGAACAAAGGGAATCCGCATTATAAATAGCCGAGAACATCGCGCCCGTATCAAAGACAAAAGGGATGTTTTTTTGGTGAATTTGCACCGGTATACGCCACAGATTTTGCGATAGTTCAACGGGAACTTTTGCTGTACTCAATGTAATTTTTTGATTAGTCAAAGTAGAAATGGCTTGGCACGAAACCAATGCAACAAGCAGCACGAAAAGGCTTAGTTTTTTCATGTTGAAATAGTAAAAAGCGCTTTTGCCTGCGATGGGCAAACAAAAGCGCAGATGAATTAAGGGTTTAATACTTCAATAATGGTAGTCAAGAGGTCGCGAATGATCTCCAACCAGCATAAAAATCCACAGCGATTGGTGCTGGTTGAACTGGCATTTAGCTTTGTTTCCAATTGGGCCATTGTAGCTGCATTGGCCACCACGCCTTTGGAGGTGTAGAAATTTTTAATGCCGTATTCGTTTACCACGAGTACAATTTTGCCGCCATTTTTTCCGTAAATAGGCAGCACTTGCTCAAAAGTTGAGGTTTGTTTAGACTGAAGCGACGCAGGCACTTCTTGATTGACGAGCGGTCCAAATTGTTTTTCTAATTCGATTTTAGACATTTGGGCTTGTGCAGAAAATCCGATAAGGATTGAGGCAAATACTGGAATAAATAGTTTTTTCATGGTGTGTAAAAAGTTTAAATGGTACAATAAAATAAGAACGAAAATCTCGAGAAATTCAATGGTGTAAAACTAGCGCTAGTATGTGCCTTGTTGTTGCAGATTTTATGTAATAAATGTTAAAAATTCAAACAATTTTACCTACTATTGTGATACAAAAATTAGCTATGCGAACACTTGTTATAGGCGATATTCACGGGGGTTTACGGGCTTTGCACCAGGTTTTGGAACGCGCTGCGGCAACCCCAAATGACCGACTTATTTTTCTAGGCGATTATGTAGATGGCTGGAGTCAGTCGCCAGCAGTTCTTGATTTTTTGATTGAATTAGAGCGCCGATTTAGCTGTGTATTTATACGAGGCAACCACGACGAATTGCTTTGCGAATGGCTCGAAGGCAGCCAAAACAATCACTTGTGGCACGAGCACGGTGGCGCCGCAACGGTTTTGGCCTATGAGTCGGTTTCGGCAGAAACCAAACAAAAGCACTTGGTGTTTTTAAAAAAGCTTCAAAATTATTTCTTGGACGAAAGCAATCGCTTGTTTGTGCACGCCGGATTTACTAATATGAATGGCGTCACCTACGAACACTTTCCCAAATTGTTGTATTGGGACCGAACGCTTTGGGAAATGGCGGTTGGACTAGATAAAACCATTGTTCCCGGACACTGGGCCTATCCCAAACGCCTCACGCATTATACCGAAATTTTTGTGGGACATACGCCAGTCACCCGCATTGGCCAAACCACTCCGGTGCAAATGGCCAGTATCTGGAACGTAGACACGGGTGCCGCTTTTAAAGGACCTTTGACTATTATGGATGTAGATTCTAAACGCTATTGGCAAAGCGAACCCTTGCCTAGTTTGTATCCGACAGAAAAAGGCAGAAATTAAATTGGTTTCTTATTTTTGAAAAAAATATAATCATCATGAAAAAAAGTATTGTTTTGGCCCTGTTGACCATGAGTTTTCTAGGTTATGGACAGGCGTTTAGAGGGAAAAAAGACATGAAGTTTCAAGTGGGATTCAATGTGCAAGACCACGGCAATGGGATTCAAGCTTGCTTTGATAAAGGATTGGCCGACAACATTTCGGTGGGCATTGCAGGAACGTATTTGTTATCTACCGACAATTATATGGGCGGAAGTAAACCCTATGCCAAAGATTTGATGGACATCAAAGCCCGATTCAATGCCAATATAGGCGATGTGTTGGGACTTAAACCTAAAATGGATGTTTATCCTGGTTTGGACTTGAGTTTTAAGAATTTTGGCGGCCATTTGGGATTTCGCTGGTTTTTTTCCTCGGGATTTGGATTATATGCCGAAGCAGGCTTACCGATAAAATACTACAGACGCACCGTAGAAAACTACACCTATTTTCACAACCAATTTTACACCAATATCGGAGCATCGTTTAATTTGTAGCCGGTAGTCGAAAGTTGTAAAGTCATAAAGTCGAATGTCTTGGGATATACTAAGAACTGTCGTTAAGCGGGAAGTGGGAAGTTTTGCCACGAATGCACGAATTGTAATCCCGTCGCTTCAGGACCTAACTGACTCTACTAGACTGAATCTTTCAATTTTTCAATTTTTCAATCTTCAAAACCGACAACAGAAAACCCCTAACTAAAAACCGCCTTCAATACCTCTAACGATTTGGGTTTTTTAAAGCCGCTGAGGTGCAGGGCATAATAATCAATGATAATTTTTAGCAGTTGTTGGCGCTCGCTTACATGAAACGATTTCTGATCGGAGTCAAACTGCAATTGTACCCCTCTTTTAAGTAAGTCAGTTTCATATTCCGTAAGCGCACCCAAGGATAAAACGTCAGAAAATTGGCCTTCTTGTAAGTTAAAATAAGGGAGTTCCTCGTAAGTGGTATCGGGGTAAAAACCTAAATATTTGCTAGCCTCCAACAACAACACCAAGTGAAAATTAGCCGTTTCTTGGTGGGTATCCAACCACAATAACGCGGCTTCTAAAAAGGCAAAAAAATCGCTGTTTTTTTCTTCTTCGTGTATGGCGTGTTGCAGCATTTCGGCCAAAAAAAGCAAGATGCTACTTTTCACAATATCGGTAGGAATGGTTTGGTAGGGCCAGTAAATTTTTACTTCTTTTACTTGTTCTAAGGTGCCTTTATTTTTGTGGATCGCATCAATTTCCAAAAGTGTCATGGGCTGGAAATAAGCAATTTTTGCACCGCCCACTTTGGCTGATTTTGATCCAAAGGCCGACCGAATGAGATAGGATTTTACCCCATCTGATTGGGTAAAGCATTTGACAATTAAACTGCTTTCTTGAAACTTTATCGCCGAGAGTACAATCGCTTTGGTTTTGACTTGCATACAAACGCCTTATCGGATGATCATCACCTTTTTGACAGCGGTTTGTGCGGCGTCTTTGGAGGAGATAAACACCATATACACTCCCGAAGCTACTCGGTATTTGCCAAAGGCCGTGGTGTCCCATTCTAAGGTTCCACCTTGGGCAATGGCTTCAAACACCAAATTGCCTTCGATGTCGGTAATTTTTATAGTGGCATCGTCCATTAGGCCACTTATTTTTACGGTTCCATCAAAGTCAGGCCGCACCGGATTGGGGTAAATGTATACTTTATTTAAATCGTCGTTGGCTGCCGTAGCAGTGCCTTTGTACGAAACCATGCCTTTGGAAGTAGCAAAAAACACTTCACCCGATTGTGGATCGATGGCGATGTCATTTACGCCGTTACTGGGAAGCGGTGAATTGGTGCTGGTAAAGTGATGCAGCGTTTGTTGGCCATCCGATGATACCTGAAACACACCCGAATCGGCAGTACCTATCCATTTGTTGTTGGCGCCATCCACTTCGATGTCGGTGATAAATTGCTCGTACAACAATTCTTGCGCCAGATTGTCTTCTAAAATAATAATCGGATAAGTAGTCATTTGATCAGTAGACAAAAAATTGTCTACACTCGAGAGTACGCGCAAGCCTTGAAGCGTTCCTATCCAAAGTTGGTTGTTGTTGTCAATGGCCGAAACACGAACGTCTTTGGACGGCAAATTCCCCAACTCCGATCCAAAATTGATTTTTTTGAACAGGTTATTGTACCCTTCGTTAAATCCGATGAGGCCGTCGCTGCGGGTGCACATCCATTTGGTGCCATTTTTGTCAATGGTTAATCGGCCAAAATTAAGCGTACTGGGCGAAGTAACCTGCGTTTCTAGGTTGTATGACTGCCATTGGCCGGCAGTTTTAAACACTTTCAATCCGTTTTTGACGATGCTGTTGGTGACCCATAAATTGCCCGTTTTGTCAAAAGCCGTCCCGTTTATTCGCACCGTTGTCGCTACGGTTGGGGCTTCTAATCCGCTGTTTGTTTGATCAAATAAGGTAGTTGGCAGGTCGTTATTGAGTTCCAACAATCCCGAATGAAACGAGCTAGCAAACACTTGGTTTTCATCGGCTGGATTTACCGTAACCCGCACGATTGAAGCTACATCAGCGCCCACCGCCGATTGAATAGCTTCATAATTGAGGTTATTCCATCCCGCATCAGGAACCCATTTGCTTATTCCATAATATTCTAACGGATATGGATTATAAGAGACGGTGTAATCGCCATAAACCGCCCACAAAGCAGAAGGGGATTTGGTGAGCGAAAAAATACTGTTGCGCAACGGGCCATTGGGCGTAATGTTGAAATAAGGTCCCGCACTAAGTGTGGTGGTGTGCAAGCCATTGGCTACCGTTCCCAAATAAATGGTGTTGTTTTTTACCGCAGCACAGCTAAACTGCACGGGATTAGTGCCCAGTTCGGTATGCTGAATCTGGCGCAGTAAAACCAGGTCATTGTCGTAGACAAATACTTTATTTTCGGTGGTCAAAACCAAATAGGAATTGCTCACCCGCATATCAACCGAAGGCGCCAATAAATAGGTGTAATTCACAAAATTTGTGCCGTTCCATTGGTACACATACCCGGTATTGGAAACGGCAAACAAGCTGTTGCTAAAGGCCGCAATTCCAGTCCAGCCGTTGGCGTCGAGTGTGGTCCATTGGTTAAAATCATTTAAATTGGGATTGTCTAAGGCCGCTTTTCGAATGCCGTTTATAAAGGTTGCGGCATACAAGGTGTTGTTATAAACAGCGGTTTGTTTAACACTAATTTGTGCGCCATTATCCCCAATAAAATAGGTGTCGCCAAATTGTAGTGTGTCTAGATGGTATTGCACGATGCCAAAATCACAGGACAAATAAATGGTGTTTTGGTATTCCATCATGTGGTTGATTTTCTTGATGGTTGGCGGTAATGTCTTGTTGATGATGTCTACCACCGAGCGCATGGAACCGTCGAGTTCATTGATCACGATGAGTAATCCATTTTCATAACCCACCAGGGTTTTGTGTTGGGATTCACTGTGGTAAATAGCCGAAATAGTTTGGCCCGAAAGGCCGTCGATGGTGTTGGTGGTTTTGATATTTTCGGAAAATACATCTTGAGAAAACAAGGCGTTTTCGGTAGCGGCATATACTTTTGAGGTGGATTCGGTTAAATCCTTAATTTCATTGTAGGAAAAGTAGCCTTTCCAAAGGGCAGACGGTTGACCAAATAGCATTGGATAAAATCCAATAAGGAAAAGAATACGCAAGGTGTTTTTCATAATATACCCAAATAGCGAAGCAAATATACTATAAAACGCAAAGAAATTTGAGTTGAACTGGGCGCTAAAAAAAGCCTTCTATTTCTAGGAAACAGAAGGCTTTTGAAGTTGTATTTTACAGTTGTTACACTACACCTTGACCCAACATAGCATCGGCAACTTTTACAAAGCCGGCAATGTTAGCGCCTTTCACATAATCAATGTGGCCAGTTGCATCTGCGCCATATTTTACGCAAGATGCGTGAATGTTTAGCATGATGTTTTTCAAACGCTCGTCTACTTCTTCGCTGGTCCAGCTTAAACGCAACGAGTTTTGAGACATCTCTAAACCAGAAGTGGCTACACCACCAGCATTGGATGCTTTTCCAGGTGCAAATAAAATTTTAGCGTGTTGAAACACTTCAACAGCTTCAGGCGTAGAAGGCATATTCGCCCCTTCTGACACACAGATACAGCCGTTGGCTACCAATAGTTTGGCTTCTTCTTCGTTGAGTTCGTTTTGGGTTGCGCAAGGCAAGGCGATGTCGCATTTTACTTCCCAAGGACGTTTCCCTGCCACATATTTTGCATTCGGATATTTCGTCAAATAATCGCTGATACGCCCGTAGTTTACGTTTTTGATTTCCATTACATAGGCTAATTTCTCGGCATCAATCCCATCGGCATCATAAATGTACCCCGCAGAATCAGAAAGGGTAACTACTTTTCCACCCAATTGGGTAGCTTTCTCGGCCGCATATTGCGCCACGTTTCCAGACCCTGAAACCACAACAGTTTTTCCGGCAAAGCTATCGCCTTTGGTGCCCAACATACTTTGTGCAAAGTATACGTTACCGTATCCGGTTGCTTCTGGACGGATCAATGATCCACCAAATGAAATGCCTTTCCC
>JBDKFO010000004.1:0-174052 GCA_039798665.1 Bacteroidota bacterium
ATACAAAGCACTTGGTTTTCTGTAGCAGCTGCCGATGTCAATGCAATGCTGTGGATCGGATTAACTGTAATGGTTCCACCATCAGTAGCTACCGTACAGGTGTTTCCTGTAGTGGTAATTGAATAAGCAAATGGTGAACCTGAAGTCGTCGTTGGTGTTCCTGAGATGGTCAAGGTAGTTCCAGAAACTACTGCGTTAACTCCGGCTGGCAAGCCCGTAACATTCGCTCCCGTTGCGCCACCACCTAACGAATAGGTAATGGGTGTAATCGCTGTATTCACACACAAGGTTTGCGCATCGGTTGATGTAGCGGATGTTAAAGCAATTGTGTGCACTGGATTCACTGTAAAGCTTCCAGTTCCTGTAGCAATAGTACAAGTATTACCGGTTGTAGTAATATTATAGGTAAATGGAGAACCTGTTAGTGTAGACGGAGAACCTGAAATAGTCAGGGTTGTTCCGGTAACTGCCGCAGTGATTCCTGTTGGTAAGCCGGTAACTGTTGCGCCAGTTGCACCACCACTTAAAGTATAAGTAATTGGTGTGATGGCCGAGTTAATACAAAGCACTTGGTTTTCTGTAGCAGCTGCCGATGTCAATGCAATGCTGTGGATCGGATTAACTGTAATGGTTCCACCATCAGTAGCTACCGTACAGGTGTTTCCTGTAGTGGTAATTGAATAAGTAAATGGTGAACCTGTAGTCGTCGTTGGTGTTCCTGAGATGGTCAAGGTAGTTCCAGAAACTACTGCGTTAACTCCGGCTGGCAAGCCCGTAACATTCGCTCCGGTTGCGCCGCCACCTAACGAATAGGTAATGGGTGTAATCGCTGTATTCACACACAAGGTTTGCGCCTCGGTAGATGTAGCAGATGTTAAAGCAATCGTGTGCACTGGATTCACCGTAAAGCTTCCAGTTCCTGTAGCAACTGTACAAGTATTACCGGTTGTAGTAATATTGTAGGTAAATGGAGAACCTGTTAATGTAGATGGAGAACCTGAAATAGTCAAGGTTGTTCCGGTAACTGCTGCAGTGATTCCTGTTGGTAAGCCGGTAACTGTTGCGCCAGTTGCTCCTCCACTTAAGGTATAAGTAATTGGTGTGATGGCCGTGTTGATACATAGCACTTGGTTTTCTGTAGCAGCAGCCGATGTCAATGCAATGCTGTGGATCGGATTAACTGTAATGGTTCCACCATCAGTAGCTACCGTACAGGTGTTTCCTGTAGTGGTAATTGAATAAGTAAATGGTGAACCTGTAATAGTAGACGGTGTTCCTGAGATGGTCAAGGTAGTTCCAGAAACTACTGCGTTAAGTCCGGCTGGCAAGCCCGTCACATTCGCTCCTGTTGCGCCACCACCTAACGAATAGGTAATTGGTATAATCGCTGTATTCACACACAAGGTTTGCGCCTCGGTTGAAATAGCAGATGTTAAAGCAATTGTGTGCACTGGATTCACCGTAAAGCTTCCAGTTCCTGTAGCAACTGTACAAGTATTACCGGTTGTAGTAATGTTATAGGTAAATGGAGAACCTGTTAATGTAGATGGAGAACCTGAAATAGTCAAGGTTGTTCCGGTAACTGCCGCAGTGATTCCTGCTGGTAAACCGGTTACAGTAGCATTTGTAGCACCACCACCTAAGGTATAAGTAATTGGTGTGATGGCCGTGTTGATACAAAGCACTTGGTTTTCTGTAGCAGCAGCTGAGGTTAAAGTTATCGTATGAATTGGTTCAACTGTGAAACTTCCAGAATCGGATGCAATTAAACAGCTATTACCCGTTGTGTTGATGATATAGCCAAATGGTGATCCTACTGTAGTAGTTGGAGTTCCCGAAATGGTCAAAGTAGTTCCGCTTACGGTTGCAGTTACCCCGGCTGGTAAACCCGTTACAGTTGCATTGGTTGCTCCACCACCAAGGGTGTACGTAATTGGCGTGATGGCCGTATTGATGCAAAGCGTTTGATTTTCTGTTGATGATGCTGAAGTTAAAGATAGCGTGTGCACAGGATTCACAATAATAGAATCGCCACCCAAAGCTACTGCACAACTGTTACCTGTTGTAGTGATACTGTAGGCAAATGGAGATCCTGTGGTGGTGGTTGGTGTACCTGAAATAGTCAAGGTAGAACCCGTTACAGAAGCAGAAACTCCAGCAGGAAGACCCGTAACTGTTGCCCCGGTTGCTCCACCACCTAAGGTATAGGTTACTGTTGCCATTGGCGTATTGATACAAACGGATTGTCCAAATGTATTGGGTGCAGAGCTTGGTGTCAAGGTGTGTCCATTACTGATGGTTATCGATCCTCCATCAGTAGCCACTGCACAGGCATTACCTGTAGTTGTTATAGCATACGTAAACGTACCTGTAACAGAAGGAGAACCAGAAATCGTTAACGTTGTACCAGATACAGCAGAGTTAACACCGGTTGGCAATCCTGTAACGGTAGCGCCAGTTGCACCCGAACCCAAAGTATAGGTAATTGCTGTGATCGCTGTATTGACACAAACCGATTGTGTTTCTGTTGCAACTGCTGAACTTAGCGTTATCGTATGATCTGTCGTTACGGTAATAGAGCCACTATCCGTAGCCACTAAACAGCTATTACCCGTCGTGGAAATTGTGTAAGCAAATGGAGAACCAGTAGTTGTGTTTGGTGTTCCAGAGATGGTCAAGGTAGTTCCAGTTACTGAAGATGAAACACCTGCAGGTAAACCTGTTACAGTTGCACCCGTTGCGCCTCCGCTTAGCGTATAGGTAATCGGCGTAATGGCATTATTTACACATACCGATTGAGTTTCAGTTGGTATAGCCGAACTCAAACTAATTGCATGTGCAGGATTTACAGTAATTGTACCTCCTTCAGTTGCCACTGCACAAGCATTTCCAGTAGTTGAAATTGCATAGGTGAATGGTGATCCAGTAGTAGTGGTTGGTGAACCCGAAATTGTTAAGGTTGTTCCAGTAACTGATGAAGATACTCCAGCAGGTAATCCGGTCACTGTTGCACCCGTTGCGCCAGCGCTTAAGTTGTATATAATAGGTGTAATAGCCGAATTGATACAAACCGTTTGTGATTCGGTTGGAGCAGCAGAGTTTAAAGTTATGGCGTGATTATTTAAAATGGTTATGCTTCCTGAATTGGTAATTGGCGCACAACCACCCGTTGTGGTAACGGTATAATTGTAAGTGCCTGGAGTAGCTCCTGAACCTGTAATCGTGTATACCCCAGCATTGTAAGTGCCCGTGATACCCGCAGGTAAATTGGCATCAAATGCACCAGTTCCTCCACCAGAAATGGTATACGAAATAGGTGTGATGGCTGCAGTAGGACATACAGTTTGATTATCAGTACCTACAGCAGACGATAAAACTTGTGAGGGGTTTCCGTTGATAATTATTTCCGCATTTATAGTACAAACATCGGTGCCTGAAGTAATCGAAACAGTAAACGGATATGTTCCCGGAACCAAAGTTGATCCTGAGATGGTCAAAATCCCTGAAGCAAATGAAGCATTAATTCCCGTTGGTAATGTGCCAACTGTAACTGCTCCACTGTCTCCACCTCCACTCACGGTGAACGTCATAGGGGTAATAGGAAAACCAAGACAGGCTGTTTCTGAAGTAGATGAGGCTGTTACGGTACAACTACAGGCAATAATTTCAACCGTAGTAGAAGCTGCGTAAGCAGGACAAGAGGTTGAAGCCGCCAAGTTGTAATTTACGGTATAGGTTCCAAGACCGCTTAAAGAGGGTGTAATGGCACCTGTATTTGGATCAATTGACAATACATTGGTAGCCGGGGTAGTTCCATTAGGTACAGCACTATACACACCTCCTGGGCTTAACGCGACAGGTGTGTTGGGTTGCGCCAAAGAGATTGAACTACAATATGGACTTTGATCATACGTAAATGTTCCAGACGGAGATGAAGATACAGTAACCGTAAATGGTCGAATTTGGACACAACCTGTTACGGCCAAATCTTCGATACGGGCGTAAAAAGTTTGTGGATTGGACGTTAAACAATAATTGGTAAGGTTGGTTCCCAACAATAAATTTGGTGGTCCAGCTGCATTTTGAGCGGCGGTTAAATCATCGTAAAAGGTAATGTCATACCAGGCCGGATTGGCAATTCCCGTTTGCATGAGCAGTGTTTGATCTAGATCAACACAAGGAAGCGGCAACGAACTACACACCGCCATATCAACCGGATCATTTACAGGCAAATGTGTCACGTCAATGTTCACAGATTCTTCAACGATTGCGGGTTGACCATTACAAATTGTATAGGTAACTTGTGCGGTATAGGTGTCTGGTCCTGTCGGACAAACGGTAATTGGATTTTCGTTTAAGGCTCCAAAAGGAGCACCGTTGTGAAACCACTGAATAGAAGAAGGAACTGTTACAGCTCCATTTGGCGTAAATCTCCATGCCTCATTAGTTGCACTCCAAGTTCCGGTATTTCTTCCGGGAGGAACACGGGTTAAGGTTCCAGTTGCATTTTGAATACCAACCAAACCACTGCCCGAATTCCAGTTTAGACAAGGAGTTCGTTTGCTAACTAATACATCAATGATGTTGGTGGTTTCGTGTATGATAATTTGACTGGTCTGCAAACCTGATGCAGCGTGGCAAGAGAATTGAGGTAATTCATTAAAATTGGCCACAAATACGCGATTGGGTGCCGCATTTGGACCTGTATCCAATACATAATAATTTACGTTTTGAATGTTATTTGGGGTCGTATCGTCCGAAATTGCTCCGGTTGAAATATCGGTATCCTGGTAAACGCCAAAGATCGCATTACGAATAAAGTTGACATCGGCATTGGGAATTGTGGCACTGTATGACCAACGACAACCCCCACCTGGCGTATAATTCGGGCCTGAAGTATTGAATGTTATAACCCCATTTGTCCCTACCAATAACTGATTATACGATTGACCATAAAAACAAAAAGTAAATGGTAAGTTCACAATTTGCGTCCAGCTATCATCAGAGGTGTTTTGAATAACGGTTCCTCCTGTAAAAGGGAAGTTGGGGTTATACACCACTTGGGTTACCGTATAATCATTGGTTTGTTTTAAGGTGTTGTAATTGGCTTGCAATTGTGTACAATCACCAGCATTACAGACTGGATTGGGTGTGGGAATAGTTACTTGGACTAAAGGAGCTGCTTGGCTAAATGCATCAGCAACAACAAATAGCATCGATAAAGCAACAAGGTATTTTTTTATCATGGGAACTAATTTTGGCTGCGAAAATTACAAAATTCTAAAAAACTAAAGTGTAATTTATTTATTTATTTTAATCAAATCTCAATAAACTTGTTTGCTTATTATTAATTAACTTTGGCGCTTAAAAAATCAAGAAACTTAAAGAATGAATAGCAACGAAGAATTAGAAGATCAAATTGGAAATGATCACATCAGTATAAATGCGGCAAATCCAGTTCGTCTAAATGCGTTTGATCTATCTGATGACGAAAAAATTGCATTGATCAAAAAAGATATGGAGCATATCTTGCACACCTTGGGTATGGATTTGAATGACGACAGCATCAAAGGTACACCCAATCGCGTTGCCAAAATGTTAGTAAAAGAAATATTTGGCGGCTTACATCCGTCCAAAAAACCAAGTCCATCCACCTTTGACAACAACTACCAATACGGTGAAATGTTGGTTGAAAAAAACATTACACTCTACTCTACTTGCGAACACCATTTGCTTCCAATTATCGGGAGAGCACACGTGGCTTACATTTCTAACGGCAGAGTCATCGGCCTTTCTAAAATGAATCGCATTGTAGATTATTACGCCAAAAGACCACAAGTTCAAGAACGATTAACCATGCAAATTGTACAAGAATTGCAAGCAGCCTTGGGCACCGAAGATGTAGCCTGCGTAATTGATGCCAAACATTTATGTGTTAATTCGAGAGGGATTCGCGACATCGAAAGCAGCACAATTACTGCCGAATATGGTGGTTTGTTTAAAAATGAGGCCAAACGAAATGAGTTTTTGTCCTACATCAACTTAGACACTAAATTTTAACCAGTCACGCAAAATGTCAGTAGCGGCGCAGCATTCCTTAAAAATATACAATACGCTTTCGGGCAATAAAGAACTGTTTACCCCTATTCATCCGGGGGCAATTGGTATGTATGTGTGTGGGCCAACCGTATACAGCCATGTACATTTAGGCAATGTGCGCACCTTTATGTCGTTTGACATGATTTATCGTTATTTGAATCACCTGGGATACAAAGTGCGCTATGTTCGAAATATTACCGATGCCGGACATCTTACCGATGATGGCTCGGTAGAAAATGATCGCTTCGTGAAGCAATCGCGCTTAGAAAAATTGGAACCCATGGAAGTGGTTCAAAAATACACGGTTTACTTTCACGCTATTTTACAAAAATTCAATTTACTACCCCCCACTATTGAGCCCACAGCTACCGGGCACATTATTGAACAAATTGAATTGGCTCAAAAACTAATAGAATTGGGCTTGGCCTACGAAAGTCAAGGTTCGGTCTATTTTGATGTAGCAGCCTACAACCAAAAAGGGCTCAATTACGGCGAACTCAACAACCGAAATGTAGACGAATTATTGGCCAATACCCGCGATTTGGATGGCCAAAACGAAAAGAAAAATCCACAAGATTTTGCCTTATGGAAAAATGCTTCGCCGGCGCACATTATGCGTTGGAACTCCCCTTGGGGCGCTGGATTTCCGGGTTGGCATCTGGAATGTACGGCCATGAGCACCAAATATTTAGGCACTCAATTTGACATACACGGAGGCGGAATGGATTTGAAATTCCCACACCATGAATGCGAGATTGCGCAAGGCAAAGGCTGTAACGGTGTAAGCCCCGTAAAATACTGGATGCACGCCAACATGCTTACTTTAAACGGGTTACGCATGAGTAAATCGAGCGGCAACTTTGTATTGCCCGATGAACTAATGGATGGTACATCTACCCTTTTTGAAAAAGCCTTTCACCCGAGCATCATTCGTTTTTGCTTTATGCAGGCGCATTACCGTTCGGTACTCGACTTGTCAAACGATGCATTATTAGCCAGCGAAAAAGGCTTTACCCGATTGATGGAAGGGGTAAAATTATCCACTCAACTCAGCGCTTCATCTACAAGTTCAATTGACATTTCGGCATGGGTAGCCCAATGTTATGAGGCTATGAATGACGATTTCAACACCCCTATATTAATTGCCCAATTGTTTGAAGGTGTAAAATATGTAAACCTGGTGAACGACGGGAAAGCACAATTAACGGCTGCTGATATCGATTTATTACACAATACCTTAAGCGCCTTTGTATTTGAGGTATTGGGTATAGAAAACGAAAATTCTTCCTCAAATGCAACCGAAAAATTAGACGGAACTGTATCGTTGCTCATCCAAATGCGCAATGAAGCAAGAGCGTCCAAAAATTTTGCCTTGTCTGATCAAATTCGCGACCAATTATTGGCTTTGGGAATTCAGCTGAAAGACGGAAAAGACGGCACTGCATTTAGTTATTAGCTTATACAACTTTCTGATGTTGCAACGCCTCGCCATCGCCCCTTTTGTATTTCTCATTCGCTTTTACAAAAGCGCTATTTCTCCATTTACTCCGGCGAGTTGCCGATTTGAACCCAGCTGTTCTACCTATTCATTAGAAGCCCTTCAATTACATGGGTTTTGGAAAGGCACCTATTTATCCATTAAGCGAATTGGCAGCTGCCATCCTTGGGGAAAAAGCGGATATGATCCTGTTCCGCCCAAAAAGGAAATGTAAAAAAATAGCATTTATCGGCTTAATAAGTTTATTTTTACGATTATCTAAACCCTCTATATTTATGAATACACATGCAAATTTTGTTTGGAATCCTTCTGAAGGCATTGATTTAGGTTTTTTTGTGATTCGATATTACAGCCTCATGTTTGTCATCGCGTTTGGACTCGGTTGGTATTTGATGAAAAAAATCTTTGAACGCGAAAATGAATCGATAGAAAAATTAGATTCTTTATTCATTTGGACAGTTTTAAGCACCTTATTGGGCGCACGTTTAGGACATGTATTCTTTTACGATTGGGAATATTACCGCAATCATTTATCCGAAATCCTACTTCCCTTTCGTTTTGATCCGGTGTTTGAATTTACCGGATTTCAAGGATTGGCCAGCCATGGAGCAGCTATTGCTATTATCCTGTCTATGTACTTTTTCAGTAAAAATATCATGAAGCGTCCCCTACTTTGGGTACTTGACCGCGTGGTAATTCCGGTGGCCAGTGGAGCAGTTTTTGTGCGTATAGGCAACTTCTTTAATTCAGAAATCGTTGGAAACACTACTTCTAACCCGTTGGGAATTCGATTTGTACGCGATCAATTTAGTGCCAGAGAAGCAGTGAGTCTTACGCAAAAACCTTCAGTAAAAGAAGCGTACCAAGCCATTTGCACCGATCCAAATTTCAGTACTTTATTGGCCCAAGTTCCTGCCAAACATCCAGCCCAATTGTACGAATCCATAAGTTATGTGGTTGTTTTTGTGGTGTTGTATTTCTTGTATTGGAAAACTAATATTCGCGAACGTTTGGGCTTTCTATTTGGCTTGTTTTTGATTTTACTATGGTCTGTTCGCTTTATGGTTGAATATGTAAAAGAGAGCCAAGGTGGATTTGAAGCCTATTTGGGCCAATTCTCAACTGGTCAATGGTTGAGTATTCCTTTTATTCTAGTGGGTATTTATTTTGTATTTACCGCCGAGAAACCTATTGAATAATACAAGTATCCAAACATACTAATAGAAACCATCTTATTTGAGATGGTTTTTTTTATGTCTAGTTTATAGTGTAGAACAGATACTATTTTATGCTTGTTAATGGAATACGCCGTGTGATCTTTTTGCACGTGGAAACTATTTACAGACAATTGAACTTTACAACAACTAAAAGATACTACATAACAATATATATAAAACAGTAGATATCTCGCCGCAGAATGAATGGCACAAAAAAACCCGATAACTACTGCTATCGGGTTTTCTATTTAATATATAAAGAAATTAAGCTTTGTTGTGCTCTTCTTCGATGCGTTTGTGTTCAGCATCTGAAATGGTGTCTACCAATACTGGCGTTGCAATAAATAACGAAGAATACGTTCCTACTACAATACCGATCAACATCGCGAATATGAATCCTCGAATTGATTCTCCACCAAAGACAAACATGATTAACAATACCAAGATCATGGTCAAGGAAGTATTGATTGTTCTTGACATAGTAGAATTAATGGATTGGTTTACAATAGAATTGAAGTTTCCTTTGGCTTTACCACCCAAGTACTCACGAACTCTATCAAATACAATTACGGTATCGTTCATGGAATATCCAATTACGGTTAAGATCGCTGCAATGAAGTGCTGATCAATTTCCATTCCAAACGGCATGTATTTCCACAATAAAGAATAGATACCCAATACGAAGATTACGTCATGTGCAACCGCTGCTAGTGCTCCTAAAGAATACTGCCATTTGCGGAAACTCACTACCAAGTACAAGCCTACAATTAACATCGCACCGATAACCGCCCAATACGAATTGGTTTTGATATCATCCGCCACTGTTGGTCCTACTTTTGAAGCTTGTAAAATACCTAAATCTTTTCCGTCGTAGCTATTTACAAATTTCTCGTACGTCATTGACGCATCAAAGTGTTTTTTCAAGTTGTCAAACAAAATTTTGTTTACTTCTTGATCAGCTTCAGTACCTGGTTCAGCTACTTTAAATTTAGTCGTGATTTTTAATTGGTTGTCTTTACCAAATATTTTAGCCTCCGCACTTCCATCAAAAGCAGCTAATAAATCTTGTCTAACTTCTTCTGCTGAAATGGTTTTAGGGAAACGTACTTGGAAAGTTCTTCCTCCCACAAAATCAACCCCTTGATTTAATCCATTGGTTGACAATGAAACTACACTTACAATACAAACTAATAAAGAGAAAATGTAGGTGTATTTTTTAATTCCTAAGAAATCAAAATGGAAGTTGGTGAAGAAGTTTTTAGAGAATCCAGTCGTAAAGGTCAATTTGTTTCCTTTGAATACAGACCAGTCTAATAAAATTCGGGTGATGAAAATAGAGGTAAATAAAGAGGTAGCAATACCAATCAATAAGGTAGTCGCAAACCCTTGAATAGGTCCTGTTCCAAAAATTAACAATACTGCTCCTGTCAATACGTGGGTTACGTTAGCATCTACAATAGAACGCATGGCACCTTTCCATCCAAATGAAGTTTTCACAGCATCTTCAATCGTTTTACCCGAACGCAACTCTTCTTTGGCTCGTTCATAGATAATGATGTTCGCGTCGACGGCAGTTCCCATGGTTAATACGATACCAGCAATACCCGGCAAAGTCAATACGGCACCTAAGCTGGCCAAAATTCCAAACAAGAATAATAAGTTAACTGCTAAAGCAATGTTGGCGTACCAACCTGATTTACCATAGTATACAATCATCCAAAGGGATACAATTAATAAACCAATGATAGCTGAAGTGGTTCCATTATCAATTGCTTCTTGACCCAAGGATGGTCCTACCACTTCTGATTGTACAATCTCTGCAGCTGCTGGTAATTTACCGGCACGCAAAACGTTGGCTAAATCTTTGGTTTCAGTTACATCAAATACGCCAGAAATCTCTGAACGTCCTCCTGAAATTGGACCACTAGTTACACCTGGTGCAGAATATACTACGTCATCCAATACGATGGCAATGTTGGTTTTTTCGGTGTAGGCTTTTCCGGTTAATTCTTCCCAGTCTTTAGCCCCTTTACCATTCATTTGCATGGTTACCGAAGGTTTACCCAATTGGTCAAACGAATCTTTTGCATCGGTTACAACCCCACCGCTCATAGCCGCTTGGTTGTCTCTGTTGCCTTTTAAGGCATACAACTCAACTGTTTCAACAGATTTTTTAGTTTTTTCGTCTACACTAGATGAAGGCTTGCTCCAAACAAATTTAGCATAGCGTTTGTCAGCAGGCAATAAGTTGCGAATGTCTTGACGTTTAAAGTAGCTGTTGATTGCAGCCGTATCTTTTGGATCAACGATCGCTAAAACAGCACCACCACCTTGTGATACAAATTTATCCAACAATGGATTGTCCCCTTTTTTGGTGTCTGTTGAATCTTTTACTTTGTCATCAGTCAATAATTTACTGATGGAATCAGATACAGCCGATTTGGTTTCGGTTTTGGCTACAGCTGGCGCTTTCTCAGTCAATTTCAAGGCATTGTTGGCAGCCATCAAGAAATTACCTAAATCGTCAATTTTATAGGTTTCCCAAAATTCTAATTGAGCAGTACTTTGCAATAATTTTTTGATACGATCCACATCTTTTGCACCAGGTAATTCAACCAAGATTCTTCCTGATTGACCTAATTTTTGGATGTTGGGTTGCGTAACTCCAAATTTATCGATACGTTTTCTCAATACCTCAAAAGCCGATTCAATTGATTCGTCCACTTTTCTGCGGATTACTTTTTTGGCTTGATCATCCGTCATTTTGAAGTTGATCTCCTCGCCTAAGCTTTTGTTGGCAAAAATATCAGGAGAAGCTAATTTTACAGTTCCGTTTGAAGCTTTCTCAAACTCTGAAAAGAATACATCTAAGTAATCTTGGTTTCCTTGACGGTTTTTAGTTGCCTCAGCTAATGCTTGATTAAAAACAGGATTTTTAGAATTGTTAGCCAATCCTTTAATAATGTCTTTTACAGAAATTTGTAATTGAACATTGATTCCTCCTTCAAGGTCTAATCCTTTGTTTATTTTTTTGTCTTTTACTTCATTGTAAGTAAAGTCGGTAAAACCAAGACTGAAAACTTTTTCTTTTCCGATAGAATCTAAATATTTAACTTCTTTTTCGGGGTTTCCTTTGGCAAACTCTTTTGCGTCTTGTTCAATACCGTGTGAAACAAAAGTGAATGAAAGTTGGTAAACACTTACCAATGCAAATAAAATTGCGAAAAATTTAACTAATCCTCTATTCTGCATTATTACTAATTATTAATTAATTTTAGTTTTACTAGTTTTGGTTTTTTGTTAAAAAAATAAATTATTGCTAAAATATACTGAATTTTATTGCAAAGCAGCGTATTCGCGGTATTTTTAAAACGAGCAAATATATAATTTACCTTATGATTAACCAATTTATTTAGTCATTAATCTCAAAAAAAAGACTGCACGTTAGCAGCCTCTTTTATGAGTAATGATGCACTATTTAAGACAATACTGATTTTAAATCGGCATTCATGTTGCGCACTGCATCGGCGCTTTTGGCAAACAAAGCTTTTTCAGCCTCATTCAAGTTGATATCTACAATCGATTCCAATCCATTTTTTCCAATGATACAAGGAACTCCGATACAAATATCGTTCTGACCATATTCGCCTTCTAAAAATACCGAACAGGCAATCATTTTCTTTTGGTCATTCAAAATACTGTCAACCAAATAGGCTACAGATGCACCCGGTGCATACCAGGCAGAAGTACCTAACAATCCGGTTAATGTCGCTCCACCCACCATGGTGTCAGCTGCAACTTTTGCCAAGGCATCTTCCGATAAAAATTCAGAAACTGGGATGCCATTATACGAAGCCAAACGCGTAAGCGGAATCATCGTTGTATCGCCGTGACCACCAATTACCATGGCTGAAATGTCGTTTGACGGCACATCCAATGCTTTGGATAAATAATAACGGAAACGTGAACTATCTAAGGCACCACCCATTCCGATGATGCGGTTTTTTGGTAAACCTGTTGCTTTCAAGGCCAAGTAAGTCATGGTATCCATTGGGTTTGAAACCACTACAACAATTGTATTTGGTGAATGCGTTAATACATTTTCTACCACTGATTTTACAATCCCAGCATTAATTCCAATTAATTCTTCGCGGGTCATTCCGGGCTTTCTGGGTATTCCCGAGGTGATTACCACTACATCGCTGTTCGCTGTTCTGGCATAATCATTGGTTACCCCTACCACTTTTGTGTTAAATCCGGTATTTGTAGCACATTGGGAAATATCCATCGCTTTCCCTTCGGCAAAACCTTCTTTGATATCCAATACCACCACTTCACTGGCAATTCCTCTGTACGAAATAACATCGGCACAAGTAGCCCCAACATTTCCCGCTCCAACAATAGTAACTTTCATTTTAATTTGATTTTAACTTAATATAAATGTTATGCATCGATTTTTGCATAAACTGCATTTTTCTCAATAAACTCTCTACGCGGCGGAACCTCATCACCCATCAACATCGAGAAGATGCGATCGGCTTCGGCTAAGCTGTCAATATTTACCTGGCGTAGGGTGCGGTAATTGGGATCCATAGTAGTTTCCCACAATTGCTCAGCGTTCATCTCTCCCAAACCTTTATAACGTTGGATAGCCGCACTTCCGCCCATGCGTTCGTTGGCTAAATCGCGTTGGTCGTCATTCCAAGCGTATTCTTTTTTGTTTCCTTTTTTTACTAAATACAAAGGTGGTGCAGCGATGTATACGTGGCCTTCTTCAATCAATTCACGCATAAATCGGAAGAAAAAGGTAAGAATCAAAGTAGCAATGTGACTACCATCGACGTCGGCATCACACATGATGATTACTTTGTGGTAACGCAATTTTTCTAAGTTCAAGGCTTTGCTGTCATCAGCGGTTCCTACAGTTACCCCTAAAGCAGTAAAAATATTTCGAATCTCTTCGTTTTCAAATACCTTGTGGTGCATTGCTTTTTCTACGTTCAAAATCTTTCCACGCAACGGTAAAATCGCTTGGAAGTTACGGTCACGACCTTGTTTGGCCGTTCCACCCGCAGAATCTCCCTCGACTAAATACACCTCGCATTTGGTTGGGTCTTGCTCTGAACAATCGGATAATTTACCTGGTAATCCGCCACCGCCCAACACGGTTTTGCGTTGCACCATTTCACGGGCTTTTTTGGCCGCGTGACGGGCTTGTGCTGCTAAAATTACTTTTTGTACAATGATGCGGGCGTCATTTGGATTTTCTTCCAAATAATTCTCGATCATTTCGCTCACCGCCTGACTTACCGGCGAAACCACCTCACGGTTACCCAATTTGGTTTTGGTTTGCCCTTCAAACTGAGGCTCGGCAACTTTTACTGAAATAATCGCAGTCAATCCTTCACGGAAGTCATCGCCTGCAATCTCAAATTTAAGTTTGTCCAACATCCCTGAAGCATCGGCATACTTTTTAAGCGAACGGGTTAAACCAGTTCTAAATCCTTGCAAGTGCGTTCCTCCCTCGTGGGTATTGATGTTATTTACATAAGAGAAAATGTTCTCGCTGTAGCTGGTGTTGTATATCAAGGCCACTTCTACCGGGATTTCTCCTTTTTCGTGGTCCATCGAAATCACGTGTGAGATAATCGGCTCACGATTTCCGTCTAAGTAACGAATGTATTCTTTAAGCCCTTCGTCAGAGTGAAATACTTCAGAAATGAATTCCCCTTTTTCGTCTTTTTCGCGCTTGTCGGTAAAGGTGATGGTGATTCCTTTGTTTAAGAAAGACAACTCACGCATACGAGCCGAAAGGGTGTCGTAGGAAAACTCTATGGTTTGGGTAAATATTTGCTCATCGGGATAAAAGGTTTGCATGGTACCGCGTTTGGTGGTTTCCCCCACTTGCTTCACCGGGTACATGGCTTTTCCTCTTTCGTATTCTTGTTCGTAGATTTTACCGTCTCTAAAAACGGTAGATTTCATGTTGCGGGACAAGGCGTTTACAACCGAAACCCCTACCCCGTGCAATCCACCGGATACTTTATAGGAATCTTTGTCAAATTTACCACCTGCACCAATTTTAGTCATAACTACCTCAAGCGCAGATACACCTTCTTTTTTGTGCATATCTACCGGAATCCCACGACCATTATCTTCAACCGTAATTGATCCGTCTTCGTTGATCGCAACACCAATGGTATCGCAATGTCCTCCCATCGCCTCATCAATCGAGTTATCCACCACCTCATAAACCAAGTGATGCAATCCACGCACGCCTACATCTCCAATATACATTGAAGGTCGCATTCTTACGTGCTCCATTCCTTCTAAAGCCTGGATACTATCGGCCGAATAATTGTGCTTTTTATTTTCTTCGCTCATAAATTCTATAGGTAAAAAATGTATTTTTTGACTAACAGGCAAATATAAAAAATGCCGTTTCATTTCACTAGAAAAAGCCACGTGAAAACCACTAAGTTATTAACATTTTGTTTACAGCGAAAGACACTTAATTTGCTAGGAAAATCAAGCGTTTATATAATTTTATTGAGAGAAAAGTTAATACACTGACAGTGAGTGCGTTTTTACCTAATTTAAGCGATTACTGCCATTAAAGAACAGCGTGAATTGTATAGGATTTTCCATTCAGCTCAAAACAATGGCCAGCCGTTTTTCCATAAATTTGAGATCCCAAAGGCGATTGGGGCGAAACCGCAAATACCGTTTCATTTTCTATTTCAATTTTAGGCAAGGCGGTAGCTAAGAACAACAGCAATTGATTGACCCGCACCACACTTCCTAACCCCACAACTTTTGAATGTTCAGTAAGATTTATTTTATCTAAAATAGCCTTTTGCTCATAAAATTCCAGCAACTTATAATTGCTTTTTTCTTGTTCCAAATGCATCATCGACAAGGCTGTTTCGTGTTTGTCTCCGGCCGAACCTTTGGCATCGTTTTGCGCATCTACTGTGAGTCCACGAATAAAGTCATTACACGCGTCTATTTTGTCTTGCACTTGTTGGGTATAGCGAAAGTGAATTTTTTGCTTTAAATCCATGGATAATGCGCTACTCGCCTCTTTTTAATGGTGAAATTCAATTAAAAATCAAACTTATAAGAAGCACCAGCCAAAATCTGAAATCCTTGCACCGGATAGTTTAACCAACGTTCGTAGTTTTGATTGAACACATTATTCAGTTTTAAAAAGGCGCCCCAACGTTCGTTGTGCTTGTAATTAAGGTGAAAATTGGCGTCTATATAACTCTTCAAGGTTTGGGTATAATCTACGGCAACCAATGGCAAGACAATCTGGTTGGCCTGGTAATCTTTTCGTTCACCCACAAAAAACAAATCGGTGCCGGCTGACCATTTGGGCAAAAAAGCAACCTCAGCATTGGCCTGCAATTCCATTTGTGGCAGATTCCAGGCATAGGGCTGCGTAGAAGTAACATATTTTGATACTGTAGCTTGAACGCCCACCGCAATATCTTTACTTAGATCGGATCGCAAGCCGCCAGAAACTTGAATGGTTTTAATGTTGTCATACACCACCTCAAACGAATTTCCGAAGGTGTAAATTTCGTTTTCAGCCGCGTAAAATTTCTGGTAATTACTGCGAAATAAAGCCTTGTTATTCTCTTGTTTAAGCGCTGCTTTTACGTCATAACTCAAGTAGCTGGCCAATTTCCCTTTCAGTCCAGCAAACACATCAAACTGTTTATTTGTGGGTGCAACAAACAATGTTGGGGAAACAAATGGATTTACTTGTGCAAAACTGCGGTAAGTATTTTGTTGTAAATCGCCATCAATACCCGTGTAGAAAACCATTAAGTCACCCACTACTTTTAAGGAAGCGGCTACTTTGGGATAGAAAAAAAACTTCGAGCCCGTAGCCTGAGTAGTTGCGTTATAAAATCCTGCAGCACCCAACGAAAAGGACCAATCGTTTTGTTGCATGGTAAAACTCGGCTGAACTCCTATGCTGGTAGACGAATACCCAGACATGGGCAAATTTTCAAAATCTTTGGCAAAGGAACCGTTCACATGATCAAGTATAATCGCCGTTTTAATTTCTTTATCTGCTTGTGTAAACACTAGATCGGGGCGCAGCTTAAATTGGATCTCCGACGAATGGTAGGCATCCCAAAAACGACTGTATTCTATGCCTACTTTTTTGAGCATGAAATCGGTAAAGCGCAGGTTGGCTCCTAAATCAATGTGTTGAAAAGACTGTGCTTTTGAAAATTTATCCAGCGGGATTCCAACCCAATCAATCAAGGATTCAGGCCCAAAATCAATACCATACCAATGTTGTTTTTGCATCTGATACCCTAAATTGGCATCCCAACTATAGGTTTGTTTTTTGCTGCCATAGGTAACGTCAAAACCAGATTTTAAATAGGAATCCGGTATGTCTACTCCTTTAATCCCGCCGGCTGACGACAAATGCTTAATGGCCGCATTGATAAAGTTATGCGAATCAAAGTCATGGGTAAGGTACAACTCAGCCAATACGGTGCCATAGTTCCCAAACCCCAAACGGGCAAAATTTTCAAATAATTTTTCGGGGGCAGCTTTGTCTGCTTGCACCGCATTGCCCTTGGCGGGCACAAAGGTTGAGGCCACTGGAAAGGAAAAAATGGTATACTGAATTGGCGCTTTTTTGGAATTTTCTTCTTCGTCAATAACCGGTACTTCTTTCACCTTAAACGCATCCGAAATGGTAGGCGTATAGGGTTTTACTACACTGATTACTTCAGTGCCAATCCCGTCTTTTTCTTGGGCAAATATTGTAGTGTATCCCGCAACAAGTGCAACTAAAACAAGGAAATTTAGGTTGATTTTCATGTGATTTATTTTGGGATGAATTAATTTTTAATCGATGAATTGGTTTGGGCTTCGGCTGATTTTATAGCAGCCAATTCTTTTTCAGCTTCTTGCACTACCTCCGGGAAGGCCACAAAATTTTTAGCAATACTTTCTAAAATATAGGTGGCTTGAAAACTGTCTTTCAAGGCATAAAAGTTCTTGGCCATCACAATCAAGGCTTTGGCTCCAAAATATTTATAGCCCGAATACGCTTTGGTATACTGCTGAATCGCCAAATTAGAGGCCTCGTATTGGCCATCTTTGTGTTTAAAATACGCATCGTAATACAACGCCTCGGCAGCCAATTCACCTTTGGCCAAACTGAGTAATTTGGCATACGCCACTCTAGCTTTGGCCTCGTCGTTTACTTCAAATGCCGAACGAGCAACGATAATTTGCGCATCCGATTTTACTGAACTATCCATTTTAGGATTGGCCAACACTTTCTCGGCATAGACCACTGCATTGGCATAGTCCTTTTGCTCATAATAGATTTTCATCAAATTAGATTGTGCAAACACTACATTTTGCGGAAAATCAGCTTCGGTTTCCAATCGCTTTAAGGTTGCAATGGCAGCAGCGGTAGCATCTAATTTTTTGACATAGATTTCACCCAATCGCGCCAGTGCCTGTTCGGTGTATTCATTACGCGGTTTAGCTACCACAAATTCGTAATGCGGAATGGCATTTTCAGTAAGGCGTTCGCCAAAATAGGCTTGCGCCAAATAAAAATTGGCTTTCAAACTGTGAATCCCCGCAGGAAATTTGACCACATAACTACTCAAAGCGGCAATGGCTTGTTGGGTATTGTTTTGCAAATATTGTTTCTCGGCTGATTCATAGGTGTCGTTATCCAAATCAGCATCGGTAATTTCGACAAAATCTAGGGTTTTTACCCAAGAGGCGTAGTCGTCTACTTTTCCGTTGTCTACATAAATCAGTCGTGCTGTAGAAACGGCTTCTAAGGCCTCTGCAGATTTGGGATAATCGGCGGCAATTTTTTTAAATTTTAGCAATGCCTGGGTATCTTTCTCGGCGTTGTAATACACCAAACCTTGACGCAATAAGGCTTTGGATGCATAGGAACTTGAAGGGTATTCGGCAATCAATTGATCATACGCTTTGAGAGCCAAGTCGGTTTTTTTCTCGGTTACATACGTATTTCCCAATTCAAAAAACACGTCATCGCGGTATTGCGATTTGGGATAAGCCGTTACAAATTTGACTAGGTCTTCTATTTTTCGGTCGTTTTTGGAAACAAAACCATAACTGATGGCCTTTTGATAGGCGGCATAATCGGCATCTAAGCCTTTGAATTCCATTACTTTATTGTAGGCATCCATAGCCGGCCAATATTTGGCAGTTACAAATCGGCAATCGGCTAGTCGCAAATAGGCATCAATTAAACGCACTTTATCGTCTTTAGCCACCGCTACATAGTTTTGAAAATAGGTAGCCGCTTGTTCGTATTCTTTGAGTTTAAAATAGACATACGCCAAATGATAGGCGCTGTTTTTGTATTCGGATACAGATTTGGCTTCTGGGAATGCCTCGAATTGCTTAAAGCTTAATAAGGCTTCTTGAAAATTATCGGTTACATATTCTATTTCGGCTTTCCAAAAGGTAGCGCGCGCTGCATAAACGGGTAAGATTCCTATTGCAATTGATTTTTCAAACAGGCGTTTGGCCTCCTGAAAATTGCCATCAGTATATTGCTGCAAACCACAGTAAAAAGTTACTTTTTGGTACACATCTTTGGTGCCAAAGCCGGTGTTTTTTTCCAATAACTGCAAAGCCCCTTGGTAGTTTTTGGAGGTCACATACGAATCAACCAATAAGGTTTGCACCTCCCCTACGCTAGCTGAATTAGGATAATTATTCAAAAACTGCTGCAACACATCGGGAACCGCTTGGTAGGAATTGCCTATATCGTAACTCAAACGGGCATAATTGAGATACGCATCTTCTTGAATTTTCAAATCATAAACCAATTCGGAGGCATTTTTAAAGGCATTCAAGGCTTGGGGTTTCTGGTCGAGCTTCAAGTAACTTTCACCCAAGTGGTAGTAGGCATTTTGCGCGACCGCATCTTTGCCGTCTATGATCTTATTGAATTGGGCAATCGCATTGGCGTAATCCTGCTGTTTGTAATAGGTGTAGCCCAATTGATAAAAATCGGTATTGTTCCATTTGCCTTTTGTGCCGCGGTATTCTTTGAGATGCGGCAGAGCCATGTCGTATTGTTTTAAATTAAAATACGATTCGCCGGCAATTTTATGCAATTGCGATTTTTCAACCGCTGTCGCATTGGGCAAGGCAGCCAATGCTAAGTCAATAGCTGCTTGAAACGCCCCTTGTTTGAATTGCATTTCGGCTTGGTAATAGGAGAGTTTTTCTTTGTATTTCTCCTCGGTGGCCAAATCTTTAAAATAGGCATTGGCTTGGGTAAAATCTTCGTTGTCGTAGGCCATGTACCCCAAGTAATATTTGGATTGGGTGCCGTATTCTTTTGAATTAACGCCTTTGGCAAAATAACCTGCCGCTTCTTTTTTGGCGCCCGAAACAAATAAACAATACCCTTTCTCAAAATAAAAACGAGCTAATTCGTCATAACTCAAATTGGATTCGTCTACTCGTTGTATCCAAGTTAAAGCTGGAGCATACCCACCCGATTCAAAAAAGTACTGCGCTACTTCAAAGTAGGCTTGGTTTTGTTTGGAGCTGCTGGGATAGTCGCGCACAAATTGTTCCATGAGCAAATCGGCGTTGGGCTGTGCCAAGCGAATCGCACAATGGGCAGCAAAATAGGCGCAATCGGCCTGTACAGCTGTAGTTGTGGTTTCACGTTTAACCTGATCAAACAACAATTGTGCGCTGGCATATTGCTTGTTTTTGTACAATTCTACCGCTCGGGTAAAATCGTCGAGTTCATGCGTATAAATCGCAGATTTTTGGGCCCAAAGCAGAGTGTTTTGAGCCAGTAAAAACAAAAGCAATAAGGGAATGATTTTTCGCATAGCAACTGTAGGTTAAAGAATCAAATGTATTCTATTCTATACGCTATAACGGGTTGGTCATTCCTTTTATTATGAACATTTTTTTTAACAATAAAAGGAATAAAATGAGTCAACAAAATTTATTTTGAAACCCGACGTTTTGGTAGTACTTTTACTCCGTAATAAATCTACAGCTATGTCAAATTCAGTCTTAAGCCTACAGGATGTAACCATCTACCAAGAACAAAAAGTAATTTTAAGTGAGGTGAATCTCACAGTAAATCACGGAGAGTTCATTTACATCATCGGAAAAACCGGATCTGGTAAAAGTAGTTTAATGAAAACACTTTACGCCGATTTGCCACTCACTGAAGGCCAAGGCAGTATAGTTTCGTATGATTTGCGAAACATCAAAGAAGATGACATCCCTTTTTTACGGAGAAAAATAGGCATCGTGTTTCAAGATTTCAAATTATTGCCCGACCGAAGCATCAAAGAAAACATGTTGTTTGTACTCAAAGCAACCGGATGGACGATTGAAGCCGAAATGCTTGATAAAATTGACGAAGTGCTTGACAAAGTTGATTTAAAATCCATTGCCAACAAAATGCCGCACCAATTGTCGGGCGGTGAACAACAGCGTGTAGCCATTGCCCGTGCTTTGTTAAACGATCCCGAATTAATCTTGGCCGACGAACCTACTGGAAACTTAGATCCGCAAACCAGCGTAGAAGTATTGGAAGTGTTGCGCAAGATTAACGCGAACGGAAAAACCATCATCATGGCCACGCACGATTATGCGCTGCTCATGAAATTCCCGTCGAAAACCCTGAAATGTGAAGACCAAAAAATATTCGAAGTAGTTCAAAAAAGCGTTTAATTAAACGCTTTTTTTTTGGCGCATTACTAAAATCCATTGCCCCAACAAGAGTAGTACGAAAGGGTAAATAACTAGGTGAAATCGATCGCCTTGGCTGCACGAAACCCCCGATAAAATTACCGTATACAGCAAAACCACACTGGTCATGACTGCAGCTTTTCCGGCTTGTTTGTATCGAACCATTGTCAACAGAGCCAAAATCACTCCAATGCTGGTAAAAAATCGATTTTGCCATTTAGAAACCGAAAACAAAAATGACTTACTCCCTTCGAAATAAGCCGTCTGATTTCGGTTCTCACAATCTTGAATGTACGGACTACCTGAAATGGTATTGTCCCATACATTAGCGCAATATGCTTTAAAAAGATTTAGGGTATTGTGAGTGAGTTGCTGTTTTAAATCGGCGGCAGCAATCACTTTGCGTTCGGGCAACGAAAACTGATGCAAATAGGCCGCGCGTTCGTTGTTGATTTGATGGTATGGCACGCCTTCTTGGTAACAAACTGCTTTGGTGCACAAATAATTATGGTAGGTAATGCCGTCAATATAACTCAAAGTAGCATTGCCAAATTGAACTTTCATCCCAATGAGTTGTAGCGCAATGAGGCCCAAACTGCCATAAATAAACCAAGAACTCTTTGCTTTTCGCTGAGTATATATGATTTTGATGCAAAATAAAAATACCCCAATTGCCAAAAATTTAGATCCAGGTTTGATCAACATCGAAAACAATAACACACTAAGACCGATTGACAAAAAAAGATAGCGATGGCTTTGCAGGTATCGAGCCCAAAAAAACAAAAACAATAACACTAGAAAAGTGTATAAATTTTCGGTGAGCAAATGAAAGCAAATGGTTGCTGGACCTACGCAAAGCAGAAAGGCAAGTGCAAACAAAAAAGACACTTTCGCAGCTATTTGTTGCCTTAGCATAGTAAAAATTACTAGCGCTGAAGCCAGCCAACAAAACACATTTACATAAAAACTCCAACCAAAAATGGCGGTCCCTTTGGCACCAAATACATACGGCAAACCACTGATAAACGCCATGCCTATCGGCCGGTAGCAATGCCCCCGTAGTTTTACAAATAAATCGGTGGCGGCATCAAAATAACTAAAGGAATCCGGGTAAATAAAAGTCTGATCAGAAAGTTGCAGCAGCGCATTGAGAAACGACATCCAAACCATTCCAAAGGCAATTAGTAGAATATGAAAGCGGTACTTGGAAATAAAATTGGTCAGGTGGTTCATGCAAACAAATGTATCAATTTAATTGATTTTTGAAAATAGAACTGTAGTTTTGTGACCAAGCCAATTGCCATGAATACATCAACATTTACTACGCTTTCCATTATTATTCCAGTATATAATGAGGGACCTACCGTGCATCTCATCCTCGATAAAGTTACGGCAGTAGTGCTTCCTAATGGGATACAAAAAGAAATCGTAGTGATCAACGATTGCTCAACCGATGATACCGAAGCGGCAATTGCACGCTACCAAGCAGCCCATCCAACGGTCAATTTACAGTATGTGGCACACCCTAAAAATATGGGTAAAGGTGCCGCTATTCATACCGGAATTGGATTGGCAACGGGACAATATACTTTAATTCAAGATGCCGATTTAGAATACGATCCCAACGAATATACCATCTTACTCAAACCGGTACTCGATGGTTTTGCCGATGTAGTTTATGGTTCTCGGTTTATGGGTGGCAATGCGCACCGGGTGTTGTTTTTTTGGCACACCATTGGCAACAAGTTTTTAACCACCTTGTCCAATGTGTTCACCAATTTGAATTTAACCGACATGGAAACTTGCTACAAATTGTTTGATTCGAACATGCTAAAATCACTTCAATTAAAGGAAAAACGCTTTGGTTTTGAACCCGAAGTCACGGCCAAAATTGCCAAGGTTAAAAAAGTGCGCATTTATGAAGTGGGCATTTCCTACTACGGACGCACCTACGAAGAAGGTAAAAAAATCAATTGGAAAGATGGCTTTCGTGCCATTTACTGCATCATTCGATACGGCTGCTGCTAATTAATTAGCTATAAAATCTATAATTTTTTGAGCATTATTGGTGTCTGACAATAGCGTATCCGCAACTTGTCTGCGTTCATCCTGAATTTCGGGAGTAAAATCTACAAAGCGCAATTCTTCAATCGCCGATTTAAATTCTTCTGCTGTCGAGGCTACCGTACACAAAGCCAAAATTTGTGGATCATCCACCATATTTTCGTTGATGATGCAATGTCTGCTTTTGAATAACGAATTGATTGTTTTGAGTTTCGTACCCGACTGCTGAAATGACAACATCACATTTACTTGGGCTGATGACAATAACGTATCCAACTGATTTTGCGTTTTGAGCGGTACATAGGTAATCGACGGGATATTTTTAATCAGTTTTTGCACATACGAGGCCGCTTTACTCGAAGCAATAATCAAGTTATAATTGGGAATTTTAGCAAAGACATCGACCAAAAATGCAACGGCCTTTCGGTTATCGGACATGCGCAAATCGCCGTGATAAAAAGCGAAATCACCAAAATCGGTTAGTTTTGAAAAACGGGAATTCCCATGAAAAACAGGCACGTATTCCCCATTGCCAAACTGCTTTTGCACATAGGCTTGTTCGAAATGTGACAAGGTAAACACCCGATCAAATTTTGCCATAACAGCTTGGTAAGCTTCATATTTCTTGGCCTCACGCACAAACAATAGGCGTTTCCAAAAACGGGTTTCACTTTGTGCCAATCCGGTATAATAGTTGGACTCGATGTTGTGCAAGCGGAGCATTTTTTTTCGATTGGGAAAGGCATGTTGGTGCAACACAAAACTGGACTGCAGTCCTTCGCACAAAATTGGTGCGTCAATTGACTCTAAATTATAAACTAATTTTTTGCTGTAGCGGCTTACGACCGAAAAAGGAAATCGCGAAAACAATTTGAAAAATTTAAATCGTCGCGGATACACATAGACGGCTTCGCAAAGGGTATGCAAAGCGGTTAGGTCTGGTTTTTTTTCGTCGATAAAACAATGAAAATGAATTTTTATTCCCAGCGCATGCAAGGCTTTTACTTTGTAGTACACATCAATTACACCTCCGTAAACTGGCGGATACGGATTGTGAAAACAAACGATATGCAAGGTTTGATTGGCTTTCATAGGTAGCAAAAATAATATATTTGAACAAAGGAAACCACGAAACGAGTATATTTGGGCTTTAATCTTTTAGATGGCTTTTTTTTCAGTAATCATCCCGGTTTACAACAAAGAACGTTTCCTCGAAAAAACGCTCACTAGTGTTTTGAATCAAACGTTTACCGACTTTGAATTGCTGCTCATCAACGACGGTTCAACAGATGGTAGTTTGGCCATTATCCAGCAATGTACAGATCCTCGAATTCGACTCATTAACCAAGCCAACCAAGGAGTTTCCTCGGCACGAAATACAGGAATTGAACTAGCCAAGGCAGCCTACCTCGCCTTTTTGGATGCCGATGATTTGTGGGAACCCGATCATTTGGAAACCATGCATAACTACTGCCTGCAATTTCCAAATGAATCGCTTTTTAATACCGCCAAAACAATAGATACAGGCCATCAACTCATTCCTGCGCAATATGCATTTGCGCAAACTTCAAACTTCGAATTGGTCAATTTTTTTGAAGCGAGCCGCATTGAACCGGCCATTTGGACCTCGAGTGTCGTGATCAAAAAAACAGCACTAAATCGGGTTGGTACTTTTGACACTACCATCAAAAGCGGACAAGACTTGGATTTATGGATCCGATTGGGTCTGCATTTTCAAGTAGTGTTCATTTGGCATCGTACGGCACGCTACACCTTTGATGCCAATAGTTTGTCAAAACAAAATTCTTTGACACCCAAAAAAATGAATTTTTCAGCCTATGCATCATGGGAAAAGGAAAATCCAGTACTAAAACGTTATTTAGATTGGAACCGCTATTCGTTGGGCATCAAATCAAAATTGCGAGGTGATTGGGCGTATTACCAAGAAATGAAAATGGGAATTGCGTTTGAGAATTTGTCAATCAAAAAACGCGTCTTATTTGCGCTACCAGCTTGGATATTGCGCAGTTTACTTGCATTACAACCACTACTGATTGCTTTAGGATTGCGACGTACCTTGTTTAAATAACTCAAAATCAGCGTAAGTTCGAATGTAATCGGCTTCGTCAAATTCGCCAGAAGCCAATACCAAACATACTGATCCCGAAGAAAAACTGTGCAATTCGCGCCAAATTCCGGTGGGAATCAACAAGCCCGAATTGGGCATAGACAATCGAACTGTTTTCTCGTTTTGTCCATCCTTTACCAACACTTCAAAGCTTCCACTCAAAGCAATTAACACTTCTGATTGGTGAATATGGGCATGTCCTCCCCGTGCAGCGCCGCTAGGCACATCATATAAATAGTATACGCGTTTGAGCGCAAAGGGAACTGTATTTCCCTCTACCACCGACAAATTGCCTCGGGTATCGTGAATTTTAGGAATATCGAGCAGTTGAACCTGATTAATCGTGTTTTTCATAAATAGCTTCTAGCAAGTTGTTCCAACTTGAACTGATGGAATTCAAAGATAAATGTTCTACGCTTTTTTGGGCATTGTTTTTGCATTTTTCATACAATGCCGTATTCGTATGCAGTTCATACATCGCATCGGCCAAGGCTTGCAGGTTGTGATTGGGAACCAAAAGTCCGTTTTCGCCCGATTGAATCAGCTCAGCGGGACCCGATTGGCAATCGACCGAAACTACCGGCACGCCCAAAGCCAAAGACTCAACAAGGGCCATCGGAAAACCTTCGTATTGACTGCTGAGCACCGTGAATTTAGCTTGTTGGATCACCGCAAAAGGTTCGGATTGAAATGGCAAAATGGCAACAAAATCGATGAGCTCTAATTGATTTATTTGTTTTAAGATAAATGATGCATCGGGTCCGTCGCCCATAATTTTGAGTTGAACCCCGTCTTTAGCAAGTCCTGATTGTTTGTAGGCCTCTAGCAGTAAAGTAAAATTTTTAACGCTATTGTCCAAGCGGCCAAAAAACAAAATATAGGGGACGCTTTCAGTTGTTGCAACAGCTTGAGATGCTGTAAAATCAGGAATACTATTGTAAATGGTTTGCACCTTTTTAAAGCCATACTTGCGCTGAATTTCTTGAGCAATGGCTTGAGATACCGTTACAAATTGGGTGTTTTTAGCATATAAAAAACGAGCCAAACTGAACGATTTGGGCAAATAGTTTTCGAGTTTGAAACTGTGCATCATGTAGATTACATTTCGATTTTGGTAAACCCATTTGTATACCACTTCTCTCCAAATAACGGGTCGGGTGCGGTTGTCTATTACCACCGAAATTTGTTGCGAAGTCAAATAGCTTTTAAGTAAAATCGCTTTTTGTATTTTTCGTAACCACCCTTTTGTAGGTACTTTGATTCCCAAATTATACAACTGTCCAGAAAAGTCATAATCAATGGCATTGTTGATGCAAATTACATGCACATCAAATCCCAACTGGTTAAACATCACACTCAAATTGGCCGCCACGCGCTCGGCACCACCATTTGCTAAACTGGTAGTTACGATCGCTATTTTCTGGGGGACTGAGGCCATTGTTGGGGATTTGTAAATATATTTGCCAAATATACTAATATATGAACATCTTACTCATTGGCGAATACAGCAGGTTGCACAATTCCTTGAAAGAAGGCCTTCAGGCGTTGGGACACACGGTTGTTCATCTGGGTTTTCATGATGGATTTAAACAGTATCCGGTAGATATCCCGCTCGAAAAAAAATGGGATTCTGGCTGGCGCAAAAAATGCAAAGTAGCGTTGTTCAAACTCACTGGTTTTGACCTCAGTTCGTACCTCACCTACCGTCAATTTATGCGAATCCAAGACCAATGCAGAAACTTTGACGTGGTGCAACTCATCAACGAAAACAGCTTTTATTGTCAACCCAACACTGAGTTAAAAATCCTCTCGTACCTCTTTGCCCACAACAAAAACGTATTTCTGTTGAGTTGTGGCGACGATTATATAAACGTAAAGTATTGTATTGATCATCCGGAGTATAAATCGGCGGTGCAAGCCTATTTGGCTGGAAAAATAAGTGACAAGGCTTTTAATGGCGTCTTGAAATTTAGACAAGTCAACTTCAAGAAATTGCATGATTATTTGTACCAACACATAAAAGGTGTAATCGCTTCAGATCTGGATTATCATTTGCCTTTGCAAGGTCATCCGATGTATTTGGGACTGCACCCCAATCCGGTAAATGTAGACCAATTGGATTTTCAGCCGTTGACCATTCAAGATAAAATAATCATCTTCTTGGGAATCAACACACTGAGTTATTACAAAAAAGGATTGGATGCTTTTGAAGCCGCTTTAGCCATCATCCAACAGAAATACCCCGAGCAGGTAGAAATTTGCCTCACCACCAATTTGCCCTACGCCGACTACATTATCCAATACAACAAGGCCCATATTATTCTAGATCAAGCCTATGCCCACGACCAAGGCTACAATGCACTAGAGGCAATGGCCAAAGGAAAAGTAGTGTTTACTGGTGCCGAACCTGAATTTGTGCAGCAGTATCAACTTACAGAAGCAGTCAATTGCAATGCTTCAGTTAATGTCGATCAACTTGTAGAAGGATTATCCTATTTAATTGAAAATCCTAGCGAGCTTATAGTAATTGGGGCGCGGGCACGAAAATTCATCGAAAAAGAACACCATTACCAAAAAATTGCAGCCCGCTATGTGGCCACTTGGCAGCAAACCAATCGGCATTAGTCGTAGGGAACTAGGCTGGGCTTCCCAATTTCATAGTTGGGCAAACCAAAATCGGTACTTTTAAAGGTGTTGGTCTTAAACACCTCGTTGGAATCAAATGGCGTATCTGGATAGAACGAAAAGGAAAACTGAAAGGAACTAAACGCCAAATAATCATTGGTCACAATCAAGCCAATGCCAATGTGTTGGTACAATTTGTTGTTAATAAACCCTTGTTTTTCGTTCCCCAAAATCCCCAAGGTATACCCCAAATAGGGATTCAACCGGAAACCATAAACGTTCCATGGCGAGTATCCTTGGGTTTGCATGGCCAACCTTATTTTTTTTGTACCAATTAAATTATACGATTCAAATCCTTGTATGCCGTTTTCTCCATTTAGATTCAATCGGTCATAGGGCGTATTGAGTCGGTCATTGCCCACCACCAATTGCGGTTTAATAAATTGCCTAAACTTCCAGCGACCTTCACCCAATAAAGGGGTGAAATAGGTAGCGCTTAACTTGAAAGTAGAGCGCTCCTGTTTGCTTTGATAAAAAAAGGAACCGTATTCTAAATCGGTGCCAAAATACCCCACATGAAAATATTTTCCGATGGCCAAACGGGTACCGAGGTAGTTGTTCCAGCGTGCATTTTTTAATTCGTAGCCGCCTGTAATATTGAACACAAAACCCGAAGCCACATCTTCCTGTATGTTGAAATTCAACACATTCACATCTTCGGTATATTTTCGGGTAGAAATCCCCATGCTCAGTAAATACATTTTATGATCGGAATAATAGTGCTCCGGATCAAATTGGTCGGAAAGCAATTTCATGAACCGGCGTTGCATCATACGTGCACTGCTTATAAAATTGGTAGCTCGATGTTCTTGTTCGTTTCCATTCATAATTTTAAACGAACGACCCAACCAAACATCCCGCGTAGAAAAACTGTAAAATTCAAATTCATTGACAGGCAAAGGATTGTAAATATATTGCTTTCTGAGTGCTTGGTCTACATAAAATCCGCCGGCCCATCGAGTATACGGAGAAAAAAACGTGCGTTCAACATTGAGAAACTTCTTGTAGCAACCGTCCACATCTACATCATAATTGAGTTCGGTTTTGATGTAGGTATGAAAGAAATTCGGGAAAGTATAATTGGCACTGTAAGCCGTTTTATTGTAAAAAATACTCTTTTTTACGGTGCCACCCAATTCGTGTCCGGTTCCCATAAAATTGCGTTCGGCCAAACGAAATTTCGACGTGGTGGGCGTAGTCGAAAAATCGGGAACTAAACTCCAAGAATCGAGTACTTTAATAAATACATCCACTGAATCTGAACTGGCCGAAACCGGTTTTGGCGTCACCAACACTCTGCGAATGTAGCGCTGAGCGCGCAGTAAACGTTTGGTTTCAATGAGCATTAAGGTGTCCAGCGGTTTATTTTTTTTAATCAACAACAAATTGCGAATGGTGAAATTTTGCGTTTTATTGTGCAACGCATCTCCCAATTTGTAGCCAAATTTATCTTCCTTGTTTACCGTATCCAATTCACTGTATCCAAAGGGATCATAGGTAGTAATATCAATATTTCTAATGATTTTATTGTGGCAATACCCGTACCGGTTTTTGACCGTCATGACTACTTTATTGGGCGCTTTGGGTGTAGTGAGTGGATCAAATATGGCCTTTTTGATAAGACGGGCCAACTTGCTTCGTTCAGAATAACTCGAGATGTTTTTGTATAATTTGGTGTCTTCAATTTTCTTGGGTGTATTGACCGAATCTTGCTGCGCATAGCTACTCCAATAGCCTGTTTGCAGGAAGATTACGAGTAATATGTACCGAAGTTTTAGCATGAAATCAACAATCTATCTTGTTATTTTTTGGGTTTTACAAAGGCATTCTCGTAGCAGGAAATCCACTGTTCTACCGAAAATTTAGTAGCCAATTTTCCAATTAATTCATATGGAATATCATTCATTTTCTTGAACCGAACGCAGCTTTTTCCCATGTCTAATTTACTAGTTGTGGTTTTGGCAAATTCGGTGGTAAACCAATTCAAGACGGTTTCATCGGCATACATGCCCATGTGGTAAACGGCAATGAAGTTTTTTTGAGAGGCAATGTTCAAAAAAGGCAAAGGCAATTTGGCATTGCAGTGATACCCTTTTGGGTACAAACTGTGGGGTACCACATAGCCAATCATGCCGTAGGACATTTCCTCCTGAAAACCGGCCGGTAAATTTTGGCTAATTTGCTCTCGCAAAAGTTGGATGGCTTCTTTTCGATCGGCTGGCAAACTAGCCATATAGGCCTCAACAGTAGTTTCGTTGGATTGCATAACTAAAATTTTGTGGTAAAAATAAGACTAAAATAATTGCATTTACTTTTGAATTAAGCTAAAATAAGTACTTTAGTCGCTGAATCAAATTTATTTATCGTGCGCAATACACTTTACCTCGTTCTGCTTATCAGCCTTGTTTTTACTGCCCAAGGACAAAAAAACAAAAACCAAAAAAAATCACTCACCCCCTACCTCAACTCAATAACCGCCAAAGACCTAAAAACGCATTTATTGGTGGTGGCAGGTGACGAGATGCAAGGCCGCGAAACAGGCAGTGCTGGACAAAAAAAAGCGGGTAATTACTTGATTGCCCACTATCAAAACAATACTATCCCCTTTCCAACAGGAGCAGATTCCTATTACCAACCGGTGCCTGCCAGCTTTTTGAATGCCAAACGCAACGAAAATTTGCCCGATTCAGAGAACATCTGGGCGTTTATTAAAGGTTCCGAAAAACCAGATGAAATTGTAGTGATTTCGGCACATTACGATCATGTGGGTATGAAAAATGGCGAAATATATAACGGCGCCGACGACGACGGTTCGGGTACGGTAGCCTTACTAGAAATTGCCCAAGCCTTTCAGCTAGCCAAAGCAGCTGGACACGGACCCAAGCGTTCGATCTTGTTTTTGCACGTGACCGGCGAAGAACACGGCTTGCATGGTTCGCGTTATTATTCTGAAAATCCGTTGTTTCCTTTGGCCAATACAGTTGCCGACGTGAACATTGACATGATTGGGCGTCGCGACGAAAAACACGCCAACTCCAACGACTACATTTATTTGATTGGCTCGGATTACCTTTCCTCTGATTTGTACAGCATCTGCGAAAAAGCCAATGCCGACTATGTGCACACGAACATCGATTACACCTTTAACGACAAAAACGATCCGAACCGCTTTTACTATCGATCTGATCACTACAATTTTGCCAAAAACAACATTCCCTCGGTATTTTTATTCAATGGCGTACACGCCGATTACCACCAAGCCTCAGACGAAGTCGATAAAATAGAATTCGACGCCCTGGCCAAACGCACCCAATTGGCCTTTGCCATCGCCTGGGAAATAGCGAATCGGGAAGAGAAGTTGAAGGTGGATAAGTTGTGATTAACGAATAACGATTGTTGTCCCGATGCTTCGGGATGATTTTTGATTTGGATTTTCTAAGGACATTCTCTAATCTCTAATCAATTAGTCTCTTATCTACTTTACAGTTTTTTTTGCCACGAATGCACGAATTTTATTTTTAATATACTTTGATACGCCTTGCGAATTCGATTTTCGTGGATGATAATATGAATTAAATAATTTTCAGCAAAATCATTCGTGTATTCGTGGCTAAAAGCTGAAAGCTGACAGCTATCCGCTAAAACAAAAAAAGCCCCAAGAAAACTTGGAGCTTTTGAAATCCTGGGTGGCTGACCGGGTTCGAACCGGCGACCCGCGGCACCACAAACCGCTACTCTAACCAGCTGAGCTACAACCACCATTTTGACGAGCGCAAATGTATTGTAAAACTTTTAAGTATACAAAGAAAAAATAGACATTTTTACTTCAAGTCGGCTAAACTATTGACGGCCAAATACCTTTCTTTGGTAAAGCCTTCGGCATGTGCTACACCAGTCAATCGGCCCAAGTCACGTGCACGATAGGTAATGCTGTCTATAAAATTTACCGACGATATGGGCGTCTCGGGTTCATTGGCATTCGGATTAAAAAACTGCGAGGCATACGCCTGAACCGCGGCTGTTTTTTGGTCCATAAACCCACTAATATCTACCACAAAATCGGGCTCAATCGTCTCCCATTGTATATAATGATACACCTGTTTGGGACGCCAAGCGGTCTGATGTTCACCGTTGTATTCAGTTTGTATTTTAGTTAATCCCGACAAAAAACAAGCATCCGAAACCAATTTACTGCCTTTTCCGTGGTCGATGTGGCGGTCTTTAATGGCATTGCACAACACGATTTCCGGTTGGTATTTGCGTATCATTTTAATTATTTCCAGTTGATGTGCCTCATCATTGATGAAAAATCCATCGCGAAAATTTAAATTTTCACGCAACGCAACGCCCATAGCTTCGGCACCTTTTTGGGCCTCGGCATCGCGTATGGGCACTGAGCCACGCGTTCCCAATTCGCCGCGGGTGAGATCAATAATGGCCACTTTTTTTCCTAAAGAAACTTCTTTGGCTATAGTGCCACCACAGCCCAATTCGACATCATCGGGGTGCGCGCCAAAGGCGAGTATATCTACTTTCATCATAATATATTTAGTACGCGAGTACTTGTTTCATGGTTTGAGATTTATGGACAGTTTCGGCAAATTCCAATTCGGCTTGACTGTCTTTGGTAATGCCGCAGCCTATATAAAGCTGCGCCTGCTTGTCTGTCAATTTCATGCAGCGCAAATTAACAAATAAATCGACTTGGTTATTCGGTTGAATTTCACCCATAAAGCCGCTATAAAATTCCCGGTCATAGCCTTCTTCTTGCCCAATAAATTGCAAGGCATCATCTTTGGGCATACCACAAACAGCGGGGGTTGGGTGCAACGATTGCAATAAATTTTGCAATGAAAAACCAGCATGCAATTGCCCTCTGATTTCGGTTTTGAGGTGAAGCAAAGATCCCGCTTGCTGAGTATGGGGACCATTTAATTTAAGACTGGCACAAAATGGTTGAAGCTGCTCGACCAAGTAATCGGTAACTACTTGCTGTTCTTGTTGTTCTTTTGCGCCCCAATTCACGTTCTCAGTGAATTTTTGGGTGCCCGCTAGGGCCATTGTGTGTATGGAATGAGCTTCTATTTTAATCAATTGTTCGGGGCTTGCGCCCAACCACAAACCGGTTTCCGGGTGAAACCAAGCGTAACAATAAGCACTGGGATACAAGGAAAACAATCGAGTAATTAAGGCTTTAAGCTCTAGTTGTGGCAACGGCAAAACTTCTTTTCGCGACAGCACTACTTTTTCAAATTGACCAGTTTGTATGCTCGAAATGGCTTTAGAAACACGTGTTTCAAAATCAACTTTTGAAGCAGCAGCAAACGAACTGTCAACCGAGAATAAAGGCGCCGGTGTTGCTTCAAATTCAGCTTGAAGTACCTGTGCTGCCTGCGCCGGAATGCAATAATTGGATGTTCCATCAAAAGCGGCAAATACAAAACCTGCCTCTTGAAAATCTGCGGTGGTATATGGGATAGCATCTACTTGCAAATAGGCTTTTACCTTGTTTTTATGCGGTTTGCGAAACACCACAAACGGCAATTGTTGCTTGTAATGCTGCGCTACTTGATCCAATAGTGTATTCATCTTATCCTTTTTTGGGCAAGACCATGTTGGTCAATTTGCAAATGGAAATGAGTTTGCCGGCTTCGTCGGTGATTTTAATTTCCCACAAATGCACCGAACGTCCTTGGTGCATGATGCGTGCGGTAGCGGTAACCATTCCCTCTCGTTTGGCACGCACGTGATTGGCCGAAATTTCAATGCCTCTCACCTCTGATTTTTCTGGATTGACAAACAACATCGAAGCCGCACTGCCTACGCTTTCAGCCAAGGCCACAGAAGCTCCGCCGTGCAACAATCCCATCGGCTGATGCACACTCGGATTAACCGGCATAGTCGCGGTAAGAAAATCAGGACCTGCATCTACATATTCTATATTCAAGGTACCCATGAGTGTTTGGGACGCAAATGAATTGCACCAATCTAAAATCTGTTGTTTATCAAACTCCATTTGTAAATTTTTGGGCAAATTTAAAACAATATCTTGCAGGTTTGGGAGTTTATAAAATTTAACTGAGGTAGCCGAATTTGATGAATTCTAAATTGTAAATTCCAATATAAAAATTCCAAATTCCAATTCTTGCAATGGATACAAAATAGAGGACAGACTAAAAGACGAGAGATAAGAATTGGTTCTCAGAAAAAAACTCATAACTCATAATTCATAACCTAAAACCTACGACCTAACACCTAAAACCTACCCCCCGCTACCGCGCGAATCCTTTCGCGTGGCAATTATTAACTAGAAAATAAAACAATGCTATAAATTATGCTAGAGAAAGAAAATTTAGAAAATAGTTATTGTAAATTAGAAAACCACGCGAAAGGATTCGCGCGGTAGCGGGGGATAAGAATTGGTTCTCAGAAAAAAACTCATAACTCATAATTCATAACTTAAAACCTACGACCTAACACCTAAAACCTAAAACCTACCACCTCCCTCCCCTTGTCTTTCTCAATTTTATCCCTATTTTTACCAAAACATTTTTTCATGCGCAGCGCACTCCTTTTATTTTTCAGTATTGCACTCCTTTCCCTTACTTCTTGTCGCAAAGATTTTGAGACAGTGCCCAGCAACGGAACGCTTGCCTTCTCGAAAGACACCATTTATTTGGACACGGTGTTTAGTAATATCGGATCAAGCACTTACCGCCTGAAGGTCTATAATAGAAGCAGCAACGACATCACGATTCCCACGATTCGTATGGGCAAAAGCGATTCCAAATACCGCATGATGGTTGACGGATTGACCGGTGAAGACGAAAATGGCGACGGCATTGGCGAAGGAAAATTGTTCAAGAACGTAGAATTGTTGGCCAACGACAGTTTGTTTGTTTTTATTGAAACTACAGTAGATATCGCCCAATATGCTGCTCAAAATCAAACCCAATTTTTATACACCGACGAAATAGTATTTGACGGCGGATCCAATCTGCAAAAAGTAAATTTGGTCACGCTCATTCAAGACGCCATATTTTTATATCCCAAAAAATTTGCCGATGGCAGCAAAGAATCGCTCTTATTGGGCCTTGACGAAACAGGTGCCGAAGTACGCATCAACGGATTTGAGCTCGACGAAAACGATCCCAATCACGGCAATGAATTTCACTTTACCAACCAAAAACCCTATGTAGTCTATGGCTACGCAGGAATTCCCAACAACAAAACACTTACCGTCGACGCGGGAGCTCGTGTACATTTTCATGCCGAATCGGGCTTAATTGCACAACCCGGCTCGAGTTTACAAATCAATGGTACACCTTCGCAAGATCCTGCCAATCCTCTGGCCAACGAAGTGGTGTTTGAAGGCGATCGTTTAGAACCAGGATTCTCGGATATACCGGGCCAATGGGGCACCATTTGGTTGCGTTCTGGAAGTTCTAGCACCATCAATCACGCCACCATCAAAAATGCTACCGTAGGACTATTGGTCGAAAATAGCAACTTGGGTTTACATAATTCCCAAATTTACAACCATACCAATGTGGGGATTTTAGCGCGAAAAGCCACCATCAATAGCACCAATACGGTAATCAATTATGCTGGGCAAGCCTGTTTGGCGGCCGTGGGCGGAAGTTATGATTTTACCCATGCCACCATCAACAACAACTGGAGCAGCACGCGTCAATTGGCCGTTTCCTTGAGCAATTACCAAGAAAATAGTGATCGATCACTCACGCTAGTGCCCCTCACCCACGCCGAATTTAAGAACAGCATTATCTACAGCCAGAATGCCATTGGGTTATTGTTGGACAAAGCGCCCGATCATCCTGAAATAGCTTTCGAATCAAATTTTCAACATTGTTTAATTAAGTTTAGAGACGCTGGTACCGCATTGGCCACCAACGAAAACTACAACTTCATTCGTTTGGAGCAAAACGGCAACCTCAAAAATCAAGATCCTAAATTCTTTGATCCTTACACCAATCAATTGAATATTGATTCCAGTTCAGGCGCCTTTCAAAAAGGAAATTTGTTGTATTTAATTGGATTTGACATCCGTGGCAACGCACGCAGCACAGCTTCAGCACCCGATTTGGGCGCCTATATCGCCGCCGATTTTCCCGATTAATTGTTTATAACCTTTAATAACTGCCGTTTGTGCCTTGCCGAATTTTGAATTAAATTTGCGCACACAACAACCACATTCGTTGTATCGGGTAAGCTCAGCAACGAATCAAAATCACAACACATGATTTATTTCTTCGGAAACGAAAGTAAAACCGTATTTGCCGTCGCTACGCAAATGGAATTTTCGGCAGAAACCATCAGCAAATTAAACTGGCTTTTTCAAGCAGAATTGCTTTTAGACGCGTCAACCCATCAACCCAAATCCGTGCTCGCGGATTTTTTTGTGGGACCACGGGCCACGATGATCACTCCGTGGAGCACCAATGCCGTTGAGATTACTCAAAATATGGGCATCCAAGGCATTGAACGCATCGAAGAATTTACCTACGTTTCAAGTGATTTTGTAGATTTTGATCCGATGTTGCTGCAAAAATATTCGGCTATCGATCAAGATATTTTCACGATTGCTATATCGCCTGAACCCATACTTTACATTGACGACATTGCCCAATATAACCAAACCGAAGGACTCTCGCTGAGCCCCGAAGAAGTAGATTATTTGAATGGCGTAGCGACTAAAATTGGTCGTAAACTCACTGATTCAGAAGTGTTTGGATTTTCGCAAGTGAATTCAGAACACTGCCGACACAAGATTTTTAATGGGACGTTTGTGATTGACGGTGAAACCAAAGATCGTTCGTTGTTTAAACTCATCAAAGAAACCTCGGCACAAAACCCCAACGACATTGTCTCTGCCTATAAAGACAATGTGGCTTTTGTAAAAGGGCCGCGCGTTACCCAATTTGCGCCAAAAAGCCCAGAAAAAGCTGATTACTACGAAAACAAAGCCTTTGATTCGGTAATATCCTTAAAAGCCGAAACCCATAATTTCCCCACAACCGTAGAGCCCTTTAATGGAGCCGCTACCGGATCGGGTGGAGAAATTCGCGACCGTTTGGCCGGTGGACAAGGTTCGTTGCCTTTGGCTGGAACAGCGGTGTACATGACTGCCTATTCGCGTTTGCAAGGCGAATCCCAACCTTGGGAACAAGCCATGCCGGCACGTCCGTGGCTGTACCAAACGCCCATGGACATTTTAATTAAGGCCTCGAACGGCGCCTCTGATTTTGGAAATAAATTTGGTCAACCGCTCATTTGCGGATCGGTTTTAACCTTTGAATACGACGAACACACCGAAGCAACCCTAGCCCACGCTCGCAAATTGGGCTTCGACAAAGTTATTATGCAAGCGGGAGGAATTGGCTATGGAAAATTGGATCAATCCATCAAACACAAACCACAAGCCGGTGATGCCATCGTGATTTTAGGTGGTGACAACTACCGCATTGGAATGGGTGGTGCTGCGGTTTCCTCAGCCGATACTGGTGCCTTTAGTTCCGGAATTGAGTTGAATGCCATTCAGCGTTCAAATCCCGAAATGCAAAAACGGGCGGCCAATGCCATTCGTGGATTGGTTGAAAGCGACCACAACCCCATTGTTTCCATACACGATCACGGAGCGGGCGGTCACTTGAACTGCTTGTCTGAATTGATCGAAGAAACCGGCGGGCACATCAACTTAGATAAATTACCGATTGGCGATCCTACCCTTTCGGCCAAAGAAATAATTGGCAACGAATCGCAAGAACGCATGGGCTTGGTGATTGGCCAAAAAGACTTGGATTTGTTACAACAAATTGCCAATCGCGAACGTGCTCCGATGTATGAAGTGGGCGAAGTAACTCAAAATCATCGCTTCACTTTTGAATCAGCCAAAACTGGAGCAAAACCCATGGATTTGGCCTTAGAAGATATGTTTGGCAGTTCACCCAAATTGGTGATGCACGACCAAACCATTACCCGAAAATATAGCCCAATAGCATATAAACTAGAGGAATTAGAGCAGTACATTCAGCAAGTATTACGTCTAGAAGCCGTGGCCTGTAAAGACTGGCTCACCAACAAAGTAGACCGTTGCGTGGGCGGAAAAGTAGCCAAGCAACAATGTGCCGGTCCGTTGCAATTGCCCTTGAATAATGTGGGTGTGATGGCCTTGGATTATGCGGGCAAAGAAGGTGTAGCGACCTCCATTGGTCATGCCCCTATTTCGGCGTTGATTGATCCGGTAGCCGGTAGTAAAAATGCGATTGGCGAAGCACTTTCCAACTTGGTTTGGGCGCCGATTCACAACGGATTAGCGGGTGTATCGCTGTCGGCCAACTGGATGTGGCCCTGCAAAAACGAAGGCGAAGATGCCCGTTTGTATGCTGCGGTAGAAAGTTGTTCGGAGTTTGCGATTGCCTTGGGCATCAACATTCCTACAGGCAAGGATTCCTTATCGATGAAACAAAAATACCCCGAAGGCGATGTCTTGGCTCCGGGAACGGTAATCATATCGGCAGCAGGAAACTGTACCAATATCACCCAAGTAGTTGAACCGGTTTTGCAAGCAAACGGCGGTAGTATTTATTACATTAATTTGTCTCAAGATGCACACCAACTGGGCGGAAGTTCCTTTGCACAAACCCAAAATAAAATTGGTGATGCTACCCCTACTGTACAAAATCCTGCCTTTTTTGCCCATGCGTTTCAAGCCATTCAAACCGCAATTGCACACGGACAAATTGTAGCTGGACATGACATCGGCAGCGGGGGATTGATCACTACCCTATTGGAACTTTGCTTTGCCGACACCCATTTGGGAGCCCAATTGGATTTCAGTTCAATTGCTGAACCCGATTTGATAAAATTGTTGTTTGCTGAAAATATTGGTGTGGTAATCCAAGCCAAAGATGATGCAACCTTTGAATCGCTATTTACTAGAATTGAATACTTTAAAATTGGTACCGCCACAAATACACCGTATTTGACTTTTGGTACCTACAACTTATCAATCGCTCAATTGCGCGATACCTGGTTTGAAACGTCTTATTTATTAGACCAAAAACAAACTCAGCAAAACAAAGCCCAAGAGCGCTTTAGCAATTATAAAAACCAACCCTTGCAGTATACTTTTCCGGTGCATTTTTACGGAAAAAAACCAGTACTCAATACGGCACTTACTCCAGCTCAAAAACCCAAAGCGGCGATTATTCGCGAAAAAGGAAGTAACTCTGAGCGTGAAATGGCCAATGCCATGTATCTAGCTGGATTTGAGGTAAAAGACATTCACATGACCGACTTGATTTCGGGGCGTGAAAACCTAGAAGATGTGCAGTTTATTGGTGCCGTAGGCGGATTCTCAAACTCAGATGTATTGGGAAGCGCCAAAGGCTGGGCCGGAGCCTTTTTGTACAACGAAAAAGCCAAAACCGCCTTGACCAACTTCTTCCAACGTGAGGATACGTTATCGGTAGGGATTTGCAACGGTTGTCAGTTGTTCATGGAACTCGAGGTGATCAACCCGGAACATGAAATTCACGGTAAAATGAAGCACAACGACAGCCACAAACACGAAAGTAATTTCACCTCGGTGATAATTCAAGAAAACAATTCGGTGATGTTAAGCAGTTTAGCTGGTAGCACATTGGGGGTTTGGATTTCACATGGCGAGGGAAAATTCCACTTGCCTTATGCCGAAGACCGCTACCAAATTGTGGGCAAATATGGTTATGACGCCTACCCGGCCAATCCAAACGGATCAGATTACAACACGGCTATGCTATGTGATGTGACTGGTCGTCATTTGGTAATGATGCCACACATTGAGCGCTCAACCTTCCCCTGGAACTGGGCACATTACCCAAAAGACCGTACCGACGAAGTTTCTCCGTGGATCGAGGCTTTTGTGAATGCGAGAAAATGGGTGGAAGAACGACAATAAAACATGTAAATAATTTATTTTAAAATTCAAAATACCCATTTATGGGTATTTTTTTTTTACTACTTGTAATTTAAGTTTGAAGCGTTTTTTTTTTAATAACCTCACTTACTTTATTAGCAATGAAAAAAATTATTTTAGCCTCTTGCTTATTGTGTGTAACTGCCCTATTTGCACAAACAAACATTACACCAAGCATCGAAAACGGATTGAATAAATTATTAAACAACCCCAATTTCATAGAAGAGGTTGTACAACTTAAAGGTTCTGATTTATCGCTCAATAAACTCAACGAATTCCTGGGCAAATATGCACCGGAGTACAGCAACCAAAAAATAAATCCCACTACACTCAATATCAATTCACTCTACTTTGCCAATACTACCGGCACCGAAACCAATCAGTTGAATGCGGTTCTGTCCAAAGCACTTAATCTAAACCCCACACAATCCCAATTATTTAAAGGTGTTTTAAATGCCAATTTCCCTTCCTCTACATCAAACTCGGCTTCTGTAGGCAACTTGTTGTATGCGCGAGGGAAAGACCCAAAAACGGATGCGGCTGTAGATTTATCGGTTGATTTTTTTAAATCCAAGTTGGGCAGTACGGGTGTAAATGGGGCCTTAAGTGATGTAGCTGGAGGAATTTTAGGCAATCTTATCACGAGAATAAATAAACGGTATTACGAAAAACTGGCAGAAGAGCAACGTGTTTCAAAATTAAATGATGATGATAATGTATATCGCATGGGCAGTACCAGTTATTTTGATGCAGCAACCAGAAAATATGTAACTGGTCATGCTGAAGACCAAAATGATTTATACGATCACTACAATGCAAAATTAAAAATGCCAACCGTGTATGGAATAGGCAGCAGTAACGTAGTAAATTATTCAGAAGCCATCAATAGCCTCAATAAAGCAATTTCAGCCTATCAACAAAATCAAGACCGGGCCTATTATTTGTATTTGGCTTATGTAGACCGGGCCCAATGTAAAATGGAAGTGGGCGCCTACAAAGAGGCTGTTGTCGATTATTATTTTGCAGAAGATATTTTAAAGTCGGTATTGGGCCATAAACTACCGGATCGTTCTATCAAGAATAGTTTTCCTAAAGGATATCTAGACGCATCCAATAAAGCAACCTATTTGAAAGGGAAAATGACTACCAAAGAAGGAATCTTGAGCAACGAAGACCAAGTTATCCTGTTGATAAATCGTGCATTTGCCAAATACCGCGCAGCTGATTTTGCCGGTAGTTTGGCCGATTGTAATGATGCGCAATCTACCTTGAAAAACACATTCATTACAAAAACCATCAGTCCAAATGGACCGGCTGACATCATTTCAGCCATCATAGCCATGAACGAATATGGTATGAAACAATATACAGCCTCGATGAACAGTTTTAGTTCCGCAAATCTATCAGCTGACCTAATCGGTGACCTTGACAACGATGGAGTTGTTAATTTTTTTGATTTACAAAAAAACTTTGATCCCATTAACGAAGAGGCACGCACCAATTTTGGGTATGGATTCCCGGATTATTTTCCCTTTGATATTATCCAAATACAAGGACTCTGTTTGTTTAAAAATGGGAAAATTGACGAAGCGATTGGTTTGTATGAAAGCTTAGTCAACTCGGAAAATAAGGATCTAAAATACAGTAAAATTAGCAGTAAGGCATTCACTAAAATGGGAGGTGATATTAGTTCTGTATATTCAACGCTTGCCAGTTTTTACTTCGAGAAAAAGAATTCGCAACAAGCTATTTCCTTATTAAACAAAGCCATTGAACTCAATCCGACCCAACTGGAGTATTATGCCAAACGTGGAAAATACAAAGCGGCTATGGGATTAAAAGCCGAATCTGAAAGTGATTTTGCCTTTATAAAAAACCCAACGCAGGTAACCGCAACCAAGAAAAGCGAAGAGTATTTTAAAACAAAAATAACCGAATATGCTTCAGCCAATAAAAATGAGGAACTTTTTGCTACCCTTAAAGAAGCCATTAAAGCGTATCCTACAAATGCTGAACTACTGGACAATACTTTTAAGTTCCTAATCAAAACAAAAGACCAAGTAAAATGCGCTGAAATGGGAGCTTTATTTTCGCAAGACAATGCCAACCAACACCTGTTTAAATCAATGGCGGCTGACTACGCAAATGATTCGAATATAGCTTACACGGAGCTGGAAACGGCACTAAAATCAGGAGCAACACTTTACGACATACAAAAACGATTCATCGATTTTCCCAGCAAGTCCTACTATTGTAAATTGTTATTTGCCTATGCCTCTACCAGCAACAATTCATTTGTACCGAAAGAGTATGATAAACTAAAAATTAAAGCGTCAATTGATTCTATTTATGAAAGTTTACCCGCATATAAAAATGCAACAGGCATGACAAAGAACATTTTAGATAAAACTAAATTGAAACAAATTGCCAAAGACTGTGGAAATTATAGCGAGTATTTAGAACTTTTAGATAACGAACAAATGTTACTAGAAATGTCCCCTTCACATGCATTAAACAAAATTGAATGCTTAGTAATTTTAAACAGAAAAGAGGAAGCTTTAAAGTTTGCCAAAAAAATAGTATCGAAAGGCAAAATGCAACCGATGCAAGGAGATGAAGACTATAAAAAAATTCACAATAATTGGATCAGTGGCGTAAACAATATAGCCAACGGGCCTTGTAACTAGGCTACTCTTTACCCTGTAATTGCTTCCGTGTTTTATAGGCTTTCAAGTATTCACCTTTGGGCTTTCCGTCGTCAAATGAACTGAATTTGATGAGTGTACGCACCCCATTTCGGGCTTCCTCGTTGGTGAAATTCTCGTACTCCATGCGGTAAATGGCTGAATACAATTCGGCTCTACCCGTACCGTGATAACAGTGGATCAAGACCGGATAATTGGCTTTGTTGTCTAATATCGAAGTAAACACGGCAATATTCTTGGCATTGGGTACTTGTTCAGATGGATTAGAAAAATAATTCACATCCTTAATTTTAGCTACCGCCTCACGCTCGGCTTGCAATTCGCCTGGTTTTTCGGGATTCAACACCAAATCATTGGTGCCAGGCATGCGCAAATCGATGATGGATTTGATGTGGTATTTGGCCACGTAATCGGCAATTTGGTCGGGCGGAATTACCCCCGATTTGTATACTTTACCATCGGTAATCACTTCAAAATTGTGGTTGATGTTCATGTCATAGACATATTTTCCAATCGCTACAAACAAAATTAGTCCAAGAACAACAGCAATTTTTACACGGGTACTTTTCATTATTTTCGGTTATTTGGTGTCCATTTTTTTATCGACGATGCGTTGCATATAGTCTTGAATAAAGGCTTTGCAGTGTAATTCGAGTTCGTTCATTTCGGGGTTGCGTTTTCCAATTAAATTGTGCGTCAACCCTTTGTCATTTTTAGCATAAAAACCCAAAACCTTTTGGCCGTCAAAGGTGCAAATATAATTGCCTTGTGCATACTGATAGATGGTTCCCGTAGAATTGATTACAAAGGGCTCTGTTGTTTTATCAAATAAACTACGGCCCCAACTTCTGAAGGGTTTGGGGTAACCAATCATATCCAAAAGCGTGGGATAAATGTCAATTTGCTGTGCCCAATCGTCATTTACGCCCACGAGCTCGCTGTTGGGTTTGTAAAATAAAATCGGTACTGCAAATCGCTGTATGGGTTTTTGATACTCTTTATAGTATGTCTGGTTTCCGTGATCGGCCACAAATACAAAAATCGTGTTGGCAAACCAAGGTTCATTTTTGGCCGACTTAAAAAATTGCTGCAAGGCATAATCGGTGTATTCAACGCATTTGTGCATGACCAATTCGCCTTCTTTAAAACGGCTTTTATATTTTTCGGGAATGATGTACGGTTCGTGCGAAGAAACCGTAAAAATGGTGGAGAAAAAAGGTGTTTTTTGGGTATCAATCGTGCGTTTCATGAACTGAAAAAACGGTTCATCCCAAATGCCCCAAAAGCCATCAAACTGCGAATCGTCATTAAATTCGGTGCGGCCGTAATAGGCATCAATGCCCAAAATATTGCCAAATCCTTGAAAGCCCATAGAACCGTTGGCAGCGCCGTGAAAAAAGGAAGTTTGGTAGCCAATTCCCTCTAAGGTAGACACCAAGGATTCAATTTTTTGCTTGGGATAAGGCGACGAGGTAAATGCGTCTTTAAACGATGGAATTCCCGCCAAGATGGACGACATGCCGTGAATGGATTGACGACCATTGGCATAGGCATTGCGAAAGATCAAACTGTGATGCGCCAACGAATCTATAAAAGGCGTATGGCTTTTGTATCCCGGAATTTTCAAATTTCCATTGAAGGCACCCGAGTATTCCCGGCCATAACTTTCCAAAATAAATACCACAATGTTGGGTTTAGTAGGCGGATTGTTGCGATACTGCTTAATAGGTTGGATTTTTTGGGCAATGACTGCATCAGTAACGCCTGCATACTTGGTTTTGATGAAACTGTTGCTAAATAGCGTACGAATAATGGCAAAAGGCGTATTCAAAACCACATCAGCATGCACCTGATTTTTGACGTGTTTACTGGCATCCAAAATATTGATGGGACGAGTTGCTTTGCTGAAATCTCCGCCGCGAATTCCCCCAATAATCAAGGCAACCACAAGTAAAAAACTCACCACTGAAAAGCCAAAATAATGTGGTTTTTTAAGTGGTCTTTCGTAGGGAACCGTTACTTTTTTATAAAGGTAAATCCATAAAAAGGAAACCAAGAAAAAGAGCCCAAACACATACCAAAAATCAACCAAGAAACTTAAAAACAAGGTTGTTTTGTTGGTCTCGTGCTCAACTACATTTAAGGCTACAATGGTGGTGCGGGCATAGGTGTATTGGTAGTAGATAAAATCAATAAAATTGGTCGCATAAGCCAATAAATTGGTGCCAAAATAAATATAAAACAAGCCCTTTTGGTACCGTTGCGTCGTGTTGTTGTACAGAGGCAAAACCGAACCGAGAATGAACAACAAATTGACATACAAAATGGCCGTGGTATCAAAGGCAAGCCCGTAATAGGAAAGGGCAAAAAAATCAGAAAGGGAATTTACTTTGAGTAGATTGGCATTAAACCAATAAAAGAGCACACGGGCTATAAAATAAAACACATAGGCCAAGGCAATGCGATAGCCTAAGACCTTGTATTCGTTGAGGCGCAAATGTTTTTTCATAAGCAATTTCTGTGGGGCCAAAATTACCAATTAAAATAGAACAAGTCGAACTTGTTGTGCATAATTTAGTGTTTCGACTGCGAAATGTATTGGGCTTTTAGGATATTTTAGTTACTTTGCAAGGCTTAATTACTGCGCAATGACTACACTCACCCGCTTATTTGATTTCCCGTATTACCAACTTGAAAAATACCCCATAGCGGATGCTTTTGTAACCAAATACAATGGCGTTTGGGAAAAAACATCTACGCAAACGTATATCAACAAAGCCAATGCCATCTCTAGAGCCTTGTTGCGTTTAGGCATTCAAAAAGACGATAAAATTGCTATTATCTCCTCTAATAATCGCACCGAGTGGAACATCATGGACATCGGCATCCTGCAAACCGGAGCCCAAAACATACCCATTTACCCCACGATTTCAGAAGAGGATTACGCGTACATCTTGAATCATTCGGAAGCTTTGTATTGCTTTGTTTCAGATCAAGAAGTCTACGACAAAGTGATGCGGATTCATACCCAAACCCCGCTGCTTAAAAAAATATATTCATTTAACACAATTGAAGGTTGTGATAATTGGCAATCGTTGCTCGAATTGGGCGCCGATACAGCCAACCAAGATGTGGTTGAAGACCGCAAAAACGGCGTAAAACCTACCGACTTGGCCACCATTATTTACACCTCAGGCACCACCGGTCAACCCAAAGGCGTAATGTTGTCGCACCAAAATATCGTCTCTAACATCTTGGATAGTGCCCCGCGTATTCCTTTTGAAGCCGGAAACAGCCGAGCCTTGAGCTTCTTGCCCGTTTGTCATATTTTTGAGCGTATGATTTTGTATCTCTACCAATTTTATGGCGTTTCGGTCTATTTTGGTGAATCGATTGAGAAAATTGGCGACAACGTAAAAGAAGTACAACCCAATGTAATGAGTGCTGTTCCGCGTCTCATTGAAAAAGTATACGATAAAATTTATGCCAAAGGCGCCGAACTAACAGGAATTAAAAAAGCACTTTTCTTTTGGGCCATTAACCTAGGCTTGCGCTACGAACCATATGGAGCCAATGGCGCTTGGTACGAATGGCAACTCAAATGGGCTAGAAAATTAATCTTCTGCAAATGGAAAGCCGGTTTGGGAGGCGAATTGGATTTGATGGTATCGGGAAGCGCCGCCTTGCAACCGCGATTGGCCCGGATGTTTGCTGCCGCCGAAATCCCAGTGATGGAAGGCTATGGATTGACCGAAACGTCGCCTGTAATCACCGTAAATGATACCCGAAATGGTTTGTTTCGAGTGGGTACGGTAGGCAAAGTGATTCAAAACGTAGAAGTAAAAATAGCCGAAGACGGGGAAATATTGTGCAAAGGACCCAATGTGATGATGGGCTATTACAAAGATCCCGAAAAAACAGCCGAAGCCATACAAAACGGCTACTTCCACACGGGCGACATAGGCGAATTTGACGCCGATGGCTTCTTAAAAATCACCGATCGCAAAAAAGAAATGTTCAAAACATCAGGCGGGAAATACATAGCACCGCAACTCATTGAAAACGCCATGAAACAATCGCGATTTATAGAGCAAATCATGGTGATTGGCGATGGCGAAAAAATGCCGGGTGCTTTTATTCAACCTAGTTTTGATTTTGTACGCGAATGGGCCAAATTGCATCAAATATCAGTCGGGGATTCCAACCAAGATCTGATTCAAAACCAGCAAGTAATTTCCCGAATTGAAGAAGAAGTAAATCAATTGAATGAAAAATTTGGCAATTGGGAACGCATCAAACGCTTTGAACTCACCCCCGAAGTTTGGTCAATACAAGAAGGTCACCTCACCCCTACGTTGAAATTAAGGCGTAAAATTGTACTCGAAAAATACCGAGCCTTGTATCAAAAAATATATAGCTAACCTTTTATCGTTATCAAACTTAACTGTCCTCTTGGACAGTTTTTTTTACCCCAAACTTTAACACACATAGTATGCGTGCATAGTAATTATTGTATTACATTTGAATCACATTCTACAAATCATGAACCAACAAACCATTGATTATACCCTGCGCACTACCTGGCAAGCGGTTTCTCGCTTGTACAATGAGCAAGCGGCAAATTACGAGGGATCGATGGCCATTGGTTTTACCTTATTGAGTATCGATAAAGATCACGGCACACCAGCTACCGAAATCAGTGCGCGCATGGGCATGGAAGCCACCAGTTTAACGCGAACTTTGAAAACCCTATCCGAAAAAGGGCTTATCACAAAACGTAAAAATCCCGTTGATGGCCGAGGTGTGTTGGTTTATTTAACTGATTTGGGAAAAGAAAAACGAGAGTTGTCAAAAAACACAGTAATCCAATTTAATGAAGCAATCAAATCAGCGATTTCAGCTGAAAAATTGAATCATTTTTTTGAAGTGACCGAAACCATCAATCAATTAATTACGGATAAAAAAATATTTTAATCTCCACAAGACGATGAAACGAAACATCAACAAAGTCGCTGTCATAGGGTCGGGCATCATGGGATCGGGCATTGCCTGTCATTTTGCCAACATTGGCGTCGAAGTACTGCTCTTGGATGTGCTTCCGCAAGAACTTACGCACGCCGAAACGCAAAAAGGTCTAACACTAGAAAGCCCAATTGTCCGCAACCGAATTGCCACAGACAATCTTGCGAAAGCTCTAAAATCAAAACCCGCTCCTATTTATTCGGCAGCTTTTGCTTCGCGCATCAAAACCGGAAATACAGCAGATGATTTGCCTAAAATTTCCGAAGTCGATTGGATCATTGAAGTAGTGGTGGAGCGATTGGACATCAAAAAATCAGTTTTTGAAGCCATCGAAAAATACCGAAAACCGGGTACGCTCATTACCTCCAATACCTCTGGGATTCCAATCTCCTTTATGAGCGAAGGCCGTTCAGCCGATTTTCAACAGCACTTTTGTGGCACCCACTTTTTCAATCCGGCACGCTATCTCAACTTATTTGAAATTATTCCAGGCCCACAAACTTCACCCGAAGTAGTCGATTTTTTAAGCGATTACGGACAACGTTTTTTGGGAAAAACGGCTGTAGTAGCCAAAGATACACCCGCCTTTATCGGGAACCGCATTGGAATTTACGGGATTCAAAGTTTGTTTCATTTGGTCAACGAATTGGGTTTGACCGTTGAAGAAGTAGACAAACTCACTGGCCCAGTTATTGGAAGACCCAAATCGGCAACCTTTCGCACGGTGGATGTGGTGGGACTCGATACCTTAGTGCATGTGGCCCATGGCATCTACGAAAATTGCCCAAATGACGAGGCACATGCGTTGTTCAAAATACCCGATTTTATTCAGCACATGCTTGATCAAAAGTGGTTGGGTAGCAAAACCGGACAAGGATTTTACAAAAAAACAGCCGAAGGCATTCAGGCACTCGACTTAAAAACCTTGAACTATAAACCCAGCAAAAAAGCCAACTTTGTTACCTTAGAATTAACCAAAACCATACCGCAGGTTATTGATCGCTTTGCCGTATTGCTCAAAGGAACCGACAAAGCGGGTGAATTTTACCGCAAGAGTTTTGCCGGATTATTTGCCTACGTGGCGAATCGCATCCCCGAAATTGCCGATCAGTATTACCAAATAGACGAAGCCATGAAAGCCGGTTTTGGCTGGGAACACGGGCCGTTTGAAATTTGGGATGCCATCGGGTTTGAGGCCGGTATTCAATTGATCGAATCCCAAGGTTTTGCTTTAGCTCCATGGGTTAGCGATTGGAAACAAAAGGGTATTAGCCAGTTTTACCAAATTCAAAATGGAAAAAATAGTTACTATGATGCCGCATCAAACTCCTATAAATCCATTCCAGGACAAGAAGGATTTTTGTTACTGTCAACCATTCGCGACACGCAAACCATCTGGAAAAACAGTGGGGCCAGCATTCAACATTTGGGAGATGGCATCCTGAATTTGGAATTTCACTCCAAAATGAACACCATAGGCGGCGATGTCTTACAAGGCATCAACAAAGCCATTGATTTGGCAGAAAATGAATACGATGGATTAGTCATCGGCAACCAAGCAGCCAATTTTTCGGTGGGAGCCAACATTGGCATGATATTCATGATGGCCGTGGAGCAAGAATACGAAGAACTCAATGCCGCCATCCGACTATTTCAAAACACCATGATGCGCGTGCGCTACTCGAGCATTCCGGTGGTGGTTGCCCCGCACGGCTTTGCGTTTGGTGGCGCCTGCGAAATGAGCATGCACGCTGATAAAGTTGTGGCCGCCGCCGAGACCTACATTGGCCTCGTTGAATTTGGTGTGGGCGTAATTCCGGGTGGGGCTGGAACCAAAGAAATGACCTTGCGTGCATCCGATTTATACCGCAAAAACGACGTCGAATTAAACACCTTACAAGATTATTTCCTGACGATTGCCATGGCCAAAGTAGCCACCTCGGCCTACGAAGCCTTCGACACCGGCATCTTGCAAAAAGGAAAAGACATCGTGGTGGTGAATAAACAGTTGCAATTGGCCGAAGCCAAAAAACAAGCGCTAATTTTGGCCGAACGCGGCTATACGCAACCGATTCAACGCAACGATATAAAAGTATTGGGCAAACAAGCACTGGGGATGTTTTATGTGGGAACCGACCAAATGAAACAAGGAAATTTCATCTCAGAACACGACAAAAAAATTGCCAATAAACTGGCTTACGTGATGGCCGGTGGCGATTTGTCAGAACCTACTTTGGTGAGTGAGCGATACCTACTTGATTTGGAACGCGAAGCCTTTTTGAGCTTGTGTACCGAACGCAAAACCTTGGAACGGATACAGCATATGTTGACAACGGGGAAACCCTTAAGAAATTGACGATTGTTGATTTTTGATTGTTGATTTTTGATTGCTCCGCCAGATCGAGCAAAGCTCTCGGGTGTTGATTTTTTTAATTACAAAATAGATTAGTATTAAACATTTAATAGTAGACACTATGAAAACAGCCTATATCGTAAAAGCCTACCGAACTGCCGTGGGAAAAGCGCCCAAAGGGGTGTTTCGATTCAAGCGGCCCGATGAGTTGGCAGCCGAAACGATTGCACATTTATTGCGCGACTTGCCTGATTTTGACAAAACGCGCATTGACGATGTGATGGTAGGCAATGCCATGCCAGAGGCTGAACAAGGCCTAAACATGGCCCGACTCATTTCGCTCATGGGACTCAAAATTGACGATGTGCCTGGCGTAACTGTCAATCGTTATTGTGCCTCCGGACTAGAAACCATTGGGATGGCTACGGCCAAAATTCAAGCGGGTATGGCACAGTGCATCATTGCCGGTGGTGCCGAAAGCATGAGCTTTATTCCGATGGGCGGATACAAACCCACTCCCGATTACGAGCTGGTTTCGCAAGGACACGAAAGTTACTATTGGGGCATGGGACTCACCGCAGAGGCAGTTGCCAACGAATACCAAATTAGTCGCGAGGACCAAGACCAATTTGCATTTGATTCGCACCGCAAAGCCTTAAAGGCGCATGAAGAAGGAAAATTTACCAACCAACTGGTACCCATTTCAATCACCCAAACCTATTTGGACGAAAGTGGCAAAAAAGCCACCAAAACCTATACTGTTTCTGCCGACGAAGGCCCGCGTGCCGACACCAGTTTGGAAGCCTTAGCCAAACTTAAACCGGTTTTTGCTGACAACGGATCAGTAACCGCAGGAAATTCCTCGCAAATGAGTGATGGCGCTGCTTTTGTGTTGGTAATGAGTGAGGAACTGGTGAAAGAATTGAATATACAACCCATTGCCCGCTTAGTAAATTTTGCATCGGCAGGCGTTGCACCTCGCGTAATGGGCATTGGCCCAATAAAAGCGATTCCCAAAGTGCTTCAACAAGCAGGATTGCACTTGCAAGACATTGATTTAATTGAACTCAACGAAGCCTTTGCTTCGCAATCACTGGCCGTGATTCGTAGTTTGGGCTTGAATCCAGACATTGTAAATGTGAACGGCGGCGCCATTGCCTTGGGCCATCCGTTGGGTTGTACAGGCGCAAAACTGTCGGTGCAGTTGTTTGACGAGATGAAACGCCGCGGCAATAAATACGGCATAGTGAGCATGTGCGTGGGAACTGGACAAGGAAGCGCAGGGGTGTTTGAGGTGTTTTGATAGATGAGTGACAAGTGATGAGTGATGAGTAATCAGTGAAGAAAAATGAGTAATGAGTGACCAGAGACGATAGACATTAAATGAATATAAAAGCCATGAATGAACATAAACGACACAATTTAAAATGAATAAAGTCATGAGCGATAGTACAAGAGGAGGTCAATTCCTCATAAAAGAAACCAAATGTGAGGACATCTTTACTTTGGAAGATTTGACGGCAGAACAAATCATGATGCGCGATACCGTATCCGAATTTGTAGACAAAGAAATTTGGCCGCACAAGTTGCGCTTTGAACAACGCGATTTTGCACTCACCGAAACCTGCATGCGCAAGGCAGCCGAACTGGGATTCTTGAGCATTGCTGTACCCGAAGCCTATGGCGGATTGGGCATGGGCTTTGTAGATACCTGTTTGGTGTGTGACTACATTTCGGGGGCGACGGGCTCGTTTTCAACGGCTTTTGGTGCGCATACCGGAATTGGTACGATGCCTATTTTGTTGTATGGAACGGAAGAACAAAAACAAAAATACGTGCCTAAACTCGCATCAGGCGAATGGTTTGGCGCCTATTGCCTTACCGAACCCGATGCCGGTAGCGATGCCAACTCGGGTAAAACCAAGGCTGTACTCAACGAAGCCGGAACGCATTATTTGATCAGTGGACAAAAAATGTGGATCTCGAATGCGGGATTTTGCTCATTATTTATTGTCTTTGCACGCATCGAAAACGACAAAAACATCACCGGTTTTATTGTTGAAAACGATCCGGCCAATGGCATTTCGATGAACGAGGAAGAACACAAACTGGGCATTCGCTCCTCTTCTACCCGTCAGGTGTTTTTTAGCGAAACCAAAGTACCGGTAGAAAATATGTTGTCGGAGCGTGGCAGCGGATTTAAAATCGCGATGAATGCACTCAATGTGGGACGTATCAAATTGGCGGCAGCCTGCCTTGATGCCCAACGCCGACTTAGCAGCAAATCCATTCAATATGCCAACGAACGCATCCAATTTGGGACAGCCATTGCGCAATTTGGCGCCGTTCGTTACAAATTGGCCGAAATGGCAACCAATTGTTATATAGGCGAAAGCGCGGTGTACCGCACTGCCAAAAGCATCGAAGACCGCATTGCTTTGCGCATGGAAGCCGGAGAATCACATCAAGCAGCCGAACTGAAAGGCGTGGAAGAATTTGCGATAGAATGTTCTATCTTGAAAGTAGCCGTATCTGAGCACGTACAGCACTGTGCAGACGAGGGCATACAAGTATTGGGTGGCATGGGATTCTCAGAAGATGCACCCATGGAAAGTGCCTGGCGCGATGCCCGAATTGCCCGAATTTACGAAGGCACCAACGAGATCAACCGCATGCTCAGTGTGGGCATGCTCATCAAAAAAGCAATGAAAGGCCAAATTGATTTGTTGGGCCCCGCCATGCAAGTGCGCGACGAATTACTGGGTATCCCCTCTTTTGACTTGCCCGATTACAGTGTGTTATTTGCCGAAGAAAAAGTACTAATACAAAACCTGAAAAAGGCCTTCCTTTTGGTGGCTGGTGGCGCGGTACAAAAATTTGGTCCCGAACTCGAAACCCAACAACAATTGGTCTTGGCCGCAGCCGATATTTTGATTGAAATTTACATGGCCGAATCGGGACTGTTGCGTACGGAAAAATTGGTCAACAAGTTGGGTGCCGAAAATTGCCAAGCACAAATTGCCATGTCACAATTGTATTTGTACCAAGCGGTAGACAAGATTTACGCCAAAGGAAAAGAAGGCATCGTCTCATTTGAAACCGGCGACGAACAACGCATGATGCTCATGGGCTTGCGCCGTTTTACCAAATACACCAACCCGCCCAATGTAGTGGGCTTACGCGAAACCATTGCCTCCAAATTGGTGGCAGAAAATGGGTATTGTTTTTAATTGTTTATCCTGTTTTATAAATCCATTTTATCCCTACTTTAGTACCACAAAATTCAATTCCTATGAAAAAAATTAGTTTACTTGTTTTGGTTGCATTTGGCGTTTTTTTAGCCTGTAAAGGCACCAAAAATTCGAGTGAATCGAAAAGTTTATCGGTTGTTTTTGAGCCCAAAAGCAACAGCAACGTGAGTGGAACAGCCTCCTTTACCGAGAAAAAAGGCGTGGTGACTATGGTAGCGAAAATGACAGGACTCAAAACTGGATTGCACGCCATTCACATCCACGAAAAATCTGATTGTTCGGCTGCCGATGGCAGTTCGGCTGGTGGACATTGGAATCCTACCTTTAAAAAACACGGCAAATGGGGCGTTGGCGATTACCACAAAGGCGACATTGGCAACTTTACAGCCGATGAAGCCGGAAATGCAACGGTAACATTTTCTACCAACGAATGGTGTATTGGCTGTGGCGATGCTGCCAAAGATATTCTGGGCAAAGGCTTAATTGTGCACCAAGGTTCGGATGATTTTACTACACAACCCACTGGGAATGCAGGGGGTAGAATTGCTTGTTCGGGTTTGATTAAATAGCATAACAAATGATAAATCCGTCAGCACCCGGTTGGATTGACAAGTATTTTTTGGATGAAAAAACGGTTCCAAAACTGGCCGTCAATGCTTCTGAATATTACATTGCGCTGCGTCAAACGGGATTTATTTATGGGCATATTGTGTCTATTTCTACCGCTGAACAATTGCCCTTAAAAAACTGGTTGACCGACGAGATTTCAAAATTGGCCCTGCTTCATGCCTTGTATGGCGTGTATCAATTGAGTTTTCCCGCAGGCGATTCGGAGCAGTTTATTGACAAAGCAGTTGCCTATTACGATGAAATGCATCCGCAGGGATTTAGTTGGCTTCCTAGCGTATTGCCGCAAAGTTCGATGAGCAGTCAATTGGAAAAAATCATTGACGAACGCGTACAAACCAACGAAAATGTGATTAGCAAAAACTTTTCACACATTGTAACCAATGCCTTACTGTTTGTAGATGTATTGGCATTTCGCTATTACTTGACGGCTGGTGAAATTCCCGAAAAGTATGTAAAGAAAATGGAGGAAACACTGGTGAATCTCATGAGTTTGGCATTGAAAACCAAATCAAATAAATCGCCACACGATGATTTACTCATCAAACTATTTGAAGCTTCTGTGCGCTACACTAAACTAGCCAAACACCCTTCTTCTAGCTTACATGCATTGGCTTTTGATTATTTTACTGATCCGTTGGCGCAATATTATTTACTTGACATGGCCGGTTTGGCTTTGTGGAGTGATAGCCAACTTGACAACGAAGAACGGTTTTTCTTATTTCAAGTGGCAAAGGAATTGCAATTGGAAGATGTGTTTGTTGAACGCTGTATAGCCGACACAAGTTCATTTATCCACCAATATAAAAAGGAAATTCCGTACTTTAATTATGCCAATCCGGTGAAACATTTTTATGACCATTCTACCCAATTGGTCACTACGCTTATTCAGCGCAACAAAAAACGCTTGGCCAAAGAAATCTCGGAAAGTAAAGAATTGATGGTATTATTGGCCCTTTCTACACAACGTGACTTAGACAAAGACGAAAAAAAGAAGGTCAAGAAACAACTGCTAGACATTTGTAAAACAGTTCCTTCCTTGACCATCTTTATGATACCTGGCGGTAGTTTATTGTTACCACTCTTGGTGAAATTTATACCGCAACTATTGCCTTCGTCGTTTAATGAAAACTTGGAAGACTAAGACGAACGATAGGCAACCGGATGATTGAGTAGTTTATTGGGGCCCAAAAACAAACGTGCATATATACGGAGTACAGATATTTCTACAAACAAAAAGCATCCGCAAACTAAGCCCAACAAAAGATATTCTTCTTTTTCGATATGACTAAACATCAAATCAACTCCAATAAAAGTGGGTGTAAAAGGCAATCCTACAAATGCTAAACAGCTAAGCAAAAATAAGAATCCGTACTTGGGATGATTGTGTATGTAACCATAAAAATCATTCAAATCTATTTTGCGTTCTTTGGCTTTTACTTGGTATAAGCAATAAAAACCCAATACCGCTGCAATACTTAATCCGCTGCAGTACATAATAATTTCAACAAATTCATACGCATCATTAAAAATAGCAATCGCCAACAGTAAATAAAACTGGCTGGCCACTATCATAAACCAAACCGCAAGTGCATCGGTACGTTTGGCAAATGATTTGAGTACTAATAAAAAAGCGATAATTGCAAAAAGCAAATGCAAATTTTCATTTAACCAATCTGGTATTGTACTCGGGTAAATAAATAAAACCAACCCTACTACATAGAAAACACTGATGCTTACCAATACCAATCTGTTGTTTAAGAAACTCAAGTATCTACCAATTTGTTTGAACGGATTCCAAAGTAGTCTTCGCTGAAAGGTATCCATATTCCATTCCTTGATACTCAACAAATAAAATGTCGATTGAAGACGACCATACCAAACCGAAATGGGTTTTGCTCGAAAAGGGGTGTAATTAAAAAATTGATCGTGAATTAGATAGCCCAAAACAGAGGGTGAAACCAACAATTGATACGTGCGTAAAAAGGCATTGGTTACAAAATGAAATAGAGCAAAATCGTACCAACCTAAGCCAATTTCTATAAACATTATTCCAATTTGGGTAATAGAGCTGTAGGCGATTTGAGTTTTTACCGACGATTGTACACGTGCTATCAGGGCCGAAATCAAGGCCGTAACCAATCCTATACCAAGCAATATATAGCGAAATACGGGTATTGTTTCTTCCCAATACGTTGTGGTGCGCAACAATAAAAACACCCCTATATGAGCCGACAAGGAACCATAAAAAATAGCGCTGGAGGTTGTAGGGCCTTCCATAGCACGAGTAAGCCAAGACGAAAATGGAAATTGTGCTGATTTAATCATTGCGGCAAGAACCAACATAAGCACGATAAAAAAGGTATAATTATAGTGTTCAGCACTGTAGGCTTGCAAAGTGGTATCGGTTTGCAATTGCAAAAACGTAATGTTTTGGTGCCACAAATGATGACTCATCCAAAGTGCCAAAAGTAGACAGACATCAGCTAGGCGGTAAAGTGAAATGGTTTTTAGTCCATTTTTTACAGGCAAATACCGATCTCGGTAGTAAATGATGAGCAAAAAGGAGGTAATCCCTAAAAATTCCCAACCCATAAATAGCGTTTCAAAATTACCCGCAAAAACAACCAAATTATACGCGAAAAAGAACAATTGAAGGGTGACAAAAAAACGTTTATATCCTGCATCTCGATGCAAATAAAACTTGCTATAAAGGGCTACAAAAAAACAAATTACAGCTCCTGTTAACGCAAACACTACAGTAATTTTATCCCAAAAAAGTTCAAGAAAAATATGAATTTGATCTTCCTGATAAAATGTAAAATAATATTGGCTAAACACTTTAAATCCTTGAGTCATCCAATAAACAACATAGGCGAGTAATACTACAAATTGCAAGCCTACCATTCCAATAGACCAAGCCGCAATCGCTTTTTCATTTTTTTTAGAAAACCAAATACTTCCTGCGAAACTGAGCAATGGAATGAGTACAAATAGATAAATATAAAATTCCATAGTGATTAATTGGTAAAATAAATGGGTAAATTCTCTTGAGTCGCGTGGGCAATGTGATTGGTTTCCATTTCTTTGGCCTCTTCAATTAGCGTATGTACATCTTTGTAAAAATGCAACACTTTTGTTTGTGGGACATAGGAAACAAATTGATTATTTTTAAAGTAATACAAGTCAGCAGTTTCAGGATGTACCACACTTAAGTGCACCCATTCATTGGCAAACCACTGGTACATTTCGGGCACAGCTTGAATAGTTTTAAGGACAACATCTGGAAAATGTTCAACTACAATGAGCAAGCGAAGTGGATCGTGTACTTCGATCATTTGCCATGGTAAACCAGGTCTCAAATCGCCATCAGAGCTGTTGGCAACACCCACTAAACCCATAACATTGTGAGGCAATTTAGTACCCGCACCCAATTTATAGTTATCAACTCGTGAAAAATAATATTCTAAATTAATTCCTCCACATACAGGTCCCAAAGGTTTCATGATGGCTGTAAGGAATTTTCCATCTAAATCAGTGCGGTAATCGTAAGAATTTAAAAATGCCCGGCGGTCCAAAAACAAGCCTTTGGTAAGGGAACGTCGGCCTACAATACAAAGGGTATTGGTTCCATGACCCAACTCAGGTCGAGGCTCAAACAATGAAACCGAACGTCTCTTTATAGCCATACGCACATTGGCCAAGGGTTGTTTAGTATCAATTGACGCAAAACGACGAGAACGCTCTTTGGCATTCAAATCGAGAGCTTTTTCAAAAATTGAAGCGTTTTCTTGGTGGTGTTTAGCCAAATTGTCAGCCAATAAATTGAGGTCATAAAACACAATTTCATCGGCAGCTGTATCGTGTAAAGCACCCACAAAACGAGTGGTATCTGGAATATGAATGCCTCGTTTGACCAATTCTACACGCACCGCTTTTTCGTTGGCCATGTGGGCAAAAACACGGGCATTAACAGATCCTGGACGTCCGCTACAGGCTCCGCAATCGTGAGCTCCGTGGTGCGGATTATTGGCGCTACTGCTACCATGTGCCACCACATAAACCAAAGAAGCAAAATCTTGGGTGAGTGCAATTCCTTGCAATAAACTGGCTACGCGGTCGGTCATTTCGGCAACTGTAAATCCTACTTGTAAACCATTTTCATGTCCCAAAGTGCTTGTGTGTACTACCGTAAGCTGACCTTCGGCGTTCATGTGTGCAAAAGCATTAGAAATTGCCGGACTCATTTTGGGTTTTAGTAAATTCACTACCAAACGATAGGCCGCCCAAAATCCAAAAAGTAATGTACTCAAAAAGCCAGTAATCAATTGGTGGGTTTTGCTCGAATACATGAGGTCGTGCTTTCTGGCATCGGTAACATCAAATTCTTTAATGAGATAGTTTGGAGTTACGGGAGCCGGACATAATTTGTCATAAAATTTGGCGCCATAGGCTTGATAATAAAATTCAACATGAAAATAACCCGGTGTGCCAAATGTTTGGGCTTTTGGATCTAAATATTCGAGGTGCCTGCGCAAACTGCATTCGCGTTCATCAATACAAAATAATGCTTGAAAAGTACTCGGTTGTGTTTCGGACTCCGAAATAGATTGGTTTGATTTGTTTATTTGTTGAACGCCAGCCAATACTTCATCATAATAACTCCATTCAAAAGCTTCTTGCCAATAGCGTAAAGCCAATTGATAGGTGGTTAAGGGCTGATATTCAAAATAATCTTGCGGTTCTCCCAAAATGTGAGAAGCTAAAGCAACCCAATTCGATCCAAATGCTTGATCTAAGGCATCAATTTCTAACAGCAATTCAAAATGAATCAATTCTTGCAAGCCTATTTTTTTGGGGCTCAACAAAGTATCTGGGCTTTTTTCGACGGCTGCAACCAAACCACTCCAACCCTTGTGACTAAATTGTTGATCAAACAAATAGTGTGAATAGAAAGCATCATTTCCAACTAGCAAATCCAACAAATCAGTCAATTTCAATTCCTCATTTAAAAAGAGTGATCGTGCACGTGACGAAGAGAAAAAACTGCCGTAACTCTCTTTTTCCAGCTTGCGTACCGAGGCCAAAAACCCAGCATTATCAAGTGGAAATTGCCATATTGAAATCCCCTGATCCAAGTAACTACAAAGCACACGAAACAAAAAGGGTTGTACTTTGTTATCTAAATCTATTGCATAATGTTGTTTCCAAAGCCCACGAATGTGACCAATTTTTTGGTTTATGTGTTCATCAAATTGAGCAGTAAGACAATTGAATTTCCATTGATGCAGTTGGGTGTCAGGCTGATGACTTAGCAAAATGCGTTCTAAAACCTCAGGTCTAATTCTACCCACTTCATACAAAGTTCTAAATTCAGCCAAAGACAAGGTGGGCAAATGTCCAAATGTTGTTGAGGACGAAAAAATAGCCTCAAAAAACGATTGAGATTGGTAGGCATGCAACGAATTGTGGTGAATAAAATCTTTCAACGGCGTTTGCGACGGAAGATAATGCACCAAATCATGCAGCACCTTTTTTTCGTTAAAAAGGGATTGCTTCATAAAAAATTGGAATTAGTACCTTAGATCGGCAATTGAAAAATTAGGGTTTTTTTCGTCGTTGATGTAATTGACATCTTCATAAAATTGCACTGTACCTGTATCAATATCGTGCATGGCACCCACGATGCCAATTTCTCCATTTTCCAACATTTTTTCTAGTATGTAACTGCGTTCAATTATGCTTTTTACGCTACGTTTAACATTGAGCGCCGATACATTTTCTACAAAAACATCATTCTTTGAATTTCGGTTTGATTTGGTATTTTTCTCTTGGTACACTGCGGGTTGTAACTTAGAAAGTAATTCGGTTAGGTTACCCATTTCGATATGATCACAGGCACCTTTTACCGCACCACATTTGGAATGCCCCAATACCACAATGAGTTTTGAACCAGCCACTTTACAGGCAAATTCCATACTTCCAATAATGTCGGTATTTACAATATTACCCGCAATACGCACCGAAAAAACATCACCCAAGCCTTGATCAAAAATTAATTCGGCCGAAGTACGGCTATCAATGCAGCTTAAAATTACTGCAAAAGGCCACTGCCCTTCACTGGTTTCATTTACTTGCTGCAATAAATTACGGTTGGCTTTAAGATTATTGGTAAAACGGGTATTCCCGTCTTTTAAAATTTCTAAGGCTTTACGGGGAGTTATATTTTGTTGTATTTCTTTATTTAGTGTTTTCATTTCTTAATTTTCTTTTCGTTCAACATATACATGTTTTTCTTCTTCACCGGTGTTATCGATAGCATATTCAGATTTAAAACCTATCAATTTTACTTTGATGTGCGACTCTTTGGCATTAATTTTCTTAAAATCGCGAATTAAATCCAATACATCATGCGCAATGTATATGGTTTCTGATGCATTGATTATTACTTTGGTATGCGGTGGAATTGCTGCCAAAGTAGCTTTAATTGAGGCTTTGTTTAAAAAAGATACTTCTTGAGCCAAATCGATATGAATAATATCGCCTTCATGTACCGCTTCTTTGCGCAATACATACGCGCGTTTCATATTACCCCGCACAATAAAGGCTATACTCACTACTATCCCCAAGGCAACGCCTTTTAATAAATCTAAAAATACAACCGCCAGAAAAGTTGAGATAAAAGGTAAAAATTGGTATTTCCCCAACTGCCAAAAGTGAGTAAACAAAGAAGGTTTGGCCAATTTATAGCCAATCAATAGTAAGATCGCAGCTAAGGTGGCAAACGGAATTTTATTTAAAAGCACTGGAATTAATAGCACACTAAGCAATAAAAGAACGCCATGGATTACAGCCGACATTTTTGATTTGGCGCCTGCATTTAAATTGGCTGTGGTGCGCACCACTACAGAAGTCATGGGTAAACCTCCCAACAAGGCGCTGAGGCAGTTTCCGATTCCTTGGGCTTTAAGTTCGACATTGGTGTCTGTAAATCGTTTGTGTGGATCCATTGTGTCGGCCGCTTCAATACACAAAAGTGTTTCAATACTAGCTACAATAGCAATGGTAATTCCTACTACCCAAACTTTGGTATTCAAAATAGCTGAAAAATCGGGCGTAACCAACACATTAACAAACTCGTCCATACTAGACGGTTTAGGTAAGGAAACTAAATAGTCTTTGGTAATAAAATAGCTGGTTCCAACAAACAAAAATTCGTTGATTAGAATTCCAACAACAACAGCGACCAAAGCTGCAGGCAATACTTTTATTTTGGACAAAACAGGAATGTAATTCCAAACCAGTAAAATTAGGAGTGATACAGCTGTAACCAACACTACACCCACCTGAACATGATCAAAGGCTTTGATAACATCGGTAAATATGGCAAAACCTGAACCGATTTCGTTTTTGGAACCAATGGCTTTAGGAATTTGTTTTAAGAAAATAATTACACCAATTCCAGCCAACATGCCTTCAATGACACTTTTTGGAAAATAATTAGAGATGGACCCTGCCTTTAGAAAACCAAGACTTAGCTGAATGAGTCCGGCTATAAACACCGCGGTTAAAAAAATAGGAAAAGCTCCAAGGTCGGTAATGGCTGTCAGGACAATTGCTGTTAGTCCGGCAGCTGGACCCGAGACACTTAGTTGGGATTGACTAAGTAAACCAACCACAACACCACCAATTACTCCCGAAATTACACCTGCAAACAACGGAGCACCGCTGGCTAAAGCAATACCCAAGCACAAGGGTAAAGCAACTAAAAACACAACTAAACCTGAGGCAAAATCAGATTTTAGATTGGCAAAAAGAGATTTATTTTTTGACATTCTTTTTCAATTTATTTGTTACAAATATAGGTTTTAGCAAAACTAGGTTTGCTCTAATTGTATCAAATAAATTTGGGAGGCGGAACTATAATGGGAAGAGAAATTGAATCGTGAAGCAACTGGTAATCTAGAAACGATTCTTGGCCATAGGAAACATAGTGCTTGGTTTGAACAATGAGCTCATAAAATGAAGACTGAAATTTAATTTCTTTGTAAGTCAACTCCTGTTCGTGTTCATGTTCCTCCTCTTCCAATGAAAGGGCGAAAGTTTTATCATCAATTTTTTTTACCAAGACCAACATCGTGGGATACGATAAAGCGCTTAGAAAAAGAAATAAAAAGATAGAGGCTAAAAATTTCATGTCGCGAAAATAGTAAAACAACCACAACAGAATGTGAATTTAATTTTAATTTAACAGCTGTTTTTCTACACTTGTGGGTATCAATCAAATTGATTGTTTTTTACATTTGCATCAAATAAACTGATCCATGACCATTACCCAATTGCAATATGTACTCGCTGTTGCCGAATACAAGAATTTTACCCTAGCTGCCGAAAAATGTTTTGTGACGCAACCCACCTTGAGCATGCAAATTCAAAAGGTAGAAGAAGAACTGGATATCCTCATTTTTGACCGCAGCAAAAAACCCATTCAACTCACCGATATTGGGCAAAAAATTGTAACCCAAGCCAAAAATATTGTAAACGAAGCTGATCGAATTCAAGACATTGTAGAACAACAAAAGGGATTTATTGGCGGTGAATTTCGCTTGGGCATCATTCCTACTATTATGCCCACTCTACTGCCCATGTTCTTGACTAATTTTATCAAAAAATACCCCAAAGTCAAACTGATCATCGAGGAATTAAACACCGAAGACATCATCACCAAACTCAATAATGGACGGTTGGATGCAGCCATAGCGGCCACGCCATTACACGAAGAAAAGATCAAAGAAGTGGTGTTGTATTTTGAACCATTTGTGGCCTATATTCCTGAAAATCATCAGCATTTTGAGAAAAAAGAAATCGAAATATCCGATTTAAATTTGGACGAAATTTTACTGTTGCAAGATGGCCATTGCTTTCGAGATGGCATTTTAAATTTGTGTAAAAGTGCCCACAAAAACGACGGCAATCACTTTCAACTAGAGAGTGGCAGTTTTGAGACCTTGATCAAACTCGCCGATGAAGGCCTAGGCATTACGCTACTTCCCTATTTGCATACGCTAGATTTATCTGAAAAAAACCAGCGCAAATTGAAACACTTTAGCGAACCCAAACCGGCCCGCGAGGTGAGTTTGATTTACCCCAAGTCAGAACTAAAAATTCAAATTATTGATGCCTTACGCAGCACTATTTCAGGTGTGGTAAAAGGCGCCATCGTGTTTCAAAATGTTCAAATTGTGAGTCCTACACTAAAAAAATAAGGGAGTAAAAACTCCCTTTTATTTAATTAACTATCGATATATATTGTTGAAGTTCTGGCTTCTGCCTCGTGAAATTTAATAACCATTTTTGTAATTGTTCCAATTCATAGGGCAACAAACTTTTACTGGCTTTGCGCAATTCTTTACAAAATAACGCGGGATCAAAACTCACCCGTTCTAGTTTGGTTCTGGTGTAATCGTATAACATTCGAGGCATAGCAAAAAGATTTAGGGGTTAAACGTAATTTCACGTTAAATGTAAATCATGCCCTTGAAATCCACAAGAAAAAAAGTAAAAAAATATCGTTATACTACTTATATAATCGATAAAATGCAGTTTTATTTGTTTTAAATAATCTATTTCGTACAATTATTAATTATTAATTTTTCGTTATTAATTATTAATTAAAAATGCTTCGTTGCTCTCAGCATTTCTCTCTTGCCAGGAGGCCCTGCCAATTTTTCAACAGAGAATCCGGCAGCCAGCATAGAACGGCGAACCGCTCCAGTAGCGGCATAAGTTACCAAAACGCCATTTGGTTTAAGTGCAGCATACATATTTCTGAAAATTTCATCACTCCACAACTCGGGTTGTACACGATAACCGAAAGCGTCAAAGTAAATTAGGTCAAATTGGTTTTGATCGGCTATATCCTGAATGCGTTGTTGGCGTTTACACAATGAAAAAGTTGGGGTGATTATTATTTCTTGTTCCCAAGCACTGTTGTGCATTTGGTCAAATAAAGGCGCTTGCTTATCGGCCTGGAGTTCTGCAACATAATTCATGTGCTGCCATTCTTCGGCCAAAACCGGATAGGCTTCTACGCCGGTGTACTGAATGGTCAATTGTCTTTTGGGAGCTTCCAGTAGCGTGATAAACGCATTGAGTCCGGTGCCAAAGCCAATTTCTAAAAGGGAAAGGTTTTGATTTTGAAACAAATTCAAGCCATTTTTGATAAACACATGTTGGGCTTCTTGAATGGCGCCGTGTTTAGAATGGTAACTTTCGTTCCACTCGGGCAAATGAATCGAGGTTGATCCATCGGCGGTTTGCACCACGAGGCGTTTCATTTATTGTTTGATGTAGAGTTTCTTGATGCGGCTAATGGGGCCTGCACATTTCACCTGATGACATTGAATACAGGCATCAACACCGGCATTAAAATGCGCTTGGGCGTTTTTGGGATCTTGGTAAATTTGTGCTTGCGCAGCAATGAATAGTTGCGCTTGTTCTTTAAAAAATGTATCGTTCTCGGTGCTGTCCGTCATTACCGCTTGATGAATCTTCAAAAAATGATTGGGAAATTCTCCTATTTTTTCCCCTTTCAAAATGCGCGCTTTGAGTTGTTGGTTTTCGGCGTACATCTGCTCCATCAAAGCTGACATTTCCGACATTTTATACATCGTTAATGCCTTCTTTTTGGGCGCTTTGCACTCTTGCTTTGCTTCTTTTTGGGCACAACCCATCAAAACCAAGAGGATTAATACTAGTGTGTATTTCATTATTGTTTTAGTAATACGCCATTGGCCTCAAATGAATACGTTACTTCGGGTGCCACGATACTGTCAATAGCCGCTTGCGATTTGCCGGCATCTTTGGCATAATGCTTCAACTCTTCGATGGATTCTACACTCACAAAGGCTTTTCCGTGGACAATTACCTCAGCTCCTTTGGAGTTCAACGGCATAAAAAAACCGTAATCTTTAAACTTTACAAAAGCAGCGTCTTTGTCAGTCAAGGCCAAGTTCATCCAACAGCCTTTTTTCTGACAGACATCGTTAATGCTTGACGAAAAAGCAACCTCAACCGTATCACCTTCTTTTAGGGTTTGGTATTTGGCAAACATATCGGCTTTGGAAATCGCGCCGTCTTTAGAAATAGAATCGCCAAACGAAACATATTTTGTTTCTGGAGCTGCAGGAGTTACTGCTTCTTTTTTACAACTTACAAAGGCCAAGCCAAGGCATGCTAGAATGATATATTTTTTCATGGGAGGTGTTTTTTGTGGGGGTAAAGATAATTGTTTCAGGTTTATTTCGCTATGCTTCATCTGTTCGTCCCGAAGCTTCGGGACTCGTGTCAAGTTTCAGATTAAGAAATTCCAACATGGTATAAAACTTCCGAATCTACCCTCTTGAGAAGTGCTGGGGGTGTGTTTATTTTAATTTCGGTTATACGTTTTCATTTTTTTTTTGTAAAGTACAAAAAAGTAGTATGCATTTAGTTTTCTCTTTAAAAAAAACTATGATTAGTCTTATTTAAAACTCACTTTTTTAATTAGTTAACTTTAGGCATTAAAAAATCCGAAATTAATCCGTAAGACAACGTACTGCAAACCCATATTGTTTAGAACGGGTACTTCTGTATGCATTAGGTAAATTAAAAACCAAATAACGGTACCAAGCGTTTGAAGTGTCTGCTTCCGATTTACTCCAGAATGTACTATGATATCCAAGTGTATAAAATGGCCCAAAATTATATCGATATCCAGCTGGAAGTCCAGTAAAACCACTGCTATTATTGGCTTCTGTATTCGGGCTTTGCCAAATTTCTGTACCTGTTGATTTCAGTTTCCCACCAGCTACATTCTCGCCTCCCAAACAATTGGTGAGAGTCGTCCACTCAGCGTCTGTAGGAATGTGAGTACCAACCGGAGCTAATTTCTTTCTAAGTGCTGGGTTGGCAGCAGAGGCCGCATCATAAATACCCGCTATGGCATACCAATTGTATAATTTGCCATAGGTAGTACCGTTTTCTGTCGTATTATTGTAATAACACCAAGCACCTGTGGTGAGGTTTGCCCATGTTTCATCGTCAGTTACTTGGGGAATTGGTGTTCCGTCTGTATAGTGTGATACATTCAGATTGTTTTTAGTCCAAGTTTGGTCGCAAATGGTTACTAAAGGATATACATTTCCGTCATAATCAGAAATGTTTTCCGGTTTATCTCGAACAAAACGAACAGAACATCCTTGGTTTTTATAACTAATTCCTTGTTCTATTGTAGAAAGATTCAATGTGCGAATCATTGCTATACTTGAAGACGTTTCGGTAGCCGTAAACCACCATGCCGAACGACCTAACAGAATGTAATATCGTTCATTTGTAGTAAAAGAAAGTCTTGTTCCGCCTGGACGCGCCGAAAATCCACTGCTATTGTTGCCTGAATTTGGACTTTCCCAATATGTTGTACCTGTTTCCTTCAATTTATTTACCGCTTCTTGTTCTCCTCCCAGATAATTAGTAAGGGTTGTCCATTCTTCATCTGTAGAAATATGCCATCCATCGGGTGCCAATTTTTTTCTGAGCGCCGGATTTTGAGCTGAGGCAGCATCATAAATACCAGCAACCGCATACCAATTATACAACTTACCATAAGTTACTCCATTTTCTGTAACATCTAGATAATAGCACCATGCTCCTGTAGTCAATGACCCCCAAGCACCAAATTCTGTAACTTGAGGAATGGGAGTGCCATCACTGTATTTAGAGACATTTAAATTACTTTTTGACCAAGTTTGGCTGCCAATTACAACTGACTGATATACATTACCATCTATATCTGTGACTAATGGTCCCGAATTAGAAACCAACAAGGGTGGCTGCTCTGCACTTTCAGTGCAACCTAAAAACGTAATAAACATAGTGACTAGGCTAAATCGTAAAAAAAACTTTTTCATTGTGTTATTATAAAATTATTTTCAAAAAAACATCGCAAGTTTACGACAATAAAGTCATTTTTAAAATAGTTAATAATTGAAAGTTATTCGTTCTTGCAAAAAATCTAGGGATGCAAGTTGCCAAAAAATTGTTCGCGAAGTTTCGAAATTTAGTCCAGAAAAGTCAGGATTCGTCATTAGAATTTTAATATTTGTGCATTCGTGGCCAAAAACTCCCCGCTTACAACTTCCAGCTCTAAACCTAAAGCAGAACTTAGTATATCTTTATCCTTTTGACTTTATACTTTATGACTTTCGACTTTATGACTTTATGACTTTCGACTTTACGACTTTAGACTTTATCCATTCGTTCATTCGTGGCTAAAACCAAAAGCAGTCAGCTGACCGCTAATTATTAACATTTTCACCCCAACCGCATCAACACAACTTCTAATTTATTATTTTAGCCGAAATTTTGAATTTTTTATTAATTATAGCTTGAATTTAAATCATTAGTCCTTTAAAACCAGTTCTTTACGATATAATTCATTCCAATACATTTTCTAAATGAGTTCGAGTACTACTCAAAAAATTGATATCGTAACGGTTCCCCATTCTAAAATTGATTCGGTTGATTTTGATAATTTATCCTTCGGTTCCACCTTTACTGACTATATGTTGTGGTGTGATTTCAAAGAAGGGAAATGGCAAGCGCCTGTTATTAAACCCTATGAGCCATTTTTGCTAGATCCATCGGCCAAAGTGTTTCATTACGGACAAGCCATTTTTGAAGGCATGAAAGCCTACAAAGACGAGCAAGATGACATTTGGTTATTTCGCCCAGACCAAAATTTTGAACGTTTCAATCATTCGGCAGTGCGTATGGCCATGCCCGAAGTTCCGGAAGAAATTTTCATGGGTGGATTAAAGCAACTCATTGATTTGGAGCGCAATTGGGTAAAAAAAGGACTTGGAAATTCTTTGTACGTGCGTCCGTTTATGATTGCTGTAGGCAGTGGTGTAATTGCTGCGCCCTCAACTCAATACCGCTTCATGATTATTTTATCACCCGCCAAATCCTATTATTCGGGTGAAGTAAAAGTAATTATTGCCGAGCATTATAGTCGTGCCGCCAACGGAGGAATTGGAGCAGCCAAAGCTGCAGGTAACTATTCGGCCCAATTTTATCCTACCAAATTGGCCAACGAAAAAGGCTTCCAACAAATTATTTGGACCGACGATGCCACGCACACCAAATTGGAAGAGGCCGGCACCATGAATGTATTTTTTAGAATAAACGATACCTTATATACCGCCCCAACCAGCGAGCGCATCTTGGACGGAGTTACCCGTAAAAGCTTGATTGCCTTGGCCGAAAAAATGGGTGTTGAGGTAAAAATTCAACCGGTTTTGGTGAGTGAGCTTGTAGCTGCAGCCAAAGATGGTAGTTTGAAAGAAATTTTTGGATCGGGTACTGCAGCTGTTGTGAATCCCATCATCGGATTTTCGTACCAAGACGAATACTTTGAATTGCCCAAAATAGAAAAATCCATGGCCTTGATGCTCAAAAAAGAACTCGTTCATATTCAATACAATATGGCCGAAGATCCTTTTAATTGGACCGTGAAAGTATAAACAAAAAAGCGACTAAATAGTCGCTTTTTTTATTCTTGGTTTAAAATTTTGCTGAAATCGGGCTTAAAATAATTGGGGCCCTTCATTACCTTGCCGTCTTCCCGGTAGATGGGTTTTCCGTCGGCACCCAACTTGCTCATGTTGCTGCGCTGAATTTCGTCAAATACGTCTTCTATTTTATGTTGCAATCCGTGTTCGATAATGGTGCCACACAAAATGTAGAGCATATCGCCCAAGGCATCGGCAATTTCGACCAAATCATTGTTTTGCACTGCTTCAAAATATTCTTCGTTTTCTTCCCGCATTAATTCATAGCGAAGTATTTTTTTGGCCGGCGCTAAATCAGCTTTAGGCACCTCACTGTGGCCAATCGCAAAGGCGGTGTGGAATTCTTGTACAGCTTTCAGTTGTTTTTGCATAGGGGTTGTTTTAATTGAGGTCCAAAATAAAAACTTTCGAGAACATTTGACTAAATTTGTTCGAAATTTTCACTCCTATGTTTAGTTCAGGCCAATTGATTTTTGCGTTATTATTTTTTATAGCCTTTGTGGTAGCCATGGTAATTTCGTACCGAAAAGATGTCAAAATACATGAGAAATACTACAAAGGAAATTTCAAAATATTGATTGGTTTTTTTGCGTTTATCATTCTCTTGTTTGTGATAAAAATTGTACTAAAACGCTAATTGAATTTGCAATATGAAAATCATCAACTACATTTTTCTGCTTTTTCTATTGGCCTTAGTCGCTGCTACCGTGCACGTAAGCACCCAAAAAAATGAATTTGATCTGCGCGAATCCTATTTTATTCATGCACCCAAAACCCAGGTTTATAGTTTTTTGAATGATTGCCGCAATTGGCAAACCTATTCCTATTGGAAGCAAACTGATCCTTCACAAACATTTACCTTTCCCGCAAATACAATTGGTGCCGGTGGGTATTGTGAATGGGAAGGCAGCGATGAATCGGGCAAATTAATCACCACCAAAAGTCTAGCCAATCAAAAAATCATACAAAAACTTCGCATCAACGACAAAAGTGCTAGTTTTAGTTGGACGCTCAAAGACAGCCTAAAAGGCACCGTACTTACTTGGCATTACACGGGTGCTGTTGACTTTAAAACCAAAGTAGATTTTGTATTAGAAGGAGGCGTTAGACAAGGAATTCAACGTGCAATGAAAGCCACCTTGGCCAAATTAGACCGGACAATTCAGTATGAATTGAATACCGTTCGGGTAGATTTACAAGGGGTGACTAAAAAGAAAGGATGCTTTTATTTGGGTGAATCGATTAATTGCAAAACAGCACTTGTTCAAAAAAACATTCGCATTTTACTGCCCCGCATGCTGCGTTTTTTCAAAAAAAACAAACTCAGTGCTACCGGCGAACCCTTTGTAATCTATCATGCCTACGATTACCCAAAAGGCTACAGTAAAATCTCGGTGTGTTTGCCCATCAAAGATTCTATCTTTACGAGTCCGGGAAGCCAAATTACCTCGGGTGTGCTAGAACCGTTTAGTTGTTACAGAACCCGACTAAATGGCGATTATATGCACCTTGCAGCTGCGCGAAAAAAAACAAGGAACTATTTAGAGAAAAACCACATCCAAGAAAATTTGGCCGTACCGCCTGTTGAGGTCTACACCAAAAGCAGCAGCCAAATAGCCAATCCATCAAAATGGGTAACTGATCTTTATTTTCCCATAAAACCAATTCAACGGGTCATTTCTCCCGTTTCAGTGCCCGACAGTACAGCAACTTTGCCATAACGTATAAAAATTTGCTGGCCGTTTAAACCTTTTGCGAATAATCTGCTCTCAAGGCGAAATCTATCATTTTTGAACGAGCACGAATTTATACAGGCGCTTCTTGATCCGAAAACGCAAAATGTAGCGTTTCAACAATTAGTAGGACAATACCAAAAACGCTTGTATTTTCATATTCGGTCGATTGTACTCAACCATGACGATGCCGATGATGTGCTGCAAAACACCTTTGTCAAAGTATTTCAGCACCTTAAAAATTTCAAACAAGAAAGCAAATTATTTACTTGGATGTACCGTATCGCGACCAACGAAGCCATTACACACCTGAGTCAAAAAGCCAAAAAAAACGGACGCAGCAGTTTAGAGCACCAAGCCTTTGTAATTTCTAATTTGGAAGCCGATGTGTATTTTGAAGGCGATGAAATTCAACTGAAGTTGCAAAAAGCCATACTCGAATTACCCCAAAAGCAACAACTGGTATTTAAGATGCGGTACTTTAATGAATTGAAATACGAAGAAATGTCTGAAATTTTGGGCACTTCGGTAGGCGCTTTAAAGGCGTCATACCACCACGCGGTAAAAAAAATTGAAATCTATATGCTAAAAAACTAAGTCGATATGAAACCTTTTACACTAGACGAAAACAATAAAATAGAACATGGCTTTGCTGTACCCGAAAATTATTTTGATCAATTTGAGTTGAAAGAATTCCCAAAAACTGAACCAAAAGTTTTTCGTTTTTCTGATATAAAAACCAAATGGACTATAGCCGCAGCTGCTGTTTTACTGCTAGGCACCACCTTTACGGTATATACCTTTTACCCAAACTCAGCGTCTGAGACCGATACCCAATCGGTAGAAAATTATATATTGCACGAGGCCGATATAAGTAGTTATGAATTGGCCGAATATTTGAATGAAACCGAATTGAACAACCTGCGATTAACAACCAGCGCATCCAATTAATCCTGACAATTATGAAAAAAATAGCTTTACTCATCGCCGTGTTTTTTAGCATGCTTATCCAAGCACAACCTCCCCGATCGAAAGAAAAAAAAGAAAAACTAAAGGCAATCAAAACTGCCTATATCAGTACTGAACTTGAATTAACACCCGAGGAAGCAACAAAATTTTGGCCGCTTTACCATGCATTCGAAGCTAAACAGCACGAGATAAAACAAGAAAAATGGAAACGCTATTTGGATGCCAACGAAGGCACTTTGACTGAATTGAGTGCAAAAGACGCAGCTTCACTGCTACAAAAAATTGAATATTCTGAAGAAATCACGTATCAGGAACGTAAAAAATTCATTCAAAATTTGAAAGAATTTTTGCCTGCGATAAAGATCTTAAAACTCTTAAAAGCCGAAGCATCCTTTAATCGTAAGCTCCTGCAGCAATTTCGAAATAAAAAAGACCCGAACTAATTAGCTAGTTTTTAGGGAACTCAAGAAAATTTAAAACACAGTGTAGGCTGTGTTTTTTTATGCGAAATGTTTTTAAAAATAAACCCTAAAAAAAAATTAGTGTATTGAAATATAGTAAATTTGTGCACTTTTTTATACCACATGAGTACTACATCTGCGAATCACAATTTACACAGCAAACTATCTGCTGCAGGCTTATTAATCACCCTTGGAATTATATATGGCGACATCGGGACATCCCCACTCTATGTAATGAAAGCCATTTTAGGAATGGATTTCGCCATCAACAAAGATCTTGTTTTGGGTGGAATTTCATTGGTCTTTTGGACGCTAACCCTGCAAACTACCTTAAAATACGTGATCATTACCTTGAGTGCCGACAACAATGGCGAGGGCGGAATATTTGCCTTGTATGCCTTGGTGAAACGCACCAAAATTAAATGGTTAATTATCCCCGCTATAATTGGCGGTAGTGCACTTTTGGCCGACGGAATCATAACGCCACCCATTTCGGTGTCCTCAGCAGTTGAGGGGGTTCGCACCTATTACCCCGAAATTAACACTGTTCCTATTGTAATTGGAATTTTGGTAATCTTATTTACCATCCAACAATTTGGAACCAAACTCGTGGGTAAATTTTTTGCGCCGGTGATGTTGGTTTGGTTTTTGATGTTGGGCGTAATCGGAATTATTCAGATTGCAGGAAATTTAGAAGTACTTAAAGCGTTAAATCCGTATTATGCCTATCATATTTTAATGGCTGACAGCGGCATAAACCCAGAAGGTTTCTTTGTGTTGGGATTTGTGTTTCTATGTACCACCGGAGCCGAAGCCTTGTACTCAGACATGGGGCACTGTGGCCGAAAAAACATCCGCATCAGTTGGATTTTTGTAAAATTAATGCTCATTCTCAACTACTTTGGTCAAGCCGCCTACCTAATTCATCATGAAGGAAGCACCTTGCGTAGTTTGGGCGGAAACAACGCTAATCCGTTTTATCTATCGATGGCAGGCTGGTTTCAACCCATCGGAATTGTAATTGCTACACTGGCTGCCGTAATTGCTTCTCAAGCCTTAATTAGCGGCTCGTTTACCTTGATCAATGAAGCCATGCGATTGAATTTTTGGCCCAAAGTAAAAATCAAATACCCCACTGAATTAAAAGGGCAATTGTATATTCCATCCATCAACTGGTTGTTATTATTGGGCTGTATTGGTATTGTATTGCATTTTGAAGAATCCAGCAACATGGAACACGCCTACGGATTGGCCATTATTTTGTGCATGATTATGACCACGGTATTACTCAATTTTTACCTCATTATGAAACGCGTGAGTTTACTAGTTATCGTTCCCCTAATTGCGGTTTATTTGATTATTGAATTTTGTTTCTTGTATGCCAATATTACCAAATTTGCTGAAGGTGGCTATGTTACCCTCATCATTGCTATCGCACTAATCTCGATCATGACCACCTGGTATCTGGCCAAACAAATTAGTAAAAACTACACCAAATTTGTAAAAATAGACGACTACAAAAAAGTGTTGGCCGAGCTCAGTGTCGATTTGTCAATTCCAAAATATTCTACGCACTTAGTTTACATGACCAATGCGAGTAGAACCGACGAGATTGAAGAAAAAGTAATGTATTCGATCTTACAAAAACGTCCCAAACGCGCTGATATTTATTGGTTTGTACACGTAAATATCATGAACGAGCCCTACAACCGCGAATACAAAGTGACCGAAATTATCAAAGACGATTTGTTTCGCATAGACTTTAATTTGGGCTTCCGTGAGGCGACCAAAATCAATTTGATGTTCAAAGAAGTGTTGATTGATATGGTAAACAAAGGCGAAGTCGATGTAACCAGTCGCTATGAATCCTTGAGCAAAAACAATATTATTGGAGACTTTAAATTTGTATTGTCAGAGAAATTCCTTTCTAACGACAGTGATTTGTTGTGGCATGAAAAAATTATCATGAACACCTATTTCTTAATCAAAAAATTCAGTTTATCAGAAGAACGCGGTTTTGGTTTGGATAGCAGTTCGGTAAAAATTGAAAAATTCCCGATGGTGCTGCACCCACCCGAAAAAATTGGCCTAGTCCGCATCAAATAAAAAAGCAACACTGTTTCGGCAGTGTTTTTTTTGCCAAGCATTTTAGCCGTTGCAAACCTATATAATACGGGCTATTTAACTACCTTTAGCCCCCAAATTAATGACCCATGAGATTACACAGAAATTTAGTTTACACCACCATAGATTCCCTAAATGCGATTTTTAACGACGGCGAATACGCCGATAAAGTAGTGGCACGTGCACTTAAAAAAGACAAACGTTGGGGCAGCTCCGATCGCAAATTTGTGGCCGAAACCATCTACGAAATTGTGCGTTGGAAACGATTGTATGCTGAAATTGCCGAAGTTAAAGAACCCTTTGACCGCGATAATTTATGGCGCATGTTTGCCGCTTGGGCTGTATTACGTGGGTATCCAATTCCCGATTGGCGTCAATTGGAAGGCACACCCGAACGAAAAATTAAAGGTCGTTTTGACGAATTATCTAAAATACGCGTGTTCAAAGAATCGATTCCCGATTGGATGGATGCCTTGGGCGTAGCTGAATTGGGCGAGAAAAAATGGGCGACTGAAATTACCGCGCAAAACCAACCGGCCAAAGTAATTTTACGCACCAATACGCTTAAAACTACTAAAGAAAAATTGCGTGCCATCCTCATGGACTTGAATATCGAAACCGAGTATTTACCCGATCAACCGGATGCCTTGGTGCTCAAAGAACGCGCCAATGTGTTTTTGACCGACGCCTTCAAAGACGGTTTTTTTGAAGTACAAGATGCCAGTTCGCAATTGGTAGCCGCCTTTTTGGATGTAGCTCCTGGTATGCGCGTGGTAGATACCTGTGCAGGTGCGGGTGGAAAAACCCTACACATGGCTTCCCTTATGGAAAATAAAGGCCAATTGATCGCGATGGATTTGTATGAAAGTAAACTCAAACAACTTAAATTACGCGCCAAACGCAACGGTGCTTTTAACATAGAATACCGCATCATCGAATCGACCAAAGTGATTAAAAAATTGCACGAAAAAGCCGATCGCGTATTGATTGACGCACCCTGTAGTGGTTTGGGTGTTTTAAAAAGAAATCCAGATGCCAAATGGAAACTGCAACCTGAATTCATTGAAAACATCAAAAAAGTACAAGCCGAAGTCTTAGAAAATTATTCCAAGATTGTAAAGCCGGGTGGTAAATTGGTCTACGCCACCTGTTCTATTTTGCCTTCCGAAAACGAAAATCAAATTAAGAATTTCCTAAAAACCGAAATCGGGAAGGAATTCACCTTTGTGAAAGACGTAAAAATTTTAGCCTCAGAATCGGGTTTCGATGGATTTTATATGGCAAAACTGGAGCGCAAATTGGTCACAACACCTACTAACTAACACATAATCCAATCATGTCTATTAAATTTTTATTTGCCTTTATTCTTTTTGGATTCATTAGTATAGCGCAACCGCCTGCGGGATATTACAATTCGGCAACAGGAACTGGTTACACACTCAAAACTCAATTATATAACATCATCAAAGACCATAATGATCGAGGGTATAGCGGTTTGTACACCACTTACCTAACCTCAGATAAGGATTTTTATTATGAAAATGACGGGACTTTATTAGACAACTATTCCGAAAACCCACTTGGGCCAGACGCCTACAACTTTACTTACGGAATCAACCAAGACGACGGCACAGCTGGCAATAACGAAGGCGAACGCTACAACCGTGAACATTTAATTCCACAATCGGTGTTTAATTCGGCCACACCCATGTATTCGGATGCATTTTTTGTTGTGCCTTCTGATAAAAAAGTAAACGCTCAGCGCGGCGATTTGCCTTTTGGAAAAGTAGGCAGTGCCAATTGGACATCGCTAAATGGTAGCAAGCGTGGAAACAACGCAAATACAGGCTATGCAGTTGGTTATTCGGGAATTGTATTTGAACCCATCGACGAATTTAAAGGCGACATTGCGCGCAACCTGCTCTATTTTGCTACCCGCTATCAAGATGTCGTGGCCGGCTATAATTATGTGATGTTTAACAACACAGCCGATCAAGTTTTTGCACAACCTTTCCTAAATATTTTACTCACCTGGAACCAACAAGATCCAGTAAGTCAGCGAGAAACCGATCGAAATAATGCCATTTATGCCCGTCAAGGCAATCGAAATCCGTACATTGACAATTGGAATTATGTCACTGAAATTTGGGGGCAACCCTTGGCTAGCACACAATTTGAACTGGACAATCAAATTCTTGTGTACCCAAACCCATCGAATACACACAGCATAACTATAGAAAGTTCTAAACACATAATGGGTATTGATTTAATTACAATTAATGGCCAAATAATTCAACATCAGGAAAATATAGCTAATTTTGAATCAATTATTAATTTTACCAATATTCCTAGTGGCTTTTATTTCCTTAAAATTAAATTACACTCAGGAGAAATCAACAAGAAAATTAGCATTAATTAACGTTTAAATTTACTGAACTCATGAAACGCATTGTTTTATTTTTTGTAGGATTATCTACAGCAGTCACTCTGCTATATTGCAACAAAAAAAACAAAGAAGAATCGTATGTTTCACCAGAAAAAAATCAAGCCGTAGTCTATTTAGATCAAGGGTGGTCACAAGCCGATCGTGAAGAATTTTATTGGGCTCCCCAAGGATCCGCATTAATTTCAACGGATATTTATTTAGCTTTAATTGACCCTATTTCTAACTTACCTATCAATGACCCTCGCTTTACCCAACAATTTGGATTCATCAGTGAAAATTACATTAGCAATAAAAATCCATATAATATGCCAATTGGTTTGGCGAGTTCAACGATTAAAGAAGGCCCATTTAAAGGTACTTATATGGGCGTTACTTGCGCTGCTTGTCATACCAATCAAATAAGTTACCAGGGTAAAGCCATTCGAATTGACGGCGGAAATTCAACGCACATTCGCATAGAACCTTGGTTGCAACGTTTGTCCACAGCACTTGATACCGTGCAAAACAATCCTAAAAAATTCAAGCAACTGCTTGCAAAAATCAATACCAAAAAAAATGTGTCTGAAGCGGATGTTAAAGCGCGTTTGGCCGAAGATGCTGAATATTTGCGTAGCTGGGTGTATGAAGGAATGTTCTCAAATCAAATATCTGGACCTGGTCGAATGGATGCCTTTGGTGGCGAGGGAAATGCTTTTCTAGGGATGCATACCGGGATTTGGGAGAATATCAACCCAACCGTAGCGCCTGTAAAGCCCCCATTTTTATGGAACTCCTCGCATTCCTCTTGGGTTGAATGGAGTGGTGTTGCCGCAAACCCTTTAATTCGTAATTATAGTCAAGCGCTTGGGGTGTTTGCCCGCTATAATCTAAAAGCATCTGCCGACCCTAAAAACTATTTTGAAACCTCTATTGATTTCAAAAAAATAATCGAACTCGAAAAAATGATTCGACGATTAGCACCTCCCAAATGGCCCGAGCAAATTTTAGGAAAAATCGATGCCAAAAAAGCAGCACGTGGCGCCCAATTATTTAAAGCCAATTGTGCAACATGCCACAGTGTATACCCGCACCGTTGGAGTGAGCCCCGCTTGCAAAATATGCGTATGATTGAGAACACATTAGTACCTCAGCGATATGTAGGAACCGATGCAGTAAATTTAAGTTCAAAAGTTCTCGAAATGCAGCCTGTGGTATTTACGAAACATTTAAAATCTTTATTTGATGGAAAAGAACAGGTTACCTCGACAGAATTTTTTACCGTTATCGAAAGTAAAATGATGGCCGAATCGATTAAAAAAACGGGACTTTCTGCTGCCGAATTATTGGATGCAAATGGCTATATTGATTTATCAAAACCAATGGGTAAAGCCCCAAGCAATTGCTACAAAGCAGCACCTAGAGATGGGTCATGGGCAATTGGTCCTTTTTTACACAACGGCTCAGTCCCAAATTTGTTTGAATTGCTTTCGCCTTTGAAAGAACGATCGACCACTTTTTACATGAATAGTGATTTTGATGCCAAAAAAGTAGGTATTAGCACCGATAAAAAATCGGGTTTTTTATACAATACTCAAATAAAAGGCAACTCCAATGCTGGTCATTTATTTGACAATAAAAATACTACTGGTGTTATTGGAAGATTACTTACTAAAAAAGAGCGTTACGAATTAATTGAGTACTTAAAATCGATACCAAACAAAGAAGGGCAAATTACTCCATATGGTGGTCCATCAAATCCCATTGATGCCAAAATGGATAAAACTTGGTTTGGCAACATCTTAAAATAGTGCATAAAAAAATCCTCCAACTGGAGGATTTTAATTTTTAACTTGTATTTTTTTTTGATTTATTAGTCATTCATTGAAATCAAAAACTCTTCGTTGTTGCGGGTTTTCTTGAAGCGGTCGTTGATGAAATCCATGGCTTCTACCGGGTTCATGTCCGATAAATACTTGCGCATGATCCACATGCGTTGCAAGGTTTTCTCATCCAACAACAAATCATCGCGACGTGTGCTGGAAGAAGTCAAATCAATAGCCGGGAAAATACGTTTGTTGGCAATCTTACGATCCAACTGCAATTCCATGTTTCCGGTTCCTTTAAATTCTTCAAAAATCACCTCATCCATTTTTGAACCTGTCTCCGTCAAGGCGGTGGCAATTATACTCAACGATCCGCCATTCTCTACATTACGGGCAGCGCCAAAGAAACGTTTTGGTTTTTGCAAGGCGTTGGCATCTACTCCCCCGCTCAATACTTTACCCGATGCCGGTTGAACCGTATTGTATGCACGAGCCAAACGGGTAATCGAATCCAATAAAATCACTACATCGTGTCCACATTCTACCAATCGCTTGGCTTTTTCTAAAACGATATTGGCAATTTTTACGTGTTCTTGTGGTTCTCTGTCAAAGGTTGAAGCAATCACTTCGCCACGCACCGAACGTTGCATATCGGTCACCTCTTCTGGTCGTTCGTCAATCAACAACACCAATAAATATACTTCTGGATGATTGGCGGCAATGGCATTGGCAATGTCCTTCAACAACATGGTTTTACCCGTTTTGGGTTGAGCTACAATCATTCCGCGCTGTCCTTTTCCTATTGGAGAAAACAAATCGATGATGCGGGTTGATATAGAACTCCCTTTATCGGCAATTCTAAATTTTTCGGTAGGAAATACAGGCGTTAAATGCTCAAATGAGACACGATCGCGCACCACTTGTGGGTCATGACCATTAATTTTTAGTACGCGTACCAAGGGGAAAAACTTCTCTCCTTCTTTGGGTGGACGCACCACGCCTTTTACGGTATCACCCGTTTTTAAACCAAACAAACGAATTTGCGAAGTAGACAAATAAATATCATCGGGCGACGCTAAATAGTTGTAATCGGATGAGCGCAAAAATCCGTAGCCATCGGGCATCATTTCTAATACGCCTTCGCTTTCGATGATGCCATCAAATTCAAAATCGGCATCGCGGTAATTGGGATTTTTTTTGTTTTTGAAATTGGGATTCTGGTTTCCGTTGGGAATATTTTGTGCCTGCGGCTGGTTTTGTTGATTTTGCTTGGGATGCTGCGGCTTGTTGTGCTGTGGTTTTTTTTCTTGTAGAACGGCCTCTCCGGAGTTATTTTCCTGTTGAACAGGTTCTGAAGATATAGGTTGATCGGCTTTTGGAGCTTGTTCTGACTGGGCTTTCATCGCCTGTTTTTTCTCGTATTCGGCTTTGTTAAATTTGGGTTTTGGTCCGCGTTTCAACGGGAGTGCTGCAGGAGTCTCAACTGGTGATTCATTAGTTGAAGATGCAGGTTCAACGGCAGTAAATAAGGTGTCCGGTACTACTGCTGGAGATTTATCGGCGGTAATTCGCGCTCTTTTGGGTTTATCCTCAGCCGATGAAGAGGAAGCAGCTCCGCTTTGATTTTGAAGGGCTAAAATTTCAGCAATGAGGGCTTCTTTTTTTACGCCGGCGTATTTTATTTTTTTGGATGCTTTGGCAATGTCCTGAAGCTCAGTAAGCTTCATTTCTTTTAATGCAGAAATGTCAAACATGAATATGTTCTTTTAATTAAAATTAGATTGGGAATAGTAACGAAATAAGGGGTGTGGTTTTTCTTTTTGAATAGAATCGTACAGGTGTAGTTGGTACGTTTTGTGCTGCAATAATACGAATAAATATTCAGCGTGCAATAGTAATTATTTAAAAAGAAACTTTATTTTTGTGCCTCACATTACACGCATGATTCAACGTATTCAAACCCTTTATATGCTTTTGGCCATCCTATTAATTGGGGTTTTGCCATTTTTTATTCCGCTTTGGAATACCGCTGAGGGTCCGTTTTATTTTATGCAAGATATCCTTTATACTGCCCTAATTGGATTGAGTGTTTCACTGCTGTTAGTGAGTATTTTATTTTATAAAAAAAGACAACATCAATTTGTGTTAAACAGATTGAACATGATATTAACGTTAATTTTATTAGGATTATTTGTGTATCGTTCGCTAAACTTATCTGGAGAAACTGCGGTTTCGGAGAAAGGTATTGGGATCTATCTTCCTATTATTTCTATCGTTTTGTTGGCCCTTGCCAATAAAGCCATTAAGAAGGATGAAGAGCTCGTAAAATCTGTGGATCGATTGAGATAAACCTATAAACTTAGTTTATTAGTGCGAAGAAAAACCTGTCCTTGTGACGGGTTTTTTTTGTGTCTATTTGGCCCCCAATTCAATAATTTCCAAGTCTTTAATTTGGGCGCCATCAATCACAAAACGAAGCATGGTGCGTACTTGGTGAAATCCGCTCTTGCCTGCCGCTCCGGGATTCATGTGCAATAGATTTAATGTTTTGTCAAACTGTACTTTCAAAATGTGTGAATGGCCACAAATAAACAACTGAGGAGGATTGGCCGATAGTGCTGCACGAATCGCCGGATTGTATTTGCCGGGATATCCGCCAATGTGCGTAATCCAAACCGACACGTCTTCGCAAAAAAATTGGTTGTGCAACGGAAATTCCATTCGAGCCTTGTCGTTGTCAATGTTACCAAATACTGCCCGCAATGGTTTTAGTGTTCTTATGGCATCAGTAACTTCTAGGTTGCCAATGTCTCCCGCATGCCATACTTCATCGGCCATACGTACATACTTGAGCATCACTTCGTCCAGATGACTGTGGGTATCGGATAACAAAAGAATCTTCTTCACATCTCGGTTTTAACGGCACAAAAATAGGGTATAATTTGACGCGTAGCCTGTGTATAATTTATGAAAACTTTAGTCGGAAGCCATACCATACCCTTGTAAAATCATTTGTACATTTACACGCATTAAAATCCCAGTTCAACTTGCGTTATTTTATTCAATTTTCCTACAACGGAACAGCCTACCACGGTTGGCAAATTCAGCCCAATGCGCTATCGGTACAAGAAGTGCTTGGCCAAGCGCTACAGACAATTTTGGGCTTGCCAATTGCACTCACTGGCGCTGGCCGAACAGACACCGGAGTGCATGCCAAGGAAATGTATGCACATCTTGACCTTCCGGAAGAAATTGATACCGAAAAATTGGTGTATAAACTCAATGCCTATTTACCCAAAGACATTGCCATTGCGCGAATATTTGCGGTAGCTCCCCATGCACACACTCGATTTGACGCCAGCAAACGCACCTACGAATACCACATTCATACCCAAAAAAATCCATTTTTAGAGCAGTTAAGTTGGTATGTTCAACAAACAGTAGACGTGCCACTCATGAACGAAGCTGCCAAAAAACTGCTGCTGCATACTGATTTTCAGTGCTTTTCAAAAGTGAATACCGACGTAGCCACTTTTGATTGTAAAATTTATGAAGCGCGTTGGTCCCAGCAGCAAGACAAATTGGTTTTTACGATATCGGCCGATCGTTTTTTGCGCAATATGGTGCGTGCCATCGTGGGCACCCTTATTAATGTAGGCCTACACAAAACCACATTGGCCGAATTTGAACAAATTATTATTGGCAAAAACCGCTCCGACGCTGGCTTTTCAGTTCCTGCACACGGCTTATACTTAACCCACATTGAATACCCCTACTGCTAACTCCCCTACTAGCCATGAAAGCCACCGCCTTTGACACCCAAGTTTTTAAACGCATCATCACCTATACCAAACCGTATAAAAACCGGTATTATGGTGTTATCGCTTTTGCAGTTTTTTTATCTGTTTTTGCCGCATTGCGTCCGTATTTACTAAAACAAACGGTCGATTTATATATTAAGACACAGGATGCTCAAGGCTTACTTTTTTATGTGAGTTTAATGGGCATCGTGCTTTTGGCCGAAGTATTTTCACAATACTATTTTGTGTATTGGGCCAATTGGTTGGGGCAAGATATTGTAAAAGATATCCGCGTGAAATTGTTTGAGCACCTGTTGCAATTTCGGATGAAATATTTTGACACAGCACCTGTGGGTCAATTGGTGACACGCTCGGTATCGGACATTGAGCAAATTGCCAAAATATTTAGCCAAGGGTTATTTATGATTATTAGCGATTTACTCAAAATGGTCGTGATCTTGGCTTTTATGTTTTACATGAACTGGAAACTTACCTGGATTGTAGTGGCTGCCATGCCTGTTTTGGTGTTTTTTACCCGCATTTTTCAGCGCAAAATGCAATTGGCCTTTGAAGATGTGCGCAACCAAATTGCCCACATGAACACCTTTGTGCAAGAACGCGTGACTGGAATGAAAATTGTACAGTTGTTTCGAAGAGAAGCCATTGAGGCCGAAAAATTTGCCGCCATCAACGACAAACACCGCAAGGCCTGGATCAAAACCATTTTATACAACTCCATCTTTTTCCCGATTGCCGATATTATCTCTTCGCTATCCTTAGGGTTTGTGGTGCTGTATGGCGGATTCAATATTTTAAACGGCGATCAGTTTACCACCTTTGGGGATTTGTTTTCCTACACCATGTTTATTGGTATGTTGTTTAATCCGTTGCGCCAAATTGCCGATAAATTTAACGAGATGCAAATGGGCATGATTGCCGCGAACCGCGTATTTGATATTTTGGATACCCAAGAAGAACTACAAGAATCGGGTACCATCGAGGCGCCTAAATTTGAGGGAAACATTCAATTTGATCAAGTGCACTTTAGTTATGTGCCGGGCGAAGAAGTGATCAAAGGCATCAGTTTTGAAGTGAAAGCCGGACAAACGGTAGCCATTGTTGGCGCTACTGGTGCCGGAAAATCTACCATCATCAATTTGCTGAATCGATTTTACGAAATAGACAAAGGCGCCATTTTTATTGACGGTACTAATGTAAATTCCTTTCGTTTGGGATCCATTCGCCAACAAATTGCCGTGGTTTTACAAGATGTTTTTCTCTTTGCCGATACCATCTTACACAACATTACCCTAAACAAACCTGCCATTAGCCAAGAACAAGTTGACGAAGCTGCCCGAAACATTGGTCTACACGAATTTATCCTGAGTTTGCCGGGCGGATATGATTACAATGTAAAAGAACGCGGCGTGATGTTGTCGTCGGGCCAACGCCAATTGATCGCTTTTTTGCGCGCCTATGTGAGCGAGCCCAGTATTTTAATTTTGGACGAAGCCACCTCCTCTATTGACAGTTATTCGGAAGAATTGATTCAGCATGCCACGGCCAAAATTACCCAAGGCAGAACGTCGATAATCATTGCCCACCGATTGGCCACAATTATGAATGCGGATACGATTATTGTAATGGACAAAGGAAAAATTGTCGAAAAAGGAAGCCACGCTGAATTACTAAAAAACGAAGCCGGCTTTTATAAAAAGCTATACGATGCTCAATTTGTAACTGATACTTCTGATTCTGATGGGTTATAAAAAATTACAACCTGAAACTTCAGGACAAAATCCCAAGTACTGCTAATCAAATAAAACCTATTTTTGATTTTTTAAATTCAACGTATGCGCTTTTCTAAAATTGGTCTTCTTTTCATTTTATGTTTTGTTGTACAAACTGCAACAGCCCAGCAACTGGACAGTATTGCAACAGATCGACAAGTATTTCAAGTTTCTCCTGAACTCACTTACAGCTACAAAGCCCCAAAAATTTGGGATATGTTTCGGTTTATTCCGACCGATTTATATGAATTAGGGAAATTTACTGTCCAAAAAGAAAATCTAAAATGGGACGGATTGGCGCTGGGATCAACCTTGGTGATTTTGCCATATGATCAGAAATTAATTGAAGATTCGGGCAAGCTCGGTAATCGATTGGGTGGTTGGGACAGGCCCTCCTTGTACAAACGGGTATTGGGATTGGAAGTGGTGCCCACAAGTATTTCCTCGGCTTTTTATTATGTAGGTAACGGAAATACTACCTTACTCTTGAGTGGATTTTTCTATGCAGTGGGTAAAATTGGTCCCGATGATTACCGGGCCTTAAACACCTCAAACGAATTAATTGAAGCGCTTATCTCGGTGGGGATTACAACACAAACAATCAAACGCAGTACCGGTAGACAAAGCCCTTTGGTGGCTACCCAAGATGGCGGTGCCTGGCATCCGTTTCCAAGTTTTGCCGCCTATACCAGCAATACCCCCAATTTTGACGCTATGCCTTCGGGACACATGGCTACTTGGTTTGCCACTTTTACTATTATTGCCGAAAATTATCCTGAATACAAATGGATCAAACCGATAGGATATGGACTAGGTGGAGCTATGGCGTTTAATATGATGAGCGGAAAAGTACATTGGGCTTCCGATTATCCCATTGCTATTTTAATTGGATGTGTAATGGGTAAAAATATTGCCCACCGAAGAATCGTAAAGACAAGTACGGCTGATGTGAATGCAAAACCCAAGAAAACGACATTCAATACCCGGTACAATTTTAATCGCATCAACAACACCAATGTGTTGGGCGCGACCATTACCTTTTAAATCTCATGAAAAAAACGCTACTTAGTTTATTGTTGCTAATCACCCTATTCTCAAATAGCACGGCACAAAATAAAGCCGTTACTTCAGCCGGAGACATTTTGCAATTTGCCATACCAGCGGCCGCATTAACTGCAACCTTGTTTTGCAAAGAAGACCAAGAAAAACCCACTTGGCAATTCATAAAAACCTTTGGAACAGCCGTAATTACTACTCAAATTTTAAAACAAGCCATCAACAAGCCACGGCCCGATGGCGGAAGTTATTCGTTTCCGTCGGGACATACCACCAGTGCTTTTGCGGGGGCAGCTTTTATTCAGCGTAAATACGGTTGGTCGTATGGCATTCCCAGTTATGCCTTGGCCTCATTTGTAGGGTACTCCCGTGTGCAAGCCAAACGCCATGATACGTGGGATGTATTGGCGGGTGCCTCAATTGGCGTAGCTTCGGCCTATATTTTTGCCAAACCCTATCACGAATCTAAGGTGGGCTTGTTATTTGACAAAGAAAAAAGCACCTACACCTTTGGGTTAACCTACGCCTATTGATCACAAAAATAGCGCGATAATTTTCAGCCTTATTTTAGAATTTATCCTTATTTTTGGGCTGCCTAAAAGCACATTTATTAAATCAAAAAATACAAGCATATGAAATACGATATCATCGTTTTAGGAAGCGGACCTGGTGGATATGTAACCGCCATTCGTGCCTCTCAATTGGGTTTTAAAGTGGCCGTAATCGAAAAAGAAAACTTGGGTGGTGTGTGCCTAAACTGGGGTTGTATCCCAACCAAAGCGCTCTTAAAATCGGCACAAGTTTTTGATTATTTAAAACACGCCTCAGACTATGGTTTAACCGTTTCTTCGTTTGATAAAGATTTCAATGCCGTGGTAGCGCGTAGCCGAAATGTAGCCGATGGCATGAGCAAAGGCGTACAATTTTTGATGAAAAAAAATAAAATTGAAGTGATTGAGGGCTACGGTACCTTGAAACCCGGCAAAAAAGTTGACGTAAAAGCCGCCGATGGCAAAACCACCGAATACAGCGCCGATCACATTATTATTGCAACCGGTGCACGTTCACGCGAGTTGCCTAATTTGCCGCAAGACGGCAAAAAAGTTATTGGATACCGCCAGGCGATGACCTTGCCTTCGCAACCCAAATCGATGATTATTGTGGGGTCAGGAGCAATTGGTGTAGAGTTTGCCCATTTTTACAACTCGATGGGAACTGAGGTAACAATTGTTGAATTCATGCCCAATATTGTTCCCGTTGAAGACGAAGACATCTCTAAACAAATGGAGCGTTCCATGAAAAAAGCCGGCGTGAAAATCATGACCAGCTCAAGCGTAGAACGCATCGATACCAGTGGTTCAGGCGTAAAAGCCTATGTAAAAACGGCCAAAGGTGAAGAAGTGCTTGAAGCAGACATGTTGTTATCAGCCGTGGGAATCAAAACCAACATCGAAAATATTGGTTTAGAAGCGGTAGGAATTGCAACCGACAAAGACAAAATTTTAGTAAACGCCTACAACCAAACCAATGTACCTGGTTATTATGCCATTGGCGATGTAACTCCTGGTCAAGCCTTGGCTCACGTGGCCTCAGCCGAAGGAATCAACTGTGTGGAGAAAATTGCCGGATTGCACGTCGATCCAATTGATTACGGAAACATCCCCGGATGTACCTATGCCACTCCCGAAATTGCTTCGGTAGGAATGACTGAAAAACAAGCCAAAGAAAAAGGGTACGAATTAAAAATCGGAAAATTCCCGTTCTCCGCTTCGGGTAAAGCCAAAGCATCAGGCGCCTCTGATGGATTCGTAAAAGTAATTTTTGATGCCAAATACGGCGAATGGTTAGGCTGTCACATGATTGGTGCTGGCGTTACCGATATGATTGCAGAGGCAGTGGTGGCTCGAAAATTAGAAACTACTGGCCATGAGATCTTAAAAGCAGTTCACCCGCACCCTACGATGAGTGAGGCGGTAATGGAAGCAGTAGCCGATGCCTACGGCGAAGTGATTCACTTGTAAAAATATAATTCAATCATAAAAAAACTCCGTTCAAATTGAACGGAGTTTTTTTGTTTAGTTAAGCAACAAACTGAGCTGAAATTGATTCAAGCAAAGTAGCGCTTCCCGGATTCGGCAGTCTTTGGCTTTGAAAAAACTAGCGTTTGAAAGCACCTCGAATTCACCTTTTGAAAAATTATCTTTATTGGATAGGACTTCTTTTTTGAACGAATCGACCAATTTCAATTCTGTTTCCGAAAGTTCATTTACCCAATTATCTTCAATGAATAACTGTTTGGCTTTAAAATCGGCAGGCAATTGCGGCATACCGATAGCGTGTTTTAACAGCAGCACTTTAACGCCATTTGCTTTTTCAAACCAAGCCAATCGATCAATTTCGCCTTCGGTTGAAACCGTATCGGGTAATTTTTGCTTGGTCAATGTACTAAGTTGTTGTTCGTAGCCATAATATAAGACCGTATGAGACAATGCTTCCTCTGTGGTTGCTCTTGGGCTTCTTACCAACGTAATGAGCATCCCACAACCTACTACAATCACGATAGTCGTAACAATTGTATTTACCTTGGTATCTGGATTGCGAATACCTGTAAAAAAATAAATAGGTAAAAACAAAAAAACAATAGCCAATAAGGCACAGATTACAAGCATATTGGCAAATGGCCAATGCATGACTTTAAATAAAATTCCCAAACTAATTGACATTCCAGCGGCAATGCCTATGCCGGAGCTCCATTTTACGGTGGTTGTGGTAGTTTCTTTTGCTTTTAAAATAAAAACAAGCGGTAAAAAAAGTAAACTAAATAGTAGGATACTCAACACCAACATGGCAGAAGCCCCAGGCCAATGCATAAATTTAAATACCAAGCCCAAAACGAGCAATAAAGTGGCAAAGCTTCCACTTCGAATCATTGTGTTTTTCATCGCGTAATAATTTTTAAAGGTTAGTAATTGAATGGTTTCTTTTTCTATTTCGGCCAATTCATCTTGGTAAAACGTAGTGATGACTTGTGCATAATAGCCCTCGAAATCACCATCCGGTTCGAGGTTGCGCTCAATAATACAACACACATGATCCAACAGATCGTCCTGCAGTTCAATCCGGCCGATCCCTCGTGCACGAAGGTCTAAGCGAATGAAATCAAGTTGCGTATCGGTGAGCGTATACATTTACAGTGTTTGTGGTTTTAGGTCTAATAAAAAACGAAGCGTTTCTATAAATTCGGCCAACTCGTTTAGTTTCTCTTCTATTTTATGCTGCCCACTGCTGCTCAAACTGTAGTATTTGCGCAGCCGTTTGCCAATGTATTCGGATTCGGTTACAACCAATCCCTCTGCCTCGAGTGCATGCAAGGTGGGATACAGCGCCCCTTCGGTAATCTGAATGCGATTTGCGGTTAACTCTTTTACGCGCTGGGTAATTTCATAGCCGTACATGCGTTTGTTTTGCTCCAATTGTTTCAGCACTATGGTTTTCAAGGTGCCTTTTATTAATTCTGTTGAATACATAAGGTTGTTTGTTTTACTAACGCAAATATACATAAGAATATTATGCATCAAACACTAAGGCATAAAAAAAGACCTTAAAAAAGGTCTTTAAAATTTTAATGTATTGACAATTAATTATTTAAAATTTTATTTAATTGATCAATGAAATAATCAACTTCTTCTTTCGTGTTGTAGTGACTAAAAGAAATACGCAAAGAAGGATGCATTTGTTCAGCATCGGATAAAATTTCAGCCAATACATGCGAAGGTTTTGGACTCCCCGATTGACAAGCACTACCCCTAGAAACTGCGATTCCTTGCATATCTAAAGCAAACAACAACATGCTTTGCTTGTCGGTTGCGCAGGGAATTTGCACATTTAGGATTGAATGAATGGCAGTTGAACTACCGTTTACTTTGCAGTCTGGAAACTGTTGTGTCAATTTGACTATCGCATATTCTTTAAGTGCTTGTATTTGCTGGCTGTTTTGGTCTAATTCGTCGTTGGCCAACTCAAACGCTTTTGCCATTCCCACTAATGCAGGCACCGCTTCTGTTCCGGGGCGCAATCCTTTTTCTTGTTCGCCTCCAAATAACAGCGGCTGCACAGGAATTCCTTTTTTACAATACACAAAGCCAACGCCTTTGGGACCGTGAAATTTGTGCGCACTAGCCACCGCAAAATCAACTGGAATTTGAGTAAAATCTAAAGCTAATTTCCCCATAGACTGCACCATATCCGAATGAAAATAGGCATGGTGTTGCTGGCAAATGCGACTGGTTTTGGATAAATCGAGCACTGTACCAATTTCATTATTTACGTGCATTAACGAAACCAAGGTGGGAATATCTTGCGACAACAACCGCACTAAATCACTGTGGTCAACCGATCCATCGGCAGCAATTTTTACGAAATCTAACTGTATACTATTGTTTTTATATAAATTTTCAAGTACATGTAATACAGCATGATGTTCAATTTTACTTGAAATTATTCTTTTAATACCAAGATCGCGAATTGCTGTAGTAAGCACCCAATTATTCCCTTCGGTTCCTCCTGAAGTAAACACAATTTCTGCCGCCGATACTTTAAGGTGTTTGGCTATGGTTTTGCGCGCCAATTCCAGTTTGCTTTTGGCCTGTCTTCCAAACGCATGTGACGACGATGGATTGCCGTAATCATCGGTCATCGCAGTTATCATTTCCTCAATTACCCGGGGATCTATTGCCGATGTGGCCGCATTGTCAAAATACACTTTTTTCATAGGAGGAAGAGCTCAATTTGCGAATTGCTTTTGTACAGAAAATTGATTGTTTGTTGTGAATTAATATTCTATTTTTGCGAGGCTAAAGTACAAATTAACTCCCACTTTTTGTACTGAATCCCTTCAACACCTGTACTGATTATGAAAAAACTGCTGCTTTCTCTTTGTTCAATCGCGCTACTTAACAGCTGTGACGACGGTTATTTAACCTTAGAAACCATCAATTTTGACAACGCGACCACTCAAGAGTGTAGCCTAAACAATGTAGTCTACAAAATAAACGGCAATCAATTACTACTCATTGAAATTCCGGCCACTAGCCTACCTTATGAAAACAAAATTGGCGACAAAACTTTCACCATAAACAGCACCAACAAAGTAATTTATAGAGGGTATAATGACGCAGTAAGTTCGGCCAGCATTTGTTCTACAATACCGCCCGCAAGCCCTGCAGTCACCGAAGAATGGAATGCTATTGCCGGAACAATCTCCATCCACACTACCGCCATTTACAGTGCAGCAAACCCACAAACAGGCGCAATAAAAATTAGCAAATACCGCCATGCGATTACCTTCAACAACATCACCTTTGCCAAACCCGACGGCAATCAAGTATACGAAACCTTTGTGTTTGGCGACTTCGACACCAACGCCACAGTTTTGCCTATGACTTTTAATCCGGATTCAATTCAGTTGTGCAGTAGCAGCAACACCTTATACAATGCACAAAATGGCGGGATTGAAGGATTGTTTATACAAAACTTATCGAGTAATTTATTGGACAGCTCGGTATTGGGAACACCAAAAACAGCATTGATCAATACAAATAACGAAAACCAATTGAGCTATCGCTTATTTAGCTTAGCCTTGACTTTGGGCGGTAATTCAGCTTATTTTTGCACTACCCCCTTACCCGAAAGTCCTTTGGTTAAAGAAGAATGGACTGGACAAGCTGGCGTAGCCAATACCAGCGGAATCATTGAAGTAACCACAAGTACCAATGGCAGCGGGTTTTCGCACAGCATCCACTTAAAAGGTGTTACATTTAGTAATCCATTAGCCGGAAGTACCTTTTATTACGGCGACGACATCTTAATTGGCACATTACTTACCAACAACTAGTCAATTCTATTTTTTCTGCTTAAATCCCACCTCTGTGACCCCTTGGCCATACTTTTGGTAATTGGCGTCCTGAAAATATACTTCTTCATAGCGGCCGAGCATAAAATCCAGTTCAGCTTTTAGCACACCTTCGCCTACCCCGTGAATAAATATAATTTTGGGAATTCGGTTTTTGATGGCAAAATCTACATGGCGTTTGGCAGTTTCCATTTGCAAATTCAAGATTTCATAATTGCTTAAATGCCGCCAACGCTGCACCAACTTTTCGATGTGTAAATCAAATTCTGGCGCCGGAATTACCGCCGATGTCTTGAAAGCCACCGAAGTATTCTTGCGTTTTACCACTTCCTTTTCTGCTTTTATTGTAGCTGAATTAAAGCTTTTCATTTTATTATCTAAATCGCTGGAAACGTTTATTTTAATCAATTCTTTGACAAAATAAGTCATCACGAATCCGTCGGTAGTTTCTACCGTGATTTGGTTGTTATCACAACGCAGCACGACTCCTTCATAGGCATCATCCAATACCGCTACTCGATCCCCTGGCTTAAACATGCTCTTCTGTTTTATCTGTTTCTTTACTCGGTGTTTTGCTGCTTAATTTCATCATGCCAAACATAAACACCAAAACCAATAAACACTCAATCAAAATAGAACTCGCCTCTTTTGTTGGCTCGTAGAATAACAAACCGGCTGCAGCGCCTAAAACCACTAAAAATCGTATTGTTTTCATGCGAATAATTGATTTAATTTGTACCGGTTTCAAAAGTACTAAACTTTAATTTAGCTTTGGATTCAAAACACAAACTATGGATTTAAATCGCTTTTTACTGCCTTGCCTAAATAAACATTTGTTTGGTATTGATTGTTTAGGTTGTGGGTTGCAACGATCTTTAATTCAGGTTTTTGAAGGAAATTTTAAAATGGCATTTATTCAATTTCCTGCGATGTATACTACCCTCTTGTTTTTGATGGTACTTGGATTTCATTTTGTCGACCAATCCAGAAATTACAGCAAAGCACTTATTGCAACTGCTGTTATTAACGGTAGCACCATGCTGCTCGCCTATTTTTATAAAATTAATTTAAGCTTATAATCCCATGAGTAAACAAAAATTACCCAACGCCAACACCATTTTAATCTTAAGTGTATTATCGGTAATCACCTGCTGTCTGTATGGTGTTGTAGGAATTGTATTGGCTGTAGTCGCGATACAAAAAGCAAAAAAAGAAGAAGAACTCTATTGGGAAAACCCGGAGCAATATGCCAGTTTAGGAACAGTAAGTGCTGCCCGAGTTATTGCTGTTATTGGTCTTATTCTTAGTACTATTTATTTGATCTTCACGCTGTATTTGTGGATTGTCATTGGCGAAGAAGGCATGGCGGCATTTCAGCAAAACCTCATCGAAAAGGCCCGCTACCAAGAAGAAATGAATCAATAAAAAAAGGAGCTGTTAGGCTCCTTTTTTGTTAGTTTTCAAATTGTTGCAGCGTCGTTGTGATAATCTGCACACAATCAAGTAGCTGCTCCTCCGTCATGACCAAAGGCGGCGCAAACCGTATGATATTGCCATGGGTGGGTTTGGCCAATAAACCATTTGCGGCCAAAGCCACACAGATATTCCAAGCCGTTTCGCTTTCTTCCGTGTCATTAATTACAATGGCATTCAATAACCCTTTTCCGCGCACCAAACTCACAATATAGCTGCCTTGTATGTATTCATTCATTTTCTCCCGAAACAACTTCCCTAAGTTACGCGCATTTTGAGACAATTGTTCGTCTTGTACCACCTCAAGTGCAGCTACAGCAACCGCAGCAGCCACGGGATTTCCACCAAAGGTTGATCCGTGTTGACCGGGGTGAATCACTCCCATTACCGCATCATCTGCCAACACCGCCGAAACGGGGTAAACCCCACCAGATAAAGCTTTACCTAAAATCAATAAATCAGGTCGGGCATATGAAGATTGACGTTCGCAGGCATTTTCACAGCTACAATTTCCACAAACCGCCAACAACGATCCGGTACGAGCAATTCCCGTTTGAATTTCATCGGCGATAAACAAGACGTTGTATTGGTTGCAAAGTGTTTTTACACCTTGCATATAGTCATCAGCTGGGGTATAAACTCCCGCTTCACCTTGTATGGGCTCCACTAAAAAACCGGCCACATTGGAATTGTTTTTCAACACCTGTTCTAAGGCGTCTAAATCGTCATAAGGAATCGAAATAAATCCTTCGGTATAGGGACCAAAATTGGTTCGGGCATTGGCATCATTCGAAAAGGAAATAATGGTAGTGGTGCGTCCGTGAAAGTTGCCATCACATACCACAATTTGGGCTTGATGCTCTGGAATTCCTTTTACTTCGTAGGCCCATTTACGGCAAATTTTTAAAGCGGTTTCTACCGCTTCGGCACCCGTATTCATGGGCAACACCTTATCAAATCCAAAATACTTAGTTAAAAATTGCTCATAAGGACCCAATTGGTCGTTGTAAAAGGCGCGTGAAGTAAGCGTTAGTGTTTGCGCCTGATTCACCATCGCTTGGATAATTTTGGGATGGCAATGGCCTTGATTAACAGCCGAATAGGCCGATAAAAAATCATAATACTGTTTTCCCTCTACATCCCACACATAAACCCCTTCTCCTCGGGCTAAAACTACGGGTAAGGGATGGTAATTGTGAGCGCCATAGTGATGTTCTAAGGCAATAAAATCGGTGGGGGATTTGGCTAATGTTGTGGCCATGAAATATGCGGTTTAATTTGGTAAATGCTAATTCCTACTTTGGGAGAGAAATCATCCAACTTTGACACAAAACTACATATTTAATTGCGGAAATAACAAAATTTAGAATCCCTTTTGTGCGTTTATAAATTAATTCACAAAATTTTTATTTTTTCAAAACAACTAGTTAGGCATTCGCTTATTTTTGCGCCATGGCAAAGAAAAAAACCGACCGAATTGTATTTGAGCACATTGAGATCCTCGACGCAGGCGCCAAAGGAGTTTGTGTAGCAAAAGCCCCAGACGGCAAAGTAATTTTTATCCCCAATGTGGTGCCCGGCGATGTGGTTGATGTACAAACGTTCAAAAAAAGAAAAGCCTACTACGAAGGCAAAGCGATACGATTTCATTCCTATTCCCCACAGCGCGTTGAGCCTGTTTGCATCCATTTTGGGGTATGTGGCGGCTGCAAATGGCAAAATATGAACTACCCGCAGCAATTGGTGTACAAGCAAAACGAAGTAAAAAACCACTTGCAACGCATCGGGAAAATTGAGATTCCTGAAATGGATCCTATTTTGGGATCGGAAAAGCAGTTCTTTTACCGCAACAAAATGGAGTTTGGTTTTTCGAATTCCCGTTGGCTCACTGAACATGAAATTGATCAATTAGATACGATTGAAAATAAAAATGCACTTGGGTTTCACATTCCTAAAATGTGGGATAAAATACTAGACATTACTCACTGTCATTTACAAGAAGACCCGTCTAATGCCATTCGCAATAGCATTCGCGAATTTGCCAACGCCAACGACCTCTCCTTTTTTAATCCTAGAAATCACGAAGGATTGTTGCGTACACTCATGATCCGAACTGCCTCAACTGGAGAAATCATGGTGCTTTTACAGTTTTTTGAAGACGACAAAGCTGCACGGGAGTTGCTCCTCAATTATATAGCCGAAACATTCCCAACGATTACTTCGTTGCAATACGTGATTAACAACAAGCCCAACGATACGATTTACGACCAAGACATTATCTGTTACATAGGCCGTGATTACATTTTGGAAGAAATGGAAGGCTTACAATTTAGCATCAACGCCAAATCGTTTTACCAAACCAATTCGGCTCAGGCCTACGAATTGTATAAACTCACCCGCGAATTTGCTGGACTCACCGGCCAAGAAATTGTATATGATTTATACACCGGAACCGGCACAATCGCACAATTTGTTTCTAAACAAGCGTTAAAAGTAATTGGCGTAGAAAGCGTGCCCGAAGCCATTTTGGACGCCAAAGCAAATGCCAAACGCAACAATATCGAGAACTGTCACTTTTTTGTGGGCGACATGAAAGTGGTGTTTAACGACGCCTTCATTGCCCAACACGGGCAGCCCGATGTCGTAATTACCGATCCGCCGCGCGATGGAATGCACAAAGATGTAGTCGCGCAATTACTCAAAATTGCACCCCAACGCATTGTTTATGTGAGTTGTAACTCAGCTACGCAAGCGCGTGATTTGGCTTTATTAGACGAAGCCTATGCGGTGACACGTGTGCAACCAGTGGATATGTTTCCGCAAACGCATCACGTAGAAAATATTGTACTTTTGGAAAAACGTTAAGCGGTGCAAATGAATTCACTCCAAAAAATATCCATTTTACTTATCCTTGCTTTGGTGTGGATTTCATCCGGCTGCGAAAAAGATGACATCTGCGACCCGGCAACGGCTACCACGCCTCAAGTGGTAATTGATTTTTATGACATTACCAATCCAACCCTAACCAAAAATGTGACCAACTTATTGGTTGTGGGCGAAGGAATGGATACGGGAATTGCATTTAACGGCGTAAACACCATTAAAATTCCCTTAAAAATTACTGCCGATACAACAACATTTCAATTTATCTTAAACTACGGAAACACCGTGACGCCCTCGTTGGTGAATTCAGATGTATTAGAATTTAAGTACACTCGAAACAATATATATGTTTCCCGAGCCTGTGGCTACAAAACCTTATTCACCTTAGACGAAACTAATCCGTATGCCCTGAGCGAACTTGATCCTGCAGGCACTTCATGGATAAAAAATATTAGTGTAAACCAGTACCAAATTACCAACGAAAATGAGACGCACATTAACGTATTTTTTTAGTCTTTGTTTGCTTGGACTGGTGTGCGGTACCGCTGTTGCACAAGAAGCCAAAAAAGACAGTGTAGCCCCCAAGACCTACCGCTATGGGTTGCGTTTGGGCGTTGATTTGTATAAAGTTGGCCAATCGTTTCGCGACAAAAACTACAAAGGAATTGAGTTTACCGGTGACTACCGACTCACGAAAAATTATTACCTCGCGGGAGAAATTGGCAACGAAAACACCACCGAAAACGATTATTTGATCAACTATACTGCCAAAGGAACCTACCTAAAAGTGGGATTTGACTACAATTTTTACGAGAATTGGCTCGATATGGAAAATATTATTTCCGTGGGCATGCGCTACAGCGCCAGTTCTTTTTCGCAAACGTTAAATTCCTACAAGATCTACACCACCAACCATTACTTTGATGAAAACCCTCTATATTCGCCTGGCACAACCACCAATGGTTTGTCGGCCCAATGGCTTGAAGTGGTAGTGGGCATGAAGGCCAAGGTAATTCAGAATTTCTATTTGGGATTTAGTTTCCGTATGAATAAATTATTTAGCAATAAATCGCCCGATAATTTTGAGAATTTATACATTCCTGGCTTTAACCGAACATATGGCGGTAGCTTTGGCGCCGGATTTAATTACACTTTGTCCTATTTAGTTCCGATTTATAAAAAAAAGGAATTGATTCCTTTTAAAAAATAATAACAGATGAAAAAAATACTAGTTCTAGGTTCACTTTTGATACAATCCGTTGGAATTGGGCAAATCCTAAACGGTAATTTTGAAGACGTAAAACCCAACTTTTTGGCCAACCATTGGGGAATTAATTTCTCAGTACCTGTGAGTATCAATACCGAAACAGGTGAATCGACAACGGATAATATTTGGTACAGCAGTTGTATTGCTAGTTTGTGTAACGCAACCACAGAAGCCGTCGAAGGCAACTATGGCTTAGAAATCTCAAATGCGTTTAATGAATCTCAAAACATGGTAATTCCTGGGGGCGCACACATGTTCTGGGACAGCACCCAAGACAGTCCCGGTTGGAATCCTGGCGTTCCTTTAGTAGGAAATGAATCGATCGATTTTTTATCTTTTCACTATAAATTTTTACCTTTTGGTGCTGATGTGGCCGAAGTAAAACTCACCATTCTTAATCAAGACGGCATCGAAATGGGCGTTGCGCAATTGGATCTAGCACCCACAGATGCCAATTTTCAATTTGTCTCTATTCCTGTAGTTTTTACTGAATCTGGAACTCCTGTCCATCTGTATTTGGATTTCAATATGGCCAAAGAAGGTTCAACACCTACATTTGGTTCTCGTCTAGTAATTGACGATGTTCGCACTGGTTCGCTACTACAAAATCCTGCCTTCCAATCTCAAATTTTTAGCCTTTACCCCACACAAGTACTACAAGAAATAAACCTGCATTGGACAAGCAACATCTCCACAGTTCAATCCTTTCAAATTGTAAACCAAGCAGGACAAATTTGTCAATCGGGCGAGTTGAATAGCACTGAAACTACAGTCAATGTGAGCAACTTAGCGTCAGGGGTATATTTCTTTACGATTGGAAATACGACGAGAAAGTTTGTGAAGGTGGAGTAGTTTTAAGTTTACGGTTTACGGTTTAATATATCCGCTTCGCTATAGTACTAACATTGTAGCAAGTGTTAGCTTAAGTGAAATTCAACGTAAAACAGATAATTGACAACCGATAACGGATAACGGACAACTACATCTCCTTCACCCCTTTTACAAAAATCCAACTCATAAAAAGGCGTTCGCCGTTTTTGGTTTTCACAGCCTGGAATTTCGGACTCAAGAGTGTGCCAATTACAAAGGCTGTAAACGGATTCCAAAATCCGGATAAAGTCGAGTATTCATCCAATAGATATCGAAACAAAATAAACAAGACAGCAAAACTGCCCAATTGGTATAAAAATGCGCGAAGTTGAAGTTTAGTCATGATTTAGTCTTGTTCGGGTTGTTGAAACTTGGTGCGCTTACTGCCTTCATACATTTCGTATTTCACCAAACGCGCTTCCAAACTGCCATTAAATAATTTTATTTTTCGGGACGGTTTTAATCCTACAAATTTCAAGGCTTCCAAATTGGCTGTAATAAACCAAGCATTAGTCCCTGGGTAAGTTTTCTTTAGGGTATCACCTATCTCAGCATAAAAACGTTCCATTTGGATGTCTAATCGTTCGCCATAGGGCGGATTAAACAGCATGTGCAACGGACCTTTGGTGGTTTTCTCGGTATCAAAAAAGTTGCGTTCGTGAATGTTGATGTAATCCTGCAAATTGGCGTTTTTAATGTTGTCTTTGGCTTTCAAAACTGCACTGGGCGCCTTGTCGTAACCGGTAATGGTATAATGAAACTCCCGCACTTTATTGAGTAAAGACGTTTCGATGGCCGCAAACAAATCGGGATCCCAATCGGCCCATTTTTCGAAGGCAAACTCTTTGCGGTTGATGTTGGCCGGAATGTGACACGCAATCATAGCGGCTTCGGCCAAAATAGTCCCACTACCACACATCGGATCAATAAAATCGCCCTGTCCGTCCCAGCCCGAAAGCAACAACATGCCGGCAGCCAAAACTTCATTTATCGGCGCAATATTGGTGGCTATGCGATAGCCACGGTGATGCAGGGATGCACCCGAGGTATCCAAAGCTACCGAAACTTGGTCTTTGGCAATGTGTATATTGATGCGTACATCGGGGAAATCTTTGTCAATACTGGGGCGCTGACCGGTTTCGTTGCGAAACTGATCAACTATGGCGTCCTTGCATTTTTGGGATACAAACTGCGAATGCTTAAAATAATCTGAATGAACGGTGGTGTCAATCACAAAGGTTTGGTGTGGTTTCAGGTATTGGTTCCATTTTATTTTGGCAATGCCTGTATACAAGCCCGTTTCGTTAGTGGCTTTAAAATAAAAGATTGGTTTTAGAATTTTGAGCGCCGTACGCAAGGCCAAATTGGCTTTGTACATAAACCCTTGATCACCTTTAAACGAGACCATGCGAATGCCCGGCTCCACCTCTTGCGCACCCAACTGTTGTAGTTCTTTTGCCAATAATTCTTCGAAGCCAAAAAAAGTTTTGGCCACCATTTTAAAATTTTCCATCGCACGCTGTTATTGCCTATTTGTAAAATGCATTTTCAGGCGGCAACAATTTGGTTTTATTGAAAATGCTTGGCAAAAATACAGTATTTTTGGGGTTCAAAATACTGTAGTCGCACAAATGTCACAATCGCAACAATCGGATTCAACTCAGCCAGCAACTTGGTTTGCCTCTTGGTTTGACACCCCTTATTACCCTATTTTATACAAAGACCGCAATTACCGTGAGGCGCAATTGTTTATGGATACGCTCACGCACTACCTCAATCTGCCCGAAAAAGCCACCGTACTCGATTTGGCCTGTGGAGCCGGGCGACATGCCATCTATTTGAATCAATTGGGTTTTAAGGTTACAGGTATCGATTTATCAGCCAATAGTATTGCCACCGCTCAACGCAACGCCAATGCCAATTTGGAATTTCGGGTACACGATATGCGCCAAGATTTTGGACAAGCCTATGATGCAATTTTCAATTTGTTTACGAGTTTTGGCTATTTTGATCATGACGATGACCATTTACAAACGCTCGTTAATATCAAAAATAATTTAACCGAATATGGTTTTGGCGTAATTGATTTCATGAATGTGAATTACGTACTGAATCAGTTGGTGCCCGAAGAAGAAAAAACCATAGACGGCATTTGCTTTAAACTGAAACGCTACCTGAAGGATGGTTTTATTTGCAAAGAAATTGATTTTGAAGACCAAGGCCAATCCTATCATTTTACCGAAAAAGTACGGGCCTTTACCCTAGCCGATTTTCAAGACATGATGGACAAAGCAGGCATCTATTTGTTAGATGTTTTTGGCGATTACAAACTAAAAAAATTCCATAAAACCGAGAGCGAACGCCTCATTATGATTTTCAAATAATGAATTATGTATTGCCTTTTGTATCGGTGCTTTTGGGTCATGGTATTGCCCTTTTTCTTGAACCCAAAAACAAGAAAAACCTAAAATTACTCTTGGCCTTTAGTGGCGCATTTTTATTGGCCCTCACGGTTTTTCACTTATTACCCGAAGTATACGCTGCCTCATCGCCTTCGATTGGCCTGTTTATTATGTTGGGTATTTTGTTTCAAATTGTATTGGAAGTCGCTTCAAAAGGCGCCGAACACGGTCATGTGCACGGACATGATTCGATTACTCAAATTCCGTGGTTGCTTTTCATCAGTTTGTGCGTTCACGCGCTTTTAGAAGGAATTCCGGTGAGCCAACATCCTTCATTGGCCTTGGGAATAGCCGTACACCATTTGCCTATTGCGATTATTTTGGCCACTTTTTTTCGAAATGGAAATTTAAACGCAAAAGCCTTGTTTGTATTTATGTTTGGCTTTGCACTGATGACGCCCTTGGGAACATTTTTAGGAGGTTCAGCGCCTTTTATCACCCAATACGCCACCGAAATTACTGCCGTGGTAATTGGAATACTATTTCATATTTCATCGACTATTATATTTGAAAGCAGCGAAGGGCATAAATTTAATGTAGCCAAAATCAGCGTAATTGTGCTGGGGATGGCGCTGGCCTATTTGCTTTAACAACGTAGAACTATGCCATTTACTAAGACTACCGAACAAGCTTCCTACTACCAGCATTTAGAACAAATGCCGGTGAATGATTTACTACATAACATCAATAAGGAAGACAAAACCGTGCCGTTGGCTGTTGAAAAAGCCTTGCCACAAATCGAAATTTTGGTACATGAAATTGTAGCCAAAATGAAATTGGGAGGGCGTTTATTTTATATCGGAGCAGGTACCTCTGGCCGTTTGGGAATTGTAGATGCCTCTGAATGTCCACCTACTTTTGGTGTACCCTTTGAACTGGTTATTGGCATTATAGCCGGTGGCGATGCAGCTATACGCAAAGCGGTAGAAAACGCCGAAGACAATCCCGCGCAAGCCTGGACCGATTTGAATGCATATACTTTAACCACCAATGATGTGGTAATAGGAATTGCTGCCTCGGGCACAACTCCCTATGTAATTGGGGGTTTAGAGGCTTGTAATGCACTGGGGATTTCTACCGGTTGTATCACCTGCAATGCCGGAAGCCCGTTGGCACTCACGGCAAAATTCCCCGTTGTTGTAGTAGTTGGTCCCGAATTTGTAACGGGAAGTTCTAGAATGAAAGCAGGTACAGCACAAAAATTAGTATTAAACATGCTCACTACTGCAACTATGATTCAGTTGGGAAAAGTGAAAGGAAACAAAATGGTGGACATGCAACTAAGCAACGCTAAACTCGTAGATCGCGGCACCAAAATGATTATGGATGAAACCAAGGTCGATTATCAAACCGCTCAGCAATTACTCCTTAGTCACGGTAGCGTGCGTAAAGCAGTCAATTTTTATCAAAACCAAGAATAGCTATGAAAACCAACCGCGAGGTATTGGCGCAGGGAATTAAATACATGGCTTGGGCCTTACCTCTTTTATTTATTGGGCCTACTGTGATTTATAACGCCTTTATTAACAAACAAAACAATTGGCATTATTTGGTATTGGCCATTGGTATTGGCTGTAGCATTGGGGCAGTATATTTGGCGTTTAAAGGCTTGCAAACCATCATGAAAAGTTTATTTGGGCACTAATGGAAGAAGTATATTATTACCAAGAAACCTTTAACAAGTTGGTCGCGATACAACAGTTTATTACGGGCAAAGAATTTGACGATTGCCACTTTGAGCTGTGTGATTTTTCGAACACTAATTTTTCTAGCAGTAGCTTTACCGATTGTAGGTTTACCGATTGTAACTTATCGCTGGTTCAACTAAAAAATTCAGGACTTAAAAATGTTCACTTTGTAAATTGCAAACTCATTGGAATCGCCTTTCACGAAGCCGATGATTTTTTGTTTCAAGTACAATTTACCGATTGCACACTCGATTTTGCCTCATTTTCCTATAAAAAAATGCCCAAGACACGCTTTATGCGCTGCAGTTTAAAGGAAGTGACTTTTCAAGGCACCCAATTACAACAAGCCGTTTTTACTGACTGTGATTTGCAGTTGACCTTGTTTAATGAAACCAATTTAAGCGGTGCCGATTTTACCAGCGCACGAAATTATTCAATTGATCCCGATTACAACACCTTAAAAGACGCCCATTTTTTGGCCAACGGTTTAGCAGGATTATTAACCAAATATGACCTTAGCATCATCCCTTAACATGAAACCATACTTGCTCCTTCTTTGTATTACACTACTTGCCACAAGCTGTTATGAGGCCAACCTGGATTGTAAATCCTTCAAAACCGGTACTTATGTATCAGAAATTTCGTTAAACGGAAAAAAACACCAAACTACCTCTATTCGTACAGATAAATTGGTGATTGAAACCTACAAAGGCAAAACCGATACAGCCAGCATCCGTTGGGTGAACGACTGCGAGTTTATCTTAACCAAGTTACACCCGAAAAATATGGCCGAACAACCTGCGGTTTCCATTCGCATACTTAGTACAACCAAAAAATCCTATACCTTTGATTTTGGAATTGTGGGCAATCCTCACCGCCAAAAAGGAACTGCAACCAAACTAGCAAATTAACACACCATGATCGAATTACTTTCCAATCCAAATGCTTGGATCGCCTTAGTTACCTTAACCTTTTTAGAAATTGTGTTGGGCATTGATAACATTATATTTATCTCTATTGTAACCGGGCAATTGCCTGCCGAGAAACGAAAAAGAGCCACCAAAATCGGGATGTTTTTGGCCATGTTTATGCGCATCGCCTTGTTGTTTGGCATCACGTTATTGATTGCCATGAAAGAACCTTGGATTTCGTTTCACACCACTTGGATAAGTGCTGATATATCAGGTCAAAGTTTAATTTTATTACTGGGTGGTTTATTCCTGATTTATAAAAGCACCAAAGAAATTCACGAAAAAGTAGACGAAAAAGGACAAGAAGAAAAAGAGCTCAAAACCAGTGCAGCCAAGCGTTTCAGTGCCGTAATTATGCAAATCATCTTGATTGATTTGGTGTTCTCTTTTGACAGCATCCTAACCGCTGTAGGCATGACTAATGGTGTAGATGGAGCGCTGTATATTATGATTACTGCTGTGATCATTTCGGTTTTGATCATGATGCAATTTGCGGTTCCTGTAGGCACATTTGTCAACAAGCATCCTTCAATTCAAATATTAGGCTTAGCGTTCCTTATTCTTATTGGATTCATGTTGGTAACTGAAAGCGCGCACATTGCACAAGCTTCTTTTTTTGGCAACCACGTTGAGGTGGTACCCAAAGGCTATTTATATTTTGCCATTGCCTTTTCGTTAGTGGTTGAAATGCTCAACATGAAAATGACCAAAAAGAAATAAACACATCGCTTTAAAACCAACAAAAAAGGCGCTAGTTAAGTAGCGCCTTTTCTATTTAAAACAAGGTGATTTGTCCGTCTTCGTCAAGTTGAATATCTTCCTCATCATCATTTGAAAACTCGGTTATTTCTGGCTCAACTGGCTCTGGGACTTCCTCCAGTGGCGGTTCATACGGCAAGGGTTCCAAAAGATTTATTTGCTTTATTTTATCGATAGTAAGTTGGTTGCCCAAGGCTTTGAACCCTTTTACCGCAATAAAGCTCTCAATATCAACCAATAGATTTTCTTTTTGCACGCCTTTTACTTTGGCAAATACTACCTCGGCTTGCGGACGGTACTCAGTTGATACTAGTTCCAACTGGGAATTGGCATGTTCTGAAATAAAAATATCTTCCTTGGTTTCATTTTCGACCAAAAAGCGTTTCACGTAGTACCGCTCTTTTTCACCGTCATAATAAATAGCTGAAATGGGTTTATTGGGTAACCATTTTTCGAGTACCACCATGTCTTCGTCAAAGTGAGTGGTAAGTTCGGGAATAACAACTTTTAGTTTCCCCGTTTGTGAGATAATCAAAATTTTATCGTTGGGTTTAAATTCGCCCAATAATTCGCCACGGGCTTCGGTGTTTAATTTTTGTACCGTTTCGTCAAACCATATTTTACGCGGCAAAAGCGTAGATATTCCTTTTTCTTTAATTTCGATTTTTTTGATCGGGTATTTGGTCACCAAATTACCTTTAGAAGCTCGTCCTTTGATAGCAATTGCGGCAAAATCAAGATCCCATTTGAGTTTTTTGATGTTGCCCAATTGACGCAGCAATACCGTGATTACCTCGGCTTCTCCGTTTGGATTGCAGGTAAAATACAGCACTTGTGACCCGGCACTTGCATTGGTTAAATCGTATAATTTATCGCGCGTTACACCCGACACATTGAAGCGTTTAATGTAGGCTGGACCCGATTTTCCGTCGCGGTAGATCATATTGTATATGGTACGCTTATCACTTTTGTCAAAAATGGCCACATGGATGATGTCTTTGCCCACAAATTTCTTGTCGTCTACTTTGCAAATCATCATGTTTCCATCGCGTAAAAACACAATCACATCATCGATATCAGAGCAATCGGTTACGTATTCGTCTTTTTTGAGGCCCGTACCAATGAATCCTTCTTCGCGGTTCACATAGAGTTTGGTGTTGCGCAATACTACTTTAGTAGCTTCAATATCATCAAAAATACGCAACTCGGTTTGACGATCCCGACCTTTGCCATACTTCTCTTTGAGTTTGGTAAAATAGGCAATGGCAAAATCGGTCAAATTCGCCAAGTCGTGTTTTACTTGTTCGATGTCGCCTTCCAAGGCCTCGATTTTATCTTGGGCTTTGTTGCTGTCAAATTTCGAGATACGCATGATTCGAATTTCAGTCAAGCGAATGATGTCGTCTTCGGTTATCGCGCGTTTAAGTGGCTTAATAAAAGGTTTCAACCCAGTATCAATAGCAGAAATCACGCCTTCTTTGGTGGATTCTTCCTCAATTAAGCGGTATATTTTGTTCTCGATAAAAATGCGTTCCAAAGACAAGAAATGCCATTGTTCGTCGAGTTCATCCAACTGAATTTCCAATTCACTTTTAAGCAATTGTACCGTGCGTGCCGTAGACATACGAAGCATGTCAGAAACGCCTATAAACAAAGGCTTGTTGTCTTGAATCACACAACCCAAAGGCGCTACCGAAGTTTCGCAGGCCGTAAAAGCAAAAAGGGCATCAATGGTTTTATCAGGTGAAACACCGGGATATAAATGAATGAGGATTTCAACCTCAGCAGCGGTATTGTCCTCAATCTTTTTGATTTTGATTTTGCCTTTTTCATTGGCTTTCAAAATACTGTCAATCAGCGTAGTCGTATTGGTCGAAAAGGGAATTTGAGTAATCACCAAGGTGTTTTTGTCCAATTGACCAATCTTGGCACGAACACGAACTCGCCCACCGCGCATCCCGTCATTGTAATTGGTGATGTCGGCAATTCCTGCTGTTTGAAAATCCGGAAACAACTGGAACGGTTTGCCTTTTAAAATTTTAATCGAAGCGTCGATGAGCTCGTTAAAATTGTGTGGCAATATTTTAGTAGACAATCCCACCGCAATTCCTTCGGCACCTTGGGCCAAAAGCAAGGGGAATTTTACGGGTAAATTATTGGGTTCGGCTCTACGTCCGTCATAGGAAACGCCCCAATCGGTAATTTTAGGGCTGTACAATACTTCTAAGGCAAATTTGGACAAGCGCGCTTCGATGTAACGCGAGGCGGCTGCCCCATCGCCGGTGAGTATATTTCCCCAGTTACCTTGGCAATCAATGAGTAATTCTTTTTGGCCTATTTGTACCATGGCATCACCTATACTGGCATCGCCGTGCGGGTGGTATTGCATGGTGTGCCCTACTACATTGGCTACTTTGTTGTAGCGACCGTCATCCAATTCTTTTAGCGAATGCATGATGCGGCGTTGTACCGGTTTAAATCCGTCTTCGATGGCCGGAACCGCACGCTCCAAAATTACGTAGGAGGCATAATCCAAAAACCAGTCTTTGTACATCCCGGTTACCTTGGTTATGGTGTCTTGCCCCTCGTCGGTATGCTCATAAAAATGAGTACCCGAGGCAGCTTGTCCTTCGTCTTGTGGTTCTAAAATTTCTTCTTCGTCCATAGTAGTTGGCGTTTATTCTCGCTATTCGGTTTAGGCCTCGGCCAAAGCGTCTAATTCTACTTTCAAGTTATTGATGATAAATTCTTGTCTATCGGGGGTGTTTTTACCCATATAGAACGACAACAATTGCTCAATCGAGGTGTTTTTGTCAAGCATGATGGGGTCCAAACGAATGTCTTCACCTATAAAAAACTGGAACTCGTTGGGCGAAATTTCTCCCAAACCTTTAAATCGGGTGATCTCGGGTTTTGGTTTTAGTTTTTCGATGGCTGCTTTGCGCTCTTCATCCGAGTAACAGTAAATGGTTTCTTTTTTGTTACGCACCCGAAACAAAGGCGTTTGCAAAATATACAAGTGTCCGTCTTTGATCAGCTCAGGAAAAAACTGCAAGAAAAAGGTAATTAACAACAAGCGAATGTGCATTCCATCCACATCGGCATCGGTCGCGATGACAATGTTGTTGTAGCGCAAATTTTCCATGTCGTCTTCAATGTCCAAGGCTGCTTGCAACAAATTGAATTCCTCATTTTCATATACGATTTTCTTGGTCATACCATAGGAATTCAAAGGTTTTCCGCGCAAACTAAACACCGCTTGCGTGTTCACATCACGCGATTTGGTAATAGATCCCGATGCCGAATCTCCCTCGGTGATAAACAAGGTACTTTCTAAACATCTTGGATTTTTCGTATCCATGAGGTGCACGCGACAATCCCGCAATTTTTTATTGTGTAAGCTCGATTTTTTGGCGCGGTCTTTGGCCAATTTACGAATGCCTGATAATTCCTTGCGCTCGCGTTCGGCCTGGAGGATTTTACGCAACAAGGCATCGGCGGTTTCTGGGTTTTTATGGAGAAAATTGTCGAGTTTGTTTTTTACAAAATCATTCACAAAGGTGCGTACTGATTGCATGCCTGGTTCGGACCCCATCTCGGTAGAACCCAATTTGGTTTTGGTTTGCGACTCAAAAACGGGCTCCATCACTTTGATGCTGATCGCGCTCACAATAGACTTGCGCACATCAGATGCTTCGAATCCTTTGTTGTAATATTCGCGTATGGTTTTCACCACTGCCTCGCGAAAGGCCGCCAAATGCGTTCCACCTTGGGTGGTGTTTTGGCCATTCACAAACGAGTGGTATTCTTCACTATACTGCGTTTTACTGTGGGTTAAGGCAATTTCGATGTCGTCGCCTTTGAGGTGTATGATTGGGTATTCTAAATCATCGGCGTGGATGGTCTCTTCGAGTAAATCTTTTAATCCGTTTTCTGAATAATACTTTTCGCCATTGTAGATGATGGTCAAGCCATTGTTGAGGTAACAATAGTTTTTGAGCATCTTGATGACGTACTCGTTTCTGAATTTGTAATTCTTGAAAATGAGTTCGTCGGGAACAAAAGTTACTTTGGTTCCTTTGCGTTTGGTGGTATCAATGATATCCTCTTCTAAGACCAAATTTCCGGCATTGAACTCGGCTGCTTTTTGTTTGTCGTCCCGCACCGATTCTACTCGGAAATAATTGGAAAGCGCATTTACCGCCTTGGTTCCTACCCCATTTAATCCCACCGATTTCTTGAACGCCAAGGAATCATATTTTCCACCGGTATTCATTTTAGAAACCACATCCACAACTTTTCCTAAAGGGATTCCACGGCCATAATCGCGCACGGAAACCTGCTTGTCTTTGATGGTCACTTCGATTGTTTTCCCCGCACCCATTACGAATTCGTCGATACAGTTGTCGATTACTTCTTTGAGTAAAATGTAGATTCCATCATCGGGAGAGGAGCCATCGCCTAGTTTACCAATGTACATCCCCGGACGCATGCGGATGTGTTCTTTCCAGTCGAGGGAGCGTATGTTGTCTTCGGTATATTGATTTTGTTCAGCCATGATAAGCACTAACGAATTTGTGCTAATATAAAAGAATGCACTGCACAATCAAAGCCTGCCAAACATAAGTTATCAATAATGATATTGACAATTTGAATAAAAAAACGGAGAAAATAGCTACAAGAAATTGGCGTATTTATGCAACTTCATGTTGAGCTCTTTTGGGTTGAATGGCTTAATGATGTATTCGTTGATGCCAATTTGTAACGCGCGATCCAAATAGCCAAACGAGGCCGAGGCTGAAAGCGCAATAATGGGAATCAATTTGTCGGTTTTGCGGATCTCGGTGGTGGCTTCGTAGCCATCCATTACGGGCATGGATAAATCCATTAAAATAATGTGGTAGGTATTGGCATTGAACTTTTCTATGGCTACTTCTCCATTTTCTGCCAAATCAACCTCAACGTCCCATTTTTGCATAATTTTTTGGGCAATTTTGATGTTAATCATATTGTCTTCTACCAACAACACTTTTAATCCTTTCAAATTAATTTCTTCGTAACTGTCTTGAATTGAATGCGAATCAATGGTTTGCGAGTTCGTTACGATGGGTAAATTTAGGGTGAAGTAAAAATTAGACCCTTCACCGGGTTCTGATGAAAAAGCGATGTCAGAGCCCAGCAAATGCAACAAGCGCTGCGTTATTACAAGCCCTAAGCCCGTTCCTCCATATTTTCGGGAGGTTTTATTGTCGGCCTGTGAGAATTTTTTGAATATTTTTTTGAAATTTTCTTTTTCGATGCCAATTCCGGTATCGATTACTTCCACTTTGAAGGTGGATATTTTATTTAAAAAAGCTTCTTGTGTAATTTTAATCTGCACCTTTCCATTGGCGGTAAACTTCAAGGCATTAGAAACTAAATTATTCAGTATCTGGCTGATTCGTAGCGGATCACTGATAAGATTGGGCATAAAATTATCGTCAATCAAAACCTCCAATTGGTTTAGATTTTCATTGGCTCGCACCTCAAATGATTTGGCAATTTGCAGCACTAGTTCCCTGAAATTGAAATTGATTTTCTCCAACTCAATTTTACCGGCTTCAATTTTATTGAAGTCAAGTATATCATTAATCAGTAAAAATAAATTTTGTGCCGAATGCTTCAGTGTACCCAAGTTTTCTTGCAAACTCTCCAGGGTATTCTCCTGCTCCATAATATAGGTGAGTCCAATAATGGCGTTGAGTGGCGTCCGCAATTCGTGACTCATCAACGACAAAAAATCAGATTTGGCTTCGTTGGCCGATTCTGCAATTGATTTGGCTTCTACTAACTGGGTTTGGTATTGCTTTTTAAATTCAATTTCTTCGGTAAGAATCGTCAGCAATCCAAGTAAATCATCATCCTCTTCATTGGCAGGATTTGATTCATTGTCACTCAGTTGCTTAATCGCTTCTACTAATTTGGCTTGAAATAATTGCTTGCGTTCTAGTTCTTGTTTGATGCGTAAATTGATGGCCGTGTATTCGCGGTCGTTCAATTTGGCCGATTGCTCAAACAACTCGGCATCTTTGTCGTAATTGACGTAGGTTTGATTTACAATAGCAATAAAATCCTGAATTTCAGGACTTTGATTGAGTATGTCCGGAGTCAAATATTTGGTAATTTGACGCTGTAAATGGCGATGAATGGGGAGCGTTTTCATGGCTATTACGATTCAAATAAGGTGGTAATGGTCATGGTTTGGTTTTGCAAATCACAGCCTATTTTCTTGGTAGTTGGGGTAATTTCGCCGTAGGAATAAAACCCAAATAACAATACATTTTTACCTAATACTTCGCGAACGGCTTCGATTTCTTCTTCCACTCGATCGCCCAACACAATTTTACGGCCCACACAACTAATGAGCATCGCAATTTTATCTATCTCTGGTGATTCCACTTCCGAATTGGTAGCGGCTTTATAGGAGGCGTCAATTAATTTATCGGAGTTGCCCTTCATGAACTTCACCAAAGCTCCTTCTGGGAGATTTCCGGCAAATGTCATGGATTTTTCTTCCTCGTCAATCGACAAAATGGTACGAACAACCGGTTCAGCATCGGGAGATTCTTTCATCGAAAGGGGGAAGTATAACGACGACCCGGGCAATTCTTCGGCGTATTTGCCTAGATATTCTTTGTAAATATCCAAGGCATAGCGATCGCCAATTTTGAATACTTTGTTTTTGGTAGAAAGGGTCACTTCTCGCTCGGGACCAAAATCACTCCAGCCACCCTCTGAACCAAATCCAAATTGTAAGCGCGATCCATAGAATCCTACAACTACAATGGTGTTGGCTACCGCATCCCGGTCTAAACCGACAATGGTTTTTTCAAACAAATACCCATCTCCGGCGATGCCACCAAAAATGGGTATAGTATAGGATGTTTCTGCTTTGAGTTCTTCGATCAAATCGGTACCGTTTACAAAACTTCCTTCTGAAAGTACCAACAAAGCGGTGAGATCAGAAGTAACCAATTCATTTTGCACGCGTTCACCCAAATACGATTTGGCGTGTGAGGGATCAACCTGAATTTCAATGGCTTTGATGGGTGTGTGTTCAAATTGAATGGCCGTAACCACGACTTGTTCATCGACTAATTTGCTGTTGGATATTTGTCCTGAGGCAGAGGATATTACAATCGAAGCATTGGGGAATTTTTGTTTAAGCTGTGCGTAAGGGTTCAGTGTTTCTAAGGTAGTACGTTCGGCAAAGGCCAATACTAAATTGGCTTGGTCTGCCTTAAATTCAGCACTTGAAAAAAGATCTTCAGTTGTTGAATTTAGATCGATGATGTATTGACACTGTTTCATCTGAATTACATTTACATGGATTTATATGTTCTAAATATAAAAAAAAATACCCTATTTTAACAATAAGGTATTTAAATTGATATTATTTTTTCTTATTCTTAATTATACATTAAATCGGAAATGCATAACATCGCCATCTTTTACAATGTATTCTTTTCCCTCTACGCGTAATTTACCTGCTTCTTTTACTTTGGCTTCCGATCCAAATGTCGAAAAGTCTTCGTAGGCAATAACCTCAGCACGTATAAATCCTTTTTCAAAATCGGTATGGATTACGCCTGCTGCTTTGGGTGCTGTATCGCCAATGTTAATGGTCCACGCACGCACTTCTTTTACACCAGCGGTAAAATACGTTTGCAATTGCAATAGTTTGTAAGCTGCCCGAATCAAAACTGCTGATCCTGGCTCAGACAAGCCCATGTCTTCTAAAAATACTTGGCGTTCTTCGTAGCTTTCTAGTTCCGTAATATCGGCTTCTGCGCCTACTGACAACACAATGACTTGAGCATCTTCGTCTTTCACCAACTCGCGCACTTGGTCTACATATGCGTTTCCGTTTACGGCAGAAGCTTCGTCTACGTTGCATACATACAAGACTGGCTTGGATGTGATTAGTTGAAAATCGGCCATCAATTCTTCTTCCTCGTTATTTTGTGGAGCAACCGTTCTAGCCGATTTGGCTTGCAACAAGGCTTCGCGAATGCGGTCTAAAAAGGCCTTTTCAACCTGGGCTTCTTTGTTGCCTGTTTTGGCTGCCCGGTTTACTTTTTCTAAGCGTTTTTCAACCGTTTCTAAATCCTTTAATTGCAATTCGATATCAATCGTTTCTTTGTCGCGAATAGGATTTACATTGCCATCTACGTGCACAATGTTGTCGTTATCAAAACAACGCAATACGTGAATAATGGCATTACATTCTCTAATATTTCCTAAAAACTGATTTCCCAATCCCTCGCCTTTGCTGGCTCCTTTTACCAAACCGGCAATGTCTACAATATCAACGGTAGCCATTTGCACACGCTCGGGTTTTACCAATTCTTCCAAACGAACGATGCGCGGATCGGGCACATTCACCACGCCTATATTGGGTTCTATGGTACAAAAAGGGAAGTTTGCACTCTGCGCTTTGGCATTGGACAAACAATTAAATAAGGTTGACTTGCCTACATTGGGTAATCCTACAATTCCTGCTTTCATTTCTAAAGTATCTAATTTATTGGCTGGTTACAACCTATTTTTATATGCTATTGGTTGTGCAAAAAGGCCTGTCTGTTCAACAAGGTTTCTTCGCTTTCTACGTGGTTAACATCGGGAACGCAACAATCAACTGGACAAACAGCTGCGCATTGGGGTTCGTCGTGAAATCCTTTGCATTCAGTACATTTGCTGGGAACGATGTAATAAATATCGTCTGAAATAGGCGTTTGTGCGGCATCGGCATCTACCTCTTCACCCGAGGGCAAAATTAGTTTACCGTTTAATTTGGTTCCGTCTTTATAGCGCCAATCATCAGCGCCTTCGTAAATTGCGGTGTTGGGACATTCGGGTTCACAGGCCCCGCAATTGATGCATTCGTCAGTAATTATAATCGCCATACGGTTGTATTTGATGGGTAGAATAATCAGAAAAATAATTTATCCGAACCTCTGCTGAATTCCTACTCGTTAATAACTTAATTTTGCGCAAAAATACATTCAAAACAATTCATATACAACAAAGAAATGGCAGCAAAAGATACAATTCGCGCTTTTGTAGAATTAGGTAAATTTCTGAATCAATTTTCCAGTGATTTAGTCCAAAAGAATAAAGCAGTTTTGCAAAACGATTTGTATTTTGAAGATTTCGAAGCGCTTATCCAATTATCGCAATCACACAACGGTTGGTTTACTGCCGAACAGGTGCGTTTTGCTTTGGAATCATGGGCTTCAGCCTTGACCGAAGAAAATTTGGAACGCTGGCTTTCAGCCTATCAAACGCCGGTTGTAACACCAAAAACGATTGGCTTGGTTTTGGCCGGAAACATTCCGATGGTGGGGTTTCACGATATGCTATCGGTAGTGCTTGCCGGACATAAGGCCTTGATAAAAACCTCGAGTAATGACCAAAAATTATTGCCTTTTTTGGTGAATTACCTGCAACAACTCGATGCAAGTTTGGCCAATCGCATTGAATTTACTGACGGAAAATTAGAAAATTTTGATGCCGTGATTGCCACCGGCAGCAACAATACTGCGCGGTATTTTGAATATTACTTTAAAGACAAACCGTCTATCATTCGCAAAAACAGAAATTCAGTTGCCGTTTTAACGGGTGAAGAATCTAGCGAAGAATTAGTCGCTTTGGGCGAAGATATATTTCGTTATTTTGGTTTGGGATGCCGAAATGTTTCAAAGCTATTTGTGCCAAAAGGCTACGATTTTACTGCTTTTTTTGAAGCCATCTTTGTGTACCAAGATGTGATTCATTACGAAAAATATGCCAACAATTACGACTACAACAAGGCTGTTTTTTTGATGAGCAACTTTAAATTATTGGACAATGGCTTTTTGACACTCAAAGAAGATTCGAGCTACGCCTCCCCCATTTCGAGTGTGTTTTATGAACATTATGACACAATAGAAGAGATACAACTTCGCTTAGCTACTGATACCGATCAGCTGCAATGCATAGTGACGTCGGCTGCTATCAATGGCGGAATACCTTTTGGAAGTACTCAAAAACCGGCGCTTTGGGATTATGCAGACCAAGTAGACACTCTTGAATTTTTGCTTACGATTTAGCGAATTCATTGCATAATTTGCAAACTATATCGTTTTTGTTGATAACATCACGCGAATTCTAATAAATAAACTAGAGAATTCCCGCCCTATTCGCGAAATTTGCAACTTCATTTTTTGAACTCGAAATTCACCCCTATGAAAAAACATAATTTTAGTGCAGGACCATGCATTTTACCCCAAGAAGTATTCGAAAAATCGGCTGCAGCCATCCTCGATTTTAATCAATCTGGTTTATCCATTTTAGAGATTTCGCACCGCAGCAAAGATTTTATTGCCGTGATGGAAGAGGCGCGCGCCTTGGCATTAGAATTATTGGGATTAACAGGAAAAGGCTACCAGGCCTTGTTTTTGCAAGGGGGAGCGAGCATGGAATTTTTACGCATACCCTACAATTTATTGCCACAAGACAAACATGCAGCCTATTTAGACACCGGAACTTGGGCCAACAATGCCATCAAAGAAGCTAAACTTTTTGGCGAAACTGTGGTGGTGGCTTCATCTAAAGATGAAAATTACAATCATATTCCAACCAATTATAGTATTCCCGAAACCGCCAGTTATTTTCACTGCACCAGCAACAATACCATTTTTGGTACACAAATAAAATCGTTTCCAGAAACCAATGTTCCGATAATTTGTGACATGAGTTCGGATATCTTTTCCAGAACCCTAGATTTTTCAAAATTTGATTTGATCTATGCCGGAGCCCAAAAAAACATGGGTCCTGCTGGTACTACCCTAATCGTTATTAAAGAATCCATTTTGGGTAAATCAGGTAGAAACATCCCTAGCATGATGGACTACGAGAAACACATTAAAGCCGACAGCATGTACAATACCCCAGCGGTTTTACCCATTTATTCTTCCTTGCTCACTTTACAATGGTTAAAAAATCAAGGAGGAATTGCTGCTATTGAAAAATTAAACGAGGCCAAAGCTGCCTTACTCTATGCAGAAATTGATAGAAATCCTTTGTTTAAAGGTGCTGCCGCGGTTAAAGACAGAAGTTGTATGAATGCGACTTTCTTATTAAATAACGAAAGCCATGCGCCAATTTTTGATGCCATCTGGAAAGCAGCTGGCATTTCTGGATTGCCTGGGCACCGTTCGGTTGGTGGATACCGCGCTTCGATGTACAATGCGCTGCCAATTGAAAGCGTGCAAGTCTTGGTGGATGCCATGCAAGAATTAGAAAGACAAATAAACTAATTAGTACCATTTAAAAAAATATATACATGAAAGTCTTAGCCAACGACGGAATTTCAAGCAGTGGAATTCAAGCCTTAGAAAAAGGCGGATTTGAAGTAATTACTACCAAAGTGGCCCAGGAACAAGTGGCCAATTTCATCAACACACACCAAATTCCGGTTGTGTTGGTGCGTTCGGCAACCAAAATTAGAAAAGACATTATTGATGCCTGTCCAGGTTTAAAAATCATTGGCCGTGGCGGTGTAGGAATGGACAACATTGATGTAGACTATGCACGATCAAAAGGTTTACATGTAATTAACACACCGGCTTCATCCTCTGAAAGCGTGGCCGAATTGGTATTTGCACACTTGTTTTCAGGCGTTCGATTTTTGCACGACGCCAACAGAAATATGCCCTTAGAAGGCGATCAAAACTTTGACGGCTTAAAAAAGGCCTACGCCAACGGTATCGAATTGCGTGGCAAAACCTTGGGGATTATTGGTTTTGGCCGCATTGGACAAGCGACCGCCAAAATGGCCTTGGGATTGGGCATGAAGGTAATTGCTACCGATGGATTTGTGCCTAAAGCCACCATCACTGTTGATTTTTTCAACGGACAAGAATTGGCCTTTGAGATTGAAACCATTGAAAAAGAAGCCTTGTTACAACAAGCTGATTTTATTTCTTTGCACGTCCCAGCACAAGCTGATTATGTCATTGGAAATCCAGAATTTGAATTGATGAAAGAAGGAGTTGGAATCATCAATTGTTCACGAGGTGGCGTAATTGATGAAGTTGCCATGCTTGCCGCGCTAGACAGTGGAAAAGTATTGTTTGCCGGATTGGATGTGTTTGAAAACGAGCCTAGCCCTGAAATTCAATTGTTGATGCACCCTAAAATTTCCTTAACACCACACATTGGTGCCGCTACCTTAGAAGCCCAAGACCGCATTGGAACCGAGCTGGCGCAGCAAATTATACAATTGCTCAAGTAAACTATAAAAATTTAAAAGCCAACAAAATTTGTTGGCTTTTTTTATGCACACAAAAGAGGTTGATATAGCTTAATCGCTATATTTGTTTAGCATTTTCAAGTCATGAAAAAACTCAAGCAACGTTGGAATGTCACTTCCAATTTTCAACTCACCGTAATTTTTGTGGTTTTTGCCCTTACAGGCTCTGCCTCAGCTTGGTTATCCAAACCCTTGTGTGAAGAGTTGGGTATTTCAAAAGCGTTGTTGTCTCATTGGTACACCCCTGTTCGTTTGCTCATTATTTTTCCCATCTACCAAGTTCTTTTGGTAGCCAATGGATTTATATTTGGTCAATTTACCTTCTTTTGGAACTTTGAAAAAAAACTCTTGCGTAGGATGAAATTAGGTTTTTTATTACCCAAGGAGCCCCAATAACTTGAACCTATTGTATATAAAAAGTTTGTTTCTTTGTGCAAATTGAAAATTCATGATCCAAGCCCTAAACATCCATAAATATTACGACCAACTTCACGTCTTAAAAGGCGTTGATTTGCACATTCAATCGGGTGAAATTGTCTCCATTGTGGGCGCTTCAGGGGCCGGAAAAACAACCTTGTTGCACATCTTGGGCACCTTAGACAAACCGCAGAATTCAGCAGATACCCAATTACTCATTAATGGGGAAAACGTGTTGCAGCTCTCGGACAAAAAATTGGCCTTGTTTCGCAACCAACAATTGGGTTTTATTTTTCAGTTCCATCAACTACTTCCCGAATTTACAGCACTCGAAAATGTGTGTATTCCGGCCTATATTGGCGGTAAAAAACAAAAAGAAACCGAAGTCGAAGCCAAACGATTGCTCGATTACTTAGGACTTTCACACCGCACAAACCACAAACCCAGCGAACTTTCTGGAGGCGAACAACAACGTGTGGCCGTAGCCCGTGCGTTAATTAATAAACCGGCTATTATTTTTGCCGATGAACCATCTGGAAATTTAGATACTGCCTCGGCCGAAAATCTACACCAGTTGTTTTTTCAATTGCGCGCCGATTTTGGACAAACCTTTGTAATTGTAACCCACAACGAAGACTTGGCCAACATGGCCGATCGAAAATTGGTGATGGTGGATGGGAAAATAAGCCACTAATGCATTCCAATGACCTTAAATCCTTTCTCGACGAAAAAGCCGCTTATTACAACCAACCGGTTTTTATCGAAACCGATCCGCTGCAAATTCCACATCAGTTTTCTGTGAAAGAAGACATCGAAATTGCAGGGTTGTTAAGCGCCACTATCGCTTGGGGGAATCGCAAAATGATCATCCAAAATGCCCAAAACATGATGGAGTTGATGGGCAACTCACCCTATGATTTTGTGTGTTCACACACCGATAATCAATTGAAACCGCTCGAGAATTTTGTGCACCGTACCTTCAATGGCGTTGATTTTATTAGCTTCATCAAAGGATTACAGCACATTTACCGCAACTGCGGTGGATTGGAAACTGTATTTGCACAACACGTCCATGACAATTATATGCACCACAGCATACATGCATTTAAAACTAAATTGTTCGAAGTTCCACATGCCGCACGCAGCCACAAACACGTAGCTGATCCCTTGGCTGGTTCGGCGGCCAAACGACTGCATTTATTTTTGCGTTGGATGGTGCGCAACGACCACAAAGGTGTCGATTTGGGGATTTGGAAAAGCATTTCGCCTGCCGCACTTTCCTGTCCACTGGATGTGCATTCAGGAAAAGTAGCGCGAAAATTGGGGTTACTTACGCGCAGCCAAAATGACTTTAAGGCGGTACAAGAACTCGATAGTAATCTACGCAAATTAGACCCAATAGATCCCGTGAAATATGACTTTGCCTTATTTGGCTTAGGCGTTTTTGAGGGTTTTTAGCAATTCGAAATAAGTGTAGCAATAACACTTAGAATGGGTTACCTTTGCCCAAAAATTAGTACATGCGCACCTTTGAGCAGTTTCAATTACCCAAATCGGTACAAAAAGCCTTAGACGAATTGGGTTACACCACCCCCACGCCTATTCAAGAAAAATCATTTTCGGTAATTATGTCGGGCCGGGATATGATGGGCATAGCCCAAACCGGAACAGGGAAAACTTTTGCGTACTTGTTACCCTTACTCAAATTATATACGTTTACCCCTACGCATACCCCCAAAATTGTAATTCTAGTTCCCACCCGAGAATTGGTGGTGCAAGTGGTTGAAGAGGTAGAAAAATTGACGCAATACATGTCTGTTCGTACCTTAGGAATTTATGGCGGCGTGAACATCAACACCCAAAAAACAGCGGTTTACCAAGGGATTGACATTTTGGTAGGAACACCCGGAAGAACCATGGATTTGGCGTTAGATAATGTAATTCGATTTGATGAAACCCGAAAATTGGTGATTGACGAATTTGACGAAATGCTCAACTTGGGATTCCGAACGCAGCTCACCGCTATCTTGGCCATGATGCGCACCAAACGTCAAAATATTTTGTTCTCGGCCACCATGACCGACGAAGTAGATGCCGTACTAAACGATTTCTTTGATTTTCCCGAAGAAGTAAGTTTGGCCGCCTCGGGTACACCGCTCGAAAACATTGAGCAATTGAGTTACGCGGTACCTAATTTTCACACAAAAATAAATTTGTTTAAACAACTTTTAGCAACTAATGAAACCATATCTCGGGTGCTCTTATTTGTCAACAATAAAAAAATTGCCGACTTACTACACGAACATATCGAGGCAGATTTTCCCGATCAGTTTGGGGTAATTCACTCGAACAAATCGCAAAATTACCGATTGAATACCATGACCAACTTTCAGCAAGGCGAGTTGAGAGGCATCATTACCACCGATATTATGGCACGTGGACTCGACATTTCTGACATTACACACGTGATTAATTTTGAGATGCCTGAACTGCCCGAATTGTATATGCACCGCATTGGTCGAACCGGTCGTGCCGATGCGAAAGGTACCGCCATTAGTTTTTTTACTCCACGAGAAGAAGAAATGAAGTTTAGCATTGAAGTGCTGATGGAACGCGAAATTGATGTCTTGGAACTTCCCGACACGGTAGAAATTTCGACCAAATTGATTGGTCCTGAAAAAGATAAACAAGCCTTTAAGTTTTTGCTTAAAAAACCAAAATTAGCCGGAGAAGGTGCCTTTCACGAGAAGGTGAAAAAGAACACCAAAGTAAATTTGGGTGGTCCCTCAAAAACCAAAAAGAAAACCTCGGGTTCGGTAAATCGAAATCTGTTAAAAACCCAAGCGCAAAAAAGACAAAAGAAGAAATAATTGCAAAATCATTCTCTTTATTTGCCCTGGATTAGTACTTTTGAAACGCACATTAAAACCCGACAAACAGCAGGTATACCTATAAAAAATGCATTTTAAACAGCCCGAAATTCTGTACTTTTTATTTGCCTTGATTGTGCCAATTTTAGTGCATTTGTTTCAGCTACGCCGTTTTAAAACAGCCTATTTCACGAATGTTCGTTTCCTAAAAGACATCAGCACCCAAACCCGGAAAAGCGCTGTCATAAAAAAATGGTTGCTCTTGGCTACTCGCTTGCTGTTGCTCAGCTGTATTATTCTGGCCTTTGCACAACCGTATTTTCCATCTGCCACAGCCAAAAATTCACAACAAGAAACCTACATCATTCTGGATAATTCCTATAGCATGCAAGCCAAAGGCAATAAAGGCGAACTGCTAAAAAGAAGTGTAGAAGAACTGTTGTCACAACTTCCCGAGAACCAAGTATTTTCGTTGGTTACAGCCACAGATTCCTATTGGAACGTGACTACAAAATCGATACGTAAAGAACTGCAACGCCTTTCATACAGCGCCATTCCATTTGAATTAGACCGGGCAATGGCGCAAATAAACACCAAAACTTCGGCCCACAAAAAAAACATCTTGCTCATTACTGACGGACTTAACGTGCGCAGCAAATCGCTTGAAAAAATGGCAAATGAACAGGAAATTGCAGTAGTGATTCCAAAAGCAGAAAGTGATAAAAATGTGTCCATCGACTCGGTTGTTGTTACCAACCAAAGCGGGGATTTTTATAAAATAGAGGTCAGAATAAGCCAAGTGGGGTATACAACAGTGGCCGTACCAGTAGCGATTTATAACGCTGACAAAGTTGTTGCCAAAACAATTGTAACCCTAAATTCATCGGCCAAAAACACCAATTTTACCCTACCCAAGCAGCCGTTTCATGGCAGTGTGCGCATTACGGATAAAGGTTTAGAATATGACAATAGTCTTTATTTTACGTTGTCTCAGCCCAAATTTATCAAGGTTATGAGCATAGGTGAGGCGACCAAAAGTAATTTTTTGCGACGCATTTACACCCCAGCTGAGTTTCAGTACCAGAACCAAGAGTTGGCCAAATTGGATTACCATACACTTGAAGATCAAGATGTGCTTGTAATAAATGAACTCAATCAGTTACCTCAGGCCTTGCAAACCAGCTTAAAAGCCTTTTCAAATCAAGGCGGAACACTCATAATTATTCCTGCTGTAGAACCCAATGTGCAGGCCAATTACAGTGAATTTATCAACCTATTTGGAAATTTTCAGTTGGGCCAAATGCAGCAAAATCCGCAGCTCATTACCCAAATCGCGTTTTCCCATCCCCTCTACAAAAACACCTTTGAAAAAAGCATCAGCAATTTTGATTACCCCAAAGTAAACAAAGGCTATATCCTGAATTCAGCCTACCCTAAGGTACTGAGTTTTGCCAATCAGCAGCCTTTTTTGGTGGCGGCGCCAACAGCCAATGCAGCGGTTTATGTGTTTAGTGCAAGCCTAAATTCGGCGAATTCAAATTTTCAACAATCGCCGCTCATTGTTCCCACCTTTTATTCGATGGCCGCTTTGCAGCAAAAAACGACGCAACCGTATTATACCATTGGTGAGGCCAAACAGCTGTTGGTTGAAACTGAATTAGGAAAAGAAGAGTTATTGACTGTTAAAAATCAAACGGCGCAGTTTATCCCCATTCAACAAGTACAAGGCCGTAAAGTAAAATTAGATTGTGCCGACTACCCAGCTCAAGCCGGTAATTTTGGCGTATACAATCTTACCGAAAAATTAGAAAACATCAGCTTCAATTATACACGCACTGAAAGCAAAGAGTCAGCCTCTACGCTATCGCTAGACCAACTCGAACAAGCCAGCTCTATTGAATCGGTGCTCGATGCATGGAAATCAAACGCAAACGAATCGGATTTAGCCAAATGGTTTGTACTTTTGGCCTTGTTATTTATACTGCTTGAAGTGTTTATTCAAAAATTTGTCTCATGAAAATTGTACTCAAAAACGCCCGAATTGTTGATCCAAGAAGTTCGTTTCACCAACAAAATGTCGATGTAGAAATCACTAATGGCATCATTACCCAATTGGGGAATTCATTGGCCTGTGACGCATCTACCAAAGTGGTTGAATTAGACAATTTACACCTTTCACCGGGTTGGTTTGACAGCAGTGTTTCCTTGGGCGAACCCGGATTTGAAGACCGCGAAACCATCGCCAACGGACTCGATGTAGCAGCAAAAAGTGGATTTACTGCCATTGCCTTACAGCCCAATACTTTTCCTGTGCTTGACAACCAAGCACAAATACAATTCGTGAAAAACAAAGCCCAGGGACATGCCACCGCATTGCATCCTATAGCTGCCTTTACCAAAGAAAGCGCCGGCAAAGACATGGCCGAATTGTTTGACATGAAAAACGCTGGAGCCATCGCCTTTGGAGATTATGGAAAGAACATTGACAATGCCAATATCCTAAAAATTGGTATGCAATACCTTCAAGATTTTGATGGTTTGCTGTTGTTGTTTTGTCAAGACCCCAGCTTAAAAGGCCAAGGTATTGCCAACGAGGGCATTCACGCTACCCGATTGGGCATGAAAGGAATTCCCAATTTGGCCGAAGATATACAAGTAGCCCGTGCCCTATTTATTGCCGAATACACCGGTGGTAAAATTCATATTCCTACGCTTTCCTCAGCCAAATCGGTGCAATTGATTCAAGAAGCAAAAGCCAAAGGAATTCGCGTAAGTTGCAGTGTAGCTGTACATCAGTTGGTCTTGAACGACAGCTGCTTGGAACAGTTTGACAGCCGTTATAAAGTGAGTCCACCCCTGCGTTCAGAAGCCGATCGATTGGCCTTGATTGAAGGCGTGTTAAATGGCAGCATCGATTGCATTACCAGCGACCACAACCCCATTGACATTGAACACAAAAACCTTGAATTTGATTTGGCCAAAGATGGAACCATTGGCTTAGAAAGTGCATTTGGTGCTTTACTAACTGTTTTACCGCTCGAGGTAGTTATCGAAAAACTAACCGCTGGGAAAGCAATTTTTGGATTAGAATCAACCGCTATTGAAGTAGGCTCACCGGCCGAATTGAGTTTGTTTAATCCCGAAGGCGACTGGACATTTGCTCCCGAACACATTCGTTCAAAATCTAAAAATTCAGCTTTAGTGGGTAATGCCATGAAAGGTAAAGTTTACGGAATTTTCAATCAAGGTATTTTACAAAAGCATGAGTAAAACAATAGAAGACGGCAAAACCGCCGCGATTACCAGTTATATTTTACTCGTTGGGGTGCTCATTGCCCTGTCGATGAATTCAGATTCCAAAAATTCATTTGCCTCGTTTCATATTCGGCAAGCGTTGGGATTATCGGTTACTTTTATTTCACTGGGATTATTGGTGAGTAATTTTGACAACTTCATGATCAGTTCGGCCATGTGGATTTTTGTAACCGTATTGTGGGGTTATGGCATCTTTAGTGCGATTAAAGGCGAAATTACGCCTGTTCCGCTACTTGGCAAATTGTTTCAATCGGCGTTTAAATCAATCGGTTAATGGCAGCAATTTCCTCCTATTTAGTTAGACCTCCTAAACAGCTTGCTGAGAAAAATCCATTGCTCTTGTTGTTGCACGGTTATGGCAGTAACGAAGCCGATTTGTTTTCGTTTGCAGCTGAACTTCCCGAAGAATATTATGTAATCTCCTTGCAAGCGCCGCACGATTTGCAGTACGGCAGTTATGCGTGGTATGCCATCAATTTTGATGCCGATGCCAGTAAATTTTCTGATTTAGGTCAGGCGCGTACATCCCGTGATCTTGTGATCTCTACCTTAGATGAATTGCAAAAAAAATATCCGATTGATCCAAAGGCAGTAACCTTAATCGGATTTAGTCAGGGTGCGATATTGAGTTATGCATTAGCCTTATCGTATCCGGAACGTATTCAGCGCGTGGCGGCTTTGAGTGGCTATTTGAATACCGAAATCGCAGCCGCTAGTTTTGAGGAAAATAACTTTACGAGTCTGCAAATTTTCGCTTCGCACGGTACTGTCGATCAAGTAATTCCGGTTGAATGGGCGCGAAAAGCACCAAATGAGCTTAGCGCATTAGGAATACAGGTTAATTACCATGAATATCCAATAGGCCACGGTGTATCCCCGCAAAATTTTTATGATTTGCGTCAGTGGTTGTTCGCTACTCAGGTTGGATAAACGCGACTTTTCCTTTATAAATTAGTCTGGCTAATTTGGATTGCGTATGCAATTCCCAATCCCCATTTGTATATGTTCCTGTTGATGCCTGAGTCAAGATGAGCGGTTTTTTTTCCTGTAACGTAAATAATTCTGCTTGTTTTCCAGAAGTATCCATTACAACAAAAGCACTCATGCCGTTGGGTTCTACTGGATCAAAACGGGTGCCCACTTCAAATATTCGGATGCATTCTTGGCGCAATTCCGACCAGGTATAGCCTGCGGAAGTTGTACAACCGTGAGGATCTTTATCTGATCCAACCGCTTTTGGAGCAACTGTTTTTGTTTCTATTGTTTCAGGCAATACGGTTTCGGCTTTTTGATTGCAAGACCAAATGAGCCAGAGGCTGAGCAAAAGAGCAACTTTTTTCATCTTATTTTTGGTATAATACAGATTGAATAATTTCAAAGGATATGCTTTCATCCTCGTTTACAAAATACTTGAGCAACACTTCGCCCCAGTATTCACCATCGCTATAATCGGCAATAATCCAGCGGTGATTAAGTACTTTAACCTTATTTATAATGAACTTTTGGGCACCAAACTGATCTTGGCCTGTATAGGGATTTCCCTTGGGGTCTTGGTTGTAATCCAATAATTTTTCGGTTACATACGGAATTAATTTCTCGTACGCGATAAATTTCTCGGTTTGTGTGGCCTCAAAATAGTTTTGGGCATTGTCGTTGTGTGCTAAAGAAAAATAATTGGCTTCGGCCAACTGCGTTTTCATCGTACTGATACTGTCTTGGTAGCGCTTGGTGTATTTGGTATTTTGGGCTTTTGTAAATGCCAATTCCTTTGTATAATACATGTATGTAAATACAGAAAGTAAAACCGAAATGATCGTTGCGTATAACAGAAATGATTTTTGCATAATATATTAAATTGAGATTTCTAAGTTGTCGTAAGCTACATAAACGTTTGGCGGCAGCATTTGTTGTATGGCATCGTGAAATCCAAACGCATGACTAATGTGGGTTAGATAGGTTTTTTGAGGCTGAACCACTGCGATAAAGTGCAAAGCTTCTTCTAAATTAAAGTGCGAATGATGCGGTTCTTCGCGTAAACAATTGACTACCAATACAGCAAGCCCTTTGAGTTTGGCAATTTCTTCAGGCGCAATGGTTTTGATATCGGTGAGGTAGGCAAAATCATCTATTCGGTAGCCAAAAACTTGTAAACCAGCATGATCGGCATTAATGGGAATGGCGATTTTATTGCCTAAGGCAAATGGAACATCGGCTTGAACAGCATGCGGTATAACAGATGGTGCGCCAGGGTATTTGTTTTCCGTTTCAAAAATATAATCAAATCGGCGGGCTAAGTTACTCAACACCCTAGCGTGTGCATAAATAGGTACTCCACCGGTTCTAAAACTAAAAGGTCGAATATCGTCTAAACCAGCGGTGTGATCGGAATGTTCGTGAGTATAAAGAATGCCGTTTAAATTGTTGCAATTGGACTGCAGCATTTGTTGGCGAAAATCTGGTCCACAATCGATCACATACGAATAGGAATCCCAACGAATCCAAACCGAAACGCGCAGTCGTTTATCTTTTGAATCGGTACTTTTTGAAACGGGATGAGTACTTCCAATAACTGGAATTCCTTGGGAGGTGCCGGTACCTAAAAAGTATACTTTCAATTGATAAATTTTACACAAAAATAGTATTAATTCGCTTTTAGCAACTCGCTATTTTGTTAACTTTGCGGCTCATTTACTAAAAATAAAAATGAACACCGAAATAATTTTAAAAGGCGACAAAATAATCGAACAAATTCCTTCGATTAAAGACAAAGCGCTTCGCATCAATCTCAACGAAAACATTTACGGCACCTTTGCCGAGATTGGCGCAGGACAAGAAACCGTTCGACACTTTTTTAGATCAGGTGGTTCATCTGGGACTATAGCTAAGGCGATGTCGGCCTACGACAAAGATTTTAGTGACGCCATTTATGGCATCGAAGGCGACGGACGTTATGTGACCGAAAGCCGACTTAAAAGAATGTTGACCCACGAAGTCGATTTGATTGAGAGCCGATTGAGCAGAGAAAAACACCCCAATAAAATGTTTTTCAGTTATGCCAATACTGTAGCTACAATTGATTTTGCCAAGCAATTTAAAGGCCACGGTTGGGTAGGAATTAAATACCAAATTGATCCCGAAGAAGGCTATAACGAAATCATTTTACACATTCGATTTAAAGAAACAGACGCGCGTTTACAGCAAGAAACTCTAGGGATTCTGGGTGTAAATTTGATTTATGGCGCCTACTACAAATACAACGATCCCAAAAAATTACTGCGTTATTTATACGATCACCTGGATAAAGATCAATTGGAAATTGATACCATCAACTTCTCAGGCCCGCGTTTTGCAGAGGTTGACAACCGATTGATGAGTTTGCAATTGGTAAAAAATGGCATGACCGATGCGGTGATGTTTAATCCCGAAGGCCATAACATTTTACCGGCTTCTATTTTATACAAGAAAAATATTTTGGCGCTCCGCGGCAGTTTCCGTCCAGTTACGTTAGTGAATATGGACATGTATAAAAACTCCTACAAGATGTTTTTGGAAGAAAACAAGGTGGACAAAGACAATACACTAGTTATCGTTGAAATTACCTTGTCCAACTTGCGTTCAGAGGGTGAAATTGATGAACGTGATTTCATTGACCGTGCCAATTTATTGTGTTCATTGGGGCAAACCGTAATGATTTCGAACTTTCAAGAATATTATAAAGTAGTTGAATATTTCTCGAATTATACCAAAGCGCGTATGGGATTGGCTATGGGCGTGAATAATTTAATTGATATTTTTGATGAAAAATATTACCGTCATTTGAGTGGTGGAATCTTGGAAGCATTTGGTAAATTATTTTACCGCGACCTCAAAGTATTTTTATATCCGATGCTCGGTGAAGACGGAACCATCATCAATTCAGAAAACCTGAAAGTACATCCACGCATGAAAGAATTATACAAATTCTTTAAGTTTAACGGCAAAGTGGTTGACATTGAAGATTACGACAAAGACAACTTAAAAATAGTGAACCGAGAGGTGTTAAAAATGATTGTCAAAGGTCAAAGTGGTTGGGAAAACATGTTGCCTCCTGGAATCGCTGAATTAATTAAAAAGGATCGATTATTTGGCTACGACCCAGCCAATTTTAAAGGCTAATTAATCCTTTTTATTGAAACAAAAAAGCCAAGTGAATCACTTGGCTTTTTATATTATTTTAAGAGCTGACTGGCGTGTGTTTTGGTTTTTACCTCGGTAATCACCTCTTCAATTAATCCCTGTTCATCAATTACAAACGTAGTGCGGTGAATGCCATCGTATTCTTTTCCCATAAATTTTTTAGGGCCCCAAACACCAAAAGCTTCAATCACGGCTCTGTTTTCATCAGCTAATAATGGAAAAGGAAATTCAAATTTATTTCTAAAATTGGCTTGTGCTTTGGCGTTATCGGCACTTACGCCTAATAAAGCATAATTTTGAGCGGTAAATTCGGCATAATGATCCCGTAGATCACAAGCCTCTGCTGTACAACCGGGCGTATTGGCTTTTGGATAAAAAAATACGATGAGTTTTTTACCGGCATAATCGGCCAATTGGTGTAATGTTCCATCTTGATCTAAGGCTGAAAATTGTGGGGCCTGATCTCCTTTTTTTAATGTTATCATCGTATCTAGTAGGATTAAATTGTGTGGGTTAATTGATTAATTTTACGCAGCTAAAAATACAAAAATGACCAAAGCCGAACGGGTAACATTTGTTATAAATACGTTAAAAGCCCATTATCCAACTATTCCAATTCCCTTAGATCACAAAGATCCCTATACCCTATTGATTGCGGTTTTGTTGAGTGCGCAATGTACCGACGTGCGGGTAAATCAGATTACGCCTTTGCTGTTTGCCAAAGCCGACAATCCTTATGATATGATTAAGTTGAGTGTCGAAGAAATCCAAAACATCATTCGTCCTTGCGGGTTATCGCCCATGAAATCAAAAGGAATTTATGGCCTGTCTCATATTTTAATTGACAAACACGACGGAAAAGTTCCCGCCAACTTTGAAGACCTGGAAGCATTACCGGCTGTAGGACATAAAACGGCTAGCGTAGTGATGTCTCAGGCTTTTGGCGTACCGGCTTTTCCTGTAGACACCCATATTCATCGTTTGATGTACCGTTGGAACTTTACTGACGGCAGTTCGGTTGTGCAAACCGAGAAAGATGCCAAACGCCTGTTTCCGAAAGAACTTTGGAATGAATTGCATTTGCAAATTATCTGGTACGGGCGCGAATATTGTCAAGCAAGAGGCTGGGATTTAAATAAGGACCTCATTACCCAAACCATTGGAAGAAAATCGGTATTGGATGCGTATTATAAAAAAACATCCCGATAAAAACCGGGATGTATTACGTTAGTTTGCAATCAATTCGAAATTTTGTTTACCTACTTGAACAAAGCTAAGCGCTTTTGAGTAGTTTAGTAAAAAAGAAATCGTTTCTTTTTTGGGTTTCATAGGGATTGCTGCACGCATTTTTTTAGAGTAAATTTTGGCCATAGACTACATTTAAAATTATATAGTACTACAACGACAAAATTTACTTTATCGTATCAATTAGTTAAAATAATTTGATGTTTATCAATTACTTTACGCATATTGAGTAACGCATACCGCATTCTGCCTAGCGCAGTATTAATGCTTACGCCGGTTAAATCGGCAATTTCTTTGAAACTCAAATCTTGATACATGCGCATCATGACCACTTCGCGCTGATCAGCTGATAATTCTTGTATGATGCGTTTCAAGTCTTGTTCAACTTGCTCGGTGATAATTTGATTCTCAATGGTTAAAGATTGATCAGACATAATCGAGAAAATTGAAAACTCCTCGGTTTCGCGAAACATTGGCATTTTCTTGTTTCTACGAAAATGATCGATTATCAAATTGTGCGCAATTCGCATCACCCAAGGTAAAAATTTCCCTTCTTCGTTATAGGAATTGGATTTAAGGGTTTTAATGACCTTGATAAAAGTGTCTTGAAAAATATCGTCGGTTAAATCTCGATCGCCTACTTTGGAGTAGATAAAACCATACAATTTTGATTGGTGACGGTTAATTAATACAGACAAGGCGTTTTCATCGCCTGCAATATAGCTTTTAACCAATAATGCATCAGGGGTGGGAACATTAGCCATACAATTACTTTTTAAGATGAATTAAATACGAATTAAATCGGTGTAAAAGTAATTTTGGGTATAGGCAAATGGGTGTTTAGAATTATTGAGTCAAAAATAAGGTATTACAAAAGAAATATCCAAATAATCTTGTAATTATTAAATATAATTTATCTTTTTAACATTATTACAGCAGTTATAAATAATAATTTAACACTATTAAAAATAATTACGCAATCAAGATAGTTTAAAAAAGGTATTTATTCCTTTTTTACTGATAAACTTTGATGTAATCAATAGCAAACTGTTGTGGAAAAATCGCATCGTTTACTTCTGGACCACCAAATTTGCCTCCTATCGCCATATTGACCAGTATATAAAATGGCTGAGCAAATGGCCAGTTGTTTTCATTTTGCACCGCCGGTTGGTAGACATACACTTGTTGATCATCAACCAAAAAGGCAATTTGCTTAGCATCCCATTCAATAGCATAAACGTGAAATCCCTCTTCTATAGTAGGAAACAAGGTTTTCATGGTGTTGATGGTTTCTCCGTGGCTCTCTTGTGTGTGTATCGACGTAAAAACCTGGTGAGGGACTTTCCCGATGAATTCTAAAATATCAATTTCCCCACATTTGGGCCAACCTACTTGTTTGATGTTTGATCCCAACATCCAAAAGGCAGGCCATATTCCTTGTCCTACAGGCAATTTGGCACGAGCTTCAATTCGGCCGTATTGAAATTCTTTTTTACCTGCGGTGGTAATTCGGGTTGATGTGTAACGGTCTCCGTCTTTACGCGCAGTAATGATGAGCTTTCCGTCTACAATTTCGTGGTTGGTTTTGGTGTATTCTTGGCGTTCTTCATTGCCCCAGCCACATAAATTAGGACAGCCGTTACCCAATTCAAAATTCCAATCGTTCTCGTTAAGCAATTGGGACGAAAAATTTTCTTCCCATACAAGAGTTCGTTTTTGGGTTTGTGCATACGATTGAAATCCTACACAACAAATAAAGAGCAGTAATAACGTGTTTTTCCTCATTAGTTTTGATACTGAAAGGAAGCTTCTTGGGTCTCTGCCGAATTGGTTCCGATGTATACTTTAAATTCGCCCGTTTCGGCTTCCCATTTTCTGTTTGCTGTAAAAAACTGCAACAATTTTTCGTTAATCGTAAAACTAACTTGCTTGCTTTCATTGGGTTGCAATTCAATCATCTCAAAGCCTTTTAATTCTTTGGTAGGACGCGTGGTGCTTCCAACTACATCTTGAATATACAATTGCACCACCTCTTTTCCTGCACGAGAACTGCTGTTTTTTACGGTAACTGTTGCGGTTATTTCACCTGTTTTGGTCAATGAATTTGAACTTAACGTAACAGCCGAATAGTCAAATTTGGCATAACTCAACCCAAATCCAAAAGGGAATTGTGGAGTATTTTTTTCGTCCATATAATGTGACCAAAATACACTATTTGGATCGCCAGTTGATGGTCTTCCGGTGTTTTTACGCGCGTAGTATAACGGGATTTGGCCTTCACTTCTAGGAAATGTCATCGGTAATTTTCCGCTTGGATTGTAATCCCCGTATAAGACTTGAGCGATGGCGTTTCCACTTTGGGTACCTAAATGCCATGCTTCAACTATAGCCGGGATATGTTCGGCAGCCCAAGGAATCACCAAAGGTCGTCCATTTTGTAACACCAATACAATATTTGGATTAACCGCATATACAGCTTCTAGCAACTCTTGTTGTACGCCAGGCAAGTCTATTCTTGCACGTGAACGTCCTTCACCCGACTGCAAACCGTGCTCACCTAAAACCATAATCACTACATCGGATTGTTTGGCCAGGGCAACAGCCTCAGAAAAACCTGCGGTATCGGTTTCATTAATTTTGGTTTCAGAGCCAAATTCAATTTTACCATAAGCTACTTCGGCACCTTTGGCATAGGCAATTTGGTTGCCTGGAATGGCTTTTAACCCTTCTAAAACAGAAACTGCTGTATTATCATCTGCCGCTATACGCCAGCTTCCTAAGGGGCTGGTTTTATCATTGGCTAACGCTCCAATAATAGCTATTCGTTTACCTGTTTTGGGCAAAGGCAACACGTCTTTTTCGTTTTTCAACAACACGATTGATTTCTTGGCCACATCCAACACGCCTTCTTGAAATGCAGGTTTCCCTACAGTAGCTTTCTCATAGGCTTCATCACAGTATTTATATGGATTTGCAAATAACCCCATTTCGAACTTCAGGCGAAGAATACGCGAAGCTGCATCGTCGATGAGCGATTCTTGTACTTTACCCTCGCGAACCAATTGTGCCAACTCGGCTACATAAATATAGGATTCCATGTCCATATCTGAGCCTCCTTGAATGGCAGCCAAGGCCGCTTCTTTTTCGTTGGATACATACCCATGCGAAATCAATTCACGTACAGAGCCCCAATCAGAGACCACCATGCCTTTGAAATTCCAATCGCCTTTTAGAATGTCTCGTTGTAAATATTTACTAGCCGTTGCCGGAATACCATTTAACTCATTAAACGAATTCATAAAGGTGCGAGCTCCTGCATCAACAGCGGCTTTAAATGGGGGGAAAATTACATTTTGCAACACCGTTTCAGAAACATCTACGGTATTGTAATCTCTACCCGCTTCTGCAAAGGCGTAGCCTGCAAAATGTTTTGCACAAGCCAATACGGTTTTATTCGAATTGAAATTTTCTCCTTGAAAACCATGAACACGAGCTTCGGCGATTCTGCTGCCCAAATAGGGGTCTTCCCCAGCACCTTCCATTACTCTGCCCCAGCGTGGGTCACGCGATATATCAACCATGGGTGCAAAGGTCCAATTGATTCCGACAGCTGCCGATTCTTCAGCCGCAATGGCTGCCGATTTTTGAATAGCCGCCAAATCCCAACTGGCCGCTTCGGCTAATGGAATTGGACTGATGGTTTTGTAACCGTGAATGATATCAAAGCCAAATAAAAGCGGGATGTGTAAGCGAGATCCTTCAACAGCCAATTGCTGTATTTTGCGCACATTCTCGGCACCTTTGATGTTGAGCATCGATCCTACCCAGCCTTTTTTAAGATGCTCGTATTTCAATGCTGCTTGTCCATCGCGTGGAGAAGGTCCCGTAAGATCCCAAAATCCGTTGTATTGATTTAATTGTCCAATTTTTTCCTCTAAAGTCATGAGTCGCAATAGCGAATCAACTTGGGTGTCTAAACTGGACTTGACAATTAGTTTGTTTTCGGCTACTGATTTTGGCGCACTACACCCCCATAATACAAGCACGAAAAACGAGACTATACTTACAATTTTTTTAATCATTTGGACTTTTGTTACAACAACAATGAATGCAAAACTAGGTTAATTTATTGGTTATTGAAATACACGAATGTAATCAACTTCCATAGCGGCTTCGCTAAAATTTGGATCAATCGGCCCACCAAAATCACCTCCCATAGCCACATTTAATATCAAAAAGAAATCGCTGTTAAATGGAACTGAACCGCTATTGGCAAACGAATGAAACAAGGTGTTATCAACATAGAATTTAATGGAAGATGGCGTCCAAATTGCTTTGTATACGTGAAACTGCGTAGATACATTTGAACTCAAAATACTATTGGTTACCGAGTTTCCTCCTGAATGACCTGGATAATGCAAGGATCCATAAATTTTATTCGGAATATACCCTTTGTGCTCCATAATATCTATTTCTCCACAAGAAGGCCAAGTGTTGGTGGCGTAATTTTGACCCAACATCCAAATGGCAGGCCAAGTCCCTACTCCAACAGGTAGTTTGGCTCTACATTCAACTTTACCGTAGGTAAATTCAAATTTATTTTCAGATTTTAAACGGGCCGAAGTGTAATTTGAAGTTCCAACGCTTTGGGCTTTGGCGGTAATTTTCAAGGTACCGTTTGATACAATAGAATTGGCCGCATTATTGGTATAGTATTGGGCTTCGTTATTTCCCCAACCGCCTGCACCAAGATCGTAAGACCATTTGGTTGGGTCAGGTGCACCGTCCGTGTTAAACTCATCGGCCCACACTTGGTTGGTGTAATCGATTACTTGATCTTCAACCGGTTGAATGGTAGTAAAGGTATGGTACCAAGCCGTAGACAAAGGTGCTCCTGCAGGTGTAAAAGCTTCTTGTACAGTACGTACAACCATACGAGTAGGCGTGATTGACATAATTTCATATGAACTTTGTCCTACATAAAAGCCCATGAATCCTCCGTCAGAGAAGGTCATCATTGTTCCTCTTTTTTCACTTGGATTGGCCAAGGTTTCTGAAGGTGTTAGGGTTACATTTTTCACACCAGTTACCTCAGGTCCAGAATACAAATTACAAGCATCCACATATTGGTGACTGTTGGGTTGTCCTACAATACTTAGAAACTCACGGTTAATAAGGGTTGTGCCGTAATTTTTAAGTTCATATTTCAAGGAATTTCCTTCTTTAGAAAAAATCAATTCATCGTCATACAAACAGGTAGTAAATTGATTCCAAGGGTCTGATTCGTAGTAATTGGGATAAAAATTGGTCGTGTTGTCGGTACTGTTCAATCCCGCGCCTAAATGTCCGCGTTCTGACGCTGACCAATACCATACTTTTGATGTCCCACCGGTGAGGTAATCGACTGCTTCGTCGTCGGTGAAATTGAATAATACAGTTACTTCAACTGTAGTATTGGTGGTAACTCCACCTCTACCTGAAGCCAAAACGGTCACCAAATAGGTATGTAAACCTGGCGTTGTGAAACGTTTTTGGAAAATTCCACTCGGTTGGTTTTTTTCTGTTCCATCACTAAACATATATTTATATGAAATAGCGTGGTCAGCAGAGGCGGTTAGCGTAACCAACCCAGATCCGTCACCATTTGGATGGGCGGCATCTTGGCCTTGCACCGTAACTTCAACTTGCAAATTTGACGGTTGGTCAATATTGCCAAAGCCCAATTCACTTTCCTGGCAATTTACTAAAGTAAAAAGCGATAGGGCAACTAGTAATTTGAATATGATTTTTTTGTACATGATGTTCAATTTTAATTCGTTAAGCATGGTTAGGGATTAATTGGCTTGAATAATATCGTCAAAGTAAAAGGTACTTGCGGCGGTTGATCCAAAGTCAAAAAACACGACTACTCTGCGGTAATTATTGGCGTTATTAATGCCGTTAAAATCAAAGGTTAATTCTTCCCAAGCATTGGCAACTGTTGTGGTTGCATCACGCTCTATATTGGTTGGATCTGGGTTACCTGCATTTAAAATCTCTAATTTTAATTTCACCGTTTTACCGGCTGCAGGCGACCACACTTTCATTTTAATTTTCTTTTGCACGGCAAAATTTATCGTGCCATCCATTAAGATACTTGATCCGGCCCATACTTGTGCCCCATTTACTTTTTCAAATTTACCTACTTTGGTTGAGGTATTGATGCCGTTGCTTTGTGGGTTGTTTACTACTGTTGTAGTTGCTGATCCAAAATCAACAAAGGCATAGTTTAAGGTAGACGATTGGAACGTAAGCGGTAAACCTAAAGCTTCTGCACCTGAAGATTGTTGAATATCATCAAAGTAATAACTCAAGCCCACACCCGGATTTCCATAATTGAAAAACACCACAATTTTTTGGTAGGTATTGGCTGTATTGATACCCGTAAAATCAAAGGTAAGTTCTTGCCAAGAATTGGCGGTGGTGAGTGTAACATCCGACTCTTTGAAGATTGTTGCATCGGTAGCATTCTCTACTTTCATCTTGATGACAATACCCGCTTGTGGCGAATACACTTTCATCTTGATTTTTTTCAGTACCGAAAAATCAATCGGAGTACCCACTTCCAAGTACGAACCCGCCCAAGTTTCAGCTCCTGCGGACTTGGTCAATTTACCTACTTTGGCACTACCATTTGCTGCATTCACAAATGGATTATTCACTACAGTTGAGTTGGCGTTTCCAAAATTCATGAAAGCGTAATCCAAACTGGCCGATTCAAAATCAATAGGCAACAAAATTGGATTAGAAATTACCACTTCATGGGTTTGCTCTGCATAAGCTGATCCACCACTTAAAGCACGTACCACAACAGTATAGGTCCCTTGTGTTGCATAGGTGTGTGTAATGGTTTCCCCTTCATTAAAAGCAACTGGCACCTCATTTGCCACGTCACCAAAGTAAACCTCAAAAAAGGTTTCCAAGTTGGCAATTGCCACAACACTAACACTCATATTGTCTCCTGCAACAGGTGTAACAGTTGATTGCAAGTTGGTAGGAGTAACAAAAGTTACGGTTAATTCTTGAGTGGTTTCGGTACGTTTTCCGTTTAAGGTAGTCCCAACTATTCGAACTTGAAAAACCCCTTCGGCATACGTATGAACAACCGATTGACCCGGATTTACAATAGCAGGTTCAACCGTGGCATCGCCAAAATAAACCTCATACTGAGTAACGCCCTGACCTCTTGGGGTAATGGTCACTTTACCTGAATTGTCTTGGGCTATGGTCATCAAGGCCGAAATGTTTTCGGGTGCCCCAATGGCAGATAAATCTACTTCATTTGCTTCTGGTGTACAATTGGTCAGTAGACTAAGAGCAACTAATGCGATAAATAATTTTTTCATTTTTTGTGTTTTACGTGTTAATCGTTTCAACTACGACTGATTAATATCCAGGATTTTGTTGCCAATTGCCATTTGAAAATTGAATTTCTTCTATAGGCAAAGGAAATAATTCGTTTTTACCCGAGGTAAATCCTTCAATTTCGGCTGCTGCTTTTCCGGTGCGCACCAAATCAAAGAAACGGTGTCCCTCTCCTACCAACTCCACCCGGCGTTCGGATAGAATTAATTCGGTTAGGTTTGCTCCAGACACGATTGGCGCATCATGGTTGCTGTCACCAAAGGCTCTGCGACGCACTTCGTTCAAGTAATTTCTAGCTTTGGTATCGTCAATTCCACCGCGATTAAAGGCTTCAGCAGCCATTAGTAATACGTCAGCATAACGAATTGCACGGTAATTGTTTGGATTAGTCAAGTTTTGATCACCAATATTGGCATCACCTACACGCGGAATGTATTTGCGATTGAAATAGCCGGTGTGTTTGTAACCTACACCATACGAAGCATTGTTGGCTGCAGCCCAAGCAACAATATCCAAAATGGCTACATCTTTTCTTCGGTCTCCCAATTCAAAGGCATCAACCACTTCTTGACGTGGTACATTGAAGCTGTACCCTGACTCAAATAATGGGCCTGTATAATTACGGATCCCATTAAAACCAACAGCTACATTTCCTTCGCTACATTGTAAACAGTCAAAACTCGCTCCTTCTTGGTCGGTGTATTGTACTTCAAAAACAGATTCAATATTGTTTTCTCCGTTGTTCTCAAAAATTGAATTGTAATCAGACACCAAAGCATAATCTCCGGTGTTAATCAAATCTTCCAAAACAGCAGATGCGTCTACATATTTTTCTTGGTACAAATATACTTTGCCCAACAATGCTTGTGCGGCTCCTTTGGTCGCTCTTCCTTTGGATGCATTTTCACCTTTTGTTTTTAGGTTGGCCACTGCATATTGCAAATCGGCTTCGATGCTAGCATATACTTCTTGCACACTTGCTCTAGGCACGCGGGTAACGTCATCAACAGAAAAACGTTTATCGCCATTTAAGGGAATTCCGCCAAACCATTTTACCAATTCAAAATGGTAATAGGCACGCAAGAAACGGGTTTCGCCAAGCACTTGTGGCTTGTTGGCAAAATCGGTTTTGTCTTTGAACTCCATGATGTAGTTGCAACGTTGCACGCCGGCAAACATCCAATCCCATAGGTTTTTCAATTGCGGATTGGCTGGCGTATGAATCATGTCATCAATTTGTTGCATACCAATTACGTCGATGGCACTTTCTCCACCTGATGCGGTGTTGTCTGAAGCAATTTCGCCCATCATTACATTCAAATACGTAGAATGCAACATGTCATAGGCGCCAATCAAAGCTTGGTTGTAATCGGATTCCGAATTGAAATAATTTTCAGAATCGATTGAATAGGGTGCTTTTCTGTCCACAAATTCATCCGAACAGGAAACCACTACGGCAGCACTAACTGCCAATAAAACTAGGGTATAAATACTGTATTTTTTCATTGTGTTGTAGATTAAAAGTTAAGATTAAGTCCCAAAATAAACACTTTAGGAGAGGGGTAAAATCCGTAGTCGATTCCGCCACCAATAGCCGCGCCATTTGATCCAGTAGGGTCAAATCCACGGTATTTGGTAAACGTAAACGGATTGTTTACACTCGAATACAAACGCAATTTGGTAATACCCACTTTTTGTGACAAACTGTTGGCAAAGGTATAGCCCAATTGAATATTTTGGATTCTCAAAAACGAAGCATCTTCTACAAAATAATCAGAAAACAAATTATTGGTAGTAGCTTCAGTGGTGACACGCGGTACCGAATTACTAGTACCTTCACCCGTCCATCTGCCCAACACATAATTCATTTTATTCAAATCAGAAACCGAACGTTCGTAATTGCGTACCATGTCATTCCCTACAGAGGCATACGAATAAGCCGCAAAATCAAAGTTCTTGTAATTCATAGTAACATTGAATCCCATGGTGTAATCGGCCAATGGGCTTCCTACTTTGGTGCGGTCATTTAAGTTAATCACGCCATCGCCGTTTACATCTTTGAATCGAATGTCTCCTGGCTGGGCAACTGCTCCCAAGGCAAGTTGTGTGGGATGCGCATCAACTTCGGCTTGATTTTGGAAAATTCCATCAGTTTGTAGTCCATAAAAATACCCAATCGAATACCCTTTTTCCATGCGGGCAATAGGCTGTTGACCTACACCAAATGATCCGCTTTGTAAAACACCGGTACCATTGTTTACTTTGGTAACCATGTTGGCAATGGTGGTGATGTTGTAATTCACATTAAATGAAAAATCATTGCCGATTTTTTGGTTCCAACCCAACGACATTTCATGTCCAATGTTGCGGGTAGAACCTGCATTTACGGTTGGAGGATAGCCCCCAGGACCGCCTACTCCAGTAATTCCAGATACTGGTAAACCAGCAATTAATAAATCTTCTCGTGTTTCTACAAAGTAATCGTAGGTGAAATCCAATTTGTTGCTGAAGAATTTCAAATCGACACCCGCATCAAATTTTCTAGCATTTTCCCACTTTAAAGACGGATTGGCTAAAGCACCAATCGCAACTCCAGTGGTTATGGTATTGTCAAATACATAAACTCCTTCTCCATTCAAATACCCTACATAGCCATTGGATGGAATTTTATCATTCCCCAACACTCCATAACTGGCGCGTACTTTCATGAAATTAATGGCTTTCACATTATCCATAAATCCTTCTTTTGAAGCTACCCAACCCGCAGTGGCTGAGGGGAAATAGGCTACCGCATTTTCTGGCCCAAACTTGGTTGAGGAATCACGACGGATCATCCCAGAAAACAAATATTTCCCATTGTAATCGTATTGCATACGCAAGAAATAGGAATTCAAACGGTCGTCATACGTATATGAACCTACGTCGCGAGTAGTAGTCGCACCGGTGGCCAAACTGATGTCGGCAAATTCCCATGAGTTGTTTGGAATATCATAGCCCGTAGCAAACAAACCGTTCCCCCAAACTTTAGAATTGGAAGTTCCAAACACTCCTGTAAAGTTGTGGTTATCGGCTACTGTTTTTTTGTAGGTGAGGTACAAATCCATCACATAACTATTGTCATTGATGGCGTTTTGGTTTACCGAACTGCGGGTTACATCAAATACTTTACCGCCGTAGCTTACGCTTTTGTTAAAGGTTTTACCCTCGGCATTATACGTATTGGCGCCCACACGGGTGGTAAGGTTAAAATCTTTGGCAAAGGCATAATCTAAAGTAACTACACCACTTGTACGTTTGCCATTGTAATCATTAAAGGTATTGTCAATTTGTGCCAACGGGTTAATAACTTCAATTCCATACCCGGGTGTACTCGGCACCAAGGTGAAGTTGCCATTGGTATCTCTTGGGGTTAAGGTTGATGGTGTGTTTACCGCATTAAACAACACAGATCCCAAGCCATTTTCATTCAAAGATTTGCGGTTGATGTACACGTAATTTACACTCGATTGCAATTTTAATTTGTCATTCAAATCAGCATTTAAGGACATCATGATGGTGTTTCTTTTGAAACCTGATTTGTCTGATCCAACAATACCACTTTGTGTAAAATCAGATCCGCTCAACGCAAAATTTATTTTTTCTGAACCACCAGACACACTGATGTCGTGGCTTTGCATTGGAGCAGCCGAGCTAAACACCTCATTTTGCCAATCGGTTCCAGCGCCTAAACCAGACACATTGGGGTAAGGCAAGGGTTTGCCTCCATTGGCATAACTTTCATTTAATAACAAAGCGTATTCGGTAGCATTAAGTAAAGACAATTGCTTGGTGGTGCTTTGCGAACCCGTGTAAGTATTGTAAGTAAAAGCAGTTTTAGAGTTGCGTTTACCCATTTTGGTTTTGATTATCACTACTCCATTGGCACCACGTACACCGTAAATGGCTGCCTGCGCATCTTTCAAGACGGTAATCGACTCAATATCGCTTGGATTTAAAATACTTGGATCAGAAATATTCCCATCTACTATATATAAAGGGGAATTGTCCAAGTTACTTTGCACCCCACGAATACGAATATCCAAACCAGCTCCCGGTGCACCCGATTGCGAGGTAACTGTAACCCCAGCTAAGGTTCCTGTTAAGGCTTGCTCTATTTTAATTGGCTTTAATTTATCGATGGTTTTGGCATCTACCAAACCTACAGCTCCAGTAATGTCTTTCTTTTTCTGTGAACCATACCCAATGACAACTACTTGCTCAAGTGACTGCACATCTGATTTCAAAGCAATAACCAATTCAGTATTTGATTTAGAAATTTTAAGGCTGCTTTCTTTGTATCCTAAATAAGAAAAAACCAGGGTAGATCCTGCTGGAATTCCTTTTAATACAAAGGTTCCATTGAGGTCGGTACTGGCCGATTTACCTCCCGTGGCAATTACATTTACTCCTGGTATCACTGCACCAGATTCAGCATCTTTTACTGTTCCACCCACGTCAAAGTTTTGGGAGTAACCCAAAGCCGAGATGAGCAAAACGAAATACAATACAATTTTTGACTTCATGTTTTTATTAATTTGTGAGTTTTAAAAGTAGTATAGTTTTTATAGGATTCTTGTTTTTTAACCACAACAAAAAACATACACTTTTTAATTTATTTTTAATCCCACCACAACACGATTACATTTAGTGTAATCTATTGCTATTGCTGGGTTACTGAATAATCTATTGCTTGTTTATATCATGTATTTTTCATTTTTGTTGGGTATTTTGTTGTGGTAGTGTATAGTTAAGTAATGACGTATTAAATTGACAAAATGTATTCAACCAATCCTTGTTCGTGCGGCAACTCCATTTTTTTGCGCAAACGATATCGTTTTATCTCTATACTACGTACAGAAATGTTTAACAAGGGCGCAATTTCTTTGGAGGATAAATTCAAACGCAAATAGGCACACAAGCGCAAATCATTGGGCGTAAGTGACGGATGGGCTTGTTTTACTTTCTTCAAAAAGTCCTTGTCGGCCGTATCAAATGCTTCTTTAAATACGTTCCAGGTGTCTTCTTCAGAGATATTTTTGGTAATGGTCGAAATCACCGATTTTACACTGCGGTTGCCATCGTCAGAGGTTTTCTTTAAATCTTCTTTGATTACCGCAAGCAATTCATTTTTCTTGATGAGACTCATGGTTGATACCGCCAATTCACGACTCTTGGTATCTACGTCTTGTGATAGCTGCTCGTTGCGCAACTTCATGAGTTGTTGTTCGTTTTCTAGCTCCTTTATTTCCAGCAACAAATTGTTTTCTTCAATCAGTTTTTCCCGTTGCTTTTGGTAATATTGTTGGTAGGCTCTGTTGATAAAATGAGCAATCACAAAGGCAATTAATATATACAAAATGACTGCAAAGTTGGTCGCATACCATGGTTTAGCAATCGAAAACTTGTACTCAGCAATGTTGTCTGGCGACGAGTTGGCAATTTTAGCGCGCACCCGAAACACATAATCGCCTGCGGCTAAGTTTTTAAAATTCACAGTAGACTTGGCACTCCATTCGCTCCAGTCATCTTGTATCCCTTCAAGTGCATATTGGTATTCGGCATTGATATATTTGTTGTATTCGGGCACCGTATAGCTAAAGGTGATGTTGTTTTCTTTGGCATTAAAGTCACCTTCCTCGGCAATCGAACAATTGATGCTGTTTTCGTTGAGTTGGTTGATGGCTACATTGGCAATTGTAACGCTGTAATTTTTGAAACTCAAATCATTGATATTGATTGTATAGTAGCCATCCGTAGTACCTATCAAATAAACTGAATTGTACAATTGTGAAATATTCTCATAACCCGACATCGAATTGGTAAGCGAAGACGGTATAGGAATGGCATTTTGTTTCAAGTTGTAGCTCAATTTGTTGAGTGTGAAATAATGAATGTAGTTCTTAGAAAACAACCATATTTTATTGGATTGATCCACAATCATATTGCCCGAAGTAAATTCATCTTTTTCAAAAACCGCACTCAATTGCTTGTCTTTTTCAAATTGCTTTGTTTGCTGATTGAGTTTTAAAATTCCGTCTTTATAGGCGTAATAAATCGTGTTATTAAACTGAGTTAAACAGGCGTTTTTACCCTTAGTTGGTGTTTTGTAGGTGTAAAAAGCAGTGGCTTTGTGCAAGGTTTTTTCAAGTTGCAATCTAAACACACCTTTGTATTCGTGGCTAATGTAGACCTCGAGCTTGGGTGTCAATTCAAAATACTTGGCCGAATAATCAAATCCTGCAATTTTGTTGCGAAACACCCATTGGTCATTTATTTTTTGCAAGACAGATATTCCGTAATAATTTCCTTGAAGCAAGAGTGACCCCACGCCTGCTAAAGGTTCAAACTTCCAAGTACCCGACTGAGAAAATATTTGTTTCGCCGAATTACCCGCTACGATAAACGTACCCGAGTCGTGTCCACAAAACAATGTCCCTTCAAAACTAAACAAAGACCACACCTGTCCTTTGGTTCCGGGGATAAATTGAAATTGTTGGTTGGAGTTATACTCTTTACAAAACAATCCTTGGTTAGTACCGATATACAATTTGCCTTGGTGCAATTTTGAGGTATACACCGTACCCAATATTCCGGTATCGTCTGAAAAACTTTTTACTGGCGATTGCAAATTGATGCAATTGATGCCGTTATCTAAACCGATCCACAAATTTTTGTCGGCATCTTCAAACAACGACAATGCCGTGTTGTTACTGAGCCCTCTATTTTGGGTAATGTGGTACTTAATTTTTCCGGTATTGCTTAGCACATAAATCCCATTAGAAACGGTACCTATGGCAAAACTTCCGTCGGCCAATTGGGTACTGCTGTAAATGCTATTGGCTGTAAACTCAGCATCGGACTCTGTTTGGAATTTGGTGAGCGTGTTGCCTGTTAATTTATAAAAGCCATTAAATTGCGTGAGTATCAACAAACCAGTATCTGTGGCCATGATGTTGCTTATTTTATTGGTCTGAAGCACAGGATGATTTGAAATTAACTTGGACGAACCATTTTCAATTTCAAATAAGCCCTCGTTCATAGACTGAAAATAAACGGCAGCATTGGTTTTAAATGCTTTGGTTATGATTGATTTACTGCTTACAATTTTAAAGCCGCCTGTCTTGGTGTCGTAAATATAAATGCGATTCAACGATTGAAACAACACCCATTGGTCTACACTTAGAATGTTCCAAAACTGTTCGTCATCGAGGATTTTGGATTTTATTTTATCACTTAATGAAGTATACTGCAAACGACCATTAAGTTGACGTTTCCAATACCCAAACTCCATATAACAACCGGTGTATATTTTTTTATCAATCACTTTTACCGAACGCATAATGGTTTCGTTGGGCGTAGGATACAAAGTCCAATTGGAGCCGTTGTATTCCAGAAGGCCATCATTGTTGGCAAAAAACAAGAAGTGATTACTGCCTTGGGCAATCATCCAGTTTTGATTTCCCGCATTATACGCCGTTGGGCTATACTTTACAATTGGTGGCAATTCCTGCGCAATTGATACCAGTGACAGCATCCAAAAGCAAGCAAACAGCACGAAATGAAGGGGTTTTCTTGTTTTCATTATGTGAATTGTATTTTGAAGTAGTGGTTTAGAAAAAAAAGCACGCTTTGTTCAAACGTGCTTTTTTATACTAAAATATACTAGGGATTACCCTTATTTTTTTACTAATCTAGATGTAGCAGTTGCGCCTTCGGCAGTCACTTTTACTACATAAATTCCCGCTTGCAAATCAGCTACATCAACTGTTGTTGAAGCTGTATTTGGACGGATTTGTTTGATTTCTTGACCAATAACTGAATAGATTGACACAGAGTCAATGTTTTTGGTTGCTGTAATTGTAACCATATCAGTTGTAGGATTTGGGAACATTTTTACTTCAGCCAAATTGAATGAGGTAGAAGCCAATGGCGTGTTGCTGAAATAAACATTGTCAACAAATACAATTCCTGCTCCAGCTGGATTTCCAGAGAAAATCAATTGAGCAATGTGTGCTCTAGAAGTCAAACCTGTAAAACTTGACAAGGGAATATCGTAGCTGTTCCATTCGCTCAATACAGGCGTGTATGACAACTCATATTCTGTATCATCATTTGGCGTTCCTTGGTATACACCATTTGCTCCAAAATCAACCAATTTTACACGGAACGTGGTCATGTTTGGCGTCCAAGCGTCCACGTGAAAATACTGCATGTTCGTAGCATTGATTTGGCTGTTTACGGTTTCAACACCTACGAAATTTAACGCAGAGTATTTTTTAGTATCATTTCCTGCAATTTGCAAGTCAGTCAAATTAGCCGATGACCATACTGTTCTCCAAGTATCTACAGGCACATTGGTATACGCATTACTAAACATTGAAATAACCGTATTTGCTGGACGTGTAGGAGTTGGCGCAGCAGTCATTGGTTCATTTGGATTTGAGGAAGGAATATTGTGGAAATAAACATTATCGATGTAAACAATTCCAGCAGCATCAGGTAAACCTGAGAAAATCAATTGAGCAATGTGACCTCTTGTAGTCAAACCTCCAAAATCAGCCAATGGAATTTCATAGCTATTCCATCCGTTCAAAGTAGGCACATACGTAATTTCGTGTTCTACATCATCACCACCTCCAAAGGTACCATCAGCACCAAAATCAACTAATTTCACACGGAAAGCAGTCATATTTGGTGTCCAAGCATCCAAGTGAAAAGTAGTCATTGCTGTAGCGTTGATTGGACTTGAAGTAGCTTCAACTCCTACAAAACTCAATGCAGAATATTTTTTGGTGTCATTACCTGCAATTTGCATGTCAGTTAAAGTAGCATTTGACCAATCTGTTCTCCAGGTGTCAACCGTAACATTGGTATAAGCGTTACTAAACATAGAAATTACATTGGCAGCTGGGCGTGTAGGCGTTGGAGCAGCTGTAAGTGGCTCTTGTGGAGTTACAGCATTTCCAGCTACAACTACATTTCCTAATGCAGCTTCTTGTGCTGGATTGGCGTTTAATCCTTTTACAGTAAACCCATATTGTACCACTAAACCTGCTGGGATAGCAGCGTCAGTTGTAATGCTAAATGGTTGTCCAGCTACTAAAGGTGCTGAAACATATACATCGGTAGAATATCCGGTTGCAGGATTTAATCCTTTGATGAAAGCTACTGCAGTGTATGCAGCATCTAAGGTATTGCTGGTTACGTTTCCAGAAAAAGTTAATGTTTGACCGGCTAACGTATTGTTTTCTACATACGTGTTTCCTTCGAAAATTTTGTTTCCAACGTTGCCATTTGCCCAATATGGATCAGCGGCATTGTAGGTGTTGTAGTTTGGATACAAGGTAACCGAGTTGGCACCTGCATTGACTACCGATTTCAAATCGGCTAATCCCCAACCACTTCCAAACTGAAACGTAGTTCCGTCGGTTAAAAAGACATTGGCGTAGCCTGTCCACAAATCAGCTCCATTTACAGAAACTGAATTTTGAGCAATTCCATTTTGAATTCCCACGAAGGAGCAAAACAAAACGGCAACTAATTGTAAAGTTTTTTTCATCTTATTAAATTTTTGATTTGTTCAAATGTACAACAGGAATGCAAACGATATAGTGTGCGTGAACTATATAAAAACTATACAACATTCATTTGTACAACATAACGGCAAATAAAGTAAAAACATATTGAAATTCAAATAGATAAAAAACATTTAACAGCCGTTTGATGTGTATTGTTTACCAAAGAAGCAATAGAAGTGTTGTGGTGGTGTTGTAGTGCACTATTTCGTTTTCGTGTAGCACTAGCTATACAACAGTTTTTGCTGCGCCTGTTTATTTTGTTTATACATCGTAGAATATTGTATAACAAAAAAAGCACGTTAAACAAACGTGCTTTTTAGAACTAGTAAAATAATAATCTTTTATTCCTTAATTAATTTTGACGTAGCTGTTTTACCATCTTGTGTTTGAACCATCAGTACGTATAGTCCGCTGTTCAAGTTTGCAATTGAAAAAGCTGTCTGCATTCCAGAAACATATTCTTCCTGAACCACTTGTCCCAGTGTAGACAAAATGGTAATTTTTTGCATGGCATTGTTCATGTTAATGGTAACGCTATCACTTGCAGGATTTGGCGAAACGACTAGAGCGGGCTGTTCATTGGATACCGTACTCAACGGCAATGCCAATCGAATGTCATCAAATAAATAGTATTCACCTGTTCCAATTACCCCAAAATTAAAAAACACCACGACTCTTTTGTAGTTATTAGCCGAATTGATGCCCGGAAAAGTAAAGGACAATTCATGCCATTCGTTAGCTACTGTTGTCGTTGCATCAACTTCTACATTGAATGCGGCATTCGTTAAATTTTCTAACTTTAATTTAACCACACTGCCCACTTGCGGTGCAAACACCTTCATTTTAAACGTTTGTGACGCTGAAAAATTGATCGCTGAACCCAATTCAATAAAAGAACCCGACCATTCAGGGCCATTGTTCTTGATTAAAATTCCGGCATGGGCCGATGTATTGATGCCTGTTGGATATGGATTGTTAATTACTGAGGTGTCTGTATTGCCAAAATTGGTGAAATTGTAATCCAAACCGGCAACTTCAAAGTCAAGCGGCAATTCGGGTTTTACAATTTCTGGGCCAAAGGAGATTTGATCAAAATAACACACGTTATCTGAAGTTCTAGCTTGAAAATCGGGGAAAATGATGATTTGATCATTGGTTTCTCCGATGCGGCTTGAGAAATCGAACACCAATTCTTCCCATTGATTTACTTGCGTATTGGCCACTTTGATTTCGCCGGTTGAGGCATTAGTAGCCGAAGCAAATTTAATCCCTACATCGCTAATTACTGTTTTATACACCATAATGCGAACGGTGCAGTTGGTTGGAGTAATTACATATGACCCTAAGGACGAAGGACCCGGAACCGGTTGTGATCCTGGATGTTGATTTTCAACTCCAGCGAAAGGAGCACCTACTGCCAAAGTTGTCATTTTGGCTACTGTAGCCGATGTATTAATTCCAGAAACTGAGGGGTTGCTCACAAATTCTAAAGGCGAATTTGTCCCATTTTCAAATACTTTCCATACCCAAGAAGCACCTTGTTCACCGGGTTCAAAAGTGATTGGACCATTTTGTGCCCAACCCAAAGCCGTTACCAAGACAAGGCCGATTTGTACAATTTTTTTCATAAGTTCTAATTTAGTTTATCAAATATAAACCTTCTGTAGTGTACAACTTGGATTGCGTTGTATATAAAAACTATACAAAACTAATTTAGGTAGAAACCTACGTGATAATCTACCTTAATAAAGACTGCTTTTTTCTATATTTGCGTGCCTTGTTCAAAAGGATAAATCTCACATGAAAACAGACGATCACGCACAGTCAAACCCAAAAACACATATCCTGATCAAAGGGGCTCAAGTGCACAACTTGAAAAACCTGGATGTGAACATTCCGCGCAACAAATTAGTGGTTATCACAGGGCTTTCTGGCTCGGGAAAATCATCTTTGGCATTTGATACCTTGTATGCCGAAGGACAAAGGCGTTACGTTGAAAGTTTGTCCTCATATGCACGCCAATTTTTGGGTCGATTAGACAAACCCAAAGTGGAATATATTAAAGGTATTGCCCCTGCAATTGCCATTGAACAAAAAGTAAACACCACCAATGCCCGCTCTACTGTAGGCACTTCAACCGAAATCTACGATTACCTTAAATTACTCTATGCCCGTATCGGAAAAACCTTCTCCCCCATTTCAGGACAAGAAGTAAAAAAAGATACCGTGGCCGATGTAATTGCTGCCGTTAAAGGATTTGAGATTGATAGCCGTTGGTTGCTTTTGGCGCCTATACATTTGGAAGAAGGCCGAAAAATAGAAGAAAAACTCAAGGTATTATTACAACAAGGCTATGCCCGTATCTTATACCAAGGCGAAACGCTACGTTTGGATGAATTGCCTGAAATTGCGTTTAAACTGGCTGATTTATACCTTATTGTGGACCGTATCGTTGTGAAAGACGATGAAGGTTTCTACAACCGCTTGGCCGATGCTGTGCAAACCGCCTTTTTTGAAGGAAAAGGCACCTGTATTTTGCAAGCCGTTTCTGGCGAAAAAAGACATGAATTCAACAATGCTTTTGAGTTGGATGGTCTTGAATTTATTGAGCCCAACGTGCATTTGTTTAGCTTTAATAATCCCTATGGCGCCTGTCCGGTTTGTGAAGGCTACGGCAGCATCATTGGCATTGACGAAGATTTGGTAATTCCCAATACCGCCTTGTCCATTTACGAAAATGCGATTTATCCTTGGCGAGGTGAAAGCATGGGCTGGTACCGCGACCAGTTGGTCAATACGGCCTATAAATTTGATTTTCCCATACACAAGCCTTATTTTGAGTTAACCGATCATCAAAAAGAACTCATTTGGAATGGAAACAGCCATTTTCAGGGTTTACATGAATTCTTTAAAGAACTCGAAGAGAAAAATTACAAGATTCAAAATCGGGTGATGCTTTCGCGCTACCGTGGCAAAACCAAATGCCATGCCTGCAAAGGCAAACGCCTGCGTCAAGAAGCTTTGTACGTAAAAATTCAAGAAAAAACTCTGGTCGATTTGGTCGAAATGCCCATAGATCAAGTAGTCGAATTCTTCAAAAACATGCAACTAAGCCCCTATGACGCTCAAGTAGCCAAACGATTATTGGTTGAAATTTCCAATCGTTTACAGTTTTTACTCAACGTGGGCCTTCCCTATCTGACACTCAACCGTAACTCGGCTACCTTGTCGGGCGGTGAATCCCAGCGCATCAACTTGGCTACCTCTTTGGGCAGTAGTTTGGTGGGATCGATGTACATCTTGGACGAACCCAGCATTGGTTTGCACCCCAAAGATTCCGAACAACTCATCCAAGTACTCTTGGCCTTGCGTGATTTGGGCAATACGGTAATTGTGGTGGAACACGACGAAGACATCATGAAAGCCGCCGATCACATTATCGACATTGGACCCGAAGCGGGCTCTTTTGGTGGTGAATTGGTAGCGCAAGGTAATTTTGCCGAAATCCTGCTAGCCAATTCCTTGACTGCACAGTATTTAAATGGCAAATTAGCCATTGAAGTACCCAAAAAACGACGGGCTTGGACCTCATACATTGATATTCTTGGCGCACGCGAACACAACCTCAAAAACATTGATGTGCGTTTTCCGCTCGAAGTGCTTACGGTAATTACGGGAGTTTCAGGCAGCGGAAAAAGTACCTTGGTGAAGAAAATATTGTTTCCTGCCTTGCAAAAAAAGATTGAAGGCATGAGCGAAAAAGCCGGTCAATTTACCGATTTACAAGGCTTTTATCACAAAGTACATCACGTCGAATACGTGGATCAAAACCCCATAGGGCGTAGTTCACGTTCGAATCCGGTTACGTACATCAAGGCCTATGACGACATTCGTGATTTGTTTGCCAAAGAAAAACGTTCCAAACTCAACGGCTTCCAAGCCAAACATTTCTCCTTTAATGTCGATGGCGGACGTTGTGACAGCTGCAAAGGCGAAGGTGTAATTAACGTAGAAATGGTGTTCATGGCCGACGTGCATTTGCCTTGCGAGACCTGCCATGGCAAACGCTTTAAAAAAGAGGTACTCGAAGTGCAGTTTGAAGGCAAAAATATCGATGACATTTTAACGAGTACTGTTGATGAAGCCATCGCGTTTTTTATCGCACACAAACAAACCAAAATAGTACAAAAACTGCAACCTCTTCAAGACGTAGGTTTAGGCTATGTGCAATTGGGACAATCTTCTTCTACCCTTTCTGGTGGAGAAGCCCAACGCATCAAATTGGCCTCATTTTTGGTGAAAGGAAGCACCAAAGAAAAAGCCTTGTTTGTATTTGATGAACCCACCACCGGTTTGCATTTTCACGACATCAACAAACTCAAAGCTTCATTTGACGCCTTGATTGATAAAGGCCATTCCATACTCGTAATTGAGCACAACTTAGATTTAATTAAATGTGCCGATTACATTATTGATTTAGGCCCTGTGGGCGGTGAAGAAGGTGGTTATTTATTGGCTGCAGGCACCCCTGAAGAAGTAGTAAAAAATCCGAAATCCATTACGGGCAAGTACTTGAAAGATAAATTATAAGCCTAATTTCTTAAAAAGTTTGTTTGCCACCTCATTGATATCTTCAGAAATCATGAGTTTGTAGTTGAGCAGACCATACACCAGCGTTATAAAAATAGATTTGAGGGCAATACTTACAAGGGGATGAAAGTCAAAATCCCAAAAATAGAAAGCCAAAAACACGCCAATGATAATGGCAAATGATTTCAAAGTATTGACTGTAAAAGGATATAACTTCATTTTTTTCACCACAAAAACCAATTTGATGGTGTTGTAAATAAATACCGAAATCAAGGTGGCCAAGGCGGCCCCGTCAATGCCGTATAGTGGGATAAAAATCATATTGAGACCCACCATCATAAATACCAACAACAAGCCAAACGACAGCACCCATTTATAATATTTGGTATTTAAAATAATGGCGTTGTTGTTTCCAAGAATCACGTCGTAAAACTTAGACAGTCCAATTAAAAAAACCACCAAAATTCCCCCTGAATATTCGCCTGGAATCAATTGATAAAGCATTTTGATGTTCAAAAAGATACCCAGCATCACCAAACCGCCTATTACTTGCAGCGTAATGGCGCTTTTTTTATAGAGCACATTGAGTTCTTTGAGTTTATTATCGCTCATCAATTTGGCGGTAATAGGGTAAATAATTTGCAACATGGCCCGACTGGGCACCGCAATCACTGTAGCAATAAAAATCGCCACCGAATACAAAGCATTGCTGCTGATGTTTTCGTAGGCCGGAATCATCACCTTATCAAAATCCATGAGCAACATCGCCACACTGCCCGACAAGATGATGAAAGACGAATAGTACACGATTTCCTTAATGTTATGCGGAACTTTAAACGAGAGTTTAGGCATGCGCACATACATGGCGAATATTTTCATCGCAATGAGTTGCAGCAAATAGGCCAAAAACAAGCCGTATATAAACTGATCTTTGCTTATCCAATCCCAATGCACGGCGAATAACAAACACAAAATCACCACGCGCACCAATACCTCGCTAATGAAATTCCCAAACACCGATTGCATGTGCACCTTTACCCAAGCATAAAAAATCTCAAAATAGCCCATGCAAATTCCAATCACGGGAATCAGCCACAAAAAGGGCTTTACTTGCGGATTTTCTTTTAAAATGAAATAGGCAATTTGGTCATAACCCAAAAACGTGATGGCTGTAATGGGCACAATAAGAAACAAAGGCAAAACCAGCATAAAGTTCATGAACTTTTCCCGTTCGGCTTCAGATTGGCAACGCGAATAAAAACGAATGAGTGTACTGTGCACACCAAACGCCATGAGCGGCATCATGATGTTGGCTGCCGACAGCAAAAAGGCAACAATCCCGTAATGGTTTTTACCTAAAAAATGGGTATACAAAAACAAGGCATTCACCGCACCAATGGCAAAGCCAAAATAGGTTACTAGTGTGTTTTTGATGGATTGATTAATAACAATTCCCATAGCCTGCTTATAAATTGGACAACAATTGTGCCAGTTGTTTGGTTAAGTTTTTACGGGCATATTTTTCTATTCCTTGCGGACTAACTTTCAAGTTCGCAACTAAATAGTCGGAGTAACAATTGTGAATATAGGCTTTTACTGCCGCTTTTTGATTATAGGTAAAGAAAGTTCCCGTTTGGGTTTCGGTAATAATCGAAGCAAAATCAGATCCTGCGGGTCCCATGGCTAGAATGGGTCTGCCCGAAACCATGTATTCAAATAATTTTCCGGGCAAAATGAGTTTGGTATCGGGGCTGTCAATTTCAATGAGCAACAATACTTGGGATTCTTTCTGAAACCGAACTGCTTCTTGGTGGGACACATACCCAAAATCCTGCATATACTTGGCGAGGCCATAATGGGCAAGCGCATCTTTTACTTCTTGGCTGGTCGTTCCTATAAAATTAAGTTGCAAATGCTGCGCCAAATCAGGCAGTTCTTGCAACAATTCGGCCAAGGCTTCCCACAACACAATCGGGTTACGAGCCGATAAAAGTGATCCGATGTGGGCCAAACTAAATTTAGCATCCAACTGCAAACTGGGTTCAGTGGCTATGTCGTAGCCATTGGTTATCACTTCGATGGGACGCGATGTGAGTGCTTCAAACTCGGTTTTGGTCGTGGCACTGGTAACGATAATGGCATCGGCCGCTTGCAAAACCTGTTTTTCTAGGCGTTTGTGTTTGCGTTTAGCCCAGGGCAATAATTTCAAAGCTTTGTGGTACCCAATAGTGGTCCATGGATCCCGAAAGTCGGCCACCCACTTAAGTCCCATTTGCTGTTGCAAATCCAAGCCAATCAAGTGCAAACTGTGCGGCGGACCAGTCGTTATTATCGTATCAATTTGATTGGACACACAATATTCCCGCAAATAGGCCACCGATGGTTTCACCCAAAACACACGGGCATCGGGTATAAATAAGTTGCCCCGCACAAACAGGGCTGTTTTTTCAAGGAAAGTTTGTTTTTTATTGGACGGAATAATCCCCGCACTGATGTTGTTGATTTTCTTTTTCGACAACAGCGAAGCCAAACCATAAGGTTCCCAAATGGGTTGTTTTAGGATGGTTAACTGATCGGAAACTTCGGCCAAGAGTCCTTTATCTACAATGGGATAAGTAGGATTTTGAGGCACATAGACAATGGGGTCAAATTGAAAGTCAGGTAAGTATTTTACAAATTTCAACCAACGTTGCACGCCTGGGCCGCCAGCTGGTGGAAAATAATATGTTACAATCAGAACTTTCTTCATCAATTATTTCTTGGGTTCAATGGGTGCAAACCACAATTTTCGTCTTTCGAAATACAATCCCAAAGCCACCAATACCAACATTCCAGCAGAACTGTATAGCGCAATCGTGCTTCCTTTTTGTACCACTTCGGGTTCAAATTTAAAGTCGATTCGGTGTGTACCAGCCGGAATTTCGAGCGCACGAAGCGCATAATCTACGCGAATGTGCGGCATCTTTTTGCCGTCAATGTAGGCGTTCCAACCGTCGGCGTAATACATTTCAGAAAACACAGCCAATCCATTTTGTGCATTTGTTGATTGGTAACGAATGGCGTTTGGCTTATAATCAACCGCTTTAATGGTGGCGGTACTGTCTTTTACAAAATTTGTTGTTTTGAGCTCTGATCCAAATTCGGTTTTATTGACAATAGCAACTGCTTTCGAATTAAAATTGGTAAGGGCTTTCATCTCGGAATCGGCTGAATTCACCCATTTTACGGCTGATACAAACCAAGCATTTCCATTAACTTCAGGATTTTGAATGGGGAATTCATTGCCTTTCTCGTCGGTTTGAATGATGTATTTCACGTTGAGCATGTTCAAGATCTCCAAGTTGTTTTTGGCAATTTGGTAATCAAACAACTGTTGCATGCGGCGGGGTTTGGCGGCATGATAGCCTCCAATTGAATGGTGAAAATACGAGGCACGAGAACTTGACAGATTTCCACTCACTTCAAATACACGATACTGGGTAGTGTCTTGCAAAATCTGAGCATCGGCCGGCGTTTCTTGAAAAGGCATTTCTACTTCACGGGCAGCCAAGAAATCATCGCCACTCACGTAATTTTTATCGATAAAAAACAAATCGGCTACCACCAAGAATCCTACGGCAAGCACCGTTGTTTGCGAAGCCAATTTATTTTTCAAGTAAAACCAAAGTACAGCGGCAGCAGCAGCAATTAAAGTAAACGAGCGCAACAAATCGGCCTTATACAAGGATCGTCTATCGGCTTTAAGTGCATTCATGAATTCGGGGCCATAATTTTTGGCATACATGTCGTCGGCGCCTCCGGTATAGGAAAAGAAACTTTTACAGATAAATAAGAGAGTGAGTAAACCCAATCCGGTTGCTGCGGCATAAAGCAATCCTTTTTGTTGTTTGTCTTTATCGGCCATAAAAAAGGCTTGCAATCCCATAATAGCCAAAGCTGGCAAGGCCAATTCGAGCAATACTTGTATCGAAGAAACCGCACGAAACTTGTTATACAAGGGTAAATTATCGATAAAAAAATTGGTTAAGAACGGGAAATTTTTGCCCCATGACAGGAACAAAGACAGGAGTATTCCGGCTAAAAAGGCGTATTTTATTTTGCGTTTATCTACAAATAAGGCCAATAAAGCCAAGAAAAACACAACAGATCCAATATAGGCTGGAGCAGCCACAATGGGTTGGTCTCCCCAATACAAAGGCAAGCTGTTGGCAAAATCGGCAGCTTGGGTTTCGGGTACACCTTGTCCAACTACATAATCGTAAGTTTTGCTATCACGGCCTAACTTTTCGGCATTTGATCCGCCAAATAAACGAGGTGAAATAAGATTAAAACTCTCGGCCACCCCATAGCTGTATTCGGTAATGTATTTATAGTCAAGCGGATTATTATTGGGTGCTTTTTTGCCTTCAGAGGTAAAAGTTAATTCACTTTTTCCGCGGGTAGAAAAGTCGGCATATTGGGCTGTGGCCATCAAATTTGTTGCATTGGCCCCTACGGCAAACGCGGCTGCGATTACAAATACACCCAGCGAAATAAACAGCGGTTTGTAGTTTTGCTCACGCACATATTTTACTACAAAATAAATCGTAAAGACCAGCAACAACAAGATGAAATAATAGGTCATCTGAAAGTGATTGGCATTGATCTCTAAAGCAGCGGCCAGCATGGTGATTATTCCACCTACAATATAACGCTGGCGCAACACCAATATAAAACCAGCTAATAATAGGGGCATATAGGCGATTGCATGCGCCTTGGCGTTATGACCTACACCTAAAATCACAACCAAATAGGTTGACAATCCAAAAGCAAGTGCCCCAATAAAGGCCTTGAGTGGATCTATTTTTAAGACCACCAATAAAACATAAAAGCCCAAGAAATACAAGAACATATAATCGGCGGGACGGGGTAAAAAGCGCAATAAATGATCCAATTTACTGATGTATTCGTGTGGATAATTGGCCCCCAACTGGTACGTAGGCATTCCCCCAAAAGCTGAATTGGTCCAATAGAGCTCGGCGTTATTCGCTTTTTTGAAATCAATTTGTTCCTTGGCCATGCCGGTGTATTGCATAATATCGGATTGGAATATTTTTTTTCCTTGCAATACGGGGTAAAAATAAAGTACGGCAAAACAAACAAAGCCTACTAAGGCCAATAGATGCGGATAAAACGATTTGAGTTGTTTCATAAATAAAGAAATCTGCGGTAAAGTAAGGCTCAAAAATAGGGAAAATATAGCTGCAAATAGGTGTAAAAAAAAGGTCCTTAGTCGACCTCTTCAAAATCTATGTATTCGCCTACTTTTTGGGTAGACTTGGGTTTGCTTTTATCTTCGGTTTGAGTAGCCGAATTGGGCGGTGTTTGTTGATAGGCCGATTGTTGGTTGCGCATATTCTCACTGGCTTTTTCGACTACTTTTTTTAGAATTACGGGCAAAAATAAACGGGCCAAAAACTTGAATGCATAATAAAACAGAATGATATACATCAAGGTGCGCAATAATCCATTGAAAGAAGCCGTGTCCATGTAAAAAATTTTTCCAAAATTACTAAATCACTTTGGGAATCATTCTAAAATAAATGATAAAAAACACTACTTTTGAAAGGCTTTTTTTAGAACCCTAATTTGCTAGTTCATATGGTAGTTTCCAAACGTTTTTTGCCGCTCTTTTTAATGTTGTATGCTGCTTCTTGGGCACAATTTACCGACGTCATCAACTCCAACAGACCCGGGCAATCAATGGCGGCGTTTTCTGTAGGAAAAACGATAATTCAAACTGAAATGGGATTGGATATGGGCCGAGAAACCTATTCCAAAAAAGACTACAAAGTGGCCAGCCAAGGTGGAGAAATTGCATTGCGTTATGGCGCCATTTTTGAACAACTGGAATTTTACACCCAAATTACTTACCAAAAGGAAACCTACACTGACTTAGTCAGCAACCTCGATAAAAAAAATAGCGGCATTCAAACCATACAAGTGGGTGGCAAATTTATGGTCTATGATCCGCTCATGAATTACGAAGAAAAAGTAAACAAATACAGTTGGAAAGCCAATCACAAATTCAATTGGCGCCAATTCATACCGGCTATTGCTGTGTATGGCGGCTTAACGATTAACAACGATGCCAAATTTTACAGGCCATTACTGCCTATCGAACAAAAAAACACCACCGGATTAAAAGGCATGCTACTTACCCAAAACCAGTTTGGCCGCTTTGCGTTGATTACCAATTTTGGCATTTCCAATTTCGGTGTAGCCAATTACGAATCAATGGATTATGTGATCAGCTTGACGCGTGGAATTAACGACCGCTGGTCAATTCTCCTCGAAAACCAAGGAATGAATAGCAAGGTGTACCGCAATACCCTCTTTAGAGCAGGTGGTGCTTATTTACTGGCTGAGAACCTACAAGTTGATGCCGCTTTGGCCAGCAGCATAACCAATGAGCCTGCCCAGGTAATCGCCAATTTGGGCTTTTCTTGGCGCTTTGATGCCAATTACAACGAGGTGATGTTGCGCATTCCGAAAGCCAAAAACAACGGAAAAGGCGGAAAAGACAGCAAAGACAAAAAAGTTAAAAAAGACGACTCCAAATCCAAAGTGCGTACAGACGGCTTTGACAATGGTTCGCGCAAAACAAAGTAACCATGATTACAATTCGCGAAGCCATCACCAAAAAAGAACTGAAGCAATTTATCTTGTTTTCGTTTGATTTGTATAAAGACAATCCCAACTGGATTCCACCCTTAATTCAAGACGAATTAATCACCTTTGACAAAACCCAAAACCCGGTATTTGAAAAGGCTGAAGCCTATTTTTATTGCGCTTATAAGGACGGAAAAATGGTAGGCAAAGTGGCCGCCATTGTGAATTGGAGTGAGGTAAATGATTTGGGTAAAAAGAAGGTGCGTTTTGGTTGGTTTGACGTGATTGACGACATTGAAGTAACCAAAGCCCTCCTCGAAAAAGTCTACGAATTGGGCCGAAAGCACAACCTTGAAGAAGTGGAAGGCCCGATGGGATTTTCTAACTTGGACAAAGTTGGGCTACTTACCGAGGGTTTTGAGCACATTGGCACCATGATTACCTGGTACAACAATCCGTATTATGTAACGCATTTTGAACAATTGGGATATGTCAAGGAAAAGCAATTTTTAGAAAGTGTATTTCCCTTTGCCAACGTAAAACCGGAAGTGTTTGAGCGTGCATCCGATTTCATCAGCAAACGCTACCAACTGCGTACCGTGAATTGCAAATCAACCAAAGAAGTGCTGAAATATGCCGATCAAATGTTTGATTTGTTTAACGAATGTTATGCCAAATTATCTTCGTTTGTGCCCATTTCGGATGCGCAAAAAGAGTTTTTCAAGAGAAAATACATGGGCATGATCAACCCCGAATTCATCAATTTTGTGTTTGATGCCAATGACAAAATGATCGCCTTTAGCATTGTGATGCCTTCCTTGACCGAAGCGCTCAAAAAGGCAAACGGCCGCTTATTTCCGTTTGGCTGGTACCATTTGTTGCGCGCCAAAACCAAAACAAATGCCATTTTGTTTTACCTCATTGGCATTCATCCCGATTACCAAAACAAAGGGGTTACCGCTCCGATGTTTATGGAATACTTCAATGCATTTAAACGATTTGGAATTGAAACCTGCATTCGTACACCCGAACTCGACGAAAACAACGCGATCCACAATTTATGGAAGACGTTTGATCCGGTAATTCATAAGAGAAGGTGTACGTATATAAAGAAGTTGTAAGAGTTGTCGGTTGTCGGTTTTCTGTTGTCGGTTAAATAAAAAGAAAAGTAGGAACTAATTCTTAGCAAATCTTTCGACTTTCGACTTTACGACTTTATGACTTTCAACTCCTAAGACACATCCACCGTGGTCTGAGCAGCAATGGCTTTATACGTGCCGTTCACCAATTTCTCGCGGATGGCTTCAAAGGCAGCCAAGGTTTCGTTGATGTCTTCTAAGGTGTGAGAAGCCGTTGGAATCATACGCAACAAGATAATTCCTTTTGGAATAACTGGGTAGACTACAATAGAAAGGAAAATGCCGTAATTCTCGCGCAAGTCATTCACCATCACCATCGCTTCAGGAATTGATCCTTCTAGGTAAACCGGTGTAATGCACGTATTGGTGTCGCCAATGTTAAACCCACGACTGGTCAATCCTTCTTGCAGGGCACGAACGTTTACCCACAATTTATCTTTGATTTCGGATGATTTGCGCAACAACTCCAAGCGTTTTAATGAACCAATGGTTTGGATCATCGGCAAGGCTTTGGCAAACATCTGCGAACGCAAATTGTATTTTAAATAGTCTATAATTTCTTTGTCGGCGGCTACAAAAGCGCCAATATTGGCCATCGATTTGGCAAAAGTCGAGAAATACACGTCGATACCGTCTTGACATCCTTGCTCCTCACCTGCTCCTGCGCCAGTTTTTCCTAGTGTTCCAAATCCGTGTGCATCATCAACCAACAAGCGGAAATTGTATTTTTTCTTCATTTCAACCACTTCCTTCAATTTGCCTTGTTGGCCACGCATCCCAAATACCCCTTCAGTGATGAATAAAATTCCACCGCCAGTAGTTTCGGCCAATTTGGTGGCACGTTGCAAATTTTTCTCCATGCTTTCCACGTCATTGTGGCGGTACGTAAATCGTTTACCACTGTGCAAACGCACGCCATCAATGATACAGGCGTGAGCATCCACATCATATACAATTACATCATTACGAGTCACTAAGGCGTCAATAGTTGACATGATCCCTTGGTACCCAAAATTCAATAAATAAGCCGATTCTTTCATCACAAAAGCAGCCAATTCTTGCTCCAATTGTTCGTGGTATTCGGTATGTCCACTCATCATGCGCGCTCCCATTGGGTAGGCGGCTCCGTATTTGATGGCAGCATCGGTATCGGCTTGGCGCACTTCGGGGTGATTGGCTAATCCTAAATAATCATTTAAACTCCAATTCAAAATTGTCTTGCCGTGAAATTGCATTCGCGGCCCTAATTCGCCCTCTAATTTTGGAAATACATAATAGCCTTCTGCTTGAGAAGCCCATTTTCCTAAAGGTCCTTTGTTGGATTGGATGCGTTCAAATAAATCTTTTACCATGGTGCAAATATTGTTTATGTGGAGTTTCCGTGAAATTTGGGGCAAAAATAAGGCTAAAAATGCAAAGCATAAAACCTTTGACTAAATAAATATTCACAATTCAAGCGGCCGAATTGTGGGTATCTAAATTGGGCTTCTATCTTTGCAAACCAAACACTACTGCTATGAAAATTGTCTTTGCATCCAATAATTCCAATAAAGTAAACGAGATTCAATTGTTACTTCCCGACTCCATTGAATTGGTAAGTTTGGCCGATATTGGCTGCACCGAAGATATCCCCGAAACGGCCCAAACCATTGAAGGAAACGCCATATTGAAAGCCAATTACGTGACCCAAAACTATGGCCTTCCTTGTTTTGCCGACGATACTGGATTGGAAATTACAGCCCTAAATGGCGAGCCAGGTGTCTACTCGGCGCGCTATGCCGGTGAACAAAAAAGTGCCGAAGACAATATGCAAAAAGTGCTGCAAAACTTGGCAAATACTACCGATCGTTCAGCGCAATTTAAAACGGTAATTGCCTTAAATTTAGCAGGTAAACAACATTTATTTACCGGAATTGTAAAAGGCGAAATTATACAAGAAAAAAGAGGGACAAACGGCTTTGGCTATGATCCTATTTTTCAAGCAGATGGTCATGAAAAAACTTTTGCCGAGCTCACACCCCTTGAAAAAGCCAGTTGCAGCCATCGAGGGCTGGCAGTGCAGCAACTAATAAAGTTTTTAACAGCCGAATAGACGTCTTTTTTTCTGTTTATAGCTACGGTTTGGCTACCTCGAATTCCATTCTTATTTTATAATTAATTCTAATTTACTGATTTTCAATTAGTAACAAATTAGATTATCTCACTTATTCGCCCTATTTTTGCACCAAATTTTAAAAACAAAGAATGAACAAATTTGAACAATTAGGTCTGAATGAGTCGCTACTGCTGGCGATCAAAGATCTAGGATTTGAGAATCCGTCAGAAGTGCAAGAAAAAGCGATTCCAGTACTATTGGAACAAGACACTGATTTAGTAGCTTTAGCACAAACAGGAACAGGGAAAACGGCAGCATTTGGCTTTCCGCTGATTCAAAAAATTGATGCTGAAAACAGAAGTACACAAGCCTTAATTTTATCTCCTACCCGTGAATTGTGTTTGCAAATCACCAACGAGATCAAACAATACTCCAAATACGTAAACGGATTGCACACGGTGGCAATTTATGGCGGGGCCAGTATTACCGAACAAGCGCGCGAAATTAAACGCGGAGCACAAATCATTGTAGCTACTCCCGGTAGAATGCAAGACATGATCAATCGTGGATTGGTCAACATCAAAAACATCAATTACTGTATTTTGGACGAGGCCGATGAAATGCTAAACATGGGCTTCTACGAAGACATCGTTTCTATTTTATCGGACACTCCAGACGACAAAAGCACCTGGTTATTCTCGGCTACCATGCCGGCTGAAGTAGCCCGAATTGCCAAAAAATTCATGCACGAACCTGCTGAAGTAACCGTAGGAACCAAAAACTCTGGTTCGGCCACTGTATCACACGAATTTTACTGTGTGAATGCCCGTGACCGTTACGAAGCCTTGAAACGTTTGGCCGATGCCAATCCCGACATTTTCTCGGTGGTTTTTTGCCGTACCAAACGCGACACCCAAGCCGTTGCCGAAAAATTAATCGAAGACGGATACAGCGCGGCAGCTTTGCACGGTGATTTGTCACAAGCACAACGCGATGGCGTGATGAAATCGTTTCGTGGACGTCAGATTCAAATGTTGGTAGCTACCGATGTAGCGGCCCGTGGAATTGACGTAGACAACATTACACACGTAGTAAACTACCAATTGCCCGACGAAATTGAAACCTACAACCACCGTTCAGGAAGAACTGGTCGTGCCGGTAAATTAGGAACTTCAATCGTGATCATCACCAAAAGTGAATTGCGTAAAATTTCGTCTATAGAGCGCATCATCAAACAGAAATTTGAAGAAAAAACAATTCCTAGTGGGATTGAAATCTGCGAAATTCAGTTGTTGCACTTGGCCAATAAAATCAAAGACACCGAAGTAGATCACGAAATTGACAACTACTTGCCAGCCATCAACGACGTGTTGGACGGCTTGAGCAAAGAAGAGTTGATCAAGAAAATGGTGTCGGTAGAATTCAACCGATTCATTGCCTACTACAAAAAGAAACGCGATTTATCAGGAGAAAAAGGTGATCGTTCAGAAAGAGGATCAGAACCAAGAGAAATTCGTGCGGGAGATCCGGTGCGTTATTTTGTAAACATTGGTTCACGCGATGATTTTGATTGGATGCAATTGAAAGATTTCTTAAAAGAAACCCTAGACTTGGGTCGTGATGACGTATTCAAAGTAGATGTAAAAGAAGGTTTTTCGTTCTTTAACACCGACGGAGAACACACTGATAAAGTGATGAGCATATTGAACGGCTTTGACTTAAATGGTCGTCGCATCAATGTAGAAATATCCAAAAACGAAGGCGGACCAAGTAGCGGACGTAGAGACCACAACGGAAGAAGTTCTGGTGGTGGATTTGGCGGCGGCAGAAGCGGCGGAGGCGGCGGTTTTGGCCGTGAACGTAGCAGTGCACCTAGAGGTGGCGGCAGCGGTTTTGGCCCCAGAAAAGAAAGTGGATTTGGTGGACGCAGCGAAAGCCGTAGTGGTGGATTCGGATCGGATCGCCCTGCACGACGTTCATCTGATGCTCCAAAGTCAGAAGGATTCAGTTCTAGAGCACCTAGACGTTCGGAATCATTTGGCGACAGCCCACGTCCAAGACGCCCTAGAAAAGACTAACCTTGGTTTGTTAATTTTCTTATAATTATAGCTTAGGCTACCCAATATCTTAGTTCGTTTTAGTACTTTTAGGCCTTCTAAAAAACAAAACATGCGGTATTGGGTAGTCTTTTTTTATATGTGTTTTTCGGCCGCACTTTCGGCGCAAGAAATAGACACTCCCAAAAAAGTTACAGGTATCATCCTGAACGACAACAGCAAAACACCCATTGAGAATGTCAATGTCATCAACCTCAACAAAGTGCTGGGTACGGTAACCAATGCCAAAGGATATTTTGAACTAGAAGTTTCCGCCAACGACACCCTACACATTTCCTACATCGGGTTTCAATCGCTTAAAATTCGGGTGACCAACGACTGGATCAAAAGCGGAAAAACCAATATTCAATTGACGGAAAAAGCGATTGCGCTTGAAGAAGTGAACATCATGCCCTATTACCTCACTGGCTATTTGGAGGTAGATACCAAACTCATTCCTACCGCCGAAAATTACCGCTACAGCATTTCGGGTTTGCAACAAGGATACGAAGCCGGCGAAAGTTCTCCCAATGCTTTTGGGCGTGTTCTGGGTTCTATTTTTAATCCGGCCGATATGCTCTATAATTTCTTCGGAAAAAAATCGGTAGAATTGAAGCGATTAAAAAAGATGAAGAAAGATGACACTGTGCGCAACCTCTTGGAATCTAAATTTGATCGAGAAACGTTGGCCGTATTATTGGGCGTCGACAAAAAAGAAATTGCCGAAATCATGCAACGTTGCAACTATTCGGAGGCCTTTATCAAAACCGCCAATGACTTGCAAATCATGGATGCCATTAGCGAATGCTACGAAGAATACAAAATCCTTAAAAAGAAATAATTAGCCCTTTCGTTCGGCAAAATACCGCGCTTCAATTCGTTTGATATCTTTGATGGAATTACGCGACCAATCAATCCGTTTTTGTAAAATTTCATGTTCCGTCAATTGCCAATTCACGTCTGATTGATGCAATCGGCTCATGAGATTTTGAATGATAATCGCAGCTGAAACGGAGATATTTAAACTTTCGGTAAATCCCCGCATGGGAATTTTCAAAAAGCCATCGGCCTGATCCAATACTTCCTGCGACAAGCCATCGCGCTCCGTACCAAAAAACAAGGCTGCCGGTTGCGAAATGTCAAAATCATCCAGCAAACAATCATTTTCGTGTGGCGTGGTGGCAATAATGCGGTAATTTTTGGCTTTTAAATCTTGGATACAATCCTCAATCGATTCAAACCGATTCACATCGACCCATTTTTGTGCCCCCATCGCGATTTCTTTGTCAATGCGTTTGCCAAACTTTTCCTCAACCACATTCAATTGTTGAATCCCAAACACTTCACAACTGCGCATCACCGCACTGGTGTTGTGTAACTGAAATACATCTTCAATCGCCACCGTAAAATGGTTGGTGCGTTGGGACAACACCTTGAGAAACTTCTCTTTTCGGGCATCGGTGAGGAATTCTTCTAAATAGGCCAAGTAGTCGAGATCGGGCATAGATTGTTTAATTTTGGCAAAAATACAAAAAGCCCTTTCCGATTATGAAAAAAAATATCGTGGTATTTACCGGTGCTGGCATGTCGGCCGAGAGCGGGATCTCGACCTTTCGGGACAAAAACGGCTTGTGGGAAAACCACGACGTTATGGAGGTGGCCTCACCCGAAGGTTGGCGTAAAAATCCAAAATTGGTGTTGGAATTTTACAACCAACGCCGTCGTCAACTCAAGCAGGTTTCGCCCAACAAAGGCCATGAACTCTTGGCCAAATTGGAATCGCATTACCAACTGCAAATCATTACCCAAAACGTCGACAATTTGCACGAACGCGCTGGCAGTTCCCGCGTATTGCATTTGCATGGCGAATTAACCAAAGTGCGATCGGTAGCCGACGAACATACAATATACGAACACCACGATGATTTACATTTAAGCGACACCGATGCGCATGGAGATCAGTTGCGGCCACACATTGTTTGGTTTGGCGAGGAAGTTCCGGCACTCGAAGAAGCCATCGTGCTCACCCAGCAAGCCGATTTACTCTTGGTCATTGGCACTTCACTGCAAGTATATCCGGCAGCCAGCTTACTGCATTATGGCAAAACAACTATTCCGTTGGTGTACATCGATTTGAATCCGGCAAGTTTGGCGGGCATTCCCAATCCCACCACCGTGATTGCCAAAACGGCAAGTGAAGGGCTGCAAGATTTTATCGAATTACTACCCCAGTTGATGGGAAAATAAGCGTTGTTTTTTCATGGGATTGCCTTTTATAAACCTCAACAAAGTCATATATTTGCGCCTTATTTTCAACACACTACACCATGGCCACGCTACACGAATTGAATGCCGTTTCCCCGATTGACGGAAGATACAGAAGCAAGACTGAATCGCTTTCAGCTTATTTTTCAGAAGAAGCCTTAATTCGCTACCGCGTGTTGGTAGAAATTGAATATTTCATTGCCTTGTGCGAATTGCCTTTGCCGCAATTGGCAGGTGTACATCCAACTGTGTTTGCCGATTTGCGTGGTTTATATGAAAACTTTAGCACCGCCGATGCGCAAGCCATTAAAGACATTGAGCAAACCACCAACCACGATGTAAAAGCCGTAGAATATTTTATCAAACAAGCCTTTGACCAATTAAACTTGGCTCCCTATAAAGAATTCATCCACTTCGGATTGACTTCGCAAGACATCAACAACACGGCAATTCCATTATCAACCAAAGAGGCGTTTCACAACGTCTACTTGAAATCCTTGATTGCCGTGGTCGCCAAACTCAAAGAATTGAGTATAGCTTGGGCCGAGATTCCCATGTTGGCACGCACCCACGGACAACCCGCCTCGCCTACCCGTTTGGGCAAAGAAATTGGTGTATTTGTAGAGCGATTGGAAGAGCAATTGCGCTTGTTGTTTTCGATTCCTTTTGCTGCCAAATTTGGTGGCGCTACGGGTAATTACAACGCCCATCACGTAGCCTATCCGCAAGTAGATTGGCGCAAATTTGGAACTGATTTTGTGACCGAAAATTTGGGATTACACCATTCCTTTCCTACCACGCAAATAGAACATTACGATCATTTCGCTGCGTTTTTTGACGCCCTCAAACGCATCAATACCATCTTAATTGATTTAGATCGCGACATCTGGACTTATGTATCGATGGATTATTTTAAACAAAAAATCAAAGCGGGTGAAATTGGTTCTTCAGCCATGCCACACAAGGTAAACCCAATTGATTTTGAAAATTCAGAAGGCAATTTAGGGATGGCCAATGCCTTGTTTGAGCATTTATCGGCCAAATTACCAATCTCTCGTTTGCAACGCGATTTGACCGACAGTACCGTATTGCGTAACATCGGTGTACCGTTTGGTCACACGATTATTGCACTCGAAGCTACCCTGAAAGGTTTGAATAAATTGGTGTTGAATGAAGATAAATTGGCCAGCGAACTCGATCAAAATTGGGCCGTTGTCGCCGAAGCCATACAAACCATTTTGCGTCGCGAAGGCTACCCAAATCCCTACGAAGCCTTGAAAGATCTAACCCGCACACACGGTGTAATCAACCAAGCGGCTATTCAAGAATTCATCCAAACTTTAGCTGTTTCTACCGAAATTAAAGAAGAATTACTCGCGATAAGCCCGAGTAATTATGTGGGGATTTAAAAAAGTTGTCAGTTCTCGGTTTTCAGTTGTCAGTAAAACATCTTGCTAAAAACAAATTAATTGCTGTCAACCTATTTCAGGTTAATTTACTAGCCACGAATTCACGAATATAATTCGTGTTAATTATTTCAGTCGAATGATCATCGTTGATGATCAATTACCAATCAATTTAAAAAATAAATTTGTGCATTCGTGGCAAAAGCTAACAGCTGATTGCTAAAAGCTTATTGCTATCAGCTACCTCGAATAATTCGGCGCCTCTTTGGTAATCGTCACGTTATGCGGATGACTTTCGTTGATTCCACTGGTGGTGATGCGCACAAAACGACCGGTTTCTTGTAGTGTCGGAATATCTTTGGCGCCGCAATAGCCCATTCCGGCGCGAAGGCCACCAATGAATTGTTGCATGCTTTCGTTTAATTCGCCTTTATAGGGTACTCGACCCACAATTCCTTCCGGAACTAATTTTTTAACGTCATCTTCTACGTCTTGGAAATAGCGGTCTTTTGATCCTTCTTGCATGGCTTCAACCGAACCCATTCCGCGGTAAGATTTAAATTTACGGCCTTCAAATATGATGGTTTCACCCGGAGACTCTTTGGTTCCGGCCAATAAAGAGCCCAACATTACACAATCGGCACCGGCTGCAATCGCTTTAGGAATGTCGCCCGTGTAGCGAATTCCACCATCGGCGATTACCGGAACACCGCTACCTTTTAGGGCAGCAGCTACTTCAAGTACGGCAGAGAATTGCGGAAATCCAACCCCAGCTACAATACGCGTGGTGCAAATTGAACCTGGTCCAATGCCTACTTTCACCCCATCGGCACCGTGCTCGGCCAAATACAAGGCAGCTTCGGGTGTGGCAATATTCCCAACAATGACATCGATACTCGGGAATTGTGCTTTTACTAATTTTAATACGTTTACTACGCCTTCGGTATGTCCGTGTGCTGTATCGATGATTACCGCATCTACACCCGCTTGCACTAAAGCTGCCGCGCGATCAATGGCATCAGCCGTAACGCCAATAGCGGCCGCAACGCGCAAACGACCAAAGGTGTCTTTGTTGGCAATGGGTTTTTGGGTCAATTTGGTGATATCTCGAAATGTAATCAAACCGACTAGTTTGTAGTTTTGGTCGACTACGGGTAATTTTTCGATTTTATTTTCTTGTAAAATTCCTTCGGCTTCCTGCAAGGTCGTCCCTACAGCAGCGGTCACTAAATTTTTGGAGGTCATGACCTCGGTGATGGGACGGCTGTTTACTTTTTCAAAACGCATGTCGCGGTTCGTGGTAATTCCTTTTAGTATACCATTTTGGTCAACTACGGGAATTCCACCTATGCCATGCTCTTTCATCAATGATTTGGCATCGCCAACCGTAGCTGTAAGAGGCAAGGTAACTGGATCGATGATCATGCCACTTTCGGCGCGTTTCACCTTGCGTACTTTGGCGGCTTGTTGTTCAATGCTCATGTTTTTGTGCAACACGCCAATTCCGCCTTCTTGTGCCATGGCAATCGCCATCGCGCTTTCGGTTACGGTATCCATAGCCGCAGAAACGATGGGTACGTTTAGGGAAATATTTTTAGAAAATCGGGATTGGATGCGCACTTCGCGGGGAAGCACATTAGAATAATTGGGAACTAAAAGGACATCATCATAGGTTAATCCTTCGCCGATAATTTTCGTGTGGTGTGCGTTCATTGCAATTTGAAGTTGTAGTTAAATTGCGTGCAAATATAAAGTAATTTTTTTAGAAAAACCGCGCGTTTTCTGACAGAAAATAGAATTTTAATGGTAGAATTTAAAAATCTTGGTCGCCTCGTTATAAGCGCTTTCAAAACTCATCGGGCTGGTACCCGTTGCTTCTTTTTGGGTGGTAAAATAAGACAACAATTTTTCGGTGGGCATATTGCCGGTGAGTTCGTCTTTGGCCATCGGACAGCCGCCAAATCCTTGAATGGCACCATCAAATCGGCGACAACCGGCAAGGTAAGCAGCATCTACTTTTTCAAACCATTTATCGGGTGTGGTGTGCAAGTGAGCGCCAAACTCAATGTTGGGGTATTGCGGAATTAAATTCGAAAACAAATACGAAATCACTTCGGGTGTAGAACTGCCTATGGTATCTGATAGGGACAATATCGTTACACCCATTTGGGACAAGCGCTCGGTCCATTCGGCTACAATTTCGACATTCCAGGGATCGCCATACGGATTGCCAAAGCCCATGGATAAATAGGCTACGACTTCTTTATTGTGCGCGTGAGCAATGTTTAGAATTTCTTGCAAACTCAATAACGATTCGGCGATGGTTTTATGGGTGTTGCGCATTTGGAAGTTCTCGGAAATCGAAAACGGAAAGCCCAAATAATTGATTGCTGGAAACTGCGCAGCGGCTTGTGCGCCTTGGGTATTGGCAATGATGGCCAACAATTTACTTTGGGTTTTAGATAAATCCAATTGCTCCAAAACGGCTGCCGTATCTTGCATTTGCGGAATGGCCTTGGCCGATACAAAACTCCCAAAATCGATGGTATCAAAACCTACACGCAACAGCGACTGCAGGTAATCGACCTTGCGCTGGGTAGGTATAAATTCCTTGATGCCTTGCATGGCGTCACGCGGACATTCGATGATTTTGATGGGATTCACAGACACATTTTGAACGCTAAGATAGCGCGATTTTTTGATTAATTGCTTTCACCAAGGCCGGACCTTCGTAGATAAATCCGGTGTACAACTGCACGAGGCTTGCACCGGCTTCGAGCTTTTCGATAGCATCATCGGCGCTGTGAATGCCGCCTACGCCAATTATGGGAAATGCACGGTTGCTTTTTTCAGCTAGAAAACGAATTACTTCGGTAGATCTTTTGGTTAGAGGCTTGCCCGACAATCCGCCCATTTCGGTTTTATTCTCTGACTGCAATCCATCTCTCGAAAGTGTGGTGTTGGTCGCAATCACACCGGCAATTTGGGTGGTTTTTACAATGTCGATGATATCGAGTAGTTGTTCATCGGTTAAATCGGGTGCGATTTTGAGTAAGATGGGCTTGGCCTTTACTTGTGCCAGATTTTTATTTTGCAAGGTTTGCAACAACTGCGTGAGCGGTTCTTTATCTTGTAATGCCCGTAAATTCGGTGTATTGGGCGAACTCACATTCACCACAAAATAATCGACTACTTCATACAAGGCATCAAAGCAAATCTCGTAATCGGAAGTGGCGGTTTCGTTGGGGGTATCTTTGTTTTTGCCGATGTTTCCGCCAATTAATACGCCTTTGTTTTGTTGCAAGCGCAAAACGGCCGCATCCACTCCCCCATTGTTAAACCCCATCCGGTTAATGATGGCGCTATCGGCTTTGAGTCTAAACAAGCGTTTTTTGGGATTACCTGCCTGTGGCTTGGGCGTGAGCGTGCCAATCTCAATAAAGCCAAAGCCAAAATTGGCCAATTCCTGATACAACTTGGCATCTTTGTCAAAACCTGCTGCTAAGCCTACGGGATTTTTAAATTTCAAGCCAAATACTTCCCGCTCCAAACGCGGATCATTGACTGCGTACAGTTGGTTACACAGCCATCCAAAACCCGGGATTTTATGCAACAAACGAATGCAGGCAAAGGTAAAATAATGCACTTGCTCGGGATCAAACCAAAACAAAACAGGGCGTAGAAGGAATTTGTACATGGGGAATTATTTGCTGGACAAAAGTAAAATTTAATTATTAATTTATAATGAATAATTAAAAATGAAAAGAGTGGAAAGCTGGAAGCTGGAAGTGGGAAGTTTTCAGAGTATGCTATGAACAGTTGATAAGAAATTCCAAAATTTGAATCCCGATACTACGAGGTCAAACAGTTCCATAATGGCTAATCTTTAAATCTACCTAACCTAAAATCTACTACCTAAAATCTACCACCTACACCTGATCCCCCAAGCGCTGAACCAACATGGTCAAGATGCGTTTGCTCAATTCGTTTTTATGTTGGATGAAAAAATCCAATTCATCGGCAGTAAAAAGTCCCAATACCACCCCAACCAACGTATATCTGAGTGGCGTGTCTTTTTGTAATCGCAGTTTGATAAAATTTTCGAGCGCTGCCCCTTTGGGCGGAATATCTGTCGCCTGTACTTGAGCACGAAACAAACTAACCAATAGCTGGTTTTGAAATTTGAGTATGGGCCGCAGGCAGCTATTTTGAAATGCTTCAACTGGCAAAGAACTGCGATCCGCGTCGATTGAAATTGTACTGCGTAGTGCTAAAAGTGGTGCTGAACGGGGCATGTTTTTTGTTTTGGTAAATGTAGTAAATATACGTTGAGCTGTTAGCTTTTAGCTTTTAGCCAAGAATGCACAAATTATATTCCCGAAGCTTCGGGACCAAATCTGAAATTCCAAATTCCAACAACCAGTAAAGCACTTTCGAAGACTTCACCAATCATCGGATTTATTTGAAAATTTAATGTAATTTGGTATCCAATTTGTTTTTCCTAAAACCTCTTCTATGATGAAAACAAAAATGGCCATTTTGTGCTGGCTTTTTGTGCTGACTTGTAATGCACAAATCGTACCCATTTCAAGTCCTGGCTTAAAATTTTGGATCATCAATTCAACAGTTGAAAACGCAAGAGCGAAAGATCTGACTGGAAACTGGACCAACATTGATCAAAATAATGATGGTGAATTGCAAGTCAGCGAAGCACAACGCATCAGTTATTTTAAAGATTTTAATGGTCAATCAAGTGATTACAGTTGTTTACAAAGTTTTTCGAATCTAGAAGAATTGAATTGCCAAGGCAACAACTGGACAATCGAAATGAACCTTAGCAATTTAATTCATTTAAAAAAACTTACCCTAAATAATAACAATACAACGGCATTAAACATTAGTGGTTGTGTGAATCTAGAAGAACTTATTGTAAATCATAATGTGTTGGGCACTTTAAATCTAAGTGGATTAAGTCAATTAACACATTTAGAATGTGCCTACAATTATTTAACCGCATTAAACCTCACACCTACACCCAATCTTAACTACCTGGATTGCAGCAATAATGGCCTTTATGCATTAAGCTTGAACAATCTCCCTGGCTTAGTATTCTTGGCTTGTGGGCAAAACAGCATTAGCAATTTAAACCTCAACAACAACGCTAATTTAACCTCGTTGCGCTGTGACGCTAATTACTTGAACGCGCTAAATCTGAACAATCAGCCGCTTTTAGAGTTTCTTTCTTGCGGTCAAAATAGTCTAGGAACCCTGAATTTATCCAATTGTCCAAATCTAAAAACCCTGAATTGCATGTATGCACAACTGGGTACTTTAAACACCTCTAATCTCACCCAATTGGAATATCTATATTGTAATCATAATTTAATAAACCAATTAGATCTTACCCATAATACCCAACTTAAAACCTTATGGTGCCACAATAATGGATTTAGCGCCTCTCCCTTAATACTAGATCATCAGCCTTTATTGGAAACCCTTTTTTGTCAGCAAAATTCCATCACAGCACTCGATGTGAGTTTATGCACCAACTTAACGGCTTTGTATTGCTATGACAACTATAATTTGGTAGCCCTAAACATGAACAACGGGTTTGACTGGAATCCCATATTAAATTTTTCCGGGGCGAATCTACCCCACATACAGGAAATTTGTACGAGTAGCAATTCTGTACCTGCTATTCAGGGTTTTTATAACGTAAATGGCGTGTTTCCTTCGGTATCCAATTGTAATAACTTAAACACCACGGAACCCGGAATTATTTCGGCCAATCTAACGTTTAGTCCAAATCCTGCCTCAACTGAAATTACATTTTCAAGCAGTGTCGACACAGTTTTTCTCTACGATATCCATGGGAGATGGATTAAAAAGGAGTTGATTAATGGAACTAAAATGGATATATCTTCGATTGATTCGGGAGTGTATCTCCTTAAAATGTATACTGCAGACAAAATTTATTCTTCCAAGTTGATTGTCAAGTAAGTTAACTGATCATTTAAACGATGAGAGCCAGAAGATGGCGATAGGATAACAGTTAGCGGTTAGCCAGGAATGCACGAATTGTAATCCCGAAGCTTCGGGATGAATTAAAATGTAATCTAAGAAAAACTGTAAACTGTCAACCGTTAACATACAGCTAATCAAAACACACCCCCAACCCCTCTCAAGAGGGGAGTTTTGCAATGTATAATATGAACGGCTATTTGCTGATAGCTAATAACTGATAGCTGACAACTGACCTCCCTATTTCATACATTTGCCTCATCTTGACAAATAAAAATATGCTTACAGATATTCATCCAAAATTACCCATGCGCAACAAAGAAAACACAAAAGCGTATTACCTTAATCAATTAGGGTTTCAGCTTTTTGGTGATGGTGACTTTGATGACTATTTAATGGTTCAAAAAGACCACATTCAGCTTCACTTTTTTGAGTTTAAAGAGCTGGAGCCAAAAGAAAACTATGGCCAAGTATACATTCGAACGAACGACATTGAACGCCTGTACCAAACATTTTTGGACAATAAAGTAGTCATTCATCCAAATGGTTCTTTGGCAACTAAACCCTGGGGACAACGCGAATTTTCAGTACTTGATCCCGATAAAAATTTATTGACGTTTGGGCAGGGTATTTAAATACCAATCCCGACAAAACTGATAACTGATAACCGATAACTGACAACAGACAACAGTATGCTCCAAATCGCCACCTATATTGACTCCCTCCAAGAACCCAAACGCAGGGCGATGCAACAATTGCACGCCAGCATTTTGGCCTTGAAACCCGATGCTAAATTGTGGTTTCTAGACGGGAAAAACAGCGATGGAAAAGTGATTGCTAATCCCAACATTGGCTATGGCTCACAGCTCATAAAGTATGCCGATGGCAGCCAAAAAGAATTTTATCAGGTGGGCATCAGTGCCAATACAACCGGTATTTCGGTCTACATCATGGGTTTGGCCGATAAAAACTATCTAATTCAAAACTTTGGAGATAAACTGGGAAAAGCCAATGTAACTGGCTATTGCATTAAGTTTAAATCACTCCAAGACATTGACGTCGACGTATTGAAAGCCGCTTGTAGGATGGGACTGGGCATTGAGAACGGATAACCGACAACTGACAACATACAACAGACAACAAATTCGTTTATTACTGCAAATATTACGGCCTAAAACCATAGCTTTGCGCGGTTTCTAACTGCAGGAAAACATGTTAAAAAGAACAACCATTTCGGTATTAATGGCCGTATATAATACCGATTTCGTCTACATAAAAAGAGCGATCGATTCGGTGTTGATCCAAGATTTTCAGGATTTCGAACTGATTATCATTGACGACGGCAGCAAAGAAAACAACCGAGAATCGTTAATGCAGTATGTAGAGCAACACGAAGAGAAAATTATTTACATCCGCCACTGCAACCAGGGGCAATCAGAATCGATCAACCGGGGTGTAAAGAACAGCAGTGGAGAATATATTACCATACTGGATAGCGACGACGAATACAAACCACATCATTTGCGTGCCTGTTTAGCCGAAATCGAAAACCTGGATTTGATTTGTTCAACTACCGAAACCATTGTCAATACGGATGCCGATTACTATGTTCCCGACAAAGATGATGTGACGCAACTCATTCACTTGGATGAAACGGTTTTATTTGGCACCTTGTTTGGTCATAAAAACGTATTTAAAAGTTTGAAATTTAAAACCGGTTTTGCCGCTGATGCCGATTTTTTTGAAAAAGCCACTGCCTTATTTCGCGTAAAAAAAGTAAACTTGCGCACCTACATTTACCACCGAACCATGCCCAACAGCATTTGCGCTACCTTGATCAAAGCCAATTTGACAAATGCGCTTTGATCTTCCGCAAATAAAAACCAGCAAGAACCTCGTATTGGCCTGTCACATCACGGGGGTGTATGATGTGAATCGAAATACCACCTTGGCACACGACGACTATGAACTCGTGCGTGAATGGGCTGAATCATTGGCTGCAGCACAAGTACAAGGAATACTTTTTCACAACAATTTTTCTGATTTAACTTGCCTGAAGTATAGCAATGACTACCTCACTTTTATAAAAATTGATGGCCACCCCAGCTATAACCCAAACGTGTTTCGGTATTTTGTGTACCGCGATTTTCTTGAAAAAAACCTATCACAACTAAACCATGTTTTTTGCACCGACGTGTCTGATGTGGTATTGGTTAAAAACCCGTTTACTGATTCCTTTTTATTAGAAAACAAGCAGACCATTTTTTGCGGAGATGAACCCAAAGTACTTCAAAACGAGTGGATGTTTGACCACGGCACGCATTTACGCGAAAAAATTCAGGACTATGCAGCGTTTGAAGTTGCATTTGCCAATGAAACACTTTTGAACTGCGGCATAATTGGAGCAAACGCTCCCCTATTTTACCAATTTATCCAGCAATTATGTGCCTTTCACGAATTGGGCAATCGAGATAATAAAACCGCATTTACCGGCGATATGGGCGTGTTTAATTTTGTAGCCCGAACGCAATTCAATGCACAGTTGATGCACGGAAAACCTGTCAATACGGTATTTAAAAACTATGAAACCGAACGAACCGATTGCTGGTTTAGGCATAAGTAAATGTGGGGAGTGGAATTGGAAGCTGGAAGCTGGAAGTTGGAAGTTTGCTTATTATACTAAGAACAGTTGATAAGAAATTCCAATATTAAAATCCCAAATTCCAACATCCATATTAGCACTACCGAAGACTTCTCCGACCATTGGATTTGGCAGGCGTCCCGAAGCTTCGGGACAAAAAGGAGATCCCGAAGCTTCGGGACCGTAAAGAAACTCGAACTGTCTGAGGCGCCAGCCGAGTTTTTGAGTTTTAGGAAGTGAGCCTATTTTGATCGCCGAAAATCCCAGGTCTTGATTTTTTGTTTCTTTTTCATCAAGGAAAA
>JBDKFO010000005.1:0-130454 GCA_039798665.1 Bacteroidota bacterium
GAACAGAGAAGTTAAGCCCGCCTGCGCAGATGGTACTGCAATTTGTGGGAGAGTATGTCGCCGCCTTTCTTTAGTGAACCCCCAGCTTGAAAAAGCTAGGGGTTCTTTTTTTTATATTGGTGCAGCGCTGTCGGGCATAGCCCTCTACTCGCCGCCTTTTTTTATAGAAACCCTGTTCTAACGAACGGGGTTTTTTTGTTTTAAGTGATACCGCAAGTATAATATTATGAAAAGGCATGGTTGAGTAAAATAGAAATTTAACCTTATGAATTTTAAATAAGTATATTTGTTTCAATTAATATAGAAAATGAGAAAGCACTTATTATTATTATTATTGTTTTTTTCTGTAACAATTAGTTGTACTGATGAGAAAAAAGCGGATAATTATATATCTAGACCGATAAGTCCGGTTGTAGATGGACAAGTACAAATTGGTTCACAAAATTGGATGACTAAAAATTTAAATGTTTCCAAATACACAGATGGCACTCCTATTCCTCAGGTAACTGACCCAACGCAATGGGCAAATTTAACAACGGGTGCATGGTGTTATTATAACAACGATCCAGCCAATGGTCGAATTTATGGTAAATTATACAATTGTTATGCAGTTATGGGTATCTATAATGCGACTTCTGCGGCGAACTCTGCGCTGAGAAAGAAACTAGCACCTACGGGCTGGCATGTTCCTACATACGCAGAATGGAGTTCTCTTATTAACTGTCTTGACCCTAACGCAGATGGAGGTAATAATTTTCCAAATATTGCTGGTGGTAAGATGAAATCAACGGGTACATCGCTTTGGCAAAGCCCTAACACAGACGCTACCAACGCATCAGGCTTTACAGGTTTTCCGGGAGGTTTACGCGATGGCAGTGGTACATTCGGTGACGTTGGCTACTTCGGAATGTGGTGGAATTCGTCAGATGACGGTTCATCATATGCTTATTACCAATACCTGTATTACAGCGATGGTAGTGTAGTCAGGGACATCAATAGTAGAACTTACGGTTTCTCAGTTCGATGCATAAAAGACTAATCACACATACAATTTAAAGCTCAAATAAATGTATGGGCTTTTTATGTAGAAAATTAATTTAGGTTACTAAAATGTATTTACTACATTCTTTCAACTCACAACTGACGCCCACAACCTAATACCTACTCCCTTCCCCCGCATTAGGGACCGTAGCGAAAAGCCCACAGCCGCGCAGGGAATCGTAGCGGCGAGGACTTGTAGCGCAGGGCCCGACCCGAGAGGTATTTGCTGTGGCTGTTTAATTGATTGCTAAACTCGAGGGGAATGCCCAAAAAATAAATTATAAAAGAAGCAAAATGCGCTATTTAATTGCATTTCAATTCTATAAACTCCCAAAATTTTAAGTTCTTTGCATTGTAAAAAAAAGAGTTCGAAATAGGAGTAGCACTCTTTTTTACTAAATTCGATTTTCAATTTTTTACCCATGCAAAAACAAACCCGAATTGTCATTCACCAAGTAAATCCTCAGCTTGATGGTGGATTGTATCCAATCAAACGTGTCGTTGGACAAAAAGTAATCGTGCACGCAGATGTGTTTTCAGACGGTCACGATGTGATAGCTAGCAGTGTCCTGTATAAACATGAATCCGAAAAAAAATGGACCGAAGTACGCATGCAGCCCACGCACAACGACGAATGGCAAGCTGAATTTACGGTATCGCAACAAGGTAATTACAGTTATTACGTGGAAGGCTGGGTTGATTACGCACTCAATTGGCAACACGGAATTGAACGAAAAATACAAGATAATCAGCGTGTTACCTCCGAATTATTGGAAGGCGCTACCTATATAACTGCCATTCTAAACAAGCTGAAAGGCGCCGAAAAAACCTATGCCAAAAAACTTATCGATTTATTTCAAGACGAAACGCAGTATGACCAAGCGGTGCAAGAAGCGGTTTCTGATCGATTACACCAGCTTTTTGTAGCCAATCCCGATAAAACTTTAGTGAACACCTCCAACGTGTTCCCTTTATATGTCGATCGAAAAAAAGCCTTGTTCAGTACCTGGTATGAATTTTTTCCACGTTCAGCCTCCGAAACCCCCGGTAAACACGGTACCTTCAAGGATTGCGAACGCTTGTTACCTCGAGTAGCTCAACTGGGATTTGATACCTTATATTTTCCGCCAATTCATCCCATAGGCGAAGTAAACCGCAAGGGTAAAAATAATGCAACTACCGCTCAACCGGGCGACGTGGGTTCGCCTTGGGGCATTGGTTCTCAGTATGGCGGACACAAAGACACGCATCCCGAATTGGGAACCGTAGCAGATTTTAAATCCTTGGTGAAAAAAGCGACTGAATTGGGTATAGAAGTGGCGGTCGATTTTGCTTTGCAAGCCGCGCCCGATCATCCGTATGTGAAGGATTTTCCACAATGGTTCAAATGGCGTCCGGATGGCACGGTGCAATATGCCGAGAATCCGCCCAAAAAATACCAAGATATTCTACCTATTTATTTTGAAACTGCCGATTGGAAAAACCTGTGGAAAGAACTACTCGACGCAGCTTTATTTTGGGTAGAAGAATGTGGAATTCGCGTATTTCGGGTAGATAATCCGCACACCAAACCTTTCTATTTTTGGGGTTGGTTAATCGGCGAAGTGAAAAAGAAACACCCCGATGTGTTGTTCTTGGCCGAAGCATTTACCCGACCTAAAATCATGCACGAGTTGGCCAAACAAGGCTTTACGCAATCGTATACCTATTACACTTGGCGCAACAACAAAGCCGAGCTGATGGAATATGTACACGAGCTTACCCGTACCGAACAAAAAGAATTTTTTAGACCGAATTTTTGGCCCAATACACCCGACATCAATCCGTTGCCTTTGCAAACGGCTGGCGAATCCATTCATTTGCAGCGCTATTTCTTGGCGGCAACTTTGAGCTCAAATGTGGGCGTGTATGGACCGGTTTACGAATACCGAATTTGTGCACCCTACAAGCCAGGAGGAGAGGAGTACCTGGATTCAGAAAAATATGAAGTGGCCCACTGGGACTGGTCTATCGAGAATTCCATTACGAAATTGTATACGCAAGTGAATGCCATTCGCCGCGAAAACGCTTCGTTGCAACAAACCGAAAACATTGTGTTTTGCGAAACCAACAACGACCAGATTTTGGCCTATTATAAATTTGACGACACCCGAGAAAATGAAACCTTGATGGTCGTTTCGCTGAATACCGAATCGTCGGCCAATGCCATGCTTAAATTACCTGCTGAAATAAATACCCATTTACGAATTACCGATTTACTCACGGGAGCTTCGTATGTGTGGGATAACGAATACAATTATGTGGAATTATTGGCAGCGTATCCTTTTCACTTATTTAAAATTGAACGCCTATGATCGATTTGAAAAACCAAGATGATAACTTTCAAAATCCGTTTGTATTTAAAACAGATTGGAAATCGGCCTTTGAAGACAAGGAATTTGTCAAAGTTTTTTCGTCTGATATTTTAGAGAATTACATCATCAATAAACGTTGGTACGGCGGAAAAGCAAGCACCTTGAAGTACATTGAAGTGGTCGATTTTTTCAAAATCACGTCTAAAAAAAATAATTATTATGGTGTTCTGCTGGAGGTAAATTTCAAAGAAGCCTTTTACCAACATTACTTCATGCCTATCTCCTTTATGGTCAAAGAAGAGTTGGATACCAATACGTTAATCGCCCCTGTACAACTCAATGGCGTGAGCGGATTTTTGGTAGATGCCTTGCACCAAGAGGATTTTAGAAAACTACTATTCGAAAAAATATTAGCTTCTACTGAAGCCAATCACCCCAAAGTAACTTTTCACAAGGGCCGAAAAATGCTCGAAACCGAATATAAAAGTTCGCGGTTTATGGGGGTGGAGCAAAGCAATACCTCGATCGTTTACAATGATTCGTTGGTGTTAAAAATTTTCAGACGCATTTACATCAGTAAAAATCCCGATTACGAAATCAGTCGTTTTCTTACCGATCGCACCGATTTCAAAAACACGCCGGCCTATATGGGCAGTATGAGTGTCGATTTGTCCGAAGGCAACATCACGTTGGGACTCATGCAAGAATTGGTGCCCAACCAAGGTGATGCATGGAAATTCATGCTCGAGCAAGTGGATAAAATATTTTTAAATCTCAAGCTTAAAAATATAAAAATCAACAAGTTGCCCGATGTCGAATTATTTCAAAGGTTAAAGCTCAACGAGGTACCACACGAGATTATCGACTGGGCCGGATTGAGTATCTTTTTACGCATCATTACACTGGCTACCCGCACCGCCGAAATGCACATTGCCTTGGGCAGTGACATCCACGATACCGCTTTTACGCCCACAACCTACAATGGGGATTATACAGTTTGGCTTAAAAACCGATTGACGTATCAGTTTCAAAATCGATTGAATATTTTGGAGAATAATCTCCACAAATTAGATGGCTTGGCTTTAGAATTGGCCAACCAATTTTTGGATCATAAAAAAGACATTCGAAAAGCATTCTTAGAATTTGATTGGACCAAAATGAAATCTGAGCGTACCCGAATTCACGGCGATTACCATTTGGGACAAGTGTTGGTGAATGGAGATGATTTTTATTTGCTCGATTTTGAGGGCGAACCCGAAAGTACCATTCGTGACCGCAAGGTAAAACAACCGCCACTCAAAGATGTAGCCGGCATGTTTCGTTCGTTTCATTATGCCATTTATGCCTCTATTTTTAACAATGGAGATACTTATGAACTCGATCAGAAAGAATTGTTTTTAGCAGGCGATATTCTCTATAAGTACTTTGTAAGTGTATTCATCAATACCTATACCGAAGTGGCACAGGCAGGTAACCTGAACATTGGCTACCGCAAAGAAATTGACTTCTTTTTGAAGTATTGTATACTCGAAAAGGCGGTATACGAGTTGGGTTACGAACTCAATTCGCGTCCACGCTGGGCGGTAATTCCACTTACTGGGATTGCCAGTATCCTTAATTTTAATAAACAATAAAACTGCATTTAATCTACCTTATCCTATGAATTCACCCCTTCAGCATTCGTTGTTTACCGATTTTGACATCGATTTATTCAAAGCCGGAAAACACTTTAAATTGTACGAAAAACTTGGGGCACATCAAGTTACAGTGGATGGTGTGCGTGGTGTCTATTTTGCTGTTTGGGCACCCTCGGCCAAAAGTGTACATGTAGTGGGCGATTTTAATTATTGGAATCATGAAAATCACGCCTTATTTGTGCGCTGGGATTCATCCGGAATTTGGGAAGGGTTTATCCCCGGGATTGATAAAGGAATGGTCTACAAATACAAGATTTTTTCCAATAACGGCGGTATCATTACTGAGAAAGCCGATCCATTTGCTCGCTATTGCGAACATCCACCCAAAACGGCCTCGGTGGTGTGGGATTTGGATTATGCTTGGAAAGATGCGCAGTGGATGGATACCCGTAAATCTAAAAACGACCTCGACAAACCCTATTCGGTTTACGAAGTGCATTTGGGTTCGTGGAAACGCTACGCCGACGGCTACCGTTTTTTGAGTTACGTAGAACTGGCTGATGATTTAGTGGCTTATGTACAAGAAATGGGTTTTACGCATGTAGAATTTATGCCCATTATGGAATACCCCTATGATCCGTCGTGGGGCTATCAATTGGTAGGCTATTTTGCACCTACTTCTCGATTTGGGAAACCGCAAGATTTTATGTTATTGGTCGATAAACTGCACCAAGCTGGCATAGGCGTAATCTTAGATTGGGTGCCTTCACATTTTCCCGAAGATGCACACGGCTTAGGCTTTTTTGATGGATCGAATTTGTTTGAACACCCCGACCGACGCAAAGGCTATCACCCCGATTGGAAAAGTTTGGTATTTAATTACGGCCGCAATGAAGTTCGATCGTTCCTGATAAGTAATGCCATTTTTTGGTTGCAAAACTACCACATCGACGGCTTGCGCGTAGATGCTGTGGCCTCGATGTTGTACTTGGATTATTCCCGTAATGAAGGGGAGTGGGAACCCAATATCTATGGTGGTCGTGAAAATTTGGACACCATTAGTTTCTTGAAAGATTTTAACGAGGCGGTATACGGACACTTTGACGGGGTGCAAACCATCGCCGAAGAAAGCACCTCTTTTCCCATGGTTTCCAGACCCACTTCGATGGGGGGATTGGGCTTTGGAATGAAATGGATGATGGGCTGGATGCACGATACCTTACAGTATTTTCAGAAGGAAACAGTGTACCGCAAATACCACCAAAACGACATTACTTTTTCGATGACTTACGCGTTTAGCGAAAACTTCATGCTGCCGTTGTCACACGACGAAGTAGTTTATGGTAAACATTCGATTGCTGGTAGAATGCCGGGCGACGAATGGCAGAAATTTGCCAATTTGCGCTTATTATACAGCTATATGTTCACGCATCCGGGAGCCAAATTGCTGTTTATGGGCGGCGAATTTGGCCAAAGTGCCGAATGGAATTTTGAATCGAGTTTGGATTGGCATTTGTTGCAATATGATTTTCACCAAGGCATTAGGCAGGTGATTATCGACTTGAATGGGATGTATAAAGCACATCCTGCCTTGTACGAAAAACAGTTTAGCCACGAGGGCTTTGAATGGATCAATTATGGCGATGCCGACAATTCGGTGTTGGCCTACATGCGCAAAGGATATCATGAAAAAGACGATCTACTAATCGTAGCCAATTTTACGCCCGTAGTGCATCAAGATTATCGCATTGGCATTCCCAAAAAAGGAAATTTACAAGAAATATTCAACTCCGACGATGCCAAATACCAAGGAAGCGGCAGGTTGAATTCAGGCAAAATAAAAATTGAAGCTACGCCATGGAATGGCCGTGAATTCTCAGCTGCACTTACGCTACCTCCATTAGGAATTAGTGTGTTCAAATGGGTAAAATAGAGTAGTCGGGCTTTTACATTATTAGTATTGATTTAAACAAAAAACAGCTGGAATAATGCATATTTCGGCTGTTTTTTTGCATTTATACTAACAAATTTAAACGCAAACGTTTGCGTGAAAAATCAACTTTTTACTAGAGGAAAGTGAACGATTTTTGTAAGTTTGAACACCAATATTAAACCGTTTTATTACCCAAAAATAGAGTTAGATGATTACCAATACGGAGCTTGAATACAAAGGCGATTTATTCCCATCCAAAATAGTAGATTTCAAAAAAGACACCGATAGTGTTTATTTTTATACCGACAACAGTGTAATCCTCAAAATTACGGTGTTACGTGACAGTTTGTTGCGTTTTCGCTATACGACTAAAGGCTATTTTAGCAAAGATTTTTCTTACGCTATTGATGAAAATCAGTCGCATGGCTACAACTTTTTGGAGGTAAAAGAAGAATCCTTAGTCTATTCGATTCGCACCAGTAAAGTGTTGTGTACCATACAAAAAGACGATTTACGCATTGCCATTTATGACTTAGAAGGCAATTGTATTTTAGAAGACGAAAAAGGATTTCATTGGGAAGAAAATTACTTTTATGGCGGTAACGTCGTGAAGATGAGTAAATCCTCTAAAGATGGCGAATGTTTCTATGGCTTAGGCGACAAAGCTTCGCACTCGAATCTCAAAGGAAAACGCGTTGAAAATTGGGCAACTGATCAATATGCATTCCATAAAGACCAAGAACCCTTGTACAAAGTGGTGCCGTTTTATATTGGCTTACACAGCAAACAAGCCTACGGGATTTTCTTTGACAACACCTTTAAAACATCCTTTGATTTTTGTTACGAACGCCGCAATGTAGCCAGTTATTGGGCCGATGGGGGTGAGATGAACTACTACTTCATTTACGGTCCCAAAATGCAAGATGTAGTGACGACCTACACGCATCTTACCGGAAAACCCGAATTGCCGCCCTTATGGGCCTTGGGCTACCACCAATGCAAATGGAGTTATTACCCAGAAAGTAAAGTAAAAGAGGTTACGTCTAAATTCAGGGAGTTGCAAATTCCGTGTGATGCCATTTATTTGGACATCGATTACATGGATGGCTTCCGCTGCTTTACTTGGAACAAAGACTATTTTCCCGATCCCAAACGCATGGTCGCCGAATTGGCTGAAGACGGATTTAAAACGGTGGTGATCATCGATCCAGGAATTAAAATTGACACCGAATACAGCATATACCAAGAAGCCTTAGAAAAAGATTATTTCTGCAAACGCGCCGACGGGCCCTATATGAAAGGAAAAGTTTGGCCGGGTGAATGTAATTTCCCCGATTTTACCAATCCCGAAGTACGCGAATGGTGGGCCGGGTTATACAAAGAACTCATTGCCGAAATTGGCGTAAAAGGTGTGTGGAATGACATGAATGAGCCTGCCGTAATGGAGGTTCCAGGTAAAACATTCCCTATGGATGTGCGACACGACTACGACGGAAATCCGTGTAGCCACAGAAAAGCACACAATATCTACGGTACACAAATGGCGCGCGCTACCTACAAAGGGGTGAAGCAATTTGCCTATCCAAAACGTCCGTTTATCATTACGCGATCAGCCTATTCGGGTGCGCAACGCTATACTTCGTCTTGGACAGGTGACAATGTAGCGAGCTGGGAACATTTGTGGATTGCCAACATCCAAATGCAACGCATGTCAATCTCAGGTATGGGATTCACCGGATCAGACATCGGTGGATTTGCCGAACAACCCTCGGGTGAATTGTATGCCCGTTGGATTCAATTGGGTGTATTTCATCCGTTTTGCAGAACCCACTCCTCAGGCGATCACGGCGAACAAGAGCCTTGGTCATTTGACGATGACGTGATCAACATTACCCGCAAATTTGTGTCTTTGCGTTACCAATTATTACCGTATTTGTACAGTATGTTTTGGGAATACATCAACGACGGGGTGCCCATGTTGAAACCCTTATTTTACTATGACCAAGAAGATGCGCAAACGCATTACCGCACCGACGAATTCTTATTTGGAAATCAAATTTTGGTGTGTCCCATTTTAGAACCCAATGCCCAAGGCCGTAGAATGTATTTACCCAAAGGAAATTGGTACAATTACTGGACCAACGAATGGGTAGCCGGACAAAAAGAATTGTGGGTGAACACCGATTACGATCAAATTCCATTGTTTGTATTAGAAGGTGCTATAATTCCAAAATACCCAGTGCAACAATACGTGGGAGAATTGGAATTTGACGAAATCACTTTAGAAGTATATTACAAAAACGGCAAAGAAAAATCAGTCTTGTATGAAGATGCCCAAGATGGCTACGATTACAACAAAGGACGCTATTCATTGGCTACGTTTAATTTTACCGGAAAAGAAAAAGAGCTCATTATTTTGCAACACAAAGAAGGTAAATTTGACACCAATTACACCAATTACCGTTTTCAGTTCCACGGTTTGCCTTTTGAAATCAGTAAAGTGATTCTAGACAAAGAAGAATTACCCGTTTCGGCCTGGATGAAAGACGGCGTGTTTGAATTGGTGATTGAAAAAGATTTTACGGAACTTCATATTTTGTAATGCATTTTGAAAGTCGTAAAGTCGAAAGTCTAATACCGATTTACGTATTTGCAAATAAATGACACCTATGTACAGTAAATTAGTTTCTATTTCGATTATTGTGGCACTCTTTTTTGGCTGCGCCCCCAATCCGTTTACCGGGAAAAACAATTTGAATTTTGTGTCAAACAGTCAATTGTTTCCTTCATCGTTTCAGCAATACGATACGTTTATAAAGGAGAACAAAGTAATTACAGGTACAGCCGATGCCCAACGTGTGAAAGCTATAGGCCAAAAAATTAAAGCGGCCGCCGAGAAGTGGCTCAATGCCAATGGTCACTCCGATTACTTGAAAGATTACCAATGGGAATATAATTTGGTAGACAATAAAGAAGTCAATGCGTGGTGCATGCCCGGTGGAAAAATTGTGGTGTATACTGGAATTTTACCTGTTACCCTAGATGAAGCTGGATTGGCTACCGTTATGGGGCACGAGGTTTCACACGCCTTGGCCAATCACGGAGCCCAACGCATGAGTGCTGCTCAATTGCAGCAATTGGGTGCAGTAGGAGTAGCCTTGGCCACCGGTAATCAAAGTGATGAAAACAAACAATTGTGGCAACAAGCCTATGGCATAGGATCCCAAGTAGGGGTGATGTTGCCGTTTAGCCGCAGCCATGAATCCGAGGCTGATAAAATTGGACTATTACTCATGACCATTGCAGGCTATAATCCTGAGGCGGCCATCACCTTTTGGGAACGAATGTCGGCACAAAAATCGGGTCAAACTCCTCCCGAATTTCTTAGCACACACCCGGCTGATGCGACTCGCATTGCCGCCATTAAAGCCTTGATTCCTGAAGTGAAGGCGCAAGCAGCTAGTTTGAAATAATTTAATTACATTATTAGAATCGATTTGCTTGTTTGATATTTATAAAAATATTGTTTATTTGTTTCAAGCATTTCCAAATTATCTAATTTCCAAATTTTAATCCCGAGACTTCGGGACAAATTCACGCTATGAATCCACTTGTAAAAGGAGACAAAAAATTACTCAACGCCTGGGCCTTTTACGATTGGGCCAATTCGGTGTATTCCTTGGTTATTTCCTCGGCCATTTTTCCTATTTTTTACGAGGCCTTATTTTCTGATAGAAGTCACTATATACAGGTATTTGGCATAGAACTCAAAAATTCTGCACTCATCTCATTTGTGACCGCCTTTGCTTTTTTGATTGTGGCCTTTTGCTCGCCTCTGCTTTCGGGAATCTCTGATTATGTGGGCAACAAAAAATCATTCATGAAATTCTTTTGTTACCTCGGGGGCCTCTCTTGTATGGGCTTGTATTGGTTTAGCTTAGAAAATATATATGTGGGTTTGTTGTTTTACTTTTTGGGATTGATTGGTTTCTGGGGCAGCTGGGTGTTTTACAATTCGTATTTGCCCGATATAGCCTATCCCGAGCAACAAGATGCCATCAGCGCCAAAGGCTATTCGATGGGATATGTGGGTAGTGTATTGTTGTTGTTGATTAATTTGGCCATGGTCATGCAACCTGATTTGTTTCACATAACCGGAACTAAAGGAGAAGCGGCAATGAAAGCCATGCGGTATTCGTTTGTGATGGTGGGCGTATGGTGGGTCCTTTTTAGTCAATACACCTTTTACTTTTTGCCCAAAGGCAACCACAAGACTTCTCAAAAAATGACTTCATCCGTTATTTATAATGGGTTTCGAGAATTGAAAAAAGTGTGGGAACAACTGCAAACCCAACCCATTTTAAAAGGCTATTTGGGCGCTTATTTTGTGTACAGCATGGCCGTACAAACGGTGATGCTCATTGCGACTTATTTTGGTGCCCAAGAAATTTTGTGGGCCAACGAAAGTGAAAAAACCATGGGGCTTATTGTGTGTATTTTGGTGATTCAATTGGTGGCTATTGCAGGAGCTCAACTCACTTCAAAGGCTTCCAAACGGTTTGGGAATCTACCCACCTTATTGGTTATCAACTGCTTTTGGTTGTTGTTGTGCATTTTAGCTTACTTTATTACCTTACCCATTCATTTTTATGCGATGGCTGGTTTGGTAGGAATAGTCATGGGAGGTATCCAATCTTTATCGCGTTCTACCTATTCCAAATTATTGCCCGAAACAGAAGATACGGCTTCGTACTTCAGCTTTTTTGATGTAGCCGAAAAAGTAGGCATCGTAATTGGCATGTGTGTATACGGCATCATCGATCAAATTACCGGAAGTCCTCGATTTTCGATTGTGTTTTTGGGGCTTTTCTTTTTTGTAGGCATAATCCTTTTAAAGCGCGTACATCAAAAAGCCAAACAGTTGTCGGTATAATTTTACTCATGCATTTGGTTGAATTCGCTATATTTGAAAATTAAAATTTTTACCCTATGAAACGCATTGCATCTTTTGCTTTATTTGGCACACTTTTATTAGCACTTACTTTTAGTTCATGCGAGAACGAGCCTGTCGATTCGGCAATTAATTTAAATCCAGTTGAGCCACCGGTTTTGCCTGCAGCTTTTCGAGCAAATTTTGACGGACAAACCTATATTGCTACCCAATTTAATGCAGTAATGAACGCAGGTGTTTTATCAATTTCCGCCTATAGAGGCACCCAGTTACAATCTTTTACTCTTTCTATAAATGGAACGACAACTGGAATCTATCCTGCCAACCTAAATAATGTAACCTACAGCGCGGGTACTGGCGCTCCCATTTTTCAGAGTATAAATCCAGCTGATGCAGCCGCAGATACTGGACAAGTAATAATTACTGCTGTAGACGAAGTAAACCACACCGTTTCGGGAACCTTTTCTTGCACGGGGTATTATGACGATGGAACAGCTGTGACCACCAAAACATTTACCAATGGTGTGTTTACCAATATTCATTATTAATGTAATTTCAAGCTAAAAAGAGTCCGCTTTTGGCGGATTTTTTTGTGTAAATAAAACCCAATTGCAGGTTCCGTTAAAAAAAGTTGTCGCTCATCGATTTTATCTTTTTTTGCAAGTTTGTTGTAGTATATTTGCCACCCTTATTTTCATATAACCCGAACAGAATTTACCTATGTCCAATATCAATTTCCTCAGCATTGATCAGTTAAATCTACAAGAATTTGATTCCAATTCTGAACTCATTCCTTTACTGACTCCCGAAGATGAAGAAGAAATGAACAACGAAGAGCTACCGGCCTCGTTACCCATTTTGCCTTTGCGCAACACCGTATTGTTTCCGGGTGTCGTAATTCCTATTTCGGCGGGTCGTGATAAATCGATCAAGTTGATTAATGATGCCAATGCGGGAGACAAAATAATTGGGGTAGTCGCCCAAAAAAATGAGGACATTGAAGATCCTACCAAAAACGACATCCATACCATAGGAACGGTTGCCCGAATTTTGCGTGTATTGAAAATGCCCGACGGCAACATCACTGTAATTTTACAAGGAAAAAAACGATTCGAGATTGACGAAGTAACGACCGAATCACCTTACATCAAAGCGACCATCAAAGAAGTTGCCGAGAAGCGTCCGGGTAAACACGATACTGAATTTGCTGCGATTGTAGAATCCATCAAGGAATTGGCCATCGAGATCATCAAAGAGAGTCCCAATATTCCTACCGAAGCAACTTTTGCCATCAAAAACATAGAAAGCCAATCCTTCTTAATCAATTTTGTGTCTTCCAATATGAATTTATTGGTGCATGAAAAACAGAATTTATTGGCGATGAATACGCTCAAAGAACGCGCCTTAGAAACCTTGCGTTTCATGAACGTGGAGTTGCAAAAACTCGAGTTAAAAAACGACATTCAGTCCAAAGTGCGTTTTGATTTAGATCAACAACAGCGTGAATATTTCTTGCACCAACAAATGAAAACCATTCAAGAAGAACTGGGAGGTGTTTCACAAGAGCAAGAATTGGATGAAATGCGCCAAAAGGCCAAAACCAAAAAATGGGACGAGAAAACCAAAACCCATTTTGAGAAAGAGTTGTCCAAGATGCAACGCATGAATCCGCAAGCGCCTGATTTTGGGATACAACGCAATTATCTCGAGTTGTTTTTAGAATTGCCATGGAACGAGTTTTCAAAAGATAATTTTGATTTAAAACACGCCCAGAAAATATTAGACCGTGATCATTTTGGCTTAGAAGACGTCAAAAAACGCATGATTGAACATTTGGCTGTACTCAAATTACGAAACGACATGAAGTCGCCTATTTTGTGTTTAACAGGACCTCCGGGAGTGGGTAAAACCTCGATTGGAAAATCAGTAGCGGCTGCCTTGGGTAGAGAATACGTGCGCATTTCCTTGGGTGGATTGCGGGACGAAGCCGAGATTCGCGGACACCGTAAAACCTATATTGGCGCGATGCCCGGACGCATCATTCAAAGTTTAAAGAAAGCAGGAACTTCCAATCCCGTTTTTGTGTTGGATGAAATTGATAAATTGTCCAACAGCAACCACGGCGATCCATCATCGGCTTTATTGGAAGTATTAGATCCGGAACAAAACAACAGTTTTTATGATAACTTTTTAGAATACGGCTACGACCTCTCAAAGGTGATGTTTATTGCTACGTCTAATAATTTATCGGCCATACAACCGGCTTTGCGCGACCGTATGGAAGTGATTAAAATGTCGGGCTATACCATCGAAGAAAAAGTAGAAATTGCCCGTCAGCATTTGTTTCCTAAACAATTGGCTGCCCACGGTTTAACCGCAAAAGAGCTAACGATTGGCAAAAAACAATTGGAAAAAATTGTCGAGGGCTACACCCGTGAATCGGGCGTACGTGGCTTAGAAGCTAAAATTGCTCAAGTAATTCGCCATGCTGCCAAATCGGTCGCGATGGAGGAGGAGTACAATCAAAAAGTGACCGATGAAGATATTGTGCAGGTGTTGGGCGCCCCACGTATGGCTCGTGATAAATCAGAAAGCAATGATGTTGCAGGCGTTGTCACTGGTTTGGCTTGGACTTCAGTAGGTGGTGATATTTTGTTTATCGAATCGCTGTTGTCGCCTGGTAAAGGCAGCATGACCATTACTGGAAATTTAGGAACGGTGATGAAAGAATCGGCCACCATTGCCTTAGAATACATCAAAGCAAACACCACACTATTGGGATTGGATTCTGATGTGCTTTCTAAATACAACATCCATTTACACGTACCCGAAGGTGCTACGCCCAAAGATGGCCCAAGTGCTGGAATTGCTATGCTTACTTCCTTGGTGTCTTTGTTTACCCAAAAGAAAATCAAGAAAAACATGGCCATGACGGGCGAAATTACCTTACGAGGTAAAGTTTTGCCGGTAGGTGGAATCAAAGAAAAAATATTGGCAGCCAAACGCGCCAACATCAAAGAGATCATTTTGTGTAGTGAGAACAAACAAGATATTGACGAGATCAAACCCGATTATATCAAAGGATTGACCTTTCATTATGTGAAAGAAATGAGTGAGGTTTTACAAATAGCTATCACCGACCAAAAGGTGAAAAACGCTAAAAAATTATAATGAAAAACGGCTGCCAGGTGTAGCCGTTTTTTTAGTAAAAATAATATCTTCGCAAGGGCGTTTACAGTAAAGCTATTCGCAGTTTCTATTTATGATCAAAAACAGTTTATTGTGTACGCTTCTAATGCTGCAAACCTTAGCCATTGCTCAGGTGGGTGGCCGTTCGGTATACCAGTTTTTGAATCTAGTTCCTTCGCCTCGACAAGCTGCCTTGGGCGGAAAAATCATCACCATTTACGACCAAGACGTCAATCAAGCACTTTTTAATCCGGCCTGTATTAATCCCGAAATGGACAACCGCTTGTCTACCAATTACGCGAGTTATTTTGGCGATGTGCGCTACGGAACAGCAGCCTATGCCTACACCTATGACCGCCATGTTCAAACGTTTCAAGCGGGTGTGCAATACATCAATTACGGCACCTTTGAAGGCTATGACGAAGTTGGTAATCCAACCACCTCATTTACGGGTAGCGAAATTGCCTTGTCTATGGGGTATGCCTTGTCTATTCCCAAAACCAATTGGCATGTGGGTATGAATGCCAAATTGATCTCCTCGACTTTAGAAAGTTACTCTTCATTTGGCGGCGCCATAGATCTTGGTGCCATTTATATTGATGATGTCAATGAAATTAATTACGCGATCGTGTTGCGCAATTTGGGAACCCAATTCACAACATATTCGGGAATTAAAGAAAATTTACCAACAGAACTGTTAATTGGCGTTTCGCAACAGCTCGAAAATGTGCCCATTCGTTGGCACATCACCTTAGAAAACATGCAGCAATGGAATGTAGCTTTTTCCAATCCGGCGCGTGCCCAAAACTCGATTGACGGCAATAGCACCCCCGAAAAAGTATCGGTCTTTAACAATGCGTTGCGCCACCTGATTCTTGGCGCTGAGCTGTTTCCCAAAAAAGGATTTAACCTTAGGGTGAGTTATAATTTTAGAAGAGGTGAAGAATTACGGTTGTTAGAACAACGTAATTTCTCGGGAATATCACTTGGGTTTGGCCTTAAAATGCGCAAGCTCAAATTTGATTACTCGTTCAACCGCTATACTTTGGCTTCCAACACCAGCATGTTGGGCTTAACCATCAACTTCAACAACCACTAATGCAACAACTTACTATAGCCATTGACGGCTTTTCGTCAACCGGAAAAAGCACACTTGCCAAACAATTGGCCAAGGAATATGGGTACGTTTATGTAGATACGGGTGCGATGTATCGGGCCGTAACCTTGTTCGCCATGCAAAAGGGCTATGTTTCTCCGGTACACGTAGATGCCGATTCGTTGGTTAATGCATTAGATCAAATAGAATTACATTTTGAGTTTAATTCCAATTTGGGTTTTGCCGAAATGTATTTGAATGGCGTGTGTGTAGAACAAGAAATACGTTCGATGGCCGTATCCAATTTGGTGAGTAAAATTGCCGAAATTTCGGCGGTGCGAAGTTTATTGGTAAAACAACAACAAGCCATGGGACTAAACAAAGGCATTGTGATGGATGGTCGAGACATTGGTACCGTGGTATTTCCGGATGCCGATTTAAAATTATTCATGACAGCCAGTGCCGAAACCCGGGCCCAACGTCGGTACGACGAATTGCTGGCCAAAGGTGATTCAGTTTCATTTGATGAGATCTTGCAGAACGTACAAGAACGCGATTACATTGACACACACCGCGAAGATTCTCCTTTGGTAATTGCAGAGGATGCCATAGAGATTGACAATTCTTACTTGTCTAGAGAAGAACAATTGGCCGTAGTCATTGAATTAATCACAGAGAAATTAGCCGAATAGCCTTTTGAGGCAATTAATAATTAGCGTAAGTTTACTTTTTAAACCACCAAAAAATAGAAGTATGAATTTAAAGTTTAGATTGACTGCCATGAGTTTCCTGCAATTTTTTGTTTGGGGAGCTTGGTTAATTACCGTTGGAAATTATTGGTTTGGAACCAAACAATGGAGCGGCGCTGAGTTTGGAGCCATTTTCTCAACCTTAGGAATTTCATCCATCATCATGCCTGCCATTACCGGTATTATTGCCGATAAATGGGTGAATGCTGAAAAATTATACGGCGCCTTGCATATTCTTGGGGCATTGGCCTTATGTTATTTGCCACAAGTAGATAATCCGACCACGTTTTATTATGTGATTTTTGCGGCCATGTTATGCTATATGCCTACCATCTCGTTGAGTAATTCGGTGGCGTATTCTATTTTAAAAAACAACAACTTTGATGTTGTAAAAGTATTTCCGCCCATTCGAGTATGGGGTACTGTAGGCTTTATTGCCGCGATGTGGATTACCAATTTGACAGGTAATAAAGCTTCAGCCAACATGTTCTATTTGGCTGCCTTAGCGGCTTTTATCTTGGGAGTGTACTCATTTACCTTACCCAAATGTCCGCCACAAAACCTAATTGCGAGTGATGCCCATTGGACAGAAAAATTAGGTTTAAATGCCTTTAAATTATTTGGCACCTACAAAATGGCCTTGTTTTTTATCTTCTCGATGTTTTTGGGTGGCGCCTTGCAACTCACCAATATGTATGGCGACGTCTATTTATCTGAGTTTGCCAAAATGCCCGAATATGCTGATTCCTTTGTGGTAAAATACTCCACCATCATCATGTCGATTTCACAAATATCCGAAACCTTATTCATCTTGGCTATTCCGTTTTTCTTGAAACGTTTTGGCATCAAACAAGTGATGTTGATCTCGATGTTGGCTTGGGTGTTGCGTTTTGGTTTATTTGCCTACGGAAACCCCATGGACGGTTTGTGGATGATTATCGCTTCGTGTATTGTGTACGGAATGGCTTTTGATTTCTTTAATATCTCGGGTTCTTTGTTTGTAGAAACGAGTACTGATGCGTCTATTCGCTCGTCAGCGCAGGGATTGTTCATGATGATGTCCAACGGATTTGGTGCCTTTTTTGGTGGTTTACTCAGTGGCATAGTAATCGATAAATTTTTCACCGATGCTGCTGGAATTCGTGACTGGCATGGCATCTGGTTCGCTTTTGCCGGCTATGCGTTGGTAATTGCGGTGTTGTTTGCAGTGTTCTTTAAGCACAAACATGAACCGATTAACGAATAACGATTTTTGATTTTTGTCCCGAAACTTCGGGATGATTTTTGATTTGAAGGTATACTAAGAACAGCCGATTACAAAAGTGATTGGCTGTTCTTTTTGTCTAAAGTCATAAAGTCGAAGTTCGAAAGTCATACACATTTTGAAAAAAAATAATAGTATACCCTGCCTGCTAACTATAAACTTAAAACTGTAAACTTAAAACAGTCAACTTTCCCCAAAATAAATTTGCATTTCCAGAAAAACGCCTTACTTTTGCGCACCTTTTGGCAGTAGGTGTTTCCATTTGGTATCAACAAGTTACGTAAAACAACTTCTGTTTTTGTTCTGCATTAAGAAACACCGTAAAAACAGAATACAAATTTTTTATCAGCATGTCTGAATTACAAAAATCACAAGAAGAGTTTTTAAGCAGTTTTAACTGGCACAATTTCGAAGAAGGAATCGATGCAGTTGATCAAAAAAACTTACAAGAATTTGAAGATCTAGTATCAAAAACGTTTATTGATACCGATCAAGAAGAAGTAGTAGAAGGTGTAGTAGTACGTATCACAGACCGTGATGCTATTGTAGACATCAACGCGAAATCTGAAGGCGTTATTTCGTTGAATGAATTCCGTTACAACCCAAACTTAAAAGTGGGTGACAAAGTAGAAGTATTGATTGACATCCGTGAGGACAAAACAGGTCAATTGGTATTGTCTCACAGAAAAGCAAGAACTATCAAATCATGGGATCGCGTTATTTCGGCTAACGAAACTGGCGAAATCGTAAATGGTTTCGTGAAATGCAGAACTAAAGGAGGTATGATCGTAGACGTATTTGGTATCGAAGCGTTCTTACCAGGTTCACAAATTGATGTGAAACCAATCCGTGATTACGACGTATACGTAAACAAAATGATGGAATTCAAAGTGGTGAAAATCAACCACGAATTCAAAAATGTAGTGGTATCGCACAAAGCGCTTATCGAAGCAGACATCGAAGTACAGAAAAAAGAAATCATCGGTCAATTGCAAAAAGGTCAAGTACTAGAAGGTGTGGTGAAAAACATCACGTCTTACGGAGTATTTATTGACTTGGGTGGAGTTGATGGATTGATTCACATTACAGACTTATCTTGGAGCAGAATCAATCACCCAAGTGAAGTATTGGAATTAGACCAAAAATTGAACGTAGTTATTCTTGACTTTGATGACGAGAAAACACGTATCCAATTAGGTTTGAAACAATTGAACGCTCACCCATGGGATGCCTTGAATGCCGACTTGAAAGTGGGTGACAAAGTAAAAGGTAAAGTAGTTGTAATCGCTGATTACGGTGCATTTATCGAAGTGGCTGAAGGTGTTGAAGGATTGATCCACGTGTCAGAAATGTCTTGGTCTACACACTTGCGTAGCGCTCAAGATTTCGTAAAAGTAGGTGATGTTGTTGAAGCGGTAATCTTAACATTAGATAGAGAAGATCGTAAAATGTCATTGGGTATCAAACAAATGACTCAAGATCCATGGACTGATATTACGTCTAAATATCCTGTAGGTTCTAAACATTCAGGTATCGTAAGAAACTTTACCAACTTTGGAATCTTCGTAGAATTAGAAGAAGGTATCGACGGATTGATTTACATCTCTGATTTGTCTTGGACTAAGAAAATCAAACACCCATCTGAATTCATCAACGTTGGTGAAAAATTAGATGTGGTAGTCTTAGAATTAGATGTTGACGGACGTAAATTGTCATTGGGTCACAAACAAACTACTGAAAATCCTTGGGATAAATACGAAGATTCATTCGCAGTTGGAACCGTACACAACGGAACTATCGCTGAAATCGTTGACAAAGGAGCTACTGTAGAATTTGGTGATGATATCGTAGCCTTTATTCCAACACGTCACTTAGAAAAAGAAGACGGGAAAAAATTGAAAAAAGGTGAAGTTGCCGATTTCAAAGTAATTGAGTTCAACAAAGAATTCAAAAGAGTAGTTGCTTCTCACACGGCTATTTTCCGTGAAGAAGAAGAGAAAAGTGCTAGAGTAGTTGCTGAATCAACTTCAAATAACACGAATGCTCCAGCTGCCACTTTGGGTGACAACAATGATATTTTAGCTGATTTGAAAGCTCAAATGGAAAAGAAAGAAAAGAAATAATTTTTCATTCTCATAATAGAAAAGCCCCGCTGTACAGTGGGGCTTTTTTTATGACTTCAATTCTGGCACAAAAAAATACCTGCCGTATTGAGCAGGTATTTAATTATATAGGATTGGTAGTTTATTTTAAACTTCCCACCATTTCTTCTGGTTTTACCCAAGCGTCAAAGTCTTCGGGAGTTACATACCCTAAACGTACGGCTTCTTCTTTTAAGGTTGTGCCGTTTTTGTGTGCGGTTTGCGCAATCTCGGCCGATTTGTAATAACCAATTTTGGTATTCAAGGCCGTAACCAACATCAAGGAATTGTCTACCAATTCTTGGATGCGTTTGTAGTTGGGCTCTATTCCGCTTGCGCAATGCTCTTCAAAGGAAACACAAGCATCACCCAACAATCGCGCCGATTGCAAGAAATTGGCCGCCATAACCGGTTTAAACACATTTAATTCATAATGTCCTTGCATACCACCCACGCTGATGGCAACATCATTCCCCATTACTTGCGCACATATCATGGTTAAAGCTTCGCATTGCGTAGGATTTACTTTCCCGGGCATGATTGAAGAACCGGGTTCGTTTTCTGGAATCAAGATTTCGCCAATTCCCGAACGTGGACCTGATGCCAACATACGAATGTCATTGGCAATTTTATTGAGCGAAACGGCCAATTGTTTTAAAGCACCGTGGGCTTCAACTATCGCATCGTGCGAGGCCAACGCTTCAAATTTGTTTGGGGCCGTTACAAACGGAAGTCCTGTAAATTGAGCAATGTATTCGGCTACTTTTACGTCATACCCTGCAGGGGTATTTAATCCGGTTCCTACAGCTGTTCCGCCCAGGGCTAGCTCAGATAAATGTGCCAAGGTGTTTTTTACCGCTTTCAATCCATAATCCAATTGAGCAACGTAGCCTGATAATTCTTGTCCCAAGGTAAGGGGAGTAGCGTCCATTAAGTGGGTTCTACCAATTTTTACAACCTGGGCATACGCTTTGGCTTTTTGATCTAAGGTATTGCGCAATTTTTCGACACCTGGAATGGTGGTAGTTACTACCGCTTTGTAGGCCGCAATGTGCATCCCGGTAGGGAACGTGTCATTAGATGATTGTGATTTATTTACGTCATCGTTGGCTTTGATGAGTTGTTCGCCTTCGCCAATTTCAAAACCAGCCAATACTTGTGCACGGTTGGCAATCACCTCATTTACATTCATGTTGCTTTGGGTACCTGAACCCGTTTGCCAAATTACAAGTGGAAATTGATCGGCCAATTCTCCGGCTAAAATTTCGTCACAAACGGCGGCAATGGCATCTCTTTTTTCGGAAGGCAAAACGCCCAATTCACAGTTGGCAAAAGCGGCTGCTTTTTTTAGAAATGCAAAGCCTTCAATGATTTCTTTGGGCATCGATGCCGATGGTCCAATTTTAAAATTATTTCGAGAACGTTCGGTTTGTGCACCCCAGTATTTATCGGCAGGAACCTGCACTTCACCCATGGTGTCTTTTTCGATTCTAAATTTCATTTTGATTGTTTTTTATGGAATAAATTAAAGGTTTTAAGGGTGTAAAACCCCTGCAAAATTTCACCCAAATTTAGGCATAAATGTTATTTTATAAAAATTGATTTGCTTTTAATTGGTAAGAAAAAATAATACACTTACATTTGCTCATAATTCAAAAAAATTCCGGAAAACATGTTTGAATTTCAACAGTATTTAGGCTTTTTACTTTTCTTGACCATCTTAACCATTGGTTTTTGGTTGATGTTTTTCTTAGTCGCTTTTGTTCAGTATTGGGTAGGCGGTGCACTTTGGGAAATGTACAAGGAAAGAAAAGCAAAAAAAGAACAATCAGCTTAAGCTCATTGCAAAAAAAAGGAACTCAATTTGAGTTCCTTTTTTTTTGATTAGAAATCTTCTCCACCACCTTCGCTGTCTCGTTTTGGTGCTTTTTCTTTATCGGTTTTTAATTTATTAAATCGATATGTAAACGACAAGGTTATTTGACGTTGATGCCATTGCATCTCGCTATAAGAGTTTACATTGGGCAATACCAAATCATTGATGCGTTTACGGGAATTAAATACATCATTCACATTCAAGGCTACTGTGCCTTTGTCTTTCAACACATCTTTACTAAATCCTACGTTGGCACTAGCAATTCCCAAAGTAGTTCCTTGTGCTGTTTTTTGGGAACCATTGTAGGTAAAATTGGTTTGCCAATCAATTTTGTAGGGCAAATTAATTTTTGAAGTCAAACGTGTAAACCAGCTGCTGGCTGTTCTGTTGAAATCAATCAAGACTTCCTCGCCAGTGGTTTTGGTATAGCGATAGGTTCCGTCGGTTTTGTTTTGGAAAAAGTTGAAATTTGAATTCAATTTCCACCATTTATACGGCGAATAATTTAGGGTGAATTCAAAGCCATATTTGGTGTCGGTCGTTAAATTAAAAGGTGTATTGATAATTACCGGAATGCCGTTGATGAAATCGCCACGTTCTTTACGTACAATCTGAAACGAATTATGCGTGCTGTTGATATAGGCCGAGCTGTTCAAGGTAATTTGCTTCCATTTTTTCAAGATGCCCAGTTCGTATACATCACTCAATGCCGGATTCAAATCGGGATTTCCTTGAAACAAGTTGATGTTGCTCGAGTAGGACGAAAACGGATTGATGAAGCGATCGCGTGGACGCGTAATGCGTTTGCTGTAACTCAACGTCAAGTTGGTGCCTTCTTTTAGGGTGTAGTTTAAAAACAAACTAGGAAAGAAATTTTGGTAGTGTTTGGTATTGACAATTTGCGTAGAAACTTGATCAATTTTAATTTGTGAATCTTCGGCACGCAAGCCCAATAAATAAGAGATCTTTTTCCACTTGGAGCCAAATTGGGAGTAGGCCGCAGTTATGTTTTCTTGGTAATCTAAAATCCCGGTTACCGCTGTATTTACCGTATACGATCCAGAACCCGTAAGATCTTCTAAAACTTTGAAATCGGAATAAATCGCCGAATAATTTCCGCGAACTCCTGCTTCAAATTGACTTTTTCCAAACGGATATACATAATCGGCTTGAACCAGGTTACGGCTTTGACGCTGGGTATTGCTGGTAATCTCAGAGGATACCAAGATGTTAACTGGAATTAATTCTCGTCCGGTGATGGTTGAGTTTTCTAAATCAGTATTTACTGAGAACGAACCATCAATTGTAAATTTATGCCCACTGGTATTGAAGTTCTTGATGTAATTGGTCGCATACTCTACGTTTTTACTCGACCTTTTTAAATCATTATACCGTTGTGATAAGGAATAAGATCCTGCCGGCAAATATTCATTGTAAAATACATTTTCTGAATTTGATCCGTCGTTTTTACGCACTGAAAGCGAGTTGGTCCACGAACTCGTTTTGTCCAAAAACAATTCCATTCCAATAATGCTGTTAAATCCTTCGGATAATCGTTGGTTGGTTCTACGTTCTTCGATATATGACACTAAGTTGTGTGCTGCATCAAAGTTTTCTTGGTTGATCATTGTATTCCCCGGACCATTTTTTTTGTTGTATCCAAGGGTTGTGAAAAAATTAGAAAATTCATTTTTTACATTAAAATTACCCGAGATTCCCGAGTTTTCGGGTGAGCCAACCGAGGCAATAACCGTTCCGTTAATCCCTTGGTTTTTTCCTTTTTTCAAAATGATGTTTAAAATTCCGGCACCACCTTCAGCATCATAGCGCGCCGATGGATTGGTAATCACTTCTACTTTATCTATGGCATCGGCAGGAATTAATTTTAGCGCTTCAGTCACATTAATGGCGTTGGTGGGTTTTCCATCTACCAAAATGCGTACGTTTTCATTGCCTCGTAAACTCACATTGCCTTCTACATCAACCGTTACCGAGGGAATATTGTCTAATACATCGCTCACTGTTCCGCCTTTTACTAAAAGGTCTTGGCCTACGTTGTATACTTTTTTATCCAATTTAATTTCTACAGTACTTTTTTCGGCACGGACTTCCACTTGGTTCAATTGGGTAAAATCTTCTTCTAGTAACAATTGTCCCAAGTTTTTATTTTCAGTAAGATTTTGTTTTTTTAATACACTGGTTTTAAATGATATAAATTCAATCTTGATGTCATAGGTTCCCGCATTGATCACTACTTCAAATTCCCCTTTGTTGTTGGTAATTCCGCCGCCTTCAATTTTGGCAGAAACAGGGTTTAGTAAAGAAATAGTAGCGTATTCTAGGGGTTGTTTACTCACTTTCTCTACAACAGTGCCTTTTAATTTTATTTTTTTAGCTGATTTATCTTGTGCAGCAACAGCAAATGTTACTAAAAAAGCAAGGACGAGCCAACAACGATTTAGGTATTTCATGAACGGTATTTTATAGATTTTTAAAGAGCGCAAAGATAGCTTTTGGTTTAAATGGATAGCTGTAAATTAATGTTAATTTTGGAAAAGTTTTGCCTAACGGCCTGTTTTGTAGTTCAACTAAAATCAGTACATTCGAGCGTATTTTAAAATTGAATTTCCTATGTTTATTGAACAAGCAATCCAAAAAGAAAACAAATTTTGGAAGTACCTTATTGGGTCACTATTTGTGATATTGGTCTCTTCTCTGGCTCAAATTCCTTTGTTTTTGGCCGTATTTTTTTCTCCACAAACCACCAATTTGGCTCAACTCTCGACAACCGATATTCTCAATGTGTTAGATTCTAACCTCTCTTTATTTCTGATGAGTTTGACTTTTGTAGGCGGTATCATTGGTCTTTATTTTGTAGTAAAGTGGATACACAAACAGTCTTTTGTTTCCTTGATTAATCCGTTTGGAGCCATTCGCTGGGGCCGCTTCTTTTTTGCTTTTGGGTTATGGGCTGCTGTGGTTGTGATCACCACCGCCTCAGATTATATGTTGCACCCAACCGATTATGTACTTCAATTGGACTGGCCCTCGTTTATCGTTTTAGTTGTAGTGGCGGCTGTCATGTTGCCTTTGCAAACCAGCTGTGAAGAGTTGATTTTTAGGGGGTATTTGATGCAAGGCTTTGGCAATTTGGCGGGCAACAAATGGTTTCCATTGCTGTTAACTTCAATCATATTTGGCAGCATGCATATCCTAAACCCAGAAGTAGAAAAAATGGGTTACAGCATTTTAATTTATTACATCGGAACAGGTTTGCTATTGGGCATTTTCACGCTGCTAGATGACGGAATTGAATTGGCGATGGGTTTCCATGCTGCCAATAATCTACTGGGTGCCTTGTTGGTTACCTCTTCTTGGTCTGTTTTTCAAACGCATTCCATACTCAAAGATGTTTCAGAGCCTCAAATTGGTTTTGATGTATTGTTGCCGGTATTTATTATTTATCCGCTAGTGCTTTTTGTGTTTAGCAAAAAATACAAATGGACCAATTGGAAAGAAAAATTAACGGGAAATATTACCATTTCAAACTAAACAATACAACTACTAATGGCTGACTACCAATTTGTTCATCCGCAATTTACACTCAATGGGTTTTCGTTTACCCAAGCCGATTTAACGCGCGTGGCCTATGCCTATAGTAAGGAAGGTGATGAATACGAACAACAGCTAGGTTTGTTTTTGCTCAATTGGTTTGACGAATCCGATACTTTAGAACTCACCACTTCGGGTACAACCGGACTGCCCAAAAAGATTGTATTACCCAAACAAGCTATGGTTGAATCGGCCAAAGCAACCGGTCATTTTTTTCAATTAGGCGCCGGAATTTCAGCGCTCTTGTGTATGTCGGTTCAATTTATCGCTGGGAAAATGATGTTGGTGCGCGCCATGCAATTGGGATGGCAGCTCGATGCGATACAACCGCAGGCGAATCCGTTACAAAAAGTAGAAAAGCCCTATGATTTTGCAGCCATGGTACCACTTCAGGTTACCAATTCACTGGATAAACTATCGAACATCAACCTGCTATTAATAGGCGGAGCACCATTGCCTGTTGTATTGCGTCAACAATTGTTAAACCTCAAAATTAATGCATTTGAATCCTACGGCATGACCGAAACCGTAACGCACATTGCTGTAAAATCGATTCAAGAACCCTACTTTACGGCATTGCCCGGTGTACAATTTAGTACAGACGAAAGTGATTGTTTGTGCATCGATGCCCCACGTATAGCTGAAACAACCGTAGTTACAAAAGATGTTGTGCAGCTCATCAGTACCACTCAATTTGCTTTTGTTGGCCGTGCCGATTCAGTGATTAATAGTGGAGGGGTAAAATTATTTCCGGAACTCATCGAGCAAAAGTTGGCCAATTCTATTCCGCAGCGTTTTTATATTATGGGCAAACCCGATGCAACTTGGGGAGAAAAAGTGGTCTTGGTGATTGAAGGAAATCCATACGAATTACCAACATCCGTATTTAGCGAATTAGGCAAATTTGAAAAACCCAAAGAAATACTTTTTTTAGCTGCTTTTCACGAAACGCCGACAGCCAAAGTCATTCGCGTTTTACCCGACTAAAGATCCTTGGAAAGGATGTAAAAATCTGTTGTTTTTACCACAATATCTTTTTTAGTTTTTCCGGGCATTGGAATTGATTTCCACGTTTTTTCAGGATTTACGCGTACTTCTTTTCCTTTGATCACCAGGGTAGCGGGTAATTTAAAATCTTTTTCTGCGCAATTCCAACGAAAACTCAGTTGATTATTGGTCAATTTCCACTCCAAAACGGGCAGTTCTTTGTGCAACAAATATTGATTGAATACAGGTGTCAACGGCAAACTGGTTTGCTCAGAAAAATACTGGATTACAGTTTTTGTATCAATAATTTGGTGAGCAAAATGGGTGCTGTAGTTTTTTAGTAATTGCCACCAACGCTCGTCATTATTAACATAGCTTCTGATGGTGTTCAAAAGCAAAGCTCCCTTGTAGTACATGTCGCCCGATCCTTCGTGATGCACGCCATACTGACCAATAATTGGTCGGTCATTTTTTACGTTCTTTTTCAAACCATTCAAGTAGGTGAGGGCTGTTTCTTTGTTCTGCGTACACTCCAAATAAACCGATTCACTGTAGCAGGTAAAGCCTTCGTGTATCCACATATCGGCTACATCTTTGGAGGTGATGCTGTTGCCAAACCATTCGTGACCACTTTCGTGCACCAAAATAAAATCAAACAATAAGCCTTTACCCGTTCCTGACAAATCAGTTCCTCTGTATCCTTTTTGAAACCCATTCCCATAGGCTACGGCACTTTGGTGCTCCATGCCCAAATAGGGGGCTTCGACCAATTTATAGCCATCGGCCGCAAAAGGGTAGGGACCAAATTTTTCCTGAAAGCAATCTAGCATGGGTTTTACTTCGGCAAATTGGGTTTTGGCTTTGGCCTCGTGATCACGCAGTACATAATAGTCCAAATCAAGTCCGTTGTAGTTTTCACCAAAATGTATATAATCACCCACATATAAGGTGATGTCATAGGCATTGATGGGATTTTTAACTTCCCAATCCCAACGGATACTAGAAGCATTTACGGGAATTTTACCTATAAATCTTCCGTTAGACACAGCCATTAGTTTAGTTGGAACCGTAAAGCTCATCGTGGCGCCTTGGTCGGGTTCGTCGCTTTGGCTGTCTTTACACGGAAACCACAAACTGGCTCCTTCGCCTTGTACCGCAACACCTATAAATGGTTTTCCATTGTCGTCAGTGCTGTAGACAAATCCACCATCCCAGGGCGCATTGGCCGCAATTTTGGGTTGGCCGTGGTAATAAAATTGAAGCGAATAATTTGGAATAGCCGGAGTTAAATCAGTTGAGAAATCTACAAATACCGCATCAAATTCGCGGGTGTACTGCAATTTTTGTTTGTTAAACACAATACTATCCACGACCATATTGGCAAATAAATCCAACTGAATGCGGTTGCTGTCGTATAGCACCGAAAAGTCGATGGTATTTGATCCTTTAATCTGTTTTTGTTCGATGTCAAATACTAAATCTAGAGCATATTTTTTTACATCAAAGCATTTGCGTTCAATAGCTAAGCCACCTTTCAGCGAATCTTTTCGGGTAAATTGTTGTGCTTGTGCTGCAGAAATTGTTAGAATAAAAAGTAAGGCTATTTTTTTCATAGGAAGAAATTAAACTTGGAGAACCCCCATATTAAATTTTTGGGTAATTGGGGCTTGGTTGGCCGCTTCGATTCCCATACTAATCCAGGTTCGGGTATCTAAAGGATCAATCACGGCATCAGTCCATAAACGGGCTGCAGCATAATAGGGTGAAACCTGCTCGTCGTAGCGGGCTTTTATTTTGTCAAACAACTCTTGTTCTTTTTGTTCATCAACAACTTCGCCTTTGTTTTTTAATGCAGCGGCTTCGATTTGCATGAGCACTTTGGCTGCTTGTGTGCCACCCATTACCGCCAATTCGGCACTCGGCCAAGCCACGATGAGTCGCGGATCATAGGCTTTTCCGCACATGGCATAATTTCCTGCACCATAGCTGTTTCCAATCACAATGGTAAACTTGGGCACCACTGAATTGGCCACGGCATTGACCATTTTGGCACCGTCTTTAATAATTCCGCCGTGCTCTGATTTGGATCCTACCATGAAACCGGTTACATCTTGTAGGAAAACCAAGGGAATTTTCTTTTGGTTGCAGTTGGCAATAAATCGGGTAGCCTTATCGGCTGAATCCGAATAAATGACACCGCCAAATTGAATTTCACCTTTCTTGGTTTTGGATACGCTGCGTTGGTTGGCTACAATTCCTACTGCCCAACCGTCAATACGTGCATATCCGGTGATAATTGATTTTCCGTAATCGCCTTTGTACAAATCAATTTCGGAATGATCAACCAAACGCTTGATGATTTCGAGCATGTCGTATTGTTCGGATCTCGATTTGGGTAAAATCCCATAAATGTCGGCTTCATTTAAACTAGGTTTTGCGGGTGTTTCGCGATTGAATCCAGTTTTTTCGTAGTCGCCAATTTTGCCTACGATGCGTTTAATGCGATCCAAAACATCGGCATCATCTTTGGCTTTGTAGTCGGTAACGCCTGAAATTTCACAGTGCGTAGTGGCTCCACCCAAGGTTTCATTGTCAATGTTTTCGCCAATAGCTGCTTTGACCAAATAACTTCCGGCCAAGAAAATACTCCCCGTTTTATCAACGATCATCGCTTCATCACTCATGATGGGCAAATAGGCACCGCCCGCCACACAACTGCCCATTACAGCGGCAATTTGGGTAATCCCCATGCTGCTCATGATGGCATTGTTTCTGAAGATGCGTCCAAAATGTTCCTTGTCGGGAAAGATTTCGTCTTGCATGGGCAGATACACTCCAGCACTGTCAACCAAATAAATAATGGGTAAGTGATTTTCCATCGCAATTTCTTGAGCGCGCAAATTCTTTTTTCCGGTAATTGGAAACCAAGCTCCTGCTTTTACCGTAGCGTCGTTGGCCACCACGATGCATTGTTTGCCTTGTATATAGCCAATTTTAACCACTACACCTCCTGAAGGACAGCCTCCATGTTCGGCATACATGCCTTCGCCGGTAAATGCCCCAATTTCTATCGCAGCTTTTTTGTCATCTAATAAATAATCAATGCGTTCTCGCGCGGTCATTTTGCCTTCGGCATGAAGTTTTTCGATGCGCTTTTCGCCGCCGCCCATTTTTACTTTGGCAAAGCGTTGTTTAAGTTGGGAGAGCAGTAATTTATTGTGGTCTTCGTTTTTGTTGAAGTTGATGTCCATTTTTTGGATAAGTAGGTTGATTGTGCGGCTAATTTACGAAATCGTAGTATTCGATTACAGGCTGTCTTAAAAAATATAAATCAGCCTTTTTAATAACATGATATTAATGATTTATTTGCAATTTATTTGTTTTGACTTAGTACATTTGGGCAAATATTTTTTACTCATGACATTAAACAATTTATTCCAATTTTTAGTTCCCAAAGACAAAAAGTTCTTTCCTTTATTTGAGCAAGCTACAACCAATTTGATTCTCCTTGCAGAAATTTTGCACGAAGTGGTCAATGTTAAACAAAATGAACGGGAAGAGTACTTTAAAAAAATCGATGAATTAGAAGCTGTGATTGAAGAAATTACACACGAGACACACTTAGAATTAAGTAAAAACTTCATTACGCCTTTTGACCGCGAAGATATTCACGTACTCATTAAATCTATTGATAACGTGGCCGATTATATGCATGGAGCAGCCAGTAAAATGAAGTTGTACCAAGTTGAAAAAATTACTAAATCGATTCGCAAATTAACAGAGATTAATTTGGAAGCTTGTCAATTAATAGGTGTAGGGATTCAGGAATTAAAAACCATGAAAAACCATCAATTAATAAAAGAAACCTGTACCAAAATTAACAAGTTAGAAAGCAAAGCCGATTCTGTTTTTGACAAAGCGGTGGCCGATATTTTTGAAAACGAAGTTGACATCAAAAACATCATCAAGTACAAGGAAGTTTTAGCCTCATTAGAAACTGCTTCTGATAAATGCAAAAGTGTTTCCAACATTATGGAGCAAATTTCAGTGAAACACTCTTAATTCTAAAAAGCTCGTAATCGGATGGTTTTACTTTTAGTCATTATAGTTTTAGCCTTGTTGTTTGATTATATCAATGGATTTCACGACGCCGCTAATTCCATAGCTACCATTGTCGCCACAAAAGTGTTGACGCCTTTTCAAGCAGTACTTTGGGCTGCTTTTTTTAATTTCTTAGCCTACTGGGTTTTTGGTTTTGGTGTGGCCGATACGGTGGCCAAAACGGCACATACTAGCAGCATTAACCTCATTGTAATATTGGCAGGAATTGTTGCCGCAATTATTTGGAATTTAATCACCTGGTGGAAAGGGATTCCTTCCTCATCTTCTCACACGCTCATTGGTGGATTTGCCGGTGCTGCTATTGCCCACGGTTTTAGTGGTGTAACTGATGTGGAGCACGCAGGTTTCAAAATAGTAAACTGGTATCATGCAGCCAAAGAAGGAGAATTGTTGCCTTCGGGAGTTGTGATCGTGATTTTATTTATTGTATTTGCCCCCTTGTTGGGTATGATCATTTCTTATTTTATTTCGTTGTGGCTCATGTATGCTTCGCGCAAGAACATTTACCCAAAACTGCTCACCCTAGTCTTGATGGGATTGGTTGCTTGGTTTATGTCTACTGTAATCGAGTTTGACATTCATCCCGATAAAGCTAAGTTTCATAATCAATTTTGGTATGTGATTAGTCATCCGGCGAACATTAAATGGTTTTTGGTGGCTATCATATTTTATTCATTGGCTTTTTTCAATTTGGTGTTCAGTAGTTTATCCACTTCAAGAGCCGAGAAAGTCCTAAAACGCATGCAGTTAATTTCATCTGCGGCTTTTAGTTTAGGACACGGCGGAAATGACTCACAAAAAGTAATGGGAATTATAGCCGCTGCTGTGGCCGTATATATTAAATCCAATCCACACATAGACCTTTCTGCTGGTTGGCTAGATTTGAATGTGGTTTTACCTTCAGAAAAAGATGGAATAAAAATTGATGGTGTTATGCCCAGTTGGATTCCTCTAACTTGTTATACTGTAATTGGTTTGGGAACCTTAAGTGGCGGTTGGAAAATTGTGAAAACCATGGGTTCCAAAATCACCAAAGTAAATGCCTTTGAAGGAGTTGTTGCCGAATCGGCTGGTGCCTTAACCTTGTTCTCAACCGAACATTTTAAAATCCCTGTATCTACTACACACACCATAACCGGTTCAATTATTGGAGTAGGAGTAACCAAAAGGGTTTCAGCCGTGCGTTGGGGTGTAACCGTGAAATTATTGTGGGCATGGATACTTACCATTCCCGTATCAGCGGTTATTGCAGGTTTATTTTATTATTTATTTTCAGCGATATTATAAAACATAAAAAAAGGCAAACGAATTCGTTTGCCTTTTTTGTTATCTTTTTTCGTTGACCATTCGTTTGAGTAAGGCCCATTGTTTTAAGGCATCTCGGGCTTCAACCGCAGGATACCCCAACATGGTTTTTCCCGCTTCGACATCGCCAGTTACGCCTGATCCGGCGCCAATTATAGCCCCAGCACCGATGTTGGTGTGGTCTTTTATCGAGGCACTTCCGCCTACCATTACCCCATCACCCAAGGTTACCGAGCCGGCCAATCCACTGGCTCCAGCCATAATGCAAAATTTACCCAGCTTGCAGTTGTGTCCTATTTGCACCAAGTTGTCAATTTTACAGCCATCGCCAATAATCGTCGAGCTAAATTTGCCGCGATCCACACAGGAGTTGGCGCCAATCTCTACATAGTTTCCGATCACCACATTGCCAATTTGAGGTATTTTGGCCAATCCGCGTTCTGGACAAGGTCTAAACCCAAATCCATCAGCACCAATCGATGCATTGGGGTGTATCATGCAATGATGGCCAATATGACATCGTTCGCGAACGATTACGCCCGACCAAAGTACGGTATGACTTCCGATGGTGCATTCGTCTAATACAGTTACGTTTGGATAGATAATGGCATGAGCGCCAATTTTAACATGTGGTCCGATGTAAACATTTGCACCAATTTTGGCATGTTCACCAATTGTTGCACTGGGATCTATGGTAGCTGTAGGATGAATTTCAGTGTGAAAAACTGGAGGTGCAGGTTCAAAATACTCCAACACTTTGGACATAGCCAAATCGGGATTACCCACTTTAATAAAAGCTTTGTTTTCACCTGGTTCGATTCCAATATCCTCCCCAACGATGGCACAACACGCTTTTGTATTTGCCCAATATCGCTCGTATTTTTTGGTGCCAATAATGCTAATTTCTGTTTCAGCTGCTTTTTCCAGTTCTTCTGGAGCACTGATGAGTGTGTTTGTGTTTCCGATTAATTCCCCACCGATTAAGGCATGAATTGCTTGTATTGAGATGGCTTGCATTTCCATTTAATTTTGAATTATTTTCAATATTACTCAAAATAAAATCTAAAATCTTATTAATTCAAAAAAAAGAATTGCTTTTCTCGTTGCAAAGGATTGATTTATTCCTCCTCTTTTTGCCCCATCATCATTAAGAACGCTTTTAGAAATGAATCAATTTCACCGTTCATCACGCCTTCTACATCGCTGGTTTCGTGACCGGTGCGCACGTCTTTAACCAATTTATACGGATGCATCACATAATTTCGAATTTGTGATCCCCATTCGATTTTCATCTTTTTGGCTTCGATTTCGTCACGCAAGGCTTGTTTCTTTTTCAACTCAATTTCATACAACTGCGATTTCAGCAACTGCATGGCCTTGGTTTTGTTGTCCAATTGCGAGCGCGTTTCCGAATTTTCGATAATAATGCCTGTCGGGTGGTGACGCAAACGCACAGCCGTTTCAACTTTATTTACATTTTGGCCACCGGCACCACTAGATCGCATGGTTTCCCAAGATATATCAGCCGGATTGATTTCTATTTCGATGGTGTCATCGGCTAGGGGATAGACATACACCGAAGCAAAGGAAGTGTGTCGTTTGCCGTTGCTGTCAAAGGGTGAAATGCGCACCAAGCGGTGTACACCGTTTTCGCCTTTTAGGTAGCCAAAGGAATAATCGCCTTCAATTTCGAGGGTTACGGTTTTTATTCCCGCAACTTCACCAGCTTGAAAATTGAGTTCTTTAATTTTAAACCCATAACTCTCGGCCCACATCATGTACATGCGCATGAGCATTTGGGCCCAGTCGCAGCTTTCAGTTCCGCCAGCGCCAGCCGTAATTTGAAGTACAGCACTCAGGGTGTCGCCTTCGTCTGAAAGCATATTTTTGAATTCTAAATCTTCTAGATGAGCGTTGGTAAGTGCATATTGGGCATCCAATTCGGCTTCGGACAATTCACCTTCTTTGTAAAATTCGTAGGCCAATTGCAATTCGTCAGCATGCGCAATGCCCGTGTTGTAGTCTTCTACCCACTTCTTTTTAGAGCGGAGGTTTTTTACAAGTAGTTCGGCTTCCTTGGCGTTGTTCCAAAAATCGGGCGCAAAGGTTTTTTCTTCTTCGTTGGTGATTTCAATTAGTTTGGCATCAATGTCAAAGATACCTCCTCAACGCACCAAGGCGCTCCACAATACCTTTAATTTGTTCGGTATTTGTCATAAATTACTTAAGTTTGTGCGGCAAAAATAACTATTTTTCTACCTAGTTTTTCCGAATTAATTAAAAAGGTTTTGCTCAATACCTATGGAAATAAATTTAGTCAGTGACACGGTTACCAAACCTACTCCAGATATGTTGCAATACATGTTTTCGGCCCAAGTGGGAGACGATGTATACAAACAAGACCCCACAGTAATCGCCTTAGAAAAACGTGTAGCAGCGCTGTTTGGGAAGGAAGCAGCTTTGTTTTTTCCGTCGGGAACGATGGCCAATCAAACGGCTATTAAATTACATACCCAACCTGGTGAACAACTCATTGCAGACAAATGGGCCCACGTGTTCAATTACGAAGGCGGCGGTGTTGCCTTTAATAGTGGTGTTTCCTGTAGTTTACTCGATGGACACCGCGGCATGATTACTGCCAAGCAAGTAGCCTCTGCAATTACCGATCCTGAATTTTACCACAGCCCGCTCACCAGTTTAGTTTGCGTTGAAAACACCACCAACAAAGGGGGAGGTGCTTGTTATGATCTGCTCGAATTGCGCAACATTAAAGCTGTTTGCGATGCTCATCAACTTAAGTTTCACTTGGATGGCGCTCGCATTTGGAATGCTATGGTAGCCAACAAGGAAAACCCCAAACAGTACGGCGAAATTTTTGATACCATTTCGGTTTGTTTGTCTAAAGGATTGGGTGCACCCATTGGTTCTTTACTCTTGGCCGATGAAAAAACCATTCACCGGGCTTTGCGCATTCGCAAGCAATTGGGTGGTGGTATGCGTCAAGTGGGTTATTTGGCGGCAGCCGGTTTGTATGCCTTGGATCACCACATTGATCGTTTGGCCGATGACCACCGCAGAGCCAAAGAATTGGGGCAACAACTGGTTAATCTTTCTTGGGTTTCAACTGTTGAGCCTATTGAAACCAATATCGTTATATTTTCTATTCAACCTACTTTAAATGAAAGCCTTGTTATTGATTACCTCAAGCAAAAAGGAATAGCCATAAGCAACATGGGACACGGCAAATTACGCCTAGTAACCCACTTGGATTACAAAGAAGTAATGCACACCTACGTACTTGAAACCTTGGCAAAAATTAGTTTATAATGCAGATGAAAAAAGCCCCAGTAGCTACTCAAATCCCTGTTGAATTAGAAAAGCATGGCGATACCCGAATCGATCCTTATTTTTGGTTGAATGACCGAGAAAACCCCGAAGTCATTGCCTATTTGAATGCCGAAAACGCCTATTACCAGGAACAAACCAAACATACACAACCACTACAAGAGGCTTTGTTTTTAGAAATGAAAGCCCGCATCAAAGAGGACGACAGCTCGGTTCCCTATTTTTATAATGGCTATTATTACCTTACTCGTTTTGAAAAAGGAGGCGATTATCCCATCTACTCCCGAAAAAAAGGAAGTTTAGATGCAGCCGAAGAAATCCTATTTAATTGCAACGAAATGGCTAAAGGCTTTACGTACTTCAATTTAAAAGGCTTAACCATTTCACCCGATAATCAATGGGTTGCTTTTTCGGTAGATACCGTGGGAAGACGTATTTATACGATGCAAATCAAGAACTTGGTTAGTGGTGAATTGGCTCCAGAAAAAATAGAAAACGTAACCGGAACTGCCACTTGGGCCAACGACAATGCCACCTTATTCTACACCCGAAAAGATGCGGTAACCTTGCGTGCCGATAGCGTGTACAAACACCAATTGGGAAGTGATGCCGCTACCGATTCGCTGGTTTACTTTGAAAAAGACGACACCTTTGATGTATCAGTTTACAAAGAAAAATCAAAGAAATACCTGGTGATTGCTTCTACAAGTACGCTCACTTCTGAATACCAAATTTTGGCTGCCGATACGCCTTCGGGAAAATTCAAGCTGTTTCAAAAAAGAACGCGCGGTTTAGAATACAGCATTTCGCATTACGGTGACCGTTTTTATATCTTAACCAACAAAGACAAAGCCACCAATTTTAAATTGATGGTTACCCCAGAATTGGCTACACAAAAAGAAAACTGGACCGATTTGATTCCTCATCGAGAAGAGGTATTGCTTGAAGATATTGAAATATTCCGGGATTATTTGGTGGTTTCCGAACGAGAAAACGGCTTGAATACCATTCAGATTAGACCTTGGGATGGAAGTGAAGCCTATTATTTGCCCTTTGATAGCGAAACCTATACCGCCTACACCACAACCAATGTAGATTTTGACACCACTTTATTGCGGTACAGTTACCAATCGATGAATACGCCGGCCTCGGTTATTGAGTTTGACATGAAAACAAAAACCAAAGTAGTACTCAAAGAGCAAGAAGTCTTGGGTGGAAAATTTGACAAAGCTAATTACACCGAAGAACGCGTATGGGCCAAAGCCAAAGACGGCACGCAAATTCCCATTTCGATGGTGTATCGAAAAGGATTGAAGAAAAACGGAAATAATCCCTTGTTGCTTTACGCCTATGGATCGTATGGCATGTCAATGGATGCCTATTTTTCGAGTACGCGTTTGTCTTTGTTAGACCGCGGATTTATTTACGCCATAGCCCATGTGCGCGGTGGAGAAGATTTGGGGCGCAACTGGTATGAGGATGGGAAATTATTGAAAAAGAAAAACACCTTCACCGATTTTATTGCCTGTACCGAGTTTTTAATTCAGGAACAATACAGCAGCGCCCAGCATCTGTATGCCGAAGGTGGCTCAGCAGGTGGCTTGCTCATGGGAGCCATTTGCAATATGGCGCCACACTTGTATCATGGCGTAATTGCGCAAGTACCATTTGTAGATGTAGTAACCACGATGCTAGATGAGAGTATTCCGCTCACGACTGGCGAATACGACGAATGGGGAAATCCAAACGTGAAAAAATACTACAACTACATCAAATCTTATTCGCCTTATGATAATGTTGTCGCGCAAGCTTATCCGCATCTGTATGTGTCAACCGGTTTGCATGATTCGCAAGTGCAATATTGGGAACCGGCCAAATGGGTGGCCCGATTGCGTACCCTTAAAACTAATGATACCCAATTGTATTTAGATACCAATATGGAGGCAGGCCACGGAGGCGCATCGGGTCGTTTTGAAGCCTTACGGGAATTGGCCAAGGAGTTTAGTTTTTTATTAGATTTAGAAAAAATAGCACAATAAGTAGATTATTAGTTTTAATTTTGACGCGTCTTATACACTACAAGCCTTTTTACAAAATTTAGAGTAATGAAAGAAATACAAGCATATCAATCGGTTTTGGAACTAATTGGAAACACTCCCTTAATTAAGTTGCAGAACATGACCAAAGGATTTCCGGGTTCGTATTATGCTAAAGTAGAAGCCTTTAATCCCGGCCATTCAGCTAAAGATCGCATCGCCTTGTACATCATTGAAGAAGCGGAGCGAAAAGGCATCTTAAAACCAGGCGCTACCATTGTAGAAACCACTTCGGGAAATACTGGATTTAGTTTGGCGATGGTGAGTATCATCAAAGGCTATAAATGCATAGTGGCTGTAACTTCTAAATCATCACCCGATAAAATAGACATGTTGCGCAGCATGGGAGCCAAGGTCTATGTTTGTCCTGCTCACGTGCCAGCCGATGACGAAAAATCCTATTATAATGTGGCCAAACGTTTGCACGAAGAAACGCCCGGTTCGGTCTACATCAACCAGTATTTTAACGAATTGAATGTAGACGCACATTACCACTCAACGGGCCCAGAAATTTGGGAGCAAACCCAAGGAACTATTACCCATTTGGTTGCCTGTAGCGGAACAGGTGGAACCATTTCAGGCACGGCCAAATACTTAAAAGAACAAGCGCAAAAAAACGGTACTACTATAAAAATATTAGGGGTTGACGCCTATGGTTCGGTCTTGAAAAAATACCATGAAACCAAAGAGATTGACACGAATGAAATCTATCCGTACCGCATAGAAGGTTTGGGGAAAAATTTAATTCCTTCTGCTACTGATTTTGACGTAATTGACTCCTTCACCAAAGTTACCGATGAAGAAAGTGCTTATACAGCGAGAGAAATTGCAACACAAGAAGGGCTTTTTGCAGGCTATACGTCTGGAGCTGTGATGCAGGCCATCAAGCAATTGGCTGCCGCAGGTGAATTTGATGCGCACAGTAGAGTAGTAGCTATTTTCCCCGATCATGGTTCGCGGTACATGAGCAAAGTGTATAGCGACCAATGGATGCAAGAACAGGGTTTTACTGCCGATACATCCAGCCAAGACATCGAATACATTCAATAAAAAAAAAGTCCCAATTTGTAGATTGGAACTTTTTTATGAAATATAAATTAGATTAATTTTCCTCCATGGTGTGGTAGATGTTTTGCACATCATCATCCTCTTCAATTTTTTCGAGTAATTTTTCTACCTCGGCCATTTGCTCAGCGCTCAAGGCTTTGGTTACTTGCGGAATGCGTTCGAAGCCAGAGGATAAAATTTCAATTTTGCGGTTTTCCAATTCTTTTTGAATGGCCCCAAAACTCTCGAAAGGGGCATAGATTAAGATGCCGTCTTCGTCTTCAAATACTTCTTCGGCCCCAAAATCAATGAATTCCAATTCCAATTCTTCAGGATCTAAATCGCCTTTGGGAATTCTAAAATTGCAGGTATGATCAAACATAAACTCTACCGAACCTTGGGTTCCCATGGTGCCGTTGCATTTATTAAAGTAGCTGCGAATGTTGGCCACTGTGCGGTTATTATTGTCTGTCGCAGTTTCGATTAGTATAGCAATTCCGTGGGGTGCATAGCCCTCAAACAAGACTTCTTTGTAGTTGGCCGTGTCTTTATCGGTGGCTTTCTTGATGGCGCGTTCTACGTTTTCTTTGGGCATATTGGCCGATTTGGCGTTTTGTATTACCGCACGCAAACGAGAATTGGCTTCCGGATTTGGACCGCCTTCTTTTACGGCCATAACTATATCTTTCCCAATACGGGTAAACGCTTTGGCCATTGCCGACCAACGTTTCATTTTTCTGCCTTTTCGGAATTCAAACGCTCTTCCCATTTCTATCGATTATTAAATGCTAATATTTTTTTGCAAAAATAGAACTTATCTTTGTTTATACAATTTTTAACCTCCAACTCCCAACTACTTTTTATAAAATGGCATTTTTACCACTTTGGCAGGCACATCGTTTTTACGGATGCGAATAAAGATGTTGCTATCAACAGCCGCATGCGAAGTCTGTACATATCCCATACCAATTCCTTTTCCTAGGCTTGGCGCCATGGTTCCAGAAGTTACGATTCCGATTACAGTTCCCTCGGCATCAACAATTTCATAATCGTGTCGAGGCACAGCGCGTTCTAACATTTCAAAGCCCACTAATTTACGTGTAACACCATTTTCTTTTTGTGCCAACAAAGCTTTGTCGTTGGTAAAGGTTTTATTGAATTTAGTAATCCAACCTAAACCGGCTTCAATAGGTGAGGTACTGTCGTTGATGTCGTTTCCGTACAAGCAAAAGCCCATTTCCAATCGCAAAGTGTCGCGCGCGGCCAAACCAATGGGTTTAATGCCATAGGCTGCTCCTGCCTCAAAGGCTTTATTCCAAATGGTTTCTACTTCGCTGTTTTTGCAATAAATTTCAAAACCTCCCGAACCGGTATAGCCAGTGGCTGAAATGATTACGTGCTCAAAACCAGCAAAATCGCCCACCACAAAATGGTAATAGGCAATACTGCTCAAATCTACGGAAGTCAAAGCTTGCATGGCTTCAACCGCTTTGGGTCCTTGAATGGCCAACAACGAATAGTCATCTGATAAATTGCGCATATCTACGCCCAGATCATTGTGACTGCTAATCCAGTTCCAATCTTTTTCAATATTAGAAGCATTGACCACCAATAAATATTGGTCTTCTTTCATTCTATATACAATCAAATCGTCTACAATACCCCCATCATTATTGGGTAAACACGAATATTGTGCACGACCAATGGTGAGTGTCGAGGCATCGTTTGAGGTAACTTCTTGAATCAAAGCCAAGGCATTTTCCCCTGTTAATAAAAATTCACCCATGTGCGATACATCAAAAACGCCCACAGAAGTTCGTACAGTTTCGTGTTCGGCATTGACGCCTTCATAGGTAATGGGCATGTTGTAGCCCGCAAAAGGCAACATTTTGGCGCCTAAACTTTCGTGTATATGATGCAATGCAGTATTTTTCATGAGTATGTTGGGTTTAATTTAGTGCCGCAAAAATACTTAAAAATGTTGTCGGTTGGCTGTTTTCTGTTGACAGTTCACAGTTGTCTGTTTTTGGTTTTCCGTTAATAAGTAATTTTACATTTTTCATTATTAATTTATTCCTCATTTGCTTGCGTATTACTCTTTGTTTGTAGATTTTTGAACCACTTATACAAAACCATGGACAATACACATTACATCAGCAGCGAGACCTTGAGTTTGGAGTTGCTTCACGAAATTCTAAGTCAACACAAAACCCTCGCGCTCTCAGACGAAGCACAAAACAACATCCAAAAGTGTCGCAGCTATTTGGACGAAAAAATGAAGGCGCACGACGAGCCCATTTATGGCATCAATACAGGCTTTGGATCGTTGTGTAATGTGAAAATTTCATCCGAAAATTTAACCCAACTCCAAGAAAATTTAGTCAAATCGCATGCCTGTGGAATAGGGGAAGAGGTGCCACAAGAATTGGTGAAACTCATGCTCTTGCTCAAAATCCAATCCTTGAGTTACGGCTATTCGGGAGTGCAATTGCAAACCGTACAACGTTTAGTTGATTTTTACAACCACGATATTTTACCGGTTATCTATACGCAAGGTTCGCTAGGCGCTAGTGGTGATTTGGCTCCTTTAGCGCATTTGTCTCTGCCACTTTTGGGCGAAGGCGAAGTCTATTTTGAAGGCAACAAAATCCCTAGTGCGCATGTCTTAGCCAAATTCAATTGGGTGCCTATTGCTTTGCAATCAAAAGAAGGATTGGCTTTGTTAAACGGAACCCAATTCATGAGTGCTTACGGAACCTATGTTACGCTCAAAGCCATGAAATTGTCGTGGTTGGCTGATTTGATTGCCACCATTTCCTTAGAAGGTTTTGACGGTCGCAAAGAACCGTTTTCAGAATTAATCCATTTTATTCGTCCGCACAAAGGGCAAATCAATACCGCCACACGCATCAGCGATTTTTTAGATGGTAGTGAAATCATTGCTCAACATAAAACGCAGGTGCAAGACCCGTATTCGTTTCGTTGCATTCCGCAGGTACACGGCGCATCAAAAGACGCCATTGATTACGTGAAAAAAGTAATGAAAACCGAAATCAATTCGGTAACCGATAATCCCAATGTGTTTATTGAAAGCGATCAAATAATTTCGGGTGGAAATTTTCATGGGCAACCCTTGGCTTTGGCCCTCGATTTTATGGGAATCGCCTTGGCTGAATTGGGAAGTATTTCTGAACGTAGAACCTATCAACTCATATCGGGTGCCCGTAATTTACCCGCTTTTTTAGTAAACAATCCCGGCTTGAATTCTGGGTTTATGATTCCACAATATACCGCCGCGAGCATTGCCAGTCAAAATAAACAATTGGCCACTCCGGCCAGTATTGACAGCATTGTTTCTTCAAACGGACAAGAAGATCATGTGAGTATGGGTGCCAATGCAGCGACCAAATGTTTGCGCATCGTAGACAATTTAGAGCGCATTTTGGCCATTGAATTGATGAATGCCTCTCAGGCTATTTCCTACCGTGCCCCGCTCAAATCAAGCCCATTGATAGAGCAATTTTTGCAGTCGTATCGAGCGGTTTGTCCATTGGTAACGGAGGATCGCATTTTACACACCGACATCGTAAATTCAGTAGAATTTTTGGCCAGTTTCCAGATAGATTTTGACTTATTGGAGAACTAACTTAGTTTTTGGAGGACAGATTTTTACGGTTGTGTCGACGTTTGTAGTGGGTTTGTTTCAATTGATTTTGACCACTAATGATGCTGATGTTGCCATCCATTTCTAATAACGCGAGCTTCACTTCAGTATAATGTTCCAAGCCGTGTTCGCGAATAGCTTCGTGCAATTCGTCACTCGAAATACTCAATTTTGCCAAGGCTTTGTAATCGGCTTTGCCATCATGAATCAACACCACTGGTTTTTCCTGAATTATTTCATTCAGTTTGGGGAATTTGAACAAGAGTTTCTTTAATCCAAAATTCACTACAAATAACACCAAGGCAGCCGTAATACCTCCCGATAAAGAGGTGTTGCTTCCTACCATGGCATTTTGCACCGCATTACTGATGAGTAAAATGAGTATGATGTCGGCGGTATTTAATTGGGACAATTCTTTTTTCCCAAACAATCGTATGGCCAATACCATAAAAAAATAGACCGCTAAACTGCGAACAATTACATCGAGGTATTCGTTCATGATTACAGCCATTTGCAATAACGTTCAATCGCTTTGATCATTTCTCCGGCAATATCTTTGTTGGTCGCGTTTTCGATGCCTTCCAAGCCTGGAGATGAATTAACTTCCAATAATAAAGGGCCTTTGGATGAGCGAATAATATCTACACCGGCTACCCGTAAATCCATGGCTTTGGCTGCTTTGATGGCGATTCGTTTTTCTTCGGCGGTGGGTTTGATTACAGAGGCCGTTCCACCCAAGTGAATGTTGGCACGAAACTCGCCCGGTAAGGCTTCCCGTTGTATGGCTGCCACAACTTTATTGTCAACCACAAACAAGCGCAAGTCTTTTCCGTTGGCTTCTTTGATGAATTCTTGCACCAAGATATTGGCATTCAAACTTTTAAAGGCATTAATTACCGATTCGGCTGCTTTTTTGGTTTCGGCCAAAACGACACCTTTACCTTGCGTGCCTTCTAATAGTTTTACAATCAGCGGTGGTCCACCAACCATTTTAATCAAATCGTCGGTATCCAATGGTGAGTTGGCAAAACCAGTGGTGGGAATATCCACACCATGATTCAAGAGCAACTGCAAGGAAAATAATTTATCGCGTGACTGAGTAATCGCTGCTGCCGAGTTCAAACAAAACACTTTCAACGATTCAAATTGACGGGTCAACGCACACCCATAAAAAGTAATACTGGGGCGGATTCTAGGAATCACCGCATCAAAATTGTCCAGTACACGACCACCGCGGTAATGAATTTCGGGTTTGGTGGCATCGAGTTTCATATAGCATTCTTTGATGTTCAAAAAATGCATTTCGTGTCCGCGAAAGGAACCCGCTTCCATGATGCGTTTGTTGCTGAATAATTCGGGATTACTGGCCAATAAACCTATGCGTAAACCCTTTTTTTGAATAGTGGATGAAGTATATAATTCGCGAATGGTATCCTCGGTATTGTCGCCCAACAAATATTTTTGTTCGGGATCTACCAAAATTCTACCGCTCATGGCTTCTCGTCCCAATAACATGCGAAATCCCATAGAATCTCGGTTAGTCAAGGTAAGTTCTATTTCCCAACTTTGGTTGCCAAGGGTGATTTCAGAAAGTACGACAAAACGTTTTTCACTATAACCAGAAGAACTTTTTACTAATCGATTGCCAATAAGTTTGGCTTCGCAATGCAAAATGGTTTTTAAATTATTCTGAATAGGGTTGATGTCAAACTTTACCCATGCCTCTCCGTCTTTTGTGATAGGAGAAATGTTAATGGCGTGTAAAGCCGAAGTTTTGGCCCCCGAATCAACACGGGCTTTAATCAACGGGATTCCAAGGTTGGGGAAGGAGCACCATTCTTCACTTCCTAATATTATTTTATTGGCAGGCATTTGCACTTATTTTGAGAAACTATTATTCGATTGGATTTTCAACTTTTTTTACTGTGATAAACAGTTCTTGTTTTTCGGCATCTAATTCCATAAAAATTTCATCGCCCATTCCTATTTTCGAAGTGATAATTTCTTCGGCCAAGGCATCTTCAACATATTTTTGAATCGCTCGTTTTAATGGTCTTGCACCAAATTGTTTATCAAATCCTTTCTCGGCAATAAACGATTTGGCTTCGGCTGATAAGGCCAATTGATAACCCAACTCGGCCACCCGGGCAATGAGTTTTTTTAACTCAATTTCGATGATCAAATCGATGTCGTGTTTTTCTAAGGCATTGAATACAATCACATCGTCAATACGATTCAAAAATTCAGGTGCAAAGGTTTTCTTCAAGGCATTTTCAATAATGCTTTTGGAATTTTCGTCAGTTTGCGCCACTTTGGCTGCAGTGCCAAATCCTACTCCTTGTCCAAAATCTTTCAATTGACGTGCCCCTACATTTGAGGTCATAATGATAATCGTGTTTTTGAAGTCTATTTTTCTTCCTAAACTGTCTGTTAAATACCCATCATCCAACACTTGCAACAACATATTAAACACATCTGGATGCGCTTTTTCGATTTCGTCTAACAAGACTACACAATAGGGTTTTCTGCGCACTTTTTCGGTGAGTTGGCCACCTTCTTCGTAGCCTACATAACCTGGAGGCGCTCCCACCAAACGCGAGATGGCAAATTTCTCCATGTATTCGCTCATGTCAATACGCACTAAGGCATCCTCAGAATCAAACAATTCTTTGGCGAGCACTTTGGCCAATTGTGTTTTACCCACACCAGTTTGTCCCAAGAAAATAAAGGAGCCAATCGGTTTGTTAGGGTCTTTCAATCCAGCGCGGTTACGTTGGATAGATCGGGCAATTTTCATTACCGCATCTTTTTGACCAATTACTTTTCCTTCAATGAGTTCGGGTAAATTGGCTAATTTATTACTTTCGGTTTGTGCAATGCGATTTACAGGAATCCCAGTCATCATTGAAACCACATCGGCCACATTGTCTTCTGTAACTAGGATGCGATTGGATTTGGCATCTTCTTCCCATTGTTCTTGGGCTACTGCCAACTCTTTTTCGATGCGTTTTTCATCGTCACGCAACTTGGCCGCTTCTTCGTATTTCTGACGTTTCACCACAGCCGATTTTTGTTCGCGCACTTCTTCCAATTGACGTTCCAAATCTAAAATTTGTTTGGGCACATCAATGTTGGTAATGTGTACACGGGAACCCGCCTCATCCATGGCGTCAATTGCTTTATCGGGCAAGAATCGCTCTGACATATAGCGGTTGGTTAGTTTCACGCAGGCTTCTACCGCCTCTTGCGTGTAGGTTACATTGTGGTGGTCTTCGTATTTGTTTTTGACGTTGTTCAAGATGGTAATCGTTTCTTCTACCGAGGTAGGTTCCACGATGATTTTTTGGAAACGGCGTTCCAAGGCGCCATCTTTCTCAATGTATTGGCGGTATTCGTCTAGGGTAGTGGCGCCAATGCATTGGATCTCGCCACGCGCCAAGGCAGGTTTAAACATATTCGACGCATCCAAAGAACCTGTGGCTCCACCGGCGCCCACAATGGTGTGAATTTCGTCTATAAATAAAATGATGTCGTCGTTTTTTTCGAGCTCGTTCATTACCGCTTTCATGCGCTCTTCAAACTGCCCGCGGTATTTGGTTCCGGCAACTAAGCTGGCAAGGTCAAGCGTAACTACTCGTTTGTTGAATAAAATACGGGACACTTTTTTCTGGATGATTCTTAGTGCCAAGCCTTCAGCAATGGCTGATTTTCCTACACCAGGTTCACCTATTAATAACGGATTGTTTTTCTTGCGTCTGCTTAAAATCTGAGACACCCGTTCAATTTCTTTTTCACGCCCAACTACTGGATCTAATTTTCCTTCTTCGGCCATTTCGGTTAGGTCGCGACCAAAGTTATCTAAAACAGGCGTTTTTGATTTTTTATTGGTTTTGTTCGTGGGATTATTGAAGTTACTTTCTTTAAACGATTCTTCGCCCGAATTATCCTCATTGTAGGATTCGTTTTTGGGTAAATTTTCGAGGTAATTGTCGTCGTGTGGTTCCAAGCTCAAGTATTGCTCTTTGGCCGTATCGTAATCGATTTTTAGCTTGTTTAATAATTTTGTGGTCGGATCATTTTCGTTGCGCAAAATGCACAACAATAAATGGGCGGTACTAATGGAGGTGCTTTGAAAAACTTTGGCTTCCAAAAAAGTAGTTTTCAAGGCGCGTTCGGCTTGACGGGTAAGGTGCAAGTTTTTCTTTTCGTTACTGCCAACCAAATTGGGATTGGGCGGACTTAATATTTCTACCTTCTTGCGCAAATGATCCAAATCAATGGAAAGGTTGTTTAGAATATTGATAGCTTTGCCGTTTCCGTCGCGCAAAATGCCCAACATGAGGTGTTCGGTGCCAATGAAATCGTGACCTAAACGCAGCGCTTCTTCTTTGCTGTAAGTGATTACGTCTTTAACTCGGGGGGAAAAATTATCATCCATGTGCGTATAATTGCTAGTGAGATTTGAGTGCTAAATGGTACTATTTCAAAAACCATTCCTTTCTTTGGGTACTGTCAGCTAATAGACAAAAAAATATTCAATTATAAAAGAACTCAAAGCGCTAACTTATCAACTGAATTCGGGTCTAAATTTGTTAATAAATAGCCGAAATTTGGCCTGCTTTACCTCCAAAAAATCAGCAATAAAAGGTATATTAGCGAGATTTTTTTACACAAAATAATTTTTAAACTAACTAGAATATGTCTGACGGAGAAAAGTTAATTCCTATCAATATCGAGGATGAAATGAAATCAGCCTACATCGATTATTCGATGTCGGTTATTGTATCAAGAGCGCTTCCCGATGTTAGAGATGGCTTGAAACCAGTACATCGTAGAGTACTTTATGGAATGTATGATTTAGGCGTTTTTTCAAATAAAGCGCACAAAAAATCCGCGAGAATTGTGGGTGAGGTGTTGGGTAAGTACCACCCTCACGGCGATACTTCGGTATATGACGCCATGGTGCGTATGGCCCAAGAATGGAGCTTGCGTTATTTGTTAATTGACGGCCAAGGTAACTTTGGTTCGGTAGATGGCGATAGTCCAGCTGCCATGCGTTATACGGAAGCCCGTATGAAAAAGATGTCAGAAGACATTATGGCAGACATTGACAAAGAGACGGTCGATTTTCAATTAAACTTTGACGATACCTTATACGAGCCCAAAGTAATGCCTACGCGTGTTCCGAATTTGTTGATCAACGGAGCCTCGGGAATTGCAGTAGGTATGGCCACCAACATGGCGCCACACAACTTGCGTGAGGTGATTGACGGAACTTTAGCCTACATCGACAACAATGACATCGAAATTGACGAATTGATCAATTACGTGAAAGCTCCTGATTTCCCTACAGGAGGAGTGATTTATGGTTACGATGGAGTTCGCGAAGCCTTCAAAACCGGAAGAGGCCGAATTGTAATGCGTGCCAAAGTAGGTTTTGAAGAAGTAGATGGCCGTGAGTCGATTATTGTGACCGAAATTCCATACCAAGTGAACAAGGCAGAGATGATCAAGAAAACTGCCGATTTGGTGAATGAAAAGAAAATAGAGGGCATCGCCAACATTCGAGACGAATCAGATCGTAACGGAATGCGTATCGTGTACATCTTGAAACGCGACGCCGTTCCTAATGTGGTGTTGAATACCTTATTTAAATACACCCAATTACAATCTTCGTTTAGTGTAAATAATATTGCCTTGGTGGCCGGTCGTCCGCAAATGTTGAATCTGAAAGATTTGATTCACTATTTTGTAGAACACCGTCACGATGTAGTGGTACGTAGAACCAAATACGATTTGCGCAAAGCCGAAGAACGTGCACACATCTTAGAAGGATTGATCATAGCTTCCGATAATATCGATGAAGTAATTGCCATTATTCGTGCGTCCAAAAACACCGACGAAGCCCGTGAAAAATTGATGGCTCGTTTCAGTTTGTCCGACATTCAATCGCGTGCCATTGTAGAAATGCGTTTGCGTCAATTGACTGGACTGGAGCAAGACAAATTACGCGCCGAGTACGAAGACATCATGAAATTAATTCAAGAATTGAAAGCCCTGTTGGAAAGCAAAGAATTGCGTATGGAGCTCATCAAAACCGAATTGGTTGAAATTCGTGATAAATATGGCGATGATCGTCGTTCAACCATTGAATATGCAGGCGGTGACGTGAGCATAGAAGATTTAATTGCCGATGAAAATGTGGTAATCACCATTTCGCATGCTGGTTATATTAAACGTACCAATTTATCCGAATACAAAACCCAAAATAGAGGGGGAGTAGGACAAAAAAGTGCCGGTACCCGTGACCAAGATTTCTTAGAACACATGTATGTGGCCACAAATCACCAGTACATGATGTTCTTTACGCAAAAAGGAAAATGTTTCTGGATGCGTGTGTACGAAATCCCAGAGGGAAGTAAAACCAGCAAAGGACGTGCGATTCAAAACTTGATCAACATCGAAAGTGACGATAAGGTAAAAGCCTTCATTTGCACCAAAGATTTAAAAGACACCGAATACATCAACAACCATTATGTAATCATGGTCACCAAACAAGGTATCGTGAAAAAAACATCCTTGGAGCAATATTCTAGACCACGTGTTAATGGGGTTGCTGCAATTACCATTCGTGAAGACGACGAATTATTAGAAGCCAAATTGACCAACGGCGAAAGCCAAATATTGATCGCAGTAAAATCAGGTAAATTGGTGCGATTCGAAGAGGGCAAAACCCGACCAATGGGAAGAACGGCATCAGGTGTTCGCGGAATTACCTTGGCCGACGAACAGGATGAAGTAATTGGAATGGTGTCGGTAAATGACATGAGCAGTGAAATTTTGGTAGTCGCTGAAAACGGTTACGGAAAACGTTCTAGCTTGGACGAATACCGCATTACCAATCGCGGAGGAAAAGGAGTAAAAACCTTGAACATTACCGAGAAAACCGGAAAATTGGTTTCGATCAATAACGTGACCGATGCCGATGATTTGATGATCATCAACAAATCGGGCTTGACCATTCGTATGGATGTGTCTGATTTACGTGTAATGGGACGTGCTACACAAGGTGTTCGTTTGATTAATATCAAAGGAAACGACTCGATTGCGGCGGTAACCAAAGTAATGAAAGAAGAAGAAGCGCCAGAAGGCAGCGAAGATGACGCTACTGTGGATGCTGAATCAACTGAAGAAGCTGAAGCTTCAGAAACAGAAGAAACAACAGAAGATTAATTAAACTCCATAAACATGAAAAGTAAGTATGTAATCCTTACATCGGCTTTCGTATTATCTATGAGTACGTATGCCCAAAAGGATCAAATTAAAGCCGCCGAAAAAGCCTTAAAAAATGGCAATGCGGCAGAAGCAATGACCAGCTTATCACAAGCTGAACCCTTATTAGCAGCAGCTACACCGGCTGAAAAAGCACAATATCATTTTGTGAAAGGGAACGCGGCACTCGATTTAGCCAATAAAAATATCGATGCTTCAGCCAATTTAATGTTAGCGGCCAATTCCTACAAACAAGTAGTAGAGATTGAAAAAGCTGCCGGAAAATCAAAATTTTCGGATCAAGCTACTGCGGCTTTAGCTACTGTAAAAGCAAATATGATCAACAAAGCAGTTGAGGCGGGTAACCAAAAGAATTACAAAGAAGGCGCACAATTTTTATTTGCCGCCTATGAAGTTGACAAAACCGATGTAGAAAAATTATACTACGCGGCCAGTTATGCAGTAAATGCTCAAGATTACGACACGGCTTTGGCTTACTACAATGAGCTGAAACGATTAAATTATTCTGGCGAAGGCACAGCCTATTATGCTAAGAATGTGTTGAATGAACAAGAAGAGTTTTTTGGCTCAAAAGAAGATCGCGACAGCAAAGTGAAATTGAAATTGTATACTGATCCGCGTGACGAAGCAATTCCATCAAAACGCGGCGAAATCTACAAAAACATTGCCTTGATCTTTTTGCAAAAAAACCAAACTGAAGAAGCCAAAACAGCCTTGTCTGAAGCACGCGTAGCCAATCCAGATGATACCTCATTAACCTTGGCCGAAGCTGATATTTATTTGAAATTACAAGATTTTGTAACCTACAAAAAATTGATTTCAGAAGTATTGGCCAAAAATCCAAACGATGCCGATTTGGTTTACAATTTGGGTGTAATCTCTTCTAAAACGGATGCAGCAGCGGCTGAGCAATACTACAAACGCGCCATCGAAATTAAACCTGATTATATCAATGCTTATTTGAACTTGGCCATCTTGATTTTGGACGGTGAGAAAAAATTGGTGGATGACATGAACAAATTGGGAACTTCAGAAAAAGACATGAAAAAATACGACGTGTTGAAAAAACAACGTGATGGTTTATTCCTGTCTTCGATTCCGTATTTAGAGAAAGCTTTTGAATTAAACCAAATGAATGATGATGTTGGGACTACTTTACTCAATGTATATAGCGCTCTTGAAATGATGGACAAGAAAAAAGCCTTGAAAGCAAAAATGAATAGACTTACAATGGATAATTTTAATAAAATATCTAATGGTATGACTATTTCACAAGTAGAATCATTTTTGGGTAAAGGTGAATTACAAGCTTCATCTAAAGTAGAATCTTCAGAATCTCAAATATATAATTGGCAAAATTCAACGAAAGTTATTTCAGTTACAATATCGAATGGTAAAGTAATGTCTAAAGCGCAAAGTGGATTATAATAATGATTGCCATTTAAAACAAAAAAGCCATCTGAGAAGATGGCTTTTTTTATGGAGTAAGGTAAACTTATTGCTTATTGATCTTCACTGTTTCGGTGGCCGATGTAGTTTGCACTTTAAACAGATAGTTTCCAGGTGCTAAAGTTTCGGTATTGATAGTAGCCTTGCGATCGTTTACGTTTTGATGCAAAACCAATTGTCCTAACAGGTTATAGGCACTAATAGTTTGAATCGGTTCTACGGCATCAAAATACAATTCAGCTTGAGCAGGGTTGGGGTAGTAGATAAACTTGCTTTTGGTTACTTGTGTGGTAGCCAAATTGGCACACGTTACAGTTGCGTTAAACCCAGGAGCAGTATTGGCTCCGTCAGAGTAAAATACAAAGGTTAGTTTTCCAGAAGCATCCGTAGAGGTAACAGTACCCGGTGAATTGGTTCCGGTAAAACCATATTGCTCCACGATAAATGGTGAAGTGATACTTGGTCCGTTGTATATGGTCAAACGATCGATGCCATTTTCTAAATTGAACGACGTAAAGGTAACCGAAACTTGATCACCGGCATTGATAGGGTTCATGGTTGTGGTGTAATATTCGCTGTTGCTGTAATTACCTGTTGGACCTCCGGTATCAAAAAATACGCCATCAACACAGTGATTAATTAAGGTATTAAAAGGTTTGTTAACTACATTTGAAAAAGTACCTGCAGCACAACTGGATCGTACATAAAAATCGTAGGATGAATACGAATTCAATCCTTCAACGGTATACGAATTAGAAGTTACCGTAGTATAGGTACCGGTAGATCCGCTTCCCGCAGGCACCACCAATACTTCAAATGAAGATGCACCATTAGGATTGGTCCAAGTGAAAGTAGCTCCGCTGATGCTCACATTAGACACACTAACCACTAGATTGGAACTGCAGTTTGTGGTGAATGAATTTGGGGTTGAATACTCAGAAAAACCACACTCGTTTGCTGCTTTTACTCTCCAATAATAGGTTGTTCCGTAAAATAAATTGGTGAGATTCAATTGGTTTGTAGTAGTGGTGTAGGATTGTACCCCCGAGCTAAATGTTGCATCAACTGAAACTTCGATGGTATAACTGGCTACATTGTTTCCGATATTTTCCCAAACCAAAGTAGTTGAATTAGTGGCAATAGCCGCAGCATTAACAGGAGTAGTAAGTGCAGGACCCACAACCTGAGGACTCTGAATAATCAACGTATAAAACAAGTTGGTATTGACAGCTCCCGCAGTTGCTGTAACCGTGATGTTATATGTACCAGCAGGCACTGTTTCTAAGTTTGTCAACACGATGTTATTGCTTCCTGAAGCAGTCAAGGCGTCTGAGCTGAAATTGGCATTAGCTCCGGCAGGCAATCCGCTGTAACTAAATTGCGCCACACCACTAAAGGTAGGATTGGCTTCTAATTGAAAATTAAATGTGCTAGAGGCAGTTCCTAAACAAACGCGGTTCGTCATGTTTTCGTTTGATGACAGCAATATCGATTTTCCCTTAATGTTGCTGAGCAACAATGAATATTTTTGTAAGGCATTCATTAAGTTACCTTTGTGGCTAATGGTAACGGTATAGGTTCCTGATCCGGCTGCCACTTCAATTTTTTCTACGTTATCTACCGTATTATCGCCTTTGGTTGCAGCAGCGGTTACTTGGGCAGGATTTAATTTCCAGGGAAAGTTAGTAGTACCTGCTTTGGCAATTCTAAAATCTAGATCATTTACCAAGGCTGGAGCAAAAAAATCTTCAATTGAATTATTAATAATCGTTCCGGTTGGATCTGTCCAACACACAGTTCCCGAAATCGCTTTGGTGGCATCATTGGGCTCAAAATTGAAGGTATACGAACTGCCTTGATTTAAGGTGTTTTCTTTGATCATGGAATCTACATTGTCATTGCTAATCAGTACCGCTGCACGCTCTGCATTGAGCAATCCCCAGCCAAATTTATAATCAGGACCCGTTGCCGATCCAGCTTCGTCAGCTGTATGTATGGCCAAACCTCGCAAAGTGGCCGAACGCATAAAACCGCCTTTTACATTTTTGAAGTGCTGTTGCAACAACAATAAAGTTCCGGCTACATTGGGCGAAGACATAGATGTACCGCTGTAGGATGAATAGGAAGAATCTGAGGTTGAGGTACATGAACGTACATTTACTCCTTTTCCGCAGATGTCTGGTTTTACACGACCATCATCGGTAGGTCCCCAGCTGCTAAAGCTAGACATGGTAACACTAGACGCAGAAGTATAATTGCTAACTTGATTTACCGCCGCCACAATGATACCATTTTTGGAGGTGCTTTTCCCGGATAATAAATCATAACCGTTTTTTGCAGAATTATAGCCCGAATTTCTAGAATTCCCAGCCGAATTCACAAACAAATAGTAAGGTGCATTGTACATGATGTTGTCAAATGCCTTAGCATCGGCATCATATTTACCCCATTTGTATACAGGAACAGTCACAGGGTCACTGCCGTAAGAGTGATTTGAAACCAATAATGCATTGGCTGCAGCTTGGGTAACTTCGTATGTATCGGTAGTCCAATCGTAGGCGCGTAAATTGGCTTGTGATGCCATACCTTTTGAGGCCGGACTAGCCGTTGCATTGCCCATCATGGTGCCCGAAACGTGGGTAGCATGATCTGAAACTGAAGTAGGATTGTCAACTTGGGTTACGCGACCGGTGAGCAATTGGTGGGTGCTGCGTACTTTTCCACCATCCCAAACGCCAATGGTCATGTTTTGTCCGTCCAATTGAAGGCCCAAACTACCGCCTGAATTTAAGCGATTGGCCCGGGTTGTTATTGCAGCTCCGGCATTGTCTGTGGTATTGTATACAGGGTTTTCGAATTCGTCTACGCGAACCAATTCGGCGATTCCTCCATTGGGTTTGGCTATAAATTCTTGCCACCCTTTTACAGCAGCCAATTCCATCGCCCGGCGTTTGTCAGCTTTGTAGATCGAATCATAGATTGGAGCGATGCGATTCAGTTCTGCAATATTGGTTTCAGCTATAATTTTTACTTTATCGGCTTCGGTTTGTGCAAACGAAAACGAAAAGGTAAACAAGCTGAATAAAAGTATTTTGGTTGATTTCATAAAATGAGTTGAAAATTATGGCTAAAATAATATTATAATTGCTATGATTTTTAGCTATTTAGGTAAACAAAAGTTAAATAATTTTTTTAATTACCCGTAATTTATGGGTGTGTTTATTGAGTTCGGCGTTGTAAATCCCCAGGTGATCCAAGCGGTCAATACGCACTTTACCGCTGGCATGAATAATATAATTGTCATCCATAATGATGCCTACATGAATAATTTTACCTTCCTCATTGTCAAAAAAAGCCAAATCTCCAGCCTCACTTTCTTCTATAAAACTCAACGGCACACCTTGTGTAGCTTGTTGTGAGGCATCTCGAAGTAAGGCATAACCGTTTAATTTGTAGACCATTTGCGTAAAACCCGAACAATCTATTCCAAAGGGTGTTTTTCCACCCCACAAATAAGGCGCGTTTAAATAATGAAAAGCTGTTTCTAGCAAATTAGATTTTGATTGAACTCCTGTGCAAATTTGACCATCAAAACTAAAGCCTTGTCGGTTAATTGATTCAAGTTTCAAAAATGATAAAGACGCACCTAAGGTTATAGGCAACAATTGATTGGAAGGATAGGTGATGTACTCCACCAAATCGCCATTCAAGGCTATTGGCAATTCAGACAGCGCCTGGTACTCATCAGTAGTAAGTAGTTGCAATTGCTTTTCATCAATCCAACCTTCATACTGATCAAAATGCAATTTAATTTTGCGCCATTGTTTTTGTGTTTCAAGAATTTCAAAATGCTCTCCAAAGAGTATTTGAGACACAATTTCACTTCGATCAGATGGTTCTAACCGAAGAGGAATGACCGCTAAATTGCAAATTCCAAACATTTTTTTTTGTCTGATTAGGCGCGTTCCAATACAATAGCTGAGGCTCCACCACCACCATTACAAATGGCTGCGGCACCCAACTTGGCGTTGTTTTGTTTTAATACATTGATCAAGGTAATGATGATGCGTACACCCGAACAGCCCAATGGATGTCCTAAGGAAACGGCTCCTCCATTTACATTTACTTTGTTGTTATCCAATCCTAATATTTGGGCGTTGGCCAATCCAACTACCGAGAAAGCCTCGTTGAATTCAAAAAAGTCAACATCTGAAACAGTCAGCCCAACTTTGGCTAAAGCTTTTGGCAGTGCTTTGGCTGGAGCTGTAGTAAACCATTTGGGTTCTTGCGCGGCATCGGCATAACTCTTAATGTAGGCAAGGGGAGTTAGTTTCAATTCGAGCGCTTTTTCTTCGCTCATTAAAATTACGGCACCGGCTCCGTCGTTAATTGTTGATGCATTGGCAGCAGTAACCGTTCCCTCTTTGGTAAAGGCCGGATTTAAACTGGGTATTTTGTCCAATTTTACATTGGTATATTCTTCGTCTTTGCTCACAATTACTGGTTCTCCACGACGTTGTGGAACAGCAACCGGAACTACTTCATTGTCAAATTTTCCTTCACTCCAGGCTTTGGCCGAACGTTCGTAGGATTGCACAGCAAAAGCATCTTGTGCTTCGCGGCTTATATTGTATTCTGTAGCACATAAATCGGCAGAAACGCCCATGGCTTGGTTGTCGTAGGCGTCTGATAATCCATCGCGTTGCATGCCATCCACCAAAGTGGCAGGGCCAAATTTGTAACCGTTGCGCAGGTGGGTATAATGCGGAATCATACTCATGTTTTCCATTCCTCCAGCTACCACAATCTCGGCATCACCAGCCATAATGGCTTGCGCTCCTTGCATTACTGCTTTCATACCTGAGGCACATACTTTATTTACAGTGGTTGCAATTACAGAATTAGGTAAACCGGCGTGCAGCGCAGCTTGACGAGCAGGCGCTTGGCCTACTCCTGCTTGAACCACATTTCCCATAATAACCTCATCTACTAGGGAAGGATCCAAATTGATTTGTGCCAAGGCACCTTTAATGGCGGTAGCACCCAATAGTGGTGCAGACACAGTTGATAAAGCGCCCATAAAGCTTCCAATTGGGGTACGGGCAGCAGCTACGATAACTACTTTTTTGTTCATGTTTGTTGGTTTTGTATTAGGTTCTCACTTCGGTCGCGAATTTAACCAAATTAAATTACACGCAAATGGTTTTGATTGAAAAACAGCGACTGCAACTTGGGATACAAAAAACGAATGTTGTTCAACATATGTGAAAAAAAAACTGGAAAAATATGTTGTGTTTGCCTTTTTCGGTTTAAAAAAATAGAATAGTTTTAGCCTGTTTTTAGGATTTACACCATGCTGATGGATATAACACACAAGTAATTTATGATACATAGCCAAAACGAAACCGATCCAATTATAAATGAAGAGGTAACTCCTGAAGAAGATATTGTTCCTGTAACCAAAAACAGTTGGCTGAATCCAACTAACGACTTAGGGAAATTGGAAAGCGGATTTGTACTAGATGATGCCGTCTATTCTACCAAACAAACCCAAACCAAAACAACTCGTTTTACAATTCGTAACCGAAAATAATCTTGAACCTTAATAACCAACCAAAGCAGTTTATTTATGCAAAACAAAAAACAGCCCAAAAACGAACTAAAAAAAGCCGTTGAATCCTCCTCATTCAATCGACGTAAATTTGTATTCACCCTAGGCGCAACTACCTTAGCCTGTTATTTGCCCACCAGTATTTCGGCTTTTGCCTCAACAACCGAAGTGCGAAAAATTACTCCACCACGCTTGGATACGGCCTATTTGGGCGAAAAAATATTATGTTATCGACCTTTACGCAAAGGGGTTCCAAACATGACCATTGAAACAATAGGCAACAAACTTGTAGCACACAACTACGGCCATGGTGGAAGTGGTTGGACTCTAGCACCGGGCTGTTCTAAATATGTATTAGATTTGGTTGCTGCTTCACCAAAAGGAAAGTCGATTGCCAAAAATGCCGATATTACCGTGATTGGCGGAGGCGTTTTGGGTTTATTTACAGCGTATGAACTGGTACAACGCGGCTTTACTAATGTCACGGTTGTGGCGCAATCTTTTGAAAAACTTACGTCGCACAATGCAGGCGGTTTGTTGGCTCCAGTTTCTATGAGCAATAATCCAGAAATTCAACCCTTGATTGATCAAGTAGGTTTTGATGCCTATCGTTTTTACGCCCAAGTAGCCCAAAATAAACAAGCTGATTTTAAAGGTGGCGCAAAGATCGTTCCGGCTTATTTTGAAGACCGCGAATCGTCGGGTTTAGAACCATATGTTGGAAAAGTGATGCAACCGGCCAAAGATGTGATGCTCGATTTTGGAAATGGCACCCAGCGCAAAATGGTGAGTTACGACGACGGAATTTTTATTGATACCGCCAAGATGATGGTAGCCTTACACAATTATTTGGGTTCAAAAGTGAAATTTGTAACCAAGAAAATTGAAAATTTGGCTGAAGTTTCATCAGAATTGGTTTTCAATTGTTCTGGTTTAGGTGCCGGAAAACTAAATAATGATGCCGAAATGGTTCCGGTACAAGGTCATCTAATTATGCTAAAAGACCAAACACCTGAAAACCTACAGCACATGATTTTGGTGTATTTTGATAAAGCCAAAACCACCGTTGGTCAAGAGGTAAAACGTTCCTTTTATATTTTTCCAAAACAATTACCGGGTTCAGCACCAAACGACATGGGCGTAATTGGCGGAACCTTTATCGAGGGCGCTACACCGGATACATCCAACTTAGAAGAGTTTGATATTTTGGTGGCCAATGCCAAAAAGTTCTACGGAATTAAGTAAATCAAAAACAGCCTCAACTACAGAGGCTGTTTTTTTTGTAAAGCTACTAGCATGTTTCATCTAATTGAGGCTTGAAGAATTTTTCTTGCTAACATGCTTGCATTTCAATCGGTAAAAGCCGCAAATTCATTATTGTATGATGGTTGTGCAGTTGACTGATTTATTTGTTCAATCACCAACCGTGCCAACAAATAACTGATGGTTGATTCGGCGCCTTGGTTAAGATTGACATGTTTTTCTTCCAGTCCATCATAGCAACCCCCTGTTTTGGGGTTATAAATAATTTGATGCAAATGATTTTTCCCTAAAAACCAATCCAATATGGTTTGTAATTTGTATCAGTGCCTAAAACAATATCTGCACCGTGGTTCCTTGGGAAGGTAAACTTTCAAAAGTGAGTTTTGCCTCAATTTTTTGTGCCAATTTTTGCACCAATTGCAAGCCCATGCCCATGCCAATTTCGTTGGCCGTGCCTCGCGTAGAGGTATAGGTATTTCTGGTAATTTCACCAATTTTTTCGGTTGTCATGCCCACGCCCGAATCGGTAACTCGCAGCAGATTATCTGTAAATTGGATTGTTATGTGTCCGTTGGTTGGGGTAAATTTTATGGCGTTGGACACTATGTTTCGCAACAAGATTGAAACAATTTCTTTGTCGGCAAAAATTGTTGTCGTGTCGTCAACTACTATAGTCAATTCAATATTTTTGGCCGTGTAAGCATTTTTATAAATAGCCAATGTAGTTTCAATACAGGGCTTTGCGACAATTGTTTCGGGATTTACTTGTATGGTATCAAAGTTTGATCTGGACCAGTTTAAGGTGGTTTCAAGCATGTCTAAAACCTGATTAGATTGCTGATTGATCAACTGCATGTAGGCACTAAATTCTTCTTGCAACAACTCATGATCTAAGGCCAAATCACAAATACCAATAAGATTGGCAATAGGCGCACGCAAATCATGTCCCAAAACCGAGAGCATACGGTCGTTGTTGCGGTTTATGTTTTTGAGCTCTTCTTGTAATTTGATTTCTTTATCCAAGTCAATAAAGGCCACCACGTGTAAATTATCTACTACCGAGGCTTTAATTTCGTACCATTTTTTTGTCCCCTTTTTACAAGTAACTAATGATTTTCTACGAACATATACGTTTCCGGTATTTTTGGCTATTACTTCTTCAACATTCCAATTATTAATCACTTGATTTCGGTAATCTAAATCGGGATAGGCATGTGCATACCAGGCTTCTATGGTTGGAATTTCGTCCAAGGTATACCCAATGTCTTGTTTGAAACTTTCGTTGATAAACGTATTTTGATGAACGCCGTTAATGACTTCGGCAATAATGAAAGGATAAGGTAAGAAATCGGCCACATGGTGCAGATCAAACCTGGAGATAGATTGGTTAAACATAAAAACGAATGGTAATGGGGTTACGTATTCGAGCGTAAATGTAGTGTTAACGATTCAAAAAATGAATAAAGAACAATGCTATTTTCAGACTCATTTAATAATAAATAGTTAAGTAAGCTATCTTGCAGAATGTGTATAAGTTAGCTAATTTAAGATAGTTTTGTTGGCGGAACATCCATGGCCTTCATTAAAGCAGAAGTTCATTAGGAATTATAATTACACCATCTAAAGACGTTGTGCAAAGCTTTCGCCCAAGGATTTTACTGGCGCAAGATTAGATCATGTATAAAAGAGATTTTTTGAAAATATAATTTTTAGTAAACATGTAATCACAAAGCCTAAAGGCATTGTGTAAATCATTAAGGTGTTTAAGTTTATTGTAACTTAATGTAAGAAGTATGCCACACCATCTAAAGATGTTGTGCAAAGCTTTCGCCCAAGGATTTTGCTGGCGCAAGATTAGATCATGTATAAAATAGATTTTTTGAAAATAAAATTTTTAGTAAACATGTAATCACAAAGCCTAAAGGCATTGTGCAAATCATTAAGGTGTTTAAGTTTATTGTAACTTAATTTAAGAAGTATGCCACACCATCTAAAGATGTTGTGCAAAGCTTTCGCCCAAGGATTTTGCTGACGCAACATCCTTGGGCGGGACGCTTTGAAAACAAAAAAAGAGTAAAAACGCTCAAGTGAACTTGGACGTTTTTACTCTTTTTTTTGTTTATTCGTGAACGCAGAAGGATTCGAACCTTCGACCGCCTGCTTAGAAGGCAGGTGCTCTATCCAGCTGAGCTATGCGTCCGTTGTCGGGGTGGCAGGATTCGAACCTGCGGCCTCCTGCTCCCAAAGCAGGCGCGATAACCGGGCTACGCTACACCCCGAGGGATAATAAGCGGAGAGTAAGGGATTCGAACCCTTGGTACAGTTTCCCATACGCATGTTTAGCAAACATGTCCTTTCGGCCTCTCAGGCAACTCTCCAAGCTCAAAGAACGAATTCATTTTAGCGGTTGCAAACTTAACTTTTCATTCGTAATCTAACAACAAAAACGGGCTTTTTTTTTCGTTTTTTTTATGGTTTATAGTAATGGCTTTAAAGTCAATAGGATACTCTGTAAATAACTCCGGCTTTTATTTCTATATTTGGAATTCCAAATTTTAGATTATGAAAAACCTATTGGTTTTAGTATTAGTTGTCGGGTTTATTACAGTTTCGCAAGCCCAAGAATCGGAAGTAAAAACAAGCCTTGATGACACTTCTTTTGTAAAAGTAAGTGACTTCAGTAAGGAGTTGGTTTTTGATTTAAAATATGCTACTTCCGATAATTTTTTAGGCGAACAAGTGTATCAATGCGGGGAATGTTATTTGCGGTACAAAACCATGAAAGCCCTTCTTGTCGCACAAGCAAAATTAAAATCCAAAGGCTATCAATTTAAGTTGTTTGATTGTTACCGACCGCTTTCGGTACAACAAAAAATGTGGACTTTGGTATCTGATCCCGCCTATGTAGCTGATCCTGCAAAAGGTTCTTTACACAACAGAGGAGCAGCAATTGATTTGACCCTGGTAGATAAAAACGGAAACGAATTAGATTTTGGTACTCCCTTCGATTTTTTTGGCGAAAAAGCCAGTCATTCCTATATGGAATTGCCAAAAGAAGTGCTCAAAAACAGAGCCTATCTTAAAAAAGTTATGACCGAAAGTGGTTTCACGATTTTCCCTTCAGAATGGTGGCACTACAAAATCGAAGGTGGCGAAGAATTTCCAGTTGCCAATTTTACTTGGCCGTGTAACTAATTCCCTTCAATGCACGGGTAAATATTCAGAAAGTAATTTTCGGGTTCATACAACTGCCCATCCAATTCTGATTTAAGTGCTTTTTTGTACACGTAATCCACATTATCGGTAGAAAATTTTATACAAATAAACGATACTGGAGAGTCTTTGAGTGCTTGGTAATCGTCTTTGCGAAATAAAAAAGTTCCAGTCATGATGCGATTGTTGATGCCTTTTTCGTCGCGCACTAAGGAACCGCAAGTTTCTTGCTGGGTGTGAACCAAGGTTACGATTTTACCATTTTGCAACTGGATAAAAAATTTAGAATTGGCGTCCAAACATTTGGCTTTGATAAAATCGGCGCTTTTTTCGATGAATTGCACTTGCAATGTCGGAACACCATCAGTTATAGCAATTGAATTAAATAAATAACTGGCATTTCCTGCAAAATTGCGTTCAAAAACCAAGTACTCTTTGGTGGTTTTATAGGTCCCGATCGAATCGCTAATGTTTTGTACAAATTCACAAGGAGTTTGGGCCCAGGAAAAAGAAGTTACGGCAAAGAATAGGAGGCTATAGAAGGTTTTCATGGAGGTTAATTTAATTTGCTGCAAAGTAAAACTATTTTTTGGTTGTTTCTATCGGTTGAAAAAAAGCAATAAGTAGCGCCACCGTCTTTAATTTTCCATTTTTTGCGAATTACTTCTACCGAATCCGGAAAATTTCGGGTACTGATGTTGGCCTTGCTTAAGGCTAATTTTTTCATCTCTATTTTGTTATAGGGCACACAGGCCTCAATTTTAAACGTTCGTCCCGGAAAATCAACTTGTTCATCGTGTGTGTATAAATGCGAATGCTCGTGTAATTTTGAAACCCCAAATTGTGCAGCTACGGAGCTGAATTTGCCCGACTTCATGATGGCGCTATTGGCTTCATACAAATAGGTGAGGGGGAGTGATAAAACACAATTCTCCTTGTCTTCCCAATCAAAATCTAGGTGTTCGGTACCGTTTTTAGTAAAATTTAGGGTGCAAATTCGTGGCGTATTTGCCGCTGATTTTCGTAAAATCCAAAGCAATTCTTTTACTTCATTTTCTACGGCTACAACATGAATTTCATCGACACATTGCAATGATTTTACCCCCGAACTGATGTCTAAGATTGGGGCCGTTTTAAGTAGAATATTGGAACTGTGCGCAAACAATACATCGAGATTTTCGGGTACATTGGGCAAGCAATCTTCGAGCATAAACACCTTGCCTTTGGCTTCATTTCTTCGGGATGGATCAAGGTAAATCCAATCAAATTGCTGCGGGCTTTCTTGCAAATAATCCAAACTATCTCCCACTACAAATTCTACATTTTTGATGTTAAATACCTCAAAATTATGTTGCACGGTGGCCGAAAGTGCTGTAGCTAATTCACAATGAGTTACCTGCTTAAATCGTTGGGCAAAATAAAAGTCATCTACCCCCATACCGCCAGTCATATCGAGCAAGGTTTCGCCCTGAATGATGGACGATTTATAGGCAGCTGTTTGCTCAGACGAACTTTGTTCAACCGATACTTTTACGGGGTAAATTAGGGGTGAAGTGCCAAACCAGGTTGGGAGTTTGCCAGCACATTTTTGTTTGGATTGAATTTGCTGAATAATGTCCAACCAAGGAATTTCAGGAAATGGATTTTTTTGAAGAGCCAAGGCGCTGCAGTCGGCATCGGAGTGTGCAGCAATAAATTCCTGAACCTCTTTACGGAGCAACAATTCAAAATTCACACTCAATGGGAAAAGATATAATTCAACATATTGGCACCCATTTTCAAGGCTTTGGCATGAACATCGGCAGGATCATGGTGCACATCTTGGTCTTCCCAGCCGTCTCCCAAATCTACTTCAACGGTATAGAGTAACACCAATCTGGTATCTATAAATATACCCAAGGCTTGCGGACGTTTGTTGTCGTGCTCATGAATTTTGGGAATGCCCGCGGGAAACGGAAATGGCTTCTGAAAAATAGGATGAGAGGCAGGGATTTCTTGTAAATTCTGTGTTGGAAATAATTTTTTCAGCTCTTTCCGAATGTATTCGTCCATGCCGTAATTGTCATCGATGTGCAAAAAACCACCGGCCAATAAATATTTTCTCAAGTTTTCAATATCAGCCGGGCTAAACACTACATTGCCATGTCCGGTCATATGCACAAAGGGATACGAAAACAAATCGGGACTGCTGGGCGTTACGGTAGCCGGTTTTAATTTGATTGTGGTGCCAATGTTTTGGTTACAAAATTTAATTAAATTAGGCAAAGAGGTAGGGTTGGCATACCAATCTCCTCCGCCGCTATATTTCAATAGCGCAATTTCCTGTCCAAAAGACAAGCCAGCACAAAATAGTAATAGCAGCAAGTAGCGATTCATCGATTATTTTTTAATGATTTTTTGAGTCACTTTTCCGGTTTTTGCCGATAGCGTAATAAAATAAACGCCTGAATTTAGGTTTCTTAGATCTAGTGTAGTCGAGTTAAACGGAACCGTTTCTGATTGTATTTCACGGCCATCCAAACTATAAACCTGTACTTTTTCTATTTGTACACTGCTTTCAATTTGCAACAGATCCATAACCGGATTCGGTTTTATTTTTACGGCATGTGCTGTAAATGCTGGGGCATCCAAAACCAGTAAAGTTGTCACCGCCAAACGGTTGGTCAAGGTGTTACGGCTTTCGCATCCGCCACTGCTTTGGGCTGCAAAATAGGTGTTGTTGTCAATTAAGGGCGTGGTGTCGGGCAACGACGTTCCACCAATCGGAGCAGTGTACCATACAATCCCAGTTCCATTTACGGTCAAATCGGCCAGGGTTTGTCCGGCAGTAAAATTTTGTGTGCTAGGCCCAGTAGGCGATGTTAAAAAAGGAATAACGATGACTTGAAATGGTTTTACATATACACAGCCCGTTTGATAAGATTCAATTGCGGCATAAATGGTTTGAGTAGCATTGAGCTCAAAAATTGATGGAGTTTGAATGTAATTGTTGGTCGTATTACTGGCTTCAATAGGATCAAGGTAATAGCGAATGTTATAATCAGCGGCATTTAGGCTGTTTAGTATATGGAGGTTGTTGGGAGTCAAATCGACCACTTGCGTCGGATTTTCACTACTGCAAACGGTGATATCAAAGGGATCAGCAAAAGCCGGCAAAGGAGCTAGTAGTGGGTATCCGAGTGTGCCCGATATGTAATTGGTTTGTGTGCCATTGGTATAGGCAACCACTGCTGCAACTTCTTCGTTTTCTTGTGGACAATAGTTCCAAGGATTAGGTGCGGCATTTACAAATACGCCATTAATTTGCCAGTTTAATTGAGCGGTTGACGCACCTGCAGGAGTAAATCGCCAAGCTTCGTTGGTAGCCGACCAACTACCGGTGTTTCTTCCGGGCGGTACGTATGCCAAGGTTCCTGCGCTGTTTTGAATACCCACTACTCCGTTACCTGAAACCCAATTGACACAAGGAGTTCGTTTGTTGATGAGAATTTCTATAATGTTGGTGGTTTCGTGCAGTACGATTTGTGAGGTTTGTAGTCCATTGGCTGCATCACAAGAAAAGGCGGGAAGTTCATTAAAATTGGCAATAAACACACGATTAGGTGCTGCATTTACACCAGAATCCAACACATAGTAATTCACGTTTTGAATCAACGGATTAGTTACAGGCGGTGCACTGATGTTGGTGTCTTGGTACACGCCATAAATGGCATTTTTCACCGGAAAAGTAGCGTTGGGAATGGTCTGCGTAAAATTCCAATTGCAAAAACCATTGGGGGAGTAGGTGCTAGTACCAAACGTAACCAAACCATTGGAGCCCACTAAAATTTGGGTATAATTGGTGTTGAAAAAGCTAAATGAAAACGGCAAATTAACAACAGAAGACCAGGTGTCATCGGCATTGGCATTTATGGTTGTACCACCGGTAAATGGAAAAGTTGGTGCATAAGGAATGCTGCTCACTGTATAAGAGGTGGTGGCATTTCCGGGATAGTAGTTGGCTGTTAATGTTGTGCATTGTCCGGGTGCACATACCACTCCGGTGCTTTCTACTGTTACCGTAGCCAAAGGCGTTTGTGCAATTGCAAATTGCGAAAGTAAAGCGAATAAAAATACAATTTTTTTCATGGTTATTGATTGATAAAAGCCACACTATGACAGGCGGCTAACGCAGCGGTTTCGGTGCGCAAGCGGGTATTTCCGAGTGTAACGGGTTGATAATTTTGAGCTAAAGCCATTTGAATTTCGGACGAGGAAAAATCACCTTCAGGTCCTATTAATATTGTGGTTTGTTGATTCGGGCTGAGTTTTGATTTTAACGAAAAGCGTTCGGTTTCTTCGCAATGCGCGACAAAAAGTTGACCAGTTCGTTCGGCTTTTACAAAAGCAGACAAGGGTGTAAACGGATGAATTTTGGGTAAATAGCACTGGTTAGACTGTTTCATTGCTGAAACTATTACTTTTTCTAAGCGATCTAAGTTGATGTGTTTGCGTTCGGCATGGTCGCATAAGATGGGTGTAATATCTGTGAGGCCAATTTCGGTTGCTTTTTCTAAAAACCATTCAAAACGATCATTCATTTTGGTGGGAGCCACAGCCAAATGAAGCTGATAATCCAGTGGTTTTTGAAGCGCGGCATCAGTGATTTTTACGGTACAATTTTTTTCTGAAGCCAAGGTAATTTGCGTAGTAAATAAATACCCCAAGCCATTGGTTACATGCAAGATGTCGCCATCTTTTTTCCGCAATACTTTAACAATATGTTTGCTTTCTTCTTTGTCAAACGAAAAGACAGTATCGGCAGGCGTAAGGGTGGCGTCGTAGAATAATTGCATCTTAAAATTGGATTCGGGCTTTAGAAACTACTTCAGCTGTTTCAAATTGTTGTTCAAGGAATTTTTGGTAGCCCACAATACCAATCATGGCAGCATTGTCGGTGGTGTATTCAAATTTGGGTATAAAAGTAGTCCAGCCCAATTGCTTTTGTGCTGATTCCATCGCGGCGCGTATGCCTGAATTGGCTGAAACTCCACCGCCAATAGCAATTTGCGTAATCCCTGTTTCTTGGACGGCTAATTTGAGTTTATCCATCAAAATTTCAATTATCGTATGCTGAATCGAGGCACAAATATCATCTATTCGTTCGGCAATAAAATCAGGATTTTCAGCTACATTCTTTTGGATAAAGTATAAAATAGCGGTTTTAAGCCCCGAAAAACTAAAGTCGAGATTTGGAATTTTTGGTTTGGTAAACGCAAAAGCTTTTGGGTTACCTTGTTGCGCATGTTTGTCTACCAATGGCCCGCCAGGATAGGGAAGACCTAAAATTTTAGCGCTTTTATCAAAGGCTTCACCCACCGCATCATCGGTTGTTTCGCCTATAATTTTTAAATCAAAAAAACCATTCACTTGAACAATTTGCGTATGACCACCAGAAATGGTTAGAGCCAAAAAAGGAAATTGAGGTTTGGCATAACCCGGTTCATCAATAAAATGGGCAAAAATATGGGCATGCATGTGGTTTACAGCCAATAGTGGAATGCCAAGTGCCAAGGCCATTGATTTGGCAAACGAACTTCCTACCAACAATGATCCCATGAGGCCAGGACCTTGGGTAAAGGCAATGGCGCTCAATTCGTTTTTGGTAATGCCTGCTTTTTCTAAGGCTGCCACCACCACCGGAACGATGTTTTGTTGGTGGGCGCGAGAAGCCAGTTCGGGTACTACACCGCCGTATTGTTGGTGTACCAATTGGTTGGCCACAACATTTGATAGCACTTTGTCGTTTGCTAATACAGCCGCAGCTGTATCGTCGCAAGAGCTTTCAATGGCTAAAATATACACGGGTGTTGGGTGCATGTTAAACGGGCTATTTTTTGAAATTTATTTGAGAATTCACCACAAAAATGGTTATTTTTACGACGTTGCCAAAATTAGCCTTTTTTTACAAATGCCCGTTGCATTTCAATTGTTAATTTAAATTGTTGGTACACTAAAAATAAGCAGCTATAAAACGCCCATACAAAATACTCTTTCGGTCTCTGTTTGTGCTTGTATTCGCTTTGTTATCAGGCGCAATTGCATTGACTTTGCCTGTGGTACAAACCAAAATTGCCCATTACCTTACCGATATCATCAACCGCGATTACCACACCCATATTCAGATTGATCAAGCTTCAGTTACCTTATTTGGTGACATCAAACTCAAGAAAGTTTTGATTTTGGATGAACACCAAGACACCCTAATTTATGCCAATCGAATTGCCACCTCTATACTCGATTTTCGAAAATTAATTGATAAATCCGATTTAATTTTTGGTGACCTGCGCGTGGATGGCTTGTATTTGCAAATGAAAACCTACAAGGGCGATAACTTTTCTAATTTAGATCGCTTTATAGATGCTTTTGACGACGGCAAACCTTCTACCAATTCGTTTTTGCTTACGGCCGAAAATGCCTACCTGACCAACGCGCGTTTTTTGTATTTGGATTTAAATTTTCCCGATCCCCGAGATGCCGAATTTACCCAAATCAATGGAGAGTTGAGTCAGTTTAAAATCCTAGGATCCAACGTAACAACCTCGATCGATAAATTGTCCTTTTTGGATTACCGTGGCTTGTATGTTAAAAATGCCTCTACTCAATTTAGCTATACCAAGCAGCAAATCCGTTTGCAAAACATCGACCTCATTACCCCACATTCCTTGTACAAAGGTGATGTCACACTCAAATATACCTTAGACGATTTTTCCGATTTTAACAACCGCGTGCGATTTTATTTTAAAATAGATCAGGCTTCCTTGGCCAGTGATGACATTCGCTGCTTTTATGACGAATTGGCCAAAGGCAAAAATTTTACACTCAAAGGAGGTATTACGGGTACGCTCAATAACTTAACCTTTCGAAAAATGCGTGTCACCGATGGAAATGGTTCGTTAATTGCGGGTAATATCGTATTCAAAAATGTGTTTGGCGGCCCCGATGAACGTTTTTACATGAAAGGCGATTTTACCAATCTTAGAAGCAATTACCAAACCTTGAGCGCGTTGTTGCCCAATGTGTTGGGAAAAAATTTACCGCCAGTGATGAGCCGATTTGGCACTTTTCAAGTTAAAGGTATTACCGAATTGACCGCCAATACCCTAAAAGCCAATTGCAGTGTACAATCTAAATTGGGCTTGGCCAACGCCAATTTTACCATGGACAATTTACTGCAGATTGAAAAAGCTAATTACAAAGGTTTGGTTGGTTTGACGCAATTTGATTTGGGCGAACTGTTGCAACGCAGCGATGTGGGTAAAGTTACGCTCAACGTAAAGGTGGATGGCAGTGGTTTCGAAATTAAACACCTGAATACCAAATTTGAGGGTGACATTACGCAATTGAATTTTAACAAATACCAGTATTCAAACATTCAAATTGACGGCCGATTTAAAAATCCAGTTTTTAATGGCAAGCTTATCGTGAATGATCCCAATTTGTTTTTGGATTTCATGGGTTCGGTAAACCTAAACAAAAAGGAAATTGCCTACGATTTTCATGCTGCGGTTGATTATGCCAATTTGTATGCCTTGCATTTCGTGACCAAAGATTCCATTTCCATCTTTAAAGGCGACATGGACATTAAATTGTCGGGAACAACGGCCGATAACATCAAAGGAACGGTTGCCCTAACCGAAACCTCTTACCAAAACAAAAAAGACACCTATTATTTTGACGATTTTTCCATTAGTTCCAGTTTTGATGAAGGCGGTGAGCGCACCATAGCTGTGGAATCACCCGACATCATCAACGGAAAGATACAGGGTAAATTTCAGGTGAACCAGTTACAGCCTTTGTTAGAAAATGCCTTGGGAAGTTTATATGCCAATTATTCGCCCAATACGGTTAAGAAAGGCCAGTACATGAAATTTGATTTTACGGTGTACAACAAAGTTATTGATGTGTTTTATCCCGGAATTTCGGTGGCCACCAACACCGATTTTAAAGGGAACATCAACGCCGATACCAACGCGTTTACATTTCATTTTAGCTCACCCGAAATTACTGCTTACGAAAACACCTTCAATAAAATAAACCTGCAAATTGACAATAAAAATCCCTTGTATAATGCGTACATCGAATTGGATAGCATCAAAACCAAGCAGTATAAAATTCGGGATTTTAGTTTAATTAATGTGACCACCAACGACACCTTGTTTGTACGTTCAGAGTTTAAAGGTGGCGACAAAGGCGAAGACAATTACTCGTTAAATTTATACCATACCATCAATAAACTCAAACAAAGCATTGTAGGGATTCAAAAATCAGAGTTGAAATACAAAGATTTTTTGTGGTACTTAAATGAAACAGACGGCAGCGATAATAAAGTAATTTTTAATCAAGCCTTTACCGAGTTCAATATTGACAATTTGGTGCTTTCGCATGAAGACAAACAAATTTCATTAAACGGCAATTTATCGGGTAAAACAGACAAAGATTTGTTTCTAAATTTCAAAAATGTACCCATTGAAAAAATACTTCCCACCATCGATGATTTTTCGCCCAAAGGAAATTTGAATGGCTCAGTCAATTTGAAGCAAATTGCAGGCGTTTATCAACCTACTTCCAAAGTGTCAATCGATGATTTAACGATCAACGATATCGCCTTGGGCCGATTAAATGTATCCCTGAGCGGAGACGAAGAAATGCGTAAATTTAATATGTTGGCCAATATCGAAAATAAAGAGGTCGAATCATTTACTGCACAAGGTGATTTTGAGGTCACCACCGAGAAAACCAACCTCAATATGGATTTAAATTTTGACAATTTTAATCTGGGTGTCTTGAGTTCATTTGGCGGCGATATCATAACTAATGTGCGTGGTTTGGCCAGTGGCCGATCGAATATCTCGGGCAGTTTATCCAATTTGGATATCAACGGGCGTTTGTTTGTAAACAAAGCCGGATTGCGCATACCGTATCTCAATGTTGATTATACCGTAGCTGACGAGGTGGTTGTCGATGTAACCGAATCCAACTTTTATGTAAGTAACGCCACCCTGTATGACAAAAAATACAACACTTCGGGCGTATTGAACGGAACCATTGCACACAAGAATTTTACGGATTGGAAATTTGATTTAACCGTGAATTCAAAGCGATTGCTGGCGTTGGATACCAATTATACTGATGACGCCGCCTATTACGGCACCGCTTTTATGGATGGATATGCCTCCATTAAAGGGCCGTTGGATGGCTTATTTATCAAAGTTGCGGCCAAGTCAGAAAAAGGGACCGAAGTAAAAATTCCGATTAGTGATGCCGAATCTACTGAAACGAATAATGCCTTGCATTTCATTACCAAAAACGAAAAATACAAGCTCAACAAAGGCCCCGAAACGCTGCGCAATTACAACGGAATAGACCTTGAATTTGAGTTTGACATTACCCCCGACGCCGAGGTTGAAATTGTTTTAGATCGCAACACCGGTCATGGCATGAAAGGCAGAGGATTTGGCTCGTTGTTGATTAAAATCAATACGCTAGGTAAATTTAACATGTGGGGCGATTTCCAAGCTTATGAAGGAACCTACAACTTTAGATATGGTGGTTTAATTAATAAAAAATTCAAAGTCAAAAAAGGCGGTTCTATTACGTGGGAAGGCGATCCGATGCGGGCGAGCTTAAATTTGGAAGCCGTCTATACCACTACTGCCAATCCTGGGGTATTGATTGAAAATGCGTCTTTCAACAAAAAAGTACAAACCGATGTGGTGATTGGATTGAAAGGAAATTTGAGCAATCCCGAGCCCAATTTTGAAATTAATTTCCCTACCGTAAGTACCGTATTGCAATCCGAGATTCAGACCAAACTCGACGACAAAGACATTCGCCAAAAGCAAGCCTTAATTCTCTTGTCTACCGGTGGTTTCTTGAGTGTAGATGGATTAAATCAGGCATCAATCAAAAACAATTTGTACGAAAAAGTGGGTGATTTATTTGGTTCGGTGTTTAACGACAACGACGGTAAATTTGTGTTGGGCGTAGATATTGTTTCGGCCGATAAAAATCCTGGGGCATACACCGACGGACGAGTGGGCGTAAATTTTACCACCAAGCTCAACGAACGCATCTCCATCAACGGCAAAGTGGGCGTGCCTATTGGCGGCGTTAACGAATCGACCATTGTAGGCGATTTGGAGATTCAGTACCGCGTGAACGAAGAAGGGACTTTGAATTTAAAGGTCTTCAATAAAGAAAACAACGTCAATTATTTTGTGGGCGAAGGCGTGGGGTATACCCAAGGCGTGGGAATTTCCTATGAAGTGAATTTTGAAACCTTCAAGGAATTATTGCACAAAATATTTGCTAATCAAAAAATTGAAAAAGTATCGGCGACGCCAGCTCAAAAAGAGGTACAAGATTCAGAAATGCTTCCAGATTTTATTCACCTTAATAACCAGGAGAAAAAAGATCCCGAAGTCAGCAAACCAAATTCAGAAGCTATTCCACCCGAAGAATAAGCTAAAATCTTGGTTTACACGGATAAGTTTAAAACTTATCAACGAAAACGTTTGAATTTGTAGTTCTTTCCCATAATCTAAAAATACTGCCTAAATAGTTGACAATCTTTGCTAATTTTACATTTTAAATCTAAAAAAATGCCATTAAACATAAAAAAAATAGGTGTGCTAACATCTGGGGGAGATGCTCCCGGAATGAATGCCGCCATACGTGCCGTAGTGCGTACCTGTGCATTTCATAACATTGAATGCATTGGAATTTACCGCGGTTACCAAGGAATGATTGAAGGCGATTTTAAAGAAATGGGTCCCCGCAGCGTGAACAATATTGTAAACAAAGGAGGAACCATCTTGAAATCGGCCCGATCAAATGAATTTAGAACACCCGAAGGCCGCAAAGTTGCCCACGAAAAATTGGTTGCTGCTGGTGTAGATGCTCTTGTAGTAATTGGTGGAGACGGAAGTTTTACCGGAGCAGAATTATTTAATGAAGAATACGGTTTTCCGGTGATGGGAATCCCTGGAACCATTGACAACGATATTTTTGGTACTTCACACACTTTGGGGTATGATACCGCATTAAACACGGTAGTTGAAGTAATCGATAAAATTCGCGATACGGCCAGTTCACACAACCGTTTGTTTTTTGTAGAAGTGATGGGGCGTGACGCCGGACACATTGCCTTGAACGCGGGAATTGGCGCGGGTGCCGAAGAAATCTTGATTCCCGAAGAAGATTTGGGATTAGAGCGTTTATTAGATTCGTTAAAACGAAGCAAAGCCTCTGGCAAATCATCGAGTATAGTCGTGATTGCCGAAGGCGATAAAATAGGTAAAAACGTATTTGAACTTAAAGATTACGTAGAAGCCAATTTGCCTGAATATGATGTTCGTGTTTCTGTATTAGGCCACATGCAACGCGGTGGATCACCTTCTTGTTTTGACCGTGTATTGGCCAGTCGTTTGGGTGTAAAAGCGGTTGAATCACTGTTAGAAGGCAAAACCAATTATATGGTGGGCTTGTTAAATGATAAAGTAGCTTTAACACCTTTAGAACAAGCCATCAAAGGACATACTGAAATAGACCGCGAATTATTGCGCGTATCGGATATTATGTCCACTTAATCAATCAACTCAAATTTAAAAATTAAATATAACCGGCAACCGGACTCATACGGTCTGCCAAAAGCGTAAATAACATGTCAAAAGTAAAATTAGGAATTAACGGATTTGGAAGAATTGGAAGAATTGTTTTTAGAGAATCATTCAACAGAGACAATGTAGAGGTAGTGGCCATCAATGATTTATTAGATGTAGATCACTTGGCTTACCTATTAAAATATGATTCAGTTCACGGGCGTTTTGCCGGAACTGTCGAAGTGAAAGAAGGCAAATTATACGTAAACGGAAAACACATTCGCATTACGGCCGAACGCGATCCAGCCAATTTAAAATGGAACGAAGTAGACGTAGATGTAGTGGCCGAATGTACCGGATTTTTCACCACCATTGAAACCGCCAGTGCCCACATTAAAGGAGGTGCCAAAAAGGTTATCATTTCTGCGCCATCGGCTGATGCTCCAATGTTTGTTATGGGCGTTAACCATACCGAAGCCAAAGCTTCTGATTTAGTGGTTTCAAATGCTTCATGTACCACCAACTGTTTGGCTCCATTGGCCAAAGTAATTCACGATAATTTTGAAATTTTAGAAGGATTAATGACTACTGTTCATGCAACCACTTCTACTCAAATGACCAACGACGGACCTTCACGTAAAGATTTCCGTGGCGGACGTTCGGCTTTGGTAAATATGATTCCATCCAGTACAGGAGCAGCCAAAGCAGTAGGGAAAGTAATTCCATCTCTTGATGGAAAACTTACCGGAATGTCTATGCGTGTTCCAACGGTTGATGTATCTGCAGTTGATTTAACTGTGAAATTGGCCAAAGAAACTTCGTATGCAGAAATTATGGCGGTGTTGAAAAATGCATCAGAAACTACAATGAAAGGAATTTTAGGATACACCGAAGACGATGTGGTTTCACAAGATTTTGTATCGGATGCCAGAACGTCTATCGTAGATGCCAAAGCAGGAATTGGATTGAATTCTACTTTCTTTAAAATAATTTCTTGGTACGATAACGAATACGGCTATTCTAGTAAATTAATTGATTTATCGGTACACATCGCCAATCTATAATAAAAATGATTTCCCGTTGCACCAACTGATGCAACGGGATTTTTATTTTCTCTACTAAACCAAAAACCAAACCAAAATGAAATTATTAGTTGACAGTGGATCTACTAAAGCCGATTGGATTTCAATTGATGACAACGGAAAAGTATTGTTCACCACACAATCACTAGGATTAAATCCAGAGGTTTTAGACAAAGCCGAAATTATTGCGCGCTTAGAAGATAAATTTGATATTTCGCACAACAAAAACAACGTATCCAATTTGTTTTTTTACGGCGCCGGTTGTGGAACCGATAGAATGAAAAATTTCTTGACGCAAGTATTTGAAGAATATTTCCCCAATGCAGCCATTGCTGTACACGAAGATACCTACGCAGCCGTTTATGCGACTACACCAAAAAATGAAAAAGCCATTGTATCCATTTTAGGAACAGGCTCCAACTGCAGTTATTTTGATGGCGTAGTGTTGCACCAAAAAGTTCAATCCTTAGGCTATATAGCCATGGATGATTGTTCGGGCAACCGATTTGGACGTCATTTATTGCGTGCGTATTACTTTAACAAAATGCCCGCTGCTATGGCCAAAGCTTTTGAAAAAGAATACAACGTAGATCCCGATTTTATCAAAAACAATCTCTACAAAGAACCTAATCCAAATGCCTATTTGGCCACGTTTGCAAAGTTTCTCATCAAACACAAAGACGAAGACTTGTGCAAGCAATTTATTAATGCCGAAATGGAGGATTTTGTAGAAAATTATATCAAACAATTTGACAATTGTACCGAAGTACCCGTGCATTTTGTAGGATCAATTGCCTTTTATTTAAAAGATGAATTGGAATTGGTTTTGGGAAAACACGGAATTAAAATTGGTAACGTATTGCGCCGACCAATCGATGGATTAATTGCGTATCACTCGATAAACAAATAGACCGCTTAACGCATTGCAATCATCGAGATTTCAATGTGTACATTTTTAGGCAAGCCAGCCACTTGAACCGTTTCTCTTGCAGGAGCGGTTTTTTCGTTAAAATAGGTTGCGTATACATTGTTAATTCGAGCAAAATCAGCCATGTCAGTTATAAAAATGGTCGTTTTAATAACCTGCTCAAAGCTCATATCTGCAGCGGTCAAAACGGCTTGCAAGTTTTTCATCACCTGTGTAGTTTCGGCTTCGATTGAATCGAGTACCAATTCCATGCTTACAGGATCTAAGGCAATTTGCCCAGAAGTATACAATAGGTTTCCAGCCAGTACAGCTTGGTTATAGGGACCAATAGGAGCTGGCGCTTGGGTTGAATTGATTATGGTTTTCATAGGAAAAATAAATTAACGTAAAACGCGATCGGGTAGGGTGCGTTTTTCCCATTTGATGTCACTTAAGATACCGGACTTAATCCCGATAAAGAAATTCCAATAGGCATTTTGTCCAAAAGGCGTCCAATTGAAATCCATGCGCCAACTGAGCAAGTCGCGTTCAAATCGAAATTGAGTAAAGGTTACGCCGTTTTGTACAAAATCATAGCCCGAAGAAACACCCACTTTCCAGCGTGGTGTCAGATCTGTATTCAAGGAAACCATTAAGGAATTCCCCGATATTTTTTGTTCGCGCCGAATATTGGTATACGTAAGCTGGTAGGCAAAGGTGATGTCCCATGGCAAATCAGCATTGTAAAAGCCTTTAAATTCGCTGGCTTCCTCGTCGTCTTCTTTAAATTGACTTTGTCGGCGATCACTAAAATCGGTATTGGTTCCAAACAAATCATCGTCACGTCCTCCGTTGCGCACCCCTTGATCGTTTTTCTTCTCTTTGTCATTATCACGACTCGACATCGAATAATTCAAGGTCATGTTGGCACTGGTCATTCGAAATAAACTTCCGCCGTTGTCCATATTAAAAGTATTTATCGTTTTCCCATTTCGATCCAACGCATACGGATTTAAAGTCATTCCAAAATTGACATTCATTTTGTCTTTAAACAACAAAGTTCCTCCGCTCACACGCAAAGGAGCCCATGCCAACGAATCGGCTGCTGCATTGTAACTGGTAGAAAAGTTCAAGTTGTTGAGCAGCATGACTTTTTTGGGTTCAGTTTTGGTAGAATCTCTGTCGGTTACTTTGGCTTCGAAGGTGTTGCTTAAACTAAACCCTACCGAATTGGCAATTGATTTGCCGGGTGCACCAAAAATTCCATTTTCAAATCGAGTATATTCTTTCACCATAGTACCGCTGGCGTCAGCAGCATAGGTGTCGTAATACTGCTCAAAACTGGGAGTATAACTATAGGAAACAGAGGGGCGCATCACGTGTCGAATAGCCTGAATTTTTTTGTTATCACCAAACTTAAACGTACCGTAAATTGTGGTTCCTAAACTTGACGAAAATGAATAGGTGCGAAATGCATCAAATTTGCTCACTTCGGTAATGCTGTCTTTGTTGGTTAGGATGTCGTACTTTTTACGAATGGTTTTGAGGTACCAAACCTCTTCATAATTGACCGAGGTAGTGGCGCTAAAATACTTGAACAATTTAAAGTTGGTGCTCAACGGAATGCTGTGTTGCAAGCCGTTTTTGGCCTTGGCAAACATTTCGGGTTTTAGAAACTCAGTGTCGTTGGTGGTAATTCTGTTTTCGCCGCGTAAATTGTATTGTAAGTTGATGTTTTTAAAGAAGCCCTTTTTAATCCCGTCTTTGGGGGCAAAGGGAAACACGCGATCTACACTCACTTGTAAGGTAGGTAAGGTCATGTTAATTACTTCGGTTTGGGTGTTTTGCGAATGAGTAGCCGTGAGGGACATATTTACTTGCGGTACCGAATTGAAGGTACGTGCATACGAAACAGAAGAACTTAATGTATTATTTAAACTAGACCCCACATTAACCTGACTGGCAGATTGTTGAAAGTATTTACTACTACCCAAATTGACCGAGGCCGAAAAGCGTGAATTGGGACTGGACTTACTGTCTTGGGTGTGCGTCCATTGAATGTTGTAGATATTGGTTTTGCTGTAATCGGGGAAACCGCGTTCGCTATTGATTAAGTTTTCAAACCGCACATTAAAGTTCCCTCTAAATTTATAGCGCCAGGCATAATTGGATTCAAATCGGGTGGCATAACTTCCGTTGGTGTAATAATCGCCCAAAATGGCTAAATCGTAATGATTGCCCAGGGATAAATAATATCCTCCATTTTGTAATGAATAGCCACGACTGCGTGTATCGTTAAAGGTAGGAATAATCAAACCCGATTGGTTTTCGGTGGTCATTGGGAAAAAGGCAAAAGGCAATGCGAGTGGGGTAGGCACATTGGCAATAACCATATTGGTTAGGCCGGTCACTACTTTTTTACCTGGCACATATTTTACCCGACTGGTTCTAAAGTAATATTCAGGATCCTCAATGTCTTTGGATGTGGTAAAACGTGCGCCTTTCAAAAAGTAAACGGAATCATTTACGCGCTTGGAAATATCGGCTTTTACACGAAATTCATTTTGTTCGGTTCGGGAGTTCCAAATTAAGGCTTTTTTGGTTTTGTAATTGAATCGAATTGAATCGGGTTCTACGTCGTTACTGCCTTGCTTAAAATTTGGATACTGAGTATATACTCCGCTCGTGTCTTTTATTCTACCGGCATAAACTTCATTGTTGGCGTAATTAAACACTATGATGCCGGCTTTTAATTCGACATCTTTATAGTATAATTCGGCTTTATCATAGAGCGTGATGGTTTTCTTTTTCTGATCGAGCTTGGCATAATTACTTGATTTGTAATGTACTTTGCTCTCTAAAATTGGCTTTTTGGCTTTTACCGAATCGATTCGAATGGTATCGGCAATAGGCGCTGCTATTTTTTCGTTTTCTAGTGGAGTGGAAGTGGAGGATATCGGAATTTTTGGCCCTGTTGATCCTATTTCTTGCGCATGCATTTTGGGACTTCCTATTGTTAGGAAAAATGCTAATAAAACGATATGAAATAAGTTTGTGTGCAAAGCTTTAAATACTATTTTTGTAAAAATATGGCTTACTTTTAACGCGCCAAACTTACATATTATTTTTGGGCAAAAGTAAACATTTAGTTAATTAAAAATCTTGCGTTTTTAGTAAAATAAATCTGAGAAATTGATCCGTTTTGCACACCAAAATGGAGATGAATAGGGTTGATTTTCAGGACCAAAAAATGTATCAAATTACTATGAATAAATTAGCACAGCTTTGCACGATATATCTACTCCTTGTCTTTATAGTTTTTATAGGCTCAACTGCCCAAGCCCAATCCAAGTTTAAAGTTACCCTTGATGCCGGACACGGAGATCACGATTATGGCGCTGTTTACAATGGTCATATCGAAAAAAACATCACCTTGGCCATTGTCTTAAAAGTGGGAAAAATATTGGAAGCCCGCTCGGATATGCAAGTGAATTATACCCGTAAAACGGATGTTTTCATCGAATTAGTTGAACGTTCCAATATTGCCAACCGTGCAGATGCCAATATTTTTGTATCGATTCATTGCAATGCCAATAAAAATCCTGCAGCCGATGGTACTGAAACCTATGTGATGGGTCTTAATAAAAACGCCTCCAATTTGGCTGTGGCCAAAAGTGAAAATGCCGTAATTACCTTAGAGAAAGATTACAAACAAAAATACCAAGGCTTTGATCCAAACAATCCAGGATCTATGATTGGGATAACCCTTATGCAAGAAGAATACTTGGAGAACAGTATTGCTTTGGCCAGTAAAATTCAAGATAAATTCAGTTCCGAGTTGAATGTAAAAGGCAGAGGAGTAAAGCAAGCGCCTTTTATGGTTTTGCATAAAGCCTACATGCCCCGCGTATTAATTGAAACCGGATTTATTTCAAATCCTACCGATGGTGCGCGATTGGATTCAGAAGAAGGACAGGAAGATGTAGCCCGAGCCATAGCCAATGCCATCATTGATTTTAAAAAGGAATATTTTGGGTCTAACGGCCAAGAAGTAGAAAACGAAAAGCCATCCCAAAAAATTGAAGAGCCCGCTTCAAAGCAAGCTGAAACCTTGGCGGTTGATACCAATTCAGCGCCAGAAAAACCCAAAGACAAACCCAAAAAAGTAGCTGCATCAGCAGTTGAATTTAAAGTGCAATTGGCTGCGGCCGCTAAAAAAGTAGAACCCATTGCAGCCAATTTTAAAGGACTAGAGCCCATAGAAATGGCTACTGACAATGGCAACATCTTTAAATACACCTATGGCAGTACCGCCGATTATTCGGTAGCCAAACACAATCTAGAGGAAGCTAAATCAAAAGGCTACAGTTCGGCCTATATTATTGCCTTCAAAAACGGCAAAAAAGTAAGTATACAAGAAGCCTTAAAAAAATAATACAACCCTTATTTCAGTTATAATTTAATTTACCCAATTTTGAAATACACCAAAGAAATCAAAGCCGCCATATTAGTAATTGCCTCCCTTTCCCTTTTGTTTTGGGGATATGGATACTTGAAAGGAAAAGACATTTTTAGTAAATACAACACCTATACCGTTTATTATGAAAATGTAGAAGGTCTCACCAAATCTGCGGCAATTACCATAAATGGGTTGGCGGTAGGAAAAATAGAAGACATTAGACTATCTACAACCAAACCTGGAAAAATGGAAGTGATCTTTCAAGTTGATTCAAAAATCCCGGTAACTCAATCGACAATCGCATCCTTGTATGAGCCTGGATTTATTGGAGGAAAACAAATTATGTTGCTGCTCAATCCAACCGATACCCAATTGGCGCCTTCTGGATCGGAATTGAAAGGATCTGTAAAATCAGGTCTAACCGAATTGGTGGCTGAAAAATTAGCCCCCATCCAACAAAAATTAGAATTGTTTTTAGAGCGTTCTACCGTATTACTCACCAATGTAAATTCGGTTTTAGACGAAAAAGCCAAAGCCGACATCAAAAACTCAATTGCCGAACTGAATGCAACTATGCAAGAAATGCACCAGTTATCGGCCTCGGCCAATAAATTGGTGAACGACAATGCCAAAACCATGACCAATGCAATGGCTGACATCAAAACTACTTCAGGAAATTTCGCAAAAATATCCGACTCCTTGCAAAAAGCTGATTTGGGCAAAACCATCCGCACCTTGGAGAGCAGCTTAGAAAATGTAAATGTATTGCTAACTAATTTGAACAATGGCAAAGGCACCATGGGCAAATTAGCCAAAGATGAGGCACTCTATATCAATCTTCAAAAAACAAGTAAAGAAATGGAATTGCTGTTGCAAGATGTACGTTTGCATCCTACTCGTTATGTAAATGTGTCGCTTTTTGGAAAAAAAGAAAAACCCTATAAAACGCCTGTTTCTGATACCTTGATTAAAAAATAATCTCCATGTTAACACTTTCATCCTTATTTTTTACCGTAGTTCTTGCTGTAGGAATTGGTGTTTTTGTGCGAAACGCCAAAAAAATTAGACGAAATATTTTATTGGGTCAACCGATAGACCGTTCAGACAATCCTTCGGCCCGATGGAAAAACATGGCCTTAATTGCCTTAGGACAATCCAAAATGGTGCGCCGACCGGTTGCGGGTTTTTTACACGTAATTGTTTATTTGGGATTCATTATCATCAATATTGAAGTTCTCGAAATTATCACCGATGGTTTATTGGGCACCCACCGCGCTTTTTCGGGATTGGGTAGTTTGTATAATTTTTTAATTGGTTCATTTGAAATTCTCGCCTTCTTGGTCTTGGTTGCCATTGTGATATTTTACGTGCGCAGAAACGTAATCAACTTAAAACGTTTTGTTTCGTCTGATTTAAAAGGATGGCCCAAAAGCGATGCCAACTACATCTTGTATTTTGAATTGGTCTTAATGTCTTTGTTTTTATTGATGAACGCGGCTGATTTTCATTTGCAACAATTGGGCGTATCGCATTACAAAGCGGTAGGTTCATTCCCCATTTCGCAATTTATTGCGCCAATTTTTAATGGTATAAATGAATCACTAGTTGTGCTCGTTGAGCGCGCAGCTTGGTGGATGCACATTGTTGGAATTTTAATTTTCTTGAATTACCTCTATTTCTCCAAGCATTTGCACATTTTGTTGGCCTTCCCGAATACGTTTTATGCCGATTTAAATGCCAAAGGGCAATTGTCCAATTTGTCGGCGGTTACACAAGAAGTGAAGTTAATGTTAGATCCCAACGCCGATCCCTATGCCGCTCCGGCCGCGGATGCTCCTGTTTCAAAATTTGGCGCCAGCGACGTACAAGATTTAAATTGGGTCAATTTACTCAATGCGTATACCTGCACAGAGTGTGGCCGATGTACATCATCATGTCCGGCTAATATTACCGGTAAAAAATTATCGCCCCGCAAAATCATGATGGATACGCGGGATCGATTGGAAGAGGTAGGGAAAAATATCGACGCCAATAAAGGTGTTTTTGTGCCCGACAATAAATCCCTTTTGCACGACTACATTACGCCAGAAGAACTTTGGGCCTGTACTTCGTGTAATGCTTGCGTAGAAGAATGTCCGGTGAATATTAGTCCATTATCTATCATTGTCGAGATGCGTCGTTATTTGGTGATGGAGCAAAGTGCAGCACCACAATCGTTAAATGCGATGATGTCCAACATCGAAAACAATGCCGCGCCCTGGCCATACAATCAACAAGATCGATTGAACTGGGCCAAAGAATAAAACAAATTAGAGCTATAATCCATATAAAAATTCTCTTATAAGTGAGGTTAAGGGTGTTTTTAATTAAGTGTAACAAATTTTATTAGAAACAAGACGAACATGAAAACAGAAGACTTAGAAAAGAACCTAGTTGTTGCCTCTGAAAACGGACACACCATTAGCCCCGTGTTGCCCGAAGGAATTAAAAATTATTTAATTGACATTGACGGAACGATTTGTGATGACATTCCCAATGAAGAGCCCGAGCGCATGCTTACTGCAGCAGTGTATCCTGATGCATTGATTACATTAAATAAATGGTATGATGAAGGTCATGTGATTTTCTTTTTTACCTCCAGAACTGAGGAGCACCGTGCCTATACCGAACAATGGCTCAAGCAACACGGCTTTAAGTACCACGGAATATTGTTTGGTAAACCCCGTGGTGGAAATTATCACTGGATAGACAATCACTTGGTAAAAGCAACTCGTTACCGAGGTCAGTTTACCGATTTGATTGATAAAGAAGTGACCATCCAAGTTTTTGACGATGAAAAATAAGAAATAAGGTTTAGCTATTTGATTGAGCTAATCATAAATAAACAATTGAAAGACAAAGTTATGGCTGAAAATTTAGTTGTACCCACCATGGCCGATATGTTGGCGCAAGGCAAACAACCCGAAGTATTATTTTGGGTAGGTTGTGCGGGCAGTTTTGACGACCGTGCCAAACGGATTACCAAAGCATTTGTGCGCATTTTGCAACAAGCAAAAATTGAATTTGCCGTGCTTGGGGTTGAAGAATCTTGTTCGGGCGATCCGGCCAAAAGAGCGGGCAATGAATTTTTGTTTCAAATGCAAGCGCTAATGAACATCGAAGTTTTAAATGCCTACGAAGCCAAAAAAATAGTAACCGCTTGTCCACATTGTTTCAATACCTTAAAAAATGAATACCCCGAATTAGGCGGAACCTATGAGGTGATTCACCACACCACCTTTTTAAAATCGTTATTGAATGACGGCCGCTTAACCATAGAAGGCGGTCAGTACAAAGGAAAAAAAATCACCTTCCACGATCCCTGTTATTTGGGCCGTGCCAATGCCATTTATGAAGCACCTCGCCAATTAATTGAGAAATTAGATGCCGAATTGGTCGAGATGAAACGTTCAAAAGCCAATGGATTGTGCTGTGGCGCTGGTGGTGCGCAAATGTTTAAAGATGCCGAGCCCGGAAATAAAGAAATCAACATTGAACGTACCGAAGATGCATTAGAAATGGCGCCACAAATTATTGCTACAGGTTGTCCGTTTTGCAATACCATGATGACCGACGGAATTAAAAACAAAGAACAAGAAGCAAAAGTTCAGGTAATGGATGTGGCCGAATTAATCGCCTCTGCACAAGATTTATAAAAACAAAACCTATGTATATTCCCTTTGAAAATTTACCCGAGGAATCAAAAATTTGGATTTACCAATCCAACCGAAAATTTTCTGAGGAAGAAGTCCAAGCCATCGAAACTGATTTACAAGGTTTTCTAGAGCACTGGGAATCGCACGGCACAAGTTTGGAATCGTCTTTTCAACTTAAATACCAACGTTTTATTATCATCGCGGTAAATCAAGAAGTACAAGCTGCAACGGGTTGTTCGATTGATAAATCGGTGCAATTTATCCAAGCATTGGAGCAAAAATACCAGGTTGAATTGCTCGATAAAATGAACGTGACCTACAAAACAGGGGAGCATATTGCGCATAAAACGTTAATGGATTTCAAAAAAATGGCCAAGGAAAAAGCAGTTTCTGAGCATACCATTGTGTTCAATAACTTGGTCAATACCATTCAAGAATATCACGAATGTTGGGAAGTTCCTGCCTCTGACAGCTGGCACAGCCGTTTCTTTTAATTGCAACCCATGAAAAAAACACAACTCGGTTTAGTGGTATTGGTGACATTTCTCCTTTTGGTTTGGAGTTGTGGCCCGCATAAAAAAGCATTTACCACCCCGGTAAATGAGGTGTCATTTGAGCATCCACATCTAGTTGAATATGAAGACTATTTTGATTCAGACAAACAAAAAAGTTGGGTAGATAGTGTATACGCTAGTTTAAATTTTGACGAACGCGTGGGGCAATTGTTTATGGTTTCGGCCTATTCTAACAAAGACAGCACGCATACCAAATACATTGAGAAACTGCTTGTAGAGCAAAAAATTGGGGGACTCATTTTTTTTCAAGGCGGGCCTGTTCGACAAGCCAAATTAACCAATCGCTTTCAAGCCAAAGTTAGCGTGCCTCTGCTCATCGGAAACGATGCCGAGTGGGGCTTAAGCATGCGCTTGGACTCTACGTATCGCTTTCCCTGGAATATGACCTTGGGTGCAATTAAAGATAAATCCTATATAGAAAAAGTTGGGCTTCAATTGGCCGAGCATAGCAAGCGCATGGGCATCCATTTTAATTTTGCTCCTGTGTTAGACATTAACACCAATCCCAAAAATCCGATTATTGGTTTCAGATCCTTTGGCGAAGACAAATACAACGTAACCGAAAGCGCCTTAGCCTTTATGAAAGGCTACCAAAGTTTGGGCCTATTGGCCACGGGCAAGCATTTCCCAGGCCATGGCGATACGTCTGTTGATTCGCATTCAGCCTTGCCTATCATTACTTTTTCCCGCGAACGACTCAATGAGGTTGAATTTTACCCGTATAAAAAACTAATTGATGCCGGTTTATCATCGGTAATGGTTGCGCATTTAAATGTCCCCAGCTTGGAGTGGCGCGAAAATTTACCGTCTTCTGTTTCGCACAACATTATAACCGATGTTTTAAAAAATCAACTGCAATTTAGAGGCCTCATTTTTACCGATGCACTAAACATGAAGGCCGCCAAAAATTTCAGAGCTCCTGGAGAAATTGATTTAGAAGCTTTTATGGCTGGAAACGATATTTTATTGTGTGCCGAAGACGTGCCGGTTGCCAAAGAAAAAATATGCATGGCCTACCAAAACGGCTTTATTTCGGAAGAACGCTTGGCGTATTCGGTTAAGAAAATTTTGAAATACAAATACAAAGTAGGCTTAAACCGTTATAAACCCATAGAAATAGCACAATTGAATGCCGATTTAAATGGGGCCAAAAATGATGCCTTGCACTACCAATTGTATGAAAATGCCATTACGGTACTTAAAAATAAAGATGAAATTTTGCCTTTACGGGATTTGGCAAAAGAGAAAATTGCCTATGTAAAATTGGGTGACGATACCAACAGCAGCTTTGTATCTACGCTAAAAAAATATACCGAAATCACTGAAGTCGAGCATGAAAACATTGACTCGTTGCTGCTGATGCTTAAATCGTATACAAAAGTAATTGTAGGGTTTCATAAATCAGATAAAGCCTGGAAAAAGACCGATTTTTCAGATGATGAATTGACCAAATTACAGCAAATTGCCAAAAACAATACCGTAATCGTTGATGTATTTGCCAAACCTTATAGCTTACTTCCGACGGCTACATTTGAGGATTATGAAGGCATAATATTATCGTATCAAAATAGCAACATTGCCCAAGAAGTTTCGGCAGAATTGATATTTGGCGCCATTGAAGCCAAAGGCAAATTACCGGTTACAGTACATCCTGAGTTTCCAGTAAATTTTGGATTATCCACTCCCAAACTTAATCGATTGGGATTTACAGCTCCAGAAAATGTGGGCATGAACAAAGCCAAATTGGATGAAATAGAGGGTGTGATCAACCGCGCTATTGCTGATAAAATGACACCGGGTGCGCAAATTCTGGTGGCTAGAAAAGGCAAGGTAGTTTACCAAAAATCATTTGGTTCCCAAACCTACGATCCTGCAAGTCCAAAAATTTCCAACACCGATTTGTATGACATTGCTTCTTTAACCAAAATCATTGGTACTTTGCCCGTATTTATGCAGGCTTATGAAAGCCAAAATTTGACAAAAGAAACAGAGTTGGCTTCGTTACTTCCCGCTTTTGCCAACAGCAACAAAGCACACATTTCGCTCAAAGAATTACTTTCGCATCACGCACAATTGCAGGCCTGGGAACCTTTTTACAAAAGTACCCTTGACAGTTCTAAAATCACTACCTATTATTCCAAAACTGCTTTAGCCGGTTATGCAGTTCACGTTGCCGACAGTTTGTACCTGCGATCGGATTATCCACCAACAATCTTGAACTATATTATCTCGAGTAAATTGTTGCCTAAAAAAGAATATAAGTACAGTGATTTTACCTTTATCATTCTTAAAGAATACCTCGAAAAAACCTTTGCTCAACCTTTAGATGTACTCACCCAGGATCGTTTTTTTAGTTCATTAGGCATGACAAACACTACCTATAATCCGCTAAATAAATTTTCAAAAGAGCGAATTGCGCCTACAGAGCAAGACAATTATTTTAGACACCAACTCATCCAAGGCTATGTGCACGACATGACCGCCGCCATGCAAGGTGGAGTGGGTGGTCATGCGGGATTATTTTCGAATGCTATGGATGTCGCCAAGATGATGCAATTGTATTTGCAAAAAGGAAACTATGGACAACAAGACTATTTTACACCCAATACCTTTGCTGAATTTAATACCTGCTATTTCTTGGAGCAAGGCAACCGCAGAGGCTTAGGATTTGACAAGCCGCAATTGCCCAAAACATCTGGACCAACTTGTGGTTGTACATCGCCTTCTAGTTTTGGACATACCGGATTTACAGGAACCATGACTTGGGCCGATCCCGAAAAAGAATTGATTTACGTGTTTTTATCGAACCGAACTTTTCCCGATCACTTGGTGAATACCTTGTCTAAAGAGAATATACGGGAGCAAATTCAACAACTGATCTACGACGCAATCCAAAACTAATTTCCCCATGATTATAGCCATCGTTTGTTACCCAACTTTTGGAGGAAGTGGCGTTGTTGCCACCGAACTGGGATTGGAATTGGCGCGTCGCGGTCACGACATTCACTTTATTACGTATAGCCAACCTGTGCGTTTGGCCTTGTTGAGTCCCAATGTACATTACCACGAAGTAAATGTGCCCGAGTATCCGTTGTTTCATTATCAACCCTACGAATTGGCCTTATCAAGTAAATTGGTTGATATGGTAAAACTCCATAAAATAGAAGTATTGCACGTGCATTATGCCATTCCACATGCTTATGCAGGCTATATGGCGCAGCAAATGCTCAAAGAAGAAGGTATTCACATACCGATGGTGACCACCTTGCACGGCACCGACATTACGTTGGTAGGTAACCATCCGTTCTATAAACCGGCGGTAACCTTTAGCATCAATAAATCAGACATTGTTACTTCGGTTTCGCAAAGTCTAAAAGACAACACCCAGGAATTGTTTGCCATAACCAAAGACATTGAAGTAATTCCCAATTTTATTGAATTGGCCAAAATCCCACAAAAAACGAGTTGTCGATCGGCCATGGCCAATACTGATGAACGCATAGTTACGCACATCAGTAATTTTAGATCGGTAAAGCGCATCCCCGATGTGATTCAGGTTTTTTATACCATTCAACAACACATTCCTGCCAAATTGATGATGGTGGGCGACGGACCCGAAAAAGAAAAGGCTGAGCTCATGTGCGCACAATTGGGCATAACTGATAAAGTGATTTTCTTTGGAAACAGCAATGAAATCGATCAAATCTTACAACATTCCGATTTGTTTTTATTGCCTTCTGAAACCGAAAGTTTTGGATTGGCTGCTTTAGAAGCCATGGCCTGTGGTGTGCCTGTAATATCCAGTAATTCAGGCGGATTAGCCGAAGTGAATAGCGATGGCTTTTCGGGTTATTTGAGTGCTGTGGGCAATGTTTCCGAAATGGCCGCCAATGCCTTACAAATTTTACAAGATCCAATTCGTTTAGCCGAATTTAAATCAAATGCTTTTCAAACGGCGCAAAAATTTGATATTCACCATATATTACCGCTCTACGAAGCGGTGTACCAACGCGCCATTGACCTTAAAAAAAGATGAGGAAATACCTGCTAATTAGTTGTTTTGGCTTGCTCATTTCGTGTGGCAGCGGTTCCCAAAAAGGGACAAAACCCTTGTATGAAGTACTTTCGCAACAAGCAAACGGAGGCGCACGCATTCCATTTTTTGAATTGCTTACCGAAACCAAAGAAATCAAGATGCTGCAAAATGATCCGCAGCTTCGGAAAAAAATAAAAGAAACCGATTTAACAAGCAGTAATTTTGTAATCCTCAATGCAGGCGAACAAGAAACACTGGGTTTTTATTATAAAATTGAACAGCTAATCGAAACGCAAGACAGTATTTTGGTTTATCCCAAATTAGTAGCGCCCAAAACAGCCACGAAGGCGGAAAAGGATATTTACTATACGCCCTTTACGGTGCTCAAAATAAATTCCAAGAAACCCATTGGGTTTAAATAAAAAATCCATCAACAAACGCTGATGGATTTTTTGTTTTAATTTAAGTCCCTACTTAGAATCGGTAACGAAATGCAACCGCAATATCCGAGTTATAGCTTTTGTAGTACTCGTTTTTGGCACCAAATTCAGGTCTAAAATCAGCTGAAATAGTCAAGGGGAAATCAAAATTGTATTCAATACCCACATCTCCTGCACCAAACACAAAGGTTCCGTTGTCTTTGGCTCCAGCATATTCATAACTCCAATTTAATAATCCACCACCAACGCCGGCATACCAATTAAAGTTGGCATCTAAATCCCAAACCCATTGGTACAATCCATTGACTTTGATTGCATTGACATGGTCACTGGAGCGCCAACCCAAATTGGCCTCTAAACGATTGGCTTCACCCAATGGTTTTTGGTAAGAAACTTCTGTTCCTAATCCGTGGTTGCTTCCAAAACGCAAACCGATTGTTTGACTCGATTGCGCATAGCCAACCGAAGTCAATCCCAGAATTAACAGGGATGTGTACATAATTTTTTTCATAAGTTCTAGTGTAAATAATGTTCCTGCGAAGATACGGAAAAGCAATTTTTTACGCTGTTAATTTTTGACGCAGAACAAGTCTAAATAATCAATCTGAAATAGTATTTTTGTTCAAATTCAACAAACCATGGCAGGAAATTCCTTTGGCACTTTATTAAAGCTCACCACCTTTGGCGAATCCCACGGCGAAGCGATAGGCGGCATCCTCGATGGACTCCCAGCAGGAATTGTTTTAGATATGCAGGCCATACAAAATGAACTTAACCGCAGACGTCCCGGGCAATCAGCCATAAGCAGTCCACGTAACGAAGCCGATACCGTTCAACTACTTTCTGGTCTATTTGATGGCAAAACAACGGGAACCCCTTTGGCCTTTATCATTCCCAACACCAATACCAAATCATCCGATTACGACCATTTGGCTCAGGTATACCGTCCAAGTCATGCTGATTTTACTTACGAAAAAAAATACGGGCATCGCGATCATCGCGGTGGCGGACGAAGTTCAGCCCGAGAAACGGCCAGTAGAGTAGTAGCAGGCGCTATAGCCAAACAACTGTTGCCATCCATTCGCATACAGGCTTTTGTCTCGGCCGTTGGCCCAATTTCTTTGCAGCCCGATTACCAGCTATATGATTTGGAATCTGCCGAATCTAATCCTGTGCGTTGTCCACATCCTGAGACGGCACATCAAATGGAGTCTTACATCAAATCGATACAAGCCGAAGGCGATACCGTAGGCGGAGTAATAAGTTGTGTAATTCATGGTGTTCCAGCCGGTTTGGGCGAACCCGTTTTTGATAAATTACAAGCTGAATTGGGCAAAGCGATGTTGTCGATAAATGCCGTAAAAGGCTTTGAAATAGGCAGCGGATTTTATGGATCTACCCAAAAAGGAAGCCTGCACAACGATCTTTTTAATCCCGACGGAAGTACCCAAACCAATCATTCGGGTGGCGTACAAGGTGGAATTTCCAACGGCATGCCCATTTATTTTCGTGTGGCCTTCAAACCTGTGGCTACGCTGATGCAAGACCAACAAACAATTACTAATCAAGGAATTACCACGACTGTAGAAGGCAAAGGCCGACACGACGCTTGTGTAGTTCCGCGCGCAGTGCCCATTGTCGAGGCTATGGCTGCCTTGGTTTTGGCCGATTTTAGTCTGCGTCAAAAAGCTATTTATCCAATGTAGCCAATCCCGCTTTTCACGCTATCTTTAGTCCCGAACCCCGGACCTAAAGGATGCTGTTTCAATCGGGGCTAAATCATAAACTAAACAGAACATGCATACACCAACAGCTAAATCTTCTATTTTTTCAAACCTTACCACGCAAATTTTATTGGCCATGATACTTGGCGCATTAATTGGCGTTATTGTGCACACCAATTACGATTCCGCTTCGGCAACTACTTTTAGTGGGTACATTAAATTATTGGCTACCTTATTTATCCGTTTGGTACAAATGATAATTGCGCCCTTGGTGTTTACGACTTTGGTTGTAGGTATCGCCAAACTGGGTGATATCAAAGCTGTTGGTCGCATTGGCGGAAAAGCCATGGCTTGGTTTTTTACCGCTTCGTTTATTTCGTTGCTCATTGGTTTGTTTTGGGTAAACGTCTTAGAACCAGGAATTGGCTTGCATTTGGCGTCAGTAGATCTGGCTACGGCCACCGAAGTAACCGAAAAAACCACTTCATTCTCAGCCCAAAATTTCGTAGAGCACATCATTCCCAAAAGTATCGTCGAAGCGATGGCCACCAACGAAATTCTACAGATTGTAATTTTCTCTATCTTTTTTGGATTAGCTGCTGCAGCTATTGGACAAGATGCCAAACCGGTAATTAACGCCTTAGACAAAACTTCGCACATCATTTTAAAAATGGTGAATTACGTGATGAAATTTGCGCCTATAGGTGTATTTGGTGCGATTGCTGGCGTTTTTGCCGTACGTGATTTTAACGAATTGTTGCTTACGTATGCCAAATTTTTTGGATCCTTTATGGTGGGAATTTCTACCTTATGGTTGGTGCTCTTGCTCGTGGGTTATTTGTTTTTAAAATCCCGCATGACCGTTTTACTCAAACGCATTGTAAGTCCTCTAATCATTGCCTTTGGCACCACCAGTAGTGAAGCTGTTTTCCCTAAACTCACCGAAGAGTTAGAACGTTTTGGTGTAAAAGATCGCATTGTTTCATTTATGTTGCCGTTGGGCTACTCTTTTAATCTCGATGGCAGCATGATGTACATGACATTTGCCAGTTTATTCATCGCGCAGGCCTATGGCATAAGCTTGGATATTCCTACGCAACTCACCATGTTACTCGTTTTAATGTTGACCAGTAAAGGGATAGCAGGTGTGCCTCGCGCCAGTTTGGTTGTCGTAGCTGCCATCTGTGGAATGTTTAAAATTCCCATTGAAGGGATTGCTTTGATTTTGCCTATTGACCATTTTTGTGATATGTTTCGTAGCGCCACCAATGTGTTAGGAAATGCCTTGGCTACCTCGGTTGTAGGAAAATGGGAACAAGGAGAGGAGCAGGTTTAGGTAAAAATCAACTGAAATTGTTGAAAAATTCAATTAGTTTAGATTTATACTGCTTTTTTCTTTATTAAATAATACATTTGCTTTCAATAAATCATTTAAAACAACTTAATTATGAAACAAAAATTACTTTTATTAGCAGCAGTTTTTGCTGGATTTAGTGCAACTGCACAAGTGTTAGAATCTGAAGATTTTTCAGCTTACACTGTTGGTGATGTAACTGCCGACATTACAGGAGCAACTGCTGGTCAAGGAGAATACTTGACTTTTGTAAGTGCTGGTGGTGCAACAACTGATTTTCAAATTGTTGACGAAGCTGGTACACACGGAAATGTATTTCAAATGACAGGTTCTGCAACTGCAACAGGAACGCGTTATATGTGGAAAGCAACTTTTCCAGATGTATGGAGTTTTAGAGATGCTGGAAATGACATCTTGGAAGTAGAATATGATTTCTACACAGGACCAGTTACAACCAGTAAAAACACTATGCGTTTGTTGGCTTTTGATTCAACAGGAACCAAATTCTTGGGTGGATTGATGTTCACACAAAACACCAAAGTACTTTCTGGTTTGTCGTATTATGACAATGCAGGTACCTTAGGAAACTATTCGTTCAATCCAACTACTGGTGCGGTTGCTTTAGCAGCTGATACATGGGTACGTATTGGATTTAGTTTCAACAAAACAACAGGTCAAGTATTGTGTAAAGGTCCTGGTTTAAATATGCAAATTCCAGGAGCTGCCTTAGGAACTGAACCTGCTGAAATCGACTACATTTCATCAGCTGGTACTGGAAATGTATTGGCTTCTACTGGTAAATTTGACAACGTAGTGGTAAAAGCGGCTGCAACTGATTCTTTATTGGGTGTGCAAACAGCTGCAATTGCAAGTTCAATTTCTGTTTATCCAAATCCTGCTACTGATGTAATTACTATTTCAAACGTAGGAAACACCGCAATCACTAGCTTAGTTGTTGCCGATGTAAACGGAAGAATCGTAAAACAAGTAGCTGCTGATAACATTGGAAACCAAGCCATTTCAATTGCTGATTTGACTTCAGGAGTTTATTTCTTGACAATTAAATCAAGCGAAGGTACTACCGTAGAAAAATTGATCAAAAACTAATTAGTTTGATCATATAATACTAGAAAAGCTCCTCATTGAGGAGCTTTTTTTATTTCTTCTTGTCTGAGTTCATCATGATTAGAACAGCGGCAATCAAGGCAAGTAAGACTAAGCCAAACACTACAATCATAATAAAGGCACCATTTTCCCAAGAATAAAGCGATACATTTTTCATTCCATTTAGTTTTAGAATCTAAAAATAGGGAACGGCTGCTTTTAGCACATGACATTTATCAGGTTTTGAAATTAACCCAAAAATTTGTGAGAACATGAAGGGTGTGGGAGCGGACATGCTTGTAATTTGCCAAACCATTCATAGCGTTTTTTAGCCACGATTTGGTATATATAATCCAAGAGCGGTTTAGGAAAAACCTGAAAACCCAACACAAGTTTCAGTACATAATCACCTTTTTGACAAATTCGAAATACCGCTTCCGATTGTACATAATAGGCCAAATTTGGCTGGTAAACCACTATACTATCAATGGATAAAGTAGAATAGCCGATGTGTTGCAATACCAATTCTCCTAAGCTGGATTGTTGGCTTATAAACCGAAAATGATCTTGTGGGTCGTGTTGTAATAATAATTGCACCCAACGATTGCAGAGTAGGCAATGGCCATCATACAAAATATACAGTTTGTCTACTGGAAGGTTTTTTAAATCCATTAGGGTTGCACATATTCCAATTGAGACAAATTCACGGTAGAGGTAAATACCCCGTAATTGACCACCGCTTTTGTTTTTTCTATTTTATCCAAGGTACCAATGGCTTTTCCATCTATCATACGCACACGATCACCAACTTTTAATACCGGTTTTGGTTTTTCGGGAACAATGGCTTTTAGTTTCTTTTCTTTCTTTTCTTGGCGAATGGCCTCCACTTTTACCGTAACTTCTTTTACAATTTCTTTCTGAATGGCCTGCTTTTGCTGAACTTCTTTGGCTGTTGCTTTTTTGCGCTTGGAATTTTCTACTTCAACAATTTTCAAGAATTCGCCAATCATGTCTTTCTTGTTTTTAGAATTGAAATATTTCTCAGCAATATCCTCAATTTTTTGCCCCATATAAATCAGGCGCTGATTGCTGTCATACAATTCCTGATAGCTTTCTAACTTGCTCTTGATTTTGGCATTGATGGTTTCCATTTTCTTGCTTTCTTCGCGCACCTTTATTTCTTCTTCCTTTAAATTTTGGGAAGTTTTTTCCATTTTAGAGCGCTCCTTTTGCAAGGTGGCAATGGTTTTATCAAAGCGAACTTTGCCCACTTCAATCTTCTTTTTGGCTCGGTTAATCAAGCCAAATGGAATCCCATTCTTTTGAGCTACCTCAAAAGTAAACGAACTACCCGCTTGACCCAATACCAATTTATAGAGAGGCTCTAACGATTTTTCGTCAAAAAGCATGTTGGCATTTTGGGCAAATGGCAACTCGTTGGCCAAAATTTTCAAATTAGCGTAGTGGGTTGTGATGATACCAAAGGCATCACGGTGGTAGAATTCTTCTAGAAATACTTCGGCCAAGGCCCCACCCAATTCAGGATCAGAGCCGGTACCAAATTCGTCAATGAGAAATAAGGTTTTGGCGTTGCACTTTTTTAAAAAGTAATTCATGTTTTTTAATCGGTAACTGTAGGTACTTAGATGATTTTCAATAGATTGATTATCTCCAATATCAGTTAATATCCGATCAAACAAAAAGGTTTCACTGCGTTCATGCACCGGAATTAAAAGCCCCGATTGCAACATCAATTGCAGTAGCCCTACGGTTTTTAATGAGATGGTTTTTCCACCAGCATTGGGTCCAGAAATTACTATGATGCGGCTGTCATTTCCCAATTCAAAAGTTTGCGGATAGGTAATTTGCTTTTCGGCCAAATTGGTCACATACAAAATAGGGTGGTAGGCCTCACGAAAATACAACCTTCTGTTGGAGGTAATTTGAGGCATAATCCCATTTATTTTCAAGGCATACTTGGCTTTGGCTGCAATTACATCTACATCGCTTAACAACTCTTGATAGGCAATTAATAAGGACAAATACGGTCGAATACCGTTGGTGAGCTGCTTCAAAATGCGCGTGAGCTCTTCTTGCTCTTCGTATTCTAATACGCTCAATTCCCGAGAATACCGCAAGGTAGCTTCTGGTTCGATATAGGCAATGCTCCCGGTTTTGGAACTGCCTAAAATGGATCCTTTTACCTTTCGTCGGTACATGGCCAATACAGCCAATACGCGCCTGTTTTGCACAAAGCTTTCCTTGATTTCGTCCAAATAGCCTAAGCCATTGTATTGACTTAAGGCAGCACCAAAACTTTGGTTTACTTTACCCCGGACCACTTGCATATCCCGACGAATATTGAGCAAATCGGGGGAGGCATTGTCTTTAATTTCGCCATATTTATCAACCACTTGTTCAATTTGATGGATGATGTCTTTGGTAAATTCAACTTGTTCGGTTCGTATGTAAAGATTGGGGTAGTAATCGGTAAATTTTTTAAAGAACTGCAACAACACATTGACTGTAGCTGACAGTTGCGCGATTTTTCTAAAACTACCTACCTCCAAAAAACTGTCCTCAATTCCTAGAAATTGAATTTCATGCGCAATTGACTCAAAGCCGTGATTGGGAATGGCGTTGTTGTTTTGAAAAGACGAGAGGTATTCTGATGTTTGATTGAGCGCCACAAGCAGGTTCGCTTGGTCATCAAAAGGCAATATTCTCAAGGCTTTGCTGGCACCTAATTCGGTATTGCAATAGCTAGACACGGTTTCTAAAACCGTTGGAAACTGTAAATCCTGTAATGTTTTATCGGTAATTCGATTCATAGTTGCCTTTAAAATTGCCACACAAAAGTAGCTATAATTTGATTCTTTACGGAATTAATTACCTTTGGTTTTTAATCTGATTTATGCCCTACATTCACGAACCTACTTGGCAAGAAGTATTAACCCCAGAAATGCAAAAGGAGTATTTTGATCAACTGATGCGTACGGTTAAAATCGCTTATTCCAACAAGGTTTGTTATCCACCACAATCACACCTTTTTCAAGCCTTTGAAGTTTGCTCTTTTGTCCAAACGCAAGTCGTCATTTTAGGACAAGATCCGTATCACGGACCAGGAGAAGCACACGGATTGAGTTTTTCGGTGCCCGACGGCATAAAAATACCACCCTCGTTACGCAATATTTACCGGGAAATTGCCACCGATTGTGATCGACTACTTTTGCCCAACTCAGGCAATCTTGTGCATTGGGCCAATCAAGGGGTTTTGTTATTGAATGCAACACTTAGCGTAGAAAAAGACAAACCCAATAGCCATGCCAAATTGGGTTGGCAGGAATTTACCTCGGCAGTAATAGATCTACTGTCTGACCAAAAAGAAAATTTGGTTTTTATGCTGTGGGGAAATTTTGCGCAACAAAAAGGGAATCGCATCGACCGCAGTAAACATTTGGTTTTGGAATGCGGACATCCTTCGCCAATGAGCGCCAATCAAGGAAAATGGTTTGGGAACAAGCATTTTAGTCAGGCCAATGCGTACTTAGCTGCCCATCATAAGCCTGAGATAAACTGGTAATTAGTTTACAATAAACGAATAATATCCGCTGGCATCAAGGGCTTCAACTGTTGAGCGAATATTCACCACCAAATCACTAGTTTGACTGTTAGAACGCAAGATCACAGCACGATTAACGAGTGATTCATAGCCAAAATAAATTCGGTATTCACCGGCTTCAGTGAGCTTTAATCCACTTTTATAATCGTAGGTTTGGGCACTTTCATTATATACACTAAATCCGGTATAATAGCCTGCATATTCATGAACAACACCTTCCTCTTCAATGAGATTATACCCCAACGGATAAAATTCCCAGCTGCCATTTGTTGCTTTTTTTTCTAGAATAAAGGCAAACTGAAATCCAGCTGCATTACCACTGGTTTTATATATGTCTAGCAAATTGGTGTAATTTTCTTCGGGCAGGTAACGCGAAAAAGCGGTATGCAGCCATAGTGTATCTTGTAATGCATAGCTGCTTTGGGTATCGATCACCAATTGATTGGGAACTTTTATCGTGACTTCGTTAAAAAATTCACTGTCCTTATTTGAACAAGCGACTAATAGCACAAAACTTAGAAGTGCAAAACCGATATGTTGTATTTTTTTCATAATATCTTGACTTAATATTGATAGCCTACACTTAATCCAACGCGTGAAACTACATCTGGACTTTGCTTTGTGTCGAGTAAATTTGATCCGAATCCCACTAAAAATTCCAAAGCAAAAACTTGTTTGATTAGTAATTTGTAACCCAAACTTCCGCCCAATGCCAAGTCGGTATACTGGCCTTTTTCGATGCGATAAATTGAATTATTGGCTGCATCGGTATAGCGAATAATGGCTTTATTTTTCCCGTGATTAAGCGACGAAAATGCTTCGGCAAAATAATACGAGCGCATGCTTTTTGACAATTTGTACCGCACAAAAGGAGTGATGTCCCAAACGGGTAAAACACTTTTGTTGCCGGTCTCAAAGGCTGCTTTTTGTGAAGTACTTTGGGTAATTGAACCGCCAAGTCCATAACTAAAATTTCCTGTAGTTTTCTTTTCAATACTCAGATTGTAAGACCCTTGGCTGAGTGTAGTCAGTACATTGGTTCGAATTTCATGGTGTTTTACAGCAGGTTGTTCTTGTGCCGTTGCCGAAAAACAAATCAAAAACAGCAAAATGGTTTTATACATAACATATGAATTTTAGCGCTAAAATAGCCCAATTAATCTAAATTTAAAGTGCCTAAAATATTCTCAAACAAAAAAGGCCCGCCCGGATACATGGCTGTATAATCCATATTTAACCAAACTTGCCCGTACTCATCCCGGTGGTAATGAATGGATTTTTGCTGTGCTTCTTTGATAAATAATTCTTTTTTAATCAAAAAATTTACGGTTTCTAAATCGGCCAAAGTACCAATGCAAATTTCAGGATAAATGTGACCATCGGTGTGTATTAATCTAGGGTTGCCACCAATGGCTTTGATGCAAGCAGCCATCAAAACCGAATGATCGTCGCAATCGCCTGCCAAATAAACAGTAGACTCTGAAGCTCTTGCAATGTATTCCTCGTTTTTGGGATCACTTACATAGGTCCAGCGGCTGTTTATTTCTTTGAAAATGGCAAAGCATTGAATAAGGTTACGGTGTTTTGCATAGCCGGGAATTTCTTTAAAATGCAGATCGATGGCTCGTAAAGCAAAGTCACGCACGGCAGGTTTATTGTATTCGATGGCATCGAGAATGGCAGTTTTTTCTGGAAAAGGGTAAAATTTATCAAGCAAAAAATCTTGGGGATGCGGACTATCTTCCAAGGCATATAACATGTATTTGTAGTCGTCATAAATACTATTGAACCCGTAATTGTCTGTTAAGTTTCCAATAATTAATGCAACCAAATACAGTCCAATGCTGATAATGAGTACAGTGCGCATCAAATGCAACACAAACTGATTGATGGCCAATATGCCAATAAACAACAATATATGATCCAATTCATAGGGCCAATTAACCTCCATGATATTTTTGTGCGCAATGATAAACAGGGGAATAGTAATGAGAATATTCAACAACAATATAATCATCGCATTCCATGGCTGTGGTACCTGAAACTGCTGGTTGATTTTGGAATTTTCTAATTTCTTTTTAAGCTGCATATAATTGTTTAAAGCTTCACAACTGCATCTGAATAATGGAGTCGATTGGTCATGATATTTAATTCTATTAATTGATTTTGAATGGCATCAAATTCCAGTTGATCAAAATTTTGTTGCGCCCATTCGGTTTTTTCGAGCCAAATTTTGGTGTCGGATACCTGCAATTGATAACGCGCTGCGATATGTTCAGCCAAGAGATCTTGTTTTTTGAAGCCTTGTGTATGGGAATTAATCAACTGTAGCAATTTTTTTACTTCAGTAGTATGATTTTCTAAAAAATCCTTACGCGCAGCAATTACAAAACAAGGCCAGGGTGTGGGGCAATCGGCCAAATGTCTAAATATACCTTGGTCTACCAGCGGTTTGGTCATGAAATGTTCCCACATAAAATAGTCGGCTTGTTGCTTGGTCAAAGCTTCGACAGCACCATCAATTGTGTGCACAATTTCAAATTCAATCTGTGAATTCCAGCCTTGGTTTTGCGCATTGACGTAGGTCATGAGTTGTGAACCCGATCCAATTCTAGAAATGGCAGCTTTTTTGTGTTGTAAATCAGCTAGGTTAAAATAGGGAGATTGGGCTGCCACATGAATGCCCCATAACAAGGGCGATTCGACATATTTTTGAACGATAACCGATGGATTACCTAAACTGATGTCTTTCAAAATGCCCTCGGTAAGTACAATGGCCAAATCGGTAGATCCTTCGCGAAGCAGTTGACAAAGTTTGCCCGTTCCCTCGGGTACATTGGTCCAGTGAACGTCCAAACCATTTTCTTGAAACAAGCCTAATTCTATGGCTTGAATCCAAGGGTAATTGAAATGCTCAGGTACACCAGCTATGTTTATCCTAGTCATTATTTTGGTTATTTTCTAGTTTCCACCAGTTCCAAAGCACGCCATCAGCAGCTGTATAATTCTCTATAAGTTCCATGCCAACTTTTGTCAAGATGTGATTAGAAGCGCCATTGGCATGATGCGTATAGGCATGCATGACGGGAATTTGCATTTGACGAAACCCATGGTCCAGCCAGGCGATAGTAGCTTCTGTGGCATAGCCTTTTCCCCAGTGGGGTTCGTCCAATCGATAGCCGTAATCATAAAAATTGGTATTCCCGTTTTCTACATGATCATTGATGTATTTGATGCCCGTCCAGCCTATAAATTCATTGGTTTCCTTTAAGATGGTGGCAAATCGACCTATTTTATTTTCAGCATATTGCTTGTGAATGTATTCTATTATTTTAATTGATTCCTCCATTTCAAGAGTAGGTTTTTGCCAAAGATATTTATGCACATTGGGGTTGGCATCCATTTTGAATAGAAATGGCGCATCACTTAGATCAAATGGTCTAAGCAGTAAACGTGAAGTCTCTAGTGTTAAGTTCATTTCTTACTTTTAATATCAGAAATTACAATACGATATCCATCGGGATCTAAAAACATTTTGCCGTTTTCATTCCAAAATGAATTTTTAGCTTGAATGAATTCTATTTTATATGATCTAATTCTTGAAATTATCAAGTCATAGTCCGTTTTGTTGCTTGGATATAAAACTAAATTGTCGTCATCATGAAAATTAAAAACCACAACATCCTCTGATTTTGTAAATTCTAAATGCCAATTTTCATTTTTATATCCTATGATAATACCTGAATAACCTGCATGATTTTCAAAACTACTTAGTAATTCAAACCCTAATATGTTTACATAAAAGTTTTTAAGTTGATTCAAATTATTGGTATGTCTTGCAAATCGAAATGTCATACTTTACTATATTTCAAAATCGTTAAACTTGATGGCTATTCGGCCAATTTATCTAACGCATACACAATCAACGCATCGACTGTTTTATAGGGATCTACACTAAAGGTTTTCAATGCACGATTGGCGATTATAGCATTCAAAGACAAACACGCGTGCCCCATTAATTTTCCTAAACCGTATATGGCAGCCGTTTCCATTTCTAAATTGGTCATTTTAATGCCTTCAAATTCAAATTGATCCATATTGGCATTTAAATCTGGATCTTGAATTCCCAAGCGAAGAACACGGCCTTGAGGTCCATAAAATCCGCCAGCTGTGCCGGTAAATCCTTTGTAAATGTTGGAACCATCGAAGCGTTTTTCCAAAATTTCACTCCCTTGAATCACATAGGGTCTACCTTTTTTAAGGTCCCAATTGGTTTGGCTAATGAAGGCGTCTTCAATTGCTTTTTCAGAAATTTCATCAATCAAATAGGAGCGGAGCATGTTATCTAAGCCCAATCCATATTGGCTCAACACGATGCTATCACAGGGAATATGCGCTTGCAGTGAACCTGAGGTGCCAATGCGAATAATATTCAAAGCAGTTAAAGCTGATTTAGGTTGGCGTGTTTGCAAATCAATGTTCACCAAAGCATCCAATTCATTCATCACAATATCAATGTTATCCGGACCAATTCCGGTGGACATGACGGTAATTCGTTTCCCTTTGTAAATCCCAGTTTGGGTTTTGAATTCGCGTTTTTGTTTGGTGAATTCAATGCTGGAAAAGTGCTTGGTGATTTTTTCTACTCGGTCCTGATCACCCACAAAAATAATGTCGTGTGCAATATCTTCAGGATGAAGATTTAAGTGGTAAACACTCCCGTCGGGGTTGAGAATCAGTTCAGAGGATGCAATCATTTTGTTCAATTAATAATTAAAATGAAAAATTTGTGCTAAAAAATACTAAATAGTAAGATGTTTAAATTTTTAATTTGATTTCGAGTGAATCTAGGTTTTATTAATTATTAATTATTCATTTTTAATTTTTAATTAATATCATCCCCCCACGTGTTTGGTTTTGAATCCTTTGGCTTGTAAAAACTGCATGATTTTATCTCGAAAATCGCCTTGGATAATGAGTTCGCCGTCTTTAAAACTACCGCCAACTGCAAACTTGTTTTTAATTTCTTTGGCTAATATTTTAAAGTCGTCCTCGTCACCTTCGTAACCTGAAATTACCGTGGTGGGTTTGCCTTTTCGTTTTTCGTATTGACAAATCAAGGGTTCTTTTTGAATAAATAGTTGATGAGGCATTTGCTCTACAGCTTCAGTTTCGGTAGAAATCTCATGCTCTGGGAATAGTTTTTTGAGTTGGTCTTGTAAGTCCATGCCTGCTTATTTTTTTAATCCCAACTCAACTAAACGTTCATCCAAATAGGCACCTGCAGTAATGTCATCAAAACCTTTTGGATGATTTTCGTCAATGCATTGCGGCAAACAATTGAGCGGCATATCACTTACTGGATGCATGAAAAAAGGAATCGAATAACGGGAAGTTCCCCACAATTCTCTAGGTGGATTAACTACTTGATGGATAGTCGATTTGAGTTTATTATTGGTATGACGTGAAAGCATGTCGCCAACATTGATCATTAGTTCATCGGGTTGAGCCATGGCATCAATCCATTCGCCGTCGTGATTTTGTACTTGCAAACCTTTGCCTTGTGCTCCCATCAATAAGGTAATTAAATTGATATCGCCATGAGCAGCGGCACGTACGGCACCATCTTTGGGCTCATCAGTAATGGGAGGGTAGTGTATGGGGCGTAAAATGCTGTTTCCTTGTTGGATATAATGGTCAAAATAAAACTCATCCAGTCCAATGTACAACGCTAGGGCACGCAACACATAAATGCCCGTTTTTTCCAACATTTCATAGGCTTTACGACCGGTTGAATTAAACGAAGGCAACTCCGTAACTGTTACATTATCGGGGTATTCGTGGGCATATTTGGAGTCAGCTTCAACATATTGACCAAAATGCCAAAACTCTTTTAAATCACCAGCAGATCGGCCTTTGGCGTGTTCTTTGCCAAAAGAAACGTAGCCGCGTTGCCCTCCAATTCCTGGTATTTCATATTTTTCTTTCACCGCAAGTGGGAGTTCAAAAAAATGACGAACCTCTTGATATAAGTTGGCTACCAATTGATCGTCTAAAAAATGTCCTTTTAAAGCCACAAAGCCAATTTCTTCATAAGCTTTTCCGATTTCATTTACAAAATGCTGTTTACGTGCCGGATCGTCCGACAGGAAATCACGTAAGTTTACACTAGGTATTTGTTGCATAATTTGGTATTAGTTGCAGGAAATTCACCTACAAAATTTGACAAACAAATGTAACTAAAATACTGTGGTTTGCTTTTAATAAAAAATGCCTTTTTGCTACTTTTTACATCGATTAAGTTCATTGGTTTTTACTATTTTTACGGATTAAAATAAATTTACGCAACGTAGTATGCAATTTGATCGCAAAAACCTTACCGACGAAATCCTGTTGGATTTATATAAAAAGATTCTAAAACCCCGGCTCATTGAAGAAAAAATGCTGATTCTTATTCGGCAAGGAAAAGTGTCAAAATGGTTTTCAGGAATTGGGCAAGAAGCGATAGCAGTTGGGGTTACTACCGTTTTGAACTCCGAAGAATACATCCTACCCATGCACCGTAATTTGGGTGTTTTTACCACACGAGAAATTCCATTACATCGTTTGTTTTCACAATGGCAAGGCAAAGCCAATGGATTTACCAAAGGACGCGATCGCAGTTTTCACTTTGGCACACAAGAATTTAAAATTATCGGTATGATTTCCCATTTAGGCCCGCAGTTGGGTGTTGCCGATGGGATTGCAGTAGCCAATAAGCTTAAGAAAAATAACCAAGTTACCGCCGTTTTTACCGGCGAAGGCGCTACTTCTGAAGGAGATTTTCACGAAGCACTCAATATTGCTGCCGTATGGGATTTACCCGTTTTATTTATCATTGAAAATAATGGTTACGGTTTATCCACTCCAACCAACGAACAATACCGTTGTGAAAATTTGGCCGACAAAGGCATAGGCTATGGCATGGAAAGTCATATTATTGACGGGAATAACATACTCGAAGTCTATACACAATTGGACCAACTCGTAAGGTCTATGCGCGAAAATCCGCGTCCGGTTTTGTTGGAATTTAAAACCTTCCGCATGCGTGGACACGAAGAGGCGAGTGGCACCAAATATGTACCACAAGAACTCATGGATGCTTGGGCCAGTAAAGATCCGGTTGATAATTACAAAAAATATTTGGAATCTATTTCGGTGCTTTCTGCTGATTTAGATGCCGAAATACGTTCGCTTATCAAACATGAAATTGATGAACATTGGGCACTGGCCACCAATGAGCCCGACATTATTCCTACCTACGAAGGCGAGCTGAACGATGTATACAAACCCTACGAATTTGAAAACATAGCACCTGGATCTGAAACCCAATCGATTCGATTTGTAGATGCAATTTCACAAGGACTCAAACAATCGTTTGAACGCCATGATAACCTGGTGATGATGGGACAAGACATTGCCGAATATGGTGGGGCATTCAAAATTAGTGATGGTTTTTTGGAGGCATTTGGACCAGAACGCATCAAGAATACGCCCATTTGTGAAAGTGCGGTGGTATCAGCTGGAATGGGGATTTCTATTAACGGCTGCAAAGCCATAGTTGAAATGCAATTTGCCGATTTCGTATCTACCGGATTCAATCCCATAGTCAATTATTTGGCTAAAGTACATTACCGTTGGCAAGAAAATGCCGATGTAGTGGTGCGCATGCCTTGCGGTGGCGGTACGCAAGCAGGACCGTTTCATTCCCAAACCAACGAGGCTTGGTTTACCAAAACTCCTGGGTTAAAAGTAGTTTATCCTGCTTTTCCGTATGATGCCAAAGGTTTATTGGCTACTGCTATAAATGACCCCAATCCGGTACTGTTTTTTGAACACAAACAATTATACCGAAGTGTCTACCAAGAAGTGCCCACCGACTATTATACACTACCATTTGGAAAAGCGTCACTTTTAAAAGAAGGCACTCAAATAAGTATTATTGCCTTTGGTGCTGCCGTACATTGGGCTCTTGAAGTATTGGAAAAACACCCTGAAATCAGTGCAGATTTGATCGATTTGCGCAGTTTGCAACCTTTGGATACCGAAACAATTTTTGCCTCAGTCAAAAAAACTAACAAGGCGATTATTGTGCAAGAAGACACCTTGTTTGGTGGTATAGCCAGTGATATTTCGGCCTTGATTATGGAAGAATGTTTTGAATACTTAGACGGTCCGGTACAACGGGTAGCGAGTTTAGACAGTCCAATTCCGTTTACCAAAGCCCTGGAAGATCAATTCATGGGGAAATCCAGATTAGAACAAACACTATTGGCTAGTTTAGCCTATTAAACAATATATATTATGAATCGAATTCCTCAATTTTTAGTTTGTATAGTAGTCGCTTTACTTTCTAGTTTCAGTTCAGTAGTTGCCCAAAATTTACTCACTAATGGTGACTTTGAAAGTGGTGGAGCAGGGGTTGGTTTTCAAACCAATTATTTTTTGGCTTTAACTCCTGGTACAAGTACTACTCGAAATTACGCGATTACAACCGATTCATTTACCATGAACAACACCAACTTTTGTCATTCAACCGACCACACATCGGGTACCGGTAAAATGATGGTGGTTGACGGATCTGGCAATGGAGGGGACAAGTTTTGGGAAGTTGTAAACGGTTCTACGCTGGGTGTAATTTCGGGAAGAACATATCAATTCAGTTATTGGATTCGTTCGATATCGGCTACCAATACAGCAGCCAATTCGGCCATAATTGCGGTGAATACCAATGGTACAACCGGCGCGATATCTTTATTGTCGGGACCCGCACAATGTCCTACCGGAAATCCATCGGCTTGGACCAAGGTTACCTATCAATGGACTGCCACGACCAACAATGCACAAATTTGGCTCACCGACACCCAATCAGCAGGAGGTGGAGTAGGCAATGATTTTGCTATCGATGATATCGCATTGGTAGAACTTTTACCACCCTTATCGATTAGCGCCACGGCTGTAAATCCGACTTGTCCAAATGCCAATAACGGAACTATTATCGTGAGTGGCGTAAATGGAGTTCCCCCTTATGTAACGTATAATTTATCTGGCACCAGCAGTAATTCCAACAACAACGGAGTATTCAGTAATCTTTCACCAGGAACGTATTCGGTTTCGGTTGTCGATTCAAATGGCACCCAAGTTTCACAAAACGGAATAAGTATAGTAGATCCGCTCAACATAAGTATTACAGCATCGTCCAATTCAATTTGTGCAGGAAGTCCAGTAACCTTGACGGCCAATGGCGCTTCAGCCTATACCTGGTCCTCAAACCCAATTGACACCGGGATTACCAATATCAATGCAACAGTTCAAACTGTCCAACCGACAGCTCCCACAACCTATACCATTAATTCGACCACCACAACCACCAGTACCAATAATTTGATAACTAATGGTGATTTTTCTTCGGGTAACTCAGGCTTTACTTCCAATTATCAATACTTGGCAACAGCTCCTGTAGGTGGTGTACAAAATGCATACGGCGTGGTAACCAATCCCCAAGCATGGTTTTCGGCTTTTACCACTTGTGGCGATCACACGACAGGCAACGGAAAAATGATGGTGGTTGACGGAACAGCAACATCAGCCAATTCGATACTTTGGAAACAAATTGTACCCGTAATCAATAATACAACCTATGCGTTTAGTTTTTGGGTTCAATCTGTTGTCAATGTAAATCCCGCAAATATTGAAGTATTTATAAATGGAATTTCAGTTGGTACGCAATTGGCCCCTACAAATATTACATGCAACAACTGGGTACAGTTTTCGTATTCTTGGAATTCTGCAACCAATAATACAGCGACTATAGTACTCTATGACCGTACGGTTATTTCAAATGGAAATGATTTTGCCATTGACGATATTGCATTAATAACCACTACAACCACGACTTGTAATTTAACTGCTTCTAAAACCATTACAGTATATCCGATTCCAGTGGTAGCAGCTACTGTAACTACAACGCCCACCTGTACCAATCCCTTGGGGACTATAACTGTTTCTAGTCCTATTGGCGCAACTTACGAATACAGCATAGACGGATCAACCTACCAAAGCAGCCCTATTTTTTCTGCATTGGCAGCAAACAGTTATCCAGTCACTGTTCGTGTTGTTGGGACTAATTGTAGTTCATTGCCGGTGAACTTAACTATCTCCTCGGTGGCAGCTGTACCAAACGTTACCGCCACAACAGGTGTTGCTCCCAATTGCGGGGTAAAACTTATCGGGAATTCAACTAACCTTGGTGTTCAAATCACTTGGAATGGTCCTGGCTTGGCCCCCAATTCGCCCAACCCGGCAACCGCTACACAAAACGGAACGTTTACCGTAACTGTTTTTGATCCGATTTCGGGTTGTTCAAACGCCACTTCGGTTATTGCTACTTTACCTACGTTACCAATCACTCCGCTCATCAATACTTCGCAACCTTCATGTGTAACGGCTACCGGTAGCATTACGGTAACTGCTCCATTAAGTGCCAATTATGAGTACAGCATCAATGGTACTAGCTTTCAATCGAGCACAACTTTTAATGCCATTTCACCCAATACTTATAATGTAGTGGTTCGAAACACCACAACCGGTTGTGTTTCATTACCCAACACGATTCAAATAAACAGTACGATCGCGGCCCCTGCGCCTACAGTTACTACCCCAATTTATTATTGTCAAAATAGCCCGGCTACGGCACTAATTGTTACACCAGCAACTGGTACCACTTTAAAATGGTATACAGTAGCCACCGGTGGTACTGCCTCAACAACTGCGCCAACACCCTCAACGACGGCAGTTGGAAACACGACTTATTTTGTTTCGCAAACCAATGGAACCTGCGAAAGTATCCGTGTTCCGATTGTAGTTACTGTAACACAGAATTTTAATCAATCCCTTAATTTGATGTGCGATCCTTCGCGATCAACACCCACTTCTGTATTTTTTGAATGGTCAAATGTAACAGGTTATGTTGGGTACAATTATACCTATTCAATAGCAGGAGGGCCTTTAGTAACAGGATATATTCCTTCACCTTCAAGCATTTCAATTCCTGTAGCTGCTCCAGGTACTTCGGTTACATTTACGATTACTTCGGTAGTAGGTGCACCCTGTGTAACTAGTGAAACCGAAACCTGTCATTCGACTTGTACTACTTTTACCAATCCAAATTTTGCCAGTATAGCTCCATTATGTTCAGGTTCAGTAGCACCTATATTGGCTACTACCAGTCCCAATGGAATTGTTGGAACATGGAATCCAGCTACCATCAGTAACACCGCAGGAGGAAACTACGAGTTTAACCCAGACAGCAATTTATTTCCTTGTGCTAATACCCAAACTATTTCGGTAAGTGTAGTTAATGCTGTAACTCCAACATTTAGCAATTTGCAAACGGCTATTTGTTTTAATTCTACCGCACCCATCTTGCCTACCACCACATCAAATGTACCGCCCTTAACTGGAACATGGAATCCACCGACAATAAATAGTAGTACTTTAGGATCTACTTTTTATACGTTTACGGCTGCTCCAGGTCAATGTGTGACTACCGCTCCAGTGGGTACTTTCATAACAGTAAATCCGGTATTGAATCCTAATTTTGCGACAATTAGTCCCATTTGTTCGGGCGCCACAGTTCCCACTTTAAATAGCATATCTCCCAATGGAATTTCCGGTACTTGGTCTCCAGCGGTAATAAGTAATACCAGTTCGGATTCCTATTTGTTTACCCCCAATGCAAACCAATGTGGAACTACACAAAACTTGTCGGTGACTATTGTTTCTACAACAACTTCAGATTTTGCAACCATCCCGTCTTTGTGTTCGGGTTCTGTTGCCCCACTATTACTTAGTGTAGCACCCAATGGTGTGAGCGGCAGCTGGTCACCAGCGGTAATTGATAATATAAATTCAGGAACGTATACGTTTTCACCTGATCCGAGTTTATATGCATGTCCAACTCCACAGGTATTAAATATTGGCATTACAACAGCTGTTACACCACTATTTACTTCTATACCTGTACTTTGTCAAAATAGTATTGCCCCAGTTTTGCCAACGAGTTCAAACAATACGCCGCCCATTACCGGTACTTGGAATGCACCCATTGATACGACCATTTTAGGCAATACCACCTATACGTTTACAGCTGCTGCAAACCAGTGTGTGAGTAGCACCAATCCAACAATGTTGGTGAATGTATTGGCCAATGTTACTCCAGATTTTATATCCATAGTGCCTTTTTGCGAAAACACGACTAGCCCATTATTGAGTTCGACTGCACCAAACGGAATTACTGGAAATTGGAATCCAGCTGTCATTAGCAATACAGCCGATGCTTCTTATTTGTTTACACCAACTCCCGGACAATGTTCGAGTACGCAAACTTTGGCCGTTACCTTAATTCGCAGAACGAACCCCGACTTTAGTACAATTGCTCCGCTTTGCGTGGGCGATACTGCACCTGCTTTGGCGTTATCTTCGCCGAATGGGATTAACGGAACTTGGGCTCCCGCTACTATAGACAATCAATTGAGTGGAACCTATTTATTTACGCCTGATGCTACAGTATGTGCCAATACACAATCGTTGGCTGTTACAGTAAATCAACCCACCGTTCCCGATTTTATTGATTTGGCAATTTGTTTAAATTCAATTGCACCCAACTTGAATACTACATCGCCCAATGGCGTTACAGGTACATGGAATCCGGCAGTGGTTGATGTTATGGCTTCAGCACCCTATGTGTTCACGCCTTTGGCCAACACTTGTGCTACTTCGCAAACCATTAATGTGGTTGTCAATCAACCACAATTTAACAACAGTAACATCAGCTATGAAGTGAGTGATGCCTTTACTGCCAATCCAACGATAGAAGTAGTGGTAAGTCCAGCTGGTACATTCTTGTATCAACTTGATTTGGGTCCTATTCAAGACACGCCACTTTTTGATCAGGTAAGTCACGGAAATCATACGGTAACCATATACGATGCCTATGCTTGTTCTACGCCCAATTATGTCACATTTGACGTAATGGTGGTGGATTATCCTAGATTCTTTACACCCAATAACGACGGATTTAACGATTACTGGAATATATTTGAATTGGGATCAACGCCGGCTACACTCTATATTTTTGATCGCACCGGTAAATTATTGAAACAAATTACACCAGAAGGCGAGGGCTGGGATGGAACCTACAACGGAGCAGCCATGCCGGCATCGGATTATTGGTTCTTGGTGGAGTACGAAGAAAATGGCGTGATGAAAAAGTTTAAATCACACTTTAGTTTAAAAAGATAAACTAGTATTTTCCAGAAAGCAATTCACCACCAATAGGTGATATAGCCGAAATCCCCAAGGCTTTCATCATTTCGTAGGTAGTACATACGGCTGCCGAGGTAACCGGTATGCCGCATTCGGCTTGGATGAGATCTATGGCTTCGAGCGAGGGCATTTGCACGCAGGCTGACACTACCAATACATCCACGTCGGTGAGATCCAATTGCTTGTAAATTTCAAGTAGATTTAAGGGATTTTGAGCCGCTACTTCTAAATTATCAGGAATTTCCAGGGCGATGCTTTGTTTTACTTTGATGCCTTGGTGTTCTATATAGTCTACTACCATATCGGTAAGCGGTCGCATGTAAGGAGTGATGATTGAAATTTGTTTGGCTCCCAATACATGCAATCCATTGATCAAAGCGCCTGCCGAAGTAATGATAGGAGTAGGGAAGCCATTGGCTACGGTTTCTTGGTGCAAATTAACTTGCGAAACACAGTGATAGCCTCGTCCCATGCTCATGATGGCCACCAAACAAGCATAACCCATTACATCAACATGTGCATCTGATAACTCTTGTGCACACTTTAAACTCATCGCATCCATCGCTTCCAATTCTTCTTTGGTTACTTTTTTCATGCGCATGCGGCTGCTGTGAAACGTAAAACGTTCGGGTAATGCAGTTTCTCTCGCTCTGAATATGGCTGGAATTTCGGTTTCCATCGTTACGTTGGACGAGGGCACAATTTGACCTATTCTGTATTTCATTTTAAATGGATTTATTGTCAATTATTAACTTATCACTCTTTACTAATTACTAATCACTAATTACTAATCACTCATCACTAATTACTAATTACTAATCACTAATCACTAATCACTAATCACTCATCACTAAATCTCCCTAACCGTATTCACGATAGTTCCAATCCCTTCCACAGTGGCTTCGACCACATCACCGTCATATAACCATTCCTGTGGATTACGTCCAGCGCCCACACCAGCAGGCGTTCCTGTGGCAATGATATCTCCAGATTCTAAGGTAAATACTGTACTTAAATCTTCAATTAAATCATTGATGTTGAAGAGCAAAAATTGGGTGTTGGAGTTTTGTTTTTCAACCCCATTTACTTTTAAAGATAAATTCAAGTTATGCGGATTAGCAATCTCATCAGCAGTGACCAAAATAGGTCCCATCGGGGCAAAAGTATCTTGTCCTTTAGACACAATCCATTGGCCTTCTCTGCGGCAATCGCGTGCCGAAATATCATTGATAACCGTGTAGCCATACACATATTCCAAGGCATCTGCTTTTGGAACATATTTTCCGTGCTTACCAATGACTACCGCCAATTCTACTTCCCAATCCAATTGAGCCGTGAGTTTTGTATTCTTTATAATATCCGTATTTGTAGCAGTAACCGTTGTAGGCGGTTTAGAGAAAATAATTGGTTTTTGCGGCAATTTTCCTGTGGTGTCCAACGTTCGGGCACTTTCGGCTACGTGCTCGGTATAATTCAACCCAATGCCAATGATGTTTTTTCGTGGCTTTTGAATGGGAGCCAAGAAGGTTACTTCATCTAGCGAATAAGCAATCTCTGCAAAGAAATTCTCGGGCGTTTCGGCCACCATTTCGTTCAATTCGGCAATGAGTTCAATACCCATGTCAATGAGTTCTAACATATCATTGGGCAAGGGAAAATTGGATATGTCGCCAAAATCCTCCATGTCGATTACTTGGTTGTTGTGCAAAAATCCCAAACGGGCTTCAGATTCGGCTGTTTTGTAGGTAAGTAGTTTCATTGGTGTTTTGTAAAATTCAAAAATCGTTATTCGTTAATCATTTGATGGCCATTGTTTTCTGTGTATTCTCGATCTTGGTACAAGCCCAAGCCTTCAATTACTGGTAAGTCATTGAAGTTAAATAAACAAGCATCTTCGGTATCCGATAAATTGTGGTGTTCGTGCCACGCCCAAGAAGGCACACAGAATATGTCACGTTCTTGCCAGTCGTAACGTTTTCCGTTGATGATACTGTAGCCTTTCCCTTTGGCGCATTGATACACAAACGATCCGGTGTGTTTGTGCGCTTTCCCTTTAAATCCAGCTGGCAACACTTGCATGGCTGCCCCCATGGTTTGCATCACGTGACCACCTGTAAGCGGATTGGAATAGCGCATCAACAAACCGTCAAACGGATTGAGTGGATTTACGTCCAAGGCCGCCAATAAAGCAGGATAAACGGTTTTCCAAGAAAATTTAAACAGGGGAGAATAGGGTTTGTCCCATTTTACATCGGCAGGAAGCAATCCAGCACAACCGTAAGTGATGGGCGAATAATTGACGGGGTAATCCAAGGGTTGTTTGCCATCAAATACGGCATAATCATTGGCTTCAAGAGCGTTCACCAAAGGAATATCCAAGCCGTCTTGCCAAATGCAGGTTTCGCCATCGGCTTCTACACCGTGCTCGTGCCAAGTAGAGTTGGGGGTGATCACAAAATCATTGACTTCGAGCATAATTTTATGACCATCCACCACAGTATATCCTTTGCTGCCTTCCATGATGAATCGAAGCGCGGAAGCTTTGTGGCGGTGTGCCGACGTACTTTCACCAGGACGGGTAACTTGAATTCCGGTATACAACCAACCCACGGCGGCCGAAACGTCTTTTCGTTTGTCATTTACCAAATAGACTACACGCCTTCCGGCTTGTTCGGGGGTAACCAACTCCGATGATTTGAGCACCAAATCCCGAAGATCTTTATATTTCCATAGCATGGGAACAGAAGATGATCGGGGTTCCCAAGGCTCAATGTCGTTGGCAACCGTCCATAAAGCACCTGCGCCAAGTGTTTCTAATTCTTTGTAATACGCAATCAATTCGGGAGAATCTTGCACTCTTGCGCGACCCAGTTGGTCATCTGAATGATTAGTAGTATCCATTTTGCAATTTTTACTTATTAATTTTTCATTTTTAATTATTGATTATTAAACTCCTCGTGATTATCTACAAAGGTAATCTTGCGCGTTGGAGCCGTATTTACTCTTAAATCGAAAATGTCAAAACGGTTATAATGGCCTAAAATATCGTGCATTTGTTTGGGTTGTATGCATTTGGCCAAATCGATTTCAGCATAAATGATGCCTTCTACATCAATGAGTGGTTCGCCAATTACGGCGCCATTTGGACCAATAAATCCTGAAAACGCCGAGTTTTCTCGCGTGAGTAATTCGTCCACATTGGGCACATCGGCACGCAAGGCATCTTTGATTTCTTGCGAAATGGTCGAACAGGAAACAATGGTAAACAATTTGCCCTCAAACGAATGAGCCGCTGCTCGAATTTTGATGGCTTCGGCCATGTTGTAATCGGGTGGAGCAACCGGCAAGGAAATGTAATTGGCAATGTGAATCAATTCGCCTTGAGAAAGCAAGGTAAAACGCGCCAAGGTATTGGTATTTTCGCCACAAGCCAAGGTGCCAATGGGTCCCACGGCCGTATCGTATACTTTTAAAGAAGAGCCGTCACCCGAAGTCCAGGTGAGTTTTTCGGCCCAAGTGGGCACCAATTTTCGGTGTTTTCCAACCAAGTTTCCTTGATCATCAATAATTAAATTGGTGTTATAAATTTCGCCGTAGGAATCGCCGCGTTCGTTGATACCAATTACCACGTGCATGCGGAAGTCTTTGGCTGCTTGAAACAAAGGCTGTAAACTCGCATCATTTACGGCTACTGAATTGCGATACAATTCTTCGTACCACTTGCTGCCTTGCACCGGCGTCATGATCCAATTCCAATAAGGGTATCCGGCTACAAAAACCTCCGGAAAAGCAATGAGTTGTGCCCCGTTTGTATGTGCTTCTTTGATAAAAGAAATCGCTTTGGCTATCGTTTTTTCAACGTTTAAAAAAACGGGAGAAGTTTGAACTGTAGCGGCTTTGAATTTTTTGAAATCCATTTTTTCTAATTATGAATTATAAGTTATGAATTATGAGTTATGAATTATGAGTTATGAATTATGAGTTATGAATTATGAGTTATGAATTATGAGTTGAAAGATTATGAAAACCTAAAATAAATGCAAACATCAAAATTATTAATCGGGATAACCATGTTTAAACTTCATTATTTAAAATCATTTGTATTTTTAACTAATTACTAGTCACTAATTACTAATCACTCACAACTCATAATTCCTAATTAACCCTTTTATTTCGTCCGAAAAAGGTTCTGCTTTTATGCCGTTTCGGTCTGTATTGAAAGCTACGTTTACTAGTGTTACTTCGCCAGCTAAAACGGTGTTATCTGATTCGTTTACAAATTCAAAACCACACAAAATTGACGAGTTTTTCAATTCAATTACCCACAATTTTTTGGTTAAGATTTCACCCAAACGGGCAGCGTTTTTGAATTGAATTTTTAAATCTACGGTAGGAATACCATTGGTTTCATGCATTTTGGAGAAGGGTCTGTCTAACGCTTCCTCAAACCAATCTTCGACCAAGCCATTGAGCATTTCCAAAAACCGGGGATAGAATACAATCCCCGCATAATCGACGTGTTGAAAACGCACTTTTTCGTGTTTAATAAATTGACCCATATCTTACTACTTTATACTCTTTACGTATTACTATTTCAACTTAAACCGCTGAATTTTCCCCGTTTCTGTTTTAGGCAAATCTTCCACAAAATGTATCACCCGTGGGTACTTGTAGGGCGCTGCCGTTTCTTTGAACCATTGCTGCAAATTAGTCTTTAAATCGTCTGATGCCAAGCTCGGATTTTTTAGCACTATATTGGCGCAAACCAACATGCCACGTTCTTCATCTGGCAGACCAACCACCGCACATTCCAAAATTTCTTCGTGTTGTAAAAGTACACTTTCTACTTCGATGGCCGCAATGTTATAACCCGATGAAATAATCATGTCATCGCCTCGGGCAATGAACCAAAAATAATCCTCCTCGTCTTGTTGAAATACATCGCCCGTGATGTTCCACCCATGTTGCACATAATCGCGTTGTTTGTCTTCTCGATCAATGTATTTGCAACCTGTAATTCCTCGAACGGCCAAGCGTCCAGGAGTATTTCGGGGGAGTTCATTGCCCAAATCATCAACAATTTTGGCTTCGTATCCGGTAACTGCTTTTCCTGTTGCGCCAGGCTTCATGTTTTCTTCATTAGAAGAAATAAAAATGTGAAGCATTTCGGTGGCACCAATCCCGTCAATAATTTTTAATCCGGTGGCATCATACCAATCTTGCCATACTTTAAGTGGCAAGGTTTCTCCGGCCGATACACATTTGCGCAATGAACTGATATTATAATCGGTTACTTTGGTTGTGATCACGCGCCAAGCGGTAGGTGCAGTAAAGCAAATGGTGATAGTATGTTCTTGTATAGCTTGCAACAAGAAATCAGGACTTGGTTTTTCGATTAAAAATGCAGAAGCTCCATAATACATAGGAAACAGGACCAATCCACCTAAACCAAAGGTAAAACCGATTGGCGGACTGCCCGTAAAAATATCATCTGGAGTAATTTGTAAAGAATATGCTGGAAATGCTTCGCATATGCCTAAAATATCTTTGTGGTAATGCGCTGTCATTTTGGGTAAACCTGTTGTGCCAGAGGTAAACCCAATAATCGCCACTGCATTTTTGTGTGTGGGGTAATTGTTGTTGGTAGTTGAAAAACGTTTGGTATGCAAATCAAAATCGGCATTTCCAAAATATTTCAAGTGTTTAATAAAAGGCGAATGCACCAATTTCATCTCCTCGGCCAAATCGGCGTGACACAAAACATGTGAAATTTCGGCACATTCAACAATCGTTTGTATTTCTTTGGCGCGCAACAAAGGCATAGTGGCTACTACAATTCCACCAGCTTTTATAACCCCAAACCAGCAAGCCACCATCATCGGGTTATTGGCCGATCGAATCAATACGCGATTGCCGGGAATAAATTCTAGATCGTGTTGCAGCAATTGGGCAATTTGATTGGCTTTGTTGTACACATCTTGGTAGGTCCAAACTTCATCAAATGTTCGCAAACAAGGACGATCGCCATGCCCTTCACGGATGTGTCTGTCCAACAAATAATCTACACAATTGAGTACATCGGGAAATTGAAATTGAGGCAATTCAGTATAGGAATACTGAGCCTGCAAGTTTATAGGCGGCAACCGATCTTCGGCAAAGCTATCTTGGTAATAGGTCATTTGAAAAATAGTTTTATGGTTGATATAGTTGTGCTTGATGCTTCAATTTAGGTGTAAATTACTTTTTATTGCTTTTTGGTTTTAAGGCTTTTTTCATTTGTTCCACTTGTTTTCGATCGGCTTGAATTTTGGAAGCTGATGTTTTAAACCCAGTTGTATATACTTTTGGCACATCGGGGGCTTCAATTTTTTCATAGGCTTGGGCTTCACGCACAAAATAAGGATTGGCTAACAAGGGTTTGCCCAAAGCCACCAAATCGGCACGTCCATTGAGGAGCAAGGTATTAATTTGATCAATGTCTTGAATGGAACCAACTGTAATGGTTGGAACGTGCACACTATTTCGAATTTCATCTGAAAAAGGCGTTTGCCACATGCGTCCCGTTTGGGGCTGTTGATGGGCAACGGTGTTTCCAGTTGAGACGTGAATGATATCGGCACCAGCTTGTTTAAAGGCTTCGCAGCAATACAACATCTCTTCGGTTGAAATCCCATTGGGCGCCCAATCTGTAGCAGATATGCGCACGCTCATGGGTTTGTGCGCAGGAAATGCAGCGCGCATGGCCTGAAAAACGCGCAACGGAAATTTCATTCTATTTTCGATGGATCCACCAAATTCATCGGTGCGTTGGTTGGTTAAAGGCGAAATAAAACTAGCCAATAAAAAACCGTGGTGGGCTTGTAATTCAATGAGATCAAATCCAGCGGCTTCAGCATTTGCGGTTGCGTGAACAAAATCATCTACAACCTGATTCATCTGATCCATGTTCATGGCGCTCGGTTTGGTGCCATTGGGTAAAAAAGGATGAGCCGAGGCAGCTATCAATTCCCAAGGATTTTCGATGGGTAAATTTTGACCCTCCCAAGGCAGTTTGGTTGCACCTTTTGGCCCGGCATGTCCCAGTTGAATACCTATTTTGGAGGAAGAATTGGCGTGTATAAAATCCACTACTGATTTCCATTTAGCAGTTTGATTTTCAGTGTAAATACCCGGACAACCTAAAGTAATAAGGGCAGATTCGGAAACAGCTGTACATTCGGCTATGAGTAAGCCCACGCCACCAAGTGCACGACTGCTGTAATGCACGCTGTGCCAGTCGTTAATTTCACCGTCAACCGCACAATATTGTCCCATGGGCGCCATCACAATTCGGTTGGGCAACACTACATCACGCAATTGAAAGGTCGTAAAGGCAGGAGAGGGGCTAGTGGTTTTGTGTATTTGTTGAAACTCAGCCAACACTTTTTGAGTAAAACTGGCATCGCGTAACTGCAGATTTTCAAAGGTTACTTTTTTGGAACGCGTCATGCAACCAAAGGCAAAGCTGTAAAAAGGATGTTGGCTATGACGATCCATGTTTTCAAACCAATCGAGCGAAACCAAGGCCGCATATTGAATCATCTCTACGGTGTTTCTGCGGGTAGCTTCATATTGGGCAAAAGCTGCTTGCACATTGGTTGGGTTGGCGATCACTGCATCCGACAACCCGATGGCGCTATCCATAGCCAATTTGGTCCCCGAACCGATAGAGTAGTGGGCAGTCGCTTTGGCATCGCCGAGCAACACAATGTTCTCGTGAAACCATTTTTGATTGGTAACATGAGGAAATTGACGCCAATGCGATTTGTTGGATATCAAACCATGTCCGTCTAATTCTTCGGCAAAAATGGCTTGAAGTTTGGCTATGGTGTCGGTCTCATTGGTTACTTCAAAACCATGTTTTTCCCAGGTTTCATTGCTGCATTCAAATATCCAGGTGCTTTTTCCTATTTCATATTGGTAACTGTGTGCGACAATCATACCGTGTGGCGTACTGCGAAAAAAGTAAGTAAATGCATCCAAGGGTTTGGTAGATCCCAACCACACAAAACGATTGGTTTTCAAATCAATTTTGGTGCCAAACTCCTCTTGATATTGGCTGCGAATGCCGCTGGCAATTCCGTCTGAAGCAATAATTATATCGGCTGATGCATAGGCCTTAAGATCATCAATGGTTTGTTCAAAGTGTAAATTGACGCCTTCTTCCCGGCAGCGTTGGTGCAATAATTTTAATAAGGTTTTACGCGAACAACCGCAAAATCCATTCCCGGCAATATTCACCTGTTGGCCGTCTCGGGCAATAATGATGTCATCCCAATAGGCAAATTGATCGCGGATGAGTTCGTAGGAAGCCATGTCGCGTTTTAGGAATTCGCCCAAAGTTTCGTCTGAAAACACCACCCCAAAGCCAAAACTATCTTCGGGCTTGTTGCGTTCGTACACATCAATTTGGCAATTAGGCATTGCCTTTTTGGTTAAAATTGAAAAATAAAGTCCGCCAGGACCGCCTCCTATAACTGCTATTTTCATTTACTTTCTTTTGATGGAGAAAATTTCTCCTTGCTCGCTGTAGTTAGAACCTCCAAGACGAGCAATGGGTTTGTATAATTCGGGATTTATTCGGGTATTGTCAAGTAGTATTTCGTCGGCAACATGAATCATCACCACACGACCAATGAGTACACAGGCACCGCCTTGCGTATGATCTTCTAAAAAATAATGATGCACCAATTCGCATTCCAATTGAATGGGACTTTCGGCCACCCGCATGGGTTTTACTTTTACAGCTTGAATAGGCGTAACGCTCACTAAAGCAAATTCATCCACTTCGGCAGCGACAACTGCAGCCGAATCATTCATGGGTTCGGCTATGTCTTTGGTAACCATGTTTACTACAAATTGGTTGGTCGCCAGTACATTATTTAAAGTGTCTTTGTTGCTGTTGTTGTCTCTGCGTGTAGAAAACATTACATGCGGCGGATCGTCACCCACCATATTGAAATAGGAAAACGGAGCCAAATTGTTGATTCCTTCTTCACTAATTGTCGATACCCACGCTATAGGGCGTGGAATAATACTAGATGTTAATAGCCGATAAACAATAGAATTATCGAGTGTAGCAGGATCAAATAACATAGGTGTAAATGTGACACACAAATAAAGTTAATTTTTAGTACTGATTTGCTTTCGATGTGCTCATTTTTTCAAAAAAAATGTATCGAATAGTGTGTTTTTACCGATGTCAATGATAAGTTGCTAATCCTTGATTTTGGAGATTTTTTTTGATAATCATAATTATTTCCTTGTATTTATTGACATCTTGTATTTTTTTACTGAATTAATTAACAAATATGTGATTGTATATATGCAAAATTGATATATTTATGCAAAATTTATATACATGGATAAAATTGCATGTCCCAAATGCCAAAATGTACAAGTCGTTAAGAGTGGTGTTATTGCCAACAGGCAGCGTTTTTTATGTAAAAAATGTACCTACTATTTTACGGTAAATAAGTTGGGAAAAAAAATAGACAATTACTATGTCACCAAAGCGCTTCAGTTGTTTTTAGAAGGTTTGAGCTACAGAGAAATCGAACGCATCATTGGAGTCTCACACGTAACGGTGAGCAATTGGGTAAAAGAATATAAAATTACTCGTCCTGTGAGTAATGATTATCATCCTACCTATAAAATATACAACCATTTGGAGTTGGTTGAGTTTTTAAAAAACAAAGGCGAATTGAATGGAGCGGGGATGATCATTACTGAATTGGGAGATAAATTCATGTTGATTAAGTGGCAGCGTTTTAAGGATTAGCTATAGTAGTTTACAAAAATATATACCGAAATTTTTTTCAATTCTAATTTGTTTGAATTTGGCGGTCAATTAACCATTAAACCAAACTTATTTATGAAAAAAGTTCTACTTCTTCTGTTTGGCGCCTTAGCCTTAACAGGAAATGCACAAACAACCTCGGCACCTACATCGGTTCCTGCAGACAAGGAATACGAGGTGAATGTTTACGGATTTATTCGCAGTGATTACATTTGGGATACACGCAGATCATTGCAAGTGCGTGAATACAATTTAAATTTATATCCACTTGACGAACAATTGGATGCCAATGGCGCCGATATGAATGCCGTAGCAAATTCAAATTTCCTAGCGATTGTCTCTCGATTGGGGGTAAAAGCCAAAGGTCCTGCCGTATGGGGTGCAAAAACATCAGGAACGCTAGAAGGTGATTTCTTTGGAAATACCGAACAATCTATTGGCCTTTTGCGTTTGCGCCATGCCTACATCAATATGGATTGGTCCAAAACTTCGCTCACTATGGGACAAACTTGGTACCCTAGCTTTATTCCTGAGATTTTTCCTGGAGTGGCCAATTTTAACACCGGCATTCTTTTTAACCCATTTGGATGGGCTTCTCAAGTTAAAATTAAGTATGCTTTATCCAAAGAATTTTCGGCCTCTCTTACAGCTTATAAAGAGCGAGAGTTTACCACAGCAGGTGGTTCTAACGCTACTCCTGCTACTACCGATTGGGCTCAAAATTCGGGAGCAACCAACTCAACTATACCTGCTTTGCATGCGCAATTTCAATTTAGAAACAAAAATTGGCTGGCAGGATTTGGTGCTGAATACAAGTCACTTCAACCGCTCACAAAATCAGCCAACGTGGCTACAACAGAAACTGTAAACAGTACTACATTTATAGGATTCTTAAAATACAACGCTGACAAATGGCATATAAAAGCCTACGGAATAAGTGGTGAAAATTTATACAATATGGTGATGTTGGGCGGTTATGCTGGGTATACCAAAACGGGGGAAGTAGAAAAATACAAAGCAGCCAAAACAACTGCCTATTGGGTAGATTTGGCTAGCAACGGAAAAAAAATAGCTCCAGGTTTATTCCTGGGTTATACCAAAAATGGTGGAACATCAGCCAAAGGATTGGCTAGTGGCGAAACCGTAAAATACTACATGCGAGGTGTTTCGGGAACTCGTGTTGTAGACAATGTGATGCGTGCCTCAGCCCGTATTGATTTTAAACAAAATAAATTGAGAATTACTCCAGAGCTCGAATATACAGCTGCTAGCTGGGGAGATTTAAATACTAATGGCAGTGGATCTGCTGATTTAAACACGAAGAAAGTGGCCAATATAAGAGCATTAGTTTCGTGTGTATATACCTTTTAATAAACCAACTAAATTTATAAACTATGACAAACAAAAAAACAAAAGGAATTTGGAAAGTGATTTCTGCTTCCTCTATGGGCACCATGATCGAATGGTATGATTTTTACATTTTCGGGAGTTTAGCGGTAGTGCTTTCTACCAAATTTTTCCCATCTGACAATCCAACAGCGGCCTTTTTATCAACACTGGCAACCTTTGCTGCAGGTTTTGTTGTGCGTCCATTTGGGGCCTTATTCTTTGGACGATTGGGAGATTTGATTGGCCGAAAATATACTTTCATGGTAACCCTTATGTTAATGGGTGGGGCAACTTTTTTTATAGGTTGTATTCCCAGCTTTGAAAAAATTGGGTATTTGGCACCAATTTTGGTTTTGGTGTTGCGTTTGCTTCAAGGTCTTGCCTTGGGTGGAGAATATGGCGGAGCTGCAACGTATGTAGCCGAGCATGCGCCCAAAGGAGAAAAAGGCTATTGGACATCTTGGATCCAAACCACAGCTACCGTGGGATTATTTATTTCCTTGATGGTTATTTTGATAACCAAAGGCGCCATGTCAAAAGAAGCCTTTGACGATTGGGGCTGGAGAGTTCCGTTTTGGGTATCAATTTTAATGGTATTTATCTCTTATGTTATCAGAAAAAACATGGACGAATCACCAGTTTTTGCCAAAGCAAAATCTGAAGGAAAAACGTCTAGCAATCCACTTAAAGAAAGTTTTGGAAACAAATACAATTTGAAATTTGTCTTGTTGGCCTTATTTGGCGCGACAATGGGGCAGGGTGTAGTATGGTATACCGGCCAATTTTATGCAATGAACTTCTTGAAAACCGTACAAAATGTAGATTCTTCACAAGTTGATTTATTACTAGGGATAGCCTTATTAGTAGGTACGCCTTTCTTTGTGGTGTTTGGATGGTTAAGTGATAAATGGGGACGAAAATCTATCATGATGACCGGAATGTTATTGGCCATTTTGCTTTACCGACCAATATACCGCAGCATGTATGCTACCACAGATGTAACGTTAAAATCCGAAATTGTTGCCCAAACTACAACGGTACCGTCAATAAAAGTAATCGACGACGCAAAAATGGATTCCATTTATACCACAAATAAAATATACACCGACGGAACCAAATTAGAAGAAATCAAAACCAAGCATTTTGAAAACGGCAAAATAATGCTCGACGATAAGGGCAAAGATAAAGTTGAAACCAAAATCACCAAAATGATCAACAATTCAGATCGTTTTATGCTTATTTTCTTGGTGTTTGTCCAAGTGATATTTGTAACTATGGTTTACGGACCTATTGCTGCCTTTTTGGTGGAAATGTTTCCAGTAAAAATTCGATACACCTCGATGTCTTTACCATATCACGTAGGAAATGGAATTTTCGGTGGGTTGTTACCGGCCATTTCTACCTATTTTGTTACGGCGTCTAAAGATGCTGGAAACCCTGAATTTTATTTAGAAGGATTATGGTATCCTATAGGCATTGCAGCGGTATGCTTTGTAATTGGCATGATCTACATTGATCGAAAAATTAATACACTTCACGACTAAAAAAACACCTTATGAACACGATAAAAAAATACCTCGGAATTGTTTGGATTGCATTGGCAATGGTTATTGCGTATTATGCCATTGGCATCTTTGGTGGCAAACTCACCTCGGGCAAACAAGATGATTTGGTTTTTGGAATAATAATATTTTTTATTTTATTGCCATTAATTGTTACAGGATTAACTATATTCGGGTGGTATTCTATTACCAACGAATACGAAGATTAATCCCTAATATACTCCAGCGCTTTTGTGAAAAGAAGCGCTGGATTTTATTGCAATTTATAGATGAAGCAAAGGCATCAGCAAAAATTAGCACTTATTTCAATGGTACTGCTCGTTGGATTTAATATCCCTATAGTATTGTTGTTTGACAGTGCTTCTTGTTTTTTTGGGTTACCTCTAATCTATGTCTATATATTTTCACTTTGGCTGTTTTCTATTTTACTTACCTTTCTGATAATCAAAAAGTACGATGAGTAGTTTAGGGCTTTTACTAATACTGAGCTGTTATTTGGCACTTTTGTTTTTTATAGCCAATTGGGCCGAGAAAAAATCGGGAACCCGCTGGAATACGAGTCCCTACATTTATTCATTATCGCTGGCAGTATATTGTACCGCTTGGACCTATTACGGAAGTATTGGGGTGGCCGCCAATTCGGGACTTAGTTTTTTAGCCATTTACATCGGACCAATCATTATAATTCCAACCTGGATTATTGTTCTTAAAAAAATCATTCGGATTTCTCGGGTAAACAAAGTGGCCAGTATTGCCGATTTTATTTCTCTACGATACGGAAATAGCCGATTCTTGGGGGCATTGGTTACAGTAATTTGTCTTGTAGGCATCACACCCTACATTGCTTTACAACTCAAAGCTATTTCTGAAACCTTTCATTTGGTTACCAAAACCGTTTCCAGTACCAATATTTTTAAAGACAGTACAACCTATGTGGCCTTTGCTTTGGCTTTATTTAGTTCAATCTACGGGACACGTTATGTGGATGCCTCCGAAAAAAGAAATGGAATTATTACAGCAGTAGCCATTGAAAGCGTCGTTAAATTATTGTTTTTTCTCATCATAGGCCTTTATGTTACTTACTTTGTTTTTGATGGATTTGATGACATCTATACGCAAGCTTCTACTTTACCTAATTTTACAAAAAACAACCAAATCGGCGGATTACCGCAAGCCATCAACTGGCTTTTCTTGTGTTTGCTTTCACTTTTTGCCATCTTTTTATTGCCACGACAATTTCAGGTGGCCGTGATTGAAAACACCCGCGAAAAACACATCAAAACAGCCATGTGGTTTTTTCCGTTGTACTTGTTGTTGTTTAATGTTTTTGTGTTTCCTATCGCTTGGGGTGGATCTATTTTGTTTCGAGGACAATCGGTCAATTCAGATACTTTTTCGATACTAATTCCGCAACTATTCAACAACCAATTTCTTGCAGTCCTCGTTTTTTTAGGCGGATTTTCGGCGGCCATATCCATGATCGTAGTTTCGTCAATCAGTTTGTCGACTATGCTAAGTAATAACCTTATCATTCCTTACGGTTTGTTGGGAAGATTACAGCAAAATCAACAGTCAACCATCAACAATAAAATTGTCAATATTCGAAAAGTGGGTATTTTTTGTTTGATCATATTGGCTTATTTTATGTACCGCTTTTTTGCACTCGATTACAATTTGTTTTCCATCGGATTGGTTTCCTTTGTAATTATTGCCCAATTGGCTCCTTCGTTTTTTGGTGCTTTGTTGTGGCGCAGGGGATCAAAAAACGGCGCTGTATGGGGGATTATAATTGGTTTTTTGGTGTGCATTTATACGTTATTGATTCCGTATTCAATAGGAATTTCAGCCCAAGATCAATCGTTTATATCAGAAGGGTTATTTTCGATTCGCTTGTTAAAACCTTTGCAGTTGTTTGGGTTGGATTATTTAGATCCTGTGCCACATGCTTTATTTTGGAGTTTGTTATTTAATGCCATAGCCTACATTGGCTTATCGGTAAGTTTTAAAGGAAATTACCGCGAACGCAATTATGCCGAAATGTTCTTTGAAATTGACAAATACATTACCCGCCACGAGAATGCTTTTGTGTGGAAAGGAACTGCATACCGCCAAGACATCGAAAAAGTGTTGGTGAAATTCTTAGGAGAAGAACGCACCAAACGCGCCATGAAAATATTTAATGTCAAATACAATATTGACAGCAACGAAGAACTGGCTGATGCGCGACTCATAAAGTTTTCGGAGAATTTACTCACGGGCCACATCGGAACTGCTTCGGCCAAAATATTAATCGCGAGCGTAGTTAAAGAAGAAAAAATTACATTACCCGAAGTGCTCAAAATTTTGGAAGAATCCAATGAAAACATACTCACCAACAAAAAATTGACGGAAACGTCAAAAGAACTCAAAGAAATTTCGGGTCAACTGAAACAAGCAAATGACAATCTGCTCATCAAAGACAAACAAAAAGACGAATTCTTGGATACGGTTACCCACGAACTTCGTACACCCATTACCGCTATTCGAGCTTCCAGTGAGTTGTTGATGGATGATGATGAAATTCCAGATGAATTGCGTAAACAGTTTTTGCAAAACATCATTTCTGAATCTGACCGTTTGAATCGATTAATCGACAAAATTTTGGACCTCGAAAAATTCGAGACAGGCAAGCAAAAAATACAAGTAGCAACCTATTCTGTTATTGAAACTGTCACTCAATCCATAGAACCTTTACAACAATTAATCAACAACAAAAACATTCGCATTCAATTGGAAGGTTCGGCGCAGCTTACTGCCGAATATGACCAAGACCGCTTGGTACAAGTGATTACGAATTTGGTGTCAAACGCAATTAAATTTTGTCCAGAACAAGAGGGACTAATTCAAATTTCGGTGACCGAAAAAGAACAGCAAATTTTGGTATACGTGAGTGATAATGGAAAAGGAATTGCCACAACCGATTTTGACCTTATATTTGACAAGTTTTACCAAGCTACAAACCAGAATTTCAAAAAACCAATCGGTTCCGGTTTGGGGTTGGCCATATGTAAACAAATTATCGAATTGCATAACGGAAGCATTTGGGCCACAAACAATGCCAACAAAGGCGCTTGTATCTCTTTTTGCATACCCAAAACACAAACTTCATGAAAAAAATTCTTTTAGTAGACGACGAACCAAATATTGTCATGACCTTAGAGTACACCTTTAAGAAAAATAATTTTGAAGTGTTTATCGCACGTGATGGGCAAGAAGCTTTGGACATTTTGCAAATACAACAACCCGATGTAATCATTTTAGATATTATGATGCCACACGTTGACGGATTTGAAACCTTGGAGCACATTAAAAAGAACGAATCGCTTCAGCATTGTAAAGTGCTATTTCTGTCGGCTAAAAATAAGGAAAGTGACATTGAAAAAGGATTGGCTTTGGGTGCTGATGGCTACCTTACCAAACCCTTTTCTATAAAAAAAGTGGTGGAGCAAGTGCAAGAACTTTTGCAAGAATAAGCGCTACAATAAATTCTAGCATTTTTTACTCTTTCAATAACTATAGTCACACATAAAACTATAGTTAATTACTTTTTAATTTTATTCCCTAACTTGTTTAATGCCAATATTGGCATAGGATTATTCGTTTGTTTAAAGCGCTTACTAGCTATAGTAAACTAGCAAGAATATTCAAAACTACCTTGTACATTATCTTTATATTTACATTGTTAAACAACCAAAAAAAGTAGATTTAAAATGAGTTATTACAAAATACAAAACTTAGAACATTACTTTAAAATGTATAAAAAGTCAATTCGAGAGCCCCGTAAATTTTGGGACCGAATTGCCGACGAGAATTTTACTTGGTACCAAAAATGGGACAAGGTATTTGAGTTTGATTTTCAAAAAGCCGAATTCAAATGGTTTGTGGATGCCAAAGTGAACATTACTAAAAACTGTATCGACAGACATTTGGCCAAAAGAGGCGAGAAAACCGCCATTATTTTTGAACCCAATAATCCGGCTGAAGAAGCCCAACACATTAGCTACAACGAATTGTACGTGCGCGTATCCAAAATGGCCAATGTGTTGCGCGAACAAGGAATTCAGAAAGGCGATCGCGTGTGCATTTATTTGCCTATGATTCCTGAATTATCCATTGCGGTTTTAGCTTGTGCCCGAATTGGCGCCATTCACTCGGTAGTGTTTGCTGGTTTTTCGGCCTCAGCTGTGGCAGCCCGCATCAATGATAGCGAATGCAAATTGGTGATCACCTCAGACGGCAGTTACCGTGGAAACAAATCCATAGATTTAAAAGGAATTGTTGACGAGGCACTAGAAAAATGCCCTTCGGTTCAACAAGTATTTGTAGTCAAAAGAACCCACACTGAGGTGCAAATGAAAGAAGGACGTGACGTTTGGTTGCAACCTTTATTAGACACAGCCTTAGACAACAATGTGGCCGAAATTATGGATGCCGAAGACCCCTTGTTTATCTTATATACTTCTGGTTCAACCGGAAAACCCAAAGGTATGGTGCATTCTACAGCAGGATATATGGTATACACAGCGTATACCTTTAAAAATGTATTCAATTACGAAGAGAATGATATTTTTTGGTGTACAGCCGACATTGGCTGGATTACCGGACATTCATACATTTTATACGGTCCATTATTAAATGGCGCAACTACCGTTTTATTTGAAGGCGTTCCTTCATATCCGGATTTTAGCCGTTTTTGGGAAGTGATAGAAAAACATAAAGTAACTCAGTTTTATACCGCTCCTACAGCTATTCGTGCCTTGGCCAAAGAAAGCTTAGATTACGTACAACCGTTTCCGTTAAGTAGTTTAAAAGTAATTGGATCAGTGGGAGAACCCATCAACGAAGAGGCTTGGCACTGGTATAACGACCACGTAGGAGGGAAGCGTTGTCCCTTAGTTGATACCTGGTGGCAAACTGAAACCGGTGGGATATTAATATCGCCCGTGGCTTTTGTTACCCCAACCAAACCAACCTATGCTTCGTTGCCTTTACCCGGAATTCAGCCAGTATTGATGGATGAAAAAAGAAACGAAATTGAAGGCAATCAGGTAACGGGTAATTTGTGTATAAAATTCCCTTGGCCGTCAATTGCCAGAACCATTTGGGGCGATCATCAACGCTACAAAGACACCTATTTTTCTACGTTTCCTGGAAAATATTTTACGGGAGATGGCGCCTTGCGTGATGAAGTGGGCTACTACCGAATTACGGGTAGGGTAGATGATATTGTAATTGTTTCGGGACACAACTTGGGAACAGCTCCTATAGAAGATGCCATCAACGAGCACCCAGCTGTGGCTGAAAGCGCGATTGTAGGTTTCCCACATGACATCAAAGGAAATGCTTTATACGGGTATGTGATTTTGAAAGAAACCGGTGAAAGCCGTAACCAAGACAATTTGCGTATCGAGATCAATCAATTGATTTCAGATCAAATAGGACCTATTGCCAAATTAGACAAAATTCAATTTGTATCGGGCTTACCCAAAACCAGATCGGGTAAAATTATGCGCCGCATTTTACGTAAAATTGCCGAGGGCGACTTTAGCAACTTTGGCGATACCTCGACCTTGTTGAATCCAGAAATTGTGGATGAAATAAAAGACGGAAAAATGTAATTTTTTTTTCTAAAAAATAACAAGAAGCACAACCCCAACAGGTTGTGTTTTTTTTAGCGTATACCCAAACGTATTTTTAGTTTCAAAAATAACAAGGCAAATGAGTACGCTTGCAAAGCTGTGTGAGTGGGGTGTAATTCGGGTGCCTTGTACAAGGCCAATAAATCGGGCGCTGGAATTGAAACTTCAGCGACATCTTGCAATTTTCGGTGCATAATTTCTAAATCAAGCGCTTCGTTGCGCAAGCGACCACAACCCATATTGGCCAAGGCCACATTTATCATTTCGAGGGTATAATTAATACGATAACCCACTAAAATGGCATTACCAATGTAATTTACAAAGTTCTGTATGGCTTCGGGTTCGCCCAATTTTGGCAGTTCGCTTTCAATGATATAGGTATTGGGAAGTCCATTTTCGTGTAAAAATTTATATTGCTGCAACACCATTTCAAGCGATTCTTTAACGATTATCGCATTGTGCTCCACAGCTACTGCACCCAAGGATAGCAAGACATCTTTACTGGGGCTTGTTCCTGTAGCCACAGCACTGATTACTACAAATCGATTGGTTTTGTGTTCGAACTTGGCCAAATATGATTTCCAAAATTCTGGATGATCTTTATGCATATGTTTGATCCAATCGAGCATATTTAGGAGAATTTAGTGAGTTGAAAAGTGTCTTTAATGAGTTCTTCCAAATCTTTGATGGGTTGCAGGGCATTTTTGAGTTTTTCTTTATCTGCTTTTGACAATTCTTCCAAGACCACATATTGGCCAGTCGAATCATTTTTTAATCCCTCTATGGTACGGATACGAGAAACAGCAATGTAGGCGTCGGCACAGGTTAAAAACAACTCCGAATTTTTTACATCAACCATAGCCAATTGCTTGAATCGCATGTAGGTATTGGTAATTCCGCGAAGGTTGTGGTGTAAAATAAACAAACGTGCTCCATCGACTAAAGCCATTTGTACCCGGTTTTTGAGGTCAAATTTATCTTTGTTAATTCCCGTTTCTTCAACAATATATTTTTTAAAAAAACTTAGCGGAGGTGGTTTGCGCAAGCTGTCGTTACCCAAAAAATCAAAGAACAATTTGTTTTTAAAGCTCTGCTGAAAAACCACGTCTGAAAGTGTCTCTTCAAATTTTGGTTCGCCATACACAAAGTTCAAATCAAAGAAAATGGAATTAATTTCGTTTGAATTTTCACCTGGATTTTTAATCCAATTTGTATATTGTTTTACCCAGTCAGTCAAGGACTTAGTCCAAACCATATTGGTTGAATTGTGTTGGTTTTCGCAACTCGGATATCCCATGTATTCTAAGTAAGACAACGTCTTTTTGGACAAACGAATAAAGTACTCTTTTACATCTCTAAAATTTTCATCGGCCACGGTATCAAACACCAAAATATTATCGCAATCTGTGAGTAATAATTGTTCTTTACGTGCCTGACTACCGGTACTAATCCAAGCAAAACGAGCAGGTGGGGAGCCTAAATCTAATATTGCCAACTCAATAGCTCGTTTGAGTAAAGCCGTGGTAATCTCGGCTGAGATATTGGCTACGTGAGAAAGCGGAATATTTTTAATGATGGAAGTTTGAATCAATTCGGTGAGTTTTGATCGTACAAGTTTCAGTGAAACTACGTCTTGCGAACGCTTAATTTCTTTGATCAAAACCCCAGGATTACTGGCCTGAGCCAATATCAAATCATGTTCTCGGATTATGCCCCGAATATCTGTTTTATCAGTACCGTCTTGAGTAACACACAAATGGCTCACATTGTGTTTAAGCAACAACAATTGGGATTCGGCCAATGAAACGTTTTCGGGTACTGTAATTACCGGACTACTCATTATTTTTTCTACAGGAGCGTCAATAGAATAGCGTCCTGTAGCAATTTTTGTGCGCATATCGGTATCGGTTACTATACCTACAGGGTATTTGTTTTGCATTACCAAAACGCTGTCCAACACATTGTCGGTCATGAGTTGAGCTACTTGTTTTACAGTAGCAGTAGGCGAGCAAACCAAGGGTGTTTTGCTGTACACGAGAGATTGAAACAAATGAATGTCTGACTGCTGATTGCCTAATATAACATTGTCTGACAGCAATTTCCCTTTGGTTTCCAAATCACCAGGATTGGTCGAATTGGTAGCAAAGCTCTCCAACAAGAAATTAAGCACTTCTGAATTTTGGGCTACAAACGGACGGAACGTGGCAATAGGAATAGCATAAACCAAACATTCTTCACGCGCTTTGGCGGTCATCATGTAGTTGTTTTTGGCAAAAAAAGGACGTAAACCAAAAACATCGCCAGCAGTACATTTATTTAGAAAAGTTTCTTCGGCATCTGAAATGACAGATAAATTAATCACACCAGTGGCTACCACATAGAAACTGTCGTGCAGCACATCATTAATCCGAAATAAAGTTTGGTTTTTTTCTAAATGAATAACCTTTATATGCGTAGCCACTGTAAGCATTTCCAAATCGGATAAGATGCTGAATGGCAAATAGTTTTTAAGGAATACAGCAAGTTGATTGGCAATTGGATTCATCTAGACTTTAAATAGGTGTGGTAAATTTAGCCGTTATAAATATACAAAACAAGCCATTCATAGGCTACATCTTAACAATTTTCTATTTTACATAATATAAATTATAGTTTATATATTTTAGTAAACTAATTATATGATTTCAATTAAAATCTGGTAAATACTAAATCACTGTGCCTAATTGTGTACCCTAATAGATTTG
>JBDKFO010000006.1:0-125306 GCA_039798665.1 Bacteroidota bacterium
CCGTAATGTCAGCAAAAGCTTGTTCTTGCACCGCAAACACATTGTTCAAAATTTCATTCAAGGCAAAAACCGTGTTTTCAGGAGTCAGCGTTACGTGGGCTTCATTGGCCAATGGAACATGTTTGGCTACAAAAGGCGTAGTTGATGCTGCTGAAACCGGTGTGTACCAGTTGGGAATGTTGATGCTGAGTGAACTGTTAGTCGGCACAAAATCAAAGGAGTCAACCAACAAATTATTAAAAAATTCAGTCAATAAAGCATTGCTTCCGGCTGCACCTGCTAAGCCTGAAATATCAAAAGTCCCTCCTGGTGCGGTATCCAATCCGGCTGAGGTAGTAGGTGCTTTGGAGTTGGCCAAACTTTCGTAGGCGGTGATCCAAAAACCAAAAATGCTACCCTGTGCTCTAAATCGGCTCACTTGGTTTTGGGTATTGGTGTTTGGCGTCATGCGTAAATTGATGATCGCACGTTGTGAGGTTGTAATATTGAAGGTGTGGTCCATGGCCACTGCATCTGGCGTTCCATTGGTGGTGCCGTTTCCGCTTCCGTTAGAAATCGCCACATTGCGGGTTAGGGTAGGGAAGCCCATGCTGTTCAATTCATTTTGAAACGCCGTTCTAAAGTTGGGTTTGCCAGTGGGCAACACAATTGCAGTGTCAAATTCAAAGGTGCTGCCTGCTGCCAAATGGCCTTCAAATTGGTCGATTAGCATTTGTCTAGAGGCGTTACTTTTGATCATTGCGTCTACAAATACTTGTACCGTGGCGTCGCCGAGTGGGCCATTGGCCATGTAATTAAATAAATGTTGAAACCCAATTGGAATATTAGCGCCATAATGCGGAGCATCAAACGATAAATACAATCGAGTATCGTGGTTCAAACTGTTTTGCTCCATATAGCGCAAACCATAGCGGGCAATCAATCCACCCATACTTGGGCCAATCACTACATTTTTTTCGTTTCCAACTTTTTGTGCATTGATTTGATTGAGCAGTTCTACAAACACCATCGCATTTCGCTGAATATAGTCGGCACCCCCATTCAATAAATTACCAGTTTCGGTTTGGGTGTAGTTGGGGAAGTTTAAAATAATGACGTCAAAGCCTTGGTTACGCAAATCGTCGGCCAAGTTTTGTCCGGTGGTTCCGTAATTCAATAAACCATAAATCGCGGGAATAGGGCGTCCGTCATTTGGGTCAAAACCATCCAATAAAATTATCGGTTTGTCGAGCACACCATTGCCGTTGTCATAAAAAATTTCGTATTCCCCTTGCCCCAAATAGGCTGCAGGATCTTCAACCCCTTGGTAAGGAATGCTTGCCGTAATTGAAGTGATAGCCGAGGTGTTTCCGGGATTGCGCAAACTAACCGCTGGAGTGTAGTCGATTTCGGCCGAATTTGTTTTTTCGGTTCCGTCGGTGAATTGGATGCGGAAATCAATTTTTTGTTTGCTTTGATTTGGGAAAGTTACCGTGAAGGCTTGATTAAAGTTCACAGTACGCCAACCTTGTTCGTCATTAAAATTGGCTAAAATGGCCGAGATGGTTTTAGTGGTCGTGTTGAATACCAAATTGTTTTTCAATATGAAGGTATTGGTCAAGGTTGAAATGCTGGAATTTAACGGAGCAGCCAACGCCAAATTGTGGGTGTTAAAAACAACTGTATTGGGTTTGGCAATCCATTGATCTTGGTTGTTTTTATAGACGTCAGCACGGGAAATGGCCTCGGTTGACAAGCTTTCAAATTGCGTGATCAAAATACTCAAAGGCAATTGGTGCGTAATGCTGCTGCGGGTAGTTTCGTCTGTTAAAAGCACTAAATTGGCCAAACGTTGTTGGCTATCGGCGCGTTGCAATTCATGATATACCTGTTTAAAATAATTGGCTGTAACCGTATTTTTAGGATGTTCGGCTACATCCGAAAGGCCAATTACTTGGTCATAAATAATGTTAGTTTGGGATTGGCTTTTGAGTATCTCAAATTGTTGAGCAAAACCTAAGGCTGTACAAAACAGCAAGCTGAATAAAGTAATTTTTTTGATCATAAGTAAGTGGTTAAAAACGAGTCGAATATAGACAAATTTATAGAAACAAAAAAAGCCCAATACAAAATTGGGCTTTCAAGTAGTTGGGTTTTTTAGTTTTCGCCCAAAAATGGATAGCGGTAATCTTCGGGGGTAACAAATGTTTCTTTGATGGTTCGTGGCGAGGCCCAACGCAATAAATTGAGCGCAGATCCCGCTTTGTCATTAGTTCCAGACGCACGTGCGCCACCAAATGGCTGCATACCCACTACGGCTCCGGTTGGTTTGTCGTTGATGTAAAAATTACCGGCACAATTTTTCAAGGCTTCGGTGGCTTGCGCTATGGCGTAGCGATCTTGCGAGAAAATAGCGCCTGTTAAAGCGTATTCTGAGGTTTCATCTACCAATTGCAAAGTTTCTGCCCATTGCGCATCTTCATATACATAAATGGTGACAACAGGACCAAATAATTCGGTTTCCATAGTCACGTATTTCGGATTGGTCGTGAGCAAAACGGTTGGTTCAATAAAATAGCCCACCGATTTGTCGTAGCCGCCTCCGGCTATAATTTGTACTTCACTATCTGTTTTGGCGCGTTCGATGAAGGAAGTCAATTTGTCAAACGAACCTTCGTGTATCACAGCTGTAATAAAGTTGCCAAAATCTTCGGGCGATCCCATTTTCATGGATTTTAAATCGGTAAGGAGTTGCTCTTGCACGGCTGGCCACAAACTTTGTGGAATATAAGCTCGTGAAGCCGCCGAACATTTTTGCCCTTGGAACTCAAAAGCGCCACGCACAATTCCGGTTACTACTTGTTTTACATTGGCCGATGGATGGGCCAATACAAAATCTTTCCCGCCGGTTTCCCCTACAATTCTTGGGTAAGTTTTGTAGTGGTGAATGTTGCTGCCAATAGCTTTCCAGATGTCTTTGAACACGTGTGTTGATCCAGTAAAGTGCACGCCGGCAAAATCACGGCTGGCAAATACGGTATCGCTGATTAGTTGCGGGTCACCATATATTACATTGATTACCCCATCAGGCAAACCGGCTTCTTTAAATATATCCAAGATAATTTTGGCCGAAAACAGTTGGCTGTCGCTGGGTTTCCAAACCACTACATTGCCCATCATGGCCGCACTGGCGGGTAAATTGGCCGCAATTGCGGTAAAGTTGAAAGGCGTAATGGCATAGACAAATCCTTCGAGCGGACGGTACTCCAAACGGTTCCAAACCCCCGAATCCGACTGCGGTTGATCGGCATAAATTTGGGTCATGAACTGTACGTTGAAACGCAAAAAGTCAATCAATTCGCAAGACGCATCAATTTCGGCTTGAAAAATAGTTTTCGATTGCGCAATCATAGTCGCGGCATTGATGCGGGCACGATACGGTCCGGCTATCAATTCGGCGGCTTTTAAAAAGATGGCGGCACGTTGTTCCCATGCCAAATTGGCCCATTGTTCTTTGGAATCCAAGCCATTTTGAATGGCTGCTTCTACATGCGATTTTTCGGCCAAATGGTATTTTCCGACGATGTGTTTGTGATCGTGTGGTGCCGAAAGTGTTTTGGTGTTTCCGGTTCTAATTTCTTTCCCACCTATGTACATCGGCAAGTCTATGGGTTCGTTCCATAGTTTGCGATAGGCAGCCAAGACGGCCGCTTTTTCTGGCGAATTGGGCGCATACGATTTTACAGGTTCGTTAACCGCTTTTGGTACGTTAAAAAATCCTTTGAGCATATTGTTTAGTATTGAGTTTTAGTAAAAATGTAGGGCAAAAGTACAAAGTAAAAGGAGATAGTTGTACATGTTGTTTTTGCTTAATTGAGCGCAAAGGGCACACACAATTTAAACAAAGGCACTGTCACTTGAAAACGTCGGGTGGTGCCAAAATTGATAAAGGTGTATTGTCCTTGCATCGCACCATAGGTCGAGGCCAACAAACAGCCCGATTGGTAGGTGAACGAGCCGCCGGGTTGGAGTATGGGTTTGAGCCCCACCACGCCTTCGCCATCTACTTCGTCTTTGTGATGCAACGAATCAAAAATATCCCAATGACGCGATTCGAGTTGTACGGTATCGTCGCTCAAATTTTCGAGGGTAATTTGGTAGCCAAAGGCATAATGCAGTCGGTTGTTTTGCAAATAATTGCCTTCGTAGGTAGGTACCACCGAAATTTTTATGCCCGAACTAATTTGCCAAACTTTTGTCATGCTGCTTAATTGATGATATCGGTTGAAGAAGCTTGTCCTTTGCCTATAACGCGGTAGTACCGTTGGTTGTTTTCTTTGTAGTACACCACGGCAAAATAATCGTTTTCGGTTTGGTAGTGGTTGCCGTCCAGCGCATTTTCATTGTCGATGCTGCCATTTTTATCGGCTATGACGTATTGGTAATTGGTAAATCCTTGCTTGATCATGATCGCTTTTTCATAGACCGCTGTCTCGGCGTTGTAGTCCATTTTGTTGCCGGATAAAAGCGCATAGTTATTAAATTGTCCGTTGACATAAATATCCTTCTTACCAAAATAAGCAGGTGCCGATAAAGTAAAAAATACCCAAGCATAATCGGCTTCAACCTCATTGCGTTCGGAGCCTATATTTTTGATTAAGAAATTTCCGTTGATGTCCGGATTGTAGGTGTAAGGAGTTTCAATTCGGGCGTTGTCAATATACAAATGAGCGTTATATATGCCGCCGTTTGAATCCACTTTGGCCACATTGTTGGTGGCGATGCGAATGTCTTTGTTTTCAAAATAACGAAATTCATTCCCGCCCCAAAATTGCGTTTCCACATCGTATTTGTAAATCAAATCATTGCCCAAGGTATACATGGGTTTGATGTCAGTGATACCAGTGGCCAACTGCCCATTTTGCAGCAATAAAATTTTGACGTTTTGGTTGGGATTCTGAAACAATATATTGGGTGATTTTACCGAAAAGTCCAGGTTTTGTTTGTATTCTAAATCTTGGACGCTGCGGGCTCTTTTTACCTGCATGGGCACCGAAACCAAATTTTCGTACACAATAAATCGGCGAGAAAATACGATGTCGCGGTCTTCGTTAAGAATTTTTATCACGTAATTTCCACTCACCAACAACTGGGTATTTTTGTTGGGAATTTGCAAGTTGTAATGCGAGTAAATTTGTAAGGTATTGAAGGAGTTGGTGTAGTCCAAAATGCGCTGGTCGTCAAAACCGCCCAAGTATTCGTTGCGCGACAATTGCGAGGGGGTCCAATCGTAATCGCAGTGTACAATTTGATAGTAGTAATTGGCTTCGTTGCCAAACAAATCGTCAAATTGTAATTTAAAACTGTCGCCCAAGGCAAACAAAGGAATGCTGTTTTGGTTGTTCACTAAAAAAGTAACCGTCTGAATATTATAGGGTGGTGCAACTTCCATTACGGGTTGGGCCCAAGAACTGGCGCTAAAAGCCATAAAAACAAGCAATACTAGCAAACGTTTACCCATTCTTTTTTTGATTTAAGTTTTTAAAGATACAAATTTCTGTATTTCAACAACGATCTCGTTTAATTTTCTGGTTTATAGCAAATTGGAATAATTTCTCCTGCGGCCAAACCGTATTTCGTCACCCATTCGGCACCGAGTTTCTGGGTGTAATCTTCTTCAATTACTTGAAATCCAATGCTGCGCAATTTGTCAAAATAATCAAGGCCGTATACTCGAACGTGATCGTACTGCCCAAAAACTTTGGCGCGTTCTTTGGGGTCGGTGATGCTGTCGTCGGTAAAGGTAGTGGCGCGTTTCAAATCTTGCGGAATCTGAAAAATACCCATGCCGCCCGGTTTCATCACACGATATAATTCGTTCATGGCTTGGGTATCATCGGGAATGTGCTCCAACACATGGTTGCAAAAGATCAGGTCGTAGCTGTTGTCGGCGAAGGGTAAGTTGCAAATGTCGGCTTTGACATCGGCCAAGGGCGAAAGCAAATCGGTGGTGGTATAGTCAATATTGGTTTGCTTTTTGAATCGTTTGTATAATTCTTGTTCGGGCGCAAAATGCAATACTTTTTTGCGAATTGTAGCCGTAAAAAAATTGGTTTCGCGTTGCAAATACAACCAGAGTAAGCGGTGACGTTCTAGTGAAAGCGTACCTGGAGCCAGTACATTATTGCGTTGTGTACCGTAACCATAAGGCAAAAAACTGCGGTAGCCTTTTCCGTCTATGGGATCTATAAAGTTGTTTCCGCGCAAAAGAAAAGCCAAGAGCGGTTGAACCACCAAACTCAATCGAATTAAAATGGGCCGGGGAATGGTATTTAGGATAAACTTAAAGCAAGATTTTAGCATAAGGAAACTTGGTTATTTTCTTCGGAATTCGTCTTCTTCATTACTCACAATTCCCAAGGCGTCATAAATGTATTGGAAGGTAGAAAGCAATTCGGGTTTGCCATCCACCAAAGCAACGTCGTGTTCAAAATGCGCGCTGGGTTTGCCGTCAGCGGTGAGTATCGTCCAACCGTCTTTGAGTTGTTTGATGTTGCGCGTTCCCAAATTGATCATGGGCTCAATGGCTACCACCATGCCTTCAACAAACAATTTGCCGCGGCCTTTTTTGCCGTAATTGGGCATCTCTGGATCTTCGTGCATTTTTTGCCCTAAGCCGTGTCCCACCAATTCCCGCACTACACCATAGCCATGGGCTTCGGTATATTTTTGAATGGCATTTCCCACATCTTCTACGCGGTTGCCGGCACGAAATTCGCGTATGCCCACATACAAAGATTCTTTGGTAATTTGCAGTAATTTTTTGGTTTCTGGAGCTACTTCGCCAATTTCAAACGAGTAGGCGTGGTCGCCGTGAAACCCGTTTTTGTAGGCACCACAATCTACCGAAATCACATCGCCTTCTTCAAGGGGTTTGTCATTGGGAATGCCGTGAACCACTTGAGCATTCGGGCTCATGCATAAACTATTTGGAAAGCCGTACAACCCTAAAAAACTAGGAACAGCCCCGTGGTCGCGAATAAATTCTTCGGCTAATTTATCTAAATATAAGGTCGTTACGCCGGGTTTGATTTCTTTGGCAATCATGCCTAAAGTTTTAGAAACAATCAAGGCGCTTTCGCGCATTAACTCAATTTCTTCTCTGGTTTTTGGGATAATCATACTGTATAAAATAGGTGACCAAAAGTAGGCAAAAAAACCAATAGTTGGTCTACGGCTGTTGCTACTTATTTAGCGGTAAATTGGCTCTAAACCATGAGAAAAATCATTTTTTAGGGCGATGGCTCCCGGTATCTTTGTTCAAAATTCAAGGTATGAGTAAATATGTAACAGCCGCTCAAGCGGTACAAGTAGTAAAATCGGGAGATCGGGTGTATTTGCAAGCCGCTGCGGCAGCGCCCACAGTTTTGGCCAATGCCTTAACCGATAGAGCCCAAGAATTAAGAGATGTAGAAATTTGTCATTTGCACACCGAAGGTGAGGCGCGTTATGCCAATCCCGCCTTGGCCGAGAGCTTCCACGTAAATTCGTTTTTTATTGGCACCAATGTTCGGCACACACTCAAAGCCGGAAACGGGTCTTATACGCCTGTTTTTTTGAGCGAATTGCCGCATTTGTTTCGCAAAAAAGTACTGCCTATCGATGTGGTGTTTATACACGTTTCTCCACCCGATGTGCATGGCTATTGCTCCTTAGGTGTTTCGGTTGAAGCCACGGTAGCTGCCATAGAACAAGCAAAAATTGTGGTGGCTCAAGTCAATAAAAATATGCCGAGAACCTTTGGCGACGGCATTATTCACCAATCCAAAATTGACTATTTGGTTGAGGTTGATGTGCCCATCTACGGACACGAAGTGGCGCCTTTTACTGCCGAAGAAGAAAAAATTGGCGGTTTTGTGGCCTCGTTGATCGATGATCGAAGCACCTTGCAAATGGGTATTGGATCGATCCCCAATGCGGCTTTAAGTAAATTAACCCATCACAAAGATTTGGGCTTGCATACCGAGATGTTTTCTGATGGCGTTATTGATTTAATCGAAAGCGGGGTAATTACCTGCAACTATAAAGGCACCTTGCGCGGCAGAGTTTTGGCTACTTTTTTGGTTGGTTCACAGCGTTTGTACGACTACGTAAATAACAATCCCTTTATCGAAATGAAAGAATCTTCGATGGTAAATGATACCGCGCGCATCCGCAAAAACCCCAAAATGATTGCCATCAATTCGGCTATTGAGGTCGATGTAACCGGACAAGTTTGTGCCGATTCGATTGGCCCACGCCTTTATTCGGGTGTAGGCGGTCAGATGGATTTTATTCGCGGCGCTTCATTAAGCGAAGGCGGAAAAGCGATTATTGCCTTGCCTTCTACCACCAAAAGAGGAGAAAGTCGCATTGTGCCTTTCCTAAAACAAGGAGCCGGTGTGGTGAGTACTCGTTCGCATGTGCAATACATCATCACCGAATACGGCATCGCCGATTTGTATGGTAAAACGTTAAAACAACGCGCCGAAGCTATGATCCGCATAGCACATCCTGCACACCAAGAAGGCATAGCGCGTGCCTATCATGAACTTTTCAATTCAATTTAAATTAGCCCATGAAAAAGCTCCTGAAAAGGAGCTTTTTCTAGCAAGGGACAAATTAAAGGGACAGCTGCGCAGCTGTTTTAAATAATTCAGCTTGTGCCTGGAAATAGCGATTTTCAAGTTGAATGGCTGTGAGTTGGGCACTCACTAAACTGGTTTCTCTTGAGTTGAGTAAAAAAACAGAACTTTCCCCGAATGTAAATAAACGTTCTTCCGAATTTACCATGAGTTGGTAATTATTGACCAAGTCTTGCCCCAGCAGCAGTTGTTTTTTTAGGGTGCTCACTTCGGTTTGCTGTGCTTTAATTTTGTTGGTAAGTTGCTGTTTTTCAAGTGCAAGATCCCATTGACTCTCTTGAATTTTGAGTTGAGTCAATTTTAAACTTCCCCGTTCTTTTCGCAAGAATAAAGGAAAACTAAACTGAACACCCAGTTTATAATTGGTCTCAAAAGGCAAATTAGAGGTATTGCTCAGTCCTAAATAGCTGTACCCCAAATTGGCTTTGGGCAACAATTGATTGGCTTTGAGTTTGCGGTCAATTTGCAATAGATTCAATTTATTTTCCAAGGCTATTATTTTGGGATGGGCATCCAGTGTTCCCCCATTTTCATTCCAGACAGGGAAGGATAAATTTTCTTGTACACTGTTTTCAAGTGTTTTTTCGGGAACAACATCGGCTTGTAATTCAAGCGGAATGTTGTTGTCCAACCACAAAAAATTTGATAGTTCTAAACTAGATTTGGTTAGTTTCAATTGGGCCTCCATGAGGTTCAGTTTTCTATTTTGGACCACGATCCCCGCTTCAATACTGTCTATGGCCGGTTTGTCGCCTTGTTTTATTAATTCCCGAATCCCTTTGAATCGATTTTGCGCCACCCTTACATATTGATCATACAACTGCACTTCTTGGTGCACGCGTTTCCAATTCAGGTAGGCCACAGCTGCCTCATACAAGACTTGTATTGCCGCCAAATCTTGTTCGGCTTTACTCAGTTTCAGTTGAACCTTGGCTTTTTGCACATCGGCCATCCTTTGATTAATCCATAAACCCTGTCCAAGAGGCACCGAGATCCCTACTGCCGGCAAACCGTTTGCGGGTAAATTATTTTCTGGGTTGATAAAATTTCCGAAGCTGTTGTCAAAACCAGCCTTAATTTCTAGCCCATACCAGGTGGGTATTTTAAAACTACTATTTAAAACACTGTAATAGGTACTTCCCTTGAATTCCTTTTTTTCAAAGTCCACTTCAATTTTGGGATCAAATCCACCTCGCGCCTGGAGAAGATTGGCTTGTGCCTCACTGAGTTTTAAGCCTGCACTTTTTACCCGGGGGTGAAATTTTTTTACATAACCCATGTATTCAGTAAATGTGAACACCTTGGGATTAATTTCCTGAGCGCTAAGTGGCATAAGTACAGCAAACAACAGTGCACTAGTGAGGCTAAATTTAGCTTTACACGAATTTGGATGAAGTAGCCTATTTTTCATTTTTTAGTTTTTTTTCTTTGGGGGCATAGTAATTGGGCGGAAATCCAGATAAGGTTCGCCATATTTCATACCAAATTGGTACATTGTTGAGCAGGGCCATGGTTTGAGCACCCGAGCCGATGCTAATTTGTTTGGGCCATTTTTGCTCGTTTGGATCGGGGGCAATGAGTACGCGGTATTTGCCGTTGTCACTAATAAATTTTTCGATGGCCACAATTTGACCACCAAAAGTTCCATAAGACAAATCGGGCCAACCTGAAAACACAATGGTGGGCCAGCCGTCAAACCAAACGCGCACTTTTTCTCCTGCATGCAGCAAGGGCAAATCGGCGGGCTTAACGTAGGTTTCAACAGCGATATCAAAAGCAGCCGGCATGATACTCACCAATTGCGTGCCTTCTTTTATGGTTTCGCCAATACCCGATTGCAGGGTGCGATTTATGTAGCCTTTTTGTGGAGCAGTAATGTAATACAAGCCGTTTCTGATTTTGTAATTTTCAAATTGATTTTTTAATTTATTTACTTGGGCTTCGGTATCGTACTGATTACTCAAGGCGGTAAATTGATCACTCAGTGCTTTTGATTTTTTTTCGTCATACTCGGCTTTTATTCGATTGAGCTCAATAGCTGCATTGATCAGTTCGTTTTTACTGGCCAACAACTTATTTTCTTGGGTAAAAAGTTTGGCCTCCGTTTCCTGTAGTTTGGCTCGTTTTTCCTCTACATCGGTCAAGGGTTTGAGGCCTTCTTTGTGTAAGGTAGTCGATCGATTGTACTGGGTATTTGCTATTTTAATGAGTAGTTTTATGGCTTCAAAATCGGTGCTGTCGCTTTTAATTTTTAGCTTAGCCTGTTTCATTTTGTTTTGGGCTTGTTGCCATTTCATTTGGCGTTCGGCTTGAATGGCCGTGATCTGATTGCCCAAACTCCCCACTTTATTTTCATACGATTCCAGGGCCATGGTTTTTGCGTTCACTTGGTTTTGGGTATTTCCTACCAAATTGGGATCAAAATAATCCTCTTTGATCTCGGAGATATACACAATGGTATCGCCCTCGTTCACAAAATCACCCTCTTGCACATACCATTTTTCGATACGGCCGGCAATGGCGGTTTGTATGGTTTGGGGACGTTGACTAGGCTTGAGTGTAGTCACTGCTCCAGACCCGGAGATGTTTTGGGTCCAGGGTAAAAACAAGAGAATGAGTACAAGTATGAGTACGCCCACAATGAGTCGATTCAATACTTTGTAATGCGGTCGATTGGCCAAATTTTTGACCGCACTAAATCGGTCAATATTCTCTGTAATTGGCTGGTTTGAAGATACTTTTAGCATGGGTTAATTGGTTTTGTCGTTTACAATATTTCCCTCGTTCATCGTAATGATACGTGTGCATTTTTGATTCCAATACGCGTTTTTCGAAATCACAACGATCGTCCATTTGTGTGAGGGATGCGTCAGAAAATCAATCAATTCAGCGGCTACATCGGCATCCATGTTGTCTAAAGGGTCTTCTAAAAACAACAATTTGGGCTTGTCTAGGATGCAGCGGGCCAGTATTATTTTTTGCGCGATTGATGATGAAAGTTGACGTCCACCAGCCGGTATTTGGGTGTCTAAACCTTGAGGCAATGATTTGATATACGATCCCAAGCCCACGCTTTCAATGGCCCATTTGAGTTGGTCATGGTCAATTTCTGACTTTTGAAAAGTAATGTTATCTAGAATACTGCCTTCAAAAGGAGTTTCGCCGTGCAAGATAACGCCCGTGTGTGCACGCAAATGCTGAATGTCTACTTTGCGGTAAGCGTCGTCGTTAATGAAAAAAGTACCATTGCTGGGCTCGAGTAAACCAGCCAATACACGCAGTAAAGTAGTTTTGCCCGATCCATTCACGCCTGTCAACAGAATTTTTTCACCCGGCTTAATTGCCAAATTAATAGCATTTAATACGTTTTTATGGCTATCGGGAAATCGGAAACTCAGGTTGTGTGTTTCTAAGCTGATATTGGTGAAACAATAATCGGCGGTGGTGTCGTTGGTTTTTTCGATTTCCATATCGGCTATTTGTCCAATTTTTTCTACCGAGGTCAATACATCATAAAAGGTTTCCAATCCGAGAATTACTTTTTCGGTTGAATTAATCACCAGTAAAATAATGATCTCGGCAGCCACAAATTGCCCAATATTCAATTGTTGATTAATCACTAAGTAGCCACCAATTAAAAGTAACGCCGCAGTGATGAGCACTTTAAAAACGATCAGTTGATTAAATTGACGCTTAATAATATTAAAGTGTTTTTCGCGGTAGAGCAAATATTGTTCAACCAACCTATTGTTTTTTTGGAGCGCAAAATCAAGCTGTTCGTTGCGTTTAAAACTGCTGTTGTTGCGCGCAATTTCTTGAAGCCAACCCACAACTTTGTATTTGTATTTTGATTCTTGCAAGCTGCTGTTTAATCCAGATTGGTAGGAGAATTTAAAAATTATATACAAGAGCAGTAATAAAAACAGCCCAAACAAAATGAAAAATGGATGATACAAAGACAATAGAATTACACCAAAAATAATTTGTAAAAATGCCGATGAAAAATCAATGAGCAGTTTGGAGGCCCCTTTTTGAATTACCAAGGTGTCAAAAAATCGATTGGCTAGGTCGGGCGCATAGTTGTTGTATAGCGCTTCCAATTTAATTTTGGGCAACCGGTAACTGAATTCAAAAGAAGATCGCACGAATATCTTTTGTTGTAAATTTTCGGTGATTCGCAATTGCATCACCGAAAGGATACCCACTAATGCCACGCCAACCACGACTATTGCCACAAGAAGTACCCAAGACGCGCTTATTCGCCCCGCCTGAATAAGGTTGATGATGGCCTGTATGCCTAAGGGCAAAGACAAACTGACTATCCCGGCAAAGATGGCGTAAAACACCAATTGCAGGACATCTTTTTTGTCGGCATTTAAGAGTTTAACTAAACGAACAAATGGACTGTAAGACATACTTAAATTAAAATTTTAGAAACAAGATGAATATAAAATTGAGCCGGTTGTTGTTGCACATTGCAATTGGTTATCGAGGTAAAATGCTCGCTCAAAAAATGCTGGTGTAAAGACCCCTCGATAATCGATGAGGCTAGGCTTTTGGCATATTCGTAATTTGGATTGACCGCCTCGATCATTTTTACAAGTAGGTTAACTACATTTTTATAAATTAGAAAGAAGCCTTCTCGGTTTTCTTGGTCCACTTCTTTGGTGAGGAATGTTTTTGAAAATTCCAAGATGATGATTTTACTCAAGACGGCTTCGTTGATGTGATCCGTTGAAAAATCATCTTTTACTGATCCGGCAATGATCTCGATGGCTTTATTGAGTTTAAGTACCGGATTTTCCATGTTATTGGTTTCTAAAAGTAAGCGGTATTCCATCCAACCCCAATACCAAGACGAGAGGTACAGCAACAACTTGTGTTTGTTCTCGAAATAACGGTACAACGAACTTTCGTTTGATCCAATTTTTTCCCCCAATTTTTTAAAGGTAAACGCATCAAAACCAATTTCATTGATCAGGTAGATGCTTTCCCGAACAATGTTGCATCCCAACTCGGATGAACTTGGATTTTTTACATACAGTTTCGGATTGACAGTAATCTGTATTTGTGTAGGAATGTTGTTCAAAATAGTTATTTATAATTAACAGTCGCAAAGATAATAGTAATACTATTAAAAATGAATATTTAACTTTTAATTATAAAAAAAGACCTCCGTTTGGAAGCCTCTCAAAAAAATATATTTTAAAGTTACAACAACGAATGTTGCGTCATGACAGCGGGTTGTTCTATTCCCATTAACTCCAAAATAGTAGGAGCAATATCGCCCAACACGCCATCGTGTATGGTTTTTAATTCCTTGTCCACCAAAATAAGTGGCACCGGATTGGTGGTGTGGGCTGTATTGGGACTGCCATCAGGGTTAATCATCGTTTCGCAGTTCCCATGATCGGCAATGACTAGCGTGGTATACCCATGGGCCAAGGCTGTTGTGATTACTTTTTCTACACACTGATCTACTGCTTCGCAGGCTTTGATCGCGGCTTCCATAACTCCGGTATGTCCCACCATGTCGCCGTTGGCAAAGTTGAGGCACACAAAATCTACGGTTTCTTTTTCGAGTTCGGGCACCAAGGCCTCGGCCAATTCATAGGCGCTCATTTCGGGTTGCAAATCGTAGGTAGCTACTTTGGGTGAGTTTTTCAATATGCGACTTTCGCCTTCAAATTCTTCTTCGCGCCCTCCTGAAAAAAAGAAAGTCACGTGCGGGTATTTTTCGGTTTCGGCAATGCGGATTTGTTTTTTGCCTGCTTTTTCAAGGACTTCGCCCAGGGTTTCGGTCACGTTGTCTTTGTTGTAGATCACGTGCACGTTTTTATAGGTTTCGTCATAATTGGTCAAGGTCACATAGTACAGCTTGAGTTGGTGCATGTTTTGTTCGTGGAAATCTTGCTGCGATAGTGCTTCGGTCAATTCCCGGCCACGATCGGTGCGGAAATTAAAAAAGATTACTACGTCATTTTCTTGAATTTGTGCCAAGGGCTGCTGTTGCGCATTGACCACCACAATTGGCTGAATAAATTCATCGGTCACTCCAGCAGCATAACTTTCGGCAATGTTTTGTAACACATCTTGAGTTTTGGTACCGGTTCCGTGCACCAGCAAATCGTAGGCGAGTTTCACACGTTCCCAACGTTTGTCGCGGTCCATGGCGTAATATCGGCCAATAACCGAGGCAATTTTGGTTTTAGTTCCTTGTAAAAAAGTAGTTAAATCGCTCAAATATTGTTTGCCCGATTTGGGATCTACATCACGCCCATCTGTAAAGGCATGAATAAAGGTGTTTTCGAGTCCAAAGGCATTGGCAGCCTCTACTAAGCCGCGCAAATGCGACGTATGTGAATGCACCCCACCGTCTGAAACCAAGCCCAAAAAGTGTACGGCTACTTGATTTTCTTTGGCATACGCAAAGGCTTTTTGCAGTTCTTCTTCTTTGGAAAGGGTATTGTTTTTTACGGCTAAATTTATCTTGGCCAAATCTTGGTACACAATGCGTCCGGCGCCCAAGTTCATGTGTCCCACTTCTGAATTTCCCATTTGTCCTTCGGGTAAGCCTACATGTAAGCCGTCAGTGCGCAGTTGGGCGCTGGGATATTGGGTATATAAACTGTTTATAAAAGGCACTTGAGCATTGTCAATGGCTGAAACTTTAGGATCTGGAGATTTTCCCCAACCGTCCAAGATCATCAAAATTACTTTCTTATTCATGGGTAGTTATTTGTGGCAAAGATAGCGTAAATCAGCGCGAGCCCTAAAAAGCAGCGGTTAGATTTTGGTAAAAATTTGCCGGTTTTCGTGTTAATTTTTCAAGGAATTGTAGTCAATAAAATAACGTACACTAATCGAAAATACGTGATTCAAGAAATTGTTGTCAATGGCTTTGTTGAAATTACTGCCAAAGTCGGTGCGAAATTCATTCTCATAAAACGAGGAACTGTTGCGGTACAAAGCCGACAGTTGACTGCCCGGCGCAAACCACCACGAATACGACAAATCCATGTTCCAGGTATTAAAGTTAGAGTCGTTATTGGCCACATAATTGGTTTCGGGACTGATGTCTCCGCTGTTTTCTAAGGCATAGAACGCCGAATTTATAGCATACGACCAATAGTGACGAATGTTCAAGTTGATACTCATTTTTTCGTTCAAAGCATATTTCCCCGAAAGGGTATTGGTAAACGAGGTGATGTTGCGTTTGGCCATGATAATTTCGCTTTCTGTGAGCGGATCATTGTCTTGGTCAAACAGTCCTGAGTAGCCGATATTGTTCAGCATTTTGTTGAATCGAATGGAGTAGGCTAAGGATAAATGATCGCTAAATCGGTACTTGGGTTCAATCATCATGCCCAATCGACCGCGGCCTTTTTGGTTGCAAATGGCAAAATAGGGATTGACGTCTATTGAAAATGGCCGGTTGTAGTTGGACGAAAAGTAAAACCAACTGCCTAGAATTTGAGGAATTTTCAGGTATCTGCTGTCATCGGCGGTGCGGGCTTCATAAAAATCGTACGTCACAGTTGGGCGAACTTCCAGCCCATAACCGTAGTAATCATTCTTTTTGTTGGCCGAATCAATCGATAAATTAAGTGAATTGTCTTGTACTTTACCGGTGCGATTCTCAAAGGAAGTCTCCGAATAAAACTGCACATTAAAGGTGTTGTACTTTTTTGTCGGGTTTAATATTCGGTAGCTCCATTCGGTCATGAATCCATGAAAATGGGATTGAAAATTTATGCCTAAATCGTTGTTGTCAAAATCTTTTGACACATATTTTCCGCCAAATCCATAACGGAATTTTCCGCTAGTTTCACCCAAATAAATCGAGGTGTTAATTCCTTTTTTGTCGGCGCCCAAATTGGCATAATTCAGGTAACTGTATTTGATGTCTCCTTTGGCGGCAAAGGTATTTTGGGTAGTGTTTAAATCAAATAAAAACGCCGAAACATTGGCGTCTTTGGCTTGCCCATTTCGGGTTACATTGGTGTTGATAAAGGTAACCGATGAGTTTTTTCGGAACCGTTGGTCCAATACCACCACATTGTAATTGGTGGCGGGTTGCAGTTCGGCTTTGCGCTGCGCTCCAGTATCGGTATTGGTTATTTGCACACTAGTATTTTCGGTTACGGCGTTCAAAAATCCAATCCCCAATCCATCTTTTGATCGCCCGGAAATTTTTACGGCATTGATCAATTGAATGGTGCTGGGCAGTTTGGCTGTTTCGTTGTCGGCCAAACTAAGATCGGGTGTTTCGCCAATGCGTCTTGAATAAACCAAATCACCTTTGCTAAACAAATCGGTGCCTTCAGTAAAGAATGGCCGGTTTTCGGTAAATTTTTGCTCAAAAGGACTCAAATTCAATTCGACATTGTCAAATTTGGTTTGTCCAAAATCGGGAACCAAAATGGCATCTAAAGTAAAGGCGTCGCTTATTCCATATTTTATGTCCAATCCGCCTTTGAGTTCGCCAAATGTTTTTTGGACATGGCTTGAATTTAAATAAAAGGACGAATACGGAATAAAAAATAATCGGGTAGGGGTTTCTATGTTTTCAATGCCTTCCAAAATACCCGATTGCCCGGTTTCGTTGTTGATCTTGCTGTCGATGAAATTCCACGTAAATAATTGACGGTCTCTGCGTATTTCTCGGAAAAAATTTACCCCCCATTCTTGTTTACTGGCCTTTGAAAATCGCAACGCTGCATAAGGAATTTTCATTTCAACCACCCAGCCAAAATCGGTGTGTGCAACATGGCTTTCCCAAATGGCATCCCAGCTAAAATCTTCGCCATTTTGGTTGGTAAAATTACAATCGCCCTGCACACCAGCGGCACTCACAAAAAACCGAAAGTCTTGTTGGCCGTCATTAAAACCGTTTAGGAAAACACCAAAGTTGTCCGCTGTTCCAAAATTATCCCGGGGCGTGATTTCAGTTAAGATTTTTGTGGGCTCGTAATCGTACATTTTGGCGCCAATGTATATGGCGTCATTGGTGTAGGCTACTTGTACTTCGGTTTTGGTTTTATCCGAGATAGGTTTGCCGTTATCGGGGGCAAACATGATAAAATCGGTGGCAACTGGAGCTGAATCCCAAATGGTTTCGGAGAGTTTACCGTCAATGACCATTCGGTCGGCTGTTTTGACAGCGGTAAGTTGTTTCTTTTGTCCAAAAGAAACAGAAGTAAATAATAGTAAGGCGTATAGAACAATACAAGAGGGGGTTCTCATAAGTAGGCTTTTAACAGACGCAAATTTAATTATTTAATTCAATCGCACAAGATGCGTTTTGATAATGCCTTAGTTTTTAACTTTATACATCACAAAATGAATGCCGATGTCCCCAATGGTAAAGGGTTGTCCCATTTTTTGGTACCCCATTTTTTCATAAAAGGGAAGGGCCTTTTCTCGGGCATTTAACCATATAATTGCACCTGATTTGGCCTTTATTTGGGTTTCTGCAAATTCCATCAAAATTGCCCCAATCCCTTTGTTTTGGTAGGGTGCTAAAACGGCCATTCCTCTAAACTGCAATTGGGTTTCAGCGGTTATGCCGCTATTCGAGGCATCAAACAATGAAAGTACGCCAATGACTTTTTCGTCCTCAAAAATGCCAAAATGCACCGTACTTGCCAAATCATCCCCTTCAAATCGACAGGTTTCGATGGCTTTCCCCGGACGTAAAACAGGATGTCTTACTAGGTATGTTTCGGCGGTGGTGATGGTTTTACAATGAATCAAAGGTTCTAATTTTAGGTTTAACAAATTCACATTGAAAATGTTAGCATATGTTGTGTGAGAGGGCGGCTACTTTTTGCAAAAAAAACTTGCAACTAAGAAAACTAATTCTATATATTTGCACCTCATTATTGCGGAAGTAGCTCAGTTGGTAGAGCTCCAGCCTTCCAAGCTGGTTGTCGCGAGTTCGAGCCTCGTCTTCCGCTCTGAAATATAAGACCTCTAGTTTTTACTGGAGGTTTTTTTTATACAAATAGGGCGAGAAGTTAATCCCGATTCTTCGGGAAGCCTCGTCTTCCGCTCTGAAATATAAGACCTCTAGTTTTTACTAGAGGTTTTTTTATGCCCAATTCCATTTGTCCAATTCGGAGCCAGATTCTAACTCTAGTGGAACTTGTTCGTGTTGAAACAAACGTGCAGACAAATCTCCTTTTAATGTTATTGAATCTCCTTTTACCTCCAGCCAACTGCCTTCACGCAAGCCCAAAACTGCGGTTGCATGATAAGCGTGAAATTCTTGTATGCGCGTTTCCCGCGTTTCGCCCATGTGTGTGGATTGCCCATCTGGATCTAAGTAATGCGGATTTAAATTAAACGGCAGCATGCCCAAGGTTTCCAACTTTGGCGGATAGGCAATGGGCATATCATTGGTGGTATGCATGCTTTGTCCTAAAATATTACTGCCTGCGCTCGTTCCCAAATAGGGAGTGCCTTGTTCCAGTTGTGTTTTCAAAACGTTCATAAGCTTATTTTTATAGAGCGCATGAACCAACACAAACGTATTTCCGCCCCCGGTAAAAATTCCTTCGGCTTCTTGGATTGCTTTTGCTGGGTTTTCAGCTTCGTGTATGCCCCGTACAGAGATGCCCCAAGGTTCAAAAGTGGCTTGTACTTTTTGGGTGTATTCGTCGTGCGAAATCCCACCCGGACGCGCATAAGGAATAAATAGAATAGACTTGCAGCCTGCAAAATGCTGCAATACTGGTTCTTTTAAATAGGCCAAATAGGTTCCGCCGTGGAGGGTTGAGGTACTGGCCACAAGTAAATTTTTCATAGGTAGATGTATGCAATTCGGTAGGCGAATATACAACCTTTGTTTGGCAGTAAAAAGAACAGCTCTGCGCCAAGATTTCGTTAAAACTCGGCCAAGTTGCGGTCAGTTGGCCGGAAAACGATAGTTTTGTTTCCCTAATTTAGTTTGGTTTTTATGCGCATATATTTTTTTCTTCTCCTCTGTATTTGTTGTTTTGCCCCAGTAGTTTGGGGGCAGACATCACCCGAAAAGCCCCTCAATTTGCGCGTTTTGGTTGATACAGTAGCTGTCGAAAAAGTGAATGTCTTAAACCTGCGCAGCAACCAACTGATGATTACCAACAAAAAAGGAAGTTGTTTGGTGCGAGTAAAATTGGGAGATATTTTGGTGATCAGTGCAGTAAATCTAGAAACACGTCGGCACGAAATTACCGCCGACGAATTTGAGAACGGAGCCGCAATCCAAAAAATGAGTTACCGCATTACCCCGCTAGAAGAAGTAAACGTAAACGAAAACGCTCAAGTAAACGAAACCAGTTTGGGCATAGTGGCGGCCAACCAAAAAAAGTATACCCCAGCTACCCGCAAATTGCGCACGGCGCAGACCGGCTTACTCGATCCGTTACTCAATAAAATGTCGGGCCGAACCAGCGATTTAAAAAAGCAGGTGAAAATCGAAGAAAAAGAAAAGCTGCTGCTCAAACTTGACGGCTTATATGAAGAGAAATACTACACCGACGTGCTCAAAATTGCACCCGAGGCCATTCCCGGTTTTCAGTATTACCTTATAGACGATCCCGAATTTGCCGGTGCCTTAAAAGCCAAAAACAAAACCTTGACCATGTTTTATGTGAAGCGTTTGGCCTTAAACTACAACGAAATTTTATTGCGTGAATCCCATGAACAAGAAAGCCAATCCAAGTAAAGCGCTGCGCTGGATCGGGGTGCTCGTTTTTGTGACGTGTACTTCTTTTGGTCTGCATAAATTTTACATGGGCATTTACCAAGTAGAGTATGTACCGGCCAAGAAACGACTGCAAATTTCCATGCGGCTTTTTGTAGACGATTGCAATACGGTCTTGTACGAAAATCACCAGCAAAAAACCAAACTCGGCGATGCCCAAGAATCTGCCCAAGATGTCAATTGGCTAAATGCCTACATCCAATCGCATTTTAAAGTAAATATTAACGGCAAATCATTTCCGCTACAATTTAAACACAAAGAAATGGACAACAATGTCTTGGTGTGTTATTACACCTGTGAGGAAGTGCCAAAACTCAATCGCGTAGTAATTGAGAATACTATGTTTACCGATGTATTTGCCGACCAACAAAACATGATACAGGCTCAATTGTTTGGCAATAAACAAAGTGCCTTACTTACGCAAAATGCTAGTCAAGCCATTTTTACCAAAAATCCATAATACCAGAAAATTGCCTACTTTTAGGCCGTTTTTATAACTTTTTTATCAGAAGATTCTATGAAAAAATTTGTCACCCTCCTGTTGTTTGTTTCCAGCTGTATTTCAGTAGCTCAAGAAGCGGCAAAGCCCAAAGAAAAAGGATCCGTTGATGTCAATAAATTTCGTCAAAACTACGATTTGTTTGCTACGCCCAATATGTACCGCACGGCTTCTGGCGCACCAGGACCGGAGTACTATCAACAACATGCCGATTATAAAATTGACATCGAACTCGACGACAAAAACACCCGTTTGTATGGGGTTGAAACCATCACCTACCACAACAACGCCAAGGAATCTTTAGATTATTTGTGGATTCAATTGGATCAAAACCAACAAGCCAAAAACTCGTATTCAAAATTGGTGGGCAGCAACAAGACCGATCCAGCCATGAGCCCGCAAGGTTTTTCCCGCAGCTATTTGGAAGACAAATTCGACGGAGGATTTCGCATAGATTACATTAAAGACGCCGCGGGGAAACCCATGAAATACACCATCAACCAAACCATGATGCGGGTTGAATTGCCAAAGCCATTAGCCTACAATCAAAGTGTTTCCATGACCATAAAATTCTGGTACAACATCAACAACTACATGCTCGATGGTGGCCGTTCGGGCTACGAGCACTTTGACAAAGACGGAAACAATCTTTACATACTGGCCCAATTTTATCCTAGAATGGCGGTATACAACGACGTAGAAGGCTGGCAAAATATGCAGTTCTGGGGCAGTGGCGAATTTGCACTTCCCTTTGGAAATTTTGAAGTAAACATTACCGTACCTGCTGATCACATTATGGAGGCCACTGGGACCTTGCAAAATAGAAGCGAAGTTTTCACCCCGGCGCAATTGCAACGCTATGCATTGGCCGAAAAATCGTATGACAAACCGGTAATTGTAGTTACCCAAGCCGAGGCCGAAGCCGCCGAAAAATCTTTTTCAACCCAAAAGAAAACCTGGAAATTCAAAGCCGAGAATGTACGTGATTTTGGCATTGCCACTTCGCGCAAATTTATCTATGATGCCATGGCTGTAAAATTGGGCGGCAAAAACGTGATGGCCGTTTCGGTCTATCCCAAAGAAGGCAATCCGTTGTGGGAGCAATATTCTACTCGCATTGTGGCGCATACCCTAAAAAGTTATTCCAGCCATACCTTTGATTATCCCTACCCCAAAGCGGTTTCGGTACACGCCAACGACCAAGGTATGGAATACCCGATGATTTGTTGGAACTGGGGGCGTCCTGAACCCGATGGCAGCTACAGTGACCGCGTAAAATACGGCATGATGAGTGTGATTATACACGAGGTGGGGCACAACTTTTTCCCGATGATTGTGAATTCAGATGAGCGCCAATGGACTTGGATGGACGAAGGCCTCAATACTTTTATGGAATATTTGGCCGAACTTGAATGGGAACCTACTTTTCCTGTTGATCGCGGACCGGCTCGTTTAATTGTGCCTTATATGAGCGGTGCACAATCGGGTTTGGAACCCATTATGACCAATTCAGAAAGCATTCGTCAGTTTGGGAGCAACGCCTATGGTAAACCTGCTGCGGGTTTAAACATTTTACGCGAAACCATTATGGGTCGCGAGTTGTTTGATTATGCCTTTAAAACCTATGCCAACCGCTGGAAATTCAAGCACCCTACGCCCGAAGATTTTTTTAGAACCATGGAAGATGCCTCGGCCGTCGATTTGGATTGGTTTGTGAGAGGTTGGTTTTATACCACCGATTACAACGACATTGGCATTAAAGAAGTGAAGAAGTATTATGTGTCCAATAATGAAACCAAAGAGGTTAAAGATTATTTGTCCAAAAGACGTCGCCGTCGTTCGGGAACGGATGGGCCTATGGTGTATATGGTAGCCGAGGGTAGCGAAGACTACACACCCGATATGAATAAATCGTTTGATCCCAAAGAAATTACCCATTTGGATGCTTACATCAAAACTCATTTTACGCCCGAGGAACAAGCCAAATTGGTGGTGCCTAAGTATTTTTACCAAGTGACTTTTGACAAACCCGGCGGCTTAGTGATGCCCATTATTGTGGAGTTGACTTTTGAAGACGGTACCACAGAAAACCACGTTTTTCCCGCACAAATTTGGCGCCTCAATGATGCCGAAGTTTCGCGTACCTTTGCCACGCAAAAGGCCATTACCAAAATTGTGGTCGATCCCAAATTAGAAACGGCAGACATTGATGTAACCAACAATACGTGGCCAAAACAAGTTTCGCCTTCAAAATTTGACTAACAAAAAAATAAAACAAAACAGCTATGTTTGGAATAGGTGGCGGTGAAATTGTATTCATCATTTTAGTAATCTTAATGTTGTTTGGCTCAGATAAAATTCCAGAAATTGCCCGCACGCTGGGCAAAATTATGGCGCAACTCAAAAACGCAACCAACGACATCAAAAGTGAAATTCAAAAAGGAGTAGAGGCCAATGGCTTAGACACCACCATCAAAGATTTTAAAAGCGATTTTACCGATATAGGCGCGAGTATTACCAAAGATATTCAAGAAGCTAAAACCAACATGGAAGCGCAAACAAATTCAGCATTTGAAGGTGTTGCTAAAGAGGTAAACGAACTCGAAGGACCCGTAAAACGCCAATCCTAGATGAAGGAAGTTATTGCCTATGACCAACAGCTGTTTGTGTTTCTCAACAATTTGGGATCTACACCCTACGATGGTTTTTGGTTGTTTCTCACCAAGCAAACCCATTGGACACCCTTTTTTTTGGTGTTGCTGGTTGTGATTTACAAAAAAATTGGCTGGAAACAAACCCTGTTTTTGTTGGTTTTTATGGCGGCGCTTATCACCTTTACCGATCAGTTTACCAATTTGGTAAAGAACAATGTACAACGGTTACGTCCCTGCAATACGCCCAATTTACAAGGGCTTATTCGTGTAGTTAAAGCCAGTGACACCTTTAGTTTTTTCTCTGGACATGCGGCCAATTCAATGGCCTCAGCTACTTTTTTGTATGTCGTTTTTCACAGGCAAATTAGTTGGTTTAAGTGGCTTTTTCTTTGGCCGCTCGTATTTGCCTACAGTCGCATTTACTTGGGACTACATTTTCCGCTCGATATTTTGGCCGGTTTTGCCTTTGGAAGTTGCAGCGGCTACGCCTTTTCCCGTTTGTATGTAAACTGTGAAAAAAAATCGTTTTTCGGGTTTGTTTTTAGAAGCTAATTCCAGCTGTCCGTTTTATTTTTTGTGTCCAACTCGGCCACAAAAAGATGCCACTTCCATCTGGGCTACAACACCCGGCTCACGGTAAGGCCGTCGCGTATGGGGAGCAACACCGTTTCTACGCGGGGATCGTTGCGCAACAGTTCGTTGTATTCAAGCAGAATTTTAGTACTCAGGTCATTGGGTTGTAGCGGTTCTAACACTTTGCCACTCCACAACACATTGTCCGAGAGTATAATGCCACCCGGATTCATTTTGGGCACAATGAGTTCGTAATAGTTCAGGTAATTTTCTTTGTCGGCATCGATAAACACCAAATCAAATTTCACATCTAGCGTGGGAATTATGGCTGTTCCCTCGCCCAAGTGTTGTACAATTTGCGCCCCCCATTCCGACATGTCAAAGTACTTGCGCTGAAAATCAACCAATTCTTCCTTGATGTCTATGGTGTGCAACTGCCCGTCTTTTTGCATGCCTTCACACAGACAAAGCGTGGCATAGCCGGTGTAGGTGCCAATTTCCAAGATGGTTTTCGGCCGAATTAATTTGGACAACAAAGAGAGCACACGGCCCTGAAAGTGTCCGCTTAGCATGCGCGGTAACAACACTTTTTGGTAGGTTTCTTTGTTAAGTTGCGCCAACAAAGGTGGTTCAGCCTGGCTGTGTTTTTCGATGTAATCTTCTAATTCTTCCGAAATAAAGTGCATGAAAAGGAAATTTTAGGTTGGCGTCAAAGTTATCAAAATCTGTGCTCATCAAATCAACAAATAGTCGTTAAATTTGCCGCATGACCGAACCCAAAAAAGACATCCGCGCGTGTAGCAAAGAACAACTCCGCGAATTTTTTGTTGCCCAAGGCGATCAAGCATTTCGCGGAAACCAAGTGTACGAATGGCTGTGGAGCAAAGGCGCCCATCATTTTGCCGACATGACCAATTTGTCCAAACCCACACGCGAATTGCTCGAAAACCACTTTGTAATCAACCACATTGCAGTTGATCAAATGCAACGCAGCAGCGACGGTACCGTAAAAAATGCGGTTCGTTTGCACGATGGCTTGGTGGTTGAATCGGTTTTAATCCCTACCCAAACCCGAACCACTGCCTGTGTGTCTAGTCAAGTAGGGTGTAGTTTAGATTGTAATTTTTGTGCCACGGCGCGTCTCAAACGCATGCGTAACTTAGAACCCGGTGAAATCTATGACCAAGTGGTGGCCATTGATCGCGAAAGCCGTTTGTACTATAATAGACCGTTATCCAATATAGTGTTCATGGGCATGGGCGAGCCACTCATGAATTACCCCAACGTGATCAAAGCAATTGATCTCATCACAGCCGAAGAAGGCTTAGGGATGTCGCCCAAACGCATTACGGTTTCTACCTCGGGTATTCCCAAACTCATCAAAAAAATGGCTGATGATGAGGTAAAATTCAAGTTGGCGGTTTCGTTGCATTCGGCCATCGACGAAGTGCGTGCACGCATTATGCCCTTTTCGGTGAATTTTCCGTTGCAGGACTTGCGCGAGAGTTTGGCCTATTGGTACCAACATACCAAAAGTAAAATTACCTACGAATACGTGGTGTGGCAAGGTATTAACGACAACCGCGAAGCCATTGAGGCTTTGGTCAAATTTTGTAAATACGTGCCGTGTAAAGTGAATCTTATCGAATACAATCCCATAGACGACGGGGAGTTTCAGCAAGCGTCACCCGAGGCCATCAACCAGTACATTCAGGCTTTAGAAAGAGCCAATATTGTGGTGAAAGTACGCCGAAGTCGGGGCAAAGACATTGATGCAGCCTGCGGCCAATTGGCCAATAAATCATAAAAAAAGCCTCTACAAAATAGAGGCTTTTTCTTTTAGTTGGCTATCGACTAGGGATTGCCAATAATAATATTGTAGGCATTTCCATTAATGGTAAATACGGCTAAATTATCGCAATCGCCAGAACCATAGTCTAGGGTTGAGGTTTGTAATCCGCGTTGAAACGAAATTACACCTTGCACGATTAGTGGTTTATTGGCCAAGGCACAACTCATTTTTACAATTAGTGGAGATGTAATGGTGCTCACCTGATCGGCTACATTGGGATAGGTGGTGGTCCATTCGCCCGTAACTTGGTATACATTATCGGCCAATACGTTTGGTGTATCATAGCCTTCAATAATTTCTCTCGTTCTAGAGCCTACACGAGTAAAAACGCGTCCGTCAGGAAACGTAGCAGTAAGATCCATGTTCATCACCACAACCGGATGTCCATTTGGAAAGGTGCGGGTAAAAGTTTTGTTTCCTTCAATTTTGATGTCGTTGTGGTAAAAATTCACAAATTCGTAATTGATGGTTTGGGTAGGTGCACTGGGAATGTAGGCAAAAGTAACCACGATTTTACCCCGCAACACATTGCCGTTTGACATTGGGCAACCAACCGTTCCAAAATCGATGGTTTTGGTTACGTTTTGTCCGGTAGTGAGCGGTGTGCCAAAAGCTGGAATTCGCGTTACGGTTGCACAAGCAGGTAAATTACTTTGACTAGTTGCCGATTCCAATCCACGTCCGCTTCCATTGGTCGCTGTGGCATCATAGGCGTTTTCTACTATATCAGATACATCGTCGTTGGCCAAATCAATTTTGGCATTTACTTTGGCTTCATCAGCAATGGAGCCTAAATCTTCTTTTTGGCAACTCCAAAAGCTTAAGCCACAAACTACTAAAAGACCTAAAATTTTTGTTTTCATATGTACATTATTTTAAAAAGTTCGCGTAAAGACCAAATGTAGTTAAATTGGTTTAATTGTCTTCAAAAACATTTTTCAAACCTTGCCATTGTACTATATTTGTTTCGCCATGAATATCACCGCTCAAATTAAACAGCCCATTCAATTGGAGATGGAACTTTTCGAGAAAAAGTTCTATGAATCCATGAGCTCGAATGTGGCGCTTTTAAACCGAATTACCTATTATATAGTAAACCGAAAAGGGAAGCAAATGCGTCCCATGTTTGTGTTTCTCACTGCCAAAATGCTGGCTGATGGTGCTATAAACGAACGCACCTATCGCGGCGCCTGTGTGATTGAGCTTATTCATACGGCAACCCTTGTGCATGATGATGTGGTTGATGATAGCAATAGACGTCGGGGATTTTTCTCCATCAATGCCTTGTGGAAAAACAAAATTGCGGTCTTGGTAGGAGATTATTTATTGTCCAAAGGCTTATTGCTTTCTATCGATCACGGGGATTTTGATTTGTTAAAAATAATCTCGGTGGCGGTGCGCGAAATGAGCGAAGGGGAGCTGTTGCAAATTGAAAAAGCCAGAAGATTAGATATTACCGAGGAAATCTACTACGAGATTATTCGCAAAAAAACAGCCACTCTTATCGCTTCTTGTTGTGCCTTGGGCGCCAAATCAGTTTGTGACGATGACACGAAAGTTGCCCAGATGCGCAAGTTTGGCGAGCTCATAGGCATGGCCTTTCAAATTAAAGACGACTTGTTTGATTATACCGAGGATGCTATTGGCAAACCCACCGGGATTGATATCAAAGAGCAAAAAATGACGCTGCCCTTAATCCATGTGCTCAATACCTGCAGTGCCAAAGAAAAAGCCTGGCTCATCAATTCGATCAAAAACCACAACAAAGACAAAAAGCGGGTTAAAGAGGTGATTGCTTTTGTAAAAAACCAAAACGGACTTGGTTTTGCCGAACAAAAAATGAACGAATTTCAGCAAGAAGCGATTCAAATCCTACATAATTTTCCCGATTCAGACTACAAAGCTTCCTTGCTTTTGATGGTCAATTACGTGATTGAAAGAAAAATATAACACAGTTGCTAGCCCAGTTTGTTTAATTTGTAGATTTACTTCCTTCCAATTTTTTTTCATGATCTCAAAATCCTCCATAGATACCGTATTCGAAACCGCTCGTGTAGAAGAGGTGATAGGCGATTTTGTACAACTCAAACGCGCAGGCAGCAACTTCAAAGGCTTGAGTCCGTTCTCGGATGAGCGTTCGCCCTCGTTTATGGTCTCGCCGGTGAAGCAAATTTGGAAAGATTTTAGTTCGGGCAAAGGCGGAAATGTGGTGGCGTTCTTGATGGAACATGAGCATTTTACCTACCCCGAAGCCATACGGTATTTGGCCAAAAAATACAACATCGAACTCGAAGAGACCGAACAAACCGAAGCCGAGAAAGCCGCCACCGATGTGCGCGAAAGCCTATTTTTGGTTTCGGAATTTGCCAAGACCTATTTTCACGATACCTTATTAAACTCAGAAGAAGGCAAGGCCATTGGACTTAGCTATTTTAAAGAACGCGGCTTTACCGCCGATACTATCAAGAAATTTTCATTGGGCTACTCGCCCGAAACCTGGGATGCTTTTTCAAAAGAGGCCTTGGGCAAAGGCTACCAATTGGAATACCTCGAAAGTGTAGGTTTTACTATCGTCAAAGAAGAAAAACTCATCGACCGCTTTCGTGGTCGTGTGATGTTTCCCATTCAAAGTATGTCGGGCAGAACGCTGGGTTTCGGTGGTCGAATATTAACCAACGACAAAAAAGCGGCCAAGTACCTCAATTCACCAGAGAGTGAAATCTACCACAAAAGCAAAGTCTTGTATGGTATTTTTCATGCCAAACAAGCCATTGCCAAACAAAACAATTGCTTTTTGGTTGAAGGCTATACCGACGTGATTCAGTTTCATCAGTCGGGTATCGAAAACGTGGTGGCTTCGTCGGGAACTGCCCTCACGCCCGATCAGATTCGACTCATCAATCGCCTTACCAAAAACATCACGGTACTCTATGATGGCGATGCAGCCGGATTACGCGCCTCGATTCGTGGGATCGATTTGATCCTGGAAGAAGGCATGAATGTGCGCGTCTGCACCTTTCCCGAAGGCGAAGATCCCGATAGTTTTGCCAAGAAAACGCCACTCGATGAATTGTTGAAATACCTGGACGACAACGCCCAAGATTTTATCCAGTTCAAGGCTTCGTTATTGATGACAGATGCCAAGAATGATCCGATCAAAAAGGCCGAACTCATTCGTGACATGGTGGGCAGTATTTCTAAAATTCCCGATCGCATCAAACGCGAAATCTACATCCAAGAGTGCTCGCGCATTATGGATATTTCTGAGCAAGTGCTGCTCAATACCTTGGCGCAATTGGTTCAAAAAGACCTCGCCGATAAAGGTAAGCAACTAAAACAGGAACAAAAGAGCTTTGAGGTAGTGCGTAATGAACAACCATTGCCAGCCGAAAAAGTAAATGTGTTGTATGAGCTGGAACGCAAAATCATTGAAATCTTGTTGCTCTACGGCAATTGCGAAGAGGAATTTGAAGATGTGTTGCTGCAAGCCAATGACGAAGGAGTGGTCGAAACCGTTTCGGTGCTTAAAAAATATAAAGTATATCAGCGCATCTATTTGAGCTTGCAAGAAGATGAGGTTGAATTGGCACATCCGTTATTTCAAAAGATATATAGTGATCTGATGGATTATTTTAACCAGCAAGAAGTATTTCAGTTGGAACAGTACATCCAGCATTTGGAAGCCGATCAAATACAAGAAATCACCAATATACTCATGGCCGAAGAGCAACAATTGTTGCACAACTGGGAGTCTAAACAAATTGAGGTGAAAGGCAAAGATCAAACTATTGCGCAATATGTCTCGGAGACGATTTTAAGTTTGCGTTGGTTTTTGGTTGATCGAATTGTAGAAGAATTAAAAGGCGAATTGTCCAAAGAACCCGAAACAGACAATGCAGAAACGCTTAGTCTTGCTATGGATTACACCAAATTAATCCAGCATTTTTCTCAAAAATTAGGTCGGGTAATGTCGCGCTACCACTAGACGATTTCTAGTGTTTTGGCCTTGTTTACCAAATCAACTAAGTTGGTTACATTCAATTTGCTGAGCAAACGCAGTTTGTAGGTGCTCACCGTTTTTTCATTTAGGCCCAAAATAGCCGAAATTTCGTTGTTCTTTTTACCGTTGCTCAAATAGCGCAATACCTCAACTTCCCGGTTAGAGAGTTTGCGGTACAACCGTTCGTTTTTGTTTTGCTTAGCAATTAAGGCCAAGTTGCGTTTCAAGGTGTCGTTGAGTATGGTTTGGCCTTGGTGTACTTTCATGATGGCCACACCCAAGGTTTCAATTTTTGCCGTTTTGTGTACATAGCCTGAAACTCCCGCCTTGATTGCGTTGGGTGCATACACAGATTCGGCATAGCTGCTAAAGATGATGACTTTGGTTTTGGTGTAGTACTTAATAATGGCCTTTAGTTCATACATACTGGTGAGTCCATCCAAGTCTAAATCAAGTACTAGAACATCAATGTCTTTGGTGTACAATACATCTTTCACCATCGAGAAATTCCCCACATTGGCGACTATACTGATGTGGGCATTGTCTTTAAAGTAGGACTTAATCCCAAAATGCACCACCGGATAATTATCTGCAAGACAAACATTGATCATGATTTCAATTGTTAAGAATGAACATCCATTTAAGCGGCTAAATTTAGTTAAAAAAAGTTTAAAAAATAAAATAAACTTATTAAAATCAATTGCTTAGCGATCAATCTTGCACACTGGAATTGGATTCATTTTGTGTTGATTGGCCTGGTGTAAACGCTGGTAGATGGTCATTACCTGTTGTTGTCTAGCGGTGAAATCTCCCGCAGACAACTGCATTTCTGTTGCAGTCATAGCCCATTCCAATTCGTCATAAGAAGCGCCCAATTGATCCTCGTCGCTGCGGTCATCGCCAAACAAGCCGTCTGTAGGTGCGGCGGTCAAAATAGAATGTGGCACCCCCAAATAAGCGCCCAAAGCAAACACTTCCGATTTCATCAAATCGGCAATAGGGCTCAAGTCTACTCCGCCGTCGCCGTATTTGGTATAAAATCCCACCCCAAAATCTTCAATTTTATTGCCTGTTCCGGCTACCAAACGGCCGTGAATTCCAGCAAAATAATACAAGGTTGTCATGCGCAAACGCGCTCTAGTATTGGCCAAAGCGAGTTGCAATTTGTCAGCATTTGAACTGCTGGGCAGTTGGGCAGTAAAAGTGTCAAACAGAGGTGTCAAATCGGCTTCGCTGTGCTGCACGTTCGCAAAACGATTTTGCAATTGTTTGATGTGTTCGTAGGCTCTGCTTACATGGCTTTCGGCTTGGTGAATGGGCATGGTTACACACAAGACATCCAGTCCGGTTAGCGCACACAGGGTAGAGGTAACTGCCGAATCAATTCCGCCAGAAACGCCCACTACAAACCCCGAACTTTTAGCATCTTGGGCATAATTTTTTAACCACGAGACAATTTGATTGCTGGCCTTTTCAGCCGAGAAAGAATTATTTGGAACCATGCGATTGGATTTAGAAATACGGTGAGTATCTTTGCAAAAATAATAATAAATTGCTGTGCCGGATTGCTTTTTTTTAATCCTTGGATGAAGCTATTTCCTGCTGTTCGCTTTATTCCGCGCAAAAAAATTAATCGGGAATTTCCCTCTTTTTTTTTGCGCGGCGATACCGCTGCCATCAGGGCTAGGCATACGAAAAACAAGCAAATGTAGTTGTACTTAAAACACCATAGATATTCATGAATAAAATAGTTGTAAAATCTGGAATTTTTGTAGCAACCGTATTGCTACTGTTCGCTTGTGATAAACGCAGCAAGGTAGAGCAAGAAATTAGCAAAAAGCCACTCACCTTGCAAGTAGAGCGTTTTGACAAAGCCTTTTTTGAAACCGCGCCCCAAGATTTGCCAGCACTCAAAGCAAAATATCCCTATTTCTTTCCGGCGGGTAATGATGATGCAATCTGGCAAGATAAAATGCAAAACCCCATGTGGCGTGAATTGTATAGCGAAGTGCAAAAAAAGTTTGGCAATTTTCAAAAAGAACAAACCGAAATCACCGAATTGGTGAAGCATTTACAGTATTATTTTCCCGAAACCAAAACGCCTAAAGTAATCACCGTGATTGCCGAAATGGATTACCACAACAAAGTAATTTATGCAGACACCTTGGTGTTGATTTCCTTAGAAATGTATTTGGGCAAGGAACATCGGTTCTATGAATTTCCCAAATACATCAAACAAAATTTTGAGCCCAACCAGCTGCTGCCCGATTTGGTTTCTGGTTTTGCCTTTCGCAAAATACCGCCGCCAAAAGATGCTTCGTTTCTGTCGCAAATGATTTATGCCGGAAAAGAACTGTACCTCAAAGATTTGTTGCTTCCAGCTTATACTGACGCTGATAAAATTGGGTATTTGCCCGAGCAAATTGTTTGGTGTAACGAAAACGAAAGTTACATTTGGCGCTACTTTATTGAGAAAAAAATGTTGTACAGCACCGATCAAAAATTAGGCACTCGCTTCTTGAGTCCGGCGCCCTTTTCTAAGTTTTATTTAGAAATTGACAACGAATCACCTGGACGCGTAGGTGTCTGGATAGGCTGGCAAATTGTGCGTGCCTATATGGAAAACAATAAAGTGAGCATCCAAGATTTGTTGGCTGCCGATGCTAAAACAATCTTTGAACAATCACACTACAAACCTAAAAAATAATGGCAAATACACCCAATTCCGAAATTAAATTTATTGTACAGCTAGACGAAAATCGCGTACCCGAAAAACTGCATTGGACAGCCCAAGACGGCGGCATCGAACTCGAAGAATCCAAAGCCATTATGTTGTCCATTTGGGACAATAAAAACAAAGAAACCTTGCGCATTGACTTGTGGACCAAAGATATGCCGGTTGATGAGATGAAGGTATTTTTTCACCAAACCTTGGTGGCCATGTCCGAAACTTACCACCGTGCCACCGCCGACGAAAAAATGGCGGCAACCATGAAAGACTTTTGCGATTATTTCGCCGAAAAGTTAGAATTAAAAGCCTAGAACAAAATTAATTCCCTAGTTTCGCCGCCTCAACAAACCAACTCATGAAAGTAAATTCAGTCGTATTGTTTCTAAGCTTAATCGTGCTTGGCACATCTTGTTCAAAATCAGATATAGCAGCGCCAGGTTCTTGTGATTCGTCAATTCCGTTCTTGGAAACAGGTAAAACATTTACCTATAAATCCACGCAGTTTGGCTTCGATGCCGGGACTATAAAATTTACAGTGGGTGCCTGCAACGGAACCGGATTTTTAGTGTCACGTCAGCAATTTTCTACCACAGGTGTAGAGCAAACGAGCGCAACCGATTTGTGGAAACAAGACGGCGATTTTTTATTGTCAGACTCCAGCTTCAACGGCGATTACTTTTCAAAAATTTATAAGAAAAATGCAGTTTTGGGCGAAACCTGGGAAGTGACTAGGCCCGATGGCTCAATCGTAACGCACGAAGTGGTGGATATTGATTCTTTAGTAACTGTTCCGGCAGGTGAATTTCACTGTAAAGTTTTTAAATACAGCACGACCAGCGCCATCAATGAATCGCATATTTTTTGGGTAGACGAAATTGGGCAAATCAAAGAAGATGCCGGATTCATTGTCAATGAATTGCAATCGTATAATTAATACGGCTTGTCTTGAAATAATTCGTGATTAATCTCCTCGATGTAGTTTAGGAGTATTTCTTTTCCAGTTCCTTCGGTAGATGAGGTAATGAAGTGTTGCGGCATTTCGGCCCAATTGTTGGCCAATAGTTGTTTTCTATAGGCCGCCACGTGCATGTCTACTTTTACTCGGCTAATTTTGTCGGCTTTGGTAAATACAATGCAAAAGGGGATTTCACTTTCACCCATAAATTCCATAAACTCCAAATCTATTTTTTGCGCTTCCAATCGGATGTCAATCAACACAAAAGCACAAACCAGTTGGGTTCTTTGCTCAAAATAATCCGTGATAAATTGCTGAAAAACGGCCTTTGTTTTTTTAGAAACTTTGGCATAGCCGTAGCCCGGTAAATCAACCAAAAACCAATTGTTGTTTATTTTAAAGTGATTGATTAACTGCGTTTTACCCGGTTTTCCTGAGGTTTTCGCCAGGTTTTTGTGGTTGGTGAGCATGTTAATCAACGACGATTTTCCTACATTAGAACGACCTATAAACGCGTATTCGGGCAGCGGATCTTTCGGGCATTTGTCAACTTCAGAATTGCTGATGATGAATTCGGCGGTGTTTATTTTCATGAGAAAAAAGGTGTATTACGCACTATAAGTTTACCTTTTTCAACCACTCGTGCATCAGCTGATTAAAGGTTGCTGGGTGTTCCATCATGGCCGCATGGCCACACTGGTCTATCCAATATAACGTAGAATTGGGTAGTAATTTGTCAAATTCTTCGGCCACATGTGGCGGTGTTACGCTGTCATTTTTACCCCAAATGATGCAAGTGGGCACGTGCATTTTAGGTAAGTCTTTGGCCATATTGTGGCGAATAGCGCTTTTGGCAATGGTCAAGGTTTTGATCAATTTGATGCGATCATTAGCCATAGCATAAACTTCATCTACAATTTCTTTGGTTGCAATTTTTGGGTCGTAAAATACGGCTTCGGCCTTTTTTTGAATGTATTCGTAATCGCCTCTACGCGGGTAACTGTCGCCCATGGCGCTCTCGTATAAGCCCGAACTTCCAGTAATAATTAGGCCCAACATTTTTTCAGGATACATTTTGGTGTGGTACAAAGCAATGTGTCCACCCAATGAATTTCCTAATAAAATTACTCGATCATAGCCCTTAAAGGTGATAAAATCTTTCACGTATTTGGCAAATGCTTTTACGTTGGTGCGCAAAATACTTTGTGTGTAAATTGGTAATTCTGGAATCACCACTTTATATCCCAATGGAGGGAAGAAGTCGGCCACGCCATCAAAGTTGCTTAAACCACCCATTAGTCCATGAAGGATAATGATGGGTGTTCCTTCGCCAGCTTCGTAATAGCTGTATTTACCTTCTTTTTTTATTGCATGTTCCATAAATGAATAGCTAGGTTGCTAACTGGCGCAAATATAGAATTTTTTAAATGAAAGTTACTAGTTGAGTGCGGCTTATCATGCGTGAACTTTATCTCCTGTACTACTGCTCGAAAACGAAAACTACGGGTAAAACAAGTGCAAGAAATTGCCTTCTTAACAATTTGACTGCGAACAAATTCCTGCTTTGCGATTGAGTTTTGGATGGATTTTGTTGAAAGTGGTAAAACTTATTAACAAAGTGGTAGAAAGTGGTAAAATGTGGAAATTTATTTTATATTTTTGCTCTGAATCTTTTTAATAAAGTGATTTTTTGGAAGCAATTATTGGCACATACGAATGCAAAGTTGATACAAAGGGAAGGCTCTTAATGCCTGCTTCTTTGAAGAAGCAACTTACGGCTAGTCTTCAGGCAGGTTTTGTCTTGAAGCGTTCGGTATTTCAGCCGTGTTTGGAATTGTATCCGATGGCCGAATGGAATGCGATGATGCAAAAAATCAATTCGTTAAACCGATTTGTAAAAAAGAACAACGACTTCATTCGTCGATTTACTGCTGGAGTTCGTGTGGTTGAAGTAGATGCTTTGGGTCGTGTTTTAATTCCAAAGGACTTGGTTTCATTTGCGGGCATTTCTAAAGAAATCGTCTTGTCTTCTGCAGTTAATATTGTGGAGATTTGGGATAAAGAGGCGTACGAAAAAGCAATTGACGATTCGGTCTTAGACTTTGCAGACTTGGCCGAAGAAGTAATGGGAACCGTAAACGACGCGCCAAATGGAGTATCATAATCCCGTATTATTACATCCCACAGTTGATGGACTGGCGATCAAGCCAGCCGGCGTTTATGTAGACGTGACTTTTGGAGGTGGTGGCCATTCTAAAGAAATTCTTAGTCGAATGGATGCAGACGCAAGGCTATTTGCCTTTGATCAAGACGAAGATGCCTTGGCCAATGCCTTGCCCGACGAACGCTTTACTTTAATTCACGAAAATTTCAGATACATCAAGCGTTTTTTGCGCTTTCACAACATTAAAAGTGTCGACGGTATTTTGGCCGATTTGGGTGTTTCTTCTCATCAATTTGATGTGGCCGAACGCGGATTCTCTACCCGATTTGATGCCGAATTAGACATGCGGATGAGCAAAAGAACGGAGCTTAGCGCCTACAAAATAGTAAACGAATACGATGCCGAGAATCTCACGCGCGTGTTCCTAGATTACGGCGAATTAAAAAATGCGCCGGCGATTGCCAGAACTATTATTGAGGCCCGCGAATATGAACCAATCAAAAACACAGCTCAACTCAAAGAGGTATTGGCTCGTTTTTTACCGGCGCACAAAAGCCACAAAATCTTAGCCCAAATCTACCAAGCGATACGCATTGAGGTGAATCAAGAGATGGAAGTGTTGAAAGAATTTTTAACGCAATCCCTTGAAATTTTAAAGCCAGGCGGCCGATTGAGCGTGATTTCGTATCACTCACTCGAAGATCGATTGGTGAAGCGATTCATGAAAAACGGCTTGTTTGAAGGCGAGCCCGAACGCGATTTCTTCGGAAATTTTTCGGTGCCTTTTAAAACCATTGGCAAACTGATTGTTCCCGATGCGCAAGAAATTAAAATTAACAATCGTGCCCGAAGTGCTAAACTTCGTATCGCCGAAAAAATATAATTCAAGAATAAGGTAAACCGCATTTGTATGAAAAACGGCGTGTATAGCATATTAAAAGCTCGTTTTTTAATAAACGAAGATGCCAATGCGGCCAAAAACTGGCGCTTTATCTTGTTTGTGATTGGCTTGGCAATTCTCATGATAGCCAATACCCAGAACTACGAACAAAAGGTGTTTAGGATTGTTGCCTTAACCAATGAAGTAAAAGAACTGCGCTCTGATTTCGTGAATAAACGATCGGAATTAATGCAGCTAAAAATGGAATCAACGGTGGCCGATCAGATGGTGTTGAAAAATATTTTTCCCTCTGAAGTTCCGCCGGTTAAAATAAAAGTTAAAACGCCTGTTCAACCCAGTTTTTGGGATCAATTTAAACTATGGCAGTAGAGGTTAAAAATAGCGCCGTTCGCATCTTCTTGGTGTCTTTTGCAATGTTGGCCGTTGCAGGAGCAGTTATTTTTCATTTAACCAAAATTCAGTGGACCCAAGGCGCGCATTACCGCAAATTGGCTTCTCAAAACACCGTAAAAGTTTTTAAAATTAAGGCCAATAAAGGCAATATTTATTCAGCTGACGGCAGCTTATTGGCTACTACAGTTCCTAACTACAACTTCCGCTTTGACGCGATGGCGGCTTCAACCGAAGATTTTAATGAATTTCTAAAGCCTTTTTGTGATTCTTTAAACCACATCATCAACAAACCTGCTGCCGAATTTGAAACCAAATTGCGCAAAGCGCGTGCCCAAAAAAACAGGTATTTTCTGATTGCGCGAAACCTTACACACAAGCAATACCGCCGCATTAAAAAGCTGCCCTTATCCAATGGATTTAACATTACGGCAGAGAATCTCCGCAAACACCCCATGGGCCGAATCGCCGAGAGAACCATCGGATATGTGCGTAAAAAACCAGACAGCACACTTGATGGAAAAGGTGTTGAATTTGCGTTCCGTCGGTATTTGGATGGAAAAGACGGCAAAGTACTCAAACAAAAAATTGCTCAAAATCAGTGGAAACCCATTCGCGATGTAAACGAAGTGGAGCCGCATGATGGCTATGATGTGATTTCTACCATCGATGTGTACATTCAAGACATTGCGCACCATGCCTTGCTGAAGCAGCTCAAAGAATACGAAGCCGAGCACGGATGTGTCGTAGTGATGGAGACCAAAACGGGCTATGTTAAAGCGATTGCCAATTTGGCAAAAGCCTCAGACGGCAGCTATTACGAAGCCAATAACTATGCCATTATGGAAGCCCATGAGCCTGGGTCTACCTACAAATTGGCCGATTTGATGGCGCTACTAGAAGATCAAAAAGTAGACACGTCTGCGGTGTATGATTCCAATGGCGGAAAAATTAAAATTAGCGGAAAAACAGTAGCCGATTCTCATGAGGGTGGATATGGAAAAATATCATTAGCCAAAGGCTTTGAGGTTTCTTCTAATACCGTAATGGTGCAAGCGGTTTACAACAACTACAAAAACAATCCCACTGCTTTTGTGAAACACCTGCAAAATTTTGGTCTTACCAAACCTATAGGTATCTCAATCAAAGGCGAGGGCATTCCTTCAGTACCAGTGCCAGGAACACCCAATTGGAGTGCGATTTCCCTGCCTTGGATGGCCTTTGGCTATGGTGTGCACATTACGCCCTTGCAGACCTTAACATTCTACAATGCAGTGGCCAACAATGGCGAAATGGTAAAACCGCAGTTTGTGAGTGAAATCAAAGAGTACAACAAAACCATCAAACGCTTTCCCAAGCAGGTGATGAATCCCAAAATTTGTTCGGCCACAACCTTAACCAAAGTGAGAGCCATTATGCAAAATGTGGTCAAGTTTGGAACGGCCAAAGGTTTGTATTCAAAAGAGTTTTCGATGGCCGGCAAAACCGGAACTGCCCAAGCCAATTATGCGCCAAATGGGGGTGCCGATAAATACTACATTTCTTCGTTTGTGGGGTATTTCCCTGCTGAAGCGCCCAAGTATTCGTGCATCGTAGTGGTGCATAAACCCAAAACAACGGGCAATAATTACTATGGTGCCGACGTGGCGGGACCGGTATTTAAACGCGTGGCTCAAAAAATATTTACTGACGCACCCACGACCAATGCAATTGCCAATGTAAACCGAACAATTGCCAAGCAGGAAACCCAGTACAATGCCTATTATAAAAAAGTAGAAGACCCTAAAAATATCCTGCCCAACTTAAAAGGAATGGCCGGTATGGACGCCGTTGCGCTTTTAGAAAATTGGGGTTTAAAAGTAAAAGTTAGCGGAATCGGGAAGGTGAAATCCCAATCGATATCGGCGGGCACACCCGTAAAAAAGAATACTCAGGTAACCTTAGAATTATTTTGAAACAGCTAAAAGACATCTTATACAAAGTAGCTATCGAATCGGTGATTGGTACGACCGAATGCGCTGTGTCAAAAATAGAATTTGATTCGCGCAAAGTCGCCAAAAACGATGTGTTTGTAGCTATCCGCGGAACGCTTTCAAACGGCCATGATTTTATTCAAAAAGCCATTGAATTGGGCGCAACCGTTATTGTTTGTGACGAATTGCCAGTCCATCTGCAAGAAGGAATTACCTATGTGCAAGTAGTAGATACCAACTCGGCTTTGGCATTTCTTTCGGCCAATTATTACGACAATCCTTCTCAAGAATTAAAATTGGTGGGTGTAACCGGCACCAACGGAAAAACCACTATTGCCTCTTTGTTGTACCAGTTATTCAAAAAAGCGGGATACAAAGTGGGCTTGCTCTCTACGGTAACCATTCGTGTAGATGACATCGAATTTCCCGCTACGCATACCACGCCCGATTCCTTGACCATCAATCGCTATTTGCGCGACATGATCGCCGCAGGAATTGATTATTGTTTTATGGAAGTAAGCTCGCACGGCATTCACCAAAAACGCACCGAAGCCTTGCAATTTGCGGGTGGAATCTTCACCAATTTGTCACACGATCATTTGGATTACCACGCCACATTTGCTGAATACCGCGACGTGAAAAAACTATTTTTTGATCAGTTGCCCAAATCAGCATTTGCGCTCACCAACCTAGATGATAAAAATGGCCCGGTAATGTTGCAAAATACAGTGGCCCGCAAAAAGACCTACGCCCTTAAAACCTATGCCGATTACAAAGCCCAGATTTTAGAGAACCAATTGTCGGGCTTGTTACTCAAAATAAACGAACAAGAAGTATGGGTGCGGTTAATCGGAACCTTTAATGCCTATAACATTTTGGCCATTTATGGCACAGCAGTTGAGTTGGGCTTAGAGCCCTTGGATGCTTTGCGATGGGTTTCAGAACTCGAAAGTGTGTCGGGACGTTTTCAGTTTATCGTATCGGCCCAAGAAAAAATTACTGCGATTGTTGATTATGCCCATACGCCCGATGCTTTAGACAATGTGTTGCAAACCATCAATTCCATTCGTACCAAAAACGAACAACTCATTACCATTGTGGGTTGTGGTGGCGATCGTGACAAAACCAAACGCCCCATCATGGCGCAAATTGCGGCTCAGTTTAGCGACAAAGTTATTCTCACATCAGACAATCCCAGAACCGAAGATCCTGAGCAAATTTTGCGCGAAATGGAAGCCGGCATCGAGCCCCAGCATTACAAAAAATCAATCACTATTTCCGACAGATTCCAAGCCATAAAAACCGCATGCCAATTGGCGCAAGCCCACGATATTATTCTCATTGCCGGCAAAGGACACGAAACCTACCAAGAAATTCAAGGCGTTCGTTACCAATTTGACGACATGCAACACGTGCAAGATTTATTCATTCAACTTCATAAATAGACAAACATGCTGTATTATTTTTTTGAATACCTGTATAAAGTAGTAGACGTTCCAGGAGCGGGCGTTTTTCAATACATTACGTTTCGTTCGGCTTTGGCTGTAATTATGTCGATGATGATTTCTACCATATACGGGAAACGCATCATTACTTTTTTGCGTAACCAACAAGTAGGCGAAACTGTGCGCGAATTGGGATTGGCCGGACAAAACGAAAAAGCAGGTACCCCAACCATGGGTGGATTGATCATTATCATCGCGACCTTGATTCCGGTTTTGCTGCTCACCAAACTCAATAACATTTACATCATCTTGCTTATTGTGACCACGCTTTGGATGGGTACCATTGGCTTTATTGACGATTACATCAAAATTTTCAAAAAAGACAAACAAGGGCTCAAAGGTATTTTTAAAGTAATTGGCCAAGTTGGTTTGGGTGTTATTGTAGGATCGGTTTTGTACTTGCATCCGGGGGTAACCATACGCACTGACAATGCGAGTACCGTGGTGGTAAACCAAACCCAAAATGTGATTTCGGCCATGCCCATGGAGGAAAAATCTACAGCAACGACCATCCCTTTTTTCAAAAACAACGAATTTGACTATGCCGAATTATTGGCCTGGACGGGCGAAGGCTACGAAAAATGGGCTTGGTTGGTATTTATTCCCATCGTGATTTTTATTATCACAGCCGTATCCAATGGTGCCAATCTTACTGACGGCATTGACGGACTGGCGGCAGGAACTTCGGCTATATCGGTCTTGGCACTGGGGATTTTCACCTTTGTGTCGGGGAACATCATTTTCTCCAACTATTTGAACATCATGTACATCCCCAATTCGGGCGAAATGACGGTGTTTATTGCCGCTTTTGTAGGAGCCTTGGTTGGGTTTTTATGGTACAATTCGTATCCCGCCTCGGTTTTTATGGGCGATACCGGTAGTCTTACCATAGGCGGAATCATCGCCGTATTGGCCATTTCCGTCCGTAAAGAATTGTTGGTGCCATTGTTGTGCGGAATCTTCTTGGTTGAGAATTTATCAGTTATTCTACAAGTGAGCTATTTCAAATTTACCAAAAAACGATTTGGCGAAGGCAAACGCATCTTTTTGATGTCGCCTTTGCACCACCATTACCAAAAGAAAGGCTATCACGAAAGTAAAATTGTGACCCGTTTTTGGATCGTGGGTATCGTGTTGGCCATTTTGTCGATTGTGACCTTGAAATTACGTTAATCATAAAACCGAAATGAAACGATTAGTCATATTAGGCGGAGGCGAAAGCGGAGTGGGAACAGCCATCTTGGGAAAGAAGGAAGGCTTTGACGTATTCGTGTCTGATATGGGGAAAATAAAAACGGTTTACCAAGAAGTGCTGAATCAATACGGAATTGCGTGGGAAGACCAACAGCATACCGAAGAAAAAATACTGAATGCCTCGGTGGTTATGAAAAGTCCGGGCATTCCAGACAAAGTTGAAATCGTAAAAAAATTACGTGGACTAGGGATTCCTGTGATTTCAGAAATTGAATTTGCTGCACCCTACACCAAAGCAGTCACAATAGGAATTACGGGCAGTAACGGTAAAACTACCACTACCATGCTCACGTATCATTTGCTCAAATCGGCTGGATTGCAAGTGGGATTGGCAGGAAATATTGGAAAAAGTTTTGCCTGGCAAGTGGCCGAAACCGAACAAGATTTTTACGTGCTAGAATTGAGCAGTTTTCAGTTGGATGGCATTGTCAATTATACCCCGCACATTGCCGTGCTCACCAACATCAGTCCCGATCATTTAGATCGATATGAATACAAGTATGAGAATTACATCAATTCTAAATTTAGAATTACCATGAACCAAACCGAGCAGGATTATCTCATCTACGACGCCGATGACGAAGCCAGTATCGAATGGTTACAACACAATAAAACCAACGCCCAATTGATTCCGTTTTCAATTAGTAAAACACTCGAAAAAGGAGCTTATTTAAACCAAAACACTATGGAAGTAAACATCAACGAAGAAGAATTCATCATGGAAACCGAATACATTGCACTCGAAGGCAAGCACAATATGAAAAATGCCATGGCCGCAACCTCTGTGGCCAAATTGATGCAGATTCGCAACGCGACCATACGTGAAAGTTTATCCAATTTTCAGGGTGTTGAACACCGCTTAGAAAAAGTGTTGAAAATTCAAAATGTGCAATACATCAACGATTCCAAAGCCACTAATGTCAACGCGACCTTTTTTGCCTTAGACAGCATGAATGCGCCCACCGTATGGATTGTGGGTGGAGTAGATAAAGGAAATGACTACAGCGAATTGATGCCGTTGGTACGCGAAAAAGTAAAAGCTATCGTGTGTTTGGGTGTTGATAATACCAAAATCATTGAAGCTTTTGGCAATGTAGTTGATATGGTTTTGGAAGTAGATAATATGTTTGATGCCGTCAATATGTCGGCCCATTTGGCCGAGAAAGGCGATATGGTTTTGTTGTCGCCGGCTTGCGCCAGTTTTGATTTATTTGAAAACTACGAAGACCGCGGCAATCAGTTTAAAAGAGCGGTCAAAGGTTTATAATAGTTAAGCCTGTAATCGTTTTATCAAAATACGTACAAAAAAATGAAGCAATTAATCAGCAGTTTAAAAGGAGATAAGGTTATTTGGACCTTTGTGGCTTTGTTGGGCCTGTTCTCGTTTATGCCGGTTTTTAGCGCCAGTAGTAACTTGGCCTACATTGGTCACGGAACGGGCAATACCTTGGGCTACTTGGTAAAACATTTTGCGCATATTTTTATAGGGTTTCTCATTATTTATGGCATTCACAAAGTGCCTTATCAATATTTCCGAACTATTGCGCGCTATTTATTGCCGGTCGTTTGGTTGTTGCTGTTGTATACCTTGGCCAAAGGAACCGTGATTGCGGGAGCCAATGCAAGCCGTTGGATACAAGTACCTTTTATTGGCATTACCTTTCAAACCTCGACCTTGGCTTTTATTGTATTGATGATTTTTGTGGCTCGCTATTTGTCGATCACCCGCGAAACGCCAATTACATTTAAAGCGTCTTTGATTGAACTTTGGGCGCCAGTTTTCATAACCCTTGGCCTGATATTACCGGCCAATTTTTCAACGGCAGCCCTGATGTTTACCATGGTGTTGATGTTGGTATATGTGGGTATGTATCCGCTCAAATATATCGGAACGATTATTGGAATTGGTGTGGCTGCAATTGTAGTATTTGTGTTGTTGAGTCATGCGATGCCCAATGTCAAATTGTTTACTCGCGTAAAAACCTGGGAAAGTCGCATCGAAAATTATATGCAACACAAACCCGGCGAAGACGACTACCAAATAGGCAAAGCCAAAACGGCCATTGCTACTGGTGGTTTATATGGATTGGGACCTGGAAAAAGCGTGCAAAAAAACTTTCTACCGCAATCCTCCTCCGATTTTATCTATGCGATTATTGTAGAAGAATACGGTTTGGTTGGCGGATTGGGCGTAATGGCCTTGTATATTTTGTTGTTCATTCGGTTTATTATCGCCGCCCAAAAAGCCAATACCAAATTTGGTCAATTGGTGGTGGTGGGCTTGGGATTCCCCATCATATTTCAGGCTTTAACCAATATGGCGGTGGCAGTAGATATGTTGCCCGTTACGGGGCAACCCTTGCCGCTTATCAGTAGTGGAGGAAGTTCTATTTGGATGACCTGTATTGCTTTGGGTATCATTATTGGCGTGACCAAAAAAGAAGAAGAGATTGCCGAAGAACAAGCCGAAAAAGAACGTCGTGAAGAAGCCTTGCGCCGCATGATTGATGCCCAAATTGCCCGCGAAGAAGCAGCCGAAGCGGCTTTGTTGGCCGAAGAAAATTATTCGATCATAGATCATTCAACAGTAAAAGAATAAACATGAGAACCTTGCGATTTATCATTAGTGGAGGCGGAACTGGCGGGCATATTTACCCAGCCATTGCCATTGCCAACGCCTTAAAATTGCGATTTCCCTCGGCCGAATTTTTGTTTGTGGGCGCCCAAGATAAAATGGAGATGCAAAAAGTACCGCAAGCGGGCTATGCTATTCAAGGCTTGTGGATTGCTGGTTTGCAACGCAAATTAACCCTGGATAACGTATTGTTCCCTTTGAAGTTAATCAGCAGTTTGTGGAAATCCAGTCGCATTATTCGAAAATTCAAACCCGATGTGGTCATTGGCACCGGCGGTTTTGCCAGCGGTCCTTTGTTGCAAATGGCCAACAGTCGAGGCATTCCAACCCTTATTCAAGAACAAAATTCCTACCCAGGGATTACCAATAAATTACTCAGTAAAAAGGCCAGTAAAATTTGTGTGGCCTACGATCAGTTGGAACGCTTTTTCCCGGCATCCAAATTGGTGTTTACGGGAAATCCGGTGCGCCAAGATTTACTCGAAGTGCAGGGCAAACGAACCGAAGGTCTTGCTCATTTTACACTTGACGCTAACAAGAAAACACTGTTGGTTTTGGGCGGAAGCTTGGGTGCTCGCCGCCTGAATCAGTTGGTCGAAAAAGAGTTGGAATTTTTTCAAAGCCAAGGCCTACAAGTGTATTGGCAATGTGGGAAATTATATTGGGAACACTACCAAAAATACAATGAGAAAGCAGGCGTACAAGTGGTGGCTTTCATCGACCGCATGGATTTGATTTATGCCGCAGCCGATTTTGTGATCTCCCGCGCGGGAGCCTCGTCGGTGTCGGAGTTGTGTTTGGTGGGTAAACCCACACTGTTTATCCCATCGCCCAATGTGGCCGAGGATCACCAGACTAAAAATGCCCAAGCCATTGTAGCACAGCAAGGTGCCTTGCTGTTGAAAGAAAGTGAATTGGACGCCCAATTTGAAACAGTTTTTAGAGAATTAATTGCAGATGAATCGCTGCAAGCCAAATTGAGTGCCAACATCCAAAAACTAGCCAAGCCAAACGCGACAGAAGCTATTGTAGACGAAATCGTCAAACTCATTAAGTAATCCTACTCAATTTAAATTGTTAGATAAAAATCAAAAATGAACATCAACCAACTACAGAATGTCTATTTTATTGGGATCGGCGGCATCGGCATGAGTGCCTTGGCTCGGTATTTTAAATACATAGGCAAAGAAGTGGTGGGCTATGATAAAACGGCTACGCTGCTTACAGATGAGCTTGTTGCCGAAGGAATTGCCATTCATTTTGAAGATAATATTGCGCAGATTCCGGCTCATTTTTATACTGAAAATACCTTGGTTGTCGTTACGCCTGCCGTGCCCGTTACCCATGCCGAATGGAATTATTTTGTGGAACGCGACTACGCAATCAAAAAAAGAGCAGAGGTTTTGGGGTTAATCACCCAAGACACCTACACTTTTGCGGTGGCTGGAACCCACGGAAAAACCACTACATCTGCTATTTTAGGACATATTTTGTTTGAAAGCGGGGTAGATGTGACCGCATTTGTGGGCGGAATAGTAGAGAATTATGAATCCAATTTGATCGGCCGTGGAAAAACAGTAACGGTGGTTGAGGCTGACGAATTTGACCGTTCGTTTTTACACTTGCACCCCAATATGGCGTGCGTGACCTCGACCGATGCGGATCATTTGGATATTTACGGCGATGCCTCAGCGATTGAAGCTTCGTTTCAAGAATTTGCAGATAAAATAACCGACAAATCCAATTTGTTTGTGGCGACCGGCTTGCCCATTGACGGCACTGTAGTCGCAGTGAATCAACCGGCTGCCTACCGTGCTTGTCAGGTGCGTATCGAAAATGGCGCCTATGTATTTGATGTGCAAACGCCTACCGAATTGCTTCGTGATTTGCGTTTTAGTTTGCCGGGCACACACAATCTAACCAATGCCTTGATGGCTTTGGCGATGGCCAAGAACTATGGGATTTCAACTGAAAATATAGCCCGTGCCTTGCAATCGTTTCGGGGTATTCGCCGACGTTTTTCGTTTCAGATTAAAACAGATGATTTAGTATACATTGATGATTACGCGCATCATCCGACCGAAATCAATGCAGTGCATCAAGCGGTGCGGGAATTGTATCCAAGCAAAAAAGTGTTGGCCGTTTTTCAGCCGCATTTATTTAGCAGAACACAAGATTTTGGGGCTGATTTTGCCAAAAGTTTAAGCCAGTTTGATCGAATAATTTTATTGGAAATATATCCGGCAAGGGAATTGCCAATTGAAGGAATTACTGCCCAATGGTTGTGTAATCAGATTGAAAATCCAAATAAAACTATTGTGGCCAAATCCGATTTAATTGCCCAAATCTGTGCCGCCCAAGAATCGGTTATTGTAACCATTGGAGCCGGCGATATAGGCGAAATGGTGAAGGAAATAAAAGAAGCATTAACACAAAAAAGTAGAACCTAAAACTGACCTCACGATGCGTACTTTTTTTACATGGACAAACCTGCGTTTAGGGCTCATGATCGGCCTAGTGATTTTTTTGTTTTCGTTTACGTCAATTCGCAACGAATCGAGGAAATTAAAGGGTTCAGCTGTTTTTTTTGTTGAAGATAATTCACTTTTTATTAAACAAGAATCGGTTAATAAATTGTTAATAGAAAATAAAACACAGGCCTCAGCCATTGAAAAAGTTACGTTAGATTTGAACAAGTTGGAAAAATCCATAGCCCATAATCCAATGGTTGAGAAATCAGAAGTTTATGTCAGTATCGATGGAATTTTGACAGCCCAAGTGGAGCAAAAAACACCCATAGCCCGTGTTTTTGATGCTTCGAGTTCTTATTATATTGACTATCACGGTAGGAAAATGCCTTTGTCAGAAGAGTTCACGGCACGCGTGCCCGTTGTGTCGGGAATAACCACCCCCAAATCGCTTCAGCAAATCGTTCCAGTACTGCAATATATTTTCAAAGATGACTTTCTGAAGAAAAATATTATTGGCGTAGAACTGGTTCCTGTTACTGGTTTGCGTATGCTCAATCGGAATTACGATTATGAGATTGAGTTTGGCAATCCGATGCGCATTGATAGTAAGTTTACCTGTTACAAGGCCTATTTTCAGAAGGCAGTTTTGGACAGCAGTTTGACGAAGTATAAGAGAATTAATTTGAAGTTTACGCAACAAGTGGTTTGCATAAAAAAATAGCATATGGAAAACGAAAACATTGCAGTAGGTTTAGATATCGGAACGACCAAAATCGTGGCCATGATTGGCAAGAAAAACGAGTACGGTAAGTTGGAAATCTTAGGCGTTGGAAAATCCAAAAGTTTGGGTGTTGCGCGTGGCGTAGTAAACAACATTACGCAAACTATTCAGTCTATTCAACAAGCCATATCAGAAGCCGAGGCCAATTCAGGTTACCAAATCAAAGACGTGGTAGTGGGAATTGCAGGTCAGCACATTCGCAGCATTCAACACAGCGATTACATTAGCCGATCCAATTCGGACGAAGTGATTGGCGGAAAAGACATTGAGTTGTTGATCAACCAAGTGAATAAATTGGCCATGTTGCCCGGTGAAGAAATTATTCACGTGTTGCCACAAGAATTCAAAATTGATGGGCAATCCGACATCAAAGAGCCTATTGGTATGTATGGTGGACGTTTAGAAAGTTCGTTTCACGTGGTCGTGGGTCAAGCTTCATCTATTCGAAACATTGGACGTTGTATTCAAAATTCAGGCATAGAATTATCTGGACTTACCCTAGAGCCATTGGCATCTGCCGACGCCGTTTTGAGCCAAGAAGAGAAAGAAGCAGGAGTAGCCTTGATCGATATAGGCGGTGGAACTACCGATTTAGCCATTTTCAAAGACGGCATCATTCGCCACACGGCCGTGATTCCATTTGGAGGAAACATCATCACCGAAGACATCAAAGAAGGTTGTTCGATTATCGAAAAACAAGCCGAATTATTAAAAGTAAAATTTGGATCGGCCTGGCCAGGCGAAAACAGAGACAATGAAATAGTTTCTATTCCTGGTCTGCGTGGCAGAGATCCAAAAGAAATATCCCTCAAAAATTTATCCAAAATTATCCATGCCCGAGTGGTCGAAATCATCGAGCAAGTATTTGCGGAAATTCGCGCCTATGGCCATGAAGATCCCCGTAAAAAATTAATTGCCGGGATCGTATTAACCGGAGGTGGAGCCAATTTGAAGCATGTAAAACAATTGGTGGAATACATTACCGGAATGGATACGCGAATTGGGTATCCCAACGAACATTTGGCTGGAAATTCGAATGTAGAATTGTCAAGTCCATTGTATGCCACGGCTGTAGGATTGATGATGAACAGCATCGAAAACAAAACCCAAAGCGCCGTACGCATCGAACGAGTGCCCGAAAAGGTATCGCCGCCAAATGATCGGGCTCAGGCACCGGCAGTCGAAGTAAAATTGTCTGAGCCAGTTGAGCCTGTAGCCGAACAGGTCCCTGAGGTAGCTCCAGAAAAAGAACCGGCAAAACCAGAAACGTTAGAAGGATTAGGGAAAAATTTCTTCAACAATTATTTCGTCAAGTTGAAAGATTTTCTAGAAAACGCAGAATAGTACAAGACCAAAATAAAGAATTCAAAAAAAACCAAAAATTATGACAAGCAACTCAGATTTTGGAAGTATCTCATTTGATTTACCAAAAAACCAATCAAATGTGATTAAAGTGATCGGTGTAGGTGGCGGCGGAAGCAATGCCATCAACCACATGTTTAAGCAGGGAATCAAAGGCGTAGACTTTATTGTCTGCAATACCGATTCACAAGCGCTACAAAACAGTGCAGTACCAAACAAAATTCAACTCGGCGTGCACCTCACCGAAGGTCTTGGGGCAGGAGCAAATCCCGAAGTTGGACAACAATCAGCGATTGAGAGCATTGCCGACATCGAAAAAATGTTGGACAGCAACACCAAAATGGTTTTCATTACTGCCGGTATGGGCGGTGGAACCGGAACTGGTGCTGCACCCGTGATTGCTCAATTGGCCAAAGAACGCGACATACTCACTGTGGGTATCGTAACCAAACCGTTTCAATTCGAAGGAAAAGTGCGTTACGAACAAGCCTTGTTGGGGGTAGAGAAATTGCGCAAGCAAGTGGATTCTTTGATTGTAATCAACAACAACAAATTAAGAGAAGTATACGGCAATTTAGGTTTTAAAGCCGGTTTCTCTAAAGCCGATGAAGTGTTGGCCACTGCCTCTCGTGGAATTGCCGAGGTGATTACACACCACTACACGCAAAACATCGACTTAAAAGATGCCAAAACTGTCTTGTCCAATAGTGGTACTGCCATTATGGGATCAGCTACGGCGATGGGCGAAAACCGCGCCAAAAATGCTATTGTAGCTGCCTTGGATTCACCGTTGTTAGATGATAATAAAATTACTGGAGCCAAAAACGTATTGTTGCTTATCGTTTCTGGAACCAATGAAATTACCATCGACGAAATTGGCGAAATCAATGACCACATTCAAGCAGAAGCTGGTTTTAATGCCAACATCATCATGGGAGTTGGCGAAGATGAATCATTGGGAGATGCCGTAGCGGTGACCATCATTGCAACCGGATTCAATGCCGAACAACAAAAAGAACTTATCAATACAACCCCCAATAAAATCATCCATACGCTTGATGGCGAACAACAATTGGTACAAGATTTAACAGCCAAAAATGTAGTATCATTTGCCAATCCGTTGGATGAGCCCTTGGAAGAACCTGCACAAAAAATAGTTTTTGAATTGCTCGAAGATGAAGAAATTGTGGCAGAAAAAGAGCCTGAAATTCAAGAAAACGAGTTGTTGTTTATCTCCGAATACATTAAAAGTTTAGACGTTACTTTTGAGATTGTTTCTCCAGCAAAACCCCTTTCTTTTGAAATTGAATCGGTGTCGTCCGCTGTGAATGAAATTCCGGTTTATGAGCACCAAGTGGTCGCCAAACAAGAGCAAGTTGCTTTTACGTTTGATTTGCCGCTTGCCAAAGCTGAACCTGAAATTGACGAAAACAAAATCTTGTTTGAGTTAACCAACGAAACTAAAAACATCGTAGTGAATCAGCCGGTACAGGTGGTTCCTATGACCGAATTAAATGAAAATGGCGTGATCAAATATTCGTTAGAAGAGTACATGGAACTCGAAAGCGATCTATTGACATCCAAACCCGTTGCCGAAGTACAAGAGCCCATTGCTCCTGAATTGGACATCACCATGAAAGTGGCCGAGCCGGTTGCTTTTACTCCTGCGTATGACGAAGTATCTCCTATAGAAATGTCTATCGAGGAAACTCTTAAACACCGAGCAGATGAGCGTCGACGCAAGTTGAAAGAGTTCAATTATAAATTCAGCAACAGCAGTTCACGCATTGACGAATTTGAGCGCGAGCCCGCCTACAAAAGATCGGGAATTGATGTAACCACCAATCCGTTGTTGAATAATACCTCAAGAACTTCATTGGGTGTAGACAGCAATGACGATATGCAGTTGCGTTCTAACAATTCGTTCTTGCACGACAACGTAGATTAATCAAATTTTCACCAATAGGATAACCCGAAAGAACACTGATTTTTTCGGGTTATTTTTTTATCTTCGCCCCACAATTTTAACCAACGTTTTAATCAATATACAATGAGTTTAGCTACCCAAATCATGGACGAAATGAAAACCGCCATGAGAGCCAAAGATACGATTGCCTTAGAAGCCTTGCGCGCAATAAAATCAGCCTTGTTGTTGGCGCAAACTGAAAGCGGTGCCAAAGAGGAAATTGCGGCCGAAGACGAAATCAAATTGCTTCAACGCCTCATCAAACAACGCAAAGACAGTGCGACTATCTATACCGAACAAGGACGTGCCGATTTGGCCGAACCCGAATTGGCTCAGGTTGCCGTAATCGAAAAATTCTTACCCGCGCAACTCAGCGAAGCTGAAGTGGAAGCAATCGTTGCTCAACTTATTGCAGACAACGGATTTGCGGGCATGGCCAATATGGGTCAAGCGATGGGCTTAGCCTCCGCTGCCTTGGCAGGACAAACCGATGGCAAAACCATCTCGACAATTGTAAAGAAATTATTGGGGTAACCTCAAAACCATAACGGCTGCGTAGTTCAACTGGATACCTGTCTGCCGACAGGCAGGGAATATCAGATTTCGATGGATTATTATACTTATGTTTTAAAAAGTGAAATTGATGGCCGTTTATACAAAGGTCATACTTCAGATTTAACATTAAGATTGCGTCAACATAATACGGGTAAGACTAAATCTACAAAAGGTTTTATGCCTTGGGTTTTAGTTTATTTTGAAAGTTTTAAAACAATTGAAGAGGCAGTTGCGAGAGAGAAATTTTTTAAAACAGGATTTGGAAGAGAATATATAAAGTCTAAATTAGACAAACAATAACGGCTGCGTAGTTCAACTGGATAGAATATCAGATTTCGGCTCTGAGGGTTGGGGGTTCGAATCCCTTCGCGGTCACGAATAAACAAAATAAAGAGTAAAAACATCCAAGTTCACTTGAGTGTTTTTACTCTTTTTTTGTTTTCAAAGCGGAGCGTTCAGGGATGTTGCGTCAGCAAACTCCCTGATAAGTGCAGCTTTGCTATGACCAAGCTCGCTTGAGCGTTTTTTTGTTTTAAGTAATCTCAAAGCGGCCGTTCAAGAACGTTGCGTCAGCAAACTCCCTTAAAGCTACGCTTTGCAATATATGTCCAAGCTTATTTAAAAACTCACCTGCCGCAATATAGTCTTCCCAAAAGGAATAAGCGTGATGGATTCTTCTTGATTGGTTCCTTTGTTTAAAGCGTTTACTTCAATATTACCGTCCTTAAATCGTGCTTGATGATTTGGCGTAAATTGATACCGCATCGTTTCCATTGGTTTGTAGGTGAAGTCATCAAAATTTGGGAAATAGGATTTTCCTTTTTGTTCTATTGCAGCAATCGGTTTGGCATAAAACAATGCACCAAATCGAAAATACTTTTCCTTATTTGTATCTTCTATAATTTGAATTTCAGTAGTAAATTCAATTTGGATTGCATCTTCTTTCCCTAATTTTCTGTCGATAACAATGAGATCATTTTCCAACGTATACATTTCTTTCGTTATCACCTGAGATGCCCAAGACGGTTTTCTAATTTTAATTATAGCTTGTACATCATTAGGATTTGAAATCTTGAAACTAAATTTGTTTTGATACGGGTAGTCTGTAATCGTTTCTATTTTTATGGTCTTATTTTGAATTTTTACTTTCAAAACAGAAGGCATTAATACTACATTAACCAGGGTGTTTTCGTTTTCTTTCATCCAGGCTTTCTCAATAAAGTACGGCGTAATTCGCCCCGCATTTGGGTTGCAGCACACGGCCACATCTTGGTGTGCCGGCGAGTATTTATAGCGAATTTGTTTGCGATTGGGTTCAATTTCGCCATTTTTGGTGCCTTCCATTTCATAGGAATTGTCGGTTTTGAGGTAGGCAATACAGGAATGATCTGGATTTCTTGAACCCTGTGCTGCATTGTAGAAAATGGTTTCCATTGCTTCTGCTGTACTTGGTTTGCCCTGTTTTTGCAGCAATACACCATAGCTATCCAGCAATTCATGCAACGAACAATATTCATAGCCCGTATCGGTTGAATGGGCAGTACGTTCGGCAATCCATTCGTCGCCAATGGCACCGCCGGTAGGCGTAGTGGTGTTTGCAATGCGTTGCAGGTAAATTGCTAAGGCTTGTTGCAATTCATAATTTTTTGCGGCATAGGCGGCCACAAGCAAAGGGCGAATATGCTCGTAGGTGTGCACGCCGTGGCATTGTAATTTATAGCTAGGATTCAAGATGTTGGCCATTTGAACATCCTTTTCAGATTGATAGGTCCGGCAAAAGTCTTGGTACAGAAACAGCGCATACTCGGTGTATTTGGTATCACCGGTAAGTTGATATAGTTTATCCAATACATCAGTAAAGGTCAAGCCGTGTGACACGCCGCCATTAAAGGCCGTACCCGAGGCAAACGGACTGGATTGGCCAATGGGGTAATTCACCATTACATTATCAACGGCTTTTAGCAATGCATTCCACACTTTTTGGTCTTTGGTATATTCATAATACGCCAACAAACCTCGATACAGGGTGGTTTTAGACCATAATTCGCCATTTTCTGAACTGAAAGTATAGCGCAATTCCTTGTCGTAAATCCCAATATAACCGTCCTCATCTTGCGATTGCAGTACCGCTTCAATATATTGGTCTACTTTTTTTCGGCCTGCGGTGTCGTCAAGTAAAAGCACGTTTCGGATGTAGCCGTCCCACCAATTTGATTGGGTTTCGCTGTTCCACCATTTGTATTGTTCGTCGCCTGCCGCATCGCCCTCTTTTTGGTTGCCCAACTCTTTGGCCTTCGAATTTTTGTGCAAACGCCCAGAACTGTATATCGGATCCTGAATGAGCTCGGGCACCAATTTGTCTAAGTTTCCCACAAAACCTTCGATATCTTTTTGCATTTGTGTTTTGAGCCAGCCAATAGGTTTTATGCTGCCAAAGGGAAGGGCTTGGTATTTTTCAGGCACTTTGGTGGTGGGCTGTGCTTGTGCACTCATTATACAAGATGTAAGTAAAAGTAAAAGTATATAGGTGTTTTTCATGCGGTTAAATTAATTTTTGGTCATTGTATAATCGAGCGTTCCACCGGCATTAATTTCCGGGAAGGTGATGAACGGCCGTGTTAACATTTTGTCATTAAGTTTCGGGTTTTCCTGAAAGATGGCTTCAGCTGAAAAATTCGCGGCTTGAATCGTAAACGTTTTGTGGTTGGCCAGCTGTAAAACGGCTTTTTTAACTTGCGGCGCACCCAACACAAATTCTCCTGACGCTGCATTTACGGGATAAAATCCCAAGGTAGACAAGATGTACCAGGCCGACATTTGGCCGCAATCGTCGTTGCCAATCATGCCGTCGGGCGTGTTGTTGTGAAATTCGTGGATGATTTTATGAATGTATTGTTGGCCCACTTTTGGGGTGTCCGAAAACGCATACAAATACACAATGTGGTGGCTGGGTTCGTTGCCATGCGCATATTGGCCAATCATCGCTTCCTGACCTAAAAATTTGTTGGGGTTTTTATTTTCGATAGAAAAGAAATCATTTAGTTTTTTGGTGAATGCCGTTTGTCCGCCCAATAGCTTTTTCATGCCCGCGAGATCATATTGGGCCGGCGTCCAGAAATATTGCCAGGCATTGGCTTCGGTATAATCGCCGGGATTGTTCATGGGCGAAGTAGCCGTGAGAGGATCAAATGGGGTTCTCCAGTTGCCATGGCTGTCTTTTCCGCGAAACAATTGGGTTTCGGTATCAAATAGATTTTGGTAATAGTTAGCCCGTTGTTGAAATTGTTTTGCTTGTGTTGAATCGCCCACTTTTGCCCCCATTTGCGCCACACACCAATCGTCATAGCCCGATTCTAAGGTTCTTGAAACGGCTTCGTTGTCCAATTTATCAAAGGGATAATAGCCAAATTGGGTATACAGTTCCCAATCAGAATTAATGTGGCTTTTGGTTGATGTTTCCAGCATTGCCGTAAACGCTTCTTTTTGATTAAATCCGCTAAATCCGTTTTGTGTAGCCGATAGGATCATTGGAATCGCATGGTTGCCGATCATGCAATAATTGTCTTGTCCCCAAGCGGTCCAAATGGGCAAAAATCCGGCAGCTTTGTGATGCAAAAGCAAGGTGTTGATGATGCCGTTTATTTTTTCGGGCGCAATAATTTGAAGTAAGGGAAAAACACCTCTATAAATATCCCAAATGGATAGGGTAGAATAATATTCTTTGTTGGGTGCCATAGCAATTTTATCATCGGTACCGCGGTAATGGCCGTCTATATCGGCAATATTGGATGGTTGCAACAGCAAATGATACAAGGACGTGTAAAAGATTTCCTTTTGTTTTTGCGGCGCTTCGATGTCAATGCGGTTCAGGTAGTTGTCCCAAACTGCTTTGGCACTTTGCGTTACTTTTTCAAAGTTCCAATGCGGAATTTCGGTTTGTAGATTCAGTTTTGCGCCATCCACACTCACGGTAGACAAAGCAATTTTTACTTGCAAAATTTGATTTTTGGGTAGTTTAAAATCCAGTATGTATTTGGGTGCATGCTGCTTTTTCTCTTTGGGAAGTTCGGTGCTGTTTGCAAACGGAGTTTCAAATTGTACAGTAAAAAAATACTTTTTGGTTACCCAGCCTTTGGTTTTGCAATAGCCCGAAATAGTAGTGTTGTTTTCTATTTTGATGTCACTTTCCAATACCAAACTGTCGTTTAAGAATTGAATGCCGTGTTGAAAATCCAACAATAATTTTCCATCAGATTCGGGAAAGGTGTATTTATGAAACGCCACGCGCTCGGAGCAGCTGAGTTCTACTTTAACACCGTCTTTTTTGGTAAGTGTATAATACCCCACAGTTGATTTTTCGGTCTGTTTGTAGTAACTGTTTTTAAACTTGATTTGGTTTGCTGAATAGGGCAATAACAAGATGTTTCCCATTTCGCCAATGCCGGTGCCGCTGAAACGCAGTTGCGAAAACCCCAACAGCAAGCTGTCTTTGTATTGGTAGCCGCTGGTGTGGTTCCAGCCCTCGGTAGCGTTATCGGGTCCAGGCTGCACCATGCCAAAAGGCAAAGAGGGTCCGGGAAAGGTATGCCCGGTTCCGTCAGTGCCTATAAAGGTGTTGACAAAGTTGGCGTTGTTTTGGGCGTTTGCATTCCATAGATAAACAAAGGCCAATACCGTAAAAAATATTTTTTTTATTGCCATAGTGCATGCATTAGCTTGAAATTTCTGTTTTTGGAATCCGACAAATTTTACAAACAAATGGATGGAAGTTATTGTAGTTATCCATTTAATACTAGGTTTTGTTGTAAATACTTTTTCATTTCCAGGTTTATTTCCCATTGGTTGGCCAGTGGATTTTGGGTAAACGGTTCTTGCGGCATATAGGGGTAAGGGCCAAATTCGGGAGTGATTGAAATTATAGGTCTATTGCGCTTTTTTTGTTCGGCCAAGATATCATTCCACCAGCTGGTATAGCGTTGCAGGTAGTTTTTCCACTCGGGTGCAAAAGGATGGTTTACTTGCGGACTTTGCTCAAATCCAATGCGGGCATGAATGTGCTTGATGTGCGGATAGAGTTTGCTAAGTAAATCCTGCTGATCATGTAAATCGCTTTCAGAAACCACACAAAAGTGAGAAAAATCGGCAATTAGTTTGAGCTGAGGAAATAACTCAAGGTAGTTCAAAAGCGTTTTTAAATGAAACGAAAAGCGGCCCCGGTGAATTTCATGCCAAAGGGGAATTTGTGCCGATTTTGCCAGTTGCTCTGCGGTTTCAATAATGATGCAATTTTCACTAAAACTGTAGTAATCCTTTCCGGTATGCGAATTGATGTAATCGGGTTTTAGGGTAATTAAAAAAGCAAGTCGATCCGTCATGCGTTGGGTATAGGCCTTCACCGTTTCTTTTTTGTTGGGCAGTACTTGCTGCGCGATAAAAATAAAATTGGGGTGTGTGGTTTGCCTGATGTGTGCGAGCTCTGTGATGAATTCAGCAACAAAATCGTCGTCTTCTGGAAAATTAATTTCAACGCCTTCATAGCCTGCAGCTACTGCGTTTGCAAGAAATTCTTTGGCCGATTGGTTTTCGCAACCCCAATAGGTGCAGGTGTATTTTATTTCCATCTTAGTTGGTGTATAAAACAGGATTAATTGGCGAATTGATGATTTCACCAATGGTCGCGCCCGGACACCAGGTATTCCAATCGTGTTCTTGGTTTTTGTTCTCCGGATTTTTTAAAAGCATGTCTTTGTCCATGTAAATGATGGTCATTACCTTTCGCATTTCATCGGTAACATTCGCTCCCGCCCGATGAAACACCCAGCCCGAATGGAAACTAATTTCGCCCACATCAAAGGGTTCAATTACGTGTTCAAAATCAGTCACACGCAGTTTGTTTTGGATTTGTGTTTCGCTTTCGTCGCCAATTTCCAATTCTCGGCCCTCGGTAATCACGTGACTTCCTGCGCTAAATTCTAAAGGTCCCATTTCTAGTGGGGTGGCTTGCAAAGGAATCCAAGCCGTAACGGTTTTGTCGGTTTGCAAAGGCCAATAGTATTGATCGGCATGCCAAGGGGTAATTCCGCCTCCGGCCTCTTTAAACAAGGCTTGGTCGTGGTATAGTCGCACGCCGTTCACCTCCATCAAATCGGCAGCGATTTTGGCAATACGTTTGCTAAAAATCAGTTCTTTTACGACCGCATTTTCCAACCACAAATTAAAGAGTTGCAAAAAAGCCTTGCCATACGTGGTTCGCTCTTCGAGTGCCGTATGCTCTTGGTTCATTTCATGAACTTGTTTGCTAATCTCGGCATTAAAGAAGGCCACCGTTGCTGGGTTTAGCACTTCTTTCAGTTTGATGAAACGATTTTTTTGATAGAAATCAATTTGATCTTGGGTGAGCACATAAGGTTCGTCAAGCAATTGGGCAATGGAATTGGGTAGGGTGAGCATGGGCATAAAGCTTTAATTAGTATTGTCAAAACTATCCAATCAGTTGGAATAGAATTTCTAGTATTTTGTTTAATTCTAACACTATATTGAATTATTTTTGCTTTATACAACCAGTTATTGGAAAAATAAACTATGAAAGCCACATTAGAAGACATTCGCTCCGAAAAGGGAACATCCAGTTTTTATACCTATCGGTTTGAAGTGCCCTACTTTGAATTCAAATGGCATTACCATCCTGAATATGAATTAACCTATATTATTAAAGGCAGTGGGTACCGCCTAGTGGGTAATTCCTATGCCTATTTTTGTGCGGGCGATTTGGTCTTATTGGGCAGTAATTTACCGCATACCTGGTCGGGAAAAGCGGATGCTGAGGAAAATTCGGAGGCGATAGTCATTCAGTTTTCAAAGGAGTTTATGGATCCATTCTTGCAGTTGGACGAAGGAAAAGCCATCAAACTGCTCTTGGAACAAGCCGATCGAGGACTGCATTTTGAAGACGATATTGCCCTTGCTGACAAATTGGTTGATTTGACGAATGCTATAGGAATGGACAGGGTGGTAAAGCTGGTATCAATTTTAGAACTGTTGTCGCAACAATCCGCAACACCTATTGCTTCTAATGCGTTTCATACCGTAGCTTCCCCAAAAAGTGAACTGCGCATCAACAAAGTTTGTTTGTTTATTCAACACAATTTTACCAGTAAAATCGCCTTAAAAGAAGTGGCTGATTTACTCTACATGACCGAAAGTAATTTTTGTAAATTTTTCAAAAAAGCTACCGGGAAAACCTATTCGGATTACGTCAATGAAATTCGAATAAACGAAGCCAGCCGCTTGTTGGTGCAATCCGAGAAAAGCATCAATCAAATTTCCTATGCCTGTGGATTTGAAACCCTGAGCTATTTTAATCGGGTATTTTTCAGAAAAAAAGGAACCACGCCCACCGCTTTTCGTAAAGATAATTTGCGCTGATACTTTTCCAAGTCAGGCATACCGCAATTAACTTTTTGCTATTTCATCTGCAATTTTTGCGAGTGTAATGAATGAAAACTTATTTTTTTTAGGGCTTGCATTTTCATTAAAATGGTTTACTTTTGTTTAACAAAATTTAAATTAGATTAAACAAAATGAATCAGCCCATTTCGCCTGTTTCTCCTTCAGCGCCCCTTACTGAAATTCAAATCGACCGCATCATCGAAATGGCTTGGGAAGACCGAACGCCCTTTGATGCCATTCGTTTTCAATTTGGGCTTACCGAAGCCGAGGTGAAAGCGCTCATGAAACGGGAACTCAAGTTCAAGAGTTACATACTTTGGCGTGATCGAGTAGAAAATTGCAAAACTAAACACGCCGCCAAACGATCAAATGCAATCGACCGTTTTAAGTGTACCCGCCAACGCGCCATATCAAACAATAAAATTTCCAAACGCTAAGTTATGTCTACCAAAAAACCAGATAATGTGGTGTATGCCGACGGGCAAGGGTACCACGCCAGTGTGTTGCCTTATGCAACCAATGTGGGTGCGCCAGCTATACAGCTTGACGATGTGGTGTCTTGGAAAAACCGCGGAATTGCTAGTGTGAATAATCAACTGGCAGCCAAATTTAACGAGCTCAAACAACAGTATGATGAGTTGCTGCGCGAATACGAATGCAACGAATTGGTGTACAACGCCAAGTTTTCATTTGAACCCATTCCGGGCGAAACCTACCACATGTATCGCCACCGTGACGGGCACAATTTTTTATCGTTAATCTCGCCTTTAGAATGGAATCGTGAACACCTGGGCACGTTCAAATTGACCAGCGACAAAACCTGGATTGAAATTAACATCCAACAGCAGTAAGCACCCGATGAGCAAACAATTTACCTCGGCCGATATTTTAGCCTTAGAAAAACAATACCGCGTGCACCTCATTAATAGTTTGGGCGGATTTAAAAGCGTGGTCTTGGTAGGTACTGCCGATGCGCAGCGCAACACCAATGTTGCCATTTTTAGTTCGGTTTTTCACATTGGCGCCAATCCACCCTATATGGGCTTGGTGTTTCGGCCCACGCCACCCGAGCGCAACACCTACAACAATATTTTAGAAACGGGTTTTTATACCTTGAATCACCTCAATGAATCGATTTTAACTCAAGGCCACCAGACCTCGGCGCGTTATGACAAAGACATTTCTGAATTTGACGCAACGGGCTTAACGGCTGAGTTTAAATCTGACTTTTTCGCGCCTTTTGTGGCCGAAAGTCACATTCAAATAGGATTGGCCTTTCGGGAGAAAATTGACATTACCATCAATTCAACTACCTTGATCATTGGCGAAATTGTGCAACTTTTTGTGCCCGAAAACGCCATACAGCCCGATGGCTTTCTCGATTTAGAACAAGCAAATACCCTTACTTGCTCCGGTTTGGATAGCTACCACAAAACGGTACAATTGGATCGTTTGTCGTATGCCAAACCCGGTTTAGAAATTACCTCATTGCTTGGGCGTTGAGTAAAAAAGCCATAAATATTGTTTGGTTTAAGCGGGATTTGCGGTGTGCCGATCACGAGCCTCTTTTCTTGGCCCAACAAAGCGAGCTTCCTGTTTTATTGGTGTATTTTTTTGAACCTTCCGTAATGAACTACGACGATGCCGATGAACGTCATTGGCGGTTCATTTACGAGTCCATTCAAGACATGCAACGTAAATTGGAGCCGTTGGGGGGTACAATCTACACCTTTCACAACGAAGTCTTACCCGTATTTCAAGCGTTATCCGAACAATTTTTGATAAAAAACGTGTTCTCGCATCAAGAAGTGGGCAATAAAATTACCTATGATCGAGACATGGCGATGGAGACTTTTTTCAAGTCAACTCAAATTGTTTGGCAACAATCGCAATTGCATGGCGTGATTCGCAAATTGACTTCCCGCAAAAATTGGGACAAACGCTGGGAGGCCGTTATGCAGGCAATTCCATTATCAAACACGATAGAAAATTTGACCTTTCAGGGGTTAAACGAAGAAGTATATTCTACAGTAAAAGGAGAACCACTTCAACAAAGTATTACAAACAGAAATCCCAATTTTCAGCAAGGTGGCGAATATTGGGCGTGGCGCTACCTGGACAGTTTTGTAAAAGAGCGCTATGTGAATTACAGCAAACACATTTCGAAGCCCAGTTTGAGTCGAACCTCTTGCAGCCGAATGTCGCCCTATTTGGCCTATGGCAACATCAGCATGCGCATGGTGTACCAGTACACCAATCAGTTTTATGAATCGTCCAAAAACAAGCGCGCCATTTTAAATTTTGTGTCGCGCTTGCATTGGCATTGCCATTTTATGCAAAAATTTGAGGACGAATGCCGCATGGAATTTGAAAACGTAAATCGCGCCTATGACGTTTTGGTGAAACCCAAAAATGAAACCTTCATTTCCGCCTGGCAGCAGGGAAAAACCGGCGTGCCCATAGTAGATGCCTGCATGCGCTGTGTGGTGCAAACGGGTTATTTGAACTTTAGAATGCGCGCCTTGGTCGTCTCATTTTTTACCTTTAATTTATGGCAAGATTGGCGTGAATTGCATTTTCTAGCCCGCCAATTTTTGGATTACGAACCCGGAATTCATTACCCACAATTGCAGATGCAGTCGGGGACCACGGGCATCAATACCATTCGCATTTACAATCCCATCAAGAATTCTGAAGAACACGATCCCGAAGGAATTTTTATTAAAAAATGGGTGCCCGAATTGAAAGATGTTCCCCTCGAATTGCTGCACGAACCTTGGAAACTCAATGCCATCGAACAGCAGTTTTACAACTGTGAATTAGGCAAGGTTTATCCGTTTCCCATCGTTGATATTGAAGAAACCCGAAAAAAAGCCAGTGAACTTGTTTGGAGTTTTCGCAAAAAAGACGAGGTAAAACAAGAAGGCAGTCGAATTTTGAACAAACACGTAAGTAACCCAAACCAACCCAAACATGCGCGGCGTAAAAAAACAAAACCTGCCCAGTAAAATTTGTATCAGCTGCCTCAAGCCCTTTGCTTGGCGTAAAAAATGGGAAAAAGTGTGGGACGAAGTAAAGTACTGCAGCGATAAATGCAGGAGTAAAAAATAAAGTATGGCTAAAACGTTGCGATTAATTTTAGGAGATCAGCTCAATTGTGAACATTCGTGGTTCAAAACGGTAGATGATTCGGTGACGTATGTGCTGATGGAAATCCGCTCTGAAACCGATTATGCTACCCATCATATTCAGAAAATTGTCGGGTTTTTTTCGGCCATGCAAGCGTTTGCTGCCGAATTAAAAGCCAAACAACACCAAGTGATTTATATCCATTTGAATGATCCACACAACGAGCAAAGTTTCAAGCAAAACATTACGCGCTTGGTTGAAACTGAAAAGTTCACCCGCTTTGAATACCAATTGCCCGACGAATATCGCCTCGATGAACAACTGATTGCCCTTTGCGCATCATTGCAAATACCCACTTCCGTTTGTGATTCGGAGCATTTTATGAGCGAAAGAAACGAACTGGGTGATTTTTTTGCAGGCAAGAAAACCTTCCTGATGGAGAGTTTTTACCGGGCGATGCGCAAGAAACATACTATCTTGATGGAAGGCGACAAGCCGCGAACCGGGCAATGGAATTACGATGGCGAAAACCGCATGAAACTTCCCAAAAACCACCTTGCCACACCGCCTTTGGTATTTACCAATGATGTAACCCAAGTGTTCGCCGAAATCCAGAAAACCAACATCAAAACCATTGGTAATATTGATCCGTTGCAGTTTGTTTGGCCCATCAACCGCGGCCAATCGTTGGAACTGCTCGAATTTTTTGTGGCCGAATGTTTGCCACTCTTTGGTAGTTACCAAGACGCGATGGCACCCAACCAATGGTCGTTGTATCACGCCCGACTTTCGTTTTCGATGAATTGCAAACTGCTTTCGCCCGCCGAAGTAATAAATCGATGCATACAAGAATGGGAAGCACAGCCAGAAAAAATTGCCTACAATCAACTGGAAGGCTTTGTGCGTCAAATTATTGGCTGGCGCGAATACATGCGCGGCATCTATTGGCACAAAATGCCCGAGTATGCTACGCTCAATTATTTTAATCATCAGGCAGACTTGCCCGAGTGGTTTTGGACGGGCAACACCAAAATGCATTGCCTCAAAGACGCCATCAACCAATCGCTGGATTATGCCTATGCGCACCACATTCAACGCTTGATGGTGACGGGTAATTTTGCCCTCTTGGCAGGTGTGTATCCCGATGCCGTAGATGCCTGGTATTTGGGCATTTATATTGATGCGATTCAGTGGGTGGAGATTACCAATACCCGCGGCATGAGCCAGTTTGCCGATGGCGGAATTGTGGGTACAAAACCCTATGTGAGTTCGGCGGCCTATATTGATAAAATGAGCCACTATTGCGGCAGTTGTTATTACAAAAAAGCAGTTAAAACGGGCGATAAAGCTTGTCCGTTCAACAGTTTGTATTGGCATTTTTATGACAAACACGAAGACAAATTGGCCAAAAATCCACGTATTGGCATGATGTACAATGTGTGGCGCAACATGCAGCCCGAAGCCAAGGTCGCCCTCTTGGAACAGGCCGATTTTTATTTAAAAAACATAAATCAGTTGTAAAAATTTTAAATTAACCTACCACATGAAAACAGCCCTCGTTTGGTTTAAAACCGATTTGAGAATCCAAGACAACGAAACCTTGGTAAAAGCCATTTCCAAAAGTGACCAAGTAATTCCGGTGTATTGTATAGATGATTCTCATTTTACGACCACTTCTTATGGCTTTCAAAAAACGGGCAGTTTTCGAGCCCAATTTTTGCTTGAAGCACTACACGATTTAGACGAACAATTGCGTGCCTTGGGCTCTGGATTGTTGCTGGTGAAAGGAAAGCCCGAAGTTGAAATCCCCAAATTGGTAAAAGCCTATCACATTCAAAAAGTGTACGCCAAACGGGAGGTGGCCTTTGAAGAAAACAAAACCGAAAAAGCGGTACAAACAGCGCTTTTTAAATTGGGTTGTGAGCTTGAATCCATCAGTACGAGTACGCTTTACCATGCCGAAGATTTGCCGTTTACGATCAAAGATATTCCGGAGGTGTTTACCAACTTTAGAAAAAAAACAGAAAAAGATGCCGAAATAAGAGCACCGTTTGCAGCCCCCACACGCATATCATCTCCTAAAATTCCTTCCTTGGTGCTTCCAGATTTGGCGGAGTTGGGCCTAGAAGAACCTACTATTGATTCCCGAGCTGTGCTACCCTTTGTGGGTGGAGAACGAGCGGCTATTCAACGGCTAAAGCACTACTTATTTGACACCCAATTGCTCTCCACCTACAAAGAAACCCGTAATGGTATGGTGGGCGCCGATTATTCGTCTAAATTTTCACCTTGGTTGGCCATGGGTTGTATTTCGCCGCGGTACATCTATGCCCAAGTGCAGCGCTACGAAGCCCAATTTGGCGCCAACGATTCAACCTATTGGTTGGTTTTTGAATTGCTGTGGCGGGATTACTTTCGGTTTATGTTTAAGAAACACAAAACCAAGTATTTCTTGTATGAAGGGATTAAAACCGAGAAAGTCCTTTCTAAGTCGCTCAATGAAAAATTGCTTTCCCAATGGATCAATGGTACCACCAATTCTGATTTTATCAACGCCAACATGATCGAATTGAAGCAAACGGGTTTCATGAGCAACCGCGGCCGACAAAACGTGGCCAGTTATTTTTGCAACGAACTACAACAAGACTGGCGAATTGGGGCCGCCTATTTTGAGCAGCAACTCATTGATTATGACGTGAGCAGCAACTGGGGAAATTGGGCTTATTTGGCGGGTGTAGGAAATGATCCGCGCGGGCATCGCTATTTCAACATCGAAAAACAAGCCGCTGATTATGATAAGAATAAGGCGTTTCGAAAGTTATGGTTGGAATAGCGTCTCCCTTAATGCCGTAATTACTAGCTTATTACTTCTATATAACAACAGCTTATATACTTGATTTCATCTTTTATTTTGTGATTTGTTTATCCTTTTCCTATTTATTAAACAGAATAGATGAGGAATTAGCATGCTTTTTATTAAATACCTACCAAAACTCAATAAGTTTTGGCTGTTGCTTCACGGGCTTTAATTTTAATTAAATTTGCAGCGTTTTGGCGATTATTTTAAATTATTGGTAGTCGGCTTGCTTATTAAGTCATTCAAATTTATAAATCAACATAATTACTCATGAAATCAGTGAATCTAATTGCATTAAATTTTATTCGATTTGGCCTTTTGGCAGTTGTATGTTTAGGATCAAGTTCGCTAAACGCGTTTTGTCTGCTGCAAAATACGCCTTCAACTACTGTTAAAATTACTGAACCGGCAACTGCTGAGCTTTTGGTTTTAAAAGTAGAATTGGTTGATTCCAAAAAAATTCTACGTGTTTCTTTCAATGGAAATGAAGGAGTTGACGCCGAAATGAATTTTTACAATACCAAAAACGAACGGGTACTCACCGCCAATTTTGAGTTGATCAAATCACCGTATTATGCTTCGGTCGATGTGACAAATTTGCCTACGGGCACCTATACCGTTCACTTGAATACCCAATCGGGTAAACACCGTGCATCGTTTCAATTAAACTAGTCTCCCCAATACCATAATATAAATTAATAGTATGAAAAAGAGTATTTTATTTTTTCTTCTTATCAGTGTGACCGCTATGGCACAAGTTATTACACCTTTTAGTGTAAGAAAAACAATTACACAAAAAGGAGGTATTTTGTATCTATCCAACACGTCATCTAGAGCAAATCCTGCCAATGTGGTGCAAAATGAGATGCCACCTGCAGGAACAGGGTATGACAATACCTACATTAACGGATACGTTGATATTGATGCCGATGCGACAACTTTTATGTCAAGTAGCGATAAAATTTCAATTCCTAGCGGTGATCCATCAGCCTATTCCTTGTGTAGCGAAATTAGCTGGGCCGGATTGTACTGGGGTGGAGCAATCAACTCGACCAATGCCAATTATGCCGCGCGCAACCAGGTAAAACTTAAAATCAATTCGGGTAGTTACATCAACTTGAGTGCCGATTATTTGAAAGACAATGCGATCGGGTTTAAAACCTACCACTGTTTCAAAGATATTACGGCCTATGTAGATCCCAAAGGATTAAACGACACCTTTACCGTGGCCAATGTGGTGAATGACATTGGCGCTAAAAATTTATTTGGTGGTTGGACCATTGTAATTGTTTACAAAGACAATACAACGACCATGAAAAATTTGACAGTGTTTGATGGTTTGGCCAATGTGAGTGCCGGAACCTATTCGACTGTAGATATTCCGATTTCTGGTTTTCAAACACCCTTGTCTGGTCCCGTAAACTTTCAGTTGGGAATGGTAGTCTATGACGGTGACCGTTCATTAACCGGAGATCAATTGTTGTTTAAAGGTGCTTCTACCTTTGTAAACTTGTCCGATGCTATTCACCCAAGTACCGATATGTTTAACAGTACGTTGTCTCGAAATGGAGTGCTTACAACGCAACGAAATCCAAGCTATAACAATACTTTGGGATATGATGCCAACATTTTTAATCCCGACAATACCACCAAAAATTACATCGGCAACAATGCCATTTCGGCGGTTATCCGACAAACTACTGGAGGGGAAACGTTTCTAACCCAAGTTGTGACCTCTGCGATTGATGTCTATGAACCGGATTTGCGTAGTGCGGTTACCGTAGAAAATATTACCAATCCAGGAGCGACAGTTGCTTCGCCGGGCGATATTTTAGAATATACGGTGAGTGGTTTGAACATCGGATCAGATCCGGCCATTAATACCTACATCACCGATAAAATTGAGGGAAATGCCTTTTATGTGCCCAATTCCATTTCGATTATTGAGGGGCCAAATGTTGGACCAAAAACAGATGCAGCGGGCGACGACCAAGCCGAATATATTGCAGCAACTAAAACCGTAAAAGTGCGCATCGGAACCGGTGCCAATACCTTTCAAGGAGGGTCAATTTTAAATTCACCCACAGGAATTGACCATACGCTGATAAAATTTAGAGTGCAAATCTCGTCAGATTGTGTGTACATGTACTGCGACAATGTGGTAGACAACAGTGCACAAATTACAGGTACAGGAAACATCTCGGGCAGCGTGTTTAACAATGCGAGTAACCCGGGTGTATTTGATGCCAATGGTTGCGCCATCTCGGGAACCACCACCACGCCAGTAAATATTACAGGCTGTTCGGCACCAACTGTTACTGTGAATTCACCGATTTGTACTGGCGGATCAATAAACCTAAGCGCAACGTCTTCGCCTAGTGCGACCTATTTGTGGACTGGACCAAATGGATTTACATCTACCTTGGCTGCGCCAGTAATAAACAATGTAACAGCTGCAAACGCTGGAACCTATACGGCCAATGTATATGTAACTGGAACCGCTTGTCATTTTGTATATCCTATAGTGGTTGAGGTAAATATAGCCAATGCAGGACAAGACCTAACAGGCGCTTCAACCTGCGGATTAACAAGTATTGCCTTGGCCGGAAATAATCCAGCCGGAAGTACCGGAGAGTGGACAATCGTTTCTGGAACCGGCGGTAATTTTGGCGCAGGACATACCAGTACAAGTTCGCTTGCTACGGATACTTTTTATGGAGTTGCGGGCAATACCTATGTGTTGCGTTGGACATTAACGCCTACAGGCTGCGCGCCCACAACTGATGATATTACAATAACGTTCCATGTTCCACCAACTTTGGCAGCTTTGTCAGGTGCTTCACTTACGTGTAACAACAGTTTGAATGTAGCGATTACGGGCGGAACTTCTCCTTATACGTTAGCGATTTCAAATGGAGTAGGGACAGTTACAGGTTATGTTTCGGCAGCAGCTATCGCAGTCAATCCAATCACTACAACTACCTATACGTTAAGTTCAGTTGTGGATGCTAATGGCTGTTCGGCGGCTTCAATTTCACCCAGTACGTATCAAGTGGTAGTGTCCAATTCAATGGGCACAGGAACCATCACAGCTAATAATGCTCCCGTTTTTACCAATTCCGTAACTTCTGCTTTATCGCCATCAGTTGGCGCCTCGTCTAGCAATAATACGGATGTATGGTCTACGACAGGAAATATTTATACCAGTAATGATGCCTATGCAACGCAAACGTCAAGCAACACCGGAACCACTACTTATTTGTATGTAAAAGGATTTGGATTTAATATTCCTGTTAATGCCGTTGTTGATGGAATCGTAGTTACCGTAGAAAAAAAATCATCTGGTGGTACCATTTCAGACAGTAGAATTTCCTTATTGGATAATACAACCAACTTGGGGACCAACAAAACCATCACCGGAAACTGGCCTACTTCGGATGTAATTTCAACCTATGGTTCAGCTACCGATGTATGGGGAACAAATGCTACATCGTTAACACCGACCATTATAAATAGCGCAAACTTTGGATTTAGATACCGTGTAAATTACGGAACAGCCAATGCCATCGCCTATGTCGATCACGCCACAATGACCTTGTATTACCATGTAGGTGCAAATACCTATTGTGATACTGATTCTGCTAAAACGTTTACCGTTTCGGGTTATACCAATGCTACCACATATACTTGGACACCGCCAACCGGTGCAACGATTACTTCGGGACAAGGAACAGCTACCGCCACAGTTAACTTTAACGGTGCCGGACAAGCTGGAAATTATACCCTATCGGTAACCCCTTCCAACAGTTGTGGTTTTGGAACTCCGGCTACATTATCCTTACCAGTTTCTGATTGTGCCAATGGAAGTTTATCCATCATGGGTAATGTATACAAAGATATTAATGGAAGTGTGTCTCCCAATAAAGTAGACGGAACAGGAGTAGGAAGTGTAAACGGGACTCAAATGTATGTAACACTCGTTAAAACCAATGGGACAGACGCTTTTGTTCAAACAGTGCCAGTAGGTGCCTCAGGTGCTTACGCATTTACAAGCGGGTCAATTGCGCAAAACAACACCTATACTGTGACGTTAAGCACAACAAATTATACTTCTGGTATTACTCCCACACCTTCATTACCTGCAGGGTGTTCAAACAATGGTGAAATTAGAAACAACATCACCAATTCTACTACAGGAAATGACGGTACAATAGATGGTCGAGTAGCTGGAGTTACATTTGCTTCCAACAACAATATTACCAATGTCAATTTTGGAATTAAGATTCCAACAGCTCCAGTAGCTACCAATGATGCTACTTTAACCAACGAAGACACTCCGGTTTCAGTTACCGTGACCAGCAACGATACCGATGTAGACGGAACTGTATCGGTAAATTCAGTCGATCTTAATACCACGACAGTCGGGATTCAAAATTCGGCGACCAATGCTAGCGGAACCTGGAGCGTAAACAGCTCGGGGGTATTAACCTATACGCCAACGGCCAACTTTAATGGAACAGCAACGCTTTCATATAAAGTGAATGATAATGACAACTTGACGTCCAATGCCGCTACGGTAACCATTACCGTAAATCCGGTAAATGATGCGCCTGTTGCATTAACCAGTTCGGCAACGGCTACAGAAAATGCGGCCTATTCATTTACCGCGGGTAATTTTAACTATAGCGATCAGGAATCAAATCCAGTGGTGAGCATCACTATTGCTAGTTTGCCCAACAACGGAACTCTGACCATTAATGGCGTGCCAGTTATTGCCGGTCAAACCATTGCGATTGCCGATATTTCCAATCTAATTTTCACCCCCAATCCAAACGAATACGGATCAGCCTACACCAGCTTTACCTTTAGTGTAAACGATGCCAATTTGGGTTCAACAGTGGGAACCATGACTTTAGATGTAACGCATGTTGCTGGTCCACCTTTGGCAGTTAATGATACACAATCGTTCAATCAAGACACCACAACTACCCTCAATATTGTAGCCAACGACGTGAATGTTGACGGAACTGTAATCACCTCTTCGGTAGATTTAGATCCGTTAAATCCCGGCCAACAAACTACTTACATTACTGGAGAAGGCGTTTATACCGTAGATACCAATGGAATACTTACGTTTGTTCCTGCAACAGGTTTTTATGGTACTACAACACCGATCAGTTATACCGTATTAAATACCAGTTCGGCCTTGCCTTCAAACGAAGCGACGGTTACTTTTACCGTGTTGCCAACAGGTGCACCGGTTGCCGTGAGCGACCTTTCGATAACTACTGCTATAAATACTACGGTTGTGTTTAATGTAACAACCAACGATACTGCAAATGCGCCAAAAATTATCAATCCTAGTCGTGTTGACTTAGATCCCGCTACGCCTGGTATACAACAGTCCTATTATGTGGCTGGTCAAGGACAGTTTTTTGTGGACATCAATGGTGAGGTAAGTTTTACTCCCGATTGGAATTTCAGCGGAATAACAACAATCTATTACACCGTAAAAGACAGCCAGAATTTGGTATCAAACTCAGCGTCAATTACCGTTACTACGGTTTGGGCCAATACCGCTCCATTTGCGATTGATGATTTTGCGACCACCAATGAAGACACTACTGTAACCTTATCTATCACAACAAATGATTATGATTTAGATACCACACACGGAAATTCAGGGGTAATCAACGTAGCTAGTGTAGATTTAGATCCGTATACTGCGGGAGTTCAAACCAGCTTTACAGTTGCCGATCAAGGTACGTTTACCGTCAATAATTTGGGTGTAGTTACTTTTGTTCCGGTACTGAATTTTAATGGAACCGTAACACCTGTTGAATATGTGGTGAATGATTCTGACGCAACTTTACCTGTGAGTTCTAATAACGGGTTTATATATGTTACCATTACGTCAGTTAATGATGCTCCGGTTATTGTAAACGACACCAATTCGCCCTACATAGCTACCAATGGCTCGGCAACGTTCTCGATTACAGCCAATGACTCAGATGTTGATGGGACGTTAGATTACAGCACCATTGATTTAGATCCATTTACGCCAGGCATTCAATATACCTTCTCCGTTTTGGGACAAGGAAATTACAGTGTAGATGCTTCCGGAAATATTACGTTTACCTACACCGGATTGACTCCAATTGGGGCATTAACCCCCATTTATTATGTGTTAACTGACAATTCGGGTACTAGCTCAAATATTGGAACGATTTCCATAACCATATTAGCCGGAACACCTACTGCAGTGGCTGATTCGTTTTCAACCAACGAAGATGCTCCCGTGAGTTATGATGTTTCAGCCAATGATAACGATACCAACGGAATTACTGTTGGTTTGGATCCTTCTACTGTAGCGCTTGTGGGTACACTTACTACCGCAGCAGGTACCTGGAGTATTACCGATCCGGTGAATAATCCGGGTGAAATTACCTTTACACCAGCTGCCAACTTTGTAGGAACGGCTACTATAAATTACACCATTACCGATTTAGACGGAAATGTATCCAATCAAGCCACACTTACCGTAACGGTTAATTCAATTAACGATGCGCCTTCCTTTACAAAAGGGGCCAACCAAACGCTTTGTGCAAATAGTTTACCGCAATCAATTACCGGCTGGGCAACAGCGATTAGTCCGGGTCCGGCAAATGAATCTACACAAACGGTATCATTTATTGTAACCAATAACTTGAACAGCCTTTTTGCAGTGCAGCCGGCTATCAGTTCAACTGGAGTATTAACCTATTCGTTGGCTGCGAACCAAACCGGAACAGCTACCGTGAGTGTACAACTTCAAGATAATGGAGGAACAGCCAACGGTGGAGTAGATACCTCGGCTACGCAAACGTTTACCATTGTGGTAACAGCAGGTGCAGTGGGTGGAACGGTTGCCGTAACTACTGGTTCATCATCAGTTTGTACCGGAACAAATTCAACTACCATGACTTTGACGGGCAACACAGGAACTAGACAATGGCAATCTTCAACAGACAATAGTACATTTACGAATATAGGAGGGTCAACAGGGGCTAGTTATACAGCAACCAACCTTACAGCAACCACCTATTACCGCGTGTTTGTAACCAGCGGAACATGTACAACTATATCAAATGTAATGACGCTAACGGTTAGTCCTACTTCAGTAGCAGGAAGTATAACGGGTGATGCAACCGTTTGTTCGGGAACCAACAGCACCACCTTGTCAGTAGGAGGAAACATCGGAAATATACAATGGCAATCTGCCAGTACTTTGGCTGGAACATATACGGCAATTTCAGGAGCCACAGCGGCTACCTATACCGCTACAGATCTTGTGGCAACCACCTATTACAAAGCGGTTTCTACAAGTGGAGCTTGTGCTTCGGCTACGACAGCGGCAGCGAGCGTTACGGTTAATGCGCCTTCAGTAGCGGGTACAATTTCGGGATCAACTACGGTTTGCGCAAACAGCAATAGTACTGCCTTGACGGTGAGTGGCCATACAGGTACTGTTCAATGGCAATCGTCTGCTGACAACACGAACTTTACCAATATCCTTGGTGCAACCAATGCCACTTATACAGCCACCAACTTGGCTGCAACTACCTATTACCAAGCGGTAGTAACTAGCGGATTGTGTGCATCGGCAACTACATCATCAGTAAGCATTACGGTGAATACACCTTCGGTTGCGGGAACTGTTTCAGGATCAACAACGGTTTGTGCAAACAGCAACAGTGCTGTAATTAGCCTAAGTGGAAATACGGGTGCAATTCAATGGCAATCGTCATCTGACAATACAAACTTTACCAACATCTCTGGTGCAACGTCTGACACCTATACCGCGACCAATTTGGCTGCGACTACTTATTACCAAGCGGTAGTAAGCAGTGGTGTTTGTGCTTCGGCGACCACAGCTTCAGCGACCATTACGGTTAATGCGCCTTCAGTAGCGGGTACAATTTCGGGATCAGCAACGGTATGTACAGGAACAAATAGTTCTGTCATTGGCGTGAGTGGAAACACCGGTGCAATTCAATGGCAATCGTCTGCTGACAACACGAACTTTACCAATATCCTTGGTGCAACCAACGCCACTTACACAGCCACCAACTTGGCTGCAACTACCTATTACCAAGCGGTAGTAACTAGCGGATTGTGTGCATCGGCAACTGCATCATCAGTAAGCATTACAGTGAATTCACCTTCGGTTGCGGGAACTGTTTCAGGATCAACTACAGTATGTGCAAACAGCAACAGTGCTGTAATTAGCCTAAGTGGAAATACGGGTGCTATTCAATGGCAATCGTCATTTGACAATACGAACTTTACCAACATCTCTGGTGCAACGTCTGACACCTATACTGCGACCAATTTGGCTGCGACTACTTATTACCAAGCGGTAGTAAGCAGTGGTGTTTGTGCATCGGCGACCACAGCTTCAGCGACCATTACGGTTAATGCGCCATCGGCAGCTGGAACTGTATCGGGATCAGCTACGGTATGTACAGGAACAAATAGTTCTGTGATTGGCGTGAGTGGACACACCGGTGCAATTCAATGGCAGTCGTCTACAGATAACACTAACTTTACCAACATCTCTGGTGCAACCAATGCCACTTACACAGCCACCAACTTGGTTGCAACTACTTATTATCAAGCAGTAGTAACTAGCGGCGTTTGTGCTTCAGCGACCACTTCAGTTGCAACTGTTACGGTGAATACACCATCAGTAGCTGGAAGTATTTCAGGTGCAGGAATTTCAGTTTGCGGCGGAACCAACAGTACCACTTTAACACTAAGTGGACAGACCGGAACGGTACAATGGCAATCGTCTGCTGATAATACTTCGTTTACCGATATTTTAGGTGCAACCAATGCAACCTATACCGCAATTGACATTAGCACAGCAACCTACTATCAAGCAGTGGTAACCAATGGCCAATGTGCGTCAGAAACAACAGCTGCGGTATCAATTGGAATTAGCCCTTTGCTTACTTTTTATGCCGATACCGATGGCGATGGCTTTGGCGATTTGTCTTCAGCTACGCAAAGTTGTGTGCAACCAACCAATTATGTATCAAATAATACCGATTGCGACGATGCCAATGCTTCAATTTGGAGATCTGCCGAATTTTTTGATGATGCCGATGCCGATGGCTATGCACCAAATACGGTTTCTCACATTATTTGTTATGGTGCTACTACACCAGCGGGCTATGTATTGAGCAGTGCCAATTTGGGTGTAGATTGTAATGACATCATCGCGGCCATAAATCCCGGACACGTCGAAGTGTTGTACAACGGAATTGACGACAACTGTGATGGTAATTTAGACGAAGGAAATTATTTGGTTACCCAAGTTATTGCACCACAGTGCGCTACAACTTTGGCAGCTATTGGTTCTTTAATCTATGCGGATATTATCTGGCCAGCATCGGGTTACCGATTTAAAGTAATCAATAATACGACCAACGAGGTGCAGTATTTTGAAAATTCGCATCCGTGGTTTGCATTAACCATGTTGGCATCTTATGATTACGTAACCACGTACAACATTGCAGTCGAACTGCAAGTGGGTGGCGTATGGTTGGGTTATTACGGAACAGCGTGTAATGTAACTACTCCAGTAGTTACCTCGGTTGTGGGTCAATCGCAAATTATTTCATCACAATGTGGGGCAACCTTGCCAGCTATAAATACTGTGATTTATACCGATGCCATTAGCAGTGCTACCGGCTACCGATTCCGAATTACAGATGTTACGCCAGGCGCAACAGGAACCGACATTGTACAAGTGAAAGACCGTTCGTACCACTGGTTTACCTTGCCTATGCTAAGTCGTTACAATTACGGATCAACCTATATGATTGAAGTTGCGGTAAAAACTACCGGAGGCTATACCGGATATGGAAATCCATGTTATGTGTATACACCTGCAGTTCCCGCTTTGGTTGCTTGCGGTGCTGTGATTGCACGTCCAAACAGCTTGATATTTACTACCTATCCTGCTTCGATTACCCAATACCGTTACCAATTGACCAAAGTGTCTGATCAGTCTTCGGTTACATTTGATCGCAGCATTAACTGGTTTACCTTCCGTTATAATGTGCCGGGGTATTCGCCTGCAACTGTTTACTCGGTGCGCATCGCTGTAATGTCAGCAGGAAGATGGTCGCCTTATGGTGATGCGTGCGAAATTACTTCGCCTGCAATCGCTAGAACCGATGGCAATGCAGTAGTAGAATTGGAAGCCACGGCTTTCCCAAATCCGTTCTCTGATTTGTTTAGACTTACCGTGAGTTCATCTATTGATGAAAAAGTAACTTATAAAGTATACGACATGCTCGGTAAATTGATTGAAACTGAGGAAGTGCTTGTTGCCGAATTAGAAACCAGAGAACTGGGTGTGAATTATCCTGCCGGCGTGTACAACATTATTGTTACCCAAGGCGAAGAAGTGAAAACCCTACGCGTGATTAAGCGATAAATATTGTTTTATATAAATAAAAAAAAGCCCCTTCGGAAACGGAGGGGCTTTTTGATTTAAGGTTGGTGATTTTTGATTTAAGATTTTTGAGTTCTTCTTCAGTTCGAGCAAAGCGCTCGGATTTTGAATTTTGATTTGTATGCTAAGAACCACTGTAAACTGTAAACTGTCAACGGTCAACCGAAAACCGACAACCCTTACATTACATTGAATTTTTAAGTGGTAGATTCCTACTTGTTTTAATTCATATGTATAGTAGAAATATACTGATGTGGCGATTTTCCAACAACATCTTTAAAACATGTAAAAAATGGATTATAGGAGCTAAATCCAACCTCTTTTGCAAGTGACTCCATTGTATTTGTAGCTAAATAATTCGCATTGATTAACTCCAATGAATTTTGAATTCTTGATATTTTCTTATAATCTGAAAATGATAATTTAGAATGGTATTTAAAAATATATTTTAAATGACTATTGGGAATATTTAATACATGCGCTAAATCTTTTACAGAGAATTGAGGATTTTTAAAATAACTATTGTTATACAAAAGAGCATTTAATTCATACAGGTAAAGTTCAATTTTAGCACTTATTTTTTCCTTCAGCAATTGGTCTTGGGTATTATTTATTTTAATTTTTGAATGTAGTATCCAGTAGGTTTTACTATGTACAACTGAATCGCTTTTGGTGGATTCTGCTTGTAAATACGAATAGCCATAAAGAATTTCTGGATTCCATAATATGAGTATAAATAATGCAATCCATACCAATGCATTTACCCAAAGATACTCGGTATGCTTTATTACTTCTGTTTCATTAAATGTATATTGTTTGTGATATAAAATATAAAACCGCAATACAAAAGCGTTAATAATAATAAATAATACAATGGTCCATTTCTTAATTAAATTGTTTTGGGTTTTTATAAAACCTAAAGTTGCTTTTTTATTCCACACATTTTTTTTGAGTAATAAAAAAATCAATAGGATATATAGGATCGCGTATATCGCAAAAAATTGACTGATGTGATAGTTCAATTTACAATCAAATAAACTGTCGAATAGAAAAAACTCTCGTTCTAATAAAGCAAAAAGAAGCATGACAACATGCAGTAAATCTTTATAAATAAAACTATGGTTATCGTTGATTAAATACTTAAAATACAAATAAAAACAAGGTAAAATTAAAGCTATATACGTGTCGCTTTTTGCACAAAAAGTTTTCAAATCAGCAATATTATACATCTCTGAAATCCCCTCTAGCATCAATCGGGTGCTTGAAATAAAAAATATGAACAATAAAAATGAGTTTAATATTCTATTTTTTTTAAAGTTTTTAAAGGCTAAAAAAATAACGATATAACCCAAAAAAGCGGATAATAGAATTGTGATGTCTGCAGTCATAGAAGCAAGATTTTGCGGGTTGCTTTGAAGGGTTGTTTACAAAAAACAGCTATAATTTTCAATTTTTAGTAAGTGCTAAATTATGTAAACTAAAAGGATGTAAGACGTTTTTATTGTTACTAAAATCGGTAAATTCTTACTGTTTTTTGAAATAAATAGAGGGATCAAATTTTATGGATTTTCTGCAGTGTTATTGTTAATTATCATTGCACCAAAATTCAAAAAGTAGACCCAAATGAAAAAAGTATTTTACTTGTGCATTGTCTTGTTAAGCATTAGTGTTTCGGCGCAAGTTTCCCGAATTCAATCAGCCACCGGAAATACAGGCGCAGATGCTGCTGCAAACTTTTCTGTTACCATGGCAGCAGCTCCTATAAATGGCAATACGCTCATAGCAATCATTTCTACACGCGGAACAACGGCTAGCAGAGTGTCTGGCATTATACAAACCGGAGCCACTTGGACCAAAGCTGTTGAAGGTACAAATGCCAGTGGATCTACTACCGAAATTTGGTATGCACCTAACATTAGTAATGCAGGGACCACAGTATCAATTGCCCAAGCCAGTCTTTTGTCTGCGGCTGTAATAGCTGAATACAGTGGGCTGCTTACGGTAAACCCATTAGACGATACCAGCAGTAATATTGGAAGTGGTAATACAATTAGTTATGCAAATGGTTTAACTACATCACAAGCAAATGAATTGTTAATTGCAGGTGTTGGGATTACAAATAGTTCTTTTGATCTCTCAACTCAAGCTGCGTATACTGGTATTGCTAATGATGCATCTACAAATCCTACTGCAACGAATAATTCAAAAGTATTCGCCTATGATAGAATTGTTACTGCTACAGGAGGGTTTGGTTTTAGTGCAGGACAACTTAGTGCAGGACAACCTATTTCCAATTCTACCAATTCTCCATGGACAAGTGCTCTGGCTGCATTTAAAATTGTAACCAATACTGCTGGAGTAGCTTCATCTTCTCCTACGCTATGTATCAATACCCCGCTAACCAATATAACCCATACTACAACGTTAGCTACCGGTATTGTGAATGATGGTGTGTCTGGAGCTAATAATTTACCCGCTGGAGTATCGGCCACCTGGTCTAACAATACCATCACCATCAGTGGAACGCCAACAGCATCAGGAACTTATAATTATAGTATCCCACTATCAGGTGGAGTGGGAACAGTTAATGCCACCGGAACAATTAGGGTCGATGAAAACGCTGTGTATTTAGCCTCGGCAGCACCTACTAATGCACAAACAGTATGCATTAATACAGCAATCGGAACCATACAGTATCAATTTAATGGACTTTCCTATATGACAAATGTTACGTTAGCCAATTTTCCAACGGGAATTACACCTAGCTATAATAACACTACAAAAGCTGTTAACCTTACGGGAACCCCAACGCAAGCAGGTACATTTAATTACACGGTTACCTCAACAGGAGGAGCTTGCACTGTATCTGCTACCGGAACACTAACTGTTTCTGCAACATCACTTGGCGGAACAATTGCAGGAAGTGCATCCTATTGTTCTACTACAAATTCAACCACTTTAACATTAAGCGGTCATCGAGGTGCTATCACCCGTTGGGAATCTTCCCCTGTAAGTAACTTTACTTCTGGTAGTATTACCCAAATTGCCAATACAACCACAACATTAACAATCACAGACTTAACAGCAACTACCTATTATAGAGCGGTAATCACCAACAGTCCATGCGTTGCAGTCAATAGTGCAGTTGCAACAGTGGGTGTTTCTACAACCGTCCCTGCCACACCAGGTGCCATTTCTGGGCCAACTGCGCCATGTACTGGTTATCCAAATCAATACTACAGTATTGCTGCCGTACCCGGTGCCATAACCTACAACTGGACGGTTCCGACCGGATGGAGCATCACCAATGGAGCAGGAACTGCAAACATTACAGTAACAGTCGGATCAAATGGTCAGAACGGCAACATCAGCGTATCGGCTCAAAATGGTTGCGGAACTTCTGACACACGAACATTGGCTGTAATTACTGGAGGTAGGAGTGCTGGGCCAGCGTCTTCAGCACCGACATTATGCGTCAATAACGTGCTAACAAATATTACGCATACTACTTCAAATGTAACTCAAATTCAGCATGCAGGAAATACTACCGGTTTCAATAACCTTCCGCCAGGGGTAACTTCTACTTATAACAACAATACCATCACTATTTCTGGGACACCTACGGTTCCGGGAACCTACAACTATAGTATTGCATTACAGGGTGGTACTTGTAATAATTCTGCTGTCGCAACAGGAACAATTATAGTGAACGACATACCGGGAGTATATTTAGGCTCGGCAGTAGGCTCAAATAATCAAACGGTATGTGTCAATCAAGGTATTGGAACCATTTATTATCAATTTTATCTAACTACTCCAAATTCACCACAATCTTCTACAGCTGGAATAACAGGATTTACCGTCTCGGGATTACCATCAGGTATTTCAGGTACATATAATACGCATCCAAGCTCGCTGTCAGTATATATAACTGGGTCAACAAATCAAACAGGGATATTTCCGTATACTATCACCTCAGTAGGAGGAGCATGTAGTGCAATAAGTGCTTCAGGAACCATTACCATTTCTCCCCCAACAGTTGCTGGTGCGGTTACGGGTAGCGCTACCGTTTGTGCCGGGACCAATTCGACCACTTTAACCTTAAGCGGTCATACAGGCTCTGTCATCAAATGGCAATCTGCACAGCAAGGCACTTTTCAAGGTCTTGTCGATATTAACAATACAACAACCACATTAACCGCTACTAATGTATCTACCAGCACCTTTTACAGAGCAGTGGTTGGAAGCGGTAGTTGTGGTCAAGGAAATAGCGATCCGGCAAATATAACCGTAACTTCAGGTTCAGTAAGAAACTGGATTGGGGGCAATGGCAACTGGAGCAATGCTGCCAATTGGTGTGGTGGTTTACCTTCAAGCACTGATGCCATTACCATTACAGAGGGTACACCAAGATTGGATGTGAACTTTACTGTAGCAGGAACATTAACGATATCAGGAACAGGTGGTTTAGTGGTTAATCCGTTAAAAAAATTAAGCATTAGCGGTACGGCTAATTTTGGTGGAAAATCGGTGGTATTGCAATCTGATGCAACTGGCGACGCTATTCTTGGACAAATTACAGGCACCTTATCAAACGCCTCTAATGTTACCGTTGAGCGCTATATTCCGCAAGGCAAACGTGCTTCTCGTTTTATAACTCCTGGTGTTACCACTACTACTTTTATTGCTGGTAATTGGCAATTGGCTACGCATATTACTGGTTCTACAACAGGAGCTGGCGGGTTTGACGTAACAGCGTCAGGAAATCCTTCTTTGTTTACCTACAACAACACCGCTGCTTCTGGAACTGGATGGACGCCAATTTCTAATACCGATGCAACGAATCTAAAAGCGGCAGAGGGATATCGTTTATTAATTAGGGGAGATAGAACGCCTACGTTGATCACTAATGCATCAGAGGCTACTATGAATACGGCTATCACGTTACGTGCAACCGGACAAGTAAAAACAGGCCAAGTTGTATTTAATTCTTCAAGTTCACCCGCCATTAATAGTACAACAAATAGTACAACAAATGGTTTTAGTTTGGTTGGTAATCCTTATGTGAGTCCTGTTGATTGGCATACGGTTACAAAATCAGGCATTTCAGATTCGTACTACGCTTGGGATGCTAATATGGGAACAACTGCACAAAGAGGCCGCTATGTTACGTATAGTGCATCTACAGGATTTAACAATTTAGGAAATTCTGGTTCTTCACAAATTGGACGGTATATTCAGCCCGGCCAAGCTTTTTTTGTTAGAAATTCCACTTTAGGCACTCCAGGTACTTTAACTTTTAACGAAACCGATAAAGCAGACACTTTTGCAAATGTTTTTCGAGCACAAGAAGTTTTACCTGCTAAGTTGGGAATGTTAGTGTATGAACCAAATGAGTTAGCTCTTGGTTCTACACCTATCGATGGGGCCATTGCCTTATTTGGTGAAAACTATACTAATGCTATCGATGGTGGAGATATAGAAAAATTAGAGTCAGCGGGTGAAAATCTAGCCTGGTTAAGTTCGACTAAAAAGTTAACGATGACAACCTTGGCTTCTGTAGCTGATAATGATGAATTGTTTGTTAAAACACTTCGATTTAGCGCGAACAAATCCTACACGTTTCAATTTGAACCGTTACATTTTGACACGTCCATTTCTGCATTTTTAGTGGATCATTTTTTGAATACACAGGCACAAATAGATTTAACCCAAAATAATACGATTACGATAAATACGACTTCGGATGTTTTGTCTTATGGGGAAGATCGTTTCAAGATTGTTTTTCAAGTTTCATTATTAAGTAATCCGGATTTTGAATCATCCATTCGTTTATATCCAAATCCTTCTGCATTCAGTTCTTTTTACTTAAATCTTTCACATTGGAATGATACTACCAAGGTAATTCTAAATAATGCTTTGGGGCAAGAAATTCCATTAACATTAGAATTTACGAATGGATTGACAAGACAATTCAAGTCGATACATCCATTACCAATAGGCATGTATTATATAGCCATTGCACAAGATGGTGAGCGTGTTACAAAAAAATGGATTGTACAATAAATTATAATAGAAAGATGAAAGTAAAAACACAAAAAATAAAAACGCTATTAACTTTAGCTTTACTATGCTTTGTACACATCCCACTTTGGGCACAAGAGTTTTTTGAAGATGATACTATAGACGAGCAGCTCCCTGTGGCAGATATAGACGGATATTTGGTTATATTATTAATCACTGCAATGGGTTTAGGTTATGTGTATCTATATCGAAAAATAAAAAATATAAATAATTAGCTGTACTTATTTTAGTATGAGCTACAGAATAAATACAATTGATTTCTTTTTCATTTAGGAAAAATGGGATTAACACTATGTGATTGCTTCTTCATTTCGAGCAAAGCGCTCGGGTGTTGAATTGAAAACACACGAAAAACAACGGTAAACGTTTTGCCGTTAACTTGCAACCTACAACCTTTATTGCACAATCCGCCCATCCTCCATTGTGATGGTGCGGTTTGTTTTTTTGGCAAAATCGGGATCATGTGTTACAATCAGTAAGGTTTGTTGGCGTGCATGTGTGAGTTCCTGGAAGAGGCCAAAAACGATGTCACTGTTTTTTTTGTCCAGGTTTCCGGTGGGTTCATCGCCCATAATGATCAAAGGGTCATTGATGAGTGCGCGTGCAATCGCCACCCGTTGTTTTTGTCCGCCGCTCAATTGGTTGGGCATTTTGAGCGCTTGGTCGTGCATGCCCAAAACACGCAGTTGCTCTAGGGCGCGTAGTTCGACTTCTTCGGTTGTATATTTGCCCAGTTTTAATCCCGGCAGCATTACGTTTTTGAGCACATTGTATTCGGCCAGTAAGTAATGAAACTGAAAGACAAAACCAATTTTCTCGTTGCGAATTTGGGCCAATTCCTGGTCTGATTTACCCGTTACGAGTTCATTATTCAAATACAATTGTCCTTCGTAGTCGGTGTCCATCGTAGAAAGTAAGTACAACAACGTTGATTTTCCACAGCCCGATTTTCCCACTACCGAGACAAATTCGCCCGCTTGTATAGACAAATCCACTTCGTTCAAGACCTTAAAAAGCATTGGGTCGTGAAAGTATTTGCTGAGTTTACGGGTTTCAATTATGGGGTTCATCTTATTTGCCTCTAATGATTTCTACAGGATCTATTTTGCTGGCTTTGAGCGCCGGAAACAAGCCGGCAACAGTGGTTGTTATCAAGGCAAACGAAAAGCCAATGACATAAAACACAGGGTTGTAATTGATGGGGTAAGTTTCAATGGTGGGCAAGGCAGCGGTTTTAAACGGAATTCCGTCAATGATGGTGGTAAATAAATACCCAAATCCTAGACCAAATAGGCCGCCGGTTAATCCAATAATGAGCGAAAGCAGCATGAAAATCCACAGCACATCGCGTCCAGAAAATCCAGTGGCTTTGAGGATCGCAATGCTGTCCATTTTTTCAAAAATCATCATATTCAAGATGTTGTAAATGCCAAAGCCGGCTACGATCAGCAAGACAATGCCCACGGCATACGAGATAATGCTGCGCACGGCACTGCCGGTTTCAAATTGCGAATTGGCTGTTTGGTAATCAATCGCATCCACGTGAAAAGTGTGGTGAAATTCTTTGGCGAGCTGAGGAGCCAACCCGATGTCGTATAATTTGAGTTGAATGTCAGTGATATAATTGGTGGGTTTTTCGAGTACTTTTTGGGCCGTTTCCAAGGAAGTAAAGGAAGTTGTATCGTCAAATTCAGCAATACCAAATTGTGAAATACCCACTACTTTCAGCGAAGCCATGTTACCTTTGGTTGAGGTAATTTGTATCACATCGCCTACGGTTACCAGCATTTTATCGGCCAAGCCTTTCCCTAAAATGATGCTGTTGTTTTGGTGCAGGTCTTGTAGCGCCCCTTGAGTAATGTAGTCGCTGAGTTGAAATAATTTTTCTTCGGCTTGCACGTCAATTCCATTAATCACGCCCGCAATTTCTATGGTGCCCGAAATAAAAAATAAGGGTTCGGTAATTTTAGGCGCCACATCAATAATGCGCACATCTGATTTGAGTTGGTGAATAATGGCTTTGCAGTCATAAATAGCCTTGCCGCGGTCTTTGGGTTTTATCGAACGAATAAAATTGGTCTTGTTTTGGTAGGCTTTGGCCAGTGTAATGGGTTGGTTTTCGGTGGGTTTAATTTCATTATACAAGCGCACATGAGGTGTACGGTTGAGCATCAATCCATCCAATAAATCGTTCAATCCATTCATGAAACTCACCAACGAAATAAACATCGCAATGCCAAACGTTACGCCTACAGCCGCCACCACCGACTGTTTGAGTCGGGCACGCAACAAATGCAGGGCAATATTAAGTAGGAGTTTAAAGTTCATTAGGGTTTGTAAATCAAGTCTTGTGCCGTGAGTCCGGAGGTAATCTCAACTTGGTAATAATCGCTTAAGCCTATGGTGACTTTTCGTTTTTCGTTTTTGCCCACAAGCACATAGGTATCGTTCACCAAATAGGATTTAGGAATGGTCAGGGTGTTTTTCTTTTCACGAATGACAATATTGGCCTCGGCTGTAAGGTTGGGGTAGAGTTTGGGAGGACTTTTGGTAAAGTGGGCTTCAATTTTAAAGGTGCGCGAACGCAAATCCATGATGGGATAAATTTTATCAACAGTGGCCGAATATACACTGCCTTTGTAGCTGTCGAGTGTAACCAATAAAAGTTGTCCTAAATTTACCCTTGCCATGTCGTTTTCATCGACTTCAAGTTCCAATACATAGGCGCCTTTTTCACCAATTATAGCCAGAGGCGTTTGCGGACTGATGAGTGCGCCAACTTTTACCAGCACATCAAACAATTCTCCATTTACCGCACTTTTTACGGTAAAATCGCCTTGTGTTTTTTGGCTGTATTGCAGGTTGATGTTGCTCTTGCGTTGTTCGTTTTTTACCTGTGCTTTGAGTTGGGCCAATTGTTTTATAGCAGCTTCATAGTTGTTTTTCGAATTTTTATAGGCCAGTTCTACCTTTTCGTAGGCTACTTCCGAAATCACGTTGTAGGCTTTGATATTTTTGTTTCGGTTATATACCGATTGGTCTACCGTGAGTTTGTCTTTGGCGTCTTGCACGCGCAATTCCATCTCGGCCAGTTTGTCTTGAATGTAGCGGTTGTTTTCTTGGCTCAGTTGATAGGCTAATTGAGCATTTTCGGTTTGCAAGGCAGCTTTGTCGCTGTCTATTAAAAATAAGGGTTGACCTGTTTGAATGGCTTGTCCGGGACTGGCATTTATTTTTTGCAACACACCCGAAACCGTGGCAAAAACCGTGTATTGGTTTTCGGCTTTCACGGTACCCGAGGCATACACACTTTCGGTAATGGTGGCTAATTTGGGTTGAAGGCTGTTGTCTTCTTTTGTAGCACAGGAAAAGAAGAAAAATACACTAAACATGGAAAGTAGGGATAGTTTCATGGCTGTAAGTGATGTGTGATAAGGAAAATAGCGTTCCTATTCGCAAGTCAAAATTACAATATTCGCACGGGTATAAAAGTCAAAAAATCCGAATATTTCTCCTGCGAGAGTTATTCGGATTTACTATAAATAAGGCATCAGTATAGGCTGGTATATTACCCGTTTACTGTTTTTTTCAACTCGGCAATGGTTTGTGTCGGGTTTGCAGATTTAAATACAAAACTTCCGGCTACCAGTACATCGGCACCTGCATCAGCTAAGGCTTTGGCATTTTTATCGGTAACACCGCCGTCAATTTCGATGCGTGTTTTGGCGCCTTTTTGGGTAATGAGTGCCTTGAGTTGCGTGATTTTGGTGTAGGTATTTTCAATAAACGATTGTCCACCAAATCCGGGATTTACACTCATGAGGCACACCATATCAATGTCTTGAATCACGTCTTCTAGCAAATGCACGGGCGTGTGTGGATTAAGCGCTACTCCGGCTTGCATGCCTTCGGCTTTGATGGCTTGGAGCGTGCGGTGCAAATGTGTACAGGCTTCATAATGCACGGTTAAAATATCGGCGCCCAATTGCTTAAAGGTTTTGATGTAGCGATCGGGATCAACAATCATCAAATGCACATCGATGGTTTTGGTCGCGTGTTTGCTGATGGCTTCGAGTACCGGCATACCAAAGGAAATATTAGGCACAAAAACGCCGTCCATGATGTCTATGTGAAACCAATCGGCTTGGCTGGCATTGATGAGTTCAATGTCGCGTTGCAAGTTGGCAAAATCGGCAGCCAATACCGAGGGGGCAAGGAGAACTTCTCTCATGAGGTGGTGTGTTATTATAATTGAAAAACCCTTGTTAACTTTTGTTCGTTTACAAGGGCTGTTTATTTATCCCAAATAGGTTTTTAAGATTTTACTTCTGGAGGTGTGTTTCAATCGGCGGATGGCTTTTTCCTTAATTTGACGCACGCGCTCGCGGGTTAAATCAAAGGTTTCGCCAATTTCTTCTAAGGTCATTGGGTGTTGATCGCCTAATCCAAAATACAAACGCACTACGTCGGCTTCTCTTGGGGTAAGAGTTTCTAACGAACGCTCTATTTCAGTACGCAATGATTCGTGAATCAACTCGCGGTCTGGATTGGGCGATTCGCCCGAACGCAATACGTCGTATAAGTTAGAATCTTCTCCTTCTACCAGCGGTGCATCCATGGACAAGTGACGGCCAGAGTTTTTCATGCTCTCTTTTACGTCGTTCACGGTCATGTCTAATTCTTTGGCGATTTCTTCGGCTGAAGGCGGACGCTCGTTGGATTGCTCCAACAAGGCATACATTTTATTGATTTTATTGATTGATCCAATTTTGTTCAACGGCAAACGCACGATACGCGATTGCTCGGCCAAAGCTTGCAAAATCGATTGGCGGATCCACCAAACGGCATAGGAAATAAATTTAAATCCACGGGTTTCGTCAAAACGTTGAGCGGCTTTGATTAATCCTAAATTTCCTTCGTTAATTAAATCGGGGAGGGTAAGCCCTTGGTTTTGGTATTGTTTGGCTACAGAAACCACAAAACGCAAATTGGCTTTGGTTAGTTTTTCGAGGGCTCGTTGATCACCAGCTTTGATCTTTTGTGCCAATTCTACTTCTTCGTCGGCGGTAATTAAATCTACTTTTCCAATTTCTTGTAAGTACTTGTCTAACGATGCAGTTTCACGATTGGTTACCTGCTTGGTAATCTTGAGTTGTCTCATAATAGTTCCTGTTTTTTAAAGTCTACGGGTCTTGTACGTAGCAACACCCAATTTAGTTACAAAAGGAGTGAAATTAGTTTGATTTTTTTTTTAAAATAAATTTAAATCCTTGATTTTAGGGCAAACGAAAAGGCCCTGAATTTTCATATTCAAGGCCTTTTTATATAAAAAGTATGTTTCTTAGAGGGTACGTTGACTCGACCAAGTACCCGAATCACTGCTGCTAGGGGTGGTGTCTTGCCAGTTACCGCTCGCAGTAGTGCCAGTAAATGATCCGCTAAATGCGCCCATGGGCTCTTCATAAGTGCCGGTAAGCGTATTGCCTGTTCGAGTGCCTTGAATAAAATAATTATTCAATCCATCACTACCCAACGATATGCCGTATACATAGTTTCCGATGGCTAAAAAATTAAACACACCCGTTAAATCTCCGCTATATGTTCCTTGGTAGCAGGTAACTTGTGCGTCTGAATATTCTTTGGTCATCAATATGTCAGCACTTGGATATCCTGGAAAACTGATTGCGGTTTCAGAAATGTCAGTACCGTCAGCTGAAATACTCACGGCGAATGATTTGTCTCCGTTGGTAAAAACCAAATCAGTAATGTCTTGACCTTCGGTTACGGCGCCATCACTGGTAAATAAATAACTAACGCCATCCAATACTACGGTGGCATTCAGAAACCCATCGTTTTTAATGTTGAGTGTAATTAAACCGGTTGGGCCCACTATAATGCCTTTGTAAATTCCGAAATTGGTGTCATTAAACTGAATTTTGGCCGTAGGCGTGTCAGATAAAGTTGGGCCAGCTGGGGTGTTGCTATCGCTAGAACACGCGGTAAAAATAAGTCCAGCAAAAAGAAATACAAGTAATTTTTTCATGAGTTGGTTTTTTATTGATTGGCTAAAAATAGAAAAATTGTTGAATGAGCAATAATAAATGAGTTAATAGTCGACTAAAAGCCAAAAAACCCCTCCAAATGAAATAAGGAGGGGTTTTGAATTATAATTTTAAAAATTACTTTTCTTCTCTAGCAGGACGGTTTTCGTCTCTTGGAGGTCTTGGCAATAAAGCCTTGCGCGATACTTTTTCTTTTCTCGTTTTCGGATCCAATCCAAAGTATTTCACCATAAATACATCACCCATGTTTACCACATCGGTTACATTTTCGGTGCGTTCCCAAGCCAATTCAGATACGTGTAACAATACTTCGTTTCCTGGGGCATCCATATATTCTACTACGGCTCCAAAATCTAAAAGTTTAATTACTTTCACTTCATAGGCTTCGCCTACAGTTGGTTTGAAAATGATCGAGTCAATTTTAGCCATAACTGCTGCAATTCCTTTTGGATCAGTTCCTAAAATCTCCACTACACCTTGCTCATCAACTTCGTTAATTACAATCGTAGTACCAGTAGCTTTTTGTAATTCTTGGATTACTTTTCCACCTGGTCCAATCAAGGCGCCAATGTAGTTGCCAGGAATGGTACGCATGATGATTTTTGGTGCATGATCTTTTACGTCAGCTCTAGGTGTGTCAATGGTTTCAACCAATTTACCTAAGATGTGCATACGACCGTCACGGGCTTGGTTTAACGCTTGCTCCATGATGTCATAACGCAATCCGTCAATTTTGATGTCCATCTGACAAGCAGTGATACCATCTTTGGTTCCAGTCACTTTAAAGTCCATGTCACCCAAGTGATCTTCGTCACCTAAAATATCTGATAATACGGCAAAATTTTGTCCGTCGGTAATCAATCCCATGGCAATTCCCGAAACCGGTTTTACCATTTGAACTCCCGCATCCATCAAGGCCATAGTTCCGGCACAAACCGTTGCCATAGAAGATGATCCGTTTGATTCCAATACTTCCGACACAATACGGATGGTATACGGACAATCAGCAGGGATCATGTTTTTCAAGGCGCGTTGGGCCAAGTTTCCGTGTCCTACTTCACGACGAGAAGTTCCACGAAGTGGTTTGGCTTCTCCGGTTGAGAACGGTGGGAAGTTATAGTGCAAGTAGAATTTTTCTTCTCCTTGTTCAGAAGGTGAATCAATTTGATTGGCTTCTCTCGAAGTTCCTAACGTTACCGTAGCCAACGCTTGGGTTTCTCCACGGGTAAACAAAGATGATCCGTGTACTGAAGGCAAGTAATCGGTTTCACACCAAATCGGTCTGATTTCGGTAGTTTTACGACCGTCCAAACGAATTCCTTTCTCAAGGATTACGTTACGCACCGCTTCTTTGTTGGTTTTGTAAAAATATTTTCCAACCAATCCGGCTAAGTCAGCATTGTTGGCGTAGTCTTCTTCAGTAAACAAGGCTTTGCATTCGTCTTTCACGGCTGCAAATTTTTCGCTACGTTCGCTTTTTCCAGAGGCTTCCATCGCGATGGTGTAGCATTTGTCATAGGCGGCAGCTTTTACTTTTTTGTATACTTCTTCGTCTTCCACTTCGCCTTCATAGGTGCGGTAGGCTGGTGAACCCACTGCAGCTCTTAAACGCTCTTGTGCTTGGATTTGAATTTTAATGGCTTCGTGTGCAAATTTGATTGCTTCAACCATTTCGGCTTCTGAAATTTCTTTCATTTCACCTTCCACCATCGCAACTGAATCCATAGATGCACCAATCATCATGTCGATGTCCGATTGCTCTAATTCGGCTTTGCTTGGGTTGATAACAAATTTTCCATTGATACGTGCAACACGTACTTCAGAAATTAAATTATAAAAAGGAATGTCAGACACGGCCAAAGCAGCAGAGGCGGCTAATCCAGCCAAGGCATCTGGCATTACGTTTTCGTCGTGCGACATCAATTGGATCATTACTTGCGTTTCGGCGTGGTAATCATCTGGGAAAAGTGGACGTAAAACACGGTCTACTAAGCGCATGGTTAATACTTCGCTGTCGCTTGGACGGGCTTCTCTTTTGAAAAATCCACCAGGAAATCTACCGGCTGCGGCAAATTTTTCGCGGTAATCTACCGTTAAGGGTAAAAAGTCTACTGCTGGGTTTGCAGTTCTTGCAGAAACAGCTGTAGCCAATAGCATACAGTTGCCTAAGCGAACTACGACTGAACCGTCGGCTTGTTTGGCCAACTTACCTGTTTCGATTGAAATGGATCTACCATCTCCTAAATCGATAACTTCTTTTGTTACGTTTGGAATCATAAATTTTTAAACTATTCTAATTAAACAATGGGTAAGTTGTGTTGTAGTTGTTGTAGTTGTTGTGCGAACCCAATGAAAAACCAAACTTTTTAGACCCCCAATCCTCTGTAGGGGAACATGTGTACTAATGCGTGCCGTGAAGCACAAAACTCCTTTGAGGATAAGGAGCTAAAAAAAAGAGGCGCGTAGGCACCTCTTTTCTATTGATTATTTTCTAATATTCAATACTTTGATAATCTCACGGTATCTGTTGATCTCGGTTTTCTTCAAGTAATCCAACAAACTACGTCTTTTACCTACCAATTTAACCAACGAACGCTCGGTGTTGTAATCGTGACGATTTTTTTTCAAGTGCTCAGTCAAGTGGTTGATTCTGAATGTAAATAAGGCGATTTGCCCTTCTGCAGACCCTGTGTTTTCTGCTTTTCCTCCGTGTTTAGCGAAGAGTTCTGCTTTAACTTCTTTAGTTAAGTACATGCTAATATTATTTAAATGATTATTATGTAGAAAATGCGGTTTTCGCAATTCGTGTGCAAAGCTAGTATTTATTTTGAGATGGAAAAACTTTGAGATTGAAAAATTTAAAAATTAAATGATTTAAAGATTGTGGAAACGAGAACACTAGATCTAATCATGTAACGCAGTGGACGCCTTGTCGGATAATTTTTCAATCTTTTAATCCTTCAATCTTTCAATCGTTAAATAACTTTGCTACCTCCAGATTCACCTTTTCTAAAAAGCGTTCGTCAGCAGCCGTAAACGGATCAAGCACATGGCTGTCGATGTCTATTTGGCCAATATTTTTTCCGTTTACAAACAAGGGTATTACAATTTCCGATTTTACTGTAAAGCTACAAGCAATGTAATTGTCTTGGGCTTGTACGTCGGGTACCACAAAATTTTGGTTGGATTCGGCTACTTGGCCACAAATTCCTTTGCCAAACGGAATCACGGTATGGTCGGTAGCTTCGCCGGCATAGGGACCCAAATGTAAGGTTCTGGTTTCGGCATTCGCAAAATAAAAGCCCACCCAGTTGTAGTAGGAGATTTCTTGGCGAAGCAACTCACAAAGTTGTTGCAGTTTTTCGGTTCTTGTGTGCTTTTCGTTTTGTAAAAGCGGTTGTATTTGGAGAAGTAGTTGTTCGAATTTCATTGATTTTTTGTGCAAAAATAGGGTTTGTCTGCCAAAGTGAAATGCCTATATTTGAAAAAAATTAGTGTGAAAGCTCAGCTCCAAGAATACAAACTGTTTTTACTTTTTTTAGCCAAATTTTTTGGCACCTACGGATTGCTCACGGCTGTTTATGAACTATATCTACATCAATACTCGAGCGGTTTGGCCTTTCAAGCCGACGGATTTACCGTCTTGGTTTCCGAGCAAGTGCAGCAGATATTGCAGGTTTTTGGGTATGTAGCCAAATTAATTCCGCAAACCACTGAAGCGGGCATGCTTTTAGTAGTTGAGCAAAAACCCATTGCACGCATTGTAGAAGGCTGCAACGCCATGAGTGTCATTATTTTATTTGTAGCTTTTGTTATCGCTTTTTCGGGCAAATGGAAAACCACTTTGGGCTTTGTTGCTCTCGGTTCGCTTGTGATTCATGTGCTGAACGTAATCAGAATTGCCTTGTTGTGCATGGCTTTGTTGCATTATCCCGCCTACCGAAATTTCTTGCACGACATTGTATTTCCGCTCTTTATTTATGGCGTAGTTTTCTTGCTCTGGATTTTGTGGGTTTTTAAATTTTCAGGACATGTGGCCAAAAAACAATAAAGTACTCGCTATTGCATTGGCCATTTTGCTCGTGCTTGGATTGGCTGCCGTTCGTGCCTTTGAGCACCGCTTGTTTTACGATCCATTTATTGCCTTTTTCAAATCCAATTACCAAACTCAAGCCTACCCCGATTTTTCGGTCTGGCCGCTTTTTGTTTCCTACACCTTTCGCTATTTCATCAATACTGCGCTTTCGTTGCTGTTGCTTTATGTGATTTTTGCCGATAATACCATCATCAAAGTGGCTGCATTCTTGTATGTGATCTTTTTTATACTGCTGTTGAGCGTGTTTTTTGCCTTGTTTTATTTGGATGAGCACCCGGCCACTTTTGTTGTTTTTTATGTGCGCCGCTTTCTCATTCAGCCGTTGTTTATCATCTTGTTTATTCCTGCTTTTTATTACCAGAAACGGCAGTAATTGGGCAAACTAAATTACCTTTACCCAAATAATCCAGGCATGAAAGTAGTGAAACATTCCGGTATGGTTGTCGATTTTGACCGCAACAAACTCAACGCTTCCTTGCTCAAATCGGGTGCCGATGCCGCTACTGTTGATGCCGTTTTGTTGGCCATCGAAAACGAACTATACGAAGGCATTTCTACCAAACAAATCTACAAATTGGCCTTTAGTCGACTCAAAAAATCAGCCAATTCGCATGCGGCGCGTTATAATTTACGTGAAGCGTTACGGCTTTTAGGTCCAGCCGGTTTCTTTTTTGAAAAATACATTGCTCGATTATTTGCGGCCGAACACTTTGAAACGCGAACCAATTTAGTATTACAAGGCCACTGCGTAACCCATGAAATTGATGTAGCCATCCAAAAAGACAAAACGGTTTCGATGATAGAATGCAAGTTTCATTCCGGACGCGAGGCCAACAGTGATGTAAAGGTGCCCATGTATATTTTGTCCCGATTCAATGACTTAAAAAACGAAAGCCATTCTATTTTTTCAAAAAAGGATGCCATTTTGAGCTGTTGGATCATTACCAACAATCGATTTACTACTGATGCAATTTCCTTTGCGTCGTGCATGGGCATGAACCTGTTGAGTTGGGATTATCCCAAAAAAAACAATCTGCGCGATAAAATTGACAACCATCATTTGTATCCCATTACCTGTCTAACAACCCTGAGTTTTGCCGAGAAAGATCGTTTGTTGGTTATGGATTGTATTTTGGTAAAAGAATTGGTTTATAAAACGGAGCTCTTGGAACACATAGGCCTTAGTCCCAGTCGCATGAAGAATGTTATCAAAGAGGCCACTGAACTCTGTCGTTTGTATGTCTAAAGAAATTATGGAAAAGCAATCAAAATCGGTCTTGTGTATGGGTGCGATCCTATTGGATGAGCTCTATTTTGCTGATCAACCGCTGCAGTGGTACACCTCCAATCCGGCGCATAAAAAAGGTTCTTTGGGCGGGGTGGTGTCTAATATTGCTCAGCATTTGGCGCAATTAGACGTTGAGGTAGCCTTGCTCACCGCGTTTGGCTCTGATCCTGAGGCTCATTTTATTCAACAACAGCTCGAGGCCCAAGGAATTTCGTATTTAGAATCAATTGTTGCACCTTCCGATACGGGCAAATATGTTTCTATTGTTAATCCAGATGGCAGTCTGCAGGTGGCAGTTTGTGCCGATGCCTGCACGCCGTTTATCACCCCCGAATATATTGCCGCAAAATCAGCCTACCTGATGCAGTTTGATATCCTAGTCATCGATACCAATCTTTCAGCCGAAACCATACAAGCGTGTATCGATTTTTGTGTCAGTCATCAAAAAATATTGATCATCGAACCGGTTTCGGTACCCAAAGCCCATAAATTAGCTGCTCTTTCTTTGGCTGGCGTGTTTCTGATTACGCCCAACCAAGACGAGCTTAATTCCATTTTAGAAAATTCGCCTATCCGAACACCCGAAGCTTTGCTCTCGCAAGGTGTTTCACAAGTTTGGTTGCGAAAAGGTGCAGCCGGCTCGTCGTTCCATAGTGCATATGGGGTACTTGATCTGCCCGCTTTTCCGGTAGAGGTTGTTGATAGCACAGGCGCCGGGGACGCTGCTTTGGCCGCTTGGATTTATGCCTTTATTCAAGGCGAAAGTTCAGTCAATTGTATGGCTTTAGGACATGCCTTGGCCGCTGAAGTTTTGCAGCAGCATGGATCGGTAGTGCAAGGAATTAATCCACAAAAATTAAAATCAATTCATTCAAAATATTCGTTATGATTCCAAGTTCGTATATCCAAATTCATCCCGAAGTGCAAGCCGCTTTGGCACAAAATAAACCCGTGGTTGCCCTTGAATCAACCATTATTTCCCACGGCATGCCTTGGCCAAAAAATGCACAAACGGCCAAATCGGTAGAAGATGAGGTGCGCAAACAAGGCGCAATTCCGGCCACAATCGCCATCATGAATGGCAAATGCATCGTAGGGTTGAGTGCAGATGAAATCGACTATTTTGGACAAGCAACCGGTGTTTGGAAAGTGAGTTTGCGCGACATGCCCTATGTAATTGCCCAACAATTACATGGTGCAACAACGGTAGCGGCTACGATGCGCATCGCTTCGATGGTGGGTATTAAACTATTTGCCACGGGAGGCATTGGTGGAGTACATCGCGGTGCCGAAACCAGCATGGACATCTCGGCCGATTTAACCGAAATGGCGCAAACCAACGTAGCCATAGTAGCTGCAGGAGTTAAATCAATTTTAGACATTGGCCTCACACTCGAATACCTAGAAACTTTGGGCATTCCTGTGGTGACCTATCAGCAAGATGAATTCCCCAGTTTTTATTCGTCCAAAAGCGGCTTTCAATCCCCTTTGCGTTTGGATACACCCCAAGCAATTGCCCAACTTATACAAGCCAAATGGGACTTGCAATTGGCCGGCTCGGTGTTAATTGCCAATCCTGTGCCCAAAGAATTTGAAATGGATCAGGTAGCCATTGAGCAAACCATGCAACAGGCTTTGGTACAAGCCGATTTGAAAGGTGTCAAAGGCAAAGAGATTACTCCTTTTTTACTCAAATACATCGCCGATCATACCCAAGGCGAAAGCTTAGAAGCCAATATTGCCCTCATTAAACACAACGCGCGAACTGCAGCAGCCATTGCTGTGGCTTTGCATACCCACTAAGCTATGAAAATCCAATTTTTAGGTGGAGCCGGCACCGTAACCGGATCAAAAACGCTCATAGAATCGGGCGAAAGCCGCATATTGATTGACTGCGGCTTGTTTCAAGGCATTAAGCCACTGCGCGAATTAAATTGGGAACCGCTGGCCGTCTTGCCCTCCAGTATTGATGCGGTGGTGCTTACCCACGGGCATTTGGATCACTGTGGATGGTTACCTCGTTTGGTTGCCCAAGGGTTTACGGGTAAGATTTATTGTTCGGCCCCAACGGCAGCCATAGCCAAACTTATTTTGTTGGACAGTGGAAAAATTCAAGAGGAAGATGCCAATCGGGCCAATGAAGAACACTATTCCAAACACGAATTGGCTAAGCCGTTGTATACCGTAGCAGAGGCCGAGGCGGTTTTTAAACAGTTTACAGTTGTTCCGCTCCACAAAGAACATTCAATTGCTACCAATCTAACCGTTATGTTTAGTAATGCAGGGCATATTTTAGGTGCCTGCTCATTGGTTTTGCGACTTGAAGGAAAAACCTTGGCTTTTTCGGGTGATATAGGTCGCAACAACGACGTGCTCATGTATGCACCCGATCGTCCAAATCAGGCCGATTATGTGTTTTTGGAAAGCACCTATGGCAACCGTTTGCATCCACAAACCGATCCCAAAACCGAATTAGAAACCTGCCTCAATGCAACCTTAGAAAACGGCGGAACTGTAATTATTCCGAGTTTTGCAGTTGAACGCGCCCAAAGCATCATGTATTTGCTGTGGCAGTTGCGCAAGGAAAATAAAATTCCCAATGTGCCCTACGTGATTGATACGCCCATGGGGGTAAGCATGCTCGATTTATTTGCCCAAAACCAAGCGTGGCATAAATTATCGCTCGAAGACTACCAGGATATGTGTGCACAATTTACAATCAATGTTGATTTTGAAGATACCATTGCCACGGTCTACAACAAGGCACCAAAAGTGATTATTGCCGCGAGCGGTATGCTCACAGGCGGACGAGTGCTGCGTTATTTGGAAACCTATATTTCTAAGCCCGAAACCACGGTTTTACTCATTGGTTACCAAGCCGAAGGCACCCGCGGCCGAAAGTTATTGGAAGGCGCTACCGAAATCAAATTGCGTGGTCGTTATTATGATGTGCAAGCACGTGTAATCGAAGTTCAGGGGCTTTCGGCCCACGGCGACCAAACCGATTTGGTGAATTGGTTGTCCAATTTGTCCCCCAAACCCAAAGAAGTATTTTTGGTGCATGGCGAAAACCAAGCTGCCGATGAATTGCGCATCAAAATTCAAGAAAAATATGCCGTTCCCGTGCGTATTCCACTCCTGGGTCAATCGCTTGAATTGTAAAATTTTAACACAAAACCAATACATTACTCATATGATGTAGCTACATTTGCACTATGTTTTTGAAGAAACCCCTTAGCTTGCTCCTTGCTTTTTTCTTGCTGCTTTCCCAATTTGGGTTTGCTTTTCAGGTGCATTATTGTGGCGATTCAATCGCGTCGGTACAACTCAATGCATTGGCAACTCTCCAAAATCTTGAGGAGGATTGCTGTGGTATTGTAGAAAAAAAATCAAATTGTTGCAACGACAAAACCATTCAACTGGCCAAAAAATCGGATACGTTTGTGCCGGTTCATCAGGGTACAAGTTCTTCTATTTTAGTTTTTACAAAGCCCACAACTACAGATTGGCATAGTTCATCTTCTTGCACTCTTGTTACTCCATCCATTTCAACCTATTATTGGGAATCGCATGCGCCTCCTTTGTTTAAGTTGTATTCCCAATTCATTTTTTACTATAAAGTTTAGATCAGTTTTTGTTCACGATTTGTGATAATACTACACATCTAATTCCTTTATTATGTCCCTAAAAACAAGTGGTGTACTGCTGCTTAGTTTGTTTAGCTGTATTGGTTTTGCTCAAGACACCTTGAAAACCATTCAGCTGCAATCGACGAAAAAAAGCATCACCAAATCCCTTAGTAATTCATTAAATACGCAAGTCATGACGAGCAAAGAATTGCTCAAAGCGGCTTGTTGCAATTTGGCCGAGAGTTTTGAAACCAATCCGTCGATTGATGTCAATTTCTCGGATGCCCTAACCGGAACCAAACAAATAAAAATGCTTGGACTAACCAGTCCGTACTTGCTGATCGCAGCCGAGAATATTCCTTCGGTGCGCGGCGCTTCGCAGTCCTATGGCTTGTCATTTATTCCGGGCACATGGGTAGAGAGCATTCAAATTACAAAAGGTGCCGGTTCGGTGGTAAATGGCTTCGAAAGCATTTCTGGTCAGATTAATGCCGAACTGAGTAAGCCCTTAAACGAAAAGAAATTGTTTGTAAATGCCTATGGCTCCACTGATGCGCGCTACGAACTCAACACCCATGTCGGTATCAAGCTCAACCCCAAGTGGAGCAGTAGTTTGTTGATGCATGGCAATACGCGCACGCAGCGCAAAGACATGAACGGCGATGGTTTTATGGATAATCCCTTGGCCAAACAACTCAATTTGTTGCACCGCTACCAATATTATAATCCCGAAAAAGGTTGGGTAGGTTTTTTGTCAATGCAACTCATGCAAGACGAGAAACAATCTGGTCAAATGCAATTTGATCCCCGTACCGATGGCTTAACCACTCGATATTGGGGTGCCGAAATTAAATCGGAACGCGCCGATATTTCGAGTAAAGTGGGCTATGTGTTCAAGGATAGGCCGTTTCAGAGTATTGGCTTTCAAAACGCATTTACTTCGCACCGACAACACTCTTATTTTGGGTTACGCACCTACAACATTAGCCAGCAGAGTTTTTATTCTAATGCCGTGTTCAGTTCCATTATTCGCAACACCATGCACAAGTTTACCACAGGCCTAAACCTGCAAGTTGACCAGTACCGTGAAAATTTTGAAGGAACTTCCTATCCCAAATCAATCGCTGATGTAGGTGCCTATTTTGAATATACCTATGATAATGCCGATAATTTTAGTTTGGTGGCCGGCGGTCGAATAGATCAGCACTCCAGCATGGGCACCTTTGTCACTCCTCGTTTACACCTGCGGTATAATCCTTGGCCATTTGGTGTCTTGCGCATTTCGGCTGGACAAGGCAGAAGGTTGGCCGCCATCTTTGCCGAGAATCAAAACTTGATGGCCAGTTCGCGTGCGTTTGTGATCGAAAATGGGGGAGGTGATCGCTACGGTTTACATCCCGAAAAGGCATGGAATTACGGGTTTAGTTTTTTGCAGAAGTTTCGAATTGGCCTCAAAAATGCCGAGATCGGATTTGATGCGTACCGAACCGATTTTCAAAACCAAGTAGTGGTTGATTTGTATCAAGGCCCACAACAAGTGCAGTTTTATGATTTAAAAGGAGTCTCATTTGCCAACAGTTTTCAACTAGATTTTAATTTTGAACCCGTTCACCAACTTTACTTTAGAACGGCCTATAAATATTACGACATTCAAACCGATTACCGTTGGGAGCGTAAAGAAAAACCCTTGCAAGCCAAACACCGTTTATTTGAAAACATTGCCTACGAAACGCATCCAACAGCAAAAGGGCAATTTTGGAAATTTGACCTCACCTTCAATTGGCTGGGCGCACAAGTATTGCCCTATACTGTATCGAATGCAGGCATAGATCAATTTCCTGCAGCATCAACGCCGTATACGCTTGCCAATATGCAGTGCACCCGAATTTTTGGAAAGCAATTTGAGGTGTATGTGGGTGGAGAAAACCTAACCAATTACCGCCAGCCCAAAGCGATCTTGGGAGCCAATGATCCGTTTGGTGTTGCTTTTGATACCTCGATTGTGTATGCGCCCATTTTTGGTAGGATGTTTTACGGGGGCTTGCGATATAAGTTAGATTGAAAGATTGATCCCGAAGCCTCGGGATGAAAATAAAAAAATAAATAGATATGAAAAAATTAATGCTATTCGTCATCCTCTTGGGATGTACTGTTTTGGCGCAAAGCCAAGTAAAAAATAAAAATGCCAAATACACTTTTGAAGTGAACGGCAATTGTGATCAATGCCAAAAGCGGATTCAAAAAGCAGCCTTTTCGGTTTCGGGAGTAAAAATGGCTATGTGGGATATTGAAACCCACCAAATGACCGTCTTGATAAACGAAGAAAAGTGTTCAATACTGGCCGTAAAACAAGCCATTGCCAAAGTAGGGCATGACACTGAAGAGGTAAAAGCAAGCGATGAAGCCTACCAAAATTTGCACGGTTGTTGCTTATACGAACGCGTAAAATAAGCGTTAAGAAAACGATAAACTAAGTCAATGGGTTGTGAGGAAATAGATTTATACCTACTTTCACGCTTTTAAAAATTACCTATGGCAAATTTTGATTGGACGCAACTATTGAATCCTGAGTTTTACATCACCATGGAAATTGCAGGCTACCAATTGGGTTTGTATATTGTCTTGTTTATCGTTTTTGCTGAAACCGGTTTGTTTGCCGGCTTCTTTTTACCGGGTGACAGCTTGTTGTTTTTGTCTGGAATTTATTGTGCCGACTTGGTTCAAAATGTAGTCACCATTGACAGCGATCCGATCAATGTGATCCTATTGGCTTCGGCTATTGCGATAGCTGGGATTTTGGGAAATATGGTGGGCTATTGGTTTGGTGCCAAAAGCGGGTATTATTTATTTAAGAAAGAAGATACCTTTTGGTTCAAGAAAAAATACTTAATTCAGTCCAAAGATTTCTTTGAGAAGTACGGAGGCAAAGCCATTGTATTTGCTCGATTCTTGCCTATTTTCAGAACTTTTGCGCCCATTGTAGCTGGAATTGTTACCATGGACAAAAAGAAGTTTATGTTCTTTAATATCCTGAGTTCTTTCTTGTGGTCGTTTGTTCTGATTTTTGCTGGACATTATTTATACGGTGTTTTCTTAGAAAAAGGAATCGACCTCAAAAAACACATTGAACTCATCGTGATCGTAATTATTCTTATTTCGACTTTGCCGGTCATCATGAAATTAGTCAAAAAGAAGGTCAAGCTATAAAAACAAAAATCCCGTCAATTGACGGGATTTTTTATTTGTACTAAAAAGAAGCATTACATCATGCCGGGCATTCCGCCTCCCATTGGCATTCCGCCAGCTGGGCTGTCTTCTTTGATGTCTACCAAAGCACATTCGGTAGTTAAGATCATGCCCGCTACAGAAGCCGCATTTTCTAGAGCTACACGGGTTACTTTTTTAGGATCAATGATTCCAGCTTTCAACATGTCTACGTATTCGTCTGTTTTGGCATTGTATCCAAAATCGCCTTTTCCTTCAGCTACTTTGGCAACCACAACTGATCCTTCAAGACCTGCATTTTCTACAATCGTACGCAATGGCGCTTCTACTGCTCTCGAGATAATTTGAATACCGGTTGCTTCGTCGGCGTTGGTTGATTTTAATGAAGCCAAACTTGCTTTTGCGCGCAACAAGGCTACACCACCACCGGCTACAATACCTTCTTCAACTGCCGCACGGGTAGCGTGAAGGGCGTCGTCTACACGGTCTTTTTTCTCTTTCATTTCTACTTCAGAGGCTGCTCCAACATACAAAACGGCTACTCCGCCAGCCAATTTGGCCAAACGCTCTTGCAATTTTTCTTTGTCGTATTCAGAAGTGGTGGCTTCCATTTGGCCTTTAATTTGGTTCACGCGATTTTTGATCATATCAGCATCACCTGATCCACTTACAATTGTCGTGTTGTCTTTGTCAATGCTCACGCGTTTGGCAGTTCCCAACATGTCAATAGTTGTATTTTCTAGGGTGTATCCGCGTTCTTCTGAGATTACGGTTCCGCCAGTTAAGATAGCAATGTCTTCCAACATCGCTTTTCTGCGGTCACCAAAACCAGGTGCTTTTACAGCGGCGATTTTTAAGGCACCACGCAATTTATTTACCACCAAGGTAGAAAGCGCTTCGCCATCAACATCCTCAGCAATGATCAATAAAGGTTTTCCAGATTGGGCTACTGGTTCCAATACCGGCAATAATTCTTTGAGTGAAGAAACTTTTTTGTCGTACAACAAAATGTAAGGGCTCTCCAATTCGGCTTCCATTTTTTCTGGATTGGTCACAAAATAAGGCGATAAATACCCACGATCAAATTGCATTCCTTCTACTACATCTACATAAGTATCGGTTCCTTTGGCTTCTTCAACCGTGATTACACCTTCTTTGCCCACTTTGGCAAAGGCAGTGGCAATCAATTCACCAATCACGTCGTCATTATTGGCTGAAATCGAAGCAATTTGCTTGATTTTTTCCGAGTCACTTCCTACAACTTTAGCTTGTTTGGTCAAGTCGCCTACGATGCATTCTACGGCTTTGTCGATTCCGCGTTTCAAGTCCATCGGGTTGGCTCCAGCGGCTACGTTTTTAAGTCCTTCTTTCACAATGGCTTGAGCCAAAACCGTAGCAGTAGTAGTACCGTCCCCGGCCAAGTCATTGGTTTTTGAAGCTACTTCTTTTACCATTTGCGCACCCATGTTTTCTAGTGCATCGCTCAATTCAATTTCTTTGGCTACTGTAACACCGTCTTTCGTTACAGTTGGTCCGCCAAATGATTTGCCAATAATTACATTACGACCTTTTGGTCCTAAGGTTACTTTTACTGCATTGGCCAATGCATCAACGCCTCGTTTTAATCCGTCGCGTGCTTCAATGTCAAATTTTATCTCTTTTGCCATGGTCTTTGTTTTTAACTAAATTAAAATTAGATGATTGCTAAAATGTCGTCTTCGCGCATGATTAAATAATCAGTGCCCTCGAGTTTTAACTCGGTTCCAGCATATTTACCATACAAAACGGTATCGCCCACTTTTACGGTCATGGTGTAATCTTTTTTGCCATTGCCCACGGCAACAACAGTTCCTTTTTGCGGTTTTTCTTTTGCGGTATCTGGTATAAAAATTCCAGATGCTGTTTGAGTTTCGGCTGCTACAGGTTCAATGAGCACGCGATCTGAAAGGGGTTTAATTTGTAATGCCATAATAGAATTAGTTAAGTTACTATTTATTCGTATCAACTGCTTGTCACAAATTGTGCCAAGCGGGTAAAACTGACAATTTTACTTAAAAAAAATGCCAGCATTGTCAGGCTGGCATTTTTAAGGGTATATTGATTTTATTTTTGTGCTGGAGCAGCCGGAGTAGCAGGTGCTGGCGCAGCAGGTGTTGCTGGTGTGGCTGCTTTTGGTTCAGCAGTTTTTGGCGCAGAGGTATTAATTTTGTCAATGATTTTAGAATCATTATCGCTCAATGAACCGGTAAAGCTCAAACTAGACAATAAGATCAATAAAATTAAAATCGTAGCCAAAGTCCAAGTACTTTTATCTAAAAAGTCAGTTGTTTTTTGCACACCACCCATCATTTGTGATCCACCCAATGACGAAGATAAACCGCCTCCTTTAGGGTTTTGTACCATAATGACAATGATTAATAAAAAACAAACGATAGTGATTAACACTAAAAAAATTGAAAATGTATTCATGACGTACTCGTGTTTATTGTAATTCTTTTATTTGTAAAATTCGGTCTGCAAAGAAACTACTTTTTTCTGGATATTTCAAAATTAAAATTTCATAGGCTTGAATCGCTTTTTGATATTTTTTTTGTTCCAAATACACCTTAGCCAAGGTTTCGGTCATCAAAAACGAAGGGTCTTCGGGTTTTTCTGGTGTTGAAATGGTAATTACTTGATCTGGATTTACAGGGGGTATTTTTGGATTCAGTTCTATGAACTTGTCGATGATTTCCAATTTGGCATCCAATTTTGTCGAGGCTGTATGGGAATTTTCCCGAACAATTGGTTGAATTTTGGCCAGTTGTAACCATTCTTGAAACGAGTGTTTTTCACTGGTTGAAAATTCCAAGGGAGCACCAATTGCATTTGATTCTGGTTTGTTTTCGTTTTCGGCTTGTAGAGAAATCACCTTAGGTTCAGCAGTTGCTATCGAGGTGAGTATAGAACTTTCTAAGGTATTTTCTTTGATGCTGAGCGTCGGAATAACTTCTTCGCTATCCTTTACGTCGATAGCCAAGAGTTCGGCTGCTTTTTGGTCAAACAGTTGGCGTTGTACTGCCGTAAAGGTATTCGAGGTAATAAATTCAAATAGTACCGCCCGATCAGTGGTGCAAGCGGCGGTGTTTTTGAGTTGTTGGTTGTATTTAAAACTACTTTGGTTGTAAAGTCCTTTTAAATATAACGCTCGTGCGCTTTGAAAATACGGAAACTCCTGCACAATTTGCTCCAAGGCATCGGTATGCTTGTCTTGCACCGCATGTGGTTTGTTGAGTAAATAGGTGTAATCCGTTGCGTTCACAAACTAAAATTATTAATTACCACTTGGCCAATGACTCATTAAAGATGTCTTGGGTTATACGTTCAAATATTTCATCCAAGGCCGAACTCAATTTAGAGCCCACCAATTGATCAGTTCCGGCGTAATCATAGAAAAAAGAAAAGCGTTTTTCAAAATTGTCGCTTTCTTTATTTTTATTGGTAAAGCGCACATTCACTGAGATAGTCAAACGGTTTTGAGCGGCACGTTGGTCAGCAGTTGCAGTGGTTGGGCTAATGCGGTAATCGACAATTTCCCCTTCGTAAACCAAATCCCCATTTGAGCTGGTCAAGTTTAAACTCGTTTGATTTTGAATCAGATTTTGCAAACGCTGGGTAAAGGTGCGTTCGATGCCGGGCTCAATTAATGGGGCATTATTTTGAAAATAATTTACTTGAAAGGTACTGGCGTCAATTTTTCCGGTCCCTGTAAAATTGTAAACCGAACAACTGTTGCTGATTAGGAGTAGTAAAAACAATCCTATGTACGTGTAGGCTAATTTCATTTGTGCGAATAAAAATCCAAAGATATTCTTTTTCAGCTTAGTTGTTTTCATATTTTCAATTCGCCTTTTACAAATCAAATTGCTTGATTTTACGGTACAACGTGCGTTCAGAAATGCCCAATTCATCGGCAGCAGCCTTGCGTTTGCCTTTGTTTTTTTCTAACGATTTTTTGATGAGCTCAATTTCTTTTTGCTCCAATTTTAATATTTCTTCCTCTTCGATGGTTTCGGCTAACAAATAATTGTCCTCGGCATCTTCAAAATGGGAAGGTGAAGTTGGCTTGGCAATTACCTCGGTTCTGGGCGATTCTTCAAAACTAATTTCGCTTTCCAACGATTGATTGCCGTATATTTTTTGAATCAAATTGGGATTAATATCCTGAGTTTTTGACGCTCCGTTTTTCATCAATTCCAAGGTGAGTTTTTTCAAGTCATTCAAGTCGCTTTTCATGTCAAACAATACCTTATATAAAATATCGCGTTCGGTACTGAAATCGCTGTCTGATTTTTTTCCGCTAATCACCGAAGGCAAATTAGATCCCTCTTGCGGCAAATAGGAGAGCAACGTTGCTCCGTTAATGTCGCGTTGGGTTTCTAAAACCGACAATTGTTCGGCCACATTGCGCAGCTGACGGATGTTTCCCGCCCAACGAAATTTTTGTAAAACGGCCACGGCTTGTTCGTCAAGTTTCAAGGGTGGCATTTTGTATTTGTGTGCAAAATCGGCGGCAAATTTTCGGAACAACAAATGAATATCGTCTTTGCGTTCGCGCAAGGGGGGCAACAAAATCTCGACGGTACTCAATCGGTAGTACAAATCTTCTCTAAATTTTCCTTTGGCGATGGCGTCGAGCAAATTCACGTTGGTGGCCGCCACAATGCGCACATTGGTTTTTTGTACTTGCGAAGATCCTACCTTGATGAATTCGCCATTTTCCAATACACGCAACAAACGCACTTGGGTAGTAAGCGGCAATTCGCCTACTTCGTCTAAGAAAATGGTTCCGCCGCTGGCTACTTCAAAATAGCCTTCTCGGGTATTGGTGGCACCGGTAAACGATCCTTTTTCGTGGCCAAATAATTCGCTATCAATCGTACCTTCGGGAATGGCTCCGCAGTTTACCGCGATGTATTTGCCGTGTTTGCGGTGCGAAAGCGAATGGATGATCTTCGGAATATTTTCTTTTCCCACGCCACTTTCACCGGCGACTAATACGCTGATGTCGGTGGGTGCCACTTGAATTGCTTTTTCTATGGCACGATTGAGTTTGGGATCGTTTCCAATAATTTCAAATCGTTGCTTGATGGCTTGAACACTTTCCATAATCCGTATGTTTAATTCATTGAGGAATAATCAACTGCTTTCCCTATAAGGGTTCCGCTGGTGCAGTGGGTGATTTGTACGTTTACAAACTCGCCAACTCGGTATGATTCTTTAGGGAAAACAACTACCAAATTTTGTGAGTTGCGTCCGGCCCAATCGGCAGTTGATTTTTTGGATTCTTTTTCGATCAACACTTCTACTGTTTTACCTACAAACTCTTGGGTTCTAAAGGCGCTGTGTGTGCGTTGCAAATCGACAATTTCTTGCAAGCGTCGCAATTTGGTTTCTTCAGGCACGTCGTCTTCCATTTTTCGTCCAGCCAAGGTGCCAGGTCGTTCTGAATAGGCGTACATGTAGCCAAAACTGTATTTCACTTCTTCCATGAGTGCCAAGGTATCTTGGTGATCGGCTTCGGTTTCAGTCGGGAAACCGGCAATCATGTCTTGGGTGATGCTGCATTCGGGAATAATTTGGTAAATTTTGGCAATCAAGGCCAAGTATTCCTCACGCGTGTGTAAACGATTCATCTCTTTTAAAATGCGATCGCTCCCCGATTGAACAGGCAGGTGAATGTGTTTGCATACATTCGCATATTTTGCAATAACGTGTAAAACCGGTTCGTGCATGTCTTGCGGATTGGAGGTCGAGAATCGAATGCGCATCTTGGGGAAAGTAATCGCTACCATTTCGAGCAATTGATCAAACGTAACTGCCGTTGCTTTTTGCATGTCGCTGGCTTTGTCAAAATCTTTTTTCAAACCGCCGCCGTACCACAAATAACTGTCTACGTTTTGTCCCAAAAGGGTAATTTCTTTGTAACTGGTTTCCCAAAGTTGCTTGATCTCGGCCAAGATACTTTGCGGTTCTCTGCTGCGTTCACGTCCTCGGGTAAACGGTACCACGCAAAACGTACACATGTTATCGCAGCCTCGTGTAATCGACACAAAAGCCGAAACGCCATTGGTGTGTAATCGCACCGGGGAAATGTCGCCGTAGGTTTCTTCTTTCGAAAGCACCACGTTGATCGCGTCTCTGCCGTCTTCAACTTCTTGCAATAAATTGGGTAAATCTTTGTAAGCATCAGGACCTACCACTAGATCTACTATTTTTTCTTCTTCTAAAAATTGATTTTTTAATCGCTCAGCCATGCAGCCCAATACGCCCACTTTCATGCCGGGATTGACGGTGCGTTTTACGGCGTTGTATTTTTCCAAACGCTTGCGCACGGTTTGTTCGGCCTTGTCGCGAATGGAGCAGGTGTTCACCAAAACCAAATCGGCTTCTTCCATGCGTTCGGTGGTGTTGTATCCATTCTCGGATAAAATCGAGGCCACGATTTCACTATCCGAAAAATTCATGGCACAGCCGTAACTTTCGATGTATAGTTTTTTGGTATTGTGCGCTTTGGCAGGCAACACAAATTGTGTTCCTTGTTTGTGTTCTTCTATTGTTTTATCCATGGGTGTTGTAAACGTCGTTCAAACCGGAGGCAAATATAATGCAATTCATGCAATTCTGACAAGTTGTCAGTTATTCGACAGCTCAAATTTGACCAAGGAGAATTTGGTTATTGGGAAATAATATAAATAGGAGTAGAGGGGCCTATTTTTTTGGCTTGGAATTGCTGTTTGAAAAAAACTACTACTTTTGCGGCTCAAACAAATCCAAAGATGGCAAAGAATTTAGTGATAGTGGAGTCGCCTGCTAAGGCAAAAACAATCGAGAAATTTCTAGGTAGCGACTTCCAAGTGGAGTCTAGCTATGGCCATATTGCCGATTTGCCTTCCAAAGAAATTGGGGTTGACGTGCTCAATGGATTTAAACCCAAATACGAAGTGTCGGCCGACAAAAAAGCCTTGGTCAGCAAACTCAAATCCTTAGCCAAAAACGCCGAAATGGTTTGGTTGGCTTCCGATGAGGACCGCGAGGGAGAAGCCATTTCGTGGCACTTGGCCGAAGAATTAAAATTAGACAAAGCCAAAACCAAACGTATCGTTTTTCATGAGATTACCAAAACAGCCATTTTAAAAGCTATTGACAATCCCCGTGAAATTGATTACAATTTGGTCAATGCCCAACAAGCCCGACGCGTCTTAGATCGTCTAGTGGGTTACGAGTTATCGCCCGTATTGTGGCGTAAAGTAAAAGGAGGCTTATCAGCAGGTCGTGTGCAATCGGTTTCAGTACGGCTTATTGTAGAGCGTGAACGCGAAATCCAAGAATTCAAACCCGTAGCCTCGTATAGCGTTGTGGGCGAATTCGGCACAGCAAACGGAAAAACACTGAAAGCCAAATTGGCCAAAAACTTCAACACCAAAGCGGAAGCCACCGATTTTTTACAAAAAAATATAAATTCTACGTATACAGTTAGTGATTTAGAAACCAAGCCGGCCAAAAAATCACCCGCTGCGCCCTTTACTACGTCGACCTTGCAACAAGAGGCGGCCCGTAAATTGTATTTGCCTGTAGGCATCACCATGCAATTGGCACAACGCTTATATGAGGCGGGATTGATTACCTATATGAGAACGGACAGTGTGAATCTCTCCAAAGAGGCTTCTGATGCCGCACAGGCCGAAATTATCCGCTCGTACGGAAAAGAATTTAGCAAACCCAGAAGTTTTGCCAATAGAAGCAAAGGGGCACAAGAAGCACACGAGGCCATTCGCCCCACCGACATGTCGCGTCATACGGTAAATGTAGATCGCGATCAAGCGCGCTTGTATGATTTGATTTGGAAACGCACCTTGGCCTCACAAATGAGTGAAGCCGAATTGGAACGTACTCAGGTTAAAATTGCGGCGTCCAATCACGCGGAATTATTTACAGCATCGGGAGAAGTATTGCTTTTTGAAGGATTTTTAAAAGTATACTTAGAAGGCAACGACGATGATGATGAAGAACAAGAAGGGATGTTGCCTGCCTTGAAAGTAAACGAATCTCTAGCGCAAAATTACATCACGGCAACCGAACGCTACACCAGAGCAGCGGCGCGTTATACCGAGGCCTCTTTGGTGAAGAAATTGGAAGAATTAGGCATCGGCCGACCGTCAACCTATGCGCCAACTATTTCTACCATTATGAGTAGAAATTATGTAGAAAAAGGAAACTTAGAAGGACACGAACGCAAGTATACTCAATTGACTTTGCAAGCCAGTGCCATTCAGGAGCAATTGCTCAAAGAAAATACGGGCTCAGATAAAGGCAAATTGGTGCCCACCGACATCGGAACCATCGTGACCGATTTTTTGGTAAAAAACTTTGGCAGCATACTTGATTATCATTTTACTGCGAAGGTAGAGCAGGACTTTGACGAAATCGCCGAGGGCAATGTAAATTGGGCCAAGATGATGCAGGAGTTTTACGATAAATTCCATCCGAATGTACAAGATGTTGAAGCCAATGCCGAACGCGAAAGCGGCGAACGTATCTTGGGTGTTGATCCTGTTTCGGGCAGACCCGTGAGTGTACGTTTGGGTAAATTTGGTCCGATGGTACAAATTGGCGATGCCGAAGCCGAGGACAAGAAATTTGCCAGTTTGATGAATGATCAAAACATTGGTACCATTAGTTTGGAAGAAGCCTTGCAGTTGTTTTTATTACCCAAGAATTTAGGCGAATACAAAGGTGAAGTGATCGAAGTGAATAACGGTCGTTTTGGACCTTATGTAAAATTTGGGACACAATTTATCTCGTTACCACGCGGAGAAGACCCGATGAATGTTACCTTAGAAAGAGCCCAAGAAATTATAGACGAGAAAGCCAAAGCCGATGCGCCAATTGGCATGTACCAAAATGAACCCGTTCAAAAAGGAGTGGGCCGATTTGGTCCCTTTATCAAATGGAACGGCATGTTTATCAATGTGAATAAAAAATACAATTTTGATCACTTGACACAGGCTGACATCAATCAATTAATCGAAGAGAAACTGCAAAAAGAGGTTGACAAGGTGTTGCATCACTGGAAAGACGAAGGAATAGTAGTTGAAAAAGCCCGTTGGGGTAGATCGGTTATCTTGAAAGGAAAACTCAAAATCGAATTGAGTAAAGATGTAGATGCGGCCAATCTTACTTTGGCACAAGTAGAAGAAATTATTGCTAAAAAAACGCCAGCCAAAAAGACGCCTGCCAAAAAAACAGCAGCCAAGAAAGCTCCGGCCAAAAAAGCAGTAGCTAAAAAATCAACTCCAAAGAAAAGCTAAGGTGGACTATACTTTTTTAACCCCAGTTTCGCCAATAGTATTGGACTATGTAGCACATTTGTCTCCACAACATTTGGGGTCAAAGCTCGTCTTACACACCCCCTATGATTTTCCGGCAATCGATCAGGTTAGAGTAGCGCTCATTGGCGTGAATGAGACGCGCGGCAGCAAACACGCGGTTGACTATGATTTGAATGAAATGCGCAAAGCCTTGTATGGTTTGTTTCCCGGAAATTGGAACTTGACTATAGCTGATTTGGGTGATATCAAATCGGGAGAAACCATTGAGGATACCTATTTTGCTTTACAGCAATTGGCCAAATCGCTACTTAAGAATAATTGCATCCCCTTAATTATTGGTGGATCGCAAGATTTAACCTATCCGTTGTATCGGGCCTATGATGGCTTGGAACAAATGGTGAATTTGGTTGCTATTGATAGCAAATTTGATTTTGGCAAAGAAAGAGATCTGCTTTCGGCTGATTCGTATTTGACCAAAATTATCATTGATGAACCCAATAATTTATTCAATTTCAGCAACATTGGCTACCAAACCTATTACAATTCGCAAGAAGAAATTGATTTGGTTGAGAAGTTGTTTTTTGATGCCTATCGATTGGGAGATATTTCAACAAATATTGTCTTGGCAGAGCCTGTTTTCAGAGATGCTGATTGTGTGAGTTTGGATTTGAACGCGGTAAAATCAGCTGATTCGGGTAATTTCTCTGTGTTTACGCCCAACGGATTTAGCGGAAAAGAAATTTGTGCCTTGGCACGTTATGCCGGAATTAGTGACAAAGTGAGTGCTTTTGGTGTGTTTAATCAAAATGGTGCAAGCCAGGAAGCAGTGCTAATGGCTCAAATTTGTTGGTATTTTATAGAAGGAGTACAACACCGTTCTAATGAATATCCGTTTGGCAGTAAAGAAAATTACATTAAATACATCGTGCCTCTAGATGGTGAAGAATTGGTTTTTTACAAAAGCAATAAAACAGAGCGCTGGTGGATAGAGATTCCGTATTTGAGTACAACTAATACTAAACTAAAAAAAAGCACGTTGTTACCATGTTCGCATGATGAATATTTGGCGGCTTGTGGGAATGAAATACCCGAGCGATGGTGGAAGGCGCAACGTAAGAATATGATTTAGTATGCCTGATATAAAAGAAATAATATTCTTACAAAAAAACAAAAAATAGCATTTTGTCGATGTTAAGCGCATTTTAACGATGTTTTTACTTTGAAAATTCAACTGGGTTTTTATTTTTGCTTTCTAAAATAAATTTCTAGGTTTTAATTGTTTTTTAAAAAAATAATAAATAGGTTTACGGCCTCAAAAATTGAATAAACACATAACCCAAATTTATATGAAGAAATTCATTGTTTTTACAGTATTTTCAGCGCTTTTAGTAGGCTGCGGTGGATCGAGTGACAAAGGAGAATTAGTAGGAGTTAAAGGAAAAAAATGGTATCCAGAAAAACCACTTGGTATGTCATTGATTCCAGGTGGAGCTTTTATTATGGGTAAATCTGATGATGATTTGGCCAATATTCAAGACGCACCTACCAAAACGGTTACTGTTCGTTCTTTTTATATGGATGAAACTGAAATTACCAATAGCGAATACCGTGAATTTGTAGAATGGGTAAAAGATTCAACAATCCGCGTTCGTTTGGCCATTTTGGCTGATGAGTTGGGTGGAGGAGCTCCTGCTGCAGGAGGTACTGCTGCTGGCGGTGCAAAAGCGGCCAAAGGTGGTAAAGGTGGAAAAGGTGGAAGTATAGATGATTTTAAATTCAACGATACTGATCCAGCTAAAATGACCGCCTACGATAAATACATGTATGAAAACTACTATAGTGTAGGTACTGAAGAAGATCCGTATGCAGGTAGAAAATTAAATAGAAAAGTAAAACTCATCAAAGACACGTCTAAATATCCAGACGAATACTACACAGAAGTAATGGATTCGATGTACATCCCAATGGCTGAAGCCTACAATGGATTGCGTACAATCGATGTGAGCAAATTAAAATTCAGATACTCTTGGATGGATATTCAAGCTGCTGCCAAAGCAAAAGCTGGAAAACGTAAAGATTTTATTCGTACAGAAACGCGTCCAGTTTATCCAGACACAACTGTATGGATTAAAGATTTCGCTTATTCATACAATGACCCAATGCACAATGATTATTTATGGCACCAAGCCTATTCAGAATATCCAGTAGTGGGAGTGAATTGGCATCAAGCTAAAGCATTTTGTGCTTGGAGAACATTAAAGAAAAACGCTTACATCAAATCTAAGAAAAACGGTAGAGATTTAATCAATTCATTCCGTTTACCAACCGAAGCAGAGTGGGAATACTCAGCACGTGGTGGTCTTCAATCAGGTACATATCCTTGGGGTGGACCATATACCAAAAATGACAGAGGTTGTTTCTTGGCTAACTTCAAACCAAATCGCGGAGATTATGCAGCTGATCAAGCGCTGTATACTGTAGAAGCGAAATCATATGAGCCAAATGGATACAATTTGTATAATATGGCTGGAAACGTTTCTGAATGGACAGACACTTCATACGATGCTGGAGCATATGAATACGTATCAACCATGAATCCAAATGTACCCGATTTGAAAAACATGCGCAAAGTTGTACGTGGTGGATCTTGGAAAGATGTTGCTTATTTCTTGCAAGTGAGTACACGTGATTTCGAATACGCTGATACATCAAGAAGTTATATCGGATTCAGAACAGTACAAGATTACATGGGAACTTCGGTAACCGGAAACGCAAAAAAATAATTTAACCAACTATTATATTAACTTAACTTAACTAAATTTTTTTATTATGGCATTTTTAAGCAAAAAAGTAATGAATTTCGCTTACGGTATGGGAGCGGCAGTAGTAATTGTAGGAGCGCTTTTCAAATTAATGCACTGGCCAGGAGCGAGCGCCATGTTGATTATAGGACTAGGAACTGAGGCATTCATTTTTGGACTTTCTGCTTTTGATCCAGTAGATACAGAATTAGATTGGACTTTAGTATACCCAGAATTAGCTGGTGGTGAAGCCAAAAAGAAAGCTGGTAAATCAGAAGATGCACAAGACGCCAATGGTTTATTGTCACAAAAATTAGATGCGATGTTAAAAGAAGCCAAAATCGATGGTGAATTGATGGCTAGCTTAGGAAACAGCATTAAAAACTTTGAATCAGCTGCAAAAGGAATTGCTCCAACTGTAGATTCAATTGCTTCAACTAAAAAATACAGCGAAGAATTAACATTGGCAGCTACGCAAATGGAATCGTTGAATAGTTTATATAAAGTTCAATTGGAAAGTGCTTCAAGAAATGCACAAATCAATGATGAAGTTGCTGAAAACAACTTGAAATTAAAAGATCAAATGCAATCATTAACTTCAAACTTGTCTTCGTTGAACAATGTTTATGGAGGAATGTTATCTGCTATGAGCAACAAAGGGAACTAGTATCTTCCTACATTTTTAATATATAAACTTAATTAATAAGATAAAATGGCAGGAGGAAAATTGACCCCTAGACAGAAGATGATTAACCTGATGTATTTGGTTTTCATCGCCATGTTAGCATTAAATATGTCAAAAGAAGTATTATCTGCTTTTGGTATTTTGAATAATAAAATTGTTGAATCGAATGTAATAACTGATGCTAGAAATGAATCGTCATTCCAGCAATTGTCTCAAAAAGCATTAGATCAGCCAAAACAATACGGTGAAAAGAAAGAAAAAGTAGAGAAAATCAGAGCAATTTCTAAAGAATTCAATGATTATATCGAAGCAGCGAAAGCAGATTTCACCAAAGATTTGAAGAAAGACGAAAATGGTAATTTACCATTTGAAGCCATGGACAAAGGTGATATGGTGGATGAAAAATGGTTTGAAGGAGATAAGCCTTCTAAAAAAGGAAAAGAATTTTTGGACAAAATCGCTAGTTTTGTAACTAAAATCAAAGAAGTTGGCGGAAGTTCTATTGCAGAAGTGGAATTGAAAAAAATTCAAAACCGTTTTTCTACTGCTCCCGTTTTTTCTAAAACAGAAAACAAGAAAATTGAGTGGATGGAGTACAATTACAAAGGATTCCCTTTGATTGCAACCATTACTAAATTGTCTCAATTGCAAGCCGATATCAAAACAACAGAAAGCGACATCATTAACGGTATGTTCCAATCTGATCTTGTTGCTGCTGCATCGTTAACTGCTTATCAACCAATTGTAGTTCCTGAAAAAACAGCTTTCTTCCAAGGAGAAGCAGTTAAAGGAAAAATTATCTTAGGAAAATTTGACCCGAACTTAGTTGCAAAATCGGTTATCGTTAACGGTCAGTCTGTTAAAGCTACTGCTGGTCAAGCTGAGTTTTCTTTCGGAGCTGGAAATGTAGGAGAGCATGAAATCACAGGTTCATTTAACTTTGATGAAAACGGAAAAGTTATCAGTTTACCTATCAAAGGAAACTATGTGGTAGTTCCTAAACCAAATTCTGCTACTATTTCAGCGGACAAAATGAATGTAGTATACCGTGGAGTTACCAATCCTATGACAATATCTTTTGCTGGTATTTCTGCAGACAAAGTTTCTGCTTCTGCACCAGGTTTAAGTTCAAATGGGAAACCAGGTTCTTATAAAATGAACCCTGGTTCAGGAACTGAAGTTGCCATTAATGTTACAGGTACTTTGCCAGATGACTCTAAAGTTTCAGACAAAAAAGTTTTCCGTATCAAAAGTATTCCTGCTCCAACTGGATGTATTGGTGGAGAATATGGGGTAGTAAAAGGAGCTAAATCACGTTTAGAAGTTTCTCAGATTTCAGCTAAAATGTTGGATTTCGATTTTGAAGTGAAATTACGTGTAACAGGGTTTAGTTTAAAAGTTGCTGGCCAAGCTACAGTTGTAGTTTCTGGTGATCGTGTAAATGCACAATGTAAAGCTGCATTAGCAAAAGCTGGAAGAGGTGATCAAGTGACTATCTCTGATATCAAAACTAAATTAGAAGGATCTGATATTTTGTTATCAAGAACAGCTCCGGTTATTTATGAAATACAATAATTTAAGTTAACCTACCTACTTAAATAACTTATAATTATAAGACAATGATAAAAAATGTAATAATTGCCAGTTTGTTTTTCTGCGGAAGTGTTGCTATGGCACAATCCAATTTGTTAAATGCAAAAGTTCCTTCAGAAATAGGTAAAAAAACACCTGCTCAACTCAATTCTGATAATGACAAACCATTACCTTATGGGTATGTACATGATCGTGATGTGTTAATGGGAAAAACAACATGGGAAACCATCGATTTAGATGAGCGTATTAACTTCCCTTTGTATTACCCTATTGATACAACAAATATTGGTAAAGACAGAAGATCATTGTTTGATGTATTATTGAAAGGAATTAAGTCTGGTAAAATAACTGAAGTATACACGGATAGTTATTTCAATACGAAGAAGACTTTTAAAGATATGGAAAGTTCTTTTACTTTTATTGATACTACAAATGCTGGTAAAGAGGAAATTAATAATTATCCGGATGATTATAAATCTAGAACTATTCCTGAAGTAGTTAAAAAAGATAAAAAAGGCAATGTTTTATCTGTTACTCCTGCTACAGTAATTCCTGCTATAAAAGTATTAGACCCACAATACATCAATAAAAAAGAATTAGGTGCTATTGACGTAGCGGACTATAAGATTAAAGGTTTTTGGTATTTTGACAAACGCCAAAGTGAATTAAAATACCGTTTGATTGGAATTTGTCCTGTTTCTCCTGAGGCTAAAGAAATTGGTGCTGATAGCCAGGATTTTATTGAATTATTTTGGGTTTATTTCCCAGCAGTTCGAGAAATTTTGCACGATGCCAAGGCCTTCAATAACCGAAATTCAGCGATGCCTGTAACGTTTGATGATTTATTAAACTCAAGACGTTTCAATGGTGAGATATACAAAGAAGAAAATGTATATGGTGACCGTGAAATTGCTGAATACATGAGAGAAAATTCTCAAATGCAATTAATCGAATCAGAACGCGTGAAAGATAAAATCCGTGATTTTGAACAAGATATGTGGAACTACTAATCGTTTTCCATTTTAATTATCAATTAACTCCTATCAATTTGGTAGGAGTTTTTTATTTCCTATGGTAGATTATCTTATAGTCGGATCTGGTTTAGCCGGGATTGCTTTTGCCGAAACACTTTTGCAAAATCAAAAGTCATTTTTGGTAATCGATGCTCCACTAACAAATTCTTCCCGAGTATCCGGTGGTTTGTATAACCCGGTTGTATTGAAACGATTTACAGTTGTTTGGGAAGCCGAGGCTCAACTCGAAATGCTAACCCCTTTTTACACCTCGATAGAGCAGCGTTTGGGAGTTCAATTGGATTTCAAATTGCCTGTACTGCGTAAATTCACTTCTGTAGAGGAACAAAACAATTGGTTTGTAGCAGCAGATAAACCAATTCTATCAAACTATCTATCCACTTCCATCCACAATGCTGATTACACAGGATTGGATTCACCCTTTCATTTTGGAGAAGTGTTGCAAACAGGCTATGTTGATGTAGCCCATTTAGTTGAGCGCTATCAGCACTATTTAATTCAGCATAACTATTTTTTACATAAGGAATTCATACATGCTGATTTGCAAATTAAATCACACTCTATTTCCTATCAAGGAATTGAAGCCCAACATCTTGTTTTTGCCGAAGGCTTTGCGATGCATGCAAATCCGTGGTTTAATCAATTGCCTCTTGATGGTGTAAAAGGGGAATTGTTGCTCATCCTTGCACCCGATCTCCAATTGGATAAGATCATTAATTCAGCCGTTTTTATTTTGCCTTTAGGGGACGGCTTGTTTAAAGTAGGAGCCACCTACAATTGGTCTGATAAAACGGCTACTCCAACAGAAGATGGGAAAACAGAATTAGTATTAAAACTCAAAGAAGTCTTGCAATGTGATTTTAAAGTAGTCGATCATTTTGCAGGTATTCGACCTACTGTTAAAGACCGTAAGCCACTTTTGGGCACACACGAAACAGAAAGTCGATTGCATCTTTTAAACGGCTTAGGGACCAGAGGTGTGCTTTTAGGGCCATATTTGGCTAAATTGTTATTCAATCATATTGAATATGCTAGTCCGCTGCCCAAGGAAATAGACTTGCGCCGATATACCAAAAAGAAATGATTTATTTTTTTGTAGTAGGGTCGTAGGAAACAAACATGTTGATGTAAATGTTTCTGGAAACACGTAAAACAAGAGGATAAAACACAATTAATGAGCCAATTATCGCTGCAAAAGATTCTTTTAAGTTCAGTTTTATGAAAACGTGTGCAATAATAAAAGCCGCAACACCCAAAGCCACATTAACCGCATAACTCACATACATCGCCCCATAAAAAAAGGAGGGTTCAATTTGGTATTTTAATCCACAGTGACTGCAATTTTCATGCATTTTCAGCACGTTTCCTATATGATACGGATTGGAATCTACATACATGTTTTCATTTTGACATTTCGGACAACTTCCTGTTAAAATGCTATTTACTTTGGATCCTTTTTTTAACATTTGCAAAAATTTTTAACAAAGGTACTTTTTTCAGTATCATCCCTTCGTAACATTTGTCACAATTATGCTCAATATCCACAATTTGTCGGTTTCTTTTGGAGGAACGTATTTATTTGAAGAGGTAACCTTTAGAATGGGCGCCGGCGATCGAGTGGGTCTTGTAGGAAAAAATGGAGCAGGGAAGTCTACCATGTTAAAAATTTTGGCACGCGACATACTTCCCGATTCAGGTAGTATCGCTACTGAAAAAGAGGTGCGTATCGGATTCCTTCGTCAAGATATTGATTTCGAACAAGGCCGTACTGTGTTGGAAGAAGCCTATCAAGCCTTTACGGATATTAAAGAAGTAGAGCGAAAATTAGAAGAAATCAACCATTTGTTGGTAACGCGCACCGATTACGAAAGTGCCGAGTATTCTCAAATTATTGAAGATCTTTCCGATTACACCCACCGATTTGAGCTCTTAGGCGGATACAATTATGTGGGCGATACCGAAAAAATATTACTCGGTTTAGGATTCAAACGCGAAGTATTTAACAACCTCACCGAAACCTTTTCTGGAGGATGGCGTATGCGTATCGAATTGGCTAAATTATTGTTACAAGCCAACGACATCCTTTTATTGGATGAACCCACCAACCACTTGGATATTGAAAGTATCATATGGTTGGAAAGTTTTTTGCGCAATTACCCGGGAGTAGTAGTGATTGTATCACACGATAAAATGTTCTTGGATAATGTGACCAATAGAACCATCGAAATTTCATTGGGTAAAGCCTATGATTTTAATAAGCCGTATTCCCAATATTTAGAGTTGCGACACGAGATTCGCGAGAAACAATTGGCCACGCAAAAAAATCAGCAAAAGAAAATAGAAGAGACTGAAAAACTCATCGAGAAATTTAGAGCCAAAGCCTCAAAGGCTTCCATGGCGCAGTCCTTGATTAAAAAGTTAGACAAAGTTGAGCGAATCGAGGTTGACGAAGACGATAATTCGGTGATGAACATCTCGTTTCCTGTGTCAAAAGTACCGGGTAAAGTGGTAATAGAAGCCGAAGATGTAACCAAAGCCTACGGCGATAAAGTCATATTAAAGGATATTAATCTCTTGGTTGAACGTGGAAGCAAGATTGCCTTTGTGGGACAAAATGGCCAAGGTAAATCTACGTTTATCAAAGCCATCGTGCACGAATTTGAGTTTCAAGGAAATATCAAATTGGGCCACAATGTGCAGTTGGGTTACTTTGCTCAAAACCAGGCCGAGTATTTGGATGGCGAAATCACGCTATTGCAAACCATGGAAGATGCCGCAACCGATACCAATCGTTCCAAAGTGCGCGACATGTTGGGTTCGTTTTTGTTTCGTGGGGATGATGTAGAGAAAAAAGTAAAAGTGCTTTCGGGAGGCGAACGCAACCGTTTGGCTTTGTGTAAATTGTTGTTGCAACCCATCAACGTGTTGGTGATGGATGAGCCAACTAATCACTTGGATATCAAATCCAAAAATGTACTCAAAGCAGCTTTGCAAAAGTTTGAAGGCACCTTGTTGTTAGTTTCCCACGACCGTGATTTCTTGCAAGGCATGTCTAATATTGTGTATGAATTTAAAGACCAAAAGATCAAGGAATATTTGGGCGACGTCAATTTCTTCTTAGAACAACGCAACCTTGAAAACATGCGTGAAGTAGAAAAAAAGGATGCCGTACAAAAAGCCCAGCCGCAGACTAATGCCAAGCTTTCGTATGAAGATCAAAAGAAAGGCAAAGCGCTGCAAAACCGACTAAGCAAAATTGAAAGCCAGATCAAACAATTGGAAATCGATATTCAACACGACGACAAAGCACTGGCTTCCAATTACGACAAACACATTGAAGACGCTTCGTTTTTTATGGCCTACAACAAAAAGAAAAAAGAGTTGGATTTGTTGCTAGACGAGTGGGAGGTAGTGCAGTCTGAGATTGAGGCGGCCCATTAATTATTTAAACGGATGGCGTTCCTGCCATTTTATTTCCGGTTGCATATACAAGAATATACGCTTCATAAAGTAATTTAGGAGAGGATTACGGTGTTTGATGTACCCAAACATAGGAATGGCTTTTGCCCCAATTGAACTTTTTATTTCCAGGGCAGTTCGAGCCAAAATGAGTTTCTTCGCTTTTGTTTGAATAGAAAATGCCAACATATCATAGAGCATGTTCAGATACAACATGCTGCGTTTTTGTACTTCGTCATTGTAGCCTAAAAAATAGGTATCAATGTCTTCTCCGTTTTTAATGAGCGTACAAAAGCCTACTAATTTTTCCTGTTCAAAATAGCCGTACAAGCAAAAAGCATCCCCCAGATTTTCTTTTAAATCAGCAAAATGATTCGCATTTAAGAAAAAGGTGTTGAAAGGCGCATTTTTTGCGACAGTAAAATACAATTCGTGAAGTGTTTGTTCGTGTGCTTGAATTTCAGCCAATTGCATCGCTCTTCGGCTAATGTGTTCTGCTTTTTTACGGGCACGTTTCCACTGATCCCGGTATTTTTTTTGTAACGCATTCACATAATCGGTTTCATTATTCCAGTTTTGCGAAATAGAAAAAACCATGTTGGGTTGGATGTAAAACTGGTAGAACGAAGTAAACTGTTGTGCCGATTCGCGATTGAAATCTGTATGGTAAAAATCTTTTGCGATTTGTATATGAATGCCAATTCCTTCCGTTTTTAAGGTTTGCACCAAGGCGTTCAAGCCGTCGTTAAGCAGTTTAAACTGTTCAATAGCCGGAATACTCGCGTCAAAAGCCCAACCATTTTCTCCGGTGAGCATATTATTTCCTAGGATCAGTACATTGGAAGCCAAGTTGCGAAATGCAAAATTGCGCAGCCAGGTTTTTACACATTGATCGCGTTCGCCAAACGAACTCAGTTTTAGTAAATCGAGGTATTGGGCAATTGCGATACCGATTAGTTTATCATCCGCATAAAACCCCATAAAAAAACAGCACATATTGCTAGGTGCTGATTTTTTGGTTATTTCTAAATACGATTTACTCAGGAAAACATTTGTACCAGCCAACGCATCCCAGTTATTTGGAAGCTCAGAGGTGTGGCGATAAAGTTTAATCCCGATTGCTGTTGTCAATTTTTTTTCGGCAAATATACTTTAATTCAATGGCCAACCACAAATAATACCGCCCATTATCATGCAGCTAATTACCCAATATCCACCGGCAATTAGTACATATTTAAAACTGCGTTGTTCATATAATGCGCCGGTTCCAATAACCGGTAATGCAAAAAATAATCCAGTCATAAAGCCATGCAATGCACCGTGTCTGAAAGTGCGAAATGCATTGCCATAATCGGCCATGAATTCACTATAGGACGCTTTTGCTATGGTAGGATCTCCACCAACCATTCCAATTGCACCAAACTGATGTATGGTTAACATTTGTATAATAAAGGCAACAAAAAAAGCATATATAAAAGATACTCCTAGTGTTTTTGCCATATTACTTGCTTTTAAGTCGGCATAGTTTAGACCGGCCTCTTTCATCCAAATAGTACCAAATACTTTAGGATTATACCAAATAAAACCAACAATAAGTGATGAAAATGCTGCGGTGAGCAGGGCTAAAAAATTAATGTCCATATTATTTTTTGATAAGGTTAATAACCCAAATATAGTTTTTTTGGATGATTTTGAAATTTTTCTAGATCGATAAATGGACTATATCAACAATAGATAATTAATAATTGTAAGAAAAATATAGTAAAAAAATATAAAAAAATGCATTTCATCGATTTAATTTGCTCATAATCGATGATGCATATACTTTTACCCCGTAATAAAAAACAAAGCAGTTGTGTTGTCCCCAACAACCAAGTGTAAAAAACAAACCCAAATTAACCTACTCATGAAAAATAAAATTACCTTATTTATTGCTTTAGTTGCATCGGCTAGTCTTTTTGCTGCCGTTTCCCCCAAAGAAAAAGAAGCATTAGTAAAATTGTACCACTCAACCAACGGAACACAATGGACACACACCTGGGATTTAAATGCTCCAGTAAATTCATGGTTTGGGGTAGTACTCAAAAATGATAAAGTTGTAAGTTTAGATCTATCCAATAATCATTTGGTAGGAGAGTTGCCAGCAGCAGTTACAGATTTATCAAATTTGCAAAAACTAAATTTATTTAGAAATGAGATTTCAGGCGTTATTCCTGCTTCTATTTCTAATTTGAAAGAGTTAAAATATTTGAATTTAAGTTTCAACAAATTGTCTGGAACTATTCCATCACAATTGGGTGATTTAACCAATCTGCAATCTGTAGAATTGTTCATGAACGAATTGACAGGAACAATCCCAGCGCAAATTGGAAATCTAAAACAATTAAAAATATTGTCTTTGTTCAACAATGAACTTTCTGGTACCATTCCAACTTCGGTTTATGACTTAAAATCGTTGCGTGTATTGTTGTTAAACAGTAACAAGTTAACCGGTAAATTAAGTAAAGAAGTGGCCAACATGTCATCGTTGGAGAACTTAAGTTTATTTGAAAATAATATGGATGGACAAGTTCCTTTTGATTTAGAGCGTTTACCGAAATTAAAAGAAATGAACATTTCATACAACAACTTTAGTGGAGCCGTTTCAAGAAACTTGGCGCAGTTGGACACCCTAAACATGACGATGGTAAACGAATCAGGATTGGCCGTAGTGCTTCCGGTTGAAGATAGAACATCGGCATTAGCAAACGAAGATTAGTTTTTTATAAATAAATTGGTTTAAATAAATGGTTTGCCACCAACGAAAGTTGGTGGTTTTTTTTGTACTATTGAGAAACCTAAAAGGTGTTTTATGCGTTACAAATTTATTTTTCTACTTTTCATTGTCCCGTTTTTGGCACAGGCCCAAGTGTCAGTGCTCTCGTGGAATATTCAAAATTTGGGCAAATCCAAATCAGCTGCTACAATTGAGTTTATTGCTTCAACAGTAAAATCCTATGATGTGTTGGCCATACAAGAAGTGGTGGCAGGCAACGGTGGTGCACAAGCGGTTGCACGATTGGCCGATGCCTTAAACCGAAAAGGGGCCAAATGGGACTACTGCATCAGCGATCCTACACAAACGACTGGCGGAACCACCGAGCGCTATGCCTTTTTATGGAAACCCAGTCGGGTAAAATTAATCGGTAAGGCCTGGTTAGAAAAGCAGTATGCACAGCAAATAGAACGCGAACCCTATATGGCAACCTTCGAACAGCAAGGCAAACAATTCACACTGGCTTCCTTTCATGCTGTGCCCAAAACCAAGCAGCCCGAGCGTGAAATTAAACTCTTGGCCCAAGTCACAAAAGAATATCCCGATTTGAATATCATTTTCTTAGGCGATTTTAATTGTCCGCAATCCAATAATGTGTTCAATAATTTCCGAAAAATGAACTACCAATCGGCGTTCGTAAACCAAAAAACATCTTTGAAACGCAGCTGTAAAAACGGCAACTGCTTGGCCTCCGAATATGACAATATTTTTTATGCTACTCGCAAAGTAAAACGCCTAAAATCATTTGTAATTCCTTTTTACACCCAGTTCGAAAACTTGACATTGGCCAAAAAAATATCCGATCATATTCCTGTTGTGGCCGAGTTCTCCTTTAATTAATTTACAGTCAGTGCACTAGCTAAAATTTTATTTTTTGCTAATTAACTTGTAGGTGTCAATATTGGTTGTATATTTGCACTCGAAACAGCGCGGGATAGAGCAGTAGGCAGCTCGTCGGGCTCATAACCCGAAGGTCACAGGTTCGAGTCCTGTTCCCGCTACTAAGAAAAGCCATTCAGCAATGAGTGGCTTTTTATTTATAATTTATATTTTTTTGCACTCGGGCTCATATCCGCCGCGGCGGACACAGGTTCGAGTCAGTTTCGTATAACCAATAAAAGCCATGTAATAATGAGTGGCTTTTTTGATAAAAAACTATTTCGCTTTTTTAGCATGGAACACAAATCAGGTTTTGTAAATATTATTGGAAATCCCAACGTGGGTAAATCAACCTTGATGAATGCCTTTATTGGCGAGCGGTTGTCTATTATTACCTCCAAAGCGCAAACCACTCGTCACCGTATTTTGGGTTTTGTGAATGGCGATGATTTTCAAGTCATTTTTTCGGACACGCCAGGAATCATCAAACCGGCCTACGAAATGCAGGAATCGATGATGAATTTCGTGAAATCGGCTTTTGAAGATGCAGATATCCTAATCTACATGGTCGAGATAGGCGAGCAAGAACTCAAAGACGAAGCCTTTTTCAATAAAATAATCCACGCCAAAATTCCAGTCTTGTTGTTGTTAAACAAGATTGACAATTCCAACCAAGAACAACTCGAAGAACAAGTTGCTTTTTGGCAAACCAAAGTGCCCAACGCCGAATTGTTTCCGATATCGGCCTTGCAAAATTTTAACGTCAAAGAAGTATTTAATCGCATAATTGACTTGTTGCCGGTTTGTCCGCCCTATTACCCAAAAGACACCTTGACCGATAAACCCGAGCGTTTCTTTGTGAATGAAATTATCCGCGAGAAAATCTTATTGCATTACAACAAAGAGATCCCGTATGCGGTAGAAATCGCCACCGAAGAATTCCTGGAAGACGAGACCATCATCCGCATCCGCGCCCTCATTATGGTGGAACGCGATACCCAAAAAGGAATTATCATTGGCCACAAAGGAGCCGCCTTGAAAAAAGTAGGCATCGAAGCCCGTGCCGATTTAGAGAAATTCTTCGGCAAACAAATCCACATTGAAATGTACGTGAAAGTGAATAAAAATTGGCGCAGCAATGCCAACCAATTGAAGCGCTTTGGCTACAACCAATAAGCCCTCGTTTTAATCTCCTATTCCTCAGTCAAAAAAACGTATTTTTGCCAAAAATTGAATACCCATGAATAATATCGTAGCCATAGTCGGTAGACCCAATGTAGGAAAATCAACCTTATTTAACCGGTTGATTAAACGCAGAGAAGCAATTGTCGATGCGGTTTCGGGAGTAACCCGGGATCGTAATTACGGCAAAAGCGAATGGAACGGAAAAGAGTTCTCGGTAATTGATACCGGTGGCTACATTAAAGGATCTGACGATGTATTTGAGGGCGAAATCCGCAAGCAAGTAGAGTTGGCTATTGATGAGGCCGACGTGATTTTATTTGTGGTTGATGTAGAAGAGGGCATCACGCCCATGGATGATACCGTGGCTAAGTTGTTGCGCAAGGTGACCAAACCGGTGCTGTTGGCCGTAAATAAAGTAGACAATGCCATGCGCGAGAAAGACGCCATGGAGTTTTATAATTTGGGCTTAGGCGATTACTACACCTTTGCCAGTATTTCGGGCAGCGGAACAGGCGATTTATTAGATGCTTTGATTGATGCTTTTCCCGAAAAACCAGAACCAGTATCAGAAGAAATTGTCTTGCCTCGCTTTGCCGTAGTAGGACGTCCCAACGCCGGAAAATCGAGCTTCATCAATGCCTTGATTGGGAAAGATCGATTCATGGTCACCGATATTGCTGGAACAACACGCGACGCCATTGATACCAAATTTGACCGTTTTGGCTTTGAATTTAATTTGGTTGATACCGCTGGAATTCGCCGCAAGGCCAAAGTAAAAGAAGACTTAGAATTTTATTCGGTGATGCGCTCCGTGCGTGCCATTGAACACGCCGATGTGTGTATCTTAATTATAGACGCTACCCGCGGATTTGAAGGACAAGACCAAAGTATTTTTTGGCTCGCCGAGAAAAACCGAAAGGGAGTTGTCATACTAGTAAACAAATGGGATTTGGTCGAAAAAGATACCATGTCCACCCGTGATTACGAGGCCAAAATACGCGAAGAGCTGATGCCGTTTACCGACGTGCCTATTTTGTTTGTGTCGGCACTTACCAAGCAGCGTTTGTTGAAGGCTTTAGAAGCCACCGTAAAAGTATACGAAAGCCGTTCGCAACGCATTCCCACATCTAAGTTCAATGACTTCATGCTCAAGGTTATCGAAAGCTATCCGCCGCCGGCCTTGAAAGGAAAATATGTAAAGATCAAGTACTGCATGCAGTTGCCAACGCCCACACCACAGTTTGTGTTTTTTGCCAACTTGCCGCAATACGTGAAAGATCCGTACAAGCGTTTCCTCGAAAACAAAATCCGCGAACAATGGGATTTTTCGGGTGTGCCGATTGATATTTATATTAGAGAGAAGTAAAAATATTTACTTACAACTACTAGCGAACACTAGTATTTTTTTTTTGAATTTGAGTGAGATGAGAGAGTGATAAATGAGAGATTAATCAAATTGTCGATTTGAATCACGAATTTTCAAATGCCAAATCCAATGGTCGGAGAAGTCTTCGGTAGTGCTAATATG